>CALMII010000015.1 GCA_937864115.1 uncultured Steroidobacter sp. | reverse complement strand
TTCTCGGTCCGGGCCTTGGCATTGATGACACTCCTGAACGGTTAGGTCAGGGTGTCCACTGAACCGAAGGAAGCGTCCGATACCCCTTGATCGCGTTGTTAGGTGTTCTTCTCAGTCCTCAGCGAAGTAGTCCGAGTCAATCTTCTTGACTTCGTAAATGGCTACGCTCGTGACACCAACCCCAAAATCAATCATCAGACGCGCGAGTGACTTGCCGTCGATTAGAACGATCTTGGAATCGATTTTCGAAACATACTCGTTTGCTTCTCTGCTGAAATCAGAAGTGGTTATGAAGATGCCCTTGCGGGCGCGCTGCCCTTGCAGTGCACCCGCGAACTTCTGAATTTCGGGACGACCAATAGTTGCATCCCATCGCTTGGCCTGAATGTAGATGTTGTCTAGACCCAGATGATCTTCCTTGATGATGCCATCGATACCCTCGTCACCGCTCCGACCGATTGCTTTTCCGGCATCTTTCCGACTTCCCCCATAGCCCATTTTCACGAGTAGCTCGACTACGATGTTCTCGAATAGAGACGGGTCGGCACCTTTCAACGTTTGAAGGATCTCTGAGGCCAGTTCCGTGCGCAGCCTTTCGTAAGCGAGCTCCAGCGCCTCGTTCGGCGTCTGCGATGCACCCGAATCAGAAGCTATGGACTCCTCGCCTTCTTCAGTCACTCCATCCTTCTTGGGCGATCTGAACTCAATGAATTCAGGAAAGCGTTCGAGATACTTGACGTCGATTTCCGCTGGGCCATCCCGGAGCACCGAAAGCCCCCGATCGGTGATCTGAAAGTACCCTCTTCGGGGGTTCCGCAAGAGCCCAGCCTTCTTCATGTATGTCCGAGCCCAACCAAGTCGATTGATGAACACGGGCTGCTGCCCGCTTGGCAAGAACTCGCTCAGCTCTTGCTCGGACAAGCTGAATTGGCCCGCAAGCGCCTGAGCTGCGTCTTTGAGTTGATGCTCATTTCCGTCTGCCGCGAACCGCAGCAGAGGCAACATGCAGCTTTGGTAGTCTGGGATTGGCACGATTTGTTCTCTATTGTGGAACACCTGAATTATGGCCCGCCGTGACGATGCGCGATCCCTCACTGCACCCCAAACGCATACACCGTGCGCGACTCATAAGTCTCACCCGGCCGGAGCGTCGTCGACGGAAACGACGGCTTGTTGGGTGAGTCCGGGTAGTGCTGCGTTTCCAGGCAGAAGGCGTTGCGCTTGTTGTAGACGTGACCTGACTTGCCGCGCACGCCGTCGAGATGATTGGCGGTGTAGAACTGCACGCCCGGTTCGGTGGTGAAGACTTCCATCGTGCGTCCGCTTTTCGGTTCGACGACGCGGGCGGCACGCACCAGCCCCGGGCCGGCGCGATTGATGGCGTAGTTGTGGTCGTAGCCGCCGCCGAGATGGATCTGTTCGTCGTCCGCATCGATGCGCGCGCCGATGGCGGTAGCGGTGCGGAAATCGAACGGCGTTCCCTGCACGGTCACCGGATCGCCGAGCGGGATCAGGTTCTCGTCGACGTTGCTGTAGCGATCGGCATCGACGGTCAGTTCGTGCGTCAGCACGTCACCGGAGCCGTCGCCGCCGAGATTGAAATAGGAATGCTGCGTGAGATTGACGACGGTGGGCTTGTCGGTCGTGGCGCGATAGTCGATCGCGATTTCGTTCTTCGGCGTCAGCGTATAGGTGACCTGCGTCTGCAGCGTACCGGGGAAGCCTTCTTCGCCGTCCGCGCTCGTGTAAGTGAACGACACGCCGATGTTGCCGTCGCGCTCGAACGTTTGTGCCTGCCACACCACCTTGTCGAAGCCCTTGAGTCCGCCGTGCAGGGAGTTGGGGCCGTTGTTCGCGGCGAGCTTGTAGGTGTTGCCGTCGAGTGCGAACTGCGCGCCGCCGATGCGATTGCCGTAGCGCCCGATGACGGCGCCGAAATAGGCCGTGCCCTTCAGGTACTCGTCGAGCGAGTCGAAGCCCAGCACGACGTCATCGATCCTGCCGTTGCGGTCCGGCACCGTGATCGAAGTGATGATCGCGCCGTAGTTGATCGCTTTGACGGTCATGCCGGCGCCATTCGTCAGCGTGAATGCCTCGACGGCCGTACCGTCCGGCAGGGTTCCGTACGGCGCCTGCGCGATCGTTGCCCTCGCTGCGGCAACCGGTGCCGGCGCACTCTGCGGCGCTGGCGGCCGGTCGCAGGCGGAAAGGCCAAGAATGAGAGCCAGCAGCAGAATCCCTGATCGCAGCAGCTTCATCGAGCGCGCCTCTTGTTGGAGTGATGGTCGGCGGCTCTTATATATGAACCTGTCCGGCGTTGTCACGGTGGCGGCTACTGCGCATCGATCTCCGCGAAGGTCTTGCCGCGGGTTTCACGCGCGAACAGCGCCGCAACCAGGCTGATTGCCGCGGCGATCGCCACGTACATCGCCACTGCATGCGCCGAGCCCGTCTCGCGCAGCAATGCGATCGCGATGATCGGTGCGAGCGAGCCCGCAACGATGGACGTCAACTGATACGCCAGCGACACGCCCGAATAACGGATCGGCGTCGGAAACATTTCCGCGAGGAAGGCTGCCTGCGGACCGTACATGGCCGCGTGCAGGACCAGGCCCACTACGATGGCAACGATCACGGCCGACGTCGCGCCGGTATCGAGCAACCCGAAGAAAGCGAAGGCCCAGACGCCGGTACCGAGCGCACCGATCGCATACACCGGCCGCCGCCCGATGCGATCCGACAACGCACCGAACAACGGAATGCACACGAACTGCACCGCCGAGCCGATCAGCACGGCATTCAGGGCGATCTGGCGCGACAGCCCCTCGACTTCGGTGATGTAAGTGATCGAGAACGCGGTGATGACGTAGTAGGAAATGTTCTCCGCGATCCGCAGTCCGCCGCCGATGAGCAGTGAGCGCGGACGCGTACGCAATGCCTCCATCGCCGGCAGTCGGTGCGTCTGTCGATCCTCGCGCACTTCGGCGAACGCAGGACTCTCCTCCACCGTCGTGCGAACCCACCAGCCGACGACGATGAGGACGACCGACAGCAGAAACGGAATGCGCCAGCCCCAGGCGAGAAAGTCCGCTTCGCTCTGCACTGCGACCATGATTGCGAGTACCGCGGCGGCGAGCAGATTGCCCGCAGCGACGCCGGCCTGCGGCCAGCTCGCCCAGAAACCGCGGCGTGCGGCATCGCCGTGTTCGGCGACGATCAGCACCGCGCCGCCCCATTCGCCGCCGACGGCGAATCCCTGCAACAGACGCAGGACCACCAGCAACACCGGCGCCAGTACGCCGACCTGCGCATACGTGGGCAGGCAACCGATCAGCACCGTCGACACGCCCATCAGCACCAGGCTCGCCATCAGCAGTTTCTTGCGACCGATGCGGTCGCCGTAGTGACCGAACACGAGCCCGCCGAGCGGACGCGCGACGAATCCCAGCGCATACGTGGCGAACGCGAGCATGGTGCCGACGAGCGGATCGGCTTCCGGAAAGAACTGCCGGTTGAACACCAGCGCAGCCGCCGCGCCGTAGAGAAAGAAGTCATACCACTCGATGGTGGTACCGATGAGGCTCGCGAACACCACCTTGCGCAGCGTGCGCGGCGAACCTGCAGTTTCCTGCGCGGCCATCCTTCCCCTCCCCTGCTCGTTTCTGGTTGTGGCGCGATTCTGCACTCGCGGGATCGCGGCGCCCAGCGCGGGAGAGTAGCCGGCCGCCGCTGCCCCCTCCCTGCCCTCTGCTGCACATGGATGTGCAAATGCCGCGGGCGCAGGGATGCGCAGGAGCGGCCCCCGCACGCGGGGGAGGGGAAGATTAAGAGGCAACTACAGCGTGCGCAGGAATGTCACCAGATCGGCCTTCTCGCTCGTCGTCAGTTTCGTCTCGAGGACGAGATTGAAGAACTCGACGGTGTCATCGAGCGTCATCAGGCGATCGTCGTGCAGGTATGGCGGCGAATCCTTGATGCCGCGCAACGGGAAGGTCTTGATCGGACCGTCGGCGCTGGCGAACCGGCCGTTGACGTCGACGGGTTTGTAGAAGCGCTCGGTCTGCAGGTTGTGCATCAGGTTGTCGGTGTAGTACGGCGGCACGTGGCAGGTGGAGCAGCGTCCCTTGCCGAAGAACACTTCCTGGCCGCGCAGTTCCTGTGCACTGGCCTTGCGCGGATCGAGTTTGCCGTCGACGACCGACAGCTTCGGCGCGGGCGGGAAATCCAGCAGCGCCTGGAATTCCGCCATGAAGTGCACCTGGCTGCCGCGTTCGAGTACGTTCACGCCCTTCTTGGTCGCGATGACCGGATCGCCGTCGAAGTACGCGGCGCGCTGTTCGAACTCGGTGAAGTCCTCGATGGTCTTGAGCGCGCGCTGCGAGCCGAACAGTCGCTGGATGTTCACGCCGCGCAGCGTAGGCGTGTCGATGCGATGCCGGAACTGCTGCGGCCGGATGTCGCCGACCAGGTGCGTCGAGGCATTGGTGTGACCGTTGGCATGACAGTCGAAGCAGACCACCCCGCGGCTCGGGCGCACCGTGCGGCGATCCTCGGTCTGGTTGAACTGCTGCTGCGGGAACGGCGTGACCAGCAAGCGCAGGCCTTCGAGTTGCTTGGGATTGAGGATGCCATTGAACAGTTCGTAGTAGTTGTCGATGGTGACGAGCTTGCCCTGCGACACGTCGCCCAGATCCGGCCGCGTCGTCAGGAAGATCGGCGCGGGAAACTCCGGCAGCAGGTGATCGGGCAGATCGAAGTCCAGGTCGAAGCGCGTCAGATCGCGCTGTTCCTGGCGCTTGATCTCGTCGATATGGAACTGCGGGAACACCATGCCGCCTTCGGCCTGGTGGGGATGCGACAGCGGCAGGAAGCCGGCGGGAAACGCACCCTGGTTGCGGATCTGCTCCGGCGACATCCCGCCGAGTTTTTCCCAGGTCATGCCGCGCGACAGCTTGACGCGCACGCCGCCCTGCACGGCCTTGCCTTTCGACATGGTGACGCCGGACACAGGACGATTGCCCAGGTCGTAGCGCGAGTTCAGCAGATCTTTCTGACGCTGCATGACGCCGGCCTTCGCGGCCGACATGCGCTGCACGGTCGTCGCGAAATCTTCCTTCGGCACGACCGGCATGTAGCTCGACGGTGGCGGCTCGGCGGCGGAACAGACGGCGGCGGACAGCAGCATCGCGATACCTGCAGACGCCAGATGATGTTTCGGTCGCGCGCGGGTCGGGCTGGGTAATGGCATGACGCTTCTCCCTGGCTGGGCGTGGGCTGCAATCAATGGCCAATGAGCGGTGCGCGCGGCCGGTTCCGGCCGCGTGATTGATTTTGTGAATATGGAAATTTCGGCAGGCGCCGTCAGAGCCCGACGGCACTGTATTGGCGTCTTTTCTGCTGTAGGTCAGGCTTCAGCCTGACTCTTGAAGGCCGGCTGAGGCCCGATGGCACTGACTTAAGCGATCGGCCCATTCCTTCCGCTCTCCAATCTTCTCCGTAGCTGCATTCAACACGCCACCACCGTAGTGAGTGGTGTGCCCGAGGGGCATCGTGAGCCACCAATCAGAGAAGACCCCCTCCCTGCCCTCCCCCGCTGCGCGGAGGAGGGGAAGAACAAACGCACTTGCGCTTAAGTCAGCGCCATTGGGCTGTGACCGAAGGGAATCCCATGGGGAAGCCGGCCCCACAGGCGTTTGTTCTTACCCTTCTCCGCGCAGCGCCTGCGCGGCCAGTTCCGCCTGCGGGCCGACGATCACATGCCAGGTGCGTTCGTTCACGTGCACGGCGGCACGCGCGCCGGCCGCTTTGATCGCCTCAGCCGTGACCGACGCTGCCTGCTTCAACGTAAGACTGAGACGGGTCGAACTGACGCGCACTTCGTCGATGTTGGCGCGACCACCAAGCGCCGCGGCCAGCGCGGCGACGTCGATCTGCCGTGCATCCGCCGTTGCGATACCGGCATTCAACGCCGCGCGAATATCGCCGGCGAGCTGATCGGCGACCGGCCCTACCACGACCTGCAAGGTATTCGCCGAAGGCCGCACGACGCCGCGCGCGCCGAGCTGCCTGAGCTGTGCCTCGTTGACTGCCGACTGATCCGCAATCGTCAGCCGCAGGCGCGTCGTGCAGGCATCGACCGATGTCAGGTTGTGCGCGCCGCCCAGCGCGCGGATCCAGCCATGCGCAGGAGCGGCGTCCACTGCTGCGTCGACCGTCGTCGCCACGTCTTCCGGTTCGCGTCCCGGCGTCTTGAGATCGAAGCGGACGATCACGAAACGGAACAGCCCGTAATAGAGCGCGAAGTACGCGAGGCCGATCGGCAGCAGCAGCAACGGCCGCGTCGAGCGCGAGAAGTTCAGCACGTAGTCGAACAGGCCGGCCGAGAAGCCGAATCCCAGGCGCACCGAGAACAGATCCATCACCACCATCGCCAGCCCCGTCAGCAGCGCATGAATGGCATAGAGCACGGGCGCGAGGAACATGAACGAGAACTCGATCGGCTCCGTCACGCCGGTGAGAAACGAAGTGAGCGCCATCGACAGCAACAAGCCGCCGACCGCCTTGCGACGTTCGGGGCGCGCCGCGCGATACATCGCAAGGCACGCCGCCGGCAGGCCGAACATCATCACGGGGAAGAAGCCGCTCATGAATGCGCCGGCGGTCGGATCGCCTGCGAAGAAGCGTTTGAGATCGCCGGTCACGCCCTGGTAGTCGCCGAGCAGGAACCAGGCGATGTTGTTGAGGATGTGATGCAGGCCGGTGACGATCAGCGCGCGGTTGAGCACGCCGTAGGCGAACAGGCCGATCGATTCCGAACCGAGCACCGCCTGGCTGACGACATCCATGCCGTGTTCCAGCACGGGCCAGCCGAAGCCGAAACACAGCGCGACGATCAGGCCGGCAAAACCGCTCGCGATCGGCACGAAACGACGGCCACCGAAGAAGGCCAGGTATGCGGGCAGGCGCATGTCGCTGTAACGGTTGTAGAGCACACCCGCGATCAGTCCGGAGATGATGCCGACGGGCACGCTGAGCTTGGAAAGCTCCTTCGCACGGAATGCCGCTTCCGCAAGGGCTACCGCCTGGCCCGTCAGATCGGCACCGACACTTGCCGGCACGGGGATCAGGACCTCGGCACCTTGCGTCGCCACCAGGTAGCCGACGACGCTGGCCAGTCCGGCGGCGCCGTGATTCTCGCGCGCGAGTCCCACTGCGACGCCGATGGCGAACAGCAGGCCGAGGTTGGAGAAGATCGCATCGCCCGCCGCCGCAATGGCGGGAACGTTCAGCAGATCGGGCTGGCCGAGTCGCAACAGCAAGGCAGCGACGGGCAACACTGCGATCGGCAGCATCAGCGCGCGGCCGACCTTCTGCAGTCCGGCAACGAAATTTTTCATAGCGCGATCCTTAGATCGGATGCGGATGAG
The DNA here is from genome assembly GCA_937864115.1 of uncultured Steroidobacter sp. Taxonomy (GTDB): domain Bacteria; phylum Pseudomonadota; class Gammaproteobacteria; order Steroidobacterales; family Steroidobacteraceae; genus Steroidobacter. The sequence continues at coordinate 60,525 of CALMII010000015.1, read as the reverse complement.
GCGAGCAACTCACGCACCGCCGCGGCGGATTCCAGCGCCAGCGCGCGTCGCGCCAGCACGCGGCAATCATCCAGTGCGAGCCGCGCGATCATGGCCTTGAGCTGCGGGATCATCGAAGGCACCACCGACAGCTCGCGCACGCCGAGCCCGAGCAGGACCGGCACGGCAGCGGGATCGGAAGCGAGACCGCCGCAGACGGCGACCACCTTGTCCAGTCGCGCGCCCGACTCGGCGGCCATGCCGATGAGCCGCAGGACCGCGGGATGCAGTCCATCGATGCGCGCCGCGAGTTCGGCGTGACCGCGGTCCATGGCGAGCGTGTACTGCGTGAGATCGTTGGTACCGATCGACAGGAAATCCACTTCGGCCGCGATCTGATCCGCGAGCACCGCCGAGGACGGCGTCTCGATCATGACGCCGAGCTGCACGCCCGCCGCGATGCCGAGTTCGCGTCGCAGTTCGTCGATCAGATGTCGCACGGCGCGGATCTCCATGACATCCGTGATCATGGGCAGCAGCACGCGACATTGGCCGGCGGGCTGCACCCGCAACAGCGCCCGCAATTGCGTGCGCAGCAATTCCGGTCGCCACAGGCTCGTGCGTACGCCGCGCAGGCCGAGCGCGGGATTCTCTTCCGCAGGCAGCGGCAGATAGGGAATCGGCTTGTCACCGCCGACATCGAGTGTGCGAATGATCAGCAGCCGTCCCGCGAGTGCATCGGCGATTTCCTGATAGCGGCGCAGCTGCTCCGCTTCGTCAGGCGCGGACTCGCGCTCCAGGAACAGGAACTCGGTGCGCAGCAGTCCGCAGCCTTCGGCGCCTTGCGCAATCGCCGCGTTCGCTTCAGCAAGCGACGCAAGATTGGCGAACACTTCGATGCGCTGCCCGTCGGCAGTGCGACACAGGTTCTGCGCGGCCGAGCGTTCCGCGGCCAGCCGCTGACGGCGCGCAGCGAGCGTGCGTTCGGTTGCCGCCAGTTCGGCATCGTCCGGTGCGACGCGCAGCAGTCCCTGCTCCGCATCGAGGATCAGCGTCGTGCCGTCTTCGATATCGAGCACGTCGGCACCGGCGGCGACGATCGCCGGCACACCGATGGCCGCAGCGAGAATCGACACATGCGACGTCGGTCCGCCGGCCGCGAGACAGATGCCGGCGAGCTTGCGCGCGTCCAGCGAAACGAACTGCGACGGCTTCAGGTCTTCCGCCAGCACGATGGCGCGATCCGGAATCTCGACCTGCGCCGTCGGTGCCTGGCCCAGCAGCGCCACCAGCACCTGATGCTCCAGATCCAGCAGATCATCGACGCGCTCGGCGATGCGCGGATCGCCGAGTCCGCGCAGCACATCGGCGCTGTCACGTACCGCGCGGCGCCAGGCGAATGCAGCGCTCTTGCCGCGCGCGATCGAGCGGCGCGCCGCGGCGACCAGTTCCCAGTCGTCGACGAATTCGAGATGGGCGGCAATGATTTCGCGGGCCGTCGGCGCGGCGGTGCGCCCCAGCTCCTGCAGGCGCTCGCGCACTTGTGAGCGGGCACGGTCGAGTTCGGCGCTCTCGTGCGCAACGCCGGCACCCGCCTCGGTAACGGCGATTTCAGCTTCGCGCAGGTAGAAGGCCTTGCCGACGGCGAGGCCGCGACTCGCCACGACACCGCGCAGACGCGAGCGATCCGCCGAACGCGTCGGCGCCGCAGTGCGGATGGGTGTCGCGGCGGACCTGCCTGCGGCGGGCGGCTCGAGTCCATCGATGAGTCTGCGAATACCTTCGATGGCCGTCGCCGCGTCGGCACCGCGCGCCACCACGATCAGTTCGTCGCCGCCGCGAATGCCGAGCGACATCAGCGCGACGGCACTGCGGGGATTGGCGCTGCGGCCGTGCGCCTGGATCTCCACTTCCGCGGCGACGCCGCGTGCGAAGCCTGCAATCAATGCTGCGGGCCGCGCGTGAATTCCGTGTTCGTGCGCGACGCGAATGCGTTCGCTCTTCTGTTCGCTGACACCCGCACTGACCGCAGCCGCCGCAGCAGCGGTCGGCACGATCTCCAGCAACGGATCGCCCGCCGCGACTTCGCGGTTCTCATGACGCCCGACGATCTCGAACTGCTCGGCATTGGTGAGGATGACGGGCGTGACGAGGCTCTTCGCCTCGCGCGCCAACAGTTCCAGATCGAACGTCAGCAGGCGATTGCCGGCACGGACGCGGGCGCCCTGCGCAACATGCAACTGAAAGCCGCGACCAGCGAGATTCACCGTATCGATGCCGACGTGCATCAGGATCTCGGCGCCGTTGTCGGCGCGAATCGCAATGGCGTGATGCGAGGCGGCGATGGAAATGATCTCGCCGTCGCAGGGTGCGACCAGTTCGTTGGTCGTAGGATCGATGACGAGTCCGTCGCCGAGCATCTTCTGCGCGAACACGGCGTCTGGCGCCTCGCTGAGCGGGGCACTCCAGCCGGCGAGCGGAGCCCACAGCGTGAGTCGGGTCATTGCATCGCCTCGGGGGCGAGCCCCCTCCCTGACCCTCCCCCGGCGGCCGGGGGAGGGAAAAACGCGCAGCTCGCATTCTCTCTTCCCCTCCCCCGGTCGCCGGGGGAGGGTAGGGAGGGGGCCACGCGCGCGTAACGGTTCATTGCAGTCCAATCAGCTCGATGCTGTCGATCACCCAGATCGGATCGACGGACTTGCGCGTGAAGATGAAACACAGATCGTGCTGGCCGACGCGGGACGCAATTTTTGCCGGTGGCAGTGCCGTGACGGTGTCGCTCGATACGGCCGGTGCGAGCGGCAGTGTCGCCAGCTTTTCGCCCTCGCAACTGTCGAGACGAACCTCGAGCTCGCCCTCCGGTGTCTGCGGCTTCAGCAACGGAATGGCCTTCACGTCATTCCCGATCTGAAAATTGAAAGGCACCTGTCCCACGGCCGCGGTCAGCGTCGTCGACTGCGACAGGTCTGCACCCTTGAGGATCCAGCACGGATTCATGATGTCGACGAGGAATACGGCGCGTTCGCCGTGCAGCGGCGCATCATCGGTGAGCGACAGCACGAGTTTGCTGGTGCACATTTCCAGTTGATGGCTGGTGCGGCGCGAGGCAGCCCCCTCCCCAACCCTCTCCCCTCGTTGGGGGATTCCGGCGCGCTCCTGCGCGCCTCCTCCCCGCTGCGCGGAGGAGGGGGCAGGAGGTGTGTAGTGGATTCCGAGGGAGTCGTAGCGATGCAACTGTGCGGGTAATCGCGCCTGGAAATCTGTCCAGTCGCGCCGTTCCGCAGGCGACCAGGCGACTTCCGCGAGCGCGGCGGCGCGCGGAAAAGTCATGTATTCGACGCGCTCTTCTGTTCGCATGTGCTCGGTAAAGATGGGCGCCTGCAGGCCGAGGATATGCTTCAGCTGCTCCGGCTGCAGCGCCGCCGGCGCCGGGTCGAAGCGGTACACGTCTTCGAGGCTGATGATCCAGCCGCGGCCGGGCGATGGATCGTTGGGGCCGTTCTGTCGATTGTCGAAGTACAAGGCCGGTTGCGGCGCGAGCACCGCATCGTGGCCGGCGGTGGCAGCGGCAACCGCGCCATCGATTCCGCGCCACGACATCACCGTCGCATTGGGCGCGAGACCGCCTTCGAGAATTTCGTCCCAGCCGATCAGCCGACGTCCGTGCCGGTTGAGGAATTTCTCGATGCGATGAATGAAGTAGCTCTGCAGCGCGTGTTCGTCCTTGATGCCGAGCTTGCGCATCTGCGCCTGGATCTTCGGCGACGCCTCCCATTCGTCCTTCACGGCTTCATCGCCGCCGACGTGGATGTACTCGCCCGGAAACAGCGCCATGACTTCGGTCAGCACGTCCTCCATGAAGCCGAACGTCGCATCGTCCACGTTGAACAGCGTCGAGTAGACGCCCCAGTCGGCAGGCACGACCGGCGGATGCGTACCCGTCACACCGAGCTGCGGATAAGCGGCGACCGCTGCGCTCGCATGACCCGGCATTTCGATTTCGGGAACGATGGTGATGTGACGCTGCGCCGCGTACGCCACGATCTCGCGCACCTGATCCTGCGTGTAGTAGCCGCCGTAAAGGCGCGGCTTGCCGGTGGCCGGATCGATATCCGCTGCAGCGGCGGCGCCGGCCGGCACGCGCCACGCACCGACGCTCGTCAGCTTCGGATATTTCCTGATCTCCAGCCGCCAGCCCTGGTCGTCGACCAGATGCCAGTGCAGCACGTTGAGCTTGTGCAGCGCCATCCAGTCGATGAACCGTTTGACGAACTCGGGCGACTGGAAATGACGCGCGGAATCGAGCATGAGTCCGCGCCATGCGAAGCGCGGCGAGTCATGGATGGTGACCGCCGGAACAGCGATCGTCTGCGCAGCGTCGCCCGGCGTCATGAGCTGCCACAGCGTGACCGCACCGTAGAAAAGGCCGCGAGAGTTGCCGGCAGAAACGACGATCCGCTCGGGGGAGAGGGTCAGCGAATAGTCTTCCTGTCCGGCACTCCCGCCGGCCGTGAGCTCGAAGTGAATGGACTTGTCCGCCTCGCCTGCCTGCGTGTGCAACTGCAGGCCGCGGGTGCGATGGATCAGGTCGGAGAAATAGTCTGCGACGGAGGCGGCATCGGAGTCGGCGGCGAAGGTGATGGGGGTTGCCGCGGAGACATTGAACTGGCCCGCGCCAGTCGTCAGATCGCGCGGCGCGGGGATGATGGCGGGAGTGGGAGCACTGACAGCAACAGCGTCCGGCCTGGATCGGTCACAGCCGCCGATCAGCAACAGGAGGACACAACTTGCGAAAGCGATGAACTTGTTCTGCTGGCGCATGATTTGTCGGTTTAACAACTGACCCGGACTATCGCTAGTCTCCGCTCCCTTCTTCACTCGCTCAACGATGCCACCACCGCAGTGAGCGCCGTTACAAGAAGAGCCCCCACCCTAGCCCTCCCCCGCTGCGCGGAGGAGGGGACAAGAGGAAGCATCCCAGGCTGACCTGCTGGCCGGCGGATCAGAACTTGGCGCGCAGATTGAGGTAGTACTGACGCCCGTTGTTGTAGAACGCACTCGGAATGACCGCGCTCTGGTAGTACGTCAGATCCGGGTTGTTCAGGTTCAACGCATCCAGGCTGACGTTCAACCACTCGGTCGGCTTGTAGCTCAGCGTCACCGACAGCGTGCCGAAATCATCCTGGTAGTACGGATTCGCACCCGACAGCCCGATCAGGAACGCCGTGCGATACGTGTAGTTCGCGCGCACACCGAACATGTCGTTCTCGAAATAGGCGCCTACGTTGTAGGTGTCCTTCGACGTGCCCACCAGGTTGTTGCTGCCGTCGGCCCAGGTATGCGCCGTCTTGCCGTCCGCGTAGGTGTAGTTGGCATTGAAGCCGAACAGATCGCCGATGGGCTGTTCATAGACGAGTTCGAGACCGGTGACCTGGCCGTTGGAGTTGACCGGCACCGACACGAGGTACTCCTCGAGCTGATTGGTCAGCTCGCTGTACAGCATCCGCGTTTCGGTACCGAAGGCGACGTAGTCCTTCAGATCCATCGAGAAGGCGCCGACCGACACCAGGCCGCGCGGCATGAAGTACCACTCGACGTTGCCGTCGAAGTTCGTGGACAGCACCGGCTTCAGGTTCGGGTTGCCGCCGCCGCCGGTCTTGTTCAGATCCGAACCCCAGCTCGACGCACCGAGCGCCGAATAGTCCGGCAAGGTCATGGTCTGCGAAGCAGCGAAGCGGAACACCACGTCCTTGCTCATGTTGAACTTGAAGTTTGCGCTCGGCAGCACCTTGCTGTGCTCGTTGCTGGTGTTCTGGTAGATCCAGTTGCCGAACAGGCTGCTCACGTCGGCATTCGCCGCCGAGGCCACCGCCTGATAGGAGTTGATGTCCTGATCGACGTTGACGTAGCGCAGGCCGAAGTTGCCGCTCCATGCATCGCCCGCCAGGTTCGCCTGCACGTAGGCCGCGAGATTCTTCTCCGTGACTTTCCATTCGGCGCCGTAGTTGTGACGGCCGGTCGGGCCGTCGTTGTCGGACAGCCAGGTGGAATTGTTGATGATCGCGTCCTTCAGCGCGCCGGTGGTGAAGTACCACAGGTCGCGCGGGAAGCTGCCGCCGATGGCTTCGGCGAAGTCGCCCGGATACGGGCTGGTGGCGCCGTTCTGCAGCGCCGGCCAGATGGCGCCTGGGCTCGCTCCTTCCGGCGACGAGGTTTCACGCTCATGATCGGCGCAGCGCGCACCGAAGTTGATCGACGTCAGCGCGCCCGCATCCACGTCGACGCTGAAATCCAGGTTGATCCAGTCTTCCTGATCCGTGGCGGTGACCTGCTGATTGCCCCAGGTACCGAACCCCGTCACGCCCGCCGGCGTGTTGTTGCCGCCCACGTTCCAGTCGAGCGGCGAGCCGATGCCATGACTGGTCCAGCTCGCGCCGCCGCCGCTGGCCATGTTCACCTCGGCAATGAACTGACGATCCGTCGAGCCCTCACCTTCGGTGGTGCCGAGCTGCACCCTGGAACGCAGGGTGTCGTTGATCTGCCAGTCCGCGTCGAAGGTGACGTAGCTGCTCTTGGCCGTGGCCTCGCGATAGATCATGTCGTAAACGGCGTAGTTGCGACCGGCGACGCCTGCATAGGTCGCATTGGTCAACACGCCGTTTTCGATCGTGTAGCCGGGCTGCGGCGCCTGGACGCGCGCAAAGTTGCCGCCCCACAGCATGAAGTTGCGGTTGTAGTTGTTGGCATCCATGTCCGAGAGGAAGCCGCTCAGGCCGAGGGTCAGGTTGTCCGAAGGCCGGAACTGCAGTTCCAGCAGGCCGCCCGTGCGATCGCGAACCTGCTCGAACAGCGTCGAACCGACCAGGCCCGGGACGTACACGCCGACCAGGTCGGGATTGGTCGCAGCAACGGCGTCGCCGGCCGCGATCTTGAAGAACCCGCCCGGAATTTCCTGCGCATCACGGCGCAGCGAGCGTTCCTGCTTGAAGACCTGCAGCAGCACGCCGAAGGTGCCGTCGTCGTTGCGATAGTTGATCAGGCCCGACAGTTGCGGATCGTAGGAATCGGCCTGGTCGGAATACACGGTGCCGACGGACGCTTCGAACGTGAGCGGCTCGGAGAACTGGAACGGCTTGCGCGTGATGATGTTGACGGTGCCGGTGGTGCCGCCCTCCTGCAACTTCGCGTGCGAGGACTTGTTCACTTCCACCGAGCTGACCAGTTCGGAGGGCAGCAGCGTGTAGCTGACGCTGCGACCGACGTTGTTGCCCTGGCTCAGCACGAACCAGTCGGCCGAACCGACGCTGTGGCCGTTGATGAGCGTCTGGGTCAGGCTCGGGCTGGTGCCGCGCAGGCTGACGCGATCGGCTTCGTCGAAGCCGCCTTCATCGGCACTGGAGGAACTGATGTTCACGCCGGGCAGGCCGCGCAGCGCATCGGCCACGTTGTGTGCCGGCAGCTTGCCAACCTCTTCCGCGGTCACGACTTCGATGCGGGCGTCGGCATCGCGCTTCACTTCGAGCGACTGCTGGATGCTGGCACGGATGCCCGTAACCACGATTTCCTCGAGCGGCTCGCTCGCGGCCGTCTGCGCCAGCGACGGTGCGGACGGGTGAAACAAGGCGAACGCGATTGCCGTACCGATCAACGTCGAACGTCTGGTGTTCATGTGAGACCCCTACCCCTGTTGTTTTGTCAGCAGACCAGTTGCGGGCCAATATAGTACCAATCATCCAGAAAAGCCAAGCAGGTTCGATACCATTATTTTTCACGGCTGTGTTTGCATTGTTTTTCAGCAATTTATATAGCAATACGCCCCACCTTGGATCGACATTGGTATTGCATTGGTAATACTTGAGTGGCATCTTCGCCACTACCAAGCACAACAAAGTTTTCCGGAGAGACCCTTGGCCCTGCTGTCCCAACATCTGCCGACGCTCGACGAATCGCACGATCTGCCGCTTTATCAGCAGTTGCAGCGCGCCCTGCGCGACGCCATCGAGAAGCGTGTACTGGGTCCGGACGACGCACTGCCGCCGGAACGCGATCTCGCGGACGACCTCAACGTCTCGCGCATCACCGTGCGCAAGGCCATCGATGGACTGGTCGATGAAGGCCTGCTGGTGCGCCGGCAGGGTGCGGGCACCTTCGTGTGTGCGCGCGTCGAAAAGAACTTCGCCAAGCTGACGTCGTTCTCGGAAGACATGCGCGCCCGCGGCCGCAAGCCGCGCAGCGTCTGGCTCAATCGCGCGGCAGGCACGGTCACGCCGGAAGAAGCACTGACCTTGCGATCCAGCCCGGGCACGCCCGTCTATCGCTTCAACCGGATCCGCTACGCCGACGATGCGCCGATGGCGCTCGAGTACGCGACGGTGCTCGCGTCATGCCTGCCGTCCGTCGATGCGGTCGAGACTTCGCTGTACGAAGCACTGGAAAAAAACGGCTCGCGTCCCGTGCGCGCGCTGCAGCGCCTGCGCGCCGTGCTCTTCACCGCCGAGCAGGCCAAGCTGCTCAAGGCTCAGGAACGCGATGCGGGCCTGCTCGTCGAACGGCTGGGCTTTCTCAAGGACGGACGCGCCGTCGAGTTCTCGCAGTCCTACTACCGCGGCGACACCTACGACTTCGTCGCCGAACTGAACGCCAGCACGTGAGCACCGACACCCGAATGCATCGCGAGGCGGCGCAGGCGCCCGAAGCCGTGCGCCGTCAGATCGAACTGAATGCAGGCAGCCTGCAGCAGCTCGGCGCCGTGCTGCGCGAACGCGCGCCGCGCGCCGTCGTGACCTGCGCGCGCGGCAGTTCGGATCACGCGGCTACTTTTGCGCGCTACCTGATTGAAACCCACGCCGGCCTGTTGACCGCGTCGGCCTCGCCTTCGCTCAGCTCGGTCTACGAGACCAGCACCGATCTGCGCGACGCCGTGTTCCTCGCGATCTCCCAATCGGGCAGGAGTCCCGATCTGCTCGCCGCCACCGAACGCGCGCGAGATTCCGGCGCCTTCGTGATCGCGTTGTGCAATACGCCGGGATCGCCGCTGTCGCAGCTCGCGCATCACGCCATCGACCTGCACGCCGGCGCCGAGACCAGCGTGGCTGCGACCAAGTCGTACATCGCATCGCTCAGCGCCATCGTGCAGCTCGCGGCCTCGTGGACCCGCAACGACGACCTGTCGCAGGCACTGCATGCCGCACCGGCGCAGCTGGAAAAATCGTGGACGCTCGACTGGAGCGCGGCGCTCGCCGTATTGCGGCCGGCGGTCAACCTGTTCGTCGTCGGCCGCGGCTATGGCTTGGGGCTCGCGCAGGAAGCGGCACTCAAGTTCAAGGAAACCTGCGGACTGCACGCCGAAGCGTTCAGCTCCGCCGAAGTCCAGCACGGGCCGATGGCGCTCGTGCGCCGCGGCTTTCCGGTGCTGGCGTTCTCGCAGAACGATGAAACGCGCGGCGGCATCGAAACGCTGGCGCGCGACTTCCTCGATCGCGACGCCACGGTATTGCTGGCCGGCGCACAGGACCGCGGTGCCGTGCAGCTACCTGTCGTTGCCGCACACCCGGTCATCGAGCCGATGCTGATGATCCAGAGCTTCTACCGACTCGCGGCGGCGCTGGCGGTGGCGCGCGGTTTCGATCCCGACGTGCCGCCGCATCTTCGCAAAGTGACCGAGACCGTCTGATGGCATTCGCATTCGTCAATGGGCGTGTCCTGCAACCCTCGGGCTTCGTCGAGGGCCTGGCCGTGCTGGTGGACGGCAATCGCATCGTCGATGTGCTGCCGACGAACGATGCCCGCGTACGACAGATCGAGCATCGCGATCTGCACGGACAATTGCTGCTGCCGGGCTTCATCGACACGCAGGTCAACGGCGGCGGCGGCGTGCTGTTCAACGACGATCCGGGCATCGAATCGATCCGTGCCATCGGTCGCGCGCACCGGCGCTTCGGCACGACCGGCTTTCTCCCCACGCTGATCAGCGACGATCTGCACGTGGTCGAAAACGCCATCGCCGCGGTCCAGGCCGCGATCGATGCGGGCGTGCCGGGCGTGCTCGGCATCCACATCGAAGGGCCGTTCCTCAATGCCGAACGCAAGGGCGTGCACGATGCCGCCAAGCTGCGCGAACTCGATGAGTCGGGATTGCAGCTGCTGACGTCGCTGCACGGCGGCAAGACGCTGATCACGCTGGCACCGGAAATGACGACGCCGCAGATCATCCGGCGTCTCGCGGAGGCGGGCATGATCGTGTCGGCCGGCCACACCAACGCCACGTATGCGGAGATCCGCGCGGCGCTGGATCATGGCCTGCGCGGTTTCACGCATCTGTTCAATGCGATGTCGCAGCTCACCGGTCGCGAACCGGGCGTCGTCGGCGCCGCGCTCGACGATTCATCGAGCTGGTGCGGCATCATCCTCGACGGACTGCACGTCGACCCGGTCGCCCTGCGCATCGCCCTGCGCAGCAAGCCGCGCGACCGCTTCATGCTGGTGACGGATGCGATGCCGAGCGTCGGCATCGATGGCGACGAGTTCATGCTGCAGGGACGCCGGATCATCGTGCGCGACGGCAAATGTCTCGACGAGAACGGCACGCTCGCGGGATCGCATCTGAGCATGGCGGAGGCGATCGCCAACGCGCAGCGCATGCTGCATCTAGATCTCGCCGAATGCGTGCGCATGGCGAGCGAATATCCCGCGGCATTCCTCGGACTGCAGAACGAACTGGGGAGAATCGCGCCCGGCTACCGCGCCAGCCTGGTCCAGGCCGACGATCGGCTCAATGTGATCGAGACGTGGATCGACGGCAGGCCATCCGCAAGAGCGGCCGTCGAGCACTCCGCGGCTGCGACGGTTACTGCAGAGCCCTGAACCGGATTGCCGTGCCGCCGCCCGGCGCGAGCTTCAAGGTCAATCGATCCCCTGCCCGCGCCGACCGGCGCTCGATCTGGTACGCGACCGGACGGGTCCGGTAGTCGGCATTCGCGCCGTCTCTGTAGATCTGCGCCTCGTACCGTGCCTGCGGATCGAGAAAATCCAGCGACACGGTGAGCGTGCGCGCCTGTTCGTCGGTCAACGCGCCCAGGTACCAATCCCTGCCGCCGCGTTCCTGGCGTGCGACCACGATGTAGTCGCCGATCTTCGCATCGAGCGTCCGCGAACGCTCCCAGTCCGTCGGCACGTCACGAATGAACTGGAAGGCATCGAGATGCTTCTCGTAGTTCTCTGGCAGATCGGCGGCCATGTGCAGCGGACTGTAGATCACGACATACAGCGCGAGCTGGTTCGCAAGCGTCGACTGCACGCGCTTTGCGACGCTCGGCTTGCCGCCTTCGGTGATGTCGAAAATGCCCGGGGTGAAATCCATCGGACCCGCCAGCAATCTCGTCAGGGGGAGGATGACGACATGTTCTGGCGGATTCGTTGGATCACCCCAGGCGTTGAACTCCTGACCTCGCGCGCCTTCGCGCGACATGAGATTGGGCCAGGTGCGGCGCAGGCCCGTGTCCTTCACCGGCTCATGCGCATCGATCGCGATGCGGTAGCGCGCCGCCGTCTCGGCAACGAGCTGGTGATGGCGGACGAGGTACTGGCCGGCGAACCATTCGTTGTGGGCGGCGCCGTCGGGCGTGATGCGCTGGATCGTGCCGTTCGGCTTCACGTAGCCCGTCTTGATCGAGTGCACGCCGTACTTGGCGTACTGCCTGAATCCCGCTTCCATCTGCGACTCGTAGTTCTGGATGGCGCCGGCCGTTTCGTTGTGACCGATGAGCGATACGCCCTTGCTGCGCGCGTAGGACGTCACCTCGGCGAGATCGAAGTCCGGGTAGGACTTCGTGAAGCTGAAGCCCGCGCCGTTGGCGATCCAGTCGCCGTCCCATCCGGTGTTCCAGCCTTCGACCAGCACGCCGTCAAATCCGTACTTCGCCGCGAAGTCGATGTAGCGTTTCGTATTCGCCGTCGTCGCACCGTGCTTCGGCCCGCTGCCCCACGTGGAGCGGTTCAGGTGCATCTCCCACCAGATGCCGACGTACTTCGCCGGCTTCGCCCAGGAAACATCGCCGAGCCGGTTCGGCTCATTGAGATTGAGCGTCAGCCGCGAATCGGCCAGCCCTGCAGCGGTCTCGGAAACGAGCACGGTCCGCCACGGCGTCTGGAAAGGGCCGGTGCGCCGCACCTTGATGCCATCCGACCAGGGCATGAGATCCGCTTTCAGCGTGCCCGGTGCCGTGCGTTCGAGCGTCATGCTCGCGTAGTCGATGAGCGCAGCCTCGTGGATCGACAGGTACAGCTGCGATGATTCGAGCGTCAGCGGCGTCTCGGCCTTCGTGATCCGGTCGAGCGGCGTGCGCTGATACAGATACTCGTCGCGCTCCTTCTCGTAGGCCTGGAACCACCAGGCATCGTAGGCGCCGACGGGTTTGAACTCCGTCAGTTCGTCGGCAATGGCGACGGCGCGTCCGGCAGGAATGCCCATGAAGTCATAGCGAAAGCCGAAGCCATCGTCGAAGGCGCGCACGACGACATCGAAAGCGCTGGTGTTCTGCGTGTCGCCGCGCAACGAAACCCGCATTTCGTTGTGACGATCGCGGATGTGCCGCTCCTCGCCCCACGGCTGTTCCCAGGTCGAATCGCGCGAGGCCCGCTGCGCCGTGCCGGCGACGACGACGCGCGGCGCCTTCTCGCCTTCGAACGCGAGCCCCAGGGCGGCGCGCTGCAGGACCGGGTGTCCCTTGCGAGTGACCTCGTAATACGCGCCGCCGTTCTCGGCGAACACGCAGACCTGCAGAACGTTGCCGGGGGAATCGACGCATTCCGCCGCGACGACCTGCGACACACCGGCGGTGGCGAGAAGGGCAAACACTGCCCGCGTGGCACGCTTCAAGTCGGCACTCCTGTTTCACTGCGGAGGTTCCCGCGCGATTCACCTACCCTTGACGTACGACCCGGCGGTTTTCCTCAACGCCGGCGGTCAATATTTGAAACGGACGCCTAACTGGAAGCGCCGGTCGCTGCGGATCCACGCCGAATCGCGCCGCACGGACGCCGCACCGGGCGTGAGATCCGAGTCGCCGAACAGCTGCTGCTGATTCACCGTGGTGGTGTTGAGCAGGTTCGATCCTTCGACGGAGATTTCGAGATTGTTGGCGACCTTGAAACGGATCGATCCGTCCAGGTAGCCGCTCGCCTCCTGCCACATCGGCAGGCCGATGCAGCAGTCGAGATTGTTGGTCAGGAATTCCGAGCGCCAGCTGTAGGCGAGACGCGCGCCGATCCGGCCGTACTCGTAGAGCGCGACGATGTTGTACGAATCGTCCGAAATGCCGGCGAGACGATGGGAATCGATCACCTCGCCATTCACCTGCAGGCCGCCGCCGAAACCGATGGTGCCGCCGGGAACGTACCCGGGCTGCACCGCGAGGTTCGAGTTGTTGATGCCGTCCTGCTTCACGTGCGTGTAGTTCAGCTGGGTGCCGAGGCCCGACCAGGCGCCGGGCAGGAAATCGAAGAACGTCTGGAATGCGAGTTCCACGCCGCGAAGCCGCCCGCCGCCTTCACCGTTGCGCGGACCTCGCATGAGGACGGTCTGCTCGACTCCATTGTTCTCGAACTCACGCTCGAACTCGCCGAAAGCGATGCTGCCGTTCAGGCGCTTGTAGAACAGGCTCACCGTGAGCGAGCTGCTGCGGCCCCAGTAATTCTCGTACGACAGATCGATGTTGTCCGACGTGATGGGCTCCAGCGCACCGAAGCCCGAGTCGGCGCTGAACACGAACTTGTAGCCGGTGACGTTCTCCGGCGTGTGCGGCGCAGTCGGCGAGCTGTAGATCACATATGGAGAATCGGCCGATGTATTGAGCAGCGGCGAAAGAATGCCGACGTAGTTGCGCAGCAACCCGAAGTCCGGCCGCGACAGCGATCTCGACAGCCCCAGCCGCACGAACTGCTTGTCATCGAGTCCGAACCGGATGTTGAAGCTGGGGAGGAAGTCGTCATGAACCACATCCATGTCATTGTCGACGCCACCGCCGCCGCTGAAAGCAAGCAGCTCCGGGGTCAGCCAGCACGAGATGTTCGTCACCGAGTTGGCCGCGAGCGGCGTATTGCAAGGCGTTGCTGCTGCGCTCGTGTACCACGTCGATGTCGGGAACGACACGCCGCCATTGCTCGTCACATCCGTTCGCACGTACCGCACGCCGATGTTCCCGCGCACGGTGATGTTGCCGAAGATCTTCGCATCGTCGCCGCCGAACCTGAGCATCGCGTACGCCGCCTGCGTGACCTCCTCGACATCGACGATCTCCGGCTCGATGAAGCAGCCCTCGGTATTCGTCGTTCGCTGGCACACCGGGACCCAGGGCATCGGCGAACCCGTGGTTGCACCGCTGAGCGCCTGGATCTGCCGGTCGCGATCCGTGAGTGTCGCGCGGTTGAGAAACACCATCGGCCCGTTCTGATGGACGCTGCCGTCGTAGAAATCGCCGAGGCTCGTCACTTCCCAGATGCCGGCGCCGTAGCCCTGGAACATGCGTCCGGGCTCGCCGCAGGAGTCGGGATAAGAGGCAGGCGTAGTGTTGTCGATGTTGAATCCCGGTCCGTTGCAGCTCCAGGGCGCGGCAACCGGCAGCCAGTTGTAGGCGGAGTAGCGCAGCTTCTGCTCGCGATTCGCATGTCGCACACCGACCTTCAGCGTGTCGAGCCAGCCGTGGTCGTCGATATCGAACTCGAAGTCCGCGCGCGCGGCGAGCGCCTGAGCGTCGTTGTCTTCGTAGTGATCCTGGATGAACGGGATGAAATAGTTGTGCGGGTTCGACAGGAATCCCGACGCGTAGTTGACGTTGGTTCCAGGCAGCAACCGGACACGAGGGGTGCCCTTGCTGCTCGTGCTGTACTCCACATCCGCCATCGTGCGGCTCGACACCAGGATGTCGTAGTTGTTCGTCGAGGCATCGATGTGCTGCAGATCGAAGTTCGCATGCACGCTGTCGGTGATGTCCCACTTGAGATTGGCCGACAGATCGCGAGTGCCCTCCGAATGATCGAAGTTGCGCGCCTCGTTGCCGACGTAGACGCCTTGCCGGTCCGACGCACAGGAACCGTCGCCGCAGTAGTTGACGAAGGGCAACCCCGGCACTGCGGAGCCGAAGTCGATGTTCCCTTGAGTACTGCCGCCGAGCCAGTCGCCGGACGGCTGAGTGAGCACGCCCGAACGCAACATGCCGTCCGGTCCGAAAACAAACTCAGGGGTCCCGGGAGCCGGAGCGATGTAGGCAGTGCTTTGCGGCGTATAACCCGGCGCAGCCCA
Source organism: uncultured Steroidobacter sp. (assembly GCA_937864115.1). Classification (GTDB taxonomy): domain Bacteria; phylum Pseudomonadota; class Gammaproteobacteria; order Steroidobacterales; family Steroidobacteraceae; genus Steroidobacter. The sequence continues at coordinate 45,248 of CALMII010000015.1, read as the reverse complement.
CAGACTGTAGAGGGATACGTTCGAACTTCTTTCCAGCCATGCGTTGTCGTACTGCGAATCCATGTACTGCAACGTCGCGCGGACACGCTGATCGCTGCTCTCGAACTGCAATGCCGCCGACGCCCCGTGACGCACGCGGTCGTAGAGGACCTGGGAGAAGTTCACCTGGTTCGGGATGTACTGCCAGTTCGAACCGCCATAAGGCGTTGCGCTGCAGGGGATGGCACCGTCGGCCGCGATCACGGCGTTGCCGTTCGCATCGCTGTTGCCGGCCGTGCAGAACGTGCCGATGCGCTGCATGATGACGCCTTCGGTCTGCGTCTTCACATGCGAGTAGGCGTAATTCGCCATCACGCCGAAGCGACCGGCATCCGTATTCCAGACGTTCGTGTAGATGCCGGAGGCTTCGTAGGTCGTGTCGTCGCTGCGATCACCGTAGTTCACGCGCCCGGTCAGCGAGACGACCTGCTTGTCCGTGTCGAACGGCAGCCGCGTGCGCAGGTTGACGGTGCCCGCGATACCGCCTTCGATCATTTCCGCCGTCTGGTTCTTGTAGGCATCGACGCCCGCCATCAGCTCCGGCGAGATGTCGTTGAAGTTGAGACCGCGGTAGCCGTCGGCGGAGAAACTGTCGCGACCGTTGAACTCGGTGCGCACGAAAGTGAGACCGCGGATCAGCACGCTGGCGGGTTCGGCCGAGAAGTGCGTGCTGTCGTCGTTCGACTGCAGCCGCGACACGGTGATGCCCGGCACGCGCTGCAGCGCCTCGGCCACGGATTTGTCCGGGAAGGCGCCGATGTCGGTGGCGGAGACCGAGTCGACGAACGTATCGGCGTCCTTCTTGATCTGTTGCGAGGTTTCCAGCGATCGCCGTACGCCGACGACGATCACTTCTTCGAGTTCGATGCCGCCCGCCGCTCGCAGACGGCGCTGGCGGACGATGAGCGCGCCGGTGTGGTCGGGCACGACCTCCAGATCGGTGCCGGCGATGAGCGTTCGCGCGGCTTCCTCCGCGGTCATCGTGGCGTCGAGAGGTGCCGACTGGAGGCCTTCGACCGCGTCCGGCGAAAAGAGGATGTTCGTGTTCGTCTGGCGCGAAAGCTCGCGCAGCGCAGCGTCGATGGACTGCGCATCGATGCGAATGGTTACGGCGGCGTGCTGCGCGAGCGTCGCGCCTGCGGCGGCCAGCGCTGCGACAGCGACGGCACACGGCAGCGCACCGCGAATGGCGCGGCTCAACTTCGACGACATGCCCTCCCCCCGGTGCTGCCGCTTCCCAATGCTTTCATCGATCCGGCCGCCCGCTCCGGGCACCGGACTGGACATGTCCCCTTGCTCTGCCTGTGGGGCCGGCTTTGGCCGGCCTGAAAACAGTCAGGCTAAAGCCTGACCTACAGAAGAAGCCGATCGCATGGCCAGGTCAGTGCCATTGCCTTTACGTGGCAGTCGACGCCGCGGTCGCGGAGCGCAGCGTCACGCGATTGCGCTCGAGCCCGACGCGCACGGGCAGCAGCACCGACACGGAGGTCGCGAACGCCTCGGCATCGCCGACGCTGTAGTTGCCCGAGATCGGCATCTGCGCAATCTCCGGATCCAGGATCACGATCGGACGGCGCGTATAGCGATTCATCGCAGCCACCGCTTCGGACAGCGGCTCCTCGAAGAATGCCAGCCGGCCATGACGCCAGGCGATGGCCTGCGAGATGACCGGCCGCTCTTCGCGCACGATCCGGTCGGTTTCGAACACCAGGCGCTGCCCCGGCGCAACGATGCGCGGGACGGGCATCGAATCGATTTCCTCGACGCGCGCGACCGACAGCGGCCCCTCTTCGAGCAGCACGGAAACGACCGCACCGTCGCGGCTCACGTCGAAGTGCGACCTGGACGCCGTGATCCATTGATCGCCGGCGATCACATGGAACGGCCGCGTCGCGTCATCGGCAACATCGAAGTGCGCGCGACCGCGCCGCAACTTCACGCGTCGCGATTCGTCGTTCATCGAGACGTGAATCTCGGTATCCGTGTCGAGCGCCACAAGCGTACCGTCTTCGAGGGAAACCTTGCGTTGCTCGCCGATCTCCGTCGCGTACGTCGAACCGGAGCGCAGATAGACGGCCAGCCCTGCGACCGATGCGGCTGCGAGTCCGACGCCGCCACGCAATACATGCCGACGGCTGATGCGAGGTGCGCGGATCGACGCGCGTCCGGTGGCGCCCGCCATCTCGAAGATCGAATTGGTGAGTTCGAACGCTTCACGATTGAGATTGCTGCCCGCGAGCCAGGCACGGAAGCCGCGCTCGTCGTCGGCCGTCCTTTCTTCGGAGCGCAGGCGGGCGAGCCACGCGGCCGCTTCGGCCCGCGCAACCTGCACAGCGCTGTTTGAGTTCTGGCCGCTCATTCGCCTTCGACCCAGTTCACCAGGAACAGGGACGCCTTCGCGATGTGCTTCTCGACCGCGCTGACGGTTATGTCGAGTTGGGCCGCAATCTCCCGGTACTTCAAGCCATCCACACGATGCAGCAGGAAAATCTCACGCGTTCGGGGGCCTAGCGATTCCAGAGCCGCCATACCTCTTTCCAGACGTTCTCGGGCCGCCAAAACCTCAGTGTGGAGCGGCTGTCCGTCAGAAATATCCAGCATTTCCCCGATATCGATCGGGTTTTCCCTGCGGACCTTGATCTTGCGGCGCTCGTCGATCGCCAGATTGGTGGCCGTGCGGACCAGGAAGGCGGACGGGTTGTCGACGATGTTGCGTTCTTTGTATTCGGACAGGCGGATGAATGCCGAATGCAGCAGATCTTCGGCCGTGTCCGCACCGCCGACCGCGCGACGCACGGTGCGCAGGACGCTGGCCCAGCCTTTTCGGGTTGTCGGCAGATCGCTCATTCTTCGTGTATTCGCTCTGCGCTCATTCAACGCGCAGCCCCTGTGAACGAAATATGACGCTGCGTCGACGATCGCACAAGAGCGACGTGCACGACTGTGGCGCAACTCTTCGCAGCGCGCGATGATGCCGCGCCCTGCACGATCACCGACTTCACAGAACGCAATGAATCCCGTCGCCACGCACGACGTACTGCCGATCGGCCGGAACATCGAAGTCCGCCTGCAGCGCATCGGCACCGAGCAGCAACCGCTGATGATCGTCGACCGCATGCTCGACGATCCGCACGCCATGATCGAGGCCGCGCGCGCCGCGAAGTTCTACGTGCCCGAGCACACGAACTATCCGGGCATCAATGCACGACTGCCCGAGGCGTACTACCGGACCGTGATAGCGACGCTGCGCGGTCCGCTCGAAGCGGCGTTCGGCCTGCCCTGCTCGGCGCACCTGAAATATTTCGGCTTCTTCGCGCTGGCAACGACGGGCAGCGATGCTGCGCGGCCGATCCAGAAGATTCCGCATCACGACTCGCCCGATCCCGGCCGGCTCGCCATGGTTCACTATCTCTGTCAGGGCGCCTTCGGCGGCACCGGCTTTTTCCGGCACAAAGCCACCGGTTTCGAGTCCGTCGATGCGACCCGGCGCGATGCCTACGTCGCTGCAGCCAGCCGCGAGCTGGCACAGGGCGGCAACGGCGCCGGATACGCGAGCCCGGTCATGACCAACTACGAAATGATCGGCCGTGCGGAACTGGTCTTCGATCGGCTCATCGTCTATCGCAGCCACGTCCTACACTCCGCATTGCTCGGCGACGGCGCAGGCAGCGCCGATCCCGCCGCGGGCCGGCTCACGGCGAACGGCTTTCTCGAGGTTGCACGCGACGCCTAGGTGCAACTGAGGTTTTTCGCCGCCTCATTCGTCTTTAGTCCTGGGGAAGATGTCGCCCGCACCCGGGCGACGCCCACACCTGTCCGTTGCCGGTCCCGCACTGAGGAAACGCCGAACCCCATTCGTCATAGTCAGCGGAAAGACGTGCGTTGCGTTGTCAATCGCCCGCACGGAACCACTATGACCTTCAGACAAGGGGAACGCTAAATGCCCACAAGAACCATGGGGACATCCGCATCGAACGGGAGTCGCAACGCACTCCTGCGCCATGCGATACGGCGCGCCGGTGCGCCGCTGATGACGCTGGCCACCGCCGGCATCGTCGGCTCGGCCCTGCTGCAGACCGCAGCAGCCGAGCAGGTCGAGGAAATCGTCGTCGTCGGCCAGCGCCAGTCGATGGAAACCTCGCAGCAGATCAAGATGGATGCGGACACGTTCGTCGACTCCATCACCGCGACGGACATCGGCGCCTTCCCGGACAAATCGGTGGCCGAAGCGCTGCAGCGTGTACCGGGCATCACCGTGTCGCGACTGCAATCGAGCGACGACAGCACGCACTTCTCGGCCGAACCCGCCAGCGTCCTGGTGCGTGGCCTCACGTTCGTGCGCACGGAATTCAACGGTCGCGACAGCTTCTCCGCCGACGGTTATCGCGGCCTGAACTTCAACGACATCTCGCCGGAACTCATGGCCGGCGTCGACACCTACAAGAACCAGACTGCGGAAATGATCGAAGGCGGCATCTCCGGCGTCGTGAACCTGCGCACGCGCCTGCCCTTCGACACCGATGGCCAGGTGATCTCGCTCACCGGCCGCGCCAACTACGGCGATCGCAGCGACGACACCACGTACGAAGCCTCGGGCATCTACAGCAACACCTGGGACACGGACATCGGCCGCATCGGCGCGATGATCAACTATGCGTATTCGCACGTCCGCACACAGACCGAGGGCGTGGTCATGCAGCGCATCGGCGCTTTCTGCAATGGCGGAAACACCGATGCGAACGGCAATCCGATCATGAATCCGGACGGCACCGTTGCTTGTACGTCGACGCCGTACGGCGGCACGAACTGGCAGTACATGCCGCGCCAGGTGAACTTCTCGCAGGTGCTCTACGACCGCGAGCGTCACGGCGCGTCGGCCGCATTGCAGTTCGAGAGCAAGGACAACTCGGTGCTCGCAACGCTGCAGTACATCAATTCGGAGTACGACAATCCGTGGCTGGAGCGCAGCTCGAACGTCGGCTTCTTCGACATGTGGGGCGCTCCCGCGTACTCCCCGCAGACGACGGCCAACATCGGCCCTGCGCAGGGAACTCCCGCATTCACGTTCGGCCCCGACGGCATGCTCCGGTCCGGCGTGATGACCCGTCCGTCGGGCAGCGGCGACTGGTTCGGCACCGACGCGGAAATCCGCAACCGCGCCTCGGTGGTTCCCGGCCTGCCCTACGTGAACTCCTGCGCCGACGGCTGCGACAACAATCGCCAGGCCTTCGACATCACCAACGAAGCGCGCAATTTCGGTCACACCGAGGGCACGCAGGACATTTCCCTGAACCTGCGCTGGGACATCAACGACAGGATGCGGGCAACCTTCGATGCGCAGCACATCGAGGCCGACACCAACAACTACGACATCCTCGTGGCGAGCCGCACCATGGCTGACGTGCAGTACGGCACCAACGGCGACGGCACGCCGACCATCAAGCTGCTGCCCGGCTCCAACGTGAACTACGCCGAGGGCGGCCTCGCCAACCCGCACAACTACTACATCCCGTTCATCCAGGATCACTGGGAGGACAACGATGCCGAGGAGAACGCATTCCGTGCGGACTTCGAGTACGACATCTCCGACACCGGCTGGCTGGACTCGCTGAAGGTCGGCGTGCGTCATGCGGATCGCGAGCAGAAGGTCCGCTACTCGAGCTTCAACTGGTCGCCCGTCGCCGCGCCCTGGAACTGCAATGGCCCGGGCTTCAGCGTCGACAACACCGCACCGGCAAACTATGGCGTCTGCGGCGACTCGTCACGCCAGTTCCTCGGCTACGGCAGCGGCATCTGGGAATCGGTGACGCTCGGCGACTTCTACAACGGCAACGTCTACGACAGCGGCCCGCTGGTGTATCTCAACCGGCCGACGCTCGCGAATCGCGATGCGCACATCCAGGCACTGAGCGGCGCCACCACGGGATCGCCGATGGCCTGGAATCCGCTTTGCGAGCGTGCAACCAACGTCGAAGGCTGCTTCACGTCGCCTGAACTGGTAGACGTGAACGAAACCAGCAAGGCCGCCTACCTGATGCTGAAGTTCGGCGGAGAGGACTCCACGCTGTTCGGCATGAAGGTGCGCGGCAACGTCGGCGTGCGTTACGTGGAAACGGAAGTGACCAGCAGCGGCGGCGTCGCCTTCCCGACGTCGACCTGGTACACGAACACCGCCGCCACGCCCTGCAACACGCCGCTGACCGACAACGTGACCAACATCTCCTGCTGGCTCACGCCCGAACTGCTGGCGTTCAGCAACAGCGGCGGCGCAGACAACGACCTGGGCACGACGTACGAGAACTGGCTGCCCAGCTTCAACGTCCGCTTCGGCCTCACCGAAAGCCAGTTCGTGCGCTTCGGCTATTCGCGTTCGATGTCGCGTCCGGACTTCGGCCTGCTGCGCAATTTCGTCGGCATCCAGGATCCGATCCTGAATGACTCGGCGGATTCGCCGTACGTGATCCGCAACTCGGCCGGCCAGGTCACGGGCTACAACTTCGTGTTCAACGCGGACTCCGGCTACGGCGCATTGAAGCCCATCACCGCCGACAACTTCGATCTGTCCTACGAGAACTACTTCGGCAAGAGCAGCTCGTTCACGGTCGGCCTGTTCTACAAGAAAATGAACGGCGCCATCGCGTTCGGCGAGTTCGACCGCGAGTTCGAGAACAACGGCACGACGCAGGTCGTGACGGTGCGCGGTCCGCGCAACGGCGAAGGCGGCGGCACGCTGAAGGGCATCGAAGTGGGCTTCCAGACGTTCTTCGACTTCCTGCCCGGCGCCTGGAGCGGTCTCGGTACCCAGCTGAACTACACGCACGTGGATCAGTCGGGCATCAACAACTCCAACCTGGCCGTGCAGCCAGGCTACGCAGCCGGCGGCACGATCGCGTTCGGCGGCGGCCTGCAGGTCAACGGCGCCGTGCTCGACTCGCATCGACTCGCCGGCATTTCGGATGACGCCTACAACGTCGTGGCGCTGTACGAGTACGGTCCGATCGGTGCGCGTCTCGCCTACAGCTGGCGCTCGGAGTTCCTGACCAACAACCTCGACTGCTGTATCGGCCTGCCAATGTGGCAGAAGGCGAGCGGCTACCTCGATGGCTCGATCCGCTACCAGGTCAGCAACAACATCGAAGTGTCGCTGGATGCGTCGAACATCCTGAACACGACCACCGTCAACCAGCAGCAGGTCTTCGGCGACTCGGCGGCGACGCCGGGAGGCAAGCCGGTGCTGATCGATTCGGCGTGGATCAGGAGCGATCGTCGCTACCAGCTTGGCGTGCGCTTCAAGTACTGAAGCCCTGCCGATGTAGAGGTATGGCATGCGTGGCCGGAGCGACCCTCCGGCCACGTCGGTTGGCTGAAGATCAGGAGTTTCACACGGAGATCACGGAGTTCACGGAGAAGAGAAGAGGTTTCCACGGGGGAAGAAGGGGAACACGGGGGACACGGGGACAAGAAAATTTCTGTTCCGAGACCCCGTGTTCCCCGTGTTCCCCTTTCTTCCCCCGTGGAAATTTTCTCTTCTCCCGATCTCCGTGATCTCCGTGTGAAACTCCGACACTTTCTCCATCGACGCTGAGAAGCTGACGCCAAAGATGACTTCACCCTTGCGGATCATCATTCTCGGTGGCGGCACCGCTGGCTGGATGTGCGCAGCCGCGTTCGCACGCGTCCTGCATCCCGCCCGTTACGGCATCACGCTCATCGAGTCCGACGAGATCGGCACGGTGGGCGTGGGCGAGGCCACGCTGCCGCACATCAAGACGTTCAACGATCTGCTGGGCATCGACGAAGCCCGCTTCATGCGCGACACCCAGGCCACGTTCAAACTCGGCATCGAGTTCAGGAACTGGGGTCGCAGCGGCGACCGCTACATTCATCCGTTCGGCGTATTCGGCGAGCCCTGGGGCGGCGTCGATTTCCAGCATCACTGGGTGCGCGCGAAACAGGCCGGACACGACGTGGCGCCGTTCCAGGAGTACTCGTACGCCATCGCGGCGTGCCGGCGCAACGCCTTCGAATTTCCCAATCTCGATACCAAGTCGATCCGCTCGACCTACGCCTACGCGTATCACTTCGACGCGGGTCTCTATGCCAACTTCCTGCGCACCTGGGCGACCCAGCGCGGCGTGCGTCGCTTCGAGGGACAGGTCGCGCACATCGGGCTGCACGCGCAGTCCGGCGACATCGAGACGCTCACCCTCAAATCCGGCGAGAAGGTTGCAGGCGATCTTTTCGTCGATTGCACGGGCTTTCGTTCGTTGCTGCTCGGCACGACGCTCGAAGTGCCGTGGGAAGACTGGAATCAGTGGCTTCCCTGTGATCGCGCGCTGGCTGTGCCTTGCGAGCGTGCCGGCGAGTTCACGCCCTACACGCGCTCGACGTCACAGACCGGCGGCTGGATCTGGCGCATCCCGCTGCAGCATCGAACCGGCAACGGCTATGTGTTCTCGAGCCGGTTCCTGGGCGAGGAGCAGGCGCGCGAGACGCTGCTGGGTGCGCTCGATGGCCCTGCCCGCGCCGAGCCGCGGCTGCTGCGATTCAGCGCCGGCCGCCGGGTGCAGTGCTGGAAGAACAACTGCATTGCCATCGGGCTCGCGAGCGGCTTCCTGGAGCCGCTGGAGTCGACCAGCATCTTCCTGATCCAGGCCGCGGTGATCGATCTGCTGCGGCTGATGCCGACGCCGGAATCGGCGGGCCGCATCGATCCGCGCCTCACCGCCGAGTTCAACCGGCTGAGCGACATCCAGTACGAACGCGTGCGCGACTTCCTGATCCTGCACTATCGTGCGAATGAACATCACGGTGTTCCCCTGTGGGATCACGTGCGGACGATGCCGATCCCGGACTCGCTGGCGCACAAGATCAGCCTGTTCGAATCGCGCGGCCATGTGCCGTTCTACAAGGACGGCCTGTTCTCGCGCGACAGCTGGCTGTCCGTGCTGTTCGGGCAGGGCCTGATGCCCAGCCATCACGACGTACTCGCCAACGCGCTCCCGCTCGAAGAGCTCGACGCACGGCTGCGCGAACTGCATGCGCGGATTGCCTCGAACGCCGACGCGATGCCGACGCACAGCGACTTCGTTGCGCAGTATTGCGGCGAAGCTGTCCCGGAAACCCTGCTGAAGAGCGCCGCCGCCCCATGACCGCCGCGAAGATCGATCAGGTAGTGATCGTCGGCCGCGATGTGTCCCTGTGGCTCGCGGCCAGTGTCATTCGATCCGCGCTCGGATCGAACGGCGTGAAAGTGACTGCCGTCGAATTGCCGTCGCAGTTGTGCGAGCACGACGTCTGCGCGTCGCAGCCGGCCCTCGAAGCGCTGCATCACCGGCTGCGGATCGACGAAGCCGCACTGCTCGCTGCGACCGGCGGCGTCTTCTCGCTCGGCCAGAACTTCGTCGATGCATCGAAAGCGACGCCCTCGTTCTTTCACGCCTACGGGACGTACGGCGCGCCGATCGATCAGAAGGCCTTCCTGCCCTTCTGGCTCATGGCCCGCCACTCCGGCCTGCAGGCGGCGTTCGAGGATTTCTCGCTGACGGCCGCGGCGGCGAAGCACGGCCGGATGCTGATTCCCGATGCCGCCACCGAAACCTACGGCCGCACCGACTATGCCTACCATCTTCCCGCGCGCGGCTATGCGCGCTGGCTGAAGAATCTCGCGATACGGCGCGGCGTCACGGCGATCGAATCCAGCGCGGTGCGCGTCGTGTTCGATGCGGACGGACGCTCGATCGCTGCCGTCGAGGGAGACAGCGGCAATCGCATCGAGGGACAGCTCTTCATCGATGCCGCGGGGAGCGACGCGCCGCTGATGTCCGCCCTCGGCGTGAAGCGCGAAACCTGGCGCGGATACTTCGCAGCGGATCGCCAGCTCGCGGCTTCCGCGGCGCCGTTCTCCTCCATTCCGCCCTACGCCGAAGTGCGCGCATGGAGCGGGGGCTGGCTGTCGCTGATCCCGGACCGCACGCGCACGCATGTCGTTCAGGTGTATTCGAGCAGCGAGCGCAGCGACGAGGAAGCGCTGCAGATCGCCTCCGGCATCGCCGGCCTGCCGTTGCACGATGCGAGCGTGACGACATCCGATCCGGGAAGGCTGCAGACCGCATGGGTAGGTAATTGTGTCGCGCTCGGTGCGGCCGCCTGCACCTTCGATGCGATCCACGGCGTCGATGTGCAGGCTTTGCAGCTCGGCCTCGCGCACCTGCTTTCCCTGTTCCCGGCGGGCGGCGAGTACGCCGCGGAGCGCGCGGAGTACAACCGCATCGCACGGCAGGCCTTCGAGAGGCTTCGCGACTTCCAGTCGGCCTTCTACGTGACCAATCGCTATCCGCGATCGTCGTTCTGGACCCGGGCGCGCAGTGCCGGTCGTTCCGCCGAGTTGACGCACAAGATCGACACCTTCCGTGCGCGCGGCGAAGTGCCGCTGTACGAGAACGAATCCTTCGCCCTGGAGAGCTGGCAGGCGTTGCTGATCGGCCAGGGCATCGTGCCGGAGAGCTACGACCCGGCCATCGAGCGCACGTCGCCCGAAACGATGAAGCACGAGTTCCGCCGCATCCTCGCCTTCATCAAGGACAAGGTGCAGGAGCAGACGACTCACGACTTCTATCTTGAGAACGTATGCACGAGGCCGCGATAGACGGGCGCATGCCCGACCTGGATGGCCTGCCGCGCGTCGCCGTTCGCGAATCGGTTGCAGCACGGGATTTCGCTGCGATAGTCGCCGGCGAAATGCCGGTAGTGCTGAAAGGCACGATCGATCACTGGCCGGCGCTGGCTGCCGGGCGCGAATCGCCCGCGCGGATGAATGCCTATCTCAAAGCCATGGATATCGGCGCTCCTGCACCGGTGATGGAAGCACCCGCCAGCACCCACGGCTGGTACTTCTATGCTCCCGACATGCGCGAGTTCAATTTCTCGAAGCGGCAGGGCGGCATTCGCGAGACTCTCGATCGCATCGAGAAACTCATCGGTCAGCCGAATGCGCCGTTCCTCGCGATCCAGATGTTGCCGATCCCGAGCCATCTGCCCGAATTCGTCCGTCAGAATCCCTCGGCGCTGCTGCCTGCCCAGGCAATGCCGCGGCTCTGGGTGGGCGGGCCGCTGCGCACGCAGACTCACAACGATCGGGATCACAATGTCGCATGCGTTCTTGCCGGTCGACGGCGCTTCCTGCTTTTTCCGCCGGAGCAGGTGGCGAATCTGTATGTGGGCCCGTTCGACAATCCGCCGCCGCTGTCGCTGGTGAATCCGGAAGCGCCGGACCTCGAACGCTTTCCGAAATTTCGCGAGGCCCTGAGCCACGCCAGCGTCGCGCACCTCGAACCGGGCGACGCCTTGTTCATCCCGAAGTACTGGTGGCATCACGTCGCGTCGCTCGATCCGTACAACGTGCTGGTGAATTACTGGTGGGGCGATACGGCGACGGGGCTCGAGCGCGCGAATGACTGCTTCCTCACGGCACTGCTGGCACTGAAGGATCTGCCGCCAGGCGAACGCGCGTACTGGAAGGCCATGTTCGACACGTATGTATTCAGGGGTGGCGGCGCAGATCCCGTTGCGCACATTCCGGTGAATCTGCAATCGACGCTGGGGACGATGAGTCCGTCGCTGCGCGCGAAGCTCAGGCAGCAGTTGAAGATGGCGTTTCTGAAGTCCTGAGGCTTTTCTTACTGTGGGGCCGGCTGAAGCCCAATGGCACTGACTTAAGCAGCTGGAGATGTGGAGTAGAGCTTTAAGTTGTTGATCTGAAGAGCGGACGAGCTACGCAGCCGGTAGATTGTTGTTACCACACAAACAAACTGCCGCAACGGAGCCCGCCCAAAGTGGATGCTAGAACGCGAAGAGCCCTCAAACAACGCCACCATCAGATCCAGCATTACCGCAGCACGCACGGCGCGGTGGATTTCTTCAACACGCTGACCGGGCCGCAGCTGCTGGAGCTGACGGAGTCGCAGTTGCCCGAGCATCGCGAGCGGCTGTATCCGCCGACCGTCACGCTGTCGCTGTTTCTGGGGCAGTGTTTGAGTGCGGATAGGTCGTGCCAGCAGGCGGTGAATGGCTGGCTGGCGCAGCGCCTGTCGCAGGGACTGAAGGGTCACAGCCTGAGCACGGGCGGTTACTGCAAGGCGCGGCTGCGTCTGCCGCAGCCCATGATCAGTGCGTTGGTACAAGGCACGGGGCGGATGCTCAGTGAAGCGGCCGAGTGCGCGTGGCGCTGGCAGGGTCGAGCGGTGAAGTTGCTGGATGGCACGACGGTGTCGGCGCCGGACACGTGCAGCACGCAGCAACGCTACCCGCAGTCTTCGTTGCAGGCGGTGGGGGTGGGGTTTCCGTTGCTGCGGGTGGTCGGGGTGATCTGCCTGAGCACTGGGGCGGTGCTGGATGCGGCGGTGGGAGGCTGTGTCGGGGAAGGCGCCAGCGAGTTGGCGTTGCTACGACAGCTCTACGCCGCCTTGCAGCCCGGGGATGTGGCGCTGGGCGATGCGCTGTACTGCAATTACTTCGTGATCTGTGCGCTTCGCGAACGCGGCGTCGACATGGTGTGTGAGCTGCAGGGAGGTCGGCGCGCCGACTTTCGCCGCGGCGAGCGGCTGGGCAAAGAGGATCATCTGGTGTGTTGGCCGCGTCCGCGGCAACCGCCGTGGATGAGCCGGCAGCAGTACGAGAGTCTGCCCGAGCAGTTGGTGCTGCGAGAGTCGCGGGTGAAGGGCCGGGTCCTGGTCAGCACGATGGGTGATGCGCGAGCCGTGCCGAAAGCACAGCTGTTCGAACTGTATGCGCAGCGTTGGCAGGTGGAGCTGGATCTGCGCAACATCAAGGCGGTGCTGGGAATGCGGGTATTGAGCGGCATGAGCGCGCAGATGAATGAGAAGCAGATCTGGGTCTATCTGCTGGCTTACAACCTGATCCGTATGCTGATGGCCAGCGCCGCACGGCAAGTGCAGTGTCATCCGCGGCAACTGAGCTTCAAGCATACCTTGCAGCTATGGATGCACTGGCGTGATCGCGGTCTGCTCGCCCATCCCGATCACATCCTGCAGTTGCTTCTGGCAATCGCTCAACGCCGATGCGGCCATCGGGCGGGCAGAAAAGAGCCGCGAGCGCGAAAACGAAGACCGCATCCATACCCTTGGCTGCAAGTGCCGCGATCCGAGCATCCTCATCATGCGGCCGCTTAAGTCAGTGCCATTGGGCTGAAGCCGGCCTCCAAGAGTCAGGCTAAAGCCTGACCTACAGCGGGCTTTAGCCTGACTTCTGAAAAGAGGCCGGCTGAAGCCGGCCCCACAGTGCAGCGGCGCTCAGCGGCGGAAGCCGGAGGTCGTCGCGGTCGCGAACCGCTCCGCCGACACGATCGTGTTGTGCAGCAGCATGGTCACGGTCAGCTGCCCGACACCGCCCGGCACGGGCGTGATGTACGACGCCTTCTCTTTCACTCCCTCGAAATCGACATCGCCGACGATGCGCCCGTCCGGCAGTCGGTTGAATCCGACATCGATCACTACCGCACCGGTGCGCACGATCTGCGGCACGATGAGATTGGGCACGCCCGCGGCGACGACGAGAATGTCGGCGAGCAGCGTGTAGTGGCCGAGGTCGCGCGTCTTGACATGACAGATGCTGACGGTGGCTTCCTGCTGCATCAGCATCAGCGCCGTCGGCTTGCCCACGATGTTGCTCGCGCCGACCACGACGACGTTCTGGCCTTCGATGCGGATGTTCTCGTGCTCCAGCATCTTCTGCACGCCGTAGGGTGTGCAGGGCGAGAACACGGTGCTGCCGGTCACGAGGCCGCCCATGTTGTAGAGATGGAAGCCGTCGACGTCCTTCTCGACCGAGATCGCCTCGATGACGCTGGCGACCCGGATGTGCGGCGGCAGCGGCAGCTGCACCAGGATGCCGTGAATGGCCGGATCGACATTGAGTTCGTCGATCCTCGCCAGCAGCTCTTCCTCGCCGACGCTGGTCGGCAGCTCGATGAGTTCGGAATGGATGCCCGCTTCCCGGCACGCCTTGATCTTGCCGCTCACGTAGGAGCGTGAGGCCGCGCTGTCGCCGACCAGGATGACGGCGAGTCCCGGCGTGATGCCGTGGCGCGCCTTCAGCTCATCGACGCGCACGTGGTATTCCGCGCGCAGCTTGGCTGCGATGGCCCGGCCATCGATGATCCTGGCGGTCATCTCAGCACCACTGTCTTGCTGTCGTTGATGACGACGCGATGCTCCGCATGCCACTTCACTGCACGGTTCAGCACCACGCTTTCGAGATCGGCGCCGATCGCCACCAGCTCTTCCGGGGGCATGGTGTGATCGACCCGCGCGACTTCCTGCTCGATGATCGGGCCTTCGTCGAGATCCGTCGTGACGTAGTGGGCCGTCGCGCCGATCAGCTTTACGCCGCGCGCATGTGCCTGGTGATAGGCCTTCGCGCCCTTGAAGCCCGGCAGGAAGGAATGATGGATGTTGATGGCGCGGCCCGTGAAGTACTTGCAGGCCTCTGCACTCAGGATCTGCATGTAGCGGGCGAGCACCAGCAGATCGCCGTCGGTCTTCTCGAACAGTTCGAACAGACGCTTTTCCTGATCGGCCTTGCGCCCGTCGATCACCGGAAAGTAGTGGAACGGAATGCCGTGCCATTCGGTCAGGCTGCGCATGTCCTGATGATTCGACACCACGGCGACGACCTCGATCGGCAGGGTGCCGGTGCTGTAGCGATGCAGCATGCTGTTGAGGCAGTGACCGTGTTTCGACACGGCCAGCACCGCGCGGCACTTGCGCTTCACTTCGTTGAACTCGTACGCCATGCCGAAGCGCGCGCCGACGGTGCGGGCGAACTCCTTGTCGAGATCGGCCAGCGATGGCGTGCCCTGCCCGTTCGGGTGAAACACGGTGCGCATGAACGACTTCACCGTGTACGGATCGTCGAAGTGCTGCGCCTCGGTGATGAGGCAGTTGTTGGCGGCGAGAAAGCCCGCGACCGCTGCCACGATGCCCGTGGTATCCGGGCAGGAGAGGGTCAGGACGATGCTGGGAGACTTCCCTGCGCCAGGCTGGCGCTCCGCAGCAGATTGCGTGGCGGAGACAGGCGTGCCGGGCAGGGAACCGTCGGACATGGGTCACTCGATCGTCAGGTGAAACGAAAACGGCCGGACCCTGTCGGATCCGGCCGCTTATTTCACCATCTAGCCCCTGTCGCCGTCACGCGCGACGGCGAGGCGATCAATACCGGTAGTGATCCGGCTTGTACGGGCCTTCCTTCGCCACGCCGATGTACTGCGCCTGCTCGTCGGTGAGCTCGGTCAGCTTCACGCCGAGCTTGGCGAGCTGCAGACGCGCGACCTTCTCGTCGAGATGCTTCGGCAGCACGTAGACGCCGATCGGGTATTTCGCCGTGTTGGCGTACAGCTCGATCTGCGCCAGCGTCTGGTTCGCGAACGACGAGCTCATCACGTACGAGGGATGACCCGTGGCGCAGCCCAGGTTCACCAGACGACCTTCCGCCAGCAGGATGATGCGCTTGCCGTCAGGGAAAATGATGTGATCGACCTGGGGCTTGATGTTTTCCCAGGTGTACTGCTTCAGCGACGCGACATCGATCTCGTTGTCGAAGTGGCCGATGTTGCAGACGATGGCGTTGTTCTTCATCTTCTTCATGTGATCGTGCGTGATCACATGGAAGTTGCCGGTGGTGGTGACGAAGATGTCGCCCTTGTCGGCGGCCTCTTCCATCGTCACGACGCGGTAGCCTTCCATCGCGGCCTGCAGCGCACAGATCGGATCGATTTCCGTGATCCATACCTGGGCGGAGAGCGAACGCAGCGCCTGGGCCGAACCCTTGCCCACGTCGCCGTAGCCGGCAACGATCGCGACCTTGCCGGCGATCATGACGTCGGTCGCGCGCTTGATGCCGTCGAGCAGCGATTCGCGACAGCCGTAGAGGTTGTCGAACTTGCTCTTGGTGACCGAGTCGTTGACGTTGATGGCCGGGAACGCGAGCTTGCCTTCCTTCGCCATCTGGTAGAGACGCTTCACGCCGGTGGTGGTTTCTTCCGACACGCCCTTGATCTGCTTCAGGCGGGTCGAATACCACTTCGGATCTTTCTTGAGATAACGCTTGATCGAGTTGAAGAGGCAGATCTCTTCTTCGCTGCCCGGCTTCGCCAGCACGCCGATGTCGGATTCGGCGCGCGTGCCCAGATGCAACAGCAGCGTCGCATCGCCGCCGTCGTCCAGGATCATGTTCGAGTAGCCGTTGTCCGGCCATTCGAAGATGCGGTGGGTGAATTCCCAGTAGTCGTCCAGCGATTCGCCCTTGAAGGCGAACACGGCGGTGCCGCGCTCGGCAATCGCCGCGGCGGCGTGATCCTGGGTCGAGAACACGTTGCACGAGGCCCAGCGCACGTCGGCGCCGAGTGCCTGCAGCGTCTCGATCAGCACCGCGGTCTGGATGGTCATGTGCAGCGAGCCGGTGATGCGCGCGCCCTTCAGCGGCTGGCTCCTGGCGAATTCCTCGCGGATCGCCATCAGGCCCGGCATTTCGGTTTCGGCGATCAGGATTTCCTTGCGGCCCCATGAGGCCAGCGACAGATCGGCGACGTGGAAATCGCCGGAAGCAGGTTTGACGACTGCGCTCATTTCTCGAATCTCCAGTTGAACGTCAGGGCGCCGTTGCCGTTGAAGGCAGCCCGCCGAGCCTGGCAGATCGACTCTGCTGCAGCGCCCCTCGGCAAGCGTGTAGGTCAGGCTTTAGCCTGACTCCGAAGAGGCCGGCTGAAGCCGGCCCCACAAAAAAAAGAAACCCGGACGCCGTCAGCCGTTGGCTGCGAGCTTCACGCCCGCATCCGCCGCCAGCGCCTCGGCCTTGTCCGTCTTCTCCCAGGAGAATTCCGGCTCGTTGCGGCCGAAGTGGCCGTACGCCGCAGTCTTCTGATAGATCGGACGCAGCAGGTCGAGCATCTGGATGATGCCCTTCGGACGCAGGTCGAAGTGCTTGGCGACCAGCTCTTCCAGCTTCTCGTCGGACACTTTGCCGGTGCCGAAGGTGGTCACCATGATGCTGGTGGGGCGCGCGACGCCGATGGCGTACGACACCTGCACCTGCGCCTTGGTCGCAAGACCGGAAGCGACGATGTTCTTGGCGACGTAGCGCGCGGCATAGGCTGCCGAGCGATCGACCTTCGACGGATCCTTGCCGGAGAACGCGCCGCCGCCGTGAGGAGCCGCGCCGCCGTAGGTATCGACGATGATCTTGCGACCCGTCAGGCCGCAGTCGCCCTGCGGACCGCCGACCACGAAACGGCCGGTCGGGTTGATCAGGTAGTTGATCTTCTTGCCGATCATGTCCCGCGGCAGCACCGGCTTCACGATCTCTTCGATCACGGCTTCCGCGAGCGGGCCGTGTTCGATTTCCGGGTGATGCTGGGTCGAGAGCACGACGGTGTCGATCTCCTTCGGCCGGCCATCGACGTACTTGATGGTGACCTGCGACTTCGCGTCCGGACGCAGCCAGTTGAGCTTGCCCGACTTGCGCAGCTGCGCCTGGCGTTCGACCAGCCGATGCGACAGATGGATCGCCAGCGGCATCAGCTCCGGCGTTTCATCGCAGGCGTAACCGAACATCAGGCCCTGGTCGCCGGCACCCATGTCGAGATTCAGGCCACGACCTTCATCGACGCCCTGCGCGATGTCCGGCGACTGCTTGTCGTAGGCGACCAGCACCGAGCAGCCCTTGTAGTCGATGCCGTAGTCGGTGTTGTCGTAGCCGATGCGCTTGATGGTTTCGCGCGCGACCGACTGGTAGTCGACCACGGCATTCGACGTGATCTCGCCCGCGAGCACGACCAGGCCGGTGTTGCACAGCGTTTCGGCGGCGACGCGCGAGTACTTGTCCTGCGCCAGGATGGCGTCGAGGATGCCGTCGGAAATCTGGTCGGCGACCTTGTCCGGATGGCCTTCGGAAACCGATTCGGAGGTAAACAAGAAACTGCTGCTCATATCTGTTCCTGATAAAGATCGAAGAATCGAATAGCCGCAAAAAAGCACAAAGGATCGCAAAAAAGGATTTTCTTACCCTTGTGTGTTTTGCGCCTTTTTGCGGCCATTCTCCATTACTTTCCCAACGAGAGACCCCTACCGAAGCTCGCCTGATAGCGCTGCTCGAACTCGGCCCGGCTGAAGCTGTGATTCTGCGTGCCGCGCGATTCGATCTTGATCGCCCCCAGCAACGAAGCAATGCGGCCCGTGGTTTCCCAGTCGAGCCCGTGCAGCAGGCCGTGCAGCAGGCCGGCGCGATAGGCATCGCCGCAACCGGTGGGATCGACGACCTGCGAGGGCTTCGCGGTCGGGATGACGATCTCGCGGCCCTTCGTATAAATCACCGAGCCTTCGGCGCCGCGCGTGACGATCAGCGCTTGCACCTGGCCGGCGATGTCGCTGGCGGAGAGCTTCGCCTTCTCCTGCACGAGCTGCCATTCGTAGTCGTTCACCGCGACCCACGTGGCCTGCTTGATGAAGGCGCGCAGGTCGTCGCCGCTGAACAGCGGCAGGCCCTGGCCGGGATCGAAAATGAACGGGATGCCCGCGGCTGCGAACTGCGCCGCATGCTGGATCATGCCCTCGCGGCCATCCGGCGCGACGATGCCGATCGCGATGTCCTTCGCCTGCGCGACCTGGTTCTCGTGCGACAGCTGCATCGCACCGGGATGAAACGCCCAGATCTGGTTGTCGTCGAGATCGGTGGTCACGAAGCCCTGCGCCGTGTGCTCGCTCTCGATGACGGTGATGTGATCGGTCGGCACGCCGGTCTGCTTCATCCAGTCGCCGTACAGGCCGAAGTCCTTGCCCACCGTCGCCATCGGCAGACCGACGTCGCCGAGCAGCTTGAGGTTGTAGGCGATGTTGCCGGCGCAGCCGCCGAACTCGCGGCGCATCTGCGGGACGAGGAACGACACGTTCAGCATGTGGATCTTGTCGGGCAGGATGTGATTCCTGAATCGATCCTGGAACACCATGATGGTGTCGAAGGCGACCGAGCCACAGATCAATGCGCGCTTGCTTGGGTTCGTCATTCGAAGGTTCGTTGAGAGCGGAAAACGCCGGAATCAGCCGGTTGCGGCGCCGGGATTGTAAGGGAACCTCGTCGCGGCCCGAAACGCGATTTCGGCTGTCCGACGACTCGCGCCGCGGCACAGCGGCGGCGCGGGCATGAGTTCATAACCGGCGACGCTGCAGGACGACAGCGCCCCACGCAGCGCCGCCCTCGCCGATTTGCAGTGTTTTCCCGCAATACGCGCGCCGCACCCTTCAATGACATGAGGCACTCCCTGAGAGCGAAGGCAGCGCTCGGGCACCAGCCATTAACCAATGCGCTGCAACGTAGTTCCGGCGGGTTATCGCTCCGTACCGGCGAAGTCGGTCGCCGCATCCGTATCAACGACGATGCAGTCTGCCGCCGCGTGAGCTACTTAGCTCACGCACCGACGCAACCATGCCGCTGCTTCAGGCGTTACGGGTCCGTGTCGGATTCGGTCCCTGCAGACATTGTTGCGACGAATTTCAATCGATGACTGACCCGTACGGCTCCCGGCCCGCGCCGGATGGACATAATCGCGACGCAAATGACGGCACCGGAGCCGGCGTAGCCGCGTCCGATATCTCGATCCTCGTGGTCGAAGACGAAGGCATCGTCGCGCAGGACCTGCTCGAGACCATCACCCGACTCGGCTATCGCGTCGCCGGCGTGGCCAGCGAAGGCGTACAGGCGGTGTGCATGGCCGAGGAACTGCGGCCGCGGCTGATCATCATGGACGTCGGGCTGCGCGGCGAGATCGACGGCATCCAGGCGGCGCAGATGATCCAGGAGCGCGGCCACGTTCCGGTCATTTTCCTGACCGGCCATCGCGACGTCGAAACGCTCGAACGGGCCGTCAGGACCGGTCCGCTCGGCTACCTGGTGAAGCCCTTCCAGGAAGTCGAACTGCGCTGCTCCATCGAAGTGGCGATCCACAAGCATCGCGCCGAAATCGCGACGCGCGAACGCGAGGAAGCCCTGCGTCGCAACGCAGACCTGCTGACGAGCCTGTCGCTCGTCGATGAGCTGACCCGGCTGCGCAACCGCCGCGGCTTCTTCGAACTGGCCGGGCAGGCGCTCAAGGTCGCCCGCCGCGAGCGGCATGTCCTCGGCCTGTTCTTCGTCGATCTGAACGGCCTCAAGCAGATCAACGACACGCTCGGTCACCTGATCGGCGATCAGGCGCTGCGCGAAACGGCCGACGTGCTGCGACGGACCTTCCGCGAAGCCGACATCGTCGCGCGCCTCGGCGGCGACGAGTTCGTCGCGCTGGCTCACGTGCAGCAGGACACGAGCGTGCTGCGCGAACGCCTGCGCGGCGAGCTGTCGCTCATCAACGCGGTTCCCGGCCGGCCCTATACGCTGGACGTGAGCATCGGCACGACGCTGGTCGACGTGACGTCGGACGAGTCCATCGAAGACCTGATCGCGCGCGCCGATGCCGACATGTACGAGGAAAAGCGCGCCTCCAGCGGCGTGCGGTACGTGGGCGACTGGGACGGGTCGCTGCCGAAGCGCTAGCTCTTTCTTCTGTGGGGCCGGCTTTAGCCGGCCTGCGCTGGTGGTTATGCTCGACTGTCGCGGCCGGCTGAAGCCGGCCCCACAGAAGAGAAAGTCCAGCAGTGACACCGATACCTCCTTCCCCCCGCGATCCCTTGCACTGGCTCGATGCCGTGCTTCGTCGCGACCCTGCCCGACTCCTGCTGCGCACCGGCGACGGCCGCACGCTGACCTACGCGCAGTTCGACCAGCTCGCCAACCGGATCGCGCGGGCGCTGCAATCGCAGCGCGTCGTCACGGGTGATCGCGTGGCGGCGCAGATCGACAAATCGCCCGAGGCCATCGCCCTCTACATTGCCTGCCTCAAGCTCGGCGCCGCATTCGTTCCCCTGAACACGGCGTACACGCTGGCCGAACTCGACTACTTCCTCGGCGATGCCGATCCGGCAGTTGCCGTCGTCCGGCCCGACACGCTGGCGCAGGCGGCTTCGCTCGGCAAATCCGCGCGACTGCTGACGCTCGGCGCGGCCAGCGACGGCTCGCTGATGGAGCTGGCGTCGCGCAGCAGCGAGGCGGCCTTGCCATCGTTCGGCGGCGATCACAGCGCGCTCGCGGCGCTGCTGTACACCTCCGGCACGACCGGCCGTTCCAAGGGCGCCATGGTGACGCGCGGCAATCTCGCCTCCAATGCCGTCACGCTGGCCGATGCCTGGCGCTTCACCGAGTCCGACGTGCTGCTGCATGCACTGCCGATCTTCCACGTGCACGGCCTGTTCGTGGCGGTGAACACCGTGCTCGCCTCAGGCAGCTCGATGCTGTTCCTGTCGCGCTTCGACGCCCGCGACATCGTGCAGCAGCTGCCGCACGCAACCGTGATGATGGGCGTGCCGACGTTCTACACGCGCCTGCTGGACCAGCCGGAGTTCGATCGCGACACGGTGCGCAACCTGCGGCTGTTCGTTTCCGGATCGGCGCCGCTGCTGCCGGAAACGCATCGCGAATTCTCCCGGCGCACGGGCCACGCCATCCTGGAGCGCTACGGCATGAGCGAAACGCTCATGAACACTTCGAACCCGTATGCAGGCGAGCGCCTTCCCGGTTCGGTCGGCCCGACGCTGCCGGGCGTCGAGGTGCGCATCGCCGATCCGGACTCCGGCGTGGTCCTCACCGAAGCGGATGCGGTCGGCATGATCGAGGTGCACGGTCCGAACGTGTTTCGCGGCTACTGGCAGATGCCGGAAAAGACCGCGCAGGAATTCCGCCGCGACGGCTTTTTCATCACCGGCGATCTCGGGCGCATCGACCGCAACGGCTACGTACACATCGTCGGCCGCGGCAAGGATCTGGTGATCACCGGCGGCTACAACGTCTATCCCATCGAGGTCGAAGCGGAAATCGATGCGCTGCCCGGCGTCATCGAAAGCGCGGTCATCGGCGTGCCGCATCCCGATTTCGGCGAGGGCGTGACGGCCGTGGTGGTCGGCCGCCGCGATGCGCAGCTCGACGAATCCGCGGTACGGCGCGCGCTCGAACAGCGGCTGGCAAACTTCAAGCTGCCGAAGCGGGTGCTGTTCGTCGACGAGCTGCCCCGCAACACCATGGGCAAGGTCCAGAAAAACGTATTGCGCGAAACGTATCGCGATTTGTACCGTCCCTGACATGAGTGAACCGACATGAGCGAACTGGCGAATCCCTCCATCGACCTGATCATCGTCCCGCCGACCCGCGATCTCGGCGGCTTCGAGGTGCGCCGCGCCCTGCCCAGCCGGCAGCGGCACATGGTCGGCCCCTTCATTTTTCTCGATCAGATGGGCCCTGCGCAGTTTGCCGCCGGGCAAGGCGTCGACGTGCGTCCGCACCCGCACATTGGCCTTGCGACCGTCACCTACCTGTTCTCCGGCAGCCTCATGCACCGCGACAGCGAAGGCAACGCCGTGGAAATCACACCGGGCGCGATGAACCTGATGACCGCCGGCCGCGGCATCGCGCACTCCGAACGCACGCCCGTCGCGGCCCGGCAATCGCAATCGCCGCTGTTCGGCATCCAGAGCTGGCTCGCCCTGCCGACCGCGCACGAGGAAACCGAACCGACGTTCCAGCGCTTCGCCGCCGAACAGCTGCCGACCGTCGAAGACACGGGATTGCACGCACGCGTGATCGCCGGATCGGCCTTCGGCCAGCGCTCGCCGGTGAGTACGGCTTCGGAATGGCTGTACGCCGAGGTCCGGCTGCAGGCCGGCGTCAGCGCGCCACTGGAAGCAGATCAGGAAGAACGCGCCATCTATGTCGCCGAAGGCGAGATCGAGATTGCGCGCGAACGGTTCGCGGCGCCGCAGCTGCTGGTGTTCCGTCCCGGCGATCGCATCACCGTCACCGCCACGCGTGCCTCGCGACTCATGTTTCTCGGCGGCGCCGGCATCGACGGACCGCGCTACATCTGGTGGAACTTCGTGTCCTCCAGCCAGGAACGCATCGAACAGGCCAAGGCCGACTGGAAGGCCGACCGCTTCCGGCCCGTTCCCGGAGAAACAGAGTTCATCCCGCTGCCTGATCTTTGAGCGACGATCGCAATGACGACCCCGCAAGCCGACATCGAACTGCTCGCCCGCAAGCTGCAGCAGCTGTATGCGCTGATCCTGAAGAGCGAGCGCGAGTTCGACACCGGCCCCGGCGGACTCGCCCTGCTCGACCGGCTCGTCAACGATCCCGCCTGGGCCTGGCTGCGGCCGCTGTCGTCGCTGACGGCGGAGATCGATCATGTGCTGGCGCAGCGCCAGCCGCCGACGCAATACGATCACGCAGTCGTCGCCGCGCACATCCGCGGGCTGCTGTCGGGTGAAGGGGAACTGCGCAACGAGGCGTTCCTGGAACGTTATCGTCCGCTGCTGCAACTGAATCCGGCAGTCGCCGGTGCGCATGGCGAGCTGAAGGGATTGCTCAAGGCTGCGCCGCCGGAATCCGTCAACGAGGCCGAGCGATTGCACGCACGCCATCAGTGGGCGATGCGCGCGAAGCACAGGGGCTGAAGCGCCGGATTCTTCCTGTGGGGCCGGCTTCAGCCGGCCTCTTCAAGTGCAAGAAGGCCGGCTGAAGCCGGCCCCACAGAAGAGTCTCCTGTCTTGGCTCTACTTCCTCGCCACCTCGGTCGCCGCCAGCCCGCCTTTCAGCACGCTGGCCTGGAAGCCGCGCTCGGACAGGATGTAGGCGCAGGCCGAACTGCGGCGACCGGTATCGCAACAGACGATGTAGCGACGATTGCGATCGAGCGCGCCCATTTTCATGCGCAGCGAATACAGCGGAATGTTGATCGCGCCGTCCGCGCGATAGTGCTCGAATTCCGACGGCAGGCGCACATCGATCCACTGGCCGCCCTCGGCGACCGCGCGCTGGGCGTCGCCGTAGTCCACCCATTCCAGCAGCGGCTCGTGCAGCAGCTTGCGGAAGTCGTCCTTGCCCAGGCGCATCAGGCAGCCGTCGCTCGCCATCGTCACCGTCGCATTACGGCGGGTGTCGGAAATCAGCGCTTCTTCGCCGAAGGTGTCGCCCATGCGCAGTTCGGCGAGCTTGATGCCTTCCTTGTTGAGCGGCGTTTCGCGCGTGACGATGCAGCTGCCCTTGACGATGATGTAGATGCAGTCGCCTTCGGCGCCCTGCTTGATCACGACTTCGCCGGCCCGATAGTCGACGCGCTGCAGCCGCATGAACACGGCCTGCAGGTTGGCGGGCGGAATGCGATGAAAGGCCTTCGACTGCAGCAGCGCCGTCATCCAGTCGTCGGCGGGCGGCGAGCTGTCTTCGTCGAACCCGCGTAGCTCGGACACCTTGTAGCTGCCCGTCTGATCCCACGTCACGACGACGTCGAGAAATTCGCTGTCGATGTGCAGGTATTCGATCTTGTCGGAGGTCACGACCGCCGAGTACGGACGCGGCAGCGCATGCGCCAGCGGATTTTTCGCCTTCGCCGTACCGCTGCGCACCGTGCCGATCACCTCACCCTCGGCCATCAGATCGATGGTGCCGCTCAGCAGGTAGTAGGTCTGCTTTTCCTCATCGCCCTCGGTGAACAGCAGGCGGCCCTTCGGTGCCTGCAGGCGCCGCATGCGGCGCGCCAGCGTCATGAGGTTCTCCGGCCGCATGTTGTCGAACGGCGAGAACGTCTTCAGCACGGCGAGTTCTTTGGAAGACCCGGAAAGCTCCATGGGTATCTTTTGTTATCGGTCGATTACCGGCACTCGATTGCCGGCAGTATCCGGCAGCGGGATGGCTCAAACAGCGATGCGTCTCACAGAGACGCGGCCTTCCGGCGAGGAGGCCCGGCGGAAAATGCTCACTGCGTCACAGATGCAGATGCAGGACTCATGGGCCCGTGCCGATGCCATGAAGCGGCTGGTCGCGGCCCGTTCGAGCCAGCCTGCAGTTGGCTACACTTGACCGAATATGCCGCCGACACACGTCCGACTCCTGACGCCCGACGATGGCGAATCCCTGTTCCATCTGCGCCGCGCTGCGCTGCTCGATTCGCCCTTCTCCTTCGCCTCCAGTCCGGAAGACGATGCTTATTCCTCGCCGGAGGCGGTGGGCAGGCAACTGGGCGAATCGCAGGCGAGGGTCTTCGGTGCGTTCGATGAAGCATTGCTCGGCATGCTCGGCATGCAGCGTCTACCGAAGATCAAGACCGCTCACATCGCCATGATCTGGGGCGTTTTCGTCACGCCGTCGGCGCGCGGCCAGGGCGTGGCGGCGCAGCTCCTCGAGGCCGCCATTGCACACGCACGCACGATTCCTGCAATCGCGTCGCTGCGACTCTCGGTCAACGAGACGACACCGGGGGCGCGGCGGCTGTATGAACGGATGGGCTTTCGCGTGTGGGGTGTCGAGCCGGACGCGCTGCGCGTGAACGGCCGATCGACCAGCGAGGCCCACATGAGCCTCAGCCTGCGCTGAGACTTCCCTCGCGTCGCAAATCGCGCGCGATCCCCTCAGAATAGCGGCCCGCTTTCACGGACCCGAGGAATCGAATTGAGCGCAACGATCATTGACGGCCGCGCTGCCGCCGAACGCCTCCGTCAGCGTGTTGCCGAACGCACCGCAGAACTGCGCACTCGAGGGCTCCTACCCGGCCTTGCCGTGGTGCTGGTCGGCGAGGACCCCGCCAGCAAGGTCTATGTCGCCAGCAAGACGAAGCAGGCCGAAGAGGCCGGCCTCCGGCATTTCGATCATCGACTGCCGGCGACCGCGACCACCGCAGAACTGCTGCAGCTGGTGCAACGGCTGAACGCCGATCCGGACGTGCACGGCATTCTGGTGCAGCTGCCGCTGCCGGCCGGCGTCGACAGCGCCGTCGTGCTGGCCGCGATTGATCCGGCCAAGGACGTCGATGGATTCCATGCGGTCAATGTCGGCCGGCTGGCGCTCGGCGAAGAGGCGACCGTCCCCTGCACGCCGCTCGGCAGCCTGATCCTGATCCGCCAGGTACTGCCGGACCTGCGCGGCAAACGCGCGCTGGTCATCGGACGCTCCAACATCGTCGGCAAGCCGATGGCGCAGCTGCTGCTGCAGAACGATTGCACGGTGACGATCGCGCATTCGCGCACGCGCGATCTGCCGGCGTTGTGCGGGGAAGCGGAAATCCTGGTCGCGGCGATCGGCCGGCCGAAGGCGATTGCGGGAGACTGGATCCGTCAGGGCGCGATCGTCATCGACGTCGGCATCAACCGCATCGACGACGGCAGCGGCAAATCGAAACTGGTGGGGGACGTGGACTTCGCCGCCGCTGTGAACCGCGCCGGCGCGATCACGCCCGTGCCCGGCGGCGTCGGTCCGATGACCATCGCCTGCCTGCTGCTCAATACGGTGAATGCGGCGATCCGCTCACGTTTTGGGGAGGCGGCGGAATTACTGAGGCCGTAGGAAAACGGAAAATGGCCGCAAAAAGGCGCAAAGACCACAAATAGAAGAAGGATTTCCTTTTGTGTTCTTTGCGCTTTTTTGCGGCTATTGATTCTCTGTCTTACACGTCGCCCTGGCTGGCGTCCGGGTCGCCGATGACGGCGAAAAGCTTGTCGAGCGTCGTGAACAGCGCGAGTCGTTCTGACTCGTTCAGGGTCTGGAGCATCTGGGCCTGGCGGCGCTGGGCCACCGGCAGGACGGACTTGTAGAGCGCCTTGCCCTTCGGTGTGATCGATACGCTGACGGGGGCGGCCAGGGCTTCCGCCGCGCGCGAACCGCGCTGGGCGATGACCTTGGTCTTGGTCAGGCCGCGCTTCGTCATGACGCGCAGCGTGCGGCTCACCTGCCCCTTGTCCATGCTGCTGCGATTGGTCAGTTCAGAGAAACGCAGCGGTGAAAAACGGGTTACCAGTGCGAGCAGGCGCCATTCCGGGAGGCTCAGGTCGAACTCCTCCAGGTAGGGCTTGGTCATGTTGTTGCGCAGGGCGTTCGACAGCCGGGTGAGCCGGAACGTCAGAAAATCTTCGGTGTGCAGGTTTGCACCGTTGCGGGACAGCGTCAGCCACGGGCAGGCCGCACGGAGGGCCGAAGCGGGCTTCACTTTCTTCTGGGTACGCTTTTTCAAGCAGATCTCACGGGATGGCAGGTCAGCGGGGACGCGCATTCTGCCGCATCGCAACGATCATTGGGAGTGACATCGCTGCAATTCAGGGAAAAACGCGTCCGATTCACCCGCCGGCAATCGATCGACGGCGGACCGATGAGTCGGCAACGCAGGCATTCGTCCCCGTCGCCTCGATCAACCTCGTGCAACAGGGCGAATGAGACGCCAATCGGCACGCAATGCCAGATCCGTATTTACCGCGGACGCGCCGCGATTCACCGCGCCTTCAGCTCGCATCGATTGGAATCCTCGCGCAGGCGATGCGCACTCCGGCGTCCGCACATCGCACGCCGGGTGTTACCCGATCGCAACGACCCGTCGACGGACACGCACCGCGCCGCGGCGACGCTTCGCTATCTGCTTGTTTGAACTAGACCGACGGGAAACATGAACGAATCTTTTCCGGAGCCACCTTCGTTGCAATGACAACCACTGAAAAAATCGAGTGCATGACGATTGCGACGCTGATATTTTCCGCGCGCGCAATTCGGGGCTGAGCTGGGAGGGGCAATGGCACAGCTCGACGAAAAAAAGCGCGTACTGGAACAGTGGCTGCAACTGCCGGAGTCACGCCGTCGACACGCGACGGACGTGGTGGCATTTGCGTATCGCCTGTTGCAGGAGCGCCCGGATCTGGTGGGTGAGAATCAGCAGACCAGTCTCGACATGATCGTCGGCTGGCTGCTGCCGCATCTGCAGAAACTGGAAGCCGGATGACACCGCTGCAGGCTGCCTGGCCTAGGCACCCTGCAATCCCTGGCTGATGCCGGTAATGGACGACAGCAGCGCCGCCAGCATTTCCCTGTCTTCGCGCCCGCCGGCACGCCAGCGCCGCAGCAGATCGACCTGCAGCATGTGCATCGGATCGATGTAGGGGCTACGCAGCCGGATCGACCGCTGGATGGTCGGCTCCTGTTCCAGCA
The DNA here is from genome assembly GCA_937864115.1 of uncultured Steroidobacter sp. Classification (GTDB taxonomy): domain Bacteria; phylum Pseudomonadota; class Gammaproteobacteria; order Steroidobacterales; family Steroidobacteraceae; genus Steroidobacter. The sequence goes on along the minus strand of CALMII010000015.1, from coordinate 17,096 downwards.
GATGCTTGAGCCCGCGCAGTTCCATGACGCGCTGGCGCGTCAGCTCGTATTCGGCACGGATGGTCTGGATGAACCGCGCGTAGCGCGGTTCGACGAGTTCATCGTAGTGCGAGGCGATCTTCAGATCGGCCCGCGCCAGCGCCAGTTCGACATCGTCGAGCAGGTTCTGGAAAAAGAACCAGCGTTGATCCATCTCCCGCAGCACGTCGTCGCCGAGCTTCTGGCCCGCCACCGACAGCGCGGTGCCCATCCCGAACCAGCCCGGCACCATGTAGCGGCATTGCGACCAGGCATAGGTCCACGGAATGGAGCGCAACGCCGCGACGCCCGCCGCTCTTTCGCTGCGGGTCGTCGGTCGCGAGCCGATCTGCATGCGCTCGATGACGTCGACGGGCGCCAGCTGCCGGAAGAAATCGTAGAACTCGGGATCGTCGAAAATCATCGCGCGCCAGGCACGCTCGCTTTCGCCGGCCACCACTTCCATCGCCGCGGACCAGCCGGGTCGAACTTCTTCCTTCGGCATCGCTCCGCCCGCCGCCAGCGCGAGCGAGTGGAATGCCTGTTCGAACACGCGCAGCGCGATGGGGCGCAACCCGTACTTTTCGTGGATCAGTTCGCCTGCTTCCGTGAGGCGCAGCCGCCCGCGATTCGCGCCCTGCGGCGCGCTGCGCACCAGGATTTCGGCGCGGCCGCCGCCGCGTCCGAAACTGCCGCCCTGGCCGTGCACGAGCGTGAGATCGATGCCGGCATCGGCTGCTGCGGCCATCGCCGCTTCCTGCGCATTGCGCACCAGCCAGCGCGACATGGCGACACCGACGTCCTTGTTGCTCGCCGAGTAGCCGACCATCACGTACTGGTGGTTGCCGCGACCCAGCAGATGCCGGCGATACAGCGGCTCGTTCAGCAGCTGGCGCATCAACTCGCCGCAGCGCGACAGCGCTTCGGCGGACTCGAACAGGGGCGCGACGTCGACCGGCACGTCGCCCGAACGCCGGTCGGCGGTGTCGGCCCAGCGCGCCAGCAGCAGCACCGACAGCATGTCGTCCACGCCGCGCGTACTGCTGACGACGTACGGCCCGATCGAATCCGGACCGTTGCGATGACGACAGTGCGCCAGCGCTTCGAACACCCACAGGCTGCGCTTGCCGGTCGCATCGAGCAGCGCGCTCGGACTCTCGTCGCGCTCCAGCGCCACCCGCAACCGCGCGATGCGATCGTCGACGCTGCGATTGCGCCAGTCGGCATCGCCGAACCCCTGGCCGACGACGCCGCGATGCACGGCCGAACTCTGGCGGATGTCGAGCGTCGCGAGATGAAAGCCGAAGGTGCGCACGCGACGGATCAGCCGGCTGACCGGGAAGGCACCGGCATGCGCACCCTTGTGCGCCATCAGGCTGTCGTGAATCAGATTCAGGTCGGCGAGGAAATGCGCCGCCGATTCGTACTGCGCCTGCCGGCCTTCGTACGTCGCGCGCAGGCGTTCCATGACCTGCCCGAGAAACACGCGATACGGCATGCGATCGTGCCGCGCCGGCGACAGCGTGTGCGATGCCGACAGCAGCGTCTGGTATTGCTCGATGCGCGCCTGCAGCTGCGGCGAAATGCCGATGCGGGTCGCGCTCTGCGACAGCGATTCGGCCAGTCCCTGGCATTCGAGGAAGTAGCTGTTGACGATGAGCTGCTGATGACGGGCGATCGTTTCGCGAATGGTCTTCGCGTGGACGTCCGGATTGCCGTCCATGTCGCCGCCGACCCAGGAGCCGAAGCGCAGGATTTCCGGCAGCTCCAGTTGCTGCGCCTCCGGCCCGTAGACCTTGACCAGCGCGGCGGAAATTTCCTCGTAGAAGACCGGCACGATCTGGAACAGCACTTCGACCAGGAAGAACAGCACGTGCTCGCGTTCGTCGGCGACCGTGAGCCGTTCGCGCGAATTGTCGGCGGTCTGCCAGCCCGAGGTGATCTCGGTGCGGATGCGTTCCCAGAGGCGCTGGGTTTCCGCATCTCCCGAGGCGAGGCCGATGCGTCCGAGCAGCAACTGCGCGACCTTCTGCTGCTTGCGCAGGATCGTGCGACGTGTCGATTCCGTGGGATGCGCCGTGAGCACCGGCTCGATCCACAGCTCGAGCATCAGCCTGCGGATATCGGCGAGCTGCAGCCCTTGCTCCTTGAGCGCGAACAGCGCGTCCTCGATGCCGCCGGGCTGCGACTTGCCTTCGTTCATGTACTGGCGACGCCGGCGGATGCGATGCACCTTCTCGGCCATGTTCACCACGTCGAACCAGGTCGAGAACGCACGCACCAGGTCGCGCGCCAGCGCCGGGGTCACGTCGCGCGTGCAGACGACGAGTTCCACCGCGCCTCCGGCATCGCCCTCGCGCTGCGCGATGGCCGCCTGCCGGGCCTGCTCGACCGCAGCGAACAATTCCTCGCCGCCCTGCTCGCGGATCACTTCGCCGACGAGCGCGCCGAGCGTGTGGACGTCTTCGCGCAGTTCGGCGTCCTTGGCGGGGAAAGTCAGGTCGTGGCGGGGCATGGGGAGAAAGGCTGCTGGCCGACTGGTTGGCTGGTCTGCTGGCCAGACCGGAATGGGGCAATCGATGGGGCGCGCAGTCTACCAGCGCATGACGGGACTGCCGATGGCAGCAATCCACTCCGGCCAGCGGCCAGCAGACCAGTCAGCCAGCTGCTCGCGGCCCTACGCCACCCGCGCCGGAAACGTCTTCAGCAGCGACTGCTTGCAGCTGTTGCACGCCATCCGTTTCAGGGACGGCAGCGATTCCGACACGTCGAGATGCAGCGTCAGCTGCGCGTCCTCGACTTCCTCCCAGACGCCGATGCGGATCTGAATGCGATTGCACCACGCACAGTAGGGCAACGACAGGTCGTTGCGCGGGAATGCGGGATCGAGCAGCGCGAGTGCCGGGCGCGATTCGGTCCACACGCAGTGTGCGACGAGCTGCAGGCCGCGTTCGGGCAGCGGATGCAACTCGATGTCCCAGACGCGTCGCAGGCTCGGGGTGTCCGCGCGCATCGGAATGAAGATCGGCGCGCCGACGGCGCGGACGCGCTCGAAGAGGATTTCCCAGAGCTGACGCACCTGCGCCCCCTGAATGAAATCCCACAGCGGACGATCGATCGCCGCATCCAGGCATTGATCGCGCAGACTGTCGCAGCTCGTGGCATCCACCCACGCGCCGTTCACCGACGCGATGCGATCGCGCGCATCGATCGTGAGTTCAGGACGTTGGTCGGCTGACAGGATCATCGAAGGATTCCAGGCACTCGGCAGCTGCCGAAAGTTCTGCGGCATGATCGGCACCGGGTCGAACGCCAGCCATGAGGCCAGCCCTGATTGGCCGCGCATCCGCCAGCGCATTGAGCTTGTTACGATGCCTGTGCACACCCGGCATTCCCTGCACCCGCCGGCGGTAGCGACGGAGGTCACATTCCATGAGTCTGCTTGCCTACGCGGCCATCTTTCTTGCCGCCACCGTGATCGCCGTACCGCTGTGTCGCAGGTTGGGGCTCGGATCGGTGCTCGGCTACCTGCTCGCGGGAATCGTGCTGGGGCCGTGGGGTATGCGACTGATCCAGGACGGCGAGAACATCCTGCACTTCGCCGAGTTCGGCGTGGTGATGCTGCTGTTCGTCATCGGACTGGAGCTGCAGCCCACGCGCCTTCGGGCAATGCGCAAGGCCGTCTTCGGTCTCGGCCTGACGCAGGTGCTGGTCACTACCCTGATCTTCGGCGCCATCGGCTGGCTGTGCGGGCTCGCGCCCGATGCGGCGCTGGTCGTGGGATTCGCGCTGTCGCTGTCATCGACGCCGCTGGTTCTGCAACTGCTCGCGGAACGGCACGAACTCAACACCCAGCATGGGCGCGCCTCGTTCGGCGTGCTGCTGTTCCAGGACATCGCCGTCATGCCGATGCTGGCGGTGATGCCGCTGCTGGCCCACAGCCGCGTCGCGCAGTCGCTGCAGGACACGCTGCTCGCCACGGGCAAGGCCATCGCCGTGCTGCTGCTGTTCGTCTTCGGCGGCCGTTACCTGCTGCGCCCGGTCCTGCGCATCGTTGCGGAAACACGCTCGAAGGAAGCGTTCACCGCAGCCGCGCTGCTGGTGGTGATCGGCGTCAGCCTGCTGTTTCACGCCGTCGACCTGTCGATGGCGCTCGGCGCATTCGTCGCCGGCGTGCTGCTGGCAGAGAGCGAGTATCGCCACGAACTCGAAGCCGACATCGATCCCTTCAAGGGCCTGCTGCTCGGACTGTTCTTCGTCTCCGTCGGCATGACGGCGAATCTCGGCGCACTGCTGGATCATCCGCTGCGCATCGCCGGGCTGGTGCTGGCGCTGATCGGTCTCAAGTTCGCCCTGGCCTGGATCATCGGCCGCCTGAGCGGCCACAGCAGCGCGGAGTCGCGCGGCATGGCGTTCTCGCTCGCGCAGGCCGGCGAGTTCGGCTTCGTACTGTTCTCGCTGGGCGTCAGCGAGGGTCTCATCGATCAGTCGCTGGCCGATACGCTGGTGATCGTCGTCACCATCTCCATGATCGCCAGCCCCCTGTTGATGATGCTGCTCTCGGCCATCGAGCCGCGCATGCAGAAGACCGGTGTCCGCGACTTCGACCGCATCGAAAGCGACAACAGCCAGGTCATCGTCGCCGGCTTCGGCCGTTTCGGTCAGATCATCGGCCGCGTACTGCGCATGCGCCGCATCCGTTTCACCGCACTCGAATCCGACGTGGCGCAGGTGGACTTCGTGCGCCGCTTCGGCAACAAGGTCTATTACGGCGACGCATCGCGACGCGACGTGCTCGCCGCCGCCGGCGCCGCGCGCGCCGAAGTGCTGGTGCTCGCGATGGACGACATCGATCTGTCGGTGCGCACGGCCGAGATCGTCCGCAAGCACTTTCCCCACCTGAAACTGCTGGCGCGTGCCCGCAATCGCCAGCACGCGATCCGGCTGATGGACCTCGGCGTGCGCTACGTCGTTCGCGAGACGTACCTGTCGAGTCTCGACATGGCACGGCACGCGCTGGAAGCGCTGGGCATGCCGCACGCCGAAGCCGTCGAAAGCATCGAACGATTCGACAAACACGACCAGCGCGCCCTGCAACTGCAGCGCGACGCCCGCGACGACGAACAGAAACTCATCCAGTCGGCCCAGCAGGCCGCCCGCGAACTCGAACAGCTGTTCGAGCAGGACACGATGGGGGATACGCAGAAGCAGGCAGGAACGCAGTAGATGGGAACGCGGAGAAGAATGGCCGCAAAGAAGCGCAAAGGTCTCAAAGCAAGAGAGGAGGCCCTGCGTTGTCCTTTCTCATCATTTGAGATCTTTGCGCCTTTTTGCGGCCATTCTCTTTTGCTTATCCGACCGCCTGGATCGTCCGCGTATAGGCGCCATGCACCAGCGCCTCGATGGTCTTCTCGCTGCGGGGCGCGAGCAGCAGGCGGAGCATGGATTCGTCGGTGGGGCGTGCGGGATCGTCGATCAGGACCTGCTCCAGGAAACGCGTCAGGCGATGCTGGATTTCGTTGATGAAGCGCAGCTTGTTGGCGTCGATGTCCTGGTTGCCGCCGGGGCTGTAGAAGTTGCGCGCTTCCAGCGTCAGCTCGTACATGAAGCGCGAGAGAAAGCGCGCCTTGTCGATCGACGACAGATCGACGAAGTGGCGGATTTCCGAATCGATGTTCATGGCGAGCCTCCCTTGGCCGCGATGATCGGGGCGGCGGGGCAAGGAACGCAAGATGGGGCGAGGAACGGCGGCAGGACAGCGACGGACGGCTTTCGCTGTGGGGCCGGCTTTCCCGCGGGATTCCCTTCGGTCACAGCCGGCCTTCTTGGAGTCAGACCGAAGCCTGACCTACAGAAGAAGCCGGCTAAAGCCGGCCCCACAGGAAGAGGAAGAACCCCCTACGCCGGGAAGAAGTCGATCGGCTTCGTCGTCGTGATCGTCTCGACGTCGCGTGCCTCGAACCGGAACGACTTCACGCGGGCCACGAGCTTGCGCTCCAGATCCGGATCGTTCAGCTCGCTGGAAACGACGCGGCACTGCGTAATCTCGCCGCTCGACGCAATCGTCAGCTCCAGCACGACCTTGCCTTTCAGGTCCGGCTTGTCGCGCAGCGCGCGGCTGTAGAGCGCGTAGATCGCGCCCTTGTTGCGGTCGAAGATGAGTTCGATCTCTTCGCGGCTGCGGGCAGCCTTGGTGCTGCCGGCACCGCGCTTCACGCCATCATCGGCCTGCGCGGCGAGCGTCGACGAAGTGACCTGCGTGGTCGTGTGACCCGTGAGCGAACCGGCGCCGCTGCCATAGCCGCGGCTCAGCGCCGACGTGTTGATGCCGCCGCTGCTCTGCCCCACTTTCGAGGTGATCAGCGAACGTTCCGAGCTGGTCGTCTCGCCGACCTTGCCGGAGAGATTCTTGGTCATCGCGGCCTTGTCGAGCACCGAGTTGTCGCGCAGATCGGCGAGTTGGTCCTGCAGTTTCAGCAGGCCCGCGTTCTGGGCTTTCTGGCGCGCATCGGGTTTCGGCGGCTGCGGCTTGGGCTCGACCTTCTCGATCGGCTTCGGCGTTTCCTTCGGCTCGATCTTCGGCGGCGGCGGTGGCGGCGGCGGGATCTTCTTCTCGATCACCAGCTTCACCACGCGATCCGGCAGGTCGGGTGCCTTCGCCAGCTTCTTGTCAGGCGTCGGCATGAACGTGATCAGCAGCGCCAGCAACCCGAAGACGATGAACAGATTGCGGACGATGTTGCGGAAGCGCTTCTCGACCGCCTCGGTCGGCGACCAGGGCAGTTCGTAGAGACGATAAAACGGGGCGATGGCCGTGCTCATGTGCTGCGCCCCGTCAGTTGCGATTCGCCGCGCTCAACGACGCGGTGCGACTGGAATTGAGGCTCGTATTGAGCTCGCGCTCGACCACTGCCAGCGACACCTTGCCGTAATCGGCGTCGGTGCACGTCGCCATGACCTTGCGCAGCACTGCGTAAGGCGTGTGGCGATCGCCGAGAATGGTGACGGTGCGATCGGCGATGTCCTGTTTCGCAGCATCGGCGAGCACCGAGTCCGCCACCGACTGCAACGCCTGCTTGAGCGGCGCGATCACCGCATCCTGTGCGGCGACGATATCGGCGACCTTCGCGATGGCGCGTCCATCGACCAGCAGATCGTCCTTGGTGATCATCACGACGACGCTCGGCTCCGGCTTCTTGTCGGAGATCGATTCGGGAATCGAGATGTTCTTCGAGTTCGGCAACACATCGACATCCGAGGTGTGCACGAGCAGGAAGACCACCAGGATCATCAGCATGTCGATGAACGGCACCAGCGTCATGTGGCCGGCTGCTTCGGCACCGCCGCCGTGACTGCGCTTGCGATGGCGTTTGATGCGATAAGGGGTCATGTCGGCGCATCTCCAACGGAAACGTCAGGGAACAGCTCCGCCAGATCCCACTGCGAGCCCGGCACCTGGAACACGCGCACCGTGTCCATCACCTGCACGAGCGTGTCGTACTGGATGTCCTGCTCGAGCAGGATCGTGGCGTTGAGCGTGTCCGGGTACTTCGATTTCACGAGCTGCAGGTATTCCGACAGGCTTTTCAGATCGTACTTCTCGCCCGCGAGCGGGACGGTACGCAGCACGCCCGTGCCACGATCCGCGACTTCGATGGCGGCCTTGCGCACGATGACTTCCAGATTCAATCCCTTCGGCAGATCGGGGACGGCGCTGTCGGCGCCCGGCAGGTTCAGTTCCAGGACGTTCGTCTTGGTGAACACCGCCGTGAAGATCAGGAAGAACACCAGGATGATCATCATGTCGATCATCGGCACGACATTGATGTCATGTCGCCCGCGGTAGCGCGCGTGATTGCGCCGCACGCGCCCCGCGACTTTCGACTGCGCCATGGCCGTCTCCGTAGCGTCTTGCTTGGTCGATGCTTAACCGTGCGCCGCGCGGCCGCGCGGCGTCGGAACCGGCGCGTCATCCACTTCGGCATCGGTGCGACGTTCGACGACGGAATTCAGGAACTTGACGTTGGCGATCTCCAGGCTGTCGATCAGCTTGGTGGTCTTGGCTTCGAGGAACATGTGCGCGAGCAGCAGCGTGATGGCGACGAACAGACCGGAAGCGGTGTTGTTCATGGCGACCGAAATGCTGGCGGCAAGCAGATTGGCCTTCTCGGCCGGGTTCGCGGTGGCGATCGAGGCGAAGGCCGCGATCAGGCCGATGACCGTACCGAGCAGACCCGTGAGCATGCCGATGTTGGCGAGCGCCGAAAGATAGTGAGTGCGCTTTTCGAGCTTCGGAATGATTTCCAGCAGGCTCTCGTCCATCGCCTTCTCGACGTCATCGCGACGACGCGCGCTGGCGAGACGGGCGATGCCGTAGTTGAGCGCGGTGGCGAGCGCGGCGCTCGACTTCTGGGTGATCGAGATCACCTGGCGGAAGTTGCCCTGGCTGATCAGCGGCGCGACCTGCGACCACACGCGGCGATTCAGCGTCGTCTCCTTGGTCAGGTAGATGAATCGCTCGATGGCGATTGACACGCCGACCACGAAGATCGCGGCGAGCATGTACAGGAAGGGTCCGCCTTCCTTGAAGAAGGCCACCACGTAATCCAGGAAAGTCATCGCTTGATACTCCTCTGCCGTCCCGTGCCGCGCTGCCGGAGCGCGTGTGAAATTGAAATCTGCCAGTAACTCGAATTGCGTTCTGACTCGCACACCGTGGCGCAGCGCGCGCTGCATTGCGCGCCTGCAAGCGCTCCACCGGTGGAAACAGTCGTTCTGCGTGCTTTATCGCCTTAAGGTAAAACCGTGCGCTGCGACCTACTTCTCAGGACCCGCAGCGGGCGCAACGGATGCGGGATTCGCACTGTCCGCGCCCGACGACATTGCACCGTAGTACGTCACTTCCCGACGAAAAACGTCACGGTCGACGGGCGTCAGCGCCTCGTCGAGCAGCGTGTTGAAAGGCTGTGCCGGCAGGTCGCCGATATCGGCTTTCTTCCACGGCACGATGTAGAGAACCTTCGGCAGTTCGCGGTTGCCGGTCACGATGGTGGTGTCGAGATCGAGGCGGTCGCCGCGGCGGGTGGAGGCGCGCGGCTGCTGGCTGCTGGCGGCTGGCTGCTGGCCAGAGTTTCTGGCGCCCTCCTCCGCGACGCGGGGGAGGGCTGGGGTGGGGGCGCTTGCGTTGCTGCTGCTGTCGGCCTGCGGCTCAGGATCGGCTGCGAAGGCAGTCGATGTGGCCAGCAGGAACGACAGGGTCAGGATCTTCGGTACGTTCATCATTCCGCCTGCGCGCTGCGCTGCTGATTGCCGAGACGCGTCTTCAGTTCGGTGACCCAGCCGGCGACCTTCGCATCCGGCGATGCCGCCAGCGACAGGTAGCGCTCGTACGCTTCGAGCGCACGTTGCGGCTGCTGCAGATACAGATCGCACAGCACGCCGAGATTCAGATGCGCGAGTGCGTAGTTGGGATCGATCTGGATCGCGCGCTGGTAGGCCTCGTCGGCTTCCTTGAAGCTGCCGAGCTTGCGATGAACGATGCCGAGCTGGTTGTAGGCCGCGGCGCTGTTGGCGTTGCGGGCGATGGCGGCGTCGAGCGTCTTCTGCGCCTCCTCCAGCTTGCCTGCCTTGGTCTGCAGGATGGCGAGGTTCAGCAGCGGGCCGGCATACGTCGGATAGGTGTCGGCGAGCGTGCGGAAGGTCTGCTCGGCGCCCGCGAGGTTGCCGGAGCTCATCGCCGCGACGGCGCTGTCGAACTGTTGCTGGGCTTCGGGCGGGATGGGTGCTTCGACGGGTGCGGTCGCGCTTGCAGCGTCGGTTGCTTCGACCTTTGATGATTTCGCTGGCGAAGCGCTCTGCACTACGGGAGTTGCGGCGGAAGCTGCGGGCTTCTCCGGTGCCGAGCCGCACGCAGAGAGCAGCAATGCGAGCGCCCCCACCCCAACCCTCCCCCGCTGCGCGGAGGAGGGGGTCAGAAACTCTGGCCAGCAGCCAGCAGCCAGCAGCCAGCGGCCAGCCTCAGCGAATCGTCTGTACATACTCTTCACCGATCTCGGCCTTCGCGTAACGCGCCGGCTTGAGTTTCGCGAGCACATCGAAGCTGCGCTGCACCCATTCGTCGTAGACGCCGTCGCCCGTGCGGCTGGCGTTGGTCTCGTGCAGTTCGATCGCCTTTTCTTCGAACGGGAACGCCTGCTCTTCCAGCAGCACGTCGTACTGTTCGCGCGATTCGTCGTCGAGGCCCTTGGGACGCTCGGACGTCATGAGATCGGAGGCCAGCGTGCGATACAGCTCGGCCATGCCGTAGTTCGCTGCGGTGGTGACTTCAGCGACGCCGTAGTCGAGTGCCTGGCCGTAGGTCGTCAGCACTTTTTCCATGGCGCTGCGCTTGGCCTTGAGCGACTTGTCGAGCGGCACCACCAGCTTGATCGAGTTGTACATCGCGACCTGCGGCTCGGCGGTTTCCAGCGTCGCCTTCGCCGCGAGGTACTTGCTGCGATCGGTGCGCGCGCTGCCGGCCGACCTGTCGGCCACGATGATTTCGTTGATCCACTGTCCACGACCGCGTACGTCGTTCTGCGCCTTGGCCATGTCGGCAAGACGCTGGCGTGCGTTCTGTGCCGGATCGAGCGGTGCCGGAAACTGCTTGACGTAGTTCGCATAGACGCGCGCCGCATTCGGCTGCGAACCGCCTTTCTCATACAGCGTCGCCGCCTGCCACAGCGCTTCGCGCCGCACGTCCGCCGGCTCTTCGCCACGCGCAGCGATGCGCTCGAACTCGGCGGCGGACTCGCCGGCGCGACCGGTTTCCAGATACGCCACGGCGAGCGAGCGCGTGACTTCCGGCTGCAGTTCGTGATTCGGATATTTGCGACGGAAACCTTCCAGCACCTTCGAGGCGCGGTCCCACTGCTTGTCGCGCAGCAGGATGCCGGCGGCGTCGTATTCCGCATTGGCACTGACCTTGGCATTCGGCGCGAGCACAGCCACGCGCAGGAAGTCGTCGACCGCACCCGTCGCATCGCCCGCCTGCTGTTTCGCTTCGGCCTGCTTGTAGACCGAGGCCGCGATGCGTTCCTCGATCGCCGGACGATCCGGATCGCCCGCCGGCAGGAAGCCCCGCACGCGGATGTAGGCGAGTTCCGCCTCCTGGTAGCGGCCGCGATCGAACAGCGAATGCGCCAGCAGCGTCGATGCCGTGCGCTGATACTTCGGCTCGACCGGTGGCTTGCGTTCGAGGATCTGCTGCGACACTTCGATGACGCGATCGAAATCGTTCAGCGCGAACAGTTCTTCGTCGGCCTTGGTCAGCACGCGCGCCGATTCCGGATGCTCCGGGAAGCTCGTGGCGAACATGACCTGGCTTTCGATGCCCTGGCGGTGCCACAGCGCCTTCGATTCGCCCGTGATCGTCGCTTCGTGCTTCGTGTACGCGACCAGCGCCGCGTAACCGGCCGCGGCCGATTTCGGATGTGCGGGGTAGTCGTAGGCAGTGCGTTCGTATTCCTTCGCCGCCTCGGCAAAGCGCCCGGACTCGAACAGCACTTCACCCAGCAGGTAGCGCGTCGCCGGCGCTTCGGCATCCTGCGGGAACGAATCCAGCATGGCGCGATACCAGCGCGCGGCGACCGTGTAGTCCTCGACCTTCTTCGATTTCTGCGCCTGCGCGTGGTAGTACTCGGCCAGATCCTTCTGGTTGGCCTTCAACTGTGCGGCGACTTCCGGTGCGTCCTGCACCGTGCGATTCGCCCAGAACGCCGAACCGAAGGCATAGCGCTCGACGAACGACTGCTTGCCTTCCAGCACCAGCGACGCGAAGCCACCCTTCTGGTACGCCTCGATGGTGCGCATCTGCAACGACGGCGCAAACCGATCGTCGGGACGACGCTTGGCGAAGGCTTCGTAGGCCAGCGCCGCATCCTGGTAGCGCTCCTTCTCGATGTAGAGATTGCCGAGGCTCTCGTACAGCAAGTGCGCGTAGACCGGATCGCCGCGCTGCTTCAGGAACGCGTCCAGCGATGCCGGACCGTCCAGGTCGTAGAACGTGATGGCGATGGCGCGGAATGCGTCATCGGACAGCTCGCGCGACGGGCGATCGAGCGAATCGCGATCGCGCAGCTTGCCGTCGTCGATCATCACGCGGTCGATGAGCGTGAGGAACGAGCCGACGCTTTCCTCGCCGCGCGATTGCTTGAACAGCGACCAACCGTGTTTGTACAAGCCCTGATCGTAGTAGCCGCTGGCCGGACCGGCCGCCACCACCGCCGCATAAGCGCGCTCGGAGTCCTTGTAGCGCTGTGCGCTGAAGAGAATTTCGCCGCGACGGAACTGCGCCTCGGTGAGCCACTTGCTGTTCGGATACTGCGCGACCAGCTTGTCGAGCACGGCCAGCGATTTCTCGGGCTGGCCTTCCGACTCGTATGCGCGCGAGAGCTGGTACATGACCGCATCGCCGCGTTCGTACTTCGGATACTTCGCCAGCAGCGCCTCGTACAGCTTGATGGCTTCCTTGTTTTCGAGACCGCTGAAATCGTCTCCGCCGACGGCGCGCGCGGCTTCGTCGACTTCCACCTGCAGGTCACCGAGTCGACGCATCGCCTCGGCGCGCATCTTCTCGTTGTCCGATTGCAGGTCGAGGAACTTCTTGTACTGCTCGATGGCCTGCTGCGCCTGCACGTTGGTCGGCGGGTCCCTGTTGATCTCGATGGTGCGGTTCTCGAGATCCTTGATCGTGCCCGTCGGCTTCTTCTTGTCGGCCGCGCCGGCCACGGACACGCCCAGCGTCGCCGCTGCGAGCGTCGCGATCATCAGGATTCGCAGCGGGGTTGCGCGCGAGGTCATTGCCCGCCTCCCTTGCCGCCCGGTGCATCACCACCCGTACCACTCGCGGCACGGTCATAGATCGAGGCGAGCGCGAAGCGCGCCTGCAGCGAATACGCCGCGAGCCGCTCCTTCTGCGATTCGAGTTCCTTCACGGCGATCGACGCCAGGTACTGGTTCTGCGAGTGTGCCGCGGAATCGAGGCGCACCATCAGGCCGTCGATGCGCGGACGCAGGCCATCGACACGCTTCGCGAATTCCTCGGTGCGCGCCGGATACTCCTCGCGGGCGCGTTCGATCAGCACCCAGCGACGACGCGCCTCCTTGTAGGCGACGTCCAGCTCGCGCAGTTCCTTGCGGGCCTTCCACAGACGCGCCTTGTAGCTCGACGAGAAATCCCACATTAGCCGGCCGCGCAGCAGGCGCAGCTTTTCCTGCATTTCCTGCGCCATCGGATCGGAGGCGTCGGCGCGCGCCAGCACCTGTTCGATGTGTTGCACCTTCTGCCACTGTTCGAGTTCGCGACCGGTCGCGAGCCCCGGCGCATCGCCGTCGCGCTCGATGGCGGCGACGCGCGATTCCAGTTCGGTGCGGCGCGCATCCATGGCATCGAGATCGACGGAATCGAGTGTCTGCTGCAACGCCGGCAGCCGTTGATCGAACGCCTGGCGGCGGTTGTCGACCATGTTGTCGAAAGCCTCGACGCTGAGCTGCCAGGTGGCGAGGTTGCGCTGCATGAGCCGCAGGTCGCGATAGTTCTTGAGACCTTCCTGGAATTCGTTCGACGCCAGCAGGTGATAGAGGTAGCGGGTCTCGGGGGCGTCCGGCAGTTCCTGCAACTGCCAGTACCAGCCGGCCTTGTCCGCTTTGTCGTTCTCGGCAATGGCATCGAGCAGCCGGCCGCTGCGGATCGCTGCGATCGATTCGTCGATGCGCGTCGCTTCCTCGCTGAAGGCCGTGACCGCTAGCGTGTACTGCTCGACCGCCTGCTTGTTGGCTTCGAGCTGCGCGTAGGCATAGGGAATCGCCAGATACGATTCCTGCACGGCCGCGTCCAGCAGGTTGCGATCACGCAGTTCCATCCACGGCACCAGCGCCTTGGTGAACTGCTTTTCTGCAGAGTCGGCCCAGCCGACGCCGAGCAGCGCCTTGTTGGATTGCGGACCTTCGAGACGCACTCGCTGCAGCACCGTCTTGGCATTGGCCGGCTTGTCGGCCTTCAGCCAGGCGAAGCCGAGCGCGAGATTGGCCTTGTCGCGCAGTGCGGCAAGTTCGTCCGTCGGCGCCGCGATCTGGCCGACCTGGTCGAGCAGCTTCGCCGCGTCGTCGAGACGATCCTTGCGCACCAGCGCGACGCCGATGTTGAAGCGCGCATACGCCGACCACGCATCCGAGCCATCGCCCACCGGCTGCCAGCGCTCCAGCGCGGCGATCGCGTCGTCGTATCGATCCAGATACATCAGTACCTGGGCATGCAGCAGATGCCGTTCGGGTTCGAGTTCGCCCGGCAGCGCGCCATGGATCGAACTCAGCGCCTTTTCCGCCTGCGCGAGGTAGTTGCGCTGGTACCAGACCTTGGCGAGATAGAACCAGGCGCGGTTGCGGACATCGAGCGGCACGTTATCATTGAGCAGCGCCTGGAAAATGCGTCCGGCTTCTTCGTGCTGGCCGAGCGACAGATACAACCCGCCCTTCAGCAGTTCGGCTTCGACCGCGTGATTGCCGATGCGGTTGAAATCCTGCGAGGCGCCCAGGCGCGTGAGCGACTGCAGGTAGTCGCCCTGATAGAAATAGAACAGCACGTCGCCCCAGTGCAGATCCTTCACGACCTGGGGCGTGCCGATCAGGGGCTTCTGTTCGGGAGTTTTCTCGCGCGCACTCACCGCCGTCACGAGCGCCGCCGAGATGCTCATGGCGAGTACGACGTGTTTGACCAGGGCTCTCAGCATCGCGTGGGGAAATTCCGTGTCTGGCCCGTAGCCAGCAGCCAGTCGCCAGCGGCCATCATTCCCATTCCTTGACGACGAATTCCGGCTGCGCCTTGCTGGCGCGGTCGCTGATCTTGAGTTCGACGTACTTGGCGCCGACGCCCTTCGTCACCTGAATCGTCGCGCCGCGGCGATAGTCGCGTGCATGCGGTCCCTGGCCGGTGAACAGCGCGATCAGTTCATGATCGCCGGCCTTGAGATTGCCGAGATACACGCGATGCACGCCGCCCTTCAGCAGGGCCTGCGCTTCGCGCTCGGTGTAGAGATAGTTCGCGACTTCCTTGTTGTCGAGCTTCAGCGTCACCGAATCGACGGCGAAGAATTCGCCTACGTCCATGGACACGAACACCGCGACCTGGGTGTTGGCAGGAAACAGCAGCTCTTCCTCGAGCACGAAGAGTTCGCGATTCAGGTCCAGCACTTCCTTTTTCAGCGACTGGACTTCCTGATCGAGGCTCTTGAAATCGCCCGTGGCCGTTGCAGCCGCAACGGGCGCAGCGGCTTCCTGCGCAAGCGCAGCGAGAGCGAAGCAGGACAGCAGCAACACACTGGCGTAACGAAGCATGACGCGCACCTGGGCGAAGGCAGGAAGGAGAGACTGGGATGAACCGTGACGCATGAAGTAACCGCCGTCCTGCCTATTCATCGTTGAGAAGCTGACGCAACTGATCGGCGTAGCGCTTTTCGTAACCGGGCTTGAAGCCCTCGGAGACGTAGCGAACGACGCCTTCGCGATCCACCAGCACCGTAAACGGCATGGCACCGATCTGATAGGCGCGGCTGACATCCTTGCGCTCGTCGAACAGCACGGGATAAGAAACCTTGAGCGTTCTGGCCATTTCGGTGGCGCGCTCGGCGCTGTCGTCGATATTGACGCCCAGCACCGTCAACCCAGCCAGCTTGTATTTGGCGTAGAGATCGTCGAGGAGCGGCATTTCCTGGCGACAGGGTCCGCACCAGCTCGCCCAGAAATTGATGAGGACGACTTCGCCGAGATGCTCGGACAGTCGCAGGTTCTCGCCGCCCAGCGAGCGCAAGGCAAAATCCGGCGCCGGCTGATTCTCGATGCCGGCAGCCGACAGCGGCGCCGCAACGATCAGGACCGTGGCGACCAGCAGCGCACGCAGCGCAGCACGGGCACGCAGGACGCGGCCGGGTCGTGCGCTCGCGGACGGTCGTTCATCACGAGTCGGAATCTGATGCAGCATCGATTGGAGTCGCGCCCGGTCACGTCAGGAAAAAGTTGTAGCCCCGCAGACGCTGGACCGCCGGATCGAGAGGACGCCGCAGAAGAAGCGAGTGGAAGACAGGTTTTCCGGACATGGCCTCCGGAAACGCTGGCAACCCCGCTGTCGTAGGAATTCCCTTAGACCGGTGGCTTTGCGTCCCCACCTTTCGGTGAGTTTGCCCATGCGCTCGCAGCCCGCGAAATGTTCGCGGCTGCATTCATGAAAACGCGCAGTTAGGGTGCCAAACGGCCTGCAAATATGTCAACGAACGAAGTGTGATGTCTGCGGCGCAAATCTGCGACGACGTGTGACTCTCCGCACACTTCGCTTCGTTGTCTGTGTCTGCAGACAGCCCCTGCTGTCTGCAATTTCGCCCCTGAATCGACGCGATGCCGATTCAGAGCGGTACGCGCGGCGCGATGTACCCGCTGGTGGACGACGTCGCCTTCCACATTGCGATCGTTTCTGCGCTCGGTTCCTGCTGCGCGATCATTGCCGCCGGCGCGACGATCTCGTTCTTGCCCTGCGCGAAGATGACCGAGCCCGCCACGGCCGAGCCGAGACTGAGAAGCATCGCGGTGCCGATAACTGCAATTCTGGTCTTCATGATGAGGATCTCTCTTGAATCTGATTATTTTTTCGAAAATCAGGCGAGCTGGGCCTGCGGGCGCTTCACATTGACGACGCCGTCGGCCAGCTGCGGACGCGGCATGTGGATCACGCCATCAGCCAGCTGCATCTGCGGACGCGGCATGTGGACCACGCCATCGGCCAGCTGCATCTGCGGACGCTTCACATTGACCACGCCATCCGCCAGCTGCATCTGCGGACGCTTCACGTTGACCACGCCATCAGCCAGCTGCATCTGCGGGCGCTTCACGTTGACCACGCCATCGGCGAGCTGCATCTGCGGGCGCTTCACATTGACCACGCCGTCCGCCAGCTGCATCTGCGGGCGCTTCACGTTGACCACGCCATCAGCCAGCTGCATCTGCGGACGCTTCACATTGACCACGCCATCAGCCAGCTGCATCTGCGGACG
>CALMII010000014.1 GCA_937864115.1 uncultured Steroidobacter sp. | reverse complement strand
CTCCCCTCGCTGGGGGATCTCCGGCTCGCTTCGCGCGCCTCCTCCCCGCTACGCGGAGGAAGGGACGCTCGATTCGACCTCATCTCAATCCTTTGGCGCTTAATGCAGTGCCATTGGGCTTCAGCCGGCCTTCGCGCCAACTGCTACTTTTGCGGGACCAGCGCCGCCGTCTCAGCCGCGCAATCGCGCGTCGGCTTGAGTCCCTTGCGATACACCGCGTCGAGTTCCTTCTTCGCCTCGCGCAAAGCGACGTTGAATCCGTCATCGGCATGCAGACGTGCCACCACGCCCGCCGCGACGACGCGGCCTTCATTCACGTCGCTCTGCCAGTGCACGCCGCAGATCACGCGGCTCTGACCGAAGGCGTAGCCGCGCTGCAGGATGGCGTCGGCATGTTGCGGCGACAGTTCGGTGAGGATGAGCGCCCATGTCCAGCCGATCGCGGTGTGGCCGGACGGATAGGAACCGTTGGTCCTCAGGATGCCCTCCTCCTTCGGCGTGCAGCTTTCTTCGTTGTATTCGGCGAAGGGACGAACGCGCTTGTAGTGATCCTTGGCAGCATTCGTCGCCACCGCTCCGTCGGTGGTGCTCCGTCGCAGCAGGTCGTACAGCAGCGGCGTGTCCTGCGGAGTGATGGGCGCGCCGATCGCACAGGAGAACGTGCCCAGCGAACCGGGGAAACGCAGGTCGGCGTCCTGCACCGCCAGGTCCCAGCGCGGCGTGCCGCGCAGTGCACGCGTCGAACGATACGCAGCTTCATCGGCAGCGAAAGCCGGCGCGCCCACGGCAGGCGGCGGCGGCAACAGCAGCAGGCTGTTTGGCAGCACTTCCCTCTGCAGGAAGCCGGGCAGAAAACCCAGCGATGCTCCGGGCGATGTCGCAGCAGGCTGCGGTGCGGGCGCCGGGGCAGTGGCACAGGCCGACAGAACAAATGCAGCGACGACGCTCGCGACTCGACAGCGGTTCGACTTCATCGGAAATTCCCAGGAATGTTTTTGCCGGTCGCGACGATAACCGCGCAGCGCGCGGCACGCCATGACATTTCCGGAATCCGTCTAGTTCTTGAGTCGGTATCCGGTCTTGAAAATCCACGCGATGATCACGAGACACAGCACCATGAACCCGAGCGTGGCCGCCAGACTGATGCCGACGCCGACGTCGGAGATGCCGTAGAAACTCCAGCGGAAGCCGCTGATGAGATAGACGACCGGATTGAACAGCGTGATCTTCTGCCACAGCGGCGGCAGCATGCTGATCGAATAGAAGCTGCCGCCCAGGAACGCCAGCGGCGTGATCACCAGGATCGGCACGACCTGCAGCTTCTCCCAGCCGCTGGCCCAGATGCCGATGATGAAGCCGAACAGGCTGAACGTGACCGAGGTGAGTATCAGGAACGCAACCATCCACAGCGGATGCTCGATGTGGAACGGCACGAACAGGCGCGCCGTCGCAAGAATGATCAGGCCCAGCAGCATCGACTTGGTTGCCGCGGCGCCGACATAGCCCGTCACGACCTCGACGAACGAGACAGGCGCCGACAGCACTTCGTAGATCGTGCCGGCATAGCGCGGCATGTAGATCCCGAACGATGCATTGGAAATGCTCTCGGTCAGGATCGACAGCATGATGAGACCCGGCACGATGAAGGCGCCGTAGCTCACGCCATCCACGGTGGCGATGCGCGAGCCGATGGCCGCACCGAACACCACGAAGTAGAGCGACGTGGAAATCACCGGCGAGGCAATGCTCTGTACCAGCGTGCGGAACCAGCGCGACAGTTCGAAGTAGTAGATCGCGCGGATGGCGTACGTGTTCATTTCGACGACCTCACCAGGCTCACGAAAATCTCCTCCAGCGAACTTTCCTCGGTACGCAGATCCTTGAAATCGATGCCGAGTTCGTTGAGTTGGCGCAGCAGGCTGGCGATGCCGGTCGAATCGGACTGCGTGTCGAACGTGTAGACCAGGTCGTTGCCGTCGGCCGACAGCTCGAGCTGCCGCCTGGCGAGCTGCGCGGGAATTTCCTTCAGCGGCGCCTGCAGATGCAGCGTGAGCTGCCTGCGTCCCAGCTTGCGCATCAGCACGTGCTTGTCCTCGACCAGCACGATGTCGCCCTTGTTGATGACCCCGATGCGGTCGGCCATCTCCTCGGCTTCTTCGATGTAGTGCGTCGTGAGGATGATGGTGACGCCGCTGGCGCGCAGCGAGCGCACCATCTCCCACATGTCGCGACGCAGTTCGACGTCGACACCGGCCGTGGGCTCGTCGAGGAACAGGATCTGCGGTTCGTGCGACAGCGCTTTCGCGATCATCACGCGTCGCTTCATGCCGCCCGACAGCGCCATGATCTTTTCGTCCTTCCTGCTCCACAGCGACAGATCGCGCAGGACTTTCTCCAGGTGCGCATCGTTCGGCGCCTTGCCGAACAGGCCGCGGCTGAAGCGCATCGTCGCCCAGACGCTCTCGAACGAATCGGTCGACAGCTCCTGCGGCACGAGCCCGATCTTCGCGCGCGCCGCGCGGTAATCGCGAATCACGTCATGACCGTCGGCCCGCACCGTGCCCGAAGTGGGATTGACGATGCCGCAGACGATGTTGATGAGCGTCGACTTGCCTGCGCCGTTCGGCCCGAGCAGCGCGAAAATTTCGCCGCGGCGGATGTCGAGATCGACACCCTTGAGCGCCTGGAAGCCCGACGCGTAGGTTTTCACCAGGTTGCTGATGGAAATGATCGACTGTGTTTCCGGCGTGAGCACGTCAGATCCTCGGTTGCAAGCCTTGCCGACGACGTCGGCATTCGAACGGACTGCATTGTAGTGAATCGGATGCAGTGGCTGGAACGACAGGCGGCGGGGTTCGATGAGTCCGCCCGGTCTGCTAATCTGCAAAGCAACCGCGTGATCGTGCCGTTCATCCTTGGATCGGACCAATGCCCCCGCCTGCCCTCGTTCCAAACGACTACTCAGCACACGTGCAGGCCGCGGTTGCGCATTACTGGAAATCCCTGGACGCCCAGTCAAGAAAACAGCGCGCCGGCAGAGCCGACACGGGCCGCCGCTCTGCCGTAACCGGCGGACGTCAGATGAATGGCTTCTGCGAACTGGTGAACTGGCTTCTGACCACGAACGGCATGCCCGAAGCCCACATCCACGTGCAGGCGAGTCTTGAGCTTCCCGGCTACTTCCGACCCACCAAACGCTGGGACATGCTCGTCGTGAACGATGGGCATCTCGTCGCCGCGATCGAGTTCAAGTCCCAGCGCGGCCCGTCTTTCGGCAACAACTTCAACAACAGGACCGAAGAAGCGCTGGGCAACGCAACCGACATCTGGACTGCGTATCGCGAAGGCGCTTTCGGCACCGATCGACCCCGTCCGTGGCTTGGATGGGTGATGCTGCTCGAAGATTGCGACGGCTCGACGCAACCCGTCGCCGTCGCCGAACCTCATTTTCCTGTCTTCCCGGAGTTCAGGAATTCGTCCTATTGCCGAAGATACGAACTGCTGTTGCGCAAGCTGATGCTGGAAAAACTCTACGACGGCACTGCGTTCCTCATGTCGTCAGAGAAGCAGGGCAAGCGGGGAACCTATCAGGAACCGGCGGCCGATCTGACCATGAAGAAATTTCTCGCCGGACTCGCCGGACATGCCAGGGCATATCTGGAGAGCACCTGATGAGTACCTCGCAGCTCAGTCTCGAAATTCCGACGGTCTTCCGTCAGGACATCTATGCCTACGGTCAGCGGACGTCGGGAGAAACGCATGGAGTGGTGCTGACCAGGCCACACATCGTCGAATTGATTCTGGACCTCGCCGGGTACACAGACGATTGCGATCTCGGCGAAAAGCGCTTGCTGGATCCTTCCTGCGGTCACGGCGCCTTCGTCATCGAGGCCATCGCGCGTCTGCTCAGATCGGCGCGCAAGTTCTCCCGCGATCCCTCGGCTCTCGGACGCTGCATCCGCGCTCTCGACATCGATCAGGATCACCTGGCAACGGCACGGCAGGCAGCCATCGACCTGCTCTGCCAGAACGATGTCGATGAGTGGGAGGCCACTGCGCTGGCGGATCAGTGGTTTGTCGCAGGCGACTTCCTGCTTGCACCCGCAGAGCCTTTCGACTTCGTGGTCGGCAACCCGCCCTACGTCCGGATCGAGCAGATTTCACCCGAACTGCAGGCCGAGTACCGGCAGCGGTTCTCGACTCTCTACGATCGCGCGGATCTATACGTCGCCTTCATCGAGAAGAGCCTGCGCCTGCTGCATCCTGAGGGGGTGCTCGCACTCATCTGTGCCGACCGCTGGATTCTCAACAAGTACGGATCTGCATTGCGGCGCCTGCTGACCCGGGAATTCCGGCTCCAGTACTACATCGACCTCCACCGATCCTCTCCTTTCGAGTCCGAAGTCATCGCATACCCTTCCATTTTCGTGTTGCGTCCGGGCACGACTGATCGAGTCCGCGTCGCATCGATGCAGACCGCAAATCCCGAGGAATGTCGACAGTTGCTGGCCACGCTGCGCGGCAGCGACGAGAAATCGACAGTTTCCGTGTCGACGTACGATTCCTGGTTCGAAGGCGATGAACCCTGGATCATCAGTACGCCCGAGCACCTGCGGGCGCTGCGGGAACTGGAAAGCAGATTCGAACCACTGGAAAGCCACGGCACGAGAATCGGCATCGGCGTCGCCACCGGCAACGACAGCATATTCATCGTCGACCGTGATGCGGATATCGAAGCGGACCGTCTCGTTCCCCTGGTCAGACGTGAAGATATCGCGGGCGGCCAGATCCGTGACGCCGGCCGCTGCGTGATCAACTGCTTCTCCGCAACCGGACAGACCGTTGACCTGAATGCGTACCCACGGCTCTCGACCTACCTGGGCATCCATGGCGATGCCATCCGGCGACGTCACGTTGCGCGCAAGAATCCCGGCAACTGGTTCAGGACCATCGATCGTGTTTATCCGGAGCTGGTTGCCCAGCCGAAGCTGCTGATTCCGGACATCGCGGGATCCAACCAGGTCACCTTCGACAGCGGTCGGTTCTACCCTCATCACAATCTCTATTTCGTGACATCGCAGCGCTGGGATCTGGAAATCCTCGGCGGGCTTCTCAGCTCACGTGTCGCCCTTTTCTTCGTCTGGTGCTACGCGGTCAAGATGCGTGGCGGATACCTGCGATTCCAGGCGCAGTACCTGCGGCGCATCCGGATTCCGGCGCCTGAGAGCCTGTCCCGGGAATTGTCGGACTCGATTCGCGGCGCGTTCCGCGAGCGCGACTTCCAGCAACTCGACACGCTGGCACTCGCGGCCTATCGAATCGATCCTCTGCCGGAGTTCCCGTTCACGGACACTCGCAGATGAGTCCCATGCCGGCACCGATACTGCGATAACAGCCGCGCATGCAGCGTTGCATCACCGGCTTCCGCCAGGACGAAGAGGGCCACTGGATCGCCGACCTCGAATGCGGCCACAGCCAGCATGTCAGGCACAATCCGCCCTGGTTCGTGCGCGCCTGGGTGACGACCGAACAGGGGCGGTGCGAGGCGCTGGCGTCGATGCGGCTCGAATGCCGGCTGTGCGATGACACTGCGGCAACGCGCTGATCGCCCCTCCCCGCTTCGCGGCGGAGGGAGCAGACGATGAGGACCTGACTTGGAAGACTGGGCACTGCGGGCGATGCAACGCTGGCCGAACGTGCCGGCGCTGTTCGGCTGGCTGAGTCTCGACCGGCGCGGTCACTGGCTGATCCGCGGCGAGATCATCAGCCGGCCGCAGATCATCGAGACCATCAACCGCAACTACGCAGCCGACGAGCATGGTCGCTGGTTTTTCCAGAACGGACCGCAGCGCGGCTACCTGACGCTGGAATACGCGCCGTTCGTGCTGCACGTCGATGGCGACCGGCTGCTCACGCACACCGGGCTCACGGTGGAACATCCATCCCGCGCCTACCTGGACGAAGAAGGCTCGCTGGTGTTCCAGACCGAACACGGTCCGGGACTGCTGATCGACACCGACCTCGACTGGGCCTTGAACGAAATCAGCGCCGCCGGCCAGCCGGTGGACGAGGATTCGCTGACGACTGCCTTGGCGCTGCCATCGGGCCAGGAAACGTCATTGCAGCTCGCGCTCGGCGGCACGCTGCTCGCGCTCACGCGACTGGACCGGTCGCACCTGCCGTCCGCACTCGGGTTCGTCGCGGATCCGCAGCCGCGCGAAGGCGAGCGCGTGTCGACACGAATCGCGGACTGATTTGCGTGTACCGGCTTCGGCCTGATTCTTCCTGTGGGGCCGGCTTCAGCCGGCCTTCTTGAGGAGTCAGGCTAAAGCCTGACCTACAGGAAGAGCCGGCTGAAGCCGGCCCCACAGGAAGAGAGATCCGCGCCTCGCGCCCGGTCGGTATCGATCTGAGCCCGAATACGGGGAATGCCTGCGGGACGGTGGGGCCAACATGCCCAAGCCACAATCAGGGTGACGAAAGCCAGCTGGAACAAGTAGTTGCGCCCGCGTCTGCCGCTGAAACATGACGGCCGGATCCGCAGCGGGCATTGGACGGGATCGCGGATTTTTCGCACTCGCTGCCGCGAAACGGCCGGTTCTGGACTACAATTCGCGCCCCGAATTTTCCTTCCCTTCGTAACAGCAGGACACATGGTGGAACAAGCGCAATTGGAACTTCAGCTCAAAGTGTGGAAAGAACTTGCGATCAGCAAGCAGATGTTGATGCGGACCGCCGCAGAGGCTTTGAAACTCGACCCGAATTGCAGTCAGGAAGAGCTGAAGACCGCGCTTGATGCCGCTCTGAAGAAGGTCGCCGAAGCCGACGCCAGCGTCGTCACGGCACGCGAACAGGCGAAGTCCTCCATCCTCGCGATGGAACAGAAACTCGCCGCCGCCCAGAAGGCGCAGACCACCGCCGAAACCACGGTCACCGATCTGACCACCAGGCTCGAGAACGCCACGCAGCAGGCCGCTGCCGCGCGTACGTCGTCGGCGAAGGAAATCCAGACGCTCAAGGATCGCGTCGTCGAGAAGGACAAGCAGCTGAAGGCCATCAACACTGCGCTGGCCGACACGCCGGAAAACGTCCTGAAGAAGATGAACCAGCTCAAGAAGCAGCGCCAGGAAGAAGCCGATGCGCGTCGCGACATCGAAACCAGCTTCACCTCGCTGCGCAAGGAAAAGACCGAGCAGGATGCCAAGCTGACGAAGATGACGGACAGCACCGGCCGTCTCGTCACGACGTACAAGGAACTGCACGAGTCCGCCGCGAAGATCAACGAACTGGCCAAGGCTGCCGACGTCAAGGATCTGCCGGTGCTGCCGGACCTGCACGAGAAGCTGCTGGAAGAGATCGCGAATCCGGATGCGAAGCCGGACAGCAAGAAGGACAAGAAGTGAGGGGCAGCGCCTCTCGTCTGATCCCCTCCTCCGCGTAGCGGGGGAGGGTTAGGGTGGGGGCATCGACGCAAACTGCGCCGCCTGGTTTGACACCCCCATCCTGTCCTTCCCCCGCTGCGCGGAGGAAGGGACGCTCGATTCGACCTCATCTCAATCATTTGGCACCGGCGGCGGTCCCGGCATCAGATACGCCTCGAACTTCACGTCGCCCTTCTTTTCCTTGAACTCCTCGCGGATCGCTTTGACGTTCGCGGGCTTTTCGTACAGATCCACCATCGTCGCCGCGAGCGTCTTCGACGCCAGCACCAGTCCCTTGTGACCGATCGACATGCCGCCGGTCGCAACCACCGGCCACGCATGCCACGGCGCATCCGC
Source organism: uncultured Steroidobacter sp. (assembly GCA_937864115.1). Lineage (GTDB taxonomy): Bacteria > Pseudomonadota > Gammaproteobacteria > Steroidobacterales > Steroidobacteraceae > Steroidobacter. The sequence continues at coordinate 27,408 of CALMII010000014.1, read as the reverse complement.
CGGCGCGGTGGCGACGGTGAAATGCAGCGTCGGCACGATCCAGCTCACGTCGCCCACGTCGGTCGAGCCGCCCTCTTCCTTCTGGCCGTCAAGCGAATGGATCTTCGTGTTCATGCCGACGTCGGGAACATTGGTCGCGCGCTGGATCTTGCGGGCGAATTCCTGTTCTGCCGGCGTGTATGACGGCGAGCCGAGCCAGCGCAGGTTCTCGTCGATGAGTTTCGCGCCGGTCATGTTGACGAGAATTTCCCAGTTGCCGTTCTGCAGCGTCAGCTTCGATGTCGTCCCGGTCATGATGGCCGCGCCTTCGGCGAGTTTGCGGGCGCGCGCCAGCAGGTCCTCGACTTCGGTACGTTTCCAGTCGCGCAGCCACAGCCACACCTTGGCATATTCGGGCACGACGTTCGGTACGTCGCCGCCCGCGACGATGGCGTAGTGCATGCGCGAAGTGGGCTTGATGTGTTCGCGCATCAGGTTGACGCCGTGAGTGAACAGTTCGAGACCGTCGACGGCGCTGCGTCCGTTCCAGGGATCGCCGGCGGCGTGCGCGGCCTTGCCGTGGAATTCGACGATCACATCGACCATCGCCTGGCTGGAAGTCGTGTCGGCCTGCGTCTCATCGCCGGGATGCCACGCGAGCATGACATCGACATCGTTGAACACGCCGTCACGCGCCATGTAGATCTTGCCGCCGATCGCTTCCTCTGCCGGCGTGCCGTAGAAACGGATCGTGCCCTTGAGCTTGCCGGCAGCGATCTGCTCCTTGATCGCCAGCGCCGCACCGAGGCTTGCCGCCCCGAACATGTTGTGGCCACAGCCGTGACCTGCTGCGCCTTCGTGCAGCGGCGTCTTCTCCGCTACCGCCTGCTGCGAAATGCCCGGCAACGCATCGTATTCGCCCATCACGCCGATGATCGGATGCCCTGATCCATACGAAGCAATGAAGGCCGTGGGCATCTGCGACACGCCGCGCTCCACCTTGAACCCCTGCTGCTCCGCGTAGTCGGCGAGCGCTGCAGCGGATTTATGTTCGCGCAACGCCGTTTCGGCGAACGCCCAGATCTGATCCGACAGACCGATTAGTTCGGCAGAGTGCGCGTCGACCGATTGCACGGCGGCCTTCTTTGCGGCACTCGGGGCGCCGAGCGCCGGCAGCGCGCACGCCACGCTGATCACTGCAGACATCGTCAGCAGCAGGCGCCGCGGAAGTGAATGGCTACTACACATGGTTTCTCCGGAATCGGGAAGATTCACTCTGTCAGGAAGGATCCCCGCCTTCGCGGGAATGACGAACGAACGAGCGCAGCCGTTCGCGATGCTCTGCGAGCCAGTAGCCGGCAACCAGCGTTTTGAAATCGGTGATCTGCGCGCCGCGCACGCGCTCGATGAACTCCTGCCACGGCACCACGACGGTCAGGATGTCTTCGGATTCGTCGGCATTGCCATGCACGCCGCCGGCGCAACTGGTATCCACGAACCCCACCACCAGCGCGATCTTTTCCGTCGTACCGCCGGAACTGACATAGGCGCCAGGATGAGCCAGCACGGGGTCGCGCAATTCGAGGCCGGTCTCTTCCAGCATTTCGCGCACGGCGGCATCGAGCGGCGATTCGTCCTCGCTCATGCCGCCGGCCACGACGTTGTCGGTGAACGGCGGATCGCCGGCGACGAGGCAGCCCGGACGGAACTCGTTGATGAGCACGACTTCATCGCGCACCGGATCGTAGCCGAGCACGCCGACGGCATGACCTCGATGCACGATCTCGCGCACCACGAGCTGCTTGCCGCCCGCATGCATGTCCGTGTCGAATTCGATCCGGTCGAGCTTGAGGAAGCCATCCGACAGTCGCCGGCTGGAGTGGATGCGGGCCGTCAGCGGCGCACGTTTCATCGGTTGCTCTTCTCGTGCCAATGAGCCGAGTCTGCCAGAACGATTCGCGATGCGCGGCGCAAAAGCGATTGCATACACCGGCGCTGCGTCTGATTGCGATCGCAACGAACCGGTCGCACCGGGCTTTGAGTTAGCCTTGCGCATTTTCCTGTACCCGCATCCGGAATTCCGATGAGCTGGCGTCTGTACCTCGCGTTCGCTGCGCTGTGCCTGATCTGGGGCCTGCCGTACTTCCTGATCAAGCTCGCCCTGCGCGATCTTTCGCCGGCCTGCATCGCCTGGACACGCATCACGCTCGGGGCGCTGATTCTCGTGCCGATCGCATGGCGCAGCGGCGCATTGAAGCCGGTCCTCAAGCACAAGCGCGCGATCTGCGCCTTTGCCATCGCCGAACTCGTCTTCCCGTTCTCCATGATCTCGATCGGCGAGCAATGGCTGAGCTCGTCGCTGGCCGGCATCCTGATGGCGACCGTGCCGCTGGGCGTCGTACTGATCGCACCGTTGTTCGGCGTGCACGAACGCCTCGGCACCCGGCGCATCGCGGGACTGTTCGTCGGCTTCTCCGGCGTCGTTGCGCTGCTGGGACTGGATCTCGGCCAGGACACGCGCCTGTGGCTCGGCGTCGCAGCCATGGCGGTTGCGGTCAGCGGCTACGCGGTCGGCCCGCTGATCGTGCAGAAACACCTGGCCGGCATCGATGAGATCGGCGCCGTCGCAGCAAGCCTCGTCGTCGCTTCGCTCATCCTGCTGCCCTTCGCGATCGCCACTGCACCGACGCACGTGCCCTCGACACTGTCGCTGGTTTCAGTAGCGATCCTCGGCACGATCTGCACCGCACTCGCACTGATGCTGTTCTTCTACCTGATTCACGCCGCCGGCGCGGCGCGCGCAGCACTCGTCGCCTACGTGAATCCCGCCGTGGCCTCGCTGCTCGGCGTCCTCGTGCTGCACGAACCCTTCGGCATCCACACCCTCACCGGGCTGGCGATGATCCTCGTGGGCTCGTGGCTGGCGAGCAGTCGGGGAGGAGAAGAGGGAGGAGTAACCGCAAAGAACGCATAGAACGCAAAAAAAAAGAGTGAATGTACCTTTTCAGCCAGTGTCTTTTTCTGTTTTGCGTTCTATGCGGTTACTCCGACTCTCTTCGACCGCGCCAGCATCCACACACCAAGGAAGACGACGCTGGTACCTGCTGCCATCCATGCGGTGAAGGGTTCATCGAGAATGAGCATGCTGAGGAGGATGGTCGACATCGGGCCGATCATGCCGACCTGCGCGGCGACACCGGCGCCGACTTTCTCGACGGCGATCATGACCATGAGCACGGGGACGAACGTGCACAGCGTGGCGTTCAGCACGCCGAGCCAGATCACCTGCGGTGCGACGACGAGCGTCGAGACGGGGCGCAGCACCAGGAAATGCACGATGCACAGCACGCAGGCGATGCTGGTGGCGATACCGACGATGCGCAATGCGCCGAGTTCCTTCACGGCATTGCCGCTGAACGCGAGGTAGGTCGCGTAGCTGACGGCGCTGCCGAACACCAGCAGCGTTCCCAGCAGCACATTGTGGCCGCCGAGCGAAATGTCGTGGCCGAACACCAGCAGTACGCCGAGGTAGCTGACGGCGAGCGCGCCCCACTGCCGCCGGCTCACGGGAATCCGGAACAGCAGCAGTCCCAGCAGCAGCACGATGGTCGGATTGAGATACAGGATGAGCCGTTCGAGATTGGCGCTGATGTACTGCAGCCCGGCGAAGTCGAGATAACTCGCGAGGTAATAGCCCGTGAAGCCCAGCCAGAACAATGTTCGCCAGTCGCGCGCCGTGAGTCTCGGCCGGCCGCGGCTCGCATACCACGACAGCGCGAGAAACAGCGGCAGGCCGAACAGCATCCGGTATGTGATGACGGTGACGGCATCGACGCCGTAGCGATACGACAGCTTGACGATGATGGCCTTGCCCGAGAACGCGACGGCGCCCAGTCCGGCGAGGACCAGGCCGTACCACGCGGGCCGGGAAGCAGTGGACGCGGCGACTGACATGATCCCGGCGATTCTAGTGGACGCATCCGCGACGGCCATGATGGTTTGCGATGGCGGCGTCGCGATTCTTCTCTCCGTGGACCCCTCCTCGCTGTGGGGCCGGCTTCAGCCGGCCTTCTTTCAGCCGGCCTTCTTTCAGCCGGCCTTCTTAAGGAGTCAGGCTGAAGCCTGACCTACAGCTGACCTGCAGGAAGAAAAAAGATTCGTCTTCCCGTTCTCGCCGCACCCCGCAGCCGACTATGCTCCCCGCTTCCTGCATCACTCGGCCTCGTCATGCATACATTCATTCGCCGCTTCGTCACGCTCTGCCTTGCCGGCCTCGTCGTCTCCCAGGCCGCCGCCGCGGCCGAACGCGATCCCGCGCTGGAACGCGCCAACAGGCTGCTCTCGAAAACCATTCTGATCGATGGCCACAACGATCTGCCCTGGGCGATCCGCAACGACAAGACGGCGCCGGGCGACGTCGATGCCTACGACCTGCGCGGCAAGGTGCCGGGGCAGACCGATCTCGCACGCCTGCGCGCCGGCCATCTCGGCGGACAGTTCTGGTCGGTATACATTCCCGGCGAAACCGACGGTCACTACGCGCGCACGCAGCTCGAACAGATCGACATCGCGCTGCGCATGATCCGGCGCTATCCCGAAGCGCTGCAGTTCGCCAGCAGCGCCGCCGACATCCGCGCCGCGCACAGGAACGGCAAGATCGCATCGCTCCTCGGCATGGAAGGCGGTCACGCCATCGGGAATTCGCTCGGCGCACTGCGCGCCTACTACGACCTGGGCGTGCGCTACATGACGCTCACGCACAACGTGCATCTGGATTGGGCCGACTCGGCCGCCTTTCCGCCGGTGCACGGCGGCCTGACGCCGTTCGGCGAACAGGTCGTGCTGGAAATGAACCGCCTCGGCATGCTGGTGGATCTGTCGCACGTCGCCGCCGAAACCATGGACGATGCGCTGCGCGTGTCGAAAGCGCCGGTGATCTTTTCGCACTCGTCGGCGCGCGCGATCTGCGACGTGCCGCGCAACGTGCCCGACGACATCCTGGCGCGCCTCAAGGACAACGACGGCATCATCATGATCACCTTCGTCGCGCCCTTCATCGATCCCGCCTTCGCCGCCGTGCAGAAGCCGGCGATGGAGGAATTCAAGCAGCGCTCGCAGGGCAAGTCGATCGAGGAACAGAAAGCGATCCAGAAGGAAATCTTCTCGAAGGTGACACTGCCGGCCGTCAGCATCGCCAAGGTCGCCGATCACTTCGATCATGTCCGCAAGGTCGCAGGCGTCGAACACATCGGCATCGGCGGCGACTACGACGGCAACTCGGACTGGCCCGTGGGACTCTCCGACGTCTCCATGTACCCCAACCTGTTTGCCGAACTGATCCGCCGCGGCTGGACCGATCGCGAACTGGAACGGGTGGCCGGCGGCAATCTGCTGCGGGTGCTGGAGAAAGCCGAGTCTGTGGCCCGCTCCATGAAAGACCTGCCGGTTCCGCCCGGCCTCGCCCGCTGAAGAGGAGAGCCGCGAAAGACCGCATAAAAGAAGGGTAATGGACAGGAGGTCTTTCCGCTCCTTCACTTCTCTTGTTTACATCTTTTATGCGGTCTTTCGCGGCTCTTCCTCTTCGAACGGAGGCCACGATGTCACGGCATTCGATTCTTGCCGGCCTGGCCCTGCTGACGCTCAACACTGCGACGTCCGCTGCGGATCTGCTGATCGAGAACGTCACCATCGTCTCGCCTGAACGTTCGCAGCCGTTGCCGCACCAGTTCGTGCTGATCCGCGACGAGCGCATCGCGCAGATTGCGGCGAAACCGATCACCGCACCCGGCGCGCAGCGCATCGACGGCCGCGGAAAATTCCTGACGCCCGGCCTCATGGATTCGCACGTGCACGTCTCGACGCCGGCGGGACTGCCGTGGGATCCCGCGTCGCCGCAGTTGCAGCCGCTGGTGGATCCCTAAAACCGCCAGCAGCCGCGCAGCTATCTGTATTTCGGCGTCACGCAGCTGCTCGATCCGTCCAACTCGCCGGACGCCGTCGCCACGTTCGAAGCACAGCCGCAGCACCCGGATCTGTTTCGCTGCGGTTCGACGACGGCGCTCGACGGCTACCCCGCCCTGTTCGTCGACAAGCCGCTGCGCTACCGGATGATGCCGGACTACATCTACGAGCCGGCGAATGCCGCCGCGCATCCCTTGCCGGCCGGCGCGCAGGCGGCGCAGCACACGCCCGAAGCCGTCGTCGATCGCATTGCCGTCAGCGGTGCGCGTTGCGTGAAGGTGTTCATCGAGGATGGTTTCGGCGATCGGTCCGGCTGGCCGCTGCTGTCGAAGGACTCGCTGCAGCGCCTGCGTGCCGCCGCGACGAAACGCGGCCTGCTCCTCGTCGCGCACGCGAATGCGCTCGACATGCAACGTATCGCGCTCGATGCGAAGGTCGACGTGATAGCGCATGGCCTCTGGAACTGGGGGCCGGCCGGCGGCAAATCCGGCGTGCCGCCGGAGATCGCGGCGCATCTGAACCGCATCCACAGGAGCGGCACCGGCTATCAGCCGACGCTGCGCGTGCTCGCCGGCACGGCCGATCTGTTCCGCGCCGACACGCTCGAGGATCCGACTTACCGGAAGGTGGTCCCCGCTGCGCTGCTCGACTGGTACGCCACGGAGGCAGGCCAGTGGTTCAAACGCAGCATGAAGCACGACTACGACGATCTGCCCGACGGCAGGATCGCCTCGCTGCAGCTGCAGACAGGCGAGCGAGGATTGCGCGCCGCGCGCTATCTGCATGAACTCGGTCAGCCGCTGCTGCTCGGCAGCGATACCCCATCCGCACCGACCTACGGCAATCAACCGGGTTACGACACGTTTCGCGAGATGCGCCTGATGGCGCTCGCGGGTCTGTCGCCGCTCGATGTGTTCCGCGCCGCCACCCTCAACAACGCGCGACAGTTCGGACTCGACCGCGACTACGGCACGGTCGCCACCGGCAAGATCGCCAACCTGCTGCTGCTCGAACTCAATCCGCTCGACTCGGTGCACGCATGGAGCCGCATCGACAAAGTCGTTCTGCGAGGACGAGTGATCGAACGCGAAACGCTGGCGGCGGACGCAACCAACTGAATCGTGCACTTCAGTGCACGAGCACGCCTCCGGCTTCGCGCCATGTCTGCCGCAGCCAGGCCGCATCTTCGACGGAGTGCGGTTTCACGCCCATCAGGACGCCACCCTTGCGGATCTGCGCTTCGTAGTCCTCGACCCGCGCGCTGGGAATGCCCCAGTGCGTCAGCGCACCGATCACGCCGCCGGCAAGTCCGACTGCGCCGGCCGCCGCCAGCGCCACCGCGACCGGACCGGCGAAAATCAGGCCCGGCAACAGCAGCACCGTTCCGACCGCTGCCGCCGCGGGCGCAAGCGTGCCCATCGTGCCTCCCACCGGCCCACCGATCTTTCTTTCGTCCAGCACCGCAGGCTCGTCGGCGCCGGTGCTCTGACGGGCTCTTGCCGCCAATGCTGCATCGACGCGACCGCTGGCGAAGCGGCGCTGCCGCGTCTCCTCCGACAGCAACAGGTTGATTTCGTCAGCCGCATAACCCCGCGCGAGCGTGGCTTCGAAGGCGCGCTCCGTACCTGCGGCATCCCGGAAAAGTGCCGTGATGATTTCAGTACCGGCTTCAGTCGCTGGCTGCATGACGATCTCCCGTCCGCCGTTGCCATAGCAACGCCATCGGCGGGAATTTCGTTCCGTGCATCCGTCGCTCGGGTTGCGACTCGCCGGCATCCTGCCTACAGGATCGTCCCGTCGGCCGTGCCAGCAGGATCGACGGCCAGTTCCTCGATATCGCGTTGTCCTTGCTGGCGCAGGCCGCCTCTCGGTATATTTCAATAGATATAACGATTCGACCAGGGAGGGTTCCGTGCGATTCATTCTTGCCTGTGCCGCAGCGTCGGCCTGTCTGCCCGTCCTTGCTGTTGCTGCGCAGGAGCCGGCAGACCGCAGCACCAGTGAAGCAACGACGCTCGAAGGCGTCATCGTCACCGCCCGGCGGCGTCAGGAAGATCTTCAGTCGGTCCCCGCTGCGGTCTCGGTCGTGGACGGCAATGTCCTCGACAGTTCCTACACCGTGAACACCCAGCAGCTCAGCCAGCTGGTGCCGTCTCTCTATTACAACTCCGCCAACCCGCGGAACACCGCCTACACGATCCGCGGCCTCGGATCGAACACGCTGTCCATCAGCGCGGCGAATGACGGCATCGAACCGGGTGTCGGCTTCTATGTGGATCAGGTCTATCACGGTCGTCCCGCAACCGCGGCTTTCGACTTCACCGACATCGAGCGCGTCGAGGTGCTGCGCGGGCCGCAGGGCACGCTGTTCGGCAAGAACACGACGGCGGGCGCCATCCATGTCATCAGTCGCGAACCGGGTTTCGAACCGGAAGGCAACGCCGAAGTGTCGTATGGCGACGAAGACTTCGTGCAGGCCAAGGGCGCCATCTCCGGTGGATTGTTCCGCGACGTCGTTGCGGGTCGCCTCGCGGCGCAGATCACCCAGCGCGATGGATTGCTGACCAACGTCAACACGGGCGAGAAGCTCAACGAACTCGACAACTACGCCGTACGCGCGCAACTGCTGTTCGTCCCGACCGACAATCTCAGGCTGCGGCTCATCGGCGACGTTTCCGATCTCGATTCGGCCTGCTGCACCCAGAATTTTCTGCGCGTCGGTCAGAGCCTGCGCAGTCCCTCACGACAGTTCCCGGCGCTGGCGGCCGGTCTCGGCTATGCACCGCCCAGCACCGACGTGTATGACCGGCTGTCCGATATCGATGCGGCTCTGCACGTCGATACGCAGGATGGCGGCGTTTCGCTGATCGCCGACTGGGATGTCGGAGCGGTGACGCTGACGTCCGTCACGGCCTGGCGTTACTGGGATTGGGATGTCGCGAACGACCGCGACTACACCGGCATTCCGATCCAGAGGGTGCAGCGCATCCCCTCGCGCCAGGATCAATACAGCCAGGAGTTCCGCATCGCATCGAACGGCGATACGCGCTTCAGCTACGTCGCCGGCCTCTACTACTACTCGCAGGAAATTTCCGGTCATCCGACCAGCATCTACGGCCCGGAGGCGGCCTACTGGCTGCTCAACCAGGCGAATTTCACCGTACCGATCCCGCGCAATCTGCTCGACGGCTATGGCCAGGAAGGCGACTCGCGCTTCGAGATGGACAGCTACGCCGCCTTCGGCGAAGTGAACTATGCGTTCACCGACCGGCTGACGGCGACGCTGGGACTGCGCTACACCTATGAAGACAAGGAAGGCAGCTACGCGACGCGCGTCTTCGGCGGACTCGACCTCACCGGACTGCCGCCCGCCACGGCGGCGGAACTGGCACGCGCCAAGCTCTCGATCTTCCGTCCGCAGAGCTACACCGCTGCGGACGACGGCGGCAGTCTCTCCGGTCGCGCGAATCTCGCGTACCGATTCGCCGACGACCTGATGGGCTACGTGAGCTTCGCCCACGGCTACAAGTCCGGTGGGTTGAACATGTCGGGGCTGCCGCTGGACGCGCTCAATCAGCCGGCATTGGCGACTGCGGTGATCGAGGACGAAATCAACACCACCTACGAACTGGGTCTCAAGTTCGCGATGCTCGATTCGCGTGCGACGCTCAACCTGGCGGGCTACTGGACGGTCGTCGAGGACTACCAGGCGAACATCGTCTCGAACCTCGAGACCGCAGCCATCCGCTCCTATCCGTCGAATATTCCGGAAGTGCAGGTGAAGGGCGTCGAGGCAGATTTCGCGATGCTGCTCTTCGCCGGCTTAACGGTGCGTGCTTCCGTGGCCTACGCCGATGGCGAGTACGCGGACTATCGCGGCGGACCGTGCCCGCTCGAAGTCCAGACGGCTGCCACGGTCGCCTGCGATCTCACCGGCGAATCGCTGGCCGGTCTGTCGGACTGGGTCGAATCGCTGGGCATCGACTATGCACTGCCGCTCGGTTCAGGCGCCCTCGTCGCGCACGTGGATTCGAACTGGCGCAGCGGCTACAACAGCGACACCTCCGGATCGCGCTACACCCGCATCGACGGCTACAACGTCACCAACGCGAGTGTCGGCTATCGCTTCCAGAGCGGCTGGGAAGTCGATGTGTTCGCACGCAACCTGTTCGACGCCGACTACATCACGGCGCTGACGATTCAGACGGGCAATTCCGGCCTGATCCTCGGACAGCCGAGCGATCCGCGCCTGGTCGGCGTCACCGTCCGCACGCGGTTCTGAGGACGCGCGAAGCTGATGCAGCTGCCGCCGGCGGCAGCTGCGCCGTCATCAAGGCGCAATCGCGAATCGCAGGACGCGAAACGGGGCCGGCGTGAGATTGCTGCGAGCCATGGCGGCCAGCTGTCCTTCGAGCACGTAGACGTCGGTGCCGACCGTCGTGACGGCGACCGGTCCGCCGGGAAAGCCTTCCTGCAAGGTCGTCAGGGTCGCCGCGTCGCCATCGCTGTCGACGCGCGACAGACGGCCCGCACCGCCGCTTTCGATCAGCAGCACACTGTCGCCATCGAGGCTGCGCATGCCGTCCGGCCGCTGGATCGGCCGGCTGAGCTGCAATTCGCCGGCTGTTCCCGCCTGGCCATTGCGCCCGATCGGGACGCCGAACAGTTTTCCCGTTCCGAGCGTGTTCACCAGCACGCGATTTCCCACGATCGCGATTCCATCCAGGACGCCGTTGCGCGGGCCGAATGCGCCCTCTGCGGACCAGACCTGCAATGTCTTGCCGCGACGTGGCAGGCGCAGGATCTCCATGTTGCGGACGCTTTCTCGTTATGTATGAACAGGAATAACGGAGGCGAAGTCTCGTCGAGTTGCGCGGCAAAGGGAACGCGGCCAGCGCGCTCAAGACATATCTTTGCCTTGGGCGGCCAGTTATCGGTTACGCGTGCACTCGCCGCGGAAATAGGCGTCCGCATCGCACTGCTTGCCGCCGGGCAACTGGCAGGTGCCTTTCTCGGTCGCGGCATCGTCGCCGGCAGTGACCGTGTACGTGCCGCCCGTGATGGCGCAATAGCGTCCCGCTTCGGTGGCGTATCCCGTGATGCGGCGGCCGCCGGCGGGGCATTCTCCGCGCAGCAATGCCCACTCTTCGCATTGATGGTTGTCTTCGAAAATGCAGACGCCGTACTCGTCGCCCCGGGGCGTTTTCTCGATGCGCAGCTGACCGCCCTGCTGAATGCAGTTCTCGGAGGCCGGATTGGCGCGGCTCACCGCCGGCGCCTGCGTGGCGGGCGACGACGGCACTGGCGCAGCCGGAGCGGCGGAACGATCGGAACACGCGCACAGCACCACCAGCATTGCGACGACGAGGAATGGATGCCCGGGATTCATGGCTTCTCTCCGACTGCAGTTCTTCACGAATATACGCGCGGCCATCGGCGGCGCGACTGCGGATTGCCGCTGCGGGCCGCTATCATGCGGAAACGGTAGGCCGCAAAGACCGCAAAAGAAGATCGCTTCCTTCTGACCTCTTTGCCTCTTTTATGCGGTCTTTTGCGGCTCTCATTCCTATGACCTCAGGGGGACACACATGCAACTCGCAGGCAAAGTCATCGCCATCACGGGTGGCGGCAAGGGAATCGGGCGGGCACTGGCTCGGCGGTTTGCGCGCGAGGGTGCGCGCCACATCGCGGTCGCAGATATCGATCTGCCGAACGCGCAGGCCGTCGCAGCCGAGATCGGCGGGTCCGCGCATCGGGTCGATGTCGGCAACGAAGCAGATATCGCGGCGTTCATCGAGGCCGTCGAGCGCACGCACGGCCCGATCGATCTGTTCTGTTCCAATGCCGGCATCGGCGTCGGGCAGGGGCTCGATGCGCCGGATGCGGCCTGGCAGAAAATGCTGGACGTGAATCTCATGGCACATGTGTACGCGGCGCGTCACCTGGTGCCGCGCATGATCCAGCGCGGCGGCGGTTATCTGCTCAACACGGCGTCGGCCGCCGGACTGCTGTCCCAGATCGGCAGCGTCACCTACACCGTCACCAAGCATGCGGCCGTCGGCCTGGCCGAATGGATCGCACTGACTCATGCCCACCAGGGCATCAAGGTATCGGTCCTGTGCCCGCAGGCCGTGCGCACCGACATGATCGCGGGGAACGAAGGCGACGTCGCGAGCGTGAACGGCATCATGGAGCCGGAAGAGGTCGCCGAAGCCGTCGTCGCCGGGCTGGCAGCCGGGAAATTCCTGATCCTGCCGCACGCCGAGGTCACCGAGTACATGCAGCGCAAGGTCGCGGATCGCGATCGCTGGATCGCGGGCATGAACCGGCTGCATCAGCGCTATCACCCGTAGACGCGGCAGACCGCCTTCCTCTACTACGGATGCGGCGCCGCAGGATCGGGAGAAATAATCCGCGCACCGTGACGACAGGAGAAGCGCATGCTGCGTCCCGTAGCGTTGATCGCGACGTGCCTTCTGGCCGGCTGTGGCGGCGGCGACGGCAAGGAAGCGGCGCCGGATACGACGGAGGCAGCGCCCCCTGCCGCGGTCGCTGCGCCTGACGATGCGACGACCCCGCCTGCCGCGAATGAACCGTCGGCTGCGACCGCTGCCGACGAACCCGCCGACGACCCTCTCGACATCACCCTGACCAATCGTCCCTGGCAGGGCGATCTCGACGCGATGATCGAACGGCGCGTCATTCGCATCCTCGTGCCGCACAGCAAGATGTTCTATTTCATCGACGGCGGCACGCAGCGCGGACTCAGCTACGAAATGATGCAGGCGTTCGGCGAGGCGGTGAACAAGAAGCACAAGCTGAAGAAGCTGCGCGTCGTGACGCTCTTCATCCCGACCTCGCGCGACCAGCTGCTGCCGCATCTCAATGCCGGCCTGGGCGACATCGTCGCGACGAACCTGACCGTGACGCCGCAGCGCACCGCGCAGGTGGACTTCGCCGCCCCGCTCGCGCAGGGCGTCAAGGAAATCGTCGTGACCGCGCCGGATGCGCCGGCCCTCGCGTCCATCGACGATCTCGCCGGACGGGAAGTGTTCGTGCGCCGGGCGTCGAGCTACTACGAGAGCCTGACCGCGCTGAATGACGATCTGCGCCGGCGCGGCAAGTCGCCGATCGTGCTGCGCGAAGCCCCGGCCACCTTCGAGGACGAAGACGTGCTCGAAATGGTCAATGCCGGACTGATCCGGTACACGGTGGTCGATCGCTATCTCGGCCTGTTCTGGGCCAATGTCTTCCCGGCCATGAAGGTGCGCGAGGATCTGGTGGTGAACGACGGCGGCGACATCGCCTTCGCCATCCGCAAGAACAGTCCGCAGCTCAAGGCGGAACTCGACGCGTTCATGAAGACTGTCGCGCGCGGCACGCAGTTCGGCAACGTCGTGCTGCAGCGATATCTGAAGGACACGCGCTGGGTGAAGAACGCGACGACCGATGCCGAGATGAAGAAGTTCGCCGAACTCGGCCAGCTGTTTCGCAAGTACGGCGGCGAGTACAAGGTCGACTGGGTGCTGATGGCCGCGCAGGGCTACCAGGAATCCGGGCTCGATCAGAAGGTCCGCAGCAAGGTCGGCGCCGTGGGCGTCATGCAGGTCATGCCGGCGACCGGCAAGGACCTCAAGGTCGGCGACATCCACAAGCTCGAGCCGAACATCCATGCCGGCGTGAAGTACATCCGCTTTATGATCGACGAGTACTACGCGAACGAGCCGATGGACGAGATCAACAAGGCGCTGTTCGCCTTCGCTTCCTACAACGCGGGACCGAATCGCATCCGCAGCCTGCGCAAGCTGGCCGAACAGCGCGGGCTCGATCCCAACAAGTGGTTCAACAACGTCGAGCAGGTCGTGGCCGAAAAGGTCGGCCAGGAAACCGTCCAGTACGTCAGCAACATCTACAAGTACTACGTTGCGTACACGCTCGTGCTCGAAGAGCGGGAAAAGAAGCAACAGCAGAAGGACCGCGTCGCTGCGCACTCATGACGCGCCTGACCCGGAACCTGCGGGAACGGCAGCGGGAGGACGAGCACCGCCCTCCCGCTGACGACTGACTACTGCTTCTTCGCAGGACTGCTCAGGCCCGCAGTCGTCGATGTCGCCTCCGGTCGCCGCGAGCCGGATGACGCACTGTCGAGGCCGCTGGCGCCATAGCCGGTCGCGAATCCCGGCTGCACGCGCAGCTGGTTGTCCACGTCCTTGACGCCGCTGCACTGCGAGACCAGTTCCTCGACCTCGAACTTGTCGCGACGGTTGTCGACCAGGCCGGTCAGCTTCACGGTGCCGCCGCTCACCGTCAGGGTGATCTCGCTGGCATCGATGCGCGGATCGTCCGAAAGACGTTCGCAGATCACTTCCTTCAGGCGTTCGTCGGAACGCTGATAGCCCTTGGGTCCCTTGCCGCGATGCGATTGCGACTGACTGCCGCGATCATTGCCGTATGCGGAATTGCCGTACGGGGATTCGCTGCCCCAGCGCCGGCCGGCGTCTTCGCCGTAAGTCCCCCGACTGCCGCCGCCGTAGCCGCCATAGTCGCCGATGCCTTCGGTCGACCGGCCGTAAGCTGCGGTGTCTTCGCGCTCGAAGTCGCGTCGGTCGTTTTCGTAGTCTCGATGGAACTGGCCGTGCCGACGCGGTTCGCGCTGCGATCGCAGGTGCCGTGATGATCGGCCGCGTCCCTGCGGAAACTTGTCATGCCCGACGCGAATTGAGCGGGCGTCACGACAACGTTCATTCACTCAAAGGAGTCTGCATGGGCACCCTTCTGTTGATCATTCTGATCCTGCTGCTGATCGGTGCGGTTCCGGCCTGGCCGTACAGCCGGGGATGGGGCTATGGACCGAGCGGCCTGCTGGGTGTGGTCCTGATCGTGCTGATCGTGTTGCTGCTGATGGGAAGGATCTAGAAACGGGCCGCCGGGAGTTCCCGTGGGAGCGGGAACGCCCGATACCGAGACCGTCGTCGACGGCGCCGCTGTCGGCGGAACCTTTACAAGCACCCACGCGTTGCACGCCGCGGTTGCGGGAGGACCGCCATTTCCGGCCATTTCCGGCAAGTGCGGCTCGTCCGGCTTGCGGATCTCGAGTTCAAGTCCCGACAGCCCGTGCCCCGACCCATGCCCCGACGCCTCCCGTACCATTGGCGTCGAGATTCCTCGGACTACAACAATGACAGCCAACGAAGCCGCTGCCGACATCCATCACGTTCATTCCCGACTGCCGCTGCCCTGGAGCACGTTCGTCGGCTTCGTGCTGCAGATCCTGGCCACGCTGCTGATCGGCATCGCCACCTACACCACGCTGCAGAGCCGCACCGAATCGCGCGAACTGGTCGCGCATACCGTCGAAGTCAGCAGCGCACTGCGAAATCTGCAGGCCCTGTTGATCGACGCCGAAACGTCGCAGCGCGGCTACCTGCTCACGGGCGATGAAACCTACCTCGAGCCTTTCTCCGCGTCGGCATCGAATGTCACTGCCGGCCATCGGCGGCTGCAGCAACTGGTGTCCGACAATCCGCGCCAGCTGGAACGGCTCGCTACGCTGCAGGAACTCATCGATGCCAAGTTCGCCGAACTCAACCGCACGATCGAGCTGCGCCGCGCCGGCAATGTCCAGGACGCGATCGCCGCCGTGCGCACCGACCGCGGCCGGACCACGATGGACCAGATTCGCGAGTACGTGGCGACGATGGTGCAGGACGAGAACACGCTCCTGCAGCAGCGCGAAGCGGACTGGCAGCAGGCCTCGCAGTTCTCCGTCTTCGTCACGGTCGGCGGCGCGATGCTGCTGCTGGTGCTGATCGCCGTGTTCGCGACGACGTCGTCGCGCGACTATCGACAGCGTGAAATGGAAGGATGGCTGCGCATCCTGTCGATGCAGTTCGCCACGCGCCTGCAGGGCGAGAACCGCCTCGGCGTGCTGGGCGAGTCGGCCCTGTCGTTCCTGGCGCATTCGCTCGGCGCCCAGGTCGGCGCGATCTACATCGCCGGCAGCGACGGCAATTTCCGTCGCGTCGCGGGCTATGCGCTCGCGCCGGAGGCAGCCGAATCGCTGCTGCGGCCCGGCGACAGTCTGCCCGGACAGGCAGCCCGCGATCGGCGCACGCTGCAGGTGTCGGACCTGCCGGCGAACTATCTGCCGGTGTCCTCCGCCCTCGGCCAGACGGCGCCGCGCGAACTGCTGATCGCCCCCGCAATGACGGAAGAGGACGTGCAGGCCGTCATCGAGCTGGGATTCCTGCAGCGAACCACGCGCGCTCATCGCGAACTGCTGGAGCGCACGTCGGAATCGCTGGCGCGCGCGGTGCGCGCCTCCAGGGATCGCACGCGCCTCGAAGACCTGCTGGAAGAAACGCAGCGTCAGGCCGAAGAACTGCAGACGCAGCAGGAAGAACTGCGCGTCAGCAACGAGGAGCTGGAGGTCCAGACCAGGGCGCTGAAGGAATCGCAGGCGCACCTCGAAATGCAGCAGCTGCAGCTCGCGCAGAACAACACGCAGCTCGAGGAATACACCCAGATGCTCGAGCAGCAGCGCGACGATCTCACGCGCGCGCAGACTGTGCTGAGCGAGAAAGCCGGCGAACTCGAACGCGCCAACCAGTACAAGAGCGAGTTTCTCGCCAACATGTCACACGAGCTGCGCACGCCGCTCAACAGCTCGCTGATCCTCGCGAAGCTGCTCGCCGACAACCAGGACGGCAACCTCACCGCGGAGCAGGTGCGGTTCGCGAGCAACATCTACTCCGCCGGCAACGATCTGCTCGAACTCATCAATGACATCCTCGATCTGTCCAAGATCGAGGCGCGCCAGATCGACGTCAAACGCGAAACGATCGGCATGCAATCGCTGCTCGACAACATGCGCCAGACTTTCTCGCCGCTGGCCGAGCAGAAGTCGGTCGCATTCGAGATCGACGTCGCTGCCGATGTGCCGGTGGCGCTCAGCACCGATTCGCAGCGCCTGCGCCAGATCCTCAAGAACCTGCTGTCGAATGCCCTGAAATTCACGATGCAGGGTCACGTGCGGCTGAGTGTGTTCGTGCCCGAGGGCGCGGATCGCGCGGACTGGATCGGTTTTGCGGTCGAAGACACGGGTATCGGCATCGCGGCGGAACAGCACGGCATCATTTTCGAACCGTTCCGGCAGGCCGACGGCACGACCAACCGTCGCTTCGGCGGCACCGGTCTCGGCCTGTCGATCTCCCGCGAACTGGCGGCGCTGCTCGGCGGACGTATCGAACTGCAGAGCGTTCCCGGCGCCGGCAGCACATTCACGCTGCTCATTCCGCAGACGATGCCGCTGCAGGAGCGTGCGACGCCGGCGTCGCCGCCCGCTGCGCTCTCACCGGGCACGGCGCACAGTACACCTGCACGACGCGCCGCGAAGTCGGCGGCTCCCGCGGACGTACCGCCGGCGGCGGCAACGAGCGGTCGCATCCTGCTCATCATCGAAGACGATCCGGCGTTTGCCGCCACGATCGCGACGCTGGCCAGCAGCTTCCAGTTCGACTGTCTCATCGCCTCGTCGGCCGACGAAGGCATCGACATGGCGTTCCGTCACCGGCCCACGGCCATCGTGCTCGACATCCGGCTGCCGGATCACACCGGACTGTCGGTGCTCGACCGCCTGAAACACAACCCGGCGACGCGCCACATCCCGGTGCAGGTGATCTCCGGCTTCGACTATTCGCAGACGGCGCTGGAAATGGGCGCGGCCAATGTGCTCAAGAAGCCCGTCGACCGCGAACAGCTCATCACCGCGCTCGCCGCCCTGGAGAGCAAGGCTGCACAGGAACAGCGCAATGTGCTGATCGTGGAAGACAACCGCCTGCAGCGCGACAGCATCGAGCGGCTGCTGCAGTCGGAGCTGGTGCGAACCGTCGCCGTGCCCACGGCGGCGGAGGCCCTCGGGCAACTGCAGAAGATGACCTTCGATTGCATGGTGCTCGATCTGTCGCTGCCCGATGCCTCGGGCCTGGAGCTGCTGCAGAAGATGGCGGAGGACGACTCCTACGCCTTCCCGCCCGTGATCGTGTACACCGGCCGCTCGCTGTCGGCCGACGAAGAGCAGCAGCTGCGCCGCTATTCCAAGTCCATCATCATCAAGGGCGCGCGTTCACCGGAACGGCTGCTCGACGAAGTCACGCTGTTCCTGCATCGGGTCGAAGCTTCGCTGCCGGCCGAACAGCAGCGCATGCTGCGCGTCGCGCGCAGTCGCGAATCGGTGTTCGACAAGCGCCGCATCCTGCTCGCGGAGGACGACGTGCGCAACGTCTTCGCCATCAGTCGCGTGCTCGAACCGCACGGCGCGCTGCTGGAGATCGCGCGCAACGGCAACGAGGCACTGGCGACGCTGGAACGCCGCAAAGACATTGACCTCGTGCTCATGGACATCATGATGCCGGAGATGGACGGGCTCGAAGCGATGCGCCGCATCCGCAGCCATCCGGCGTTGCGCAACCTGCCGATCATCGCGTTGACGGCCAAGGCCATGCCGGACGACCGCCAGCGCTGCCTCGACGCCGGCGCCAACGACTACATCACCAAGCCGATCGACATCGAGAAGCTGCTGTCGCTGCTGCGCATCTGGATGCCGCCGCCCGGAGCACCGCGTTGAGGCCGGAGGTCACAGACCTGGAAATCCGGCTGCTGCTGGAGGCGATCTATCAGCGCTATCACTATGACTTTCGCCAGTACGCGATCGCTTCGGTGCGCCGGCGTCTGCTGCAGGCGCTGAGCGGACTGCATTGCGACAGCATCTCGGGCCTGCAGGAACGCATCCTGCACGACCCGCACATGTTTCCGCGCCTGCTGGCCTATCTCACGATCCAGGTGACCGACCTGTTCCGCGATCCCGAATTCTTCCTGGCGCTGCGCCGGCAGGTGGTGCCGATCCTCGCCACCTATCCGTCGCTCAAGCTCTGGATCGCCGGCTGCAGCACCGGCGAGGAAGCGTATTCGTACGCGATCCTGCTCGCCGAGGAAGGCCTGCTCGATCGCACGCTCATCTACGCCACCGACATCAACGACGACAGCCTGCGGCGCGCGCAGGCCGGCATCTACCGGCTGGATCGCCTGCAGCAGTTCATCCTCAACTACCGCGCCGCCGGCGGACAGGGCTCGCTCGGCGACTTCTATCATGCCGATGCCGACAACGCGGTGATGTCGCAGGAACTGCGGCGCCGCATCACGTTCGCGGATCACAGCCTCGCGACCGACAGCATCTTCTCGGAAGTGCAGCTCGTGTCCTGTCGCAACGTGCTCATCTATTTCGATCGCGAACTGCAGGACCGCGCGCTCGGTCTGTTTGCCGAGGCGCTGTGTCCGCGCGGTTTTCTGTGTCTCGGCACCCGGGAGTCCGTGCGGTTCTCCGCCCACGCGACGCGCTTCCAGGAGATGGGAACGGGACAGAAGATTTTCCGGAGGATCGACTGATGAGCAGCGCACTCGGGGTACACGGCATCGCACCCGGACCGGCGGTCGCCGCGCTGCTGATCGGCGGATCGGCCGGCGCATTCGATGTGCTGCGCGCGATCCTGCGCTGCCTTCCCGCCGCGCTGGATCTGCCCGTGATCGTGGTGCTGCATCTGTCGTCGCGACCGCCCGACGGCCTGCCCGAACTGCTCGCAATCGATTGCGCCTTGCCGGTGAAACAGGCCGAAGACAAGGAGCCGCTGGTGCCGGGCACCGTCTACGTCGCACCGCCCGGCTATCACCTGCTCGTCGAGTCGCATCGCGCCTTTGCGCTGTCGGCCGATGCGCCGGTGCATTTTTCGCGACCGTCCATCGACGTGCTGTTCGAATCGGCGCGCGACACGTACGGCGCGGCCATGATCGCCATCCTGCTGAGCGGCGCCAGCGTCGATGGCGCGGCCGCCATGCA
Organism: uncultured Steroidobacter sp.; assembly: GCA_937864115.1. Classification (GTDB taxonomy): domain Bacteria; phylum Pseudomonadota; class Gammaproteobacteria; order Steroidobacterales; family Steroidobacteraceae; genus Steroidobacter. Next base: position 7,577 of record CALMII010000014.1, on the reverse strand, counting down.
GGAGATTCACGCCGCCGGTGCGATTACCATCGTGCAGACGCCCGCGTCTGCCGAAGCCGGGGCCATGCCACTGGCGGCACTCGCTCTGTTCCAGCCGACCTTCACCGGGTCGCCCGATGACATCGTGCGCCGGCTGCCGGCACTGCTGGCACGTTCCACGACGGTCAGCTCACGGAGTCCGTCATGACCGACCGATCGAAAATCCTCCTCGTCGATGACATCGAGGAGAATCTGGAGGCTCTCGAAGCGCTGCTGCGGCGCGAGGATGCCGAGATTCTCTTCGCGCGTTCCGGCACCGAAGCGCTCGAACTGATCCTGCAGCACGAGTTCGCGCTGGCCTTTCTAGACGTGCAGATGCCGGAGATGGACGGCTTCGAACTCGCCGAACTCATGCGCGGCGCCGAACGCTCGAAGTACATCCCCATCATTTTCGTCACGGCCGGCACCGGCGATGCGCAGCGCGTGTTTCGCGGCTATGAATCCGGCGCGGTGGATTTTCTGCTCAAGCCGCTCGATACGCATGCGGTCCGCCACAAGGCCGATACGTTCATCAGTCTCGACCAGCAGCGCAAGCGCCTCGCAGACCAGTTCCGCCAGCTGCAGCAGAGCGAAGCGCAGCTGCGCGAAGCCGTGCAGGCGCGCGAGGACGTGCTGGCCGTCGTCTCGCACGACGTGCGCAATTTCCTGCAGGCGATCAAGAGCGGCGTGCAGCTGCTGAGCCGCCGGCCGGAGAAGCTCAGCGAGGACGTCAAGGCCGCGATCCACAGCCGCCTCTCCAGCACGGTCGATTTGATGAGCCGCGTCATCGCCGACCTGCTGGACATGACCAACATCCGCAACGGACACATCGCCGTGTCGATCAAGCCGGAGCTGGTGGGCAAGGTCGCCAGCGAGGCGGCGGCGGTTCACGAGCCGCTGGCCGAGGCCAAGGGCATCCGGCTGATGCTCGACTGCGACAATCCGAACGATGTCGTGCACTGCGATCGCGAAAGGATCCTGCAGGTGCTCGCCAATCTGCTCGGCAATGCCATCAAGTTCTGCCGGCATGGCGACACGATCGGCATCGCGGCGCGGCGCTGCGAGGACGAGGTGCAGATTTCGGTGACTGATTCCGGACCCGGGATCGATGCGAAGGATCTGCCGCTGGTGTTCGACGCCTACTGGTCCGGCTCGCGCGAAGGACGGCACGGTACGGGGCTGGGCCTGTACATCACCAAGTGCATCGTCGATGCACACGACACCCGCATCTGGATCGAGAGCGAAGTGGGACGCGGCACGGCCGTGCATTTCACCCTGCACCGGATCGATCCAGCGGGTTCGCCGCCGCGCGGCGGCACGGCCGTGACGGAGAGCTGCTGAGCGTTGCTCAGGCGCCTTGCGCCGCCGGCAGCGGCGCGTGCGAATGGAAGCGACGCGAGGCGTAGTTCATCCAGGAACGGATCGCGTCGGCTTCGAGTGCCAGTGCCGGCGCCGCATCGCGATGCGGCCGCCAGTTGCGCAGCGTGTCGGAAGGCGTCTCGCCGTACAGCGCGCGATAGTTGCGCGAGAACAGACTGAAATCCCACACGCCGAAGCGCGCGGCAATCTCCGACACCGTCCGCGCCGGCCCGGCCTTCATCAGCGCCGTACGGATTTCCTGCAGCTGTCGCGCCCGCAACAGCCGCACCGGCCCCACGCCGAAATACTCGTGGAACACATTGCGCAGGGTGCGCTCCGACACTTCGGCGACCCGGCACAGATCGCCCACGAGAATCAGCTGTCCGGTGTTCTCGCGGAAATGATCCAGACAGCGCGCGATCACACGCTCGCGCGTCACGCGCGGACGGCCGGCACGGGACGGCTTCACGCAGGTGCTGGCATGCAGCAGCTGTCCGGTCGCGATGAGAATTTCCTCTTCCGCCGCCGCGAGCGCGGCGGGATCGTCGACATTGATCGAATCGCCTCCCGAGCACAGCAGCGCGACCAGCAGACTGACCCGGCGCAGGGCGGCCGAATTGGCCGTCACGCTGGTGCGGCTCAGCATCGCCGCACTCCACTCGGCCGCGTCCCTGAAGTGCACGTCCTCGCCGAACTGCAACGGCACCGTCACGCCCGCCCAGCGGGTCGCATCGAGCGACGAATAGGTCAACGGCCGGTCATGCCGGATCAGGATGAAGGAGTCATTGCGCAAGGATTCGCCATCGATGCGGATGGCGGTGGGATCCGTCAACGGAATGCCGACGGTCAGGGCCGCGAAAGCCTCGCCGTCTCCGGCAAACGTCGCCGGGGCACCGACCTGCAGCTGTTGCAGATGCAACCGGCCGACCCGCATGGGATCGATCCACCAGGTTTTGTCGGATCGCGCGGTCGGGAGGTAGCGGCCATCGAGGCCGCTGATGGCATCGGCAAACTGGTCGTAGTCGCTGAAAACGCACCGCACCATGACATTGCTCTTCCCTGCCGGCGGGCGTCGAAGCTAGCGCACTTTTGTGCCGGTTTGCCACCTCGTCCCGTCGATCGGCGTTCGCCGATAGGTAGTGACCGAAGCCACCGATGCGACCCAGCGACGCTGCGGTAGGCTACCGGGATGCGCGTGACACGAGTTCTGGAAATTTTCTGCTGGACCGCCGGCGGTCTGTTGCTGGCGACCTATGCGGGCGTACGCGCGTGGTCGGCCTACGCGAGCGAGGATGGCATCGATGCGTTGCGGCAGGCACGCGATGAGCATGCCGCTTACGTGCAGCAGATCGCCGCTGCAACTCCGGCCCCGCCGGCTGCAGGCGGCGAAGCCAGGACATTGCAGACCAGCACGCCGGATACGTCGCTGTGGAACGCCAGGCGGCTGCAGGAATACAAGGAAACGCTCAGTCACAAGGGGGTTCCGGAAGGCGTGCTGCGCATTCCGAAACTCAAACTGGAAGTACCCGTCTACGAAGGTACGAGCGACTTCACGCTGAATCGCGGCGCGGGCCGCATCGAAGGTACCGCCGACATCGACAGTGCCTCGGGCAACATCGGCATCGCCGCACATCGCGACGGTTTCTTCCGACCGCTCAAGGACATCGCAGTCGGCGACACCCTGCTGCTGGAAACGTTGACGGCAACGCGCGAGTACCGCGTCACCCGGCTCGACATCGTCGACCCGGACAACGTCAGCGTGCTCGCACCGACGACGTCGGCGACGATCACGCTCGTCACCTGCTATCCGTTCTACTTCGTGGGGTCGGCGCCGCAGCGCTTCATCGTGCACGCCCGGGCGGAACCGCAGACGGCGGGCGGCTGAACCGGCGACACCTCCTCCCTGCAGGGAGGGACAGGGAGAAGGTGCGCGGTTGTTCGCAACGATCAGTGCTTCTTCTTTCTCGCGATCGTGAAGCCGGCACCCAGGCCCAGCATCATCAGACCGGACAGCGCTACCAGCGGCAGATCGCCGGCGGTATGCGGCAGGACCGCCGCTGACTGTTCGGGCTCACGAATGACTTCGCGATAAACGATCGGCACGACGACGTACTGGGTCTGCGGCGTATCGTTCTGTGCCACCTGCGCGACGAACTGATCTTCCGGCACGTAGAACTGCAGACTGTCACCGCGCTGCAGATCGGCGACCGGCGTTTCCTTGCCGTTCACGTACAGCGTCGTGTTGGCCGGCGGCGTCAGCGTCAGCGTGTCGCCATCGCGGAAATTGATCCTGAGCTGCTCGCCGCGATTGATGTTGCGTTCGACACGGCCGGCGAACTTCACATAGGTCTTGCCGTTGCGCTCTTCGACCGCCTGGCACGCCTTGGCAATGTTCGGATAGGCCTTCAACGCTTCCGCCGACCACTGGATTCCCGGGCAATCCTTGCTGACGGTGGTGAACGACCGGTCGACGCTCGTCTGGGCGAACGCCGATGCCGCGAGCAACGACGCGACGACGCCACTGAGTAAGAGACTGGGTCCGCGCATAGTCTGATCTCCTGCTTGGTTATCTATTGATTGCAAAGTCGGACGCGTTCAACTGAGGCAGTTCCCCGCGTGAGCCTATGGTGTTCGCAACGACGCACCGCGCAAATGCGAACTTGGGGCCAGCGCTCATGCCCCTGCTACTTATTAGACGCCGCGCGAAACGCATGGAATATCGGCAGAAACCGGGGGTTTGGCGCGTCGACGGAAATTCGGCAATAAACATCCGTCGCCAAGGAACCGCGACTGTGCCCACCGCGTTCTGGCCCGAGTCGTGCAAGTCTGCCGCCAGACTGCCCAGGGCCACGACAGAAGCAGAATGTCGATTCGATCAGCGGTGGACGAGTGACAGTATTTCGTTGGGGCATCTTCGGCACGGGCGCCGTCTCGGCGAAATTCGTCGCGGGGCTCGCCGCAGCGCGCGACATGCAGGCGACCTTCGTCGCTTCGCGATCACACGAGAAGGCGCAGCGCTTCGCAGCAGCGATGAACATTCCGCGCGCGATCCAGGGCTATGCGCAAGCAGCGACCGAAGGCGGCGTCGACGCGGTGTACATCGCGACGCCGCCCTCCGAACATGCAGCGCACGCGTTGATGTGCATCGAAGCGGGACTGCCGGTGCTGATCGAGAAACCGCTGGCCTGCGCGGCGAACGATGCCATCCGCATTTCCGAAGCGGCCCGCACGCGATCCGTGTTCGCGATGGAAGCGATGTGGACGCGATTTCTTCCAGCCGCGCAGGCCCTGCGCGAGAAGCTCGACGAGCGCGCCATCGGCGATGTGCGCTGGGTCAGCGGCAATTTCGGCACCTCGCAGATTCCGCAGGCTGCCAACGGCATGTTCAATCCCGCGCTCGGCGGCGGCGCCGTCGCGCATCTCGGCGCCTACGCGCTCTCGCTCGGGCAATGGCTGCTCGGCACGCCGACGCTGGTGCAGGCTACCGGGACGATCGGCTCATCGGGCGTCGATGAAGACGCCGCCTTCCAGCTGCGTTACGCAAGCGGCGCGATCGGTTCGTTCTTCGTCAGCCTGCGCGCCTGGGCGCCCGATGATTTCCACGTGCTGGGTACGGAAGGCATGCTCGGCGTGCGCGGCTCCATCGTTCGCCCTTACGGACTCTATCTTTCGCGCGAGGCGCCGCGCGGCCATGAGGAAGCGCAGTTCGGCTGGAAGGCGCGCCTGCGCCAGCATGGGCTGATCCATCACCTCGCCCAACGCACCGGGCGGTCGAGCCGCAGCCGCGGCACGCTTCTCGATCATCGCTACGCCGGCAACGGCTATCACTACGAAGCGGAAGAAGTGCGCGCCTGCATCGGCCGCGGCGACATCGAAAGCAGGATCATGCCGCTCGACGACAGCATCGCCGTCGCCGCGACCTCGGAAGCGATCCGCAACAGCATCCATCGGCAGGCAGCGCAGGGAATCGGCCAGGCATGAAGATCGCGTTCGTCGGCTGCGGCTATGTGTTCGACATCTACATGCGCAGCAAGTGGGCTTATCCGGAACTCGACGTGTGCGGCGTCTTCGACATCGATGCGGCGCGGCTGGCCGTCGTGTCGAAGCACTACGGCTTTCATGCCTACCCGAGCTACGAGGCGCTGCTGGCCGATGCGCGCGTGGAGATCGTCGTCAACCTGACCAGCATCCATTCGCATTACGACGTCATCAAACGCGCGCTCGAGGCCGGCAAGCACGTGTATTCGGAAAAGCCGCTGACGACTGAACTGGAACGCACGCGCGAACTCGTCGAGCTGGCGAAGTCGCGCGACGTGGTGTTCACCGGCGCGCCGCCGAACCTGTACTCCGATTCGATCTGCACGCTATGGAAGGCCGTGCGCGACGGCGCGATCGGCAAGCCCGTGCTCGTCTATGCCGAGCTGGACGACAATCCCGCACATCTGATGCAGCTCGACAAGGTACAGAGTCCGACGGGCGCGCCCTTCCCTTACGCCGAGGAACTGCAGGAAGGCTGTACGGTGGAGCACGTCGCGTATCACCTGGTATGGCTGTGCGCGATGTTCGGGCCGGTCACATCCGTTACCGCCTTCTCGAAGCATCTGGTGGCGGACAAGAAAACACCTGCGCCGCTGTCGCCGAACGACACTGCAGATCTTTCCGTCGCCTGTCTCGACTTCGCCAATGGCGTCGCCGCGCGCGTCACCTGTTCGTGGGTGGCGCCGCGCGATCACCGCTTCCGCGTGATCGGCGAGGAAGGCGAGATCACGGTCGACAACATTTTTCACGATCAGTCGCCAGTGCGGCTCGAACGCTTCTCGCGCGTCAGTCTCAGCGCTCGCAAGGCGTACACCGTGCGCACGCATCCGGCCATCGGACGCCTGGTCGGCATCGGCGGACGACGCCTGCCGCTGGTGCGGCGCTGGAAATCGCATGGCGCGGAAGAACGCGCCGTCGGCACCTCGCTCAAGAACCGCTTCGTGAGCTGGCTGCGGCGACGGCAGGTCTATGCGACCGACAAGTTCGTCGGGCTTGCCGAAATGACGCGCGCCCTGCAGGAAGGCCGGCCACAGCCGATGTCGCCGGAGTTTCTGCTGCATCTGAACGAACTCACACTGATGATTCAGCGCGCGGGTCCGCAGGGGACGGCGAGGACACCGGCCACCACGTTCGCGCGCTTCGACTGGCTGCCGGACACGATTGCGCCTGCGCCTGACTACCGCGCGAGCTATCGACCGAAGTTCTTCGAGAACCTGCTGGCCGGCGTGGTCGCGGCGCTGCACCGGCGCTGAGCCCCTTCACCCTGGCGCTCCTATCGTTAGCTCCTGCCGCAGCTCACACCCCTGCAGGAATCGTTCGTCGTGCGAGACGACGACCACCGGCCACTTGATCGCCTTGACGGGCATTCCCGGCCCAGCCCACGGCGACGCATAGCCGGGCGAAATCTCGCCGGCATTCGCGTAGCTGGTTTCGGGCGCAGCGCCGGGCTGCAGGTCGATGACGCGCACTTCGTGGCCGGCTTTCGCGAGATACCATGCCGACGTCACGCCGATCACGCCGCTACCCAGCACGATGACTCTCATGCGCGCCTCACCGTAGTCTGTTGGCCGCGATGATCCCTGTGTGTGCGCGCCTTCACGATTTTTCCTGGCCCTCCATGAAGCGAATTGCGAGCGCGACGTCACAGTTCGTGTCGATCGTTGCGCAGCCGTTCACAGTTTCATGACGGCCACCGCGTGCATATCCAAAATGGGCAATGCCGCTGCCCCGCGTGCTCCTTACCTTTTGCGCGGCCGCAAACGAGCGGTCATGAACTCTGGTAGGACACGAACGTGAAGACGAGAACTTCGAAGCGAATCGCAGCGGTCACGCTCGCGTTGCTAGCCTCAGCTCAGCTGGCGGGATGCAGCGGCGCCGATGATCATTCCAATCCGACGCCTCCTGCAGGCGATAGCGGTACTGGTGGTACGGGCGGCACGGGTGGTACCGGCGGCACCGGCGGAACAGGTGGCACCGGTGGTGATACTGGCGGCACTGGCGGAACGGGTGGCACGGGCGGCTCTGGTGGCACCGGTGGTGATACTGGCGGCACTGGTGGAACAGGCGGTACTGGCGGTGACACCGGCGGCACTGGCGGAACGGGTGGCACGGGCGGCAGTGGCGGTACCGGTGGCACAGGCGGCAGCACGCCGGGCGCGCGG
>CALMII010000013.1 GCA_937864115.1 uncultured Steroidobacter sp. | reverse complement strand
AGAGCGCATTCGCGCCGGTCTGCACTGTCCATACCGCGGCGTTGGAGGCCCACTGGCGCGCGCGGGCGCGGTTCATCGGATCGAGGATCTGCTCCAGTCCAGCGATCAGGCGTTGCTGGCCGCGCTTATCGGAGGGATTGGCCAGCGGAATGGCGGGAATGCGGCTCAGGTCGAGCACGGCACCATTGCTGCCCGGATTCACGAACGGTTGCGTATCAGCAAGATCGGCGTAGTTGTAGTACTCGATGATGGTGGCGATCAGACCATCGCGCAGACCGGTGAGATGGGTGGTGCCCTCACTGCCAAGCTGCAGCAAGTCCTGCGCAAAGCGAGTCAGTGCCGAGCCGTCAGAAGCGAGTTGATCGCGCAGCAGACGATTGAGGAAACTGGTTTCGTCATTGACAGGCGCAACAGCCACATCCTCGCGCGCGTACAGGTCTCTGCTCAGCAGCATCTCCAGCAATGTCGGCAGGCGTGCCGATGCATTCTGCAACGACGTCGACGCCATCATCGCAGTCAGCAATGCCATGCCGTGCAAATCAATGGCTTCGAACAGATTCATGGAGTCGTTGAGCGTCGTCTCTCCGATGAGCACTTGCGTCAACGGCAGGGAGAACGTTTGAAATCCAGGCAGCGCCCGCAGACCAGCAAGCGCCTCGCCCTCCAGGTAGTAGCCCGTCACATTCTGGATACGTTGCTGCAGCATCTGCGCCTTTGCATCGCCGCCACCTTCCACATCTTCGACGTACTCCTGAAATAGCTGGCTGATCGCGAGCGGCCGTCCCTGGGCAAACTGATAGTTCACATACTCCTGGAAGTACTGGCTGAGCGTATTCGACGGACCGATACCTATAACGATCGGAGGTAGCGTCGGTATCGGATTGAACTGCACCTGAGCAGACAGCCCTTGAGCCGTCAGACCGAAAGGCGCCGGGTCGAAAACGACCGCATCGAGATCGAAGAACGCCGCCATGAGCTGTGCCAGTCCACCACCCAGCGAATGCCCCGTCAGTGTGATGTCGGCCTGCGGGTATTGAGCCATCACATCCGCGATGAGGTGAATTGCGTCCCTGACTTGTCGCGACTCCCAACCGAAGGCGGCTGGTATGTTCCCTGTGTAGAAGTCAGTGACCAGTTGTCCCAGGCTCTGCGCATTCGTCCCGCGGAATGCGATGACTACTTCGTCGCCGTTCTTGTAGACAGAGGCGGCAAAGCCGGTGCCAGAATTCGAGGCGGATAGAGGATCAGTGGTCCAATCGGTGAGGCCGATTTCATTCGCTAGCGAAGGGTTATAAGCATTGTAGGAAAATACTGCGAGTTCAATGGATGTGGCCATTTTTCCCTCCTTAGATCTAAAAGGCACAGATACAGAGTTGAAATACCTATCGCATACAATGAACTTTCTGCTCTCTCACTATCTCGCGATATTCCCTACCAATATTTGAGGAGGCTTCGAGACGACCCCTGTCCGAAATCGTTACATGATTTTTCTCTGATCGTCGCTGATATCTATGCAACAGATTTACCGGATGCCCAATAGATGAATCTGAAAGAGGCATCTCTTGCCACCCGCCGTCAGCTAATCGGAACTCCCAATAGGGCGGTTCTGGTTTGCCTCTACTTCGCCACACATCGCACGAGGTGGTGGTTGCCACGACAATCCATTCCCGTGTAGATGGATCCTGATAGAGCACCAGCGCCATCAATGGCTGTTTCCACACGGGCAGGTGAGCCAGATCCCCTGTAAAGGAAAGGGTGGCCTCCCTCTCCACCGCGTTGTAGGCATCACCGGCGAGCGAGTTCGATTCGTCGAAGACAACCGTGCGCCTGACTTGAATAACGCGATCCGGAGAAAGCAGCACATCTTCCGTCCACTCCCGCGTCTCAGGTTTCGGCGAGCCGCAGGCATATAGCGCACACGCAAACAAGCTGACCCACAGAGACATCGTGGCTAGTCGCGATACTCTTGCTGAAATCATCCCTCATCGCCTCCCATCGTCATGTTGTTCGAATCGCATCGAAGTCCTGATCCGTGATGCTTTGCCGCAGTCTGTTGTCGTGACGATCCTACGGTCAAGCGCCAGATGGCGACGCGTTGTGACAACTGCTTTTCATCAGCGGTGTCGCTCACGCCGCGAGCAAAAAATCGTCGCGATTCGCAGATGTCGTTTCCGTCATCGCCGGCCAGCACGTCCCAGCACTTGCTGGTTCGCCTTCGATCCGATTTCCCAGGCCGCCATGAATCAGATTCTCGCCGGCCCCGCCGATGAGCGTATCGCTGCCTCCCCCGCCAGCGAGCACGTCGCGAGCATTCGTACCGACCATCAAGCTGCGCTGCGCTTCGTCCCAGCTCACCGCTCCATACCCGCTTCGCTCGCCACCCGTTGCACGGGCGACAGCAGATATTCAAGGACAGTTCTCTTACCCTGCACGATCTCGACCGACACCTGCATGCCCGCAGCCAACGGCAGGATCAGGTCTGCGGCCTCGAGTTTCTGCTCTTTCAGTTCGATCAGCGCCTTGAACGTCGGGGCCCGCCAGCTCTCGGGAACCTGCTCATCGTGCCGCTGGGACGCCGAGTCCGCGCTGACGTTTCTGACGATGCCCTCCAGCATTCCGTACCTCTGGAACTGGTAGGCGGCAACCTTGACCCTGACCGGCTGATTGGGCGCGACGAACCCGATGTCCTTGTTCTCGATCGACACCTCCGCCATGAGGGGTTCGTCTTGCGGTACGAGGCTCAGCAGTACGCTGCCAGGCTGCACGACGGCGCCGACAGTCGTCGTGGCGAGCTCCTTTACGATACCGGCCTGCGGTGCACGCAGCTCGAGCAACCCTTGCTGGTAGGTCAGCCTTTGCTGTTGCTGTTCGAGGCGCGTAATGGCGGTGATGGTTTCCATTCGCGACTGATTCAGCTCGTTGGCGTAAGCACTCCTGATCTGCGCCAATCGCTGTTCCGATTCTGCAAGCGCCGCCTCCAGCGAAGCGACTGTGGCGCGTTGTGCTTCCAGGTCTTGCGCTTTCTCGATGGCCTCGCGTTTTCTTTCTTCCGCCTGAATCGCCCCGACCAGATTCTCGTTGGCGAGTTGCTTGTATGCCGTGGCGGTCCTCTCGTAGCTGGGCAGCGTAATCTCGAGTTTTTCGAGCAGTTCCCGGGCGGCACCCAATTCCTGGTTTGCCCGGCGGCGTGTCGCCGACGCCTGTCCGACTGCATCGAGCAACGACTGCCGGTGGCTGGCATGCTGTGCCGACACTTGCGCAAACAAGGTCGCATCGTCTTCCGGGCGCTGCGGCATGGATGTATCTGCAAGTTCGGATTCGATGCGACGCAGCTGCAAACGCTGCAATTGCAGTTCGCGTGCCGTAGCACTGGTATCAGCCGCAGCTACCGTCGGATCCAGCCGCACCAGCACTTGTCCCTGCGCAACTTTCACGCCTTCCTCGACGAGGATCTCGCGGATGATGCCGGCGTCGGCCGGTTGCACGATCTTGACGTAGGTTTGTGGTACCAACCGCCCCTGCGCCACGGCGACGATGTCCAGTTTCGCGAAGATCGACCAAAGCAGCAGAATGGCAACCAGGACAATCACCGACCGCATCACGATGCGCGCCGTGCGATCTGGATCGCCAGCCTCGATTTCGAAGAGTGCGGAGGCGATACGGATGGGGAGCGGCGGTGCTTTCTCTTCGCTGCTGTTCATGCGGGTTTGCCCTCGCCTTCTCCCGCCGGATGGGAAAGAGGATGGGGATGCGGAACGACGCTCAATTTCTCGCCGATCCGGACTGTCTGATCCGGTTGCAGGGTTCTGGGCAACGCGTGCGCGATGAACAGAATGGTCACGCGCCCCTTCAGCGCATTGATGGTGCGACCGAGCTGTTCAGCAGTCGGCAAGTCGACGCTGCTGGTTGCCTCGTCGAACACCAGAACTTTTGGGCCTTTTATCAGCGCCCGGGCGATCGCAATCCGCTGGCGCTGACCTCCGGACAAGCCGACACCGCGCTCACCGATCCCGGTCTGATAGCCCTCGGGTAGTGCTTCGATCGCTGCATGGATCTCGGCCATCCTGCAAGCCGCGACGACCTGATCGAAGGATGCGAACGGATTTCCGGTCCGGAGGTTCTCGAGAATGGTCCCGGAGAACAGGCTGGTTTCCTGCGGTACGACGCCGAAGCTGCTTCGCAGCTCATTTGCCGCCAGACCGCGGATGTCGATGCCGTCGACACGGATCGTGCCGCGCGTGGGCTGATAAAAACCCTGCAGCAGACGGGCGAGCGTGCTCTTGCCGGCGCCGGATGGGCCCATGATGGCAACGAGCTGCCCTGCGGGCACCGAGAGACTGAAGTCGTCGTACAGCAGCGGAAGATTCTCGGCATGACGAAATGCCAGCGCCTCGATTTCGATCGCTCCGCCACCCGAACGCATGCGCGCTTGCGTGAGGCGATACGGTTCGGCAGGAGCGTCCATCACATCGCCAAGACGCAGGACTGCGATACGAGCCTGCTGGAACTGTTGCCACAATCCCACCAGCCGCAACATCGGCTGCGATACGCGTGCTGCAAACATCTGAAATGCAACCAGCATTCCTACGGTGAAGCTTGCTGACGTCATCACCAGATGCGCGCCCAGCGCGAGAATCAGCAGGCTCATGACCTGTTCGAGTCCGGAAGCCATTGTCGAGTAAGTGTTCCCCAACTGGCGAGTCCTGAACGAGGCGCCGAGAAAAGCCGCCAGAAGATCCCGATACCGGTGGTTGAGCTGCGGCTCCATCTGCAGGGACTTCACCGTCTCGATACCTGCCACGTATTCGGTCAGGAATGCCTGATTCGCCGCGCCTCGCAGAAACTGCTCGTTGAGCCGGCGCTGGAACAGAGGCGCCACCAGCGCACTGATGCCGACGACCAGCGCAAGAATGGCGAGCACCACCAGCGTCAGCTTGATGCTGTACCAGAACATGATGGCGACGAAGATGAGCAGGAACGGCAGGTCGAGCATCAGCGTGACTGCCGCCGAGCTGACGAACTCGCGAATGGTCTCGATTCCCTGCAGGCGCGCCGCGATGACGCCGGTCGGCCGATGCTGGAAGTAACGCACGGGCAGCCGGAACAGATGCTCGAAAACGTGAGACCCCAGAACGGCATCGACGCGATTCCCGGTGTGCAGGATCAGATACTGGCGCACCCAGGTTAGAACCGCCGTGAAGACGATGAAGACGGCCATGCCGACCCCGAGCGCAATCAACGTGCTCTCGGTGCGATGCACGACAACCTTGTCGATGATCGCCTGGGTGAACAGGGGAAATGCCAACGCCAGCAACTGCAACGTCAGCGATGCCAGCAGTACTTCATGCCATATCCGCTTGTGACGCAGCAGCTCCGGCACGAACCAGCGAAAGCCGAACCGTTCGCGCGACGACACGGAAATGTCCGGATCCGCCGCCGGTTCGGCACGAACTCTCAACTGGAGCGCAAAACCCGTCAGTCGCCGCTGGAGTTCGGCGATGGGGATACGCCGGGGCTGAGGATCGTTCCTTTCTGCGACAAGGACGTGCTCGCCATCTGCACCCAGCAAGAGCAGCCAGCTGGCGCTGGGGGCACCTGGAATCGAATCGTCCGGGTCTGCGCCTGAGGCGGGCCCAGACGGTTGCGAACCACGGCTTGCCGATGGGTCGGCATCCGCGAGGACTACGAGCGGCAGTCGATCGGCGGCGATGGTTGTGAGCGATTCATCGCACGAAACATCGAACCCGACAGCGTGCGCCAGGCGAGTGAAATCGGAAACCTGCAGGGGAGCGACACATTCGCGCCTTATCGCCGCCGCATCGCAGGACTTCTGATGCAGAGCGCAGAACGTCGACAGTATCCAGATCGCGTCTGGCGATGATATGCGAATCGATGCCGGGTCTGTCCTACCTACTGACCTGGAATCCTTCAGCGGACTCGTGCCCGTGACACGTGCTGCATCCATGCTCATGCAGCTGGATCAGCGCAAAGGGATCAGAACATCGGAGCACGGCAGTGATCGCATGGAATCCTCCCAGAACGTTGATCCGTTAACTTGTTCCTTACGTCCGTTCTTCGTGAACGGGTTTTCGATGCTCTCATCCGCCCGCGATCGATTCTGCCAGCACGAAGCAATTTGTCAAAAATGAGAGGCCGAGGAACCGGGAAAAGATACCGAAACCGCCAAGTCCCAGCGAACTCTCAGTGTTGCGATTGAACGGCGTCCGCGCGAGCAGCAGGTCGACGACGCAACGGGGTCCACGTCCCAGCCACTACGGCGGCACACAGCAGAATCACTGGCCAGTTGCCTACGTGCGCGTACGGCGTCAGTCCCGTGCGAGGCTGCACCACGCCCGTCAGCACGTCGGGCTTGAAGCGCGGCAACGCCTTCTCGACGTCGCCATTGGCCAGAATGAGCGCCGAGATGCCGTCGTTCGCGGCGCGCAGCAGCGGACGCTGCGCTTCCATCACGCGCATGCGGCTGATCTGCAGATGCTGCGGTGCTGCCGTGGTATCGCCGAACCAGGCATCGTTGGTGACGTTGACCAGCAGCGTCGCGTCCTTCAGCACGTCGAGCTGTTCGGAACCGTAGGCATCCTCGTAACAGATCGTCGCGCCGATGCGATTCCCGCCGGCGCGCAACGCGGGCTGATGCCGCTCGCCTGCCGTGATGTCGGCATACGGCAGGCTTTGCAGACGCATCCATTCGCGAATGAACGAGGGCACGGGAAAGAACTCGCCGAAGGGGACGAGCCGGCGCTTGTCGTACCACTGTGCGTCCTCGTCGAGCACCAGCAGGGCGTTGCGGATATCGTCCTCGCCACCCTTGCCATAGCGCAGCATGCCCGTGATCAGGACGGTACCCTTCGCGCGTGCGCGGCTCCAGATCCACGACATGAAGTCGCGCAACTGATCGGGCATGTCGGGCAGTGCGGACTCCGGCCACAGCACGATGTCCTTGCCGAGATGCGGCAGCGTGAGATCGCGATACAGATCGATGGTCGAGTCGCGGTACTCGATGCTCCATTTCATGTCCTGCGGCACGGCGCCCTGCACGATGGCGACCGTCAGGGGGCGTCCGATCGGGCGGGTCCATTCGCGTTGCCACAGCGCAGCGCCCGCAATCCAGATGACTGCGACCGCGGCCAGCGCAGCAACACGCTCGCGCTTCGTGCCGACGAGGAATACCGTCAGCGCGCCGGCAGAGATCGCGGTGAGCAGGCTGATGCCGTACACACCCCAGACTGGCGCGAATCCTGCGAGCGGCGAGTCGGTCTGCGAATAGCCGAGTGCGAACCAGGGAAAGCCGCTGAGGAACCAGCCGCGAAACCATTCGAGCAGGGTGTAGGTGGCGGGATAGAGCAGCAACGAGAGCGCCCCCACCCCAACCCTCCCCCGCTTCGCGGAGGAGGGAGCCCAGCGAGTCAGCGCGTAGCCCAGCGCCGCTGTGTAGCCGCCGAGAATCGCCACCATCGCTGCCATCAGGAAGATCGCGAGCCACGCGGGCGCATGCCCGATCTCGTGAATGGTGTTGTAGAGCCAGTAAGTGCCTGCGAGAAACAGGCCGACGGTGAACAGGAATCCCGACTTTGCGGCCTGACGCGGCGACGGCGCGAAATACCAGCTCAGGAACAGGTATGCAGGACACAGGATCGCCAGCGGCCACCACTCCAGCGGCGCGAACGCCAGCGACAGCGCGGCACCCACGGGCAGCGCGAGCCACTGCGCGTGCGGGGTTTCGAAGAAAGCCTGAAGCGAAGGGAGTCTCACAGGCTTGTAGGTCAGGCTTTAGCCTGACTCTTCAGAAGGCCAGCCAAAGCCGGCCCCACAGGCAGACCACTGACTCCGCACTTCGCAGGAGCCATCCCTATTCTTCTCTCGGCACGATGTCGCGATTCGTCGTGACGCGCAGCAGATCGAGCCGGCGCCGGTCGGCGCGCATGACGCGGAATTCCAGTCCGTCGAGCGTGAAGGTTTCGCCGCGACGCGGCAGGCGGCTGAGGAAATTGATCACCAGTCCACCGATGGTGTCGAAGTCTTCGTCGCTGAACGAGGTGCCGAAGTACTGGTTGAACTCGTCGATGCGCGTCGTGCCCTTGACGCTGAACTGGCGCTCCGCTTCCTTGCGGATGTCGAGATCGTCGTCGACGTCGTATTCATCGCCGATGTCGCCGACGATCTGTTCGAGCACGTCTTCGATGGTGACGAGGCCCGACACGCCGCCGTACTCGTCGACGACGATCGCCATGTGATGGTGGCTGGCGCGGAATTCCTTGAGCAGTTCGGAGAGGCGCTTGCTCTCGGGAATGAAGGCGACGGGACGCAGGCATTCCTTGATGTCGAAATTTTCGCGACCGCCGTCGACGAAGTAACGCAGCAGATCCTTGGCCAGCAGGATGCCGACCACCTGGTCGCGATCCTCGCCGATCACGGGATAGCGCGAGTGGCCGGCTTCGATCACGGCCGGCAGGATGTCTGCCGGTGGATCGTCGCGGTTCACGATCACCATCTGCGAGCGCGGCACCATGATGTCGCGCACCTGCATCTCGACCACTTCGAGCACGCCTTCGAGCATTTCGAAGGCATCACCGCTGATGACGCCGCGCGACTTGGCATTCGCCAGCAGGCCGGTGAGATCCTCGACATCGCGAGGTTCGCTGCTGAAGCTGTCGGTGATACGCCGCAGCCAGCGACCGGTCGGTCCAGGTTCCTCAGGCATAGGGATTGGGGTATCCGAATGTCGCCAACAGATTCATTTCGCGCGCTTCCATCAACTCGGCATCGCGGTCGATCTCGTGATCGTAACCTAACAGATGCAACGTGCCATGGATGACCATGTGGGCCCAGTGGGCCGGGGGCGTTTTGCCCTGTTCCCGTGCCTCGCGGGCCACGACAGGGGCGCAGATGACGAGGTCGCCCAGCGGTGCCGGGCCGCTGGCTGCTGGCTGCTGGCTGCTGGCCAGACCGGAGGGGAAGGACAGGACGTTGGTGGGTTTGTCCTTGCCGCGCCAAGCCACGTTGAGCCGACGGCTTTCGGCGGCGCCGACGATGCGGATGACGATCGAAATCCGTTCGGCGCCCGGGATCGTCTTCGCTCCGGGCAGTCCGCCGATGAATGCGGCCACCGCCCAGCGTCGCATCGCGCCCGGGTGAGGTACGCCCTTCCTGGAAGCAGCAAACTGGACCGGTACTTCGAGTTCGACGTCGTTGCCGCCTGCGCCCCGCTTGCGACTCTTCGAGTGCTCACGAACAGATCGCGGCATTACTGTTCGGGGCCTTCCGTGCCAGGACCGCCCGCGCCGGGCGGAGGCTGCACACGCTCGTATGCTTCGACGATGCGCTGTACCAGCGGATGACGCACGACGTCGCGCGACGTGAAGTGAGTGAACGCGACGCCCGCCACGCCCGGCAGCACACGCATCGCATTGCGCAGTCCGGACATCTGCTGCTTCGGCAGATCGGTCTGGGTGATGTCGCCGGTGACGACGGCCTTCGAACCGAAGCCCAGGCGCGTCAGGAACATCTTCATCTGTTCGACCGTGGTGTTCTGCGCCTCGTCGAGAATGATGAAGGAGTCGTTGAGCGAACGGCCGCGCATGAATGCCAGCGGTGCAATCTCGATCACCTGACGCTCGACGGCGCGGGCGACACGATCGAAGCCCATCATTTCGTAAAGCGCGTCGTACATCGGGCGCAGATAGGGATCGACTTTCTGCGCGAGATCGCCCGGCAGAAAGCCCAGCCGCTCGCCGGCTTCGACGGCGGGCCGCACGAGCACGATGCGTCGCACGCGTTCGGATTGCAGTGCTTCGACTGCGCAGGCCACCGCGAGGAACGTCTTGCCCGTCCCGGCGGGGCCGATGCCGAACGTCAGATCGCAGGTGTGGATGTTGTGCAGGTATTGCCGCTGGTTCGGGCCGCGACCGCGAATGCCGCCCCGTTGCGTGTGGATCGACAGATCGTCCGCACGTGCAGGAGCGGCCGCACCCGCAGTTTCCATCCCCGCTTCCTGCAAGGCGAGGTGCACGCGATCCGGCGTCAGCGATTCCCGCGCCGACAGCTCGAACAGCTTCTGCAACACCGACTGCGCCATGGCAGCCGCCTCCGCCGGTCCGGTCACTGCAATCTGGGCGCCGCGGCGACTGACCTGCACGCCGAGCCGCTGCTCCACGTGGCGCAGGTTTTCGTCCATGGGTCCGACGAAGTTCGCCAGTCGATGGTTGTCGACTGGTTCGAGGGCGAGATCGCGGGTTTCGACGGGAGTACTCACAAGGAATCAGGAATGGGATTTCACACGGAGTTCACGGAGATCACGGAGTCATGAAGAAAGACTTCATGCAGTCGCCCGTCTTGTCTCCGTGGCCTCCGTGATCTCCGTGTGAAATGTTTCGCTCTTCGTGTCGACCAGCCGGCCGCGCAGGGAATTGCTCATCGCCTCGGTGATGACAACATCGGCGAACTGACCGATCAACGCCCGGGGCGCGTCGAAGTTCACCCAGCGCATGTTCTCGGTGCGGCCGGCGACCTGGTGCGGATCCTTTTTTGAAGGACGCTCGACCAGTACGCGCTGGACGCTGCCGACCATCGACCGGCTGATCTCCTGGGCTCTGGTATTGATGCGCGCCTGCAGGAGGGCGAGACGCTGCTGCTTCTCGTCCGCGGTTACATCGTCCGGCAGCGACGCAGCCGGCGTGCCGGGCCGGCGGCTGTAGATGAAGCTGAAGGACTGATCGAAGCCGACGTCGGCGATCAGGTTCATGGTCGCCTGGAAATCGCGTTCGGTTTCGCCGGGGAAGCCGACGATGAAATCCGAAGTGATGCTGATGTCGGGACGGACCGCGCGCAGCTTGCGGATCTTCTGCTTGAACTCGAGCGCCGTGTAACCGCGCTTCATGGCCATCAGGATGCGGTCCGAGCCGGACTGCACCGGCAGGTGCAGGTAATTGCAAAGCTTCGGCACATCTCGGTACGCCTCGATCAGTGCATCGCTGAATTCGAGCGGATGCGAGGTGGTGAAGCGGATGCGCTCGATGCCGTCGATCTCGGCGATGAAGTAGATGAGCGTCGCCAGATCGCAGAGCGTGCCGTCATCCATCGGACCGCGGTAGGCATTGACGTTCTGTCCCAGCAGGTTGATCTCGCGCACGCCCTGCGCGGCGAGTTCGCGGATCTCCGTCATCACCGGTTCAAAGGGACGGCTGACTTCCTCGCCGCGCGTGTACGGCACGACGCAGAACGAGCAGTACTTGCTGCAGCCTTCCATGATGGACACGAAGGCCGTCGGTCCTTCGGCCCGCGGCTGCGGCAGGTGATCGAACTTTTCGATCTCGGGAAAGCTGACGTCGACGACCGGACGGCCCGTCGAGCGCAGCTCGCTGATCATGTCGGGCAGCCGGTGCAGGGTCTGCGGGCCAAACACGAGGTCGACATAGCCAGCCCGCTTCGTGATGCCCTCGCCTTCCTGGCTCGCGACGCAGCCGCCCACGCCGATGATCAAGTCCGGCCTGGCCTGTTTGAGGTGCTTCCAGGTGCCGAGCTGGGAAAAGACCTTCTCCTGCGCCTTCTCGCGGATCGAGCAGGTATTCAGCAGGATGACGTCGGCCTGTGCCGGATCCTCCGTCAGCTCGTAACCGCCTGATTCGCGAAGGACATCCACCATCTTGGCGGAGTCGTATTCGTTCATCTGGCAGCCGTTGGTGCGGATGTAGAGGAAGGGCATGGGACGGGGGCGGAAACGGGGCGGCTAGGATACTGGGGAGGGCCATGGGCTGCCAGCCGCCAGCGGCTGCCCGTGGGCAGCAACCCTCTTGCTGTGGGGCCGGCTTTAGCCGGCCAAAGTCAGGCTAAAGCCTGACCTACAGCGGAGGCCGGCCGGGGCCGGCCAGGTCGTCAGAACGGAATATCGTCGTCGAACCCACCCTCGTCTCCAGCCGGCGCACCCCGATCCTCGACCGCTGCCGGCCGCGACTGACGGGCTTCGCCGCTGCCGCGCGATTCGAATCCGCCACCACCGCCCGATCCGCCGCCCGCGCCGCCGCGGCTGCCGAGCATCTGCATGTCGCGACCGACGATTTCGGTGGTGTAACGGTCCTTGCCTTCCTTGTCCTGCCACTTGCGGGTGCGCAGGCTGCCTTCGATGTAGACCTGCGAGCCCTTGCGCAGGTATTCGCCGGCGATTTCGCCCAGCTTGTCGAACAGCACGATGTTGTGCCACTCGGTGCGCTCCTGCTTGTCGCCGGTGGACTTGTCGGTCCACGATTCGGACGTGGCGATGCTGAAGCTGGTGACGGCCTTGCCGCTCGGCATGTAGCGGACTTCCGGGTCCTTGCCGAGATTGCCCACGAGAATGACTTTATTGATGCCGCGCGCCATGACGATCGCCCCAATCCGGTAAACGAGGGCGCACATTCTAGACGCGCCCCGCGGCGACGGTCAGACAATTAATTGGGCAAGAAGGGGAGAAACACACGAAACCCTGACAGATCCTGACGGGCCGGCGCTTGCCCTGCCCGGCTTTGCCCCCACCTCGACCGTCCCCGTATAGTGACCGGTCCCGCTTTCGCCGACGCCCAGCCATGTCCTCGTCCATCGTCATCCGCGGCGCACGCACACACAACCTGCGTAACGTCCATCTCGAGCTGCCTCGCGATCGGCTCATCGTGTTCACCGGGCTGTCGGGCTCCGGCAAGTCCTCGCTCGCCTTCGACACGATCTATGCCGAAGGCCAGCGCCGCTACGTCGAGTCGCTGTCGGCGTATGCGCGCCAGTTCCTGTCGATGATGGAAAAGCCCGACGTCGATTCCATCGACGGGCTGTCGCCGGCGATCGCCATCGAACAGAAATCGACTTCGCACAATCCGCGCTCGACCGTCGGCACCGTCACCGAGATCTACGATCACCTGCGACTGCTGTTCGCGCGCGTCGGCGTGCCGCGCTGCCCGGACCATCACGTCGATCTGGCCGCGCAGACCGTCAGCCAGATGGTCGATCAGGTGCTGCGCCTGCCCGAAGGCACGCCGCTGATGCTGCTCGCGCCGATGATCGACGGTCGCAAGGGCGAACACCTGCAGGTGATCGAAGCGCTGCGCGGCCAGGGGTTCGTGCGCGCGCGCATCGACGGCAAGGTGGTCGAACTGGACCAGCCGCCGAAGCTCGACAACAAACGCAAGCACACCCTCGAAGCCGTCGTCGACCGGCTCAAGGTGCGCGGCGACATCGCGCAACGGCTCGCCGAATCCTTCGAAACCGCGCTGCGCCTGTCCGACGGCACGGCGCGCGTGGCCTTCATGGACGAGCCGGAGCGGGAGGAACTCGTGTTCTCCGACCGCTTCGCCTGCACGATCTGCGGCTACAGCCTCGCCGAACTCGAACCGCGGCTGTTCTCGTTCAACAATCCCGCCGGTGCCTGCCCCACCTGCTCGGGACTCGGCGTCCAGCAGTTCTTCGATCCGGCGCGCGTGGTCCATCACCCGCACCTGTCGCTGGCCGGCGGTGCAATCCGCGGCTGGGATCGGCGCAATGCCTATTACTTCGCGCTGATCCAGTCGCTGGCGCGGCAGTACAAGTTCGATATCGAAAAGCCGTGGAACGAACTCGCGGCGAAGCATCAGAAGATCGTGCTGAACGGCAGCGGCGAGGAGAAGATCGAATTCCGCTATGTCGATGCGCGCGGCGGCACGACCAAACGTTCCCACAAATGGGAAGGCGTGATTCCGAATCTCGAACGGCGCTATCGCGAAACCGAATCGGTAGCGGTGCGCGAGGAACTGGCCAAGTACCTGAGCAACCAGCCCTGTCCCGACTGCAAGGGCACGCGCCTGAATCGCGCGGCGCGCAATGTATTCGTCGCCGGCCGCACGCTGCCGGAACTGACCAGCATGGCCGTCGGCAATGCGATGCGTTTCAGCGCCGATCTCACGCTCGACGGCTGGCGCGGCGAGGTCGCGGCCAAGATCATCAAGGAGGTCGCCGAGCGTCTGCGCTTTCTGTGCGACGTCGGGCTCGATTACCTCACGCTCGATCGCAGCGCGGAGACGCTGTCCGGCGGCGAAGCACAGCGCATCCGCCTCGCGAGCCAGATCGGTTCGGGCCTGGTCGGCGTGATGTACATCCTCGACGAGCCGTCGATCGGCCTGCACCAGCGCGACAACGAACGCCTGCTGTTCACGCTCAACCGGCTGCGTGACCTCGGCAATACCGTGATCGTCGTCGAGCACGATGAAGACGCGATCCGGCACGCCGACTTCGTGGTCGATCTCGGGCCCGGCGCCGGCATTCACGGCGGCGAGGTCATCGCCAAGGGCTCACCGGAAGAAGTCGCTGCCAATCCGAAATCGCTCACGGGGCAATACCTGTCGGGCGCGCGCGCGATTGCGATTCCGGCATTGCGCGCGCCGAAACAGGACGATCGCTTCCTGCGCATCGTCAATGCGCGCGGCAACAACCTGAAGAACGTCACCGTCGACATTCCGCTCGGCGTGATGACCTGCGTCACGGGCGTGTCGGGATCGGGCAAGTCCACGCTCATCAACGACACGCTGTACCAGGTCGTCGCACGCACGCTGAACGATGCCTCGAACGATCCGGCGCCGAACGACGGCGTCGAAGGACTCGACCAGATCGATCGCGTCATCGACATCGACCAGACGCCGATCGGCCGCACGCCGCGCTCCAACCCCGCGACGTATACCGGCCTGTTCACGCCGATCCGCGAGATCTTTGCCGAGGTGCCCGAAGCGCGCACGCGCGGCTACGAACCAGGGCGCTTCAGTTTCAACGTGAAGGGCGGTCGCTGCGAAGCCTGCCAGGGCGACGGCGTGATCAAGGTCGAAATGCACTTCCTGCCAGACATCTACGTGCCGTGCGATGTCTGCAAGGGCAAGCGCTACAACCGCGAAACGCTGGAGATCCGCTACAAGGGCAGGAACATCAACGAAGTGCTGGAGATGACGGTCGAGGATGCACTCGCCTTTTTCAAGCATGTTCCCGTCATCGAACCGAAGCTGCAGACACTGATGGACGTCGGGCTGTCCTACATCCGTCTCGGCCAGAACGCCACGACGCTGTCCGGCGGCGAAGCGCAGCGCGTGAAACTGGCGAAGGAACTGTCGAAGCGCTCCACCGGCCGCACGCTCTACATTCTCGACGAGCCGACCACCGGCCTGCACTTCTTCGACATCGAACAGCTGCTGGCCGTACTGCAGCGCCTGCGCGACGAAGGCAACACGATCGTCGTGATCGAACACAATCTGGACGTGATCAAGACCGCCGACTGGATCATCGACCTGGGGCCCGAAGGCGGTTCCGGCGGCGGACAGATCGTGGCCCAGGGAACGCCGGAAACGATCGCCGCGAGTCCGCAGTCCCACACCGGCCGATTCCTCGCGCCCGTGCTGGCGCAGGCACAGCAGCGCTCGCGCAAGCGGGCGTAGGACAGTCGCCATGACGGATCCTCGCACCTCTCCGGCCGTGTGCTCCTTCAGTGGCGGCAAGGATTCTTGCCTGGCGCTGTGGCTCGCCCGGCGACAGGGATACCAGGTACGTACGCTGCTCACCATGTTCGAGGAAACGGGCGTGCGCAGCCGCTCGCACGCCATCTCGCGCCCGCTGATGGAACGGCAGGCCACCGCGCTCGGCTGCGAACTCATCGTGCGAACGGCCACATGGAAAGACTACGAAGCCGTCTTCATCGCGACGCTGCGCGAACTGCATGCGAGCGGTCATCGCTCGGCAATCTTCGGCGACATCGATCTGCAGGCGCACCGGGACTGGGAAGAGAAGGTCTGCGCCGCAGCCGATATGCGCGCAGTGCTGCCGCTGTGGCAGAACGATCGGCTGCAACTCGTCGACGAAGTGCTGGCCGCCGGCTTCCGTGCCGTCGTCGTCTGCACCGATTCGCGCTATCTGGACGACTCGTTCTGCGGCCGGCCTTACGATGCGCGCTTCGTCGCGGACCTGCCTGCCGATGTCGATGCCTGCGGCGAAAACGGCGAGTTCCACACGTTCGTGTACAACGGGCCGTGTTTCAACGAGCCGGTACCGGTCCGTGTCGATGGCTTCGACGACTACACCGCGCCCGCGGAGTACGGCGGCGTACGTTATCGTTTCGCGCGACTCGCCGCCGCCTGAGGCTTCTTTCTCAGCGTCGCTGCCCGACGAAATCCTTCGAATTGAAAACCTGGCGCACTTCGCCGTGCGCCACCGATTCGCGGAAACGCCCGCCGGTGAGATGGCTGACGATGTCACGCCAGAACGCGACGGCCGGCTTGTTGTAGAGGAACTCGGTGATTTCCCAGGTGCCGGCGAACCGCGCAAAGATCAGCTGCGCCGCGTCGCGGCCGATCCCCAGACGACGCTGCGCCGGCGCCACGAAGAATTCGGCCATGTGGTAGTCGATGGCATCGCGCTGATGGCGCAGCGGCCGGCTGACCAGCGCGAAGCCGGCGGGGCGCTCGTTCTTGAGCAGGATGAGCGGGTGCGAACTGTCGTCGGCGAACCAGCGGGCCAGCAGTTCCGGCTCACGCTCGCCGTACTCGCCGCGAACCGGGAACATGCCCGTGTTCATGCTGTGCTGCGAGAGGTCCTCGAGATACTCGGGGTAGTAGCGCTGAATCCATTGGCGGTCTGCCTCGGAATTCCTGGCGTCGCGAATACTGACTGGCACGTCGATGTGATCGGCTCGTCCTGTGCCGCCTCCGCAGCGGATGTCGATGGAGGCTGTATTGTCTTCCCTGTTGCCGGTGCGATCCAGCGTGGATCGATACGGATGTGAAATGGTCGGCGCGATCGGCAACGTCGCCCGACGAACGAAACCGGGCAGGCCGATGCCTGCCCGGCTCGCAGCTCAATTACTGAGCGGGGGTCACGGCTTCCTTGGCAGCTTCGCCAGCGGCCTGGGCGGCGTCGCCAGCAGCAGCAGCGGCATCGCCGGCAGCGGCAGCAGCGTCGCTGGCAGCAGCGGCAGCAGCATCGCCCGCTTCGGTGGCGGCGGCAGCAGCGGCATCGCCGGCAGCGGCAGCAGCATCACCAGCGGCTTCGCCAGCAGCCTGCGCAGCCTCACCGGCAGCAGCGGCAGCGTCCTGAGCCTCTTCCTTCTTCGCGCAAGCAGCCAGCGACAGGGACAGCGCGAGAGCAGCGAGAATCATCTTGGTGTTCATGTGATCTATCACCCCAGTGATATTGCGTTGATGTGATTGCGAGTCGATAACGACACAGCGATCGCGAGATGACATTCTCCCGTCGATTGCGGCGGGCGGATTCTAGAGCCTTTCATATATGTTTGAAACGCTCGCACCATGCGCGTCGCGAACCGAAGACAACATCCGGGGACTCGAAAAACATGCTGAATCGCAGGTCCGTACGCATCTCGATAATCGCGTTCTGCGCTTGTATTACGCTGTCTGCGTGCGTATCGCAGCATCGCGTTGCGAACGCGGTGATCGATGCGACGCGTCGTCATGAACCGCTGCCGCTGCCTCGCCTCATTGACGAATCGTTGACAATTGCAGGGGCGTACCGGATTCAAAAACGCGTTGCGCAGGCTCGCCTGGACGGCGCGCAGCCCGGAGGGTTCAAGGCAGGACTCACGTCGCCGCAATCCCAGGCCCGCTTCGGTACGAACGAACCGGTCGCGGGCGTACTGCCGCCGGACGGCCTGCTGCAACCGGATGCGACGATTCGACTGAGCGAACTGCGCGGTCTCAACATCGAAACCGAAGTTGCCTTGCGCATCGGCACACCGATCCGCGCACACGTGAAAGATGTCGCTGAACTGAAGCGACACATCGACGGCGTCGCACCGGCCATCGAACTGCCCGACCTTCACTACGTCTCCACCGCGCAACCCGCAGCGCTCGACATCATCGCGACCAACGTCGCCGCCGCGGCCTACATCGTCGGCGATTTCAGATCACCCGCGACGCGCGATCCGAACGACGCGGCGCCGCGGCTCGTCTGCAACGGCAAGGAACTCAACTCGGGCCTCGCGCGCGATGCACTCGGGGATCAATGGGAAGCGGCCCGCTGGCTCGTGAACACGATGCTGCAGCAGGGATGGCCGATCGAAACGGGTCAGATCCTGCTGACGGGCGCGCTGGGGCGAATGATTCCCGCGGCGGCCGGCGACTGCAGCGCCGACTACGGCACCTGGGGCACAATCGGCTTCCACGTTGTGCAGTAGTCGTGCGGCCCTGCGCCTCTTGCCGCGCCGCCGTCGCTTTCAGTGAGAGTGACTTCCATGACAACCCTCGACAGCCTCTACGACGATCATCTGCAGACCCTGCGCGCGCGCACGGATGATGCGCTCGCTGCCTGCGGCTTCGATTCGCTCGCGATTCACTCCGGCCGGTTGTGGATGCAGTTCCTCGACGATCAGCCGTATCCGTTCAAGGTCAATCCGCATTTCAAATCCTGGGTGCCTCTGCTCGATGCGCCGGACTGCTGGATTCTCTACGAACCTGCCAGGCCCATCCGGCTGCTGTTCCTGCAGCCGGACGACTACTGGCACAAGACGCCGGCGATGCCGCGCGAATACTGGGCTTCGCGTTTCGAGATCATCGTGATGCGCGAGGCCACCGAGGCACGCGCGCATCTCATGCGCCTGCCGAACTGTGCATTGATCGGCGAGTGGCAAGCCGAATACACCGAATGGGGTATCGCCGCCGGCAATCCGAACACGCTGCTCGATCGCCTCCACTACCATCGCGCGATCAAGACGCCTTACGAACTCGAATGCATGCGCCAGGCCTCGCTGCGCGGCGCGCGAGGGCACAAAGCGGCCGAAGCAGCATTTCGCGCTGGCGCGTCGGAGTTCGGGATTCACGTGGAATATCTGCGGGCCACGCAGCACGACGAAGCGAGCCTGCCCTACCCCAACATCATCGCGCTGAACGAGCACGCGGCGGTGCTGCACTACCAGCATCAGGAACGTCAGGCGCCTGCGGCGCGGCGGTCGTTTCTCATCGACGCCGGCAGCGAGGTCGCCGGTTATGCAAGCGACATTACGCGCACGTATTCGGCCGGGAGGGACGATTTCCAGGCGCTGATCGACGGCATGGACCGGCTGCAGCTCGAACTGTGCAATGAAGTTCGCTCAGGCACCGACTACGCAAACATCCACCTGAGCGCGCATCGCCGGATCGCCGGCCTGCTGCGGGATGCGGATGTGATCAACGCGAGTGCCGAAGAGGCGCTGGCCTCGGGATTGTCAGCGGTGTTTTTTCCGCACGGCATCGGCCACCTGCTGGGCCTGCAGGTTCACGACGTCTCGGGCTTTACGATCAACATCGAAGGCAAGCAGAAAGCGCGACCGCCGGGCCATCCTCATCTGCGGCTGACTCGCACGCTCGAACCCGGCTTCGTCGTCACGATCGAGCCGGGCCTTTACTTCATCGAGTCGCTGCTCGCGGCGGCGCGCAAGGCGCCATACGCAGGCAACATCAACTGGAAACAGGTCGAACGGCTCAAGCCCTGTGGCGGCATCCGCATCGAAGACGATGTCGCCTGCACGCAAGGCGAGCCGGAGAACCTGACGAGGGCAGCGTTCAGGCAGATCGCCTGAACGCCGCCCGCCTGATCCCCTAGCGCTTCTCTTTCAACAGATCCCGGATCTCTTCCAGCAGCACTTCCTGGCGCGGCGGAGCTGCCGGTGCCGCAGGAGCCGCTTCTGCGGTGCGACGCAGACGATTGATCAGCTTCACCAGCAGGAAAATCGCGAAGGCCACGATGGCGAAATCGAACACCGCCTGCAGGAACACGCCGTAACGGATCGTGACTGCATCGGCGCCCTCGGTGAGGGCCGGCAGCGTGACAGCCAGCTTGGTGAAGTCCACTCCACCGATCAGATAACCCAGGGGCGGCGTCACCACATCGCTCACCAGCGAACTGACGATCTTGCCGAAGGCCGCGCCGATGATGATACCGACGGCCATATCGACGACATTGCCCTTGACGGCGAATTCACGGAATTCTTTTAAGACGCTCATGCGAGGGACTCCTGAAGGAAAAAACTGCTGTCGAGGTCGAGTCTGTCGCATGACTCCGCGTCTGGCTAGTAGCCCGGCGGCCCGTCCTCACGTCAACCGGTTCAGGCCGTTGTAGGCCGCGACGCGATAGGCCTCGGCCATGGTCGGATAGTTGAATGTCGTATTCGTGAAATAACGGATGTTGTTGAGTTCGGGGCTGGCCATGACGGTCTGCCCGATGTGCACGATCTCGGATGCACCGTCGCCGAAGCAGTGCACGCCCAGCACGGCCAGCGTCTCGGCATGGAAGATGATCTTGAGCATGCCGACGCGCTCATCCGTCATCTGCGCGCGGGCCAGGTTCTTGAACGCGCAGTGACCGACTTCGTAAGGCACTTTGCCTTCCTGCAGTTCGCGCTCGGTTTTTCCGATCGAGGAAATCTCCGGGATGGTGTAGATCCCGCTCGGCACCATCTCCAGCCGGTGTTCGGGAATCGACGGATCCAGGATGTGCTGCACGGCGTGCGAGCCCTGCACGTAGGCGGCGCTCGCGAGCGCCGGCGGACCGGCGATGTCGCCGACCGCATAGATGTGCGGTATCGCAGTCTGGTAGTGAGCGTTGACGGCGATCTGTCCGCGCGAATTCGCCGTGAGCCCGACGCGATCGAGATGCAGATGCCGGGAGTTGCCGGTTCGGCCGTTGGCCCACAGCAGCAGGTCGGATTTGATCTTGCGTCCCGACTCCAGATGCAGCACGACATCGCGTTCACGCGCTTCCAGCGCCTTGAACTGCTCGTTGTGACGGATGACGCAGCCCTGCTCGCGCAGGTGATATGAAAGTGCTTCCGCAATCTCGTCGTCGAGAAACGAAAGCAGCCGCTCGTGCGTGTTGACCAGCGTGACCTTGGCACCGAGGTTGATGAAGATCGATGCGTACTCGCAGCCGATGACGCCGGCACCGTAGATCGTCACTGCGAAAGGATGCGCGGGATAACGCAGGATCGAATCGCTGTCGCGGATGTGTTCGTGGGTGAAATCGACTTCCGGCGGATGGTAGGGCCGCGAACCGGCCGCAATGATGATGTGGCGGCCGGAGATCCTCTGCGCCTTGCCTGTCGATGGCTGGATCTCGATCGCATGATCGTCGATGAACGACGCCTCGCCGCCGAAAATCGGCACCCGGTTGCGCTCGTAAAAGCGATGGCGGCTCGCGACCTGCGACTCCACCACCTTGGTGGCCGTGGCAAGCAACTGGGGATACGTCAACGGCGTATCGGCGTGGAATTCCCTCAATAGCGGATTGCGGCGCAGGTCGTGCAGTATCTTCACCGCATGGCGCAGTGCCTTGCTGGGAATCGTGCCCCAGTGCGTACAACCGCCGCCGACTTCGAAATGCCGCTCGATCAGTGCCACCGTCCTGTGATTTTTCGCGGCCATCATCGCCGCGCCTTCGCCTGCGGGACCGCTGCCTATGACGACGACATCGAACTGTTCCATGACTGGCTTCTTGAACCTGCTTGCGATGACGGACTGCAGCAGCGACATGGGATCTGCACTGTATCGCATCGCAGAAGAAAGAAGCTCCGTGCCCGCCGAGCTTTCTGCGTTGCAAAATCAAGCGTACCGAACCGAGGCGGCCATATCGGCGTCAGTTGTGTTGCTTTTTCGCTAAATCCCTTTCTCTTCCTAGTAGGACTCAGTAACCTTCTCGCCACGTTGCGAGCGCACTGGTATGTAACCTAACTCCACCGGTGCGTCCGTCACGCAGAACTTGTAGACCTCGATCAATGCAAGGGGGATTCATGTCAGAAGCAAGTGTCACTCTGCGCCGGGCCATCGGTGTCGCTCTCGCGGCCGCCGTCACGGCGACCAGTCTGCCGGTCTCTGCTGAAGAAACCGGCAGCGGCGAAGGACGCAGTATCGAAACCATCATCGTCACCGCACAGAAGCGCGAACAGAATCTGCAGGACGTTCCCATCGTCGTTACGGCCGTCTCCGGGCAACTGCTGCAGGACAGCGGCGTGAAGGACATCAAGGACCTCACCATCGTGGCCCCCGGCCTGACCGTGACGTCGACCTCCAGCGAAGCGAGCACCACGGCGCGAATCCGCGGCATCGGCACCGTGGGCGACAACCCTGGACTGGAATCGTCCGTCGGCGTCGTGATCGACGGTATCTACCGTCCGCGCAACGGCGTGGCGTTCGGCGATCTCGGCGAACTCGAGCGCATCGAAGTCCTCAAAGGCCCGCAAGGCACGCTCTTCGGCAAGAACACGTCGGCAGGCGTGATCAACGTCGTCACCAGGAAGCCCTCCTTCGACTTCGGTTCGGACGTCGAACTGACGGGCGGCAACTACGGAATCATGGAAGGAGCCGCTTCGATCACCGGCGGATTCAACGAAGTGCTGGCGGGACGACTGTTCGTCGCATCGCGCCAACGCGACGGTTATCTCGACGTCGTGAGGGGCGCTGGTCCGCGCACCGAAGACGAGGACTACGACCGTGACATGAAGACGGCTCGCGGCCAGCTACTGTTCAAACCCTCCGAGGATCTCGAAGTCCGCTTTACCGGCGACTACACGCAGCGCGAGGAAAACTGCTGCGCCGGCGTCCCGACGTTCAATGGCGCGACGGTCGCCGCAGTCAATGCGCTCGGGGGCGGTGCCGGCACACAGAATCCGCCGGACCCCTTCAATCGCACGGCGTTCATGAATCGCAACACGCATCAGGATACGAAGGACGTGGGCGCTTCCATGGAGATCAACTGGGACACGGGCGCCCTCGGCGGCGCCACACTCAGCTCCGTCACCGGCTGGCGCGACTGGGACTTCGTCAACGGCCAGGACGTGGACTACACGGCGGTGGACATCTGGTACCGCGAATCGGACGGCAATCATGCCGCCGAATTCAAGCAGCTCAGCCAGGAATTCCGGCTGGCCGGCGAGACGGATCGCATCAACTGGATGGTGGGTGCGTTCTACGCGGACGAGCAGCTGGATTCGAAGCAGCAGCTGCAGTTCGGTTCGATGTACCGCAACTACCAGATCGCACTGACCACCAGTCCGACCACGGGCACGTCGCCGCTCAGCGGACTACTGCCGGCGAATGGCTATCCGCTGGGACTCGGTCAACGCGATGTCCACGAGCAGGATTCGACGTCCTGGGCACTGTTCACCAACAACAACATCCGCTTCACGGATGCGCTGGAACTGACCCTGGGACTGCGCTACACCAATGAATCGAAGGACCTGGACACGCAGTACCGAAACACTCACGCAGGCACGGGCTGCGCGACGGTGCGCGCTGGCCTGCCGACCCTCAACGCTCAGCTCATCGGCGCCGGCGTTCCCGCTGACACGATCAATGCCATCAATCGCGTTGCAGTCGGCATTGGCTGCGCGGCCGTCGCTGATCCGATCTACAACAATCTGGACAACTCGCAGTCGATCGACGAAAGCGAATGGAGCGGTACTGCCAAGCTCTCTTATCGCTTCACCGATGAGGCGATGGCGTATGCCTCGTTTGCCCGCGGCTACAAGGCGGGGGGCTTCAATCTGGATCGCGTACGTACCGGCGATGCCGCGCTGCCGCCGACTGCGGCAGGCGGCGTGGGTGCGAGCCTCGATACGTCCTTCGACAAGGAACTGGTGGATTCCTACGAAGTCGGCCTGAAGACGCAGTGGCTCAACAACACGCTGCTGTTGAACGCCACGGTGTTCTATCAGGACTACACGGACTTCCAGCTCAACACCTTCGACGGCGTGCAGTTCCTCGTGACGTCGCTGGACACGGTCACCTCCGAAGGCGTGGATCTCGATGTCGTGTGGTACACGCCGCTGGAACAGTTGAGCTTCCAGGGCGGCGTCACCTATGCGAAGACCGAGATCGACGATCCGGCCGCTCTTGCGAATCCGGGACTGTTCAGCCAGGCCCGCGAGAACGACCGGCTGTCGTTCGCACCGGAATGGTCGGCAAGCCTGTCGGCGACCTTCGATCAGCCGATCGGTTCGGCGTTCGTGTGGCGTACCAACATCGGCGCGAAGTACATGTCGGAATACAACACCGGCTCCAATCTTGCGCCCCAGAAGATGCAGGATGGGTACACCGTGGTTAACGCTCGAACGGGCTTCGGCGCCGAGGACGAACGCTGGATGATCGAAGCCTGGGCCCAGAACCTGACCGACGAGGAGTACTACCAGGTCGTGTTCGATGCGCCGCTGCAGACCGGCAGCTACGACGCGTTTCTGGGAGCACCGCGCACGTACGGACTGACCGCCCGCTTCAAATTCTGATTCGAACGGTTACGGTATGAGCTATGGGGCGGCCTGGCAACGGGCCGCCCCTTTTCTTTCGTCCTGATGCGCAACTTCGCTACCATCGGCCCATGAAATCCGTGCCTGCGCTGGCTCTGCTTCTGGGCTTCCTCGCGTCTCCGGCTCACGCCGAATGGCTGGAACGCATCGAAGACGGAATCATGGGTACGCGGATCGTCGTCGAACTGTGGACCGCCGACCGCGACAAGGGGAATGCGGACATCGATGCCGTGATCGCCGAAATGCGCCGTGTCGATCAGGACATGAGCACCTACAAGCCCACGAGCGAAGTCTCGAAGGTCAATGCTGAAGCGGCGAAAGGCCCGGTCAAGATCAGCGACGAACTGTTCGATCTGCTGACGCAGGCGCTTGAGTACTCGCGTCTCACCGAGGGCGCCTTCGACATCACGTACGCCAGCGTCGGCTACCTGTACGACTTCCGCAATCATGTGAAACCCGATGACGGCGCGATTGCCAGGGCATTGCCCGGAGTCGACTATCGTCACGTGGTTCTCGACGCCAGGGCCCGCACCGTCCGTTTCATGCGTGACGGCATGCGCATCGATCTTGGCGGCATCGGCAAGGGTCACGCCGTGGATCGCGGCATTCACATCCTGCAGGAGCGCGGCGTCTCGCACGCGCTGGTCACTGCGGGCGGCGACAGCCGCATCATCGGCGACCGTTTCGGCAACCCGTGGGTGGTGGGTATCCGTCATCCCGATCGCAGGAATGAAGTCATCGCGCGTATCCCGCTCGAGGACGCGGCGATCTCAACATCGGGAGATTACGAACGCTACTTCGACGAAAACGGCGTGCGTTACCACCACATCATCGACCCGCACACGGGAAAGTCCGCAAGCAAGGTGCGCAGCGCAACGATCATCGGCCCGACGGCGACCCGCACCGATGGGCTTTCCAAGACAGCGTTCGTGCTGGGGGCGGAGAAAGCCATCGAGATCTACAACCGGCTCGAAGGCATCGATGCCATCGTCGTCAAGCCCGACGGGCAGGTGCTCTATACCAAGGGACTCGAGGCACCCGCGACGCCTCACTAGCAGTACGCGGACAGCGGGTTCCAGAAACAAAAAGGCCGGGCATGTGCCCGGCCTTTTTATTGGATCATCGAAGCCCGATTACTTTGCGGACTTCTTCTTGGCTGCTGCCTTCTTCTTCGGCGCCGCAGCCTTCTTGTGAGCCTTGGTGGTCTCGGCCTTCTTGGCCTTCACTTCCGCCTTCTTGGCGGCCTTGGCCTTCTTCTCGGCCTTCTCTTCCGCCGATGCCGTCGACTTCTTCTTCAGCGAAGTCTTCTTGGCAGCGGCCTTCTTCGGCGCAGCCTTCTTGGCGGTCTCGCCCGATTCCTCACCGGCCGGGGCCGCAGCTTCTTCCGCCACCGCTTCCGGCTGATCGAGCAGCTGCATCAACGCCATCGGGGCTGCATCACCGGCACGAACGTCCATGCGCAGGATGCGGGTATAGCCGCCCGGGCGCGTCTTGAAACGCGGACCGAGGTTCTCGAACAGCTTCACGACGACTTCGGCGTCGCGCAACTGCGCGAAAGCACGGCGGCGATTTGCATCGCTGTCGTCCTTGCCGAGAGTGATCAGCGGCTCGACGACGCGGCGCAGTTCCTTGGCCTTCGGCAGGGTCGTGCGAATGGTTTCATGACGCAGCAGCGACGCTGCCATGTTGCGAAGCATGGCGGCGCGGTGCGAAGCGTTGCGGCTGAGCTGCCGGCCGGAAAGTTGGTGACGCATTGTTCTTCAGTGCTCGTGAACGTTTGATCTGCGGCTACGCCGCACTCAGGCCAGCGACTGACTTACGTCGCCGGCAGCTTCTTCAAATCACATCCCGCTCGTCGTCGCGCTTGAGGCTGATCGGCGGCCAGTTGTCGAGCCGCATGCCGAGCGACAGACCGTGGCTTTCCAGGACTTCCTTGATCTCGGTGAGCG
Organism: uncultured Steroidobacter sp.; assembly: GCA_937864115.1. Taxonomy (GTDB): domain Bacteria; phylum Pseudomonadota; class Gammaproteobacteria; order Steroidobacterales; family Steroidobacteraceae; genus Steroidobacter. The sequence continues at coordinate 30,682 of CALMII010000013.1, read as the reverse complement.
ACTTCTTGCCCAGGTTCGGCGTGCGCAGCAGCTCGACTTCGGTGCGCTGCACGAGATCGCCGATGTAGTGGATGTTCTCCGCCTTGAGGCAGTTCGCGCTGCGAACCGTGAGTTCGAGTTCGTCCACCGGACGCAGCAGGATCGGATCGAACTGCTGTTCGGCCGTCTTCGACGCGCCCTCGTCCTGGCCCTGCAGATCGACGAACACCGACAGCTGATCCTTCAGGATCGAGCCGGCGCGACGGATGGCTTCTTCCGCGTCGATCGTGCCATTGGTTTCGATGTCGAGAATCAGCTTGTCCAGGTTGGTGCGCTGCTCGACGCGCGCGCTTTCCACGTTGTACGTGACGCGACGGATCGGGCTGAAAGACGCATCGAGCTGCAGACGGCCGATCGGGCCGGACGACTCCTCGAACGTTGCACGCTGGATCGCCGGACGATAGCCGCGACCGCGCTCGACCTTCAGCATCATGTTCAGTTCGCCCGCCTTGGTCAGGTTGGCGATCACCAAGTCGCTGTTCAGCACTTCCACGTCGTGGTCGAGCTGAATGTCACCGGCGGTCACGGGACCCGGGCCCTTCTTGTGCAGACGCAGCTCGGTGGAATCGCGCGCGTTCAGACGGATGGCCACCTGCTTCAGGTTCAGCAGGATGTCGACCACGTCTTCCTGCACGCCTTCGATGCTGGTGTACTCGTGCAGCACGCCATCGATCTCGACTTCGGTGATGGCGCAGCCCGGCATGGACGACAGCAGCACGCGACGCAGCGCGTTGCCCAGCGTATGACCGAAACCACGCTCGAACGGCTCGATCACGACCTTCGCCTGGCGGGCGGTGGTCGGAGTGACTTTGACGACACGAGGCTTCAGGAATTCGCCAACGGATGCCTGCATGGAAAATTTACCTGCTTGTGTGCCGAAACGGCATTAGCGCTCGGACGTGAGCGCAACCAAAAAAACGATCCGGGGACATTCGTCCCCGGAAGAATCCAACATCACTTCGAATACAGTTCGACCACGAGGTTCTCGTTGATCTCCGGCAGGATGTCTTCCCGGTCAGGAAGCTGCTTGAACGTGCCGGTGAACTTCTTCTCGTCGACTTCGACCCATTCGGGGAAGCCGACCTGCGACTTGATCTGCAGCGCCGACTGGATGCGCAGCTGCTTCTGTGCCTTCTCGCGGATCGAAACCACATCGCCCGCCTTGCACTGGTACGACGCGATACTGACCACTTCGCCGTTCACGTTGACGGCCTTGTGGCTGACCAGCTGACGCGCTTCGGAACGGGTCGCGGCAAAGCCCATGCGGTAGACGACGTTGTCCAGACGCGCTTCGAGCATCTGCAGGAGCGTCGAACCCGTGGCGCCCGGACGACCGGAAGCCTTGATGTAGTAGTTGCGGAACTGTCTTTCAAGGACGCCGTACATGCGACGCAGCTTCTGCTTCTCGCGCAGCTGCACGCCGTAGTCGGACAGGCGCGACTTGCGCTCGCCCTTGATGCCGCCCGGCGGCACTTCGAGCTTGCACTTCGACTCGAGCGACTTGACGCCGCTCTTCAGGAACAAGTCCGTGCCTTCGCGGCGCGACAACTTGCACTTCGGACCCAGATAACGTGCCATGAAAATTCCTCGCCGCGGCTATTCGCGGGCAATCAGACGCGACGCTTCTTCGGCGGACGGCACCCGTTGTGCGGGATCGGCGTCACGTCAGAAATGTTGGTGACCTTGAGGCCGCAGGCATTCAGCGCGCGGACGGCGGATTCGCGACCCGGGCCGGGACCCGTCACGCGCACTTCGACCGTCTTGAGACCATGTTCCTGAGCGGCCGTGCCAGCCTTCTCGGCGGCAACCTGCGCGGCATACGGCGTGCTCTTGCGCGAACCGCGGAATCCGCAGCCACCCGACGTCGCCCACGACAGCGCATTGCCCTGCCGGTCGGTGATCGTGATGATCGTGTTGTTGAAGGACGCGTGCACGTGCGCAATGCCGTCGGTCACGTGCTTCTTGACCTTCTTGCGGCCCTTGCTCGCGCCAGCGGCCGCCTGTTGCTTCTGCTCAGCCATGTTGCCTCATCGAACCTGAATTGCTGCTCTCAACCCTTCTGGCCAGCGGCCAGTCGCCAGCAGCCAGTTGCCCCGGTTACGCCTTGCCCGGAGGCGCGTTCATCTTCACGGCGGCCTTGCGCGGACCCTTGCGGGTACGGGCGTTGGTGCGCGTGCGCTGACCGCGCAGCGGCAGACCGCGGCGATGACGGATGCCGCGATAGCAGCCGAGGTCCATCAATCGCTTGATGTTCATGGAGACTTCGCGGCGCAGGTCGCCTTCGACCGTCAGCTTGCCGACCTGGGAGCGCAGGGCTGCAACTTCCGCGTCCGTCAGATCCTTGACGAGCGTGTTCCGCTTCACTCCGGCGGCATCGCAAGCCTTGAGGGCCTGCGTCTTGCCGACGCCATAGATGTGAGTCAATCCAACCCACACGTGCTTGTTCATCGGTATGTTGATACCGGCGATACGGGCCATTGCCTACTCTCTCTTCCGCGAAGAAAAGCGCGGAACTTTAAACTAAAAAACCCTGCAACTCAATGCTTTAAGAGGTATCAGCCCTGACGCTGCTTGTGGCGGGCGTCGGAGCAGATCACGTACACCACCCGGCGGCGGCGGACGACCTTGCAGTTCTTGCAGATCTTTTTGACGGAAGCGCGAACCTTCATGACAACTCTCCAAGATCCCGCGAACGGGAATCGGGCCTGGACCGGTCAGGTCTGACCTGGGCGGCCGTAGCCACGCAGGTTGGCCTTCTTCATCAGGCCCTCGTACTGGTGCGACATGAGATGGGCCGCCACCTGGGCCTGAAAATCCATGATCACCACCACCATGATCAGCAGCGACGTACCACCGAAGTAGAACGGCACGCTGAACTTCGAAATCAGAAACTCGGGCAGCAAGCAGACGATCGTCACGTACAGCGCGCCCCAGACGGTCAGCCGCGTCAGCACCTTGTCGATGTACTCGCCGGTCTGCTGGCCCGGGCGAATCCCCGGAATGAAGGCGCCCGACTTCTTCAGGTTCTCCGCCGTCTCGCGCGAGTTGAACACCAGCGCGGTGTAGAAGAAGCAGAAGAAAATGATCAGGGTACCGTACAGCAGCATGTGCGCCGGCTGGCCAGGGCCCAGGGCCGCCGAAACATTCTGCAGCCAGGTCCATCCCTGCGACGTGCCGGACCAGCTGGCAATGGTCGCGGGAAACAGCAGCAGGCTCGACGCGAAAATCGGCGGGATCACACCCGACATGTTCAGCTTGAACGGCAGGTGCGTGCTCTGTCCCGCGTACAGCTTCCGTCCCTGCTGGCGCTTCGCATAGTTCACCTGGATGCGACGCTGGCCGCGCTCCACGAACACGACGAACGCCGTCACCGCGATCACCATGCCGAACAGGATCAGCGCGAACGCCGGATTCAACTCGCCGGTGCGCACCAGTTCGAGCGTGCCGGCCACGGCAGCAGGCAATCCCGCGACGATGCCGGCCAGGATGATCATCGAAATGCCGTTGCCCAGGCCACGCTCGGTGATCTGCTCGCCGAGCCACATGAGGAACATCGTGCCTGCGATCAGGGTAATCGTGGCCACGAACACGAACTGCGGGCCTGCAGAAATGACAACACCCTGATTCTGCAGCGCGATCGCCGCAGACGAACCCTGCACCGCCGCCAGCAGCACGGTGCCATAGCGGGTGTACTGGGTCAGCTTGCGACGACCGGACTCGCCTTCCTTCTTGATCGCAGCCAGCGACGGCACAACGACAGCCATCATCTGGATGATGATCGACGCCGAAATGTACGGCATGACCCCCAGCGCGAAGATCGACAAACGCTCGATCGCGCCGCCGGAGAACATGTTCACCATGCTCAGGATCGTGCCCTGCTGCGATTCGAAGAATCGCGCCAGGGCGACGGGATCGACGCCCGGCACCGGAATGAACGTTCCGATGCGGTACACGATCAGCGCGCCCAGCAAGAAGAACAACCGCTGGCGCAACTCTGCGAAGCGGGTCATCTCGCCAAAGGCGGAGAGCGGTGATGCGGTGGCGGATTTGGTGGCCACTGGTTCTCTGGTGATTCAGTTAGTAACTAATCGACCAACGATCAGGCTTCGACCTTGCCGCCAGCCGCTTCGATCGCAGCCTTCGCGCCCTTGGTCAGGTGAATGCCCTTGACGGTCACAGCCTTGGCAAACTCGCCCGAGGCGACGATGCGGGCACGAAGCGCCTGTGCATGAACGAGATTCGCTGCCTTCAGCGCATCGAGGTCCACCACCGTGCCTTCGAGCTTCGCCAGTTCCGACAGACGCACTTCAGCGACGGTCGGCTTGATCTTCGAACGGAAACCCGTCTTCGGCAGACGGCGCTGCAGGGGCATCTGACCGCCTTCGAAGCCGACCTTGTGGTAGCCGCCCTTGCGAGCGCGCTGACCCTTGACGCCACGACCGCAGGTCTTGCCCTGGCCGGCGGACGCACCGCGGCCGACGCGCAGCCGCGTCTTCTTGCTGCCGGGAGCGGGAGAGATGGTGTTCAGTTTCATGAGATTCAATCCCAGTCAGGCGATCGAGCCCAGGCTCAGACCGCTTCTTCCACTTTCAGCATGTGGCCCGAGGCGCGGATCATGCCGCGGGTCTCAGGCGTGTCAGCGACGATCGCGGTGTCGCGGATCTTGCGCAGGCCGAGACCACGCACGGTGGCGCGGTGCGACTTGAGCTGTCCGAACACGCTCTTGATCAGCGTCACTTTGATCGACTTCGGTTTCGCGTTGGCCATGACTTCAATCCAGTCGGGTCACTTCGGGGCTCAGGCGCCCAGGATGTCTTCGACGCGCTTGCCGCGCTTCGCTGCAATGTCTTCCGGCGACTGAATGCTGGTCAGTGCCTTGAACGTAGCGCGCACGACGTTGATCGGGTTGCGCGAGCCGTAGCTCTTTGCCAGCACGTTGCGAACGCCGGCGCACTCGAACACGGCGCGCATGCCGCCACCGGCGATGAGGCCGGTACCGTCAGCGGCGGGCTGCATGTACACGCGGGTCGTGCCGTGAGCACCCTTCAGCGCGTAGTGCAGCGTCGCATTCTTCAGCGCAACGTTGGCGAGGTTCTTGCGGGCTGCCTGCATGGCCTTCTGGATGGCGACCGGCACTTCGCGCGCCTTGCCGTATCCGAAGCCGACCTTGCCGCGACCGTCGCCGACCACCGTCAGGGCCGTGAAGCCGAACTGACGGCCGCCCTTTACGACCTTGGCGACGCGGTTCACTGCAACGAGCTTCTCGATGTACTCGTCGGTTGCAGCTGTTTTTTCAACTCTGGCCATTAGCTATTCCTCGGAGAGCTCTTAGAACTCAAGCCCGTTTTCGCGCGCCGCATCGGCCAATGCCTTGATGCGACCGTGATACTTGTAACCGGAACGATCGAACGCGACCTGCTTGATGCCGGCGGCCTTCGCTTTCTCGGCGATCGCCTTGCCCACTGCAGCGGCAGCCGTGACGTTGCCGGTGCCCTTCAGATCGCTGCGCAGGTCCTTCTGGACCGTCGAAGCAACCGCCAGCACCTTCGAATCGACGTCGAGGATCTGCGCGTAGATGTGCTGCGACGTGCGATGCACAGACAGACGCAGCGCCTTCAGCTCGCGGATCTTGGCGCGTGCACGGGCGGCACGACGCAAACGCTGGGCATTCTTGTTCATCACTCGTTACTCGTATCTCGTGTGTACCTGAAGTGAAGCGATTACTTCTTCTTCGCTTCCTTCAGCTCGATCTTCTCGCCGCTATAGCGCACGCCCTTGCCCTTGTAGGGTTCCGGCGGGCGGAACGCGCGAATGTCGGCGGCCACCTGACCCACCTTCTGCACATCCGTTCCCTTGATCAGGATCTCGGTCTGGCTCGGGGTTTCGATCGTGATGCCTTCGGGCGACTCGTAAACCACGGGGTGCGAGAAGCCCAGCGTCAGGTTCAGGTTCTTGCCCTGCGCCTGGGCGCGGTAACCGACGCCGACCAGTTCCAGCTTGCGCTCGTAACCCTTGCTCACACCTTCGACGATGTTGGCAAGGTGAGCGCGAGTCGAACCGGCGACCATGTCGGCTTCGCGGCTGTCGTTGGCCTTTTCGACCTTCAGCGCGTCGGCATCCTGGACGATCTTCACGTACTTGTTGTTGATCGCCAGCGACAACGAGCCCTTCGCGCCTTTGACGGCAATCGAATCGGGGCTGATGGTGGCGGTCACGCCCTTCGGCAGGGCAACCGGCTGTTTTGCTACTCGCGACATGTGCGCACCTTAGGAAACGATGCAGAGCACTTCGCCGCCGTGACCGGCAGCGCGGGCTTGGGCGTCCGTCATCACGCCCTGCGAAGTCGACACGATGGCAACGCCGAGTCCGCCGAGAATCGTCGGCAGCTCGTCCTTGCCCTTGTAGACGCGCAGGCCGGGACGGCTGACACGCTCGAGGCGGTCGATCACCGGGCGGCCCTGGTAATACTTCAGCTGCACGGCAAGCGTCGGCTTGCCTTCATGCACGCTCGAAGAGAAGTCTTCAATGTAGCCTTCGTCCTTCAGCACTTTCGCGATCGCAAGCTTCAGCTTGGACGTCGGCGCGGCGATCTCGGGCTTACCCGAGGACTGGCCGTTGCGAATGCGGGTCAGGAAATCGGCAATGGGATCCGTCATGCTCATGTGGTGCTCCAGTGGTACCAGCTGTTACCAGCTGGCCAGCCCGAGGCCCGGAATTTCGCCGCGCAGAGTCGCCTCACGCAGCTTGGTACGGCCAAGACCGAACTTGCGGTAGTAACCGCGAGGACGGCCGGTGATCTGACAACGGTTACGCAGACGCGACTTGCTCGAATCGCGCGGCAGCGCCTGCAGCTGTGCAACCGCGGCTTCGCGCTCGGCGGGCGAGGACGTCGGTTTGCGAATGATTTCTTTCAGACGCGCACGCTTCGCGGCGTAGCGCTTCACGAGCTTCGCACGCTTCTCTTCGCGATTGACCATCGATGTCTTGGCCATGAGATTCGCCTGTCGCCTACTAAGTTACTTGCGGAACGGGAAATTGAACGCTTCGAGCAGCGCGCGACCGGTCTTGTCGTCGGGCGCCGTCGTCGTGATCGTGATGTCCATGCCACGGATGGCGTCGATCTGGTCGTACGCGATCTCCGGGAAAATGATCTGTTCCTTGACGCCGAAGTTGTAGTTGCCCTGGCCGTCGAAGGAACGCGCGCTCACGCCGCGGAAGTCGCGGATACGCGGCATCGCGATGTTCACGAGGCGGTCCAGGAACTCATACATGCGCGCGCCGCGCAGCGTGACCTTGGCGCCGATCGCGAGGCCATCGCGCAGCTTGAAGGTCGCAACGGACTTGCGCGACTTCGTGACCAGCGGCTTCTGCCCGGTGATCTTGGTCAGATCGGCCACGGCATTGTCCATGATCTTCTTGTCGGCGACCGCCTCGCCCACACCCATGTTGACCGTGATCTTGGTGATCTTCGGTACCTGCATGATGTTCGCGACACCCAGGCTCTTCTGGAGCTCGGGCACCACTTTTTCGCGGTAATACTGCTGAAGTCTGGCCATAAAAAATCCGACTGTTCGTTACGACTCGGGCGACGCCTCAGGCGTCGACTACTTCCTTGTTCGACTTGAAGAAGCGGACCTTGCGACCGTCTGCGAGCGTACGCACGCCGACGCGATCACCCTTCTTCGTCACGGGGTTCCACAGCGCCACGTTCGAAATGTCGATCGCGGATTCCTTCTCCACGATGCCGCCCTGCACGTTGCGCTGCGGGTTCGGCTTCGTGTGCCGCTTCACCATGTTCACGCTCTCGACGACAACCTTGCCTTCGAGAACCTTGATGACGGTGCCACGACGGCCCTTGTCACGGCCTGCCGTCACGACGACTTCGTCACCCTTGCGAATCTTGTTCATACGTAAACCCTTGGCTTACTCAGCTCACAGCACTTCGGGCGCGAGCGAAATGATCTTCATGAACTGCGACGTGCGCAGTTCGCGCGTCACCGGCCCGAAGATGCGGGTGCCGATCGGCTCCAGCTTCGGGTTCAGCAGCACGGCGGCGTTGCCGTCGAAGCGGATCATCGAACCATCGGGACGGCGCACGCCGAACCTGGTACGCACGACGACGGCGTCGTAGACCTCGCCCTTCTTCACCTTGCCGCGCGGAATCGCATCGCGGACGCTGACCTTGATGACATCGCCGACCGTCGCATAGCGACGCTTCGAACCACCCAGCACCTTGATGCACATCAGGCTGCGGGCGCCGCTGTTGTCGGCGGCATTGAGCAACGTTTGCATCTGGATCATGGCGTTGCTTCTCCTGCGGTCTGGTTCGCACGGCTGATGACGCGCACCAGGCGGAAACTCTTGCGGCGCGACAGCGGCCGGCACTCCTGGATCGCAACGACATCGCCTTCGCGGCTTTCGTTGTTCTCGTCGTGAGCCAGCAACTTGGTGCTGCGGCGGATGTACTTGCCGTAGCGGGGATGCGGCTCGAAACGTTCGACGACCACCGCAATGGTCTTCTGCATCTTGTTGCTGACGACCTTGCCCGTGATGGTCTTTGCGACCTTCTCGGCGGCAGGCGCTTCCGCCGGCTTCGTTTGCTTGCTCATGCTCACTTACCCTTCGCAGCGCGACGCTGCTCGGCCTGGACCGTCTTCAGGCGCGCGATGTTGCGACGAACCTTGCTGAACTGGTCCGGCTTCGCGGTCTGGCCGGTTGCCCGGGCCATGCGCAGATTGAATTGTTCGCGGCGCAGATCCAGCAGCTCTTTCTGCAGTTCTGTGGCCGACTTGGTACGGAGTTCTTTCGCGCTCATATCGATTCCTGATCAACGCACCTGGCGCGTGACGAACTGGGTATCGACCGACAGCTTCGACGCAGCGAGGCGGAATGCTTCGCGGGCGATCGCTTCGGTCACGCCTTCCATCTCGAACAGCACCTTGCCGGGTTTCACTTTCGCAACGTAGTACTCGACGTTGCCCTTGCCGCTGCCCATTCGGACTTCGAGAGGCTTCTTCGAGATCGGCAGGTCGGGGAACACGCGCACCCAGATCTGGCCGCCACGCTTCACGTAACGGGTCATCGCACGACGCGCCGCTTCGAGTTCGCGCGCAGTCATGCGGGCACGGCTGGTCGCCTTCAGGCCGAAATCACCGAAGGCCACGTAGTTGCCGCCCTGCGCGAGGCCGGCATTGCGGCCCTTGAACGCCTTGCGGTACTTGGTTCGTTTTGGTTGCATCATGATCGTTTACTCGGCTGACGGACCTTCTCAGGCCGTCGCTTCCGTCGGTGCTGCTGCCTGGGCGTCGCCGGCTTCCGCAGGCGCTTCGTGCTGGCTGAACACTTCGCCCTTGAAGATCCATACCTTCACGCCGATGATGCCGTACGTCGTCCTCGCTTCGGCGAAGCCGTAATCGATCTCCGCACGCAGCGTGTGCAGCGGCACGCGGCCTTCACGATACGACTCGGTACGCGCAATTTCCGACCCGTTGAGACGGCCCGAAGCGCGCACCTTCACGCCCAAGGCGCCGATACGCATCGTGTTGGTCACGGCGCGCTTCATGGCGCGACGGAACATCACGCGACGCTCGAGCTGCTGCGCAATGCCGTCGGCGACGAGCTGCGCATCAAGTTCCGGCTTGCGGATCTCGGCAATGTTGATGCGGACGTCGACCGTCGGCATCTTCATGATCTTCGCGACTTCGCCGCGCAGCTTCTCGATGTCCTCGCCCTTCTTGCCGATCACGATGCCCGGACGTGCCGTGTGGATCGTGATGTTGACCTTGCGCGCCGCGCGCTCGATCTGAACGCGGCTGACAGAAGCTTCGACCAGCTTCTTCTTCAGGAACTCGCGCACCAGATGGTCGGTGTACACGTGCGAGGGGAAGTTCTTGGTATTCGCATACCACTTCGAACTCCAGTCGCGCGTGATGCCGAGGCGAAAACCGATCGGATTGACTTTCTGACCCATAGTGAGCTCGCCTGCCGTTATTCCGCTTTGCCGTCGCCAACGGTCACGATGATGTGACTGTTGCGCTTCCAGATCCGCGTGCCGCGGCCCTTGGCGCGGGCAGCGAACCGCTTCAGCACCGGTGCGGCGTCGATGGTGATCGTCTGCACCTTCAGTTCGTCCACATCCGCGCTCAGGTTGTTCTCGGCGTTCGCGATGGCGGACTCGAGAACCTTGAGCACCAGCTCCGCGCCCTTCTTCGGCGTGAAGCGCAGCGTGTTGAGCGCCTTGCCCACCGGCTCACCGCGGACCATGTCCGCAATCAGACGGCACTTCTGCGGCGAAATGCGCGCGTACTTCAGTTTGGCTGCGACTTGCATAATCAGCCCTTCTTGTCGCCGGAGTGGGACTTGAACGTGCGCGTCGGCGCAAATTCGCCCAGCTTGTGGCCGACCATGTTTTCCGAAACGAGCACCGGGATGTGCTGCCGACCGTTGTGGACGGCAATCGTCAAACCCACCATGTCCGGCAGAATCATCGAGCGGCGCGACCAGGTCTTGATCGGACGACGATCGTTCTTCTCGGCGGCAACACGCACCTTCTTGGCGAGGTGCAGGTCGACGAACGGACCCTTCTTGACTGAACGAGGCACTGTCAGATCCTCAATTAGTTGCGGCGGCGCAGAATCATGCTGGCCGTGCGCTTATTACGGCGCGTCTTCTTGCCCTTGGTATTCCAGCCCCACGGGCTCACCGGGTGCGGATTACCCTGGCCGGACTTACCTTCACCACCACCGTGCGGGTGATCGACCGGGTTCATGACCACGCCACGCACCGTCGGGCGGATACCGCGCCAGCGGATCGCACCGGCCTTGCCGTAGCTGCGCAGGTTGTGCTCGTCGTTCGCGACTTCACCGATGGTGGCACGGCAGTCGATGTGCACTTTGCGCATTTCCGTCGAACGCAGGCGCAGGGTCGCATACGACCCTTCGCGGGCAGCGAGTTGCGCAGAGCCGCCGGCGCTACGCGCAATCTGCGCACCCTTGCCGGGCTTCAGCTCGACGCAGTGAATCGTCGTGCCGATCGGAATGTTGCGAAGCTGCAGCGTGTTGCCCGGCTTGATCGGCGCTTCGGGACCCGAAAGGATCGTGTCGCCGGCAACGACGCCCTTCGGCGCCACGATGTAGCGACGTTCGCCATCGGCATACAGAACCAGCGCAAGATGCGCGGTGCGGTTCGGATCGTATTCGATCCGTTCGACCTTGCCCGGCACGCCGTCCTTGTTGCGCAGGAAGTCGACCAGACGGTACTTCTGCTTGTGGCCGCCGCCCTGGTGACGGACGGTCTGGCGACCGAAGTGGTTACGCGCACCCGTGCGATTCTTGCTGACGACCAGCGACTCTTCCGGGCCGCCCTTGTGCAGGTGCGAGCGCGAAATCGAAACCTGGAAACGCCGGCCCGGCGACGTTGGTTTTGCTTTGATCAAAGCCATGATGACTGATCCTTACTACTCAGCTCAGGCGTCGGCGCCGGAGAGATCGATGCTCTGTCCCGGAGCGAGCCGGACGTAAGCCTTCTTGAAGTCCTGACGCTGGCCGAGACGCTGACCGAAGCGCTTCTTCTTGCCCGCAACGTTCACGACGTTGACGTTCGCTACCTTCACTTCGAACATCAGCTCGACAGCGGCCTTCACTTCCGGCGCGCTCGCATCGCGGCGCACACGGAAAACGAACTGATTCGCCTCGGCAACGCGGGCGCTCTTTTCAGACACGTGCGGCCCGAGCAGCACGGACATCAATCTTTCCTGACTCATGCGAGCCTCTCTTCGAGCAGACGTACCGCACCGACGGTAGCAACGACGTTCTTGTGGCGCGCCAGGCTGACCGGATCGACCGCGCTCACCGGCAGCACGTTGACGTACGGCAGGTTGCGCGACGCGAGATCCAGCTTCTCGTCATGCGCTTCGACCAGTACCAGCACGTCATCGCCCACGCCGAGATCCTTCAACTGCGACACGAGCAACTTGGTCTTCGGCGCTTCGAGTTCGAGGCCGTTCACGACCGACAGGCGTTCCTGGCGGGCGAGCTCCGACAGCATGACCTGCAGCGCAGCGCGGTACATCTTGCGATTGACCTTCTGCGAGTAGTCGCGTGGACGGGCAGCGAATGCCTTGCCGCCGCCGACCCAGATCGGGCTGCGGATCGAGCCGGCGCGGGCCTGGCCCGTGCCCTTCTGGCCCCACGGCTTCTTGCCGCCGCCGCTGACTTCGGCGCGCGACTTCTGGCGCTTCGTGCCGGCACGGCCGGCGTTCATGTAGGCCACGACGACCTGATGAACGAGCGACTCGTTGTATTCACGCGCAAACGTCTCGTCCGACACCTGGACTTCCGACTGCGCACCCTTGCTGACGAGCTTGAGTTTCATGGCGGATTACTTCTTGGCCGGAGCGGCTGCCTTCGGATTGACAGGCTTACGCTTGCGATTGGCCTGCGACGCAGCCTTCACGGACGGACGGACGATGACCTCACCGCCCGGAGCGCCCGGAACGGCACCGCGGATCAGGAGCAGGTTGCGCTCCGCATCGACGCGAACGACCTGGAGGTTCTCGATGGTGCGACGCTGCACGCCCATATGGCCGGACATGCGCTTGCCCTTGAACACGCGGCCCGGGGTCTGACGCTGGCCGATGGAGCCCGGCGAACGGTGCGACACGGACACGCCGTGGGTCGCAGGCAGACCGCCGAAGTTGTGACGCTTCATCGTGCCGGCAAAGCCCTTGCCGATCGTGGTGCCCGTGACGTCGACGATCTGGCCGACCTGGAAGAGATCGACTTTCACTTCCGAACCCGCAACGAGGTCAGCACCCTGACCTTCGGAGAGGCGGAATTCGACGAGGGAGCTGCCCGGAGCAACTTTGACCTTGGCGTAGTGACCCGCCTGAGCCTTGCTCAGATGGGACGCCTTGCGGTTGCCGAAAGCGACCTGGACGGCGCGATAGCCATCGACTTCGGGCGTGCGAACCTGCGTCACGCGGTTCGGCAGAGCCTCGATCACGGTCACCGGTACGGCTTCACCCGCGTCATTGAAAACGCGAGTCATACCGGCCTTACGACCGACCAGACCTACGGTTCTGGTAGCGCTCATCGTAATGTCCTCTTGTTCCTGTGCGCTCCGGCTGCGATTGGCCGGGGCGGCAAACTCAAAAACGTCTCTCTGACCGCGGCGTTGAACGTTGCCAACGCCAAACAAACCGGTCAGCGCCATCCCATAGGGATCCAGGCACTTGATTTAGATAAGGTTTCCACGGAGAGGCCGACCGGAGTTCCGGTCATGCCGCTCGAGCGGTACCCCGTCAGGGCCAGGCCTCGGCGCAAAAGAGGCGCGAATTATAGTCACGTCGAGCGGCTTTGCAAGCTCGACGTGTCCCCGCGACGGCGGGGACACAACATATTTCCGATATCTACGAAGCTGGATTCCTGGATGCCCGCCTGCAGCGGGCATTACGCTCAATTCAGCTTGATCTGCACGTCCACGCCGGCGGGCAGTTCGAGCTTCATCAGCGCATCCACGGTCTTGTCCGTGGGATTCAGGATGTCCATGAGGCGCTTGTGGGTGCGCAGTTCGTACTGATCCCGGGCGTCCTTGTCGCCGTGCGGAGCAGCCAGGACCGTGAAGCGCTCCATCTTGGTCGGCAGCGGCACCGGACCACGAACCGTGGCACCCGTGCGCTTGGCCGTTTCCACGATTTCGCGCGCGGAATTGTCGATCAGCCTGTGGTCGAAGGCCTTCAGGTTGATGCGGATGTTCTGGTTCGCCATGTCTGTCTCTTCGCTACCTAGTTGTGCGGGCGATGAGATTCACTCATCGCCTCATCACGAATTGATTACTTCAGGATCTTCGCCACGACGCCGGCGCCGACCGTCTTGCCACCCTCGCGGATCGCAAAACGCAGCCCGTCTTCCATCGCGATCGGGCTGATCAGCTCCACCGTCATCTTGATGTTGTCCCCAGGCATCACCATCTCGACGCCCTCAGGCAACTCCACCGCGCCCGTCACGTCCGTCGTGCGGAAGTAGAACTGCGGACGATACCCCTTGAAGAACGGCGTATGACGGCCGCCCTCTTCCTTCGTCAGCACGTAAATCTCCGCCTCGAACTTCGTGTGCGGGGTGATCGAGCCCGGCTTCGCCAGCACCTGACCACGCTCCACTTCTTCGCGCTTCGTGCCGCGCAACAGCACGCCCACGTTGTCGCCCGCCTGACCCTGGTCCAGGAGCTTCCGGAACATCTCAACGCCCGTACAGGTCGTCTTCGTCGTCGCCTTGATGCCGACGATTTCCACTTCGTCGTTCACCTTGATGATGCCGCGCTCGATACGGCCCGTCACCACCGTGCCGCGACCGGAGATCGAGAACACGTCTTCCACCGGCATCAGGAACGCACCATCCACCGCACGCTCCGGCACCGGGATGTACTTGTCCATCTCCTGCACCAGCTTGATCACCGCCGGTACGCCGATTTCGCTCTGGTCGCCTTCCAGCGCCTTCAGCGCACTGCCCTTCACGATCGGCGTGTCATCGCCCGGGAATTCGTACTTCGACAGCAGTTCGCGCACTTCCATCTCGACCAGCTCGAGCAGCTCGGCGTCATCGACCATGTCCGCCTTGTTCAGGAACACCACGATGTACGGCACACCGACCTGGCGGGCCAGCAGAATGTGCTCGCGCGTCTGCGGCATCGGGCCGTCCGCGGCCGAGACCACCAGGATCGCCCCGTCCATCTGCGCCGCGCCCGTGATCATGTTCTTCACGTAGTCGGCGTGTCCCGGGCAGTCCACGTGCGCGTAGTGACGCGCATCGGAGGTGTACTCCACGTGTGCGGTCGCAATCGTAATACCGCGGGCGCGCTCTTCAGGCGCCTTGTCGATCTGGTCGTACGCCTTGAACTCGCCACCGTGCTTCTCCGCCATCACCTTCGTCAACGCCGCCGTCAACGTCGTCTTCCCATGGTCAACGTGACCAATCGTGCCTACGTTCACATGCGGCTTCGTGCGTTCAAACTTCTCTTTGGCCACAGCGGCGGTCCTCTAACAACGGTTGACTGACTTTAGTTGACGGTTCAAAAACAACGATCGGCGACTGCCCTGCGGCTGTCGCTGATCTCACATCTTCTTCGTAATCACGTTCGCAACGTTCGACGGCACTTCCATGTACTTCGCGAACTCCATGGTGTACGTCGCGCGACCCTGGCTCATCGAGCGCATCGAGGTCGAGTACTGGAACATTTCCGCCAGCGGCACTTCGGCCGTGACGACCTTGCCCGAAATCGAATCTTCCATACCGACGATCTGACCACGACGACGGTTCAGGTCGCCGACGATGTCGCCGTAGTAATCCTCGGGCGTCACGACTTCGACCTTCATGATCGGTTCGAGAATGACAGGCTTCGCGTTCGACATGGCTTCCTTGAAAGCCATGGAACCGGCGATCTTGAATGCCATTTCGTTCGAGTCGACGTCGTGGTACGAGCCGTCGAACAGCGTCACTTTCACGTCCACGACCGGATAACCGGCGAGTACACCGTTCGCGGTCGCTTCCTTGATGCCCTTGTCCACCGCCGGAATGTATTCCTTCGGCACCGTGCCGCCGACGATCGCATTGACGAACTCGTAGCCCTTGCCCGGCTCGGACGGCTCGAGCGTGATCCATACGTGGCCATACTGGCCGCGGCCGCCCGACTGACGCACGAACTTGCCTTCCTGCTCGACCTTGGCGCGGATCGTTTCGCGGTACGCCACCATCGGCTTGCCGACGTTGGCATCGACCTTGAACTCGCGCTTCATGCGATCGACGATGATTTCCAGGTGCAGTTCGCCCATGCCGGCAATGATGGTCTGACCCGATTCGGCGTCGCTCGACAGACGGAACGACGGATCTTCCTTCGCCAGGCGCTGCAGCGCGAGACCCATCTTTTCCTGGTCGACCTTGGTCTTCGGCTCGACGGCGACGGAAATGACGGGCTCCGGAAAGTCCATCTTCTCCAGCTGGATCACACTTTCCGGATCGCACAGCGTGTCGCCGGTGATCACATCCTTGAGGCCCACCGCTGCGGCGATATCGCCCGCACGGACTTCCTTGATCTCGCTGCGCTCGTTCGCATGCATCTGCAGCAGGCGACCGATGCGTTCCTTCTTGTCCTTGCCCGGATTCGACACGGTATCGCCCGAGTTCAGAACGCCCGAGTAGACACGGAAGAACGTCAGGTTGCCGACGAACGGATCGTTGAGGATCTTGAAGGCCAGCGCGGAAAACTTTTCGTCATCGCTCGCCTTGCGAGTACCTTCGGTGCCATCGGGCAGCGTGCCCTTCACGGGCGGCATCTCGACGGGCGACGGCATGTACTCGATGACGGCATCGAGCATGGCCTGAACACCCTTGTTCTTGAACGCCGAGCCGCACATGCAGATCACGATCTCGTTGCGGATCGAACGCTCGCGCAGACCCTGCTTGATCTCGACCTCGCTGAGATCGCCACTCTCGAGGTACTTGTTGAGCAGCGTCTCGTTGCCTTCGGCGGCAGCCTCGATCATTTTCGCGCGCCATTCCCGGCACTCTTCGAGCAGGTCGGCCGGAACGTCGCGGTACTCGAACTTCGTTCCCTGCGTCGAGTCGTCCCACCAGATTTCCTTCATGCGGATGAGATCGACGACGCCGACGAATTGGTCTTCGGCACCGATCGGCAGCTGGATCGGCACGGGCACGCCGCGCAGGCGCGTCTTGATCTGGTCGACGCAGCGCAGGAAATTGGCACCCGCACGGTCCATCTTGTTGACGAACGCGATGCGCGGCACCTTGTACTTGTTCATCTGGCGCCACACCGTCTCCGACTGCGGCTGCACGCCAGCCACGGCACAGAAAACGGCTACGGCGCTGTCGAGCACGCGCAGGCTGCGCTCGACTTCGATCGTGAAGTCGACGTGTCCCGGCGTATCGATGATGTTGATGCGGTGCTCGGGGAAGTTGCTTTCCATGCCCTTCCAGAAGCAGGTAGTCGCAGCGGCAGTGATGGTGATGCCGCGTTCCTGTTCCTGCTCCATGTAGTCCATGACGGCCGCACCGTCATGCACTTCGCCGATCTTGTGGGAGACACCCGTGTAGAAAAGGATGCGCTCGGTCGTGGTCGTCTTTCCGGCATCAATGTGCGCGGAAATACCGATATTCCGATACCTCTCGATGGGAGTTGTACGTGCCACGATGAACTTCTTTGTCGGACGCTCGCCGCAAGGGCAAAGCCTCGCGCTTACCAGCGGTAATGCGCGAACGCCTTGTTGGCGTCGGCCATGCGATGCACGTCTTCGCGCTTGCGAACGGCTGAGCCGCGGTTCTCGGCGGCATCCAGCAGTTCCGCAGCAAGGCGCTGCGACATGGACTTCTCGCTGCGCGCGAGCGCGGCCTCGATGACCCAACGCATTGCGAGCGTCTGGCGACGAGCTGCACGGACTTCAACGGGCACCTGGTAGGTAGCACCGCCGACGCGGCGGCTCTTCACTTCCACCGTGGGCTTGACGTTGTCGAGCGCCTGCGCGAGCAGCTCGATCGACTTCTCGGCATCGCGACCGGTCTTTTCGGTAATGCGATCGACCGCGTCATACACGATGTTCTCGGCCACGGACTTCTTGCCGGAGTCCATCACCATGTTGACGAACTTCGCCAACAGCAGGCTGTTGAAACGCGGATCCGGGAGGATGGTGCGGGTGGGGGCCGAGGCTCTGCGGGACATAGGGAATACCGGCTAATTTAGTGACGAGTGATAAGCGACGCTGAGGTCACTTCTTGGGGCGCTTGGCGCCGTACTTGGAGCGGCCCTGGCGGCGCTCATTGACACCGGCACAGTCCAGCGTGCCGCGGACGGTGTGATAACGCACACCCGGCAGGTCTTTCACACGGCCGCCGCGGATCAGCACGACCGAGTGTTCCTGCAGGTTGTGACCTTCGCCACCGATGTAGCTGATGACTTCGAAGCCATTGGTCAGACGCACCTTCGCAACCTTGCGCAGCGCCGAGTTCGGCTTCTTCGGCGTGGTGGTGTAGACGCGAGTGCAGACGCCGCGCTTCTGCGGACAGGCTGCCAGCGCGGGCACCTTGGTCTTGTAATTCGCCGTGGTCCGCGGCTTGCGAACGAGCTGACTGACAGTGGCCATATGACTTTGATGATCCTTAGAGAAACACGAGGCCGCCATTAGGCGGCCTGGGTGAAATTTGCGCGATGAGCGGCGAGGTTACTGGGGACGCCGGCTGATCAAAGGCGCGGGATTGTAGGAACGAGCCCCCCGGGTGTCAACCGCATTGCAGCGCCCCCGGACCTGGAATTTACCGTCAGGGGTCAGGTGGTTACCGAAAGGTCCGGCATCCCGGACCTGAACCCCGCTCCCCTGACGGTCCATCCGCTTACTGCGCCGAGGCATCCGCCTCGTCGGACACGGACTCGTCGGCATCGCCGCCGCCACCGCCCATGTCCATGAAGCCGCGACCCGTGCCGGTATCGGCCCGACGACGGCGACGCTGGTGATAGAAGGAGCCCGTACCCGCCGGGATGAGCCGGCCGACGATGACATTCTCCTTCAGACCGCGCAGGTCATCCTTCAGACCGCGAACCGCCGCTTCGGTCAGCACGCGGGTCGTTTCCTGGAACGAAGCCGCCGAAATGAACGACTCGGTGGCCAGCGAGGCCTTGGTGATGCCCAGCAGTACCGGCTCGATGCGCGCTTCGATCTTGCCCTGTTCGGCAATCCGCTCGTTGACGTCCACGACACGCGATCGATCCAGCTGCTCGCCGCGCAGCAACGCCGTGTCGCCCGTGTGGGCGATTTCGACCTTGCGCAGCATCTGGCGAATGATCACTTCGATGTGCTTGTCGTTGATCTTCACGCCCTGCAGACGGTAGACGTCCTGGATTTCGCGGACGAGGTAGTTCGCCAGCGACTCGACGCCCTGCAGACGCAGGATGTCGTGCGGGTTCGGCTCGCCATCGGCGATGACTTCGCCACGCTCGACCTGTTCGCCTTCGAACACGTTGAGATGACGCCACTTCGGAATCAGCTCCTCGTGCTTCTCGCTTTGCTCGTCGGTGATGATCAGACGACGCTTGCCCTTGGTTTCCTTGCCGAAGCTGACCGTACCCGAGTACTCGGCGAGGATCGCAGAGTCCTTCGGCTTGCGGGCTTCGAACAGATCGGCCACACGGGGCAGACCGCCGGTGATGTCGCGGGTCTTCGACGATTCCTGCGGAATACGCGCGATGACGTCACCGACCGACACCTTCGCGCCGTCCTCCAGGCTGACGATCGCGCCCGGGGGCAGCGCGTACACGGCCGGAATATCGGTGTTGGCGAACGTGACTTCCTTGCCCTTGGCATTGATCAGTCGCACGACGGGACGCAGATCCTTGCCGCTCGAACTGCGCTGCTTCGGATCCATCACGACGATGCTCGACAGACCGGTCACTTCGTCGACCTGGCTCTGCACCGTGATGCCGTCGATGAAGTCCTGGAACTTGATCAGACCGGCCACTTCGGTGACGACCGGGTGAGTATGCGGATCCCACGTCGCCACGATCTGGCCCGGCTCGATGGCATCGCCATCGCTGACGGTGATGACCGCGCCGTACGGGATCTTGTAACGCTCGCGCTCACGACCGAATTCGTCGATCACGCCCAGTTCGCCGGAACGCGATACCGCGACCCAGTGACCCTTCTCGTGATGCACGGTCTTCAGGTTGTGCAGACGCGCACTGCCCTTGCCCTTCACTTCCACCGAGTTGGCCGCTGCGGCACGCGATGCCGCACCGCCGATGTGGAACGTACGCATCGTGAGCTGCGTGCCGGGTTCGCCGATCGACTGTGCCGCGATGACGCCGACCGCTTCGCCCATGTTGATGCGATGACCACGCGCAAGGTCACGGCCGTAGCACTGCGCGCAAACGCCGTAGCGCGTGCGGCAAGTGATCGGCGAACGGACCTTCACCTGGTCGACGCCTTCCGACTCCAGCAGCTTGACGAGCTTTTCGTCGATGAGCGTGCCGGCTTCGAGGATCACGACCGAGTTGTCGCCGGGCTTCAGCACCGGATCGGCAACCACGCGGCCGAGGACGCGTTCGCCCAGACCTTCGACGACGTCGCCGCCTTCGACGATCGGATTCATCGTCAGGCCATTCTCCGTGCCGCAATCGACTTCGGTCACGACCAGATCCTGCGCCACGTCGACCAGACGACGCGTCAGATAACCTGAGTTCGCCGTCTTCAACGCGGTATCGGCCAGACCCTTGCGGGCGCCGTGCGTCGAAATGAAGTACTGCATCGCGTTCAGACCTTCACGGAAGTTCGCCGTGATGGGCGTCTCGATGATGGAGCCGTCCGGCTTCGCCATCAGGCCGCGCATACCGGCGAGCTGACGGATCTGGGCGGCGCTACCGCGGGCGCCCGAGTCGGCCATCATGTAGATCGAGTTGAACGACTTCTGCTGCACCGTCTGACCGGCCGAGCTGGTCGCGTCTTCGACGCCCAGCTTGTCCATCATGGCCTTGGCGACCTGGTCGTTGGTACGCGACCAGATGTCGACGACCTTGTTGTAGCGCTCGCCGTTGGTGACGAGACCCGAAGCGTACTGCTCCTGGATTTCCTTCACTTCACGCTCGGCCGACGCAAGGATCTTCGTCTTCTGCTGCGGCACGACCATGTCGTCGACACCGATCGACACGCCTGCACGCGTTGCGTACGCAAAGCCCGTGTACATGAGCTGGTCGGCGAACACGACGGTTTCCTTCAGACCGACCGTGCGGTAGCAGACGTTGATGACGCCCGAGATCGCCTTCTTGGTCATGTCGCGATTGACGAGATCGAACGACATGCCCTTGGGCAGGATCTCCGACAGCAGCGAACGACCCACCGTCGTGGTCACGACGCGACGACGCGGCGAGAAACCGCCTTCTTCGTTGCGGATGTATTCGACGACGCGAACCTTCACCTTCGCCTGCAGATCAGCCACACGGCCTTCATAGGCACGGTGCACTTCCTGCACGTCTGTGAACATCATGCCCTCGCCCTTCGCATTCACGCGCTCCCGGGTCATGTAGTACAGACCCAGCACGACGTCCTGCGACGGCACGATGATCGGATCGCCGTTCGCCGGCGACAGGATGTTGTTCGACGACATCATCAGCGCGCGCGCTTCGAGCTGGGCCTCCAGCGACAGCGGCACGTGCACGGCCATCTGGTCACCGTCGAAGTCGGCGTTGAAAGCCGTGCAGACCAGCGGATGCAGCTGGATCGCCTTGCCTTCGATCAGCACCGGCTCGAACGCCTGGATGCCCAGACGGTGCAGCGTCGGGGCGCGGTTCAGCATCACGGGATGTTCGCGAATGACTTCTTCGAGAATGTCCCAGACTTCCGGACCTTCGCGCTCGACCATGCGCTTGGCAGCCTTGATGGTCGAGGCTTCGCCGCGCAGCTGCAGCTTGGAGAAGATGAACGGCTTGAAGAGCTCGAGCGCCATCTTCTTCGGCAGACCGCACTGGTGCAGGCGCAGCGTCGGACCGACCACGATGACCGAACGGCCCGAGTAGTCGACGCGCTTGCCCAGCAGGTTCTGACGGAAGCGACCCTGCTTGCCCTTGATCATGTCGGCCAGCGACTTGAGCGGACGCTTGTTGGTGCCCGTGATCGCACGGCCGCGACGGCCGTTGTCGAGCAGCGCATCCACCGCTTCCTGCAGCATGCGCTTTTCGTTGCGGACGATGATGTCCGGCGCGTTCAGTTCGAGCAGACGGCGCAGACGGTTGTTGCGATTGATGACGCGGCGATACAGGTCGTTCAGATCGGACGTCGCGAAGCGACCGCCGTCCAGCGGCACCAGCGGACGCAGATCCGGCGGCAGCACCGGCAGCACGGTCAGGACCATCCACTCCGGCTTGTTGCCGGATTCGATGAAGGACTCGAGCAGCTTCAGGCGCTTGGTCAGGCGCTTGATCTTCGTTTCCGAGTTCGTGCCGGTGATCTCTTCGCGAACCTTCAGCACTTCTGCAGGAAGGTCCAGCGACTTCAGCAGCTCGAACACGGCTTCGGCGCCCATGCGGGCATCGAATTCATCGCCGTGCTTCTCGATCGCTTCCAGATACAGCTCGTCGGTCAGCAACTGGCCGCGCTGCAGTTCGGTCATGCCGGGCTCGATGACGACGAAGGCTTCGAAGTACAGCACGCGCTCGATCTCGCGCAGCGTCATGTCGAGCATGAGGCCGATACGCGACGGCAGCGACTTCAGGAACCAGATGTGTGCGGTCGGGCTTGCCAGTTCGATATGCCCCATGCGCTCACGACGCACTTTCGACTGCGTCACTTCGACGCCGCACTTTTCGCAGACCACGCCGCGATGCTTCAGGCGCTTGTACTTGCCGCACAGGCATTCGTAATCCTTCACCGGTCCGAAAATCTTGGCGCAGAAAAGACCGTCACGTTCCGGCTTGAACGTGCGGTAGTTGATCGTTTCAGGCTTCTTCACTTCGCCGTAGGACCACGAACGGATCATCTCGGGCGAAGCGAGGCCGATGCGGATCGAGTCGAAGTTCTCGACCGGGGCCTGCTGCTTGAACAACTTCAGTAGATCTTTCATCTCAAGTCACCTGTGTATAGGTGTATGGATCAATTCATTGAGTCAAGAAACCGGGAGCGACTTACTTGTCGCTCTCCTGCTCCAGCTCGATGTTGATGCCGAGCGAACGGATTTCCTTCACGAGCACGTTGAAGGATTCGGGCATGCCGGCCTTCATCTCGTGGTTGCCGTCGACGATGGCCTTGTACATCTGCGTACGACCGTTCACGTCGTCCGACTTGACCGTCAGCATTTCCTGCAGCGTGTAGGAAGCGCCGTAGGCCTCGAGTGCCCACACTTCCATTTCGCCGAAGCGCTGACCGCCGAACTGCGCCTTGCCGCCCAGCGGCTGCTGGGTGACGAGCGAGTACGGACCGGTCGAACGTGCGTGCATCTTGTCGTCGACGAGGTGGTTCAGCTTCAGCATGTACATGTAGCCGACCGTCACTTCGCGCTCGAAGCGCTCGCCGGTACGGCCGTCGTACAGCACCGTCTGACCGCTGAGCGGCAGATCCGCCAGCTTTAGCATGTGCTTGATTTCCTCTTCGCTCGCACCGTCGAACACCGGCGTTGCCATCGGCACACCGTGACGCAGATTGCCCGCGAGAGTCTGAATCTCACCATCATTCAGCGAGGCAATATCCGCACCCTGGCCGCCGGTCTTGTTGTAGACCTCCTCCAGGAAGCCACGGATCTCGGACGACTGACGCGCTTCGTCGAGCATGCGACCGATCTTGTGGCCGATACCCTTCGCCGCCCATCCCAGATGCGTCTCCAGAATCTGGCCGATGTTCATGCGCGAAGGCACGCCCAGCGGATTGAGCACGATGTCGACCGGCTGACCGTTGGCATCGAATGGCATGTCTTCGACCGGAATGATCGTCGACACGACACCCTTGTTGCCGTGTCGTCCGGCCATCTTGTCGCCCGGCTGCACGCGGCGCTTCACCGCGAGGTACACCTTCACCATCTTGAGCACGCCCGGTGCGAGATCGTCGCCCGCCGTGATCTTGGCGCGCTTCTCGTCGTAACGACGCTCGAACTCCTTGCGCTGCAGCTTCAGGCGCTCGGCGCTGCGCTCGAGCGCGGCGTTGCCTTCTTCGTCCTGCAGGCGGATTTCCAGCCACTGCTCGCGCGGCAGATCCGACAGATAAGTCTCATCGATCAATGAACCCGGCTTGAGCTTCTTCGGACCGGCGTCTGCCGGCTTGCCGAGCAGCACGGTCTGAACGCGCTGGAACAAGTCGTCTTCGAGGATGCGGCGCTGGTCTTCGAGATCCTTGCGAACCTTCTCCAGCTCGGCCTTCTCGATCGACAGGGCGCGCGAGTCCTTCTCGACACCGTCACGCGTGAACACGCGCACGTCGATCACGGTGCCATCCATGCCCGGCGGAACGCGCAGCGACGTGTCCTTCACGTCGGAGGCCTTCTCACCGAAGATGGCGCGCAGCAGCTTCTCTTCCGGCGTCAGCTGGGTCTCGCCCTTCGGTGTGACCTTGCCAACCAGAATGTCGCCGGCTTTCACTTCGGCGCCGATGAAGGCGATGCCCGCCTCATCGAGCTTGGCCAGCGCAATGTCGCCGACGTTCGGAATATCGGCCGTGATTTCTTCCGGCCCGAGCTTCGTGTCGCGAGCGACGCAAGCCAGTTCCTCGATGTGGATCGTCGTGAAGCGATCGTCATGAACGACGCGCTCGGAGATCAGGATCGAGTCTTCGAAGTTGTAGCCATTCCAGGGCATGAACGCGACCAGCAGGTTCTGGCCCAGCGCCAGCTCACCCAGGTGCGTCGACGGGCCGTCGGCCAGCACGTCGCCGCGCGCGATCACATCGCCCGCCTTCACCAGCGGACGCTGGTTGATGCAGGTGTTCTGGTTCGAACGCGTGTACTTGGTCAGCGAATAGATATCGACACCGGCTTCGGCAGCCGACGTTTCTTCGTCATGCACGCGCACGACGATACGCGAGGCGTCGACGGAG
Organism: uncultured Steroidobacter sp.; assembly: GCA_937864115.1. GTDB lineage: Bacteria > Pseudomonadota > Gammaproteobacteria > Steroidobacterales > Steroidobacteraceae > Steroidobacter. Next base: position 6,075 of record CALMII010000013.1, on the reverse strand, counting down.
TCGACCACACCGCCACGGCGCGCGATGACCGTCACACCGGAATCGATCGCCACGGCGCGCTCCATGCCGGTGCCGACCAGCGGCGTTTCGGCACGCAGCGTCGGCACGGCCTGACGCTGCATGTTCGAACCCATCAGCGCGCGGTTCGCGTCGTCGTGCTCGAGGAACGGAATCAGCGAGGCGGCCACCGACACGATCTGCTTCGGCGACACGTCCATGTACTGGATCTTGTCCGGCGTCGACAGCACGAATTCGTTCAGGTGACGGCTCGACACCAGGTCGTCCTTGAACTCGCCCTTCGGGCTCAGTGCCGCGTTTGCCTGCGCGATCACGTACTGGCTTTCTTCGATGGCCGACAGGTAGTCGATCTGCTCGGTCACCTTGCCATCGTTCACTTTGCGATACGGCGTCTCGAGGAAGCCGTAGTCGTTCGTGCGAGCGTAGACCGACAGCGAATTGATCAGACCGATGTTCGGACCTTCCGGCGTTTCGATCGGGCACACGCGGCCGTAGTGCGTCGGATGAACGTCGCGCACTTCGAAGCCGGCGCGTTCGCGGGTCAGACCGCCAGGTCCGAGCGCCGAGACGCGACGTTTGTGCGTCACTTCCGACAGCGGGTTGTTCTGGTCCATGAACTGCGACAGCTGCGACGAGCCGAAGAATTCCTTCACGGCGGCCGCGACCGGCTTCGCGTTGATCATTTCCTGCGGCATGAGGCCTTCGGATTCGGCGAGCGTCAGACGCTCCTTCACCGCGCGCTCGACGCGCACGAGACCGATGCGGAAGGCGTTCTCCGCCATTTCGCCGACCGAACGCACGCGCCGGTTGCCGAGGTGATCGATGTCATCGACCTGGCCGTTGCCGTTGCGGATGTCGCACAGTTCCTTGATGACTGAGATGATGTCCGAGCTCTCGCCCAGCTCTTCGACGAGCTTCTTCGAGAATTCATCGGTGCGCTTCGCGAAGTGCGCGTGGTCGTACAGGATGCCCGGTCCGAGGATCTCGTCGCGATGCACGCGACGGTTGAACTTCATGCGGCCGACGGCCGACAGGTCGTAGCGTTCCGGATTGAAGAACAGGTTCTGGAACAGGTTTTCAGCCGCGTCCTTCGTCGGCGGTTCGCCCGGACGCATCATGCGATAGATCTCGACCAGCGCTTCGAGGCGCGTGCGGGTCGGGTCGATACGCAGCGTGTCGGAGATGTACGGGCCGCGATCCAGATCGTTGACGTACAGCACGCGAACCTGGTCGATGCCGGCCTCGATCAGCTTGTCGACGACGGCGACCGTGAGGATGTCGTTGGCCTTCGCCAGGATTTCGCCGGTTTCGGTGTTGAACACGTCGTGAGCCAGCACCTTGCCCGTCAGGTATTCCTTCGGTACTTCCAGGCGCGACACATTCTTCTGTTCGAGCTGACGCACGTGACGCGCGGTCACGCGACGGCCTTCCTCGACGATGACTTCGTCGCCGACCTTGATGGTAAACGTGGCGGTCTCGCCGCGCAGGCGGGCCGGCACGAGTTCGAATTCGATCTTGTCCTTCGAAATGTGATACGTGATCTTCTCGAAGAACATGTCGAGCATCTGCTCTTCGGTGTAGCCGAGCGCACGCAGGATGATGGTCACCGGCAGCTTGCGGCGACGGTCGATACGCGCGTACACGCAATCCTTCGGATCGAACTCGAAATCGAGCCACGAGCCGCGATAAGGAATGATGCGTGCCGAGAACAGCAGCTTGCCCGAGCTGTGAGTCTTGCCGCGGTCGTGATCGAAGAACACGCCGGGCGAACGATGCAGCTGGGACACGATGACGCGCTCGGTGCCGTTCACGACGAACGTACCGTTGTCGGTCATCAGGGGCATTTCGCCCAGATAGACTTCCTGCTCGCGAATGTCCTTGACCGTCTTCTTGGTCGGGGTCGACGTCTCTTTGTCATAGACGATGAGTCGAACCTTCACGCGCAACGGTGCAGCATAGGTGAGGCCGCGCAGCTGGCATTCCTTCACGTCGAACACCGGCGTACCGAGCCGGTAGCTGACGTACTCGAGAATGGCGTTGCCGGAGTAGCTCGTGATCGGGAACACGCTCTTGAACGCAGCGTGCAAACCGGCGTCCTTCCGATTGTCCTCTGCAGCCTCTTCCTGCAGGAACTTGCGGTAGGAATCGAGCTGGATGGCGAGCAGGTAAGGCACCTCGAGGATGCTTTCACGCTTGCCGAAGTCCTTGCGGATTCGCTTCTTCTCGGTGAACGAATAGGCCATCTGGGTCACCCTCAGGATACGGGCAGAACTTTCAAACTGCGGTCATCGCCAATGGTGGCGCCGACCGGAAATACAAATACGGAAGGCGGCGGCAGGATTGCTCCTGCTGCCGCTTTCCGCTTTTCGCACAAGCTTCCGCAAGCGAAGTGAACATGGGGACGAATCCCCATATTTCACTTGATCTCCGCAGCGGCGCCTGCTTCTTCCAGCTTCTTCTTGATCGCGTCCGCGTCGGCCTTCGACACGCCTTCCTTGACGGAAGACGGAACGCCTTCGACCAGGTCCTTGGCTTCCTTGAGGCCCAGGCCGGTGATTTCGCGGATGACCTTGATGACGCCGACCTTGTTGGCGCCGAAGCTGGTCATGGTCACGTTGAACTCGGTCTTCTCTTCAGCGGCCGGGGCAGCAGCAGCGGCGGGGCCGGCAGCAGCCACAGCAACGGGAGCAGCGGCGCTGACGCCCCACTTCTCTTCGAGCGACTTGATCAGTTCAACGACGTCGAGGACCTTCAGATTCGAGAGGGCTTCGACCAGTTCTTCCTTAGTAACAGCCATTGTCGTAACTCCAAACAGTTTGTGCTAACCGATTCGAACGCTGCGGCCTCAAGCCGAAGCGCCGAGCTTGTCTTTCTGCGCAGCCAGAACGCGCGCGAACTTGGCTGGCGGTTCCGCCAGTGTCCGCACGAGTTGCGAAGCCGGGGCCTGCAGTACTCCGAGGAGCATTGCGCGGGCCGTGTCCAGCGTCGGCAAACTCGCCACCTTGTCGAGATCTTTCCCGGACAGCGCCACCCCGCCCAGCGACACTACGGTCGGGACGAGCTTGTCGTTGTCCTTGGCAAAGGTCTTGACCAGGCGCGCTGCTGCACCGGGATCATCCTTCGAGAACGCGAGAATCAGCGGACCCTTCAGGCTCTTGCCGACGCACTCGAACTGAGTGCCGGCGATTGCCTTGCGGGCCAGCGTATTCTTCACGACTCGCAGATAGACACCGGAGCTGCGTGCCGTGGAACGCAGCTTCGTCATCTGCGTCACGGTCAGGCCGCGATACTCCGCAGCGACCACGGATTGCGCTGTCGCAGCAACCCCGGCCACTTCGGCGACCAACGCCTTTTTGTCATCGAGTCTGAGCGCCATGTATTCCTCCTGGCGTGAAGAGCATTGATAACGTCGAGCGCGCATCCCTTCGCACTCACCCATTGACGGCGCCCTTCAGCCGGATCTGCGCGCGACGATGAATCGCTCTCAGCTCCGAATCAGGTAACACCATCTGCGCGGGCGGATGATTAAGAGGCCGCTGGCTACTGGCTGCTGGCGACTGGCCAGAACAAGAGTTCCGTCAGTTACCCTCAACGCTCGCCGGCTCCTCGCCTGCGGTCTTCGATGATGGTCGGCTTCAACCAATCGATTGGATCGATTCGTCTGCACCGGCCCTGCATCAATCAACGAAATCGAAAACTCCGGCTGCCTTCTCTGGCTAGTAGCCAGTCGCCAGCAGCCGATCGCCCGCTCGTCGCTTACAGCGACAAGCTCGACTGTTCCACCGGCACACCGGGACCCATCGTCGAAGACACGGAGATCTTCTTCAGATAGATGCCCTTCGAAGCTGCCGGCTTGGCCTTCTGCAGGTCCTGCAGCAATGCAGTCAGGTTGTCCTTCAGCTTGGCCGCATCGAAATCCGCCTTGCCGATCGTGCAATGAACGACACCGGCCTTGTCGGAGCGATAACGCACCTGACCGGCCTTGGCGTTCTTCACCGCGTCAGCAACGTTCGGTGTCACGGTGCCGACCTTCGGGTTCGGCATCAGGCCGCGCGGACCGAGGATCTGGCCGAGCTGGCCGACGACGCGCATCGCGTCCGGACTGGCGACGACCACATCGAAATCCATCTGACCGGCCTTCACCTTCTCGGCGAGATCTTCCATGCCGACGATGTCGGCACCGGCTGCCTTGGCGGCATCCTGGTTCTTGCCCGAGGTGAACACGGCCACGCGAACGGTCTTGCCGATACCGTGCGGCATCACGGTCGAACCGCGGACCTGCTGGTCCGACTTCGACGCATCGATGCCGAGATTGACCGCCACATCGACCGACTCGCGGAACTTCGCCTTGGCGAACTGCTGAATCAGGTTCAGCGCTTCATCGATCGGATACTGCTTGCCGGGCTTGATCTTGTCGGCCCAGGCCTTCATACGCTTTGCTACGAATGGCATGTCACACGCCCTCCACGTCAACGCCCATGCTGCGCGCGCTGCCCGCGATCGTGCGGACTGCGGCTTCGAGATCCGCGGCCGTCAGGTCCGGCTGCTTGATCTTGGCGACGTCTTCGAGCTGCTTGCGACTGATACGGCCAACCTTGTTGGTGTTGGGCGTACCGCTGCCCTTTTCAATGCCGATGGCCTTGCGGATCAGCACGGACGCGGGCGGCGTCTTGAGGATGAACGTGAAGCTGCGATCGCTGTAGACAGTGATCACCACCGGGGTCGGCAGACCCTTTTCCAGACTCTGCGTCTGCGCGTTGAACGCTTTGCAGAACTCCATGATGTTCACGCCCTGCTGACCGAGCGCCGGACCCACGGGCGGGCTCGGATTCGCCTGGCCTGCAGGAATCTGCAGTTTGATATAGCCAGTTACTTTCTTGGCCATGATGCTCTCCGGGTACAAACGCTGCTGGTTGGCAGCTCCCCATTGCGATCCATCGATGCGACGTCTGCCGTCCTGGCAGACCGAAAAGACAACTGATCGTCGATCAGTTGCCGCTCTTTACGTCAGGCCTTGTCGACCTGACTGAAATCGAGCTCCACCGGCGTGGAGCGACCGAGAATCTGCACTGCCACCTGCAGGCGATTCTTTTCGTAATTCACGGACTCGACGACACCGTTGAAATCGTTGAACGGACCATCGATGACACGAACGACTTCGCCCGGCTCGAACAGCACCTTGGGCTTCGGCTTGTCGACGCCTTCCTCGACGCGACGCAGGATGCTCATGGCTTCCTTTTCCGTGATCGGCGCCGGCTTTTCCGGAGTGCCGCCGATGAAGCCGAGCACCTTCGGCACTTCCTTCACGAGGTGCCAGGTGCCTTCATCCATTTCCATCTGGACCAGGACGTAGCCCGGGAAGAACTTGCGATCGCTCTTGCGCTTCTGCCCCTCGCGCATCTCGACGACTTCTTCCGTCGGCACGAGGATCTCGCCGAACTTGTCCTGCAGACCTTCGCGCTTGATGCGGTCCTTCAACGCTTCGGCAACGCGGTGCTCGAAGTTCGAATAGGCGTGCACGACGTACCAACGCAAGGCCATCTCAACCTCCCTGCCCGGTGAGGTAACGCGTCAACAAAGCCAGCAGCGTGTCGAGGCCCCAGAAGAACAGGGAGAGCACGATGACCATCACGAACACCACGATGGTCACCTGCATCGTCTCCTGGCGGTTCGGCCATACGACCTTGCGCAACTCGACGCGAGAACCCTGCACGAAAGACCAGAACGTCTTGCCCTGATAGGACTGCAGACTGACCAGCGCGCCGAGGACGAGGCCCGCCAGCACGATGATCCAGCGCAACCAGATCGGCTGCGCGGTCAGCAGGTAGAAGCCCACGACACCGGCCGCCACGATGGCGACGCCGGCCGCAAGCTTTGCTGCGTCGAGCGCAGTTGCGCTTTCTTGTACCTGTTCAGTCATGAGTCACTGTCAATGCGCCGCTGCCGGGCGCCGCTGTCGATCGTGGCACGCCAGGAGGGACTCGAACCCCCAACCTGCGGTTTTGGAGACCGCCGCTCTGCCAATTGAGCTACTGGCCTAAATCGATGCGATGAGGC
>CALMII010000012.1 GCA_937864115.1 uncultured Steroidobacter sp. | reverse complement strand
GGCTTTGCTGGACCGTCGCGCGCAGGGATGCGCGCGCCGGAGCCTACAGGGATGTATTCACGGCGTTCCAGCAAAGCGCCCCTCGGGCACGCCGCTCACGGCATCGTGAGCCACCGACCAGAGAAGACCCCCTCCCTGCCCTCCCCCGCTACGCGGAGGAGGGGAAGAACAAAACGGACTTGCGCTTAAGTCAGTGCCATTGGGCTGAAGCCGGCCCCACAAAAGAAGACCGCTTCCTCAGGCCGCGTCGGCCTGCGCAGCCGGCGCGCTGCTGCGGATCAGGTGATCGAACGCGCTGAGCGCAGCCTTCGACCCCTCGCCCATCGCGATCACGATCTGCTTGTACGGCGTCGTCGTCGCATCGCCGGCAGCGAATACGCCCGGCAGCGACGTCTGGCCGCGGACGTCGACTTCGATCTCGCCGCGATTGCTCAGCGCGAGCGTGCCCTTCAGCCAGTCGGTGTTGGGCAGCAGGCCGATCTGCACGAACACGCCTTCGAGTTCGACGCGGTGTACTTCGCCGGACGCGCGATCGCGATAGCTGAGCGCATTCACCTTGCCGCCTTCGCCGTGCACTTCCGTCGTCTGCGCGGACAGGATCACGCGCACGTTCGGCAGGCTGCGCAGCTTGCGCTGCAGGACTTCGTCGGCGCGCAGCTTGCCGTCGAATTCGATCAGCGTCACATGGTTCACGATGCCGGCGAGATCGATCGCCGCTTCGACGCCGGAGTTGCCGCCGCCGATCACCGACACGCGCTTGCCCTTGAACAGCGGGCCGTCGCAGTGCGGGCAGTACGCCACGCCGCGGCCGCGATACTCGCGTTCGCCCGGCACGTTCATTTCGCGCCAGCGGGCGCCGGTCGCGAGCACGATCGACCTGCTGCGCAGGGTCGCGCCGTTCGCCAGCTTCACGCTGATCAGGCCGTTCGCATCCGCGGGCACGAGGCCCTCGGCACGCTGCAGGTTCATGATGTCGACTTCATAGCTGCGCACGTGGTCTTCGAGCGCGGCGGCCATCTTCGGACCCTCGGTCTCCTTCACGGAAATGAAGTTCTCGATGGCGAGCGTGTCGAGCACCTGGCCGCCGAAACGCTCGGCGACGACGCCCGTCTTCACGCCCTTGCGCGCGGCATAGATCGCCGCCGCAGCGCCGGCCGGACCGCCGCCGACGATCAGCACGTCGAACGCATCTTTCGCGTTCAGCTGCTCGGCCTGGCGCGCATCGGCATCGGTGTCGACCTTGGCGAGGATTTCCTCGAGGGTCATGCGGCCCTGACCGAATTCCTGGCCGTTGAGAAACACCATCGGCACCGCCAGCACCTGGCGCGACTCGACTTCCTGCTGGAACAGCGCGCCGTCGATCATGGTGGCCGTGACGTTCGGATTGAGCACGGCCATGAGATTGAGCGCCTGCACCACGTCCGGGCAGTTGTGGCAGCTCAATGAAATGAAAATCTCGAATTTGAAATCGCCCTTGAGCGATTTGATCTGCTCGATGACGCTTGCGTCGACCTTCGGCGGGTAACCGCCGGCCTGCAGCAGCGCCAGCACGAGCGACGTGAATTCATGGCCCATCGGCAGACCGGCGAAACGGATCTTGATGTCGTGGCCGGGGCTGCCCACGGTGAACGACGGCTTGCGGTCGCCATCGCCTTCCAGATCCAGCGACAGCAGCGGCGACAGCGAAGCGATGTCGTTGAGGAGATCGCGCATTTCCAGCGACGCATCGCTTTCGTCCAGCGCGGCCGTCAGCACGACCGGCCGCGTGAGCCGTTCGAGATAGGTCTGGAGCTGTTGGCGAAGGGTGGCGTCGAGCATGATGTCTCCGAAAGGTCTGTGCTGCAGGGGGCGGGTTTCAGCCAGTCCGCATCGTCCCGCAGAGGCCGGCTGAAGCCGGCCTCCACAGGAAGAGAAAGCCCGAAGGACTTAGATCTTGCCGACCAGATCCAGCGAGGGAGCCAGGGTCTTGGCGCCAGGTGTCCACTTGGCCGGGCAGACTTCGCCCGGGTGCGAAGCGACGTACTGGGCAGCCTGCACCTTGCGGAGCAGTTCCTTGGCATCGCGGCCGATGCCGAGGTCGTGGATCTCGGCGACCTTGATGACGCCTTCCGGATTCACCACGAACGTGCCGCGCAGCGCGAGACCTTCTTCCTCGATCAGCACGCCGAAGTTGCGGCTGATGGCGTGGGTCGGGTCGCCCAGCATCACGTACTGGATCTTCTTGATCGTGTCCGACGCGTCATGCCACGCCTTGTGCGTGAAATGAGTATCGGTGGACACGCTGTACACCTCGACGCCGAGCTTCTTCAGCTCCGGGTAGACGTCGGCGAGATCGCCCAGTTCGGTCGGGCAGACGAACGTGAAATCGGCAGGATAGAAAAAGAAGATCGACCACTTGCCCTTCAGATCGGCATCGGACACCGGCACGAACTTGCCGTTGGCATAGGCCGTGGTCTTGAAAGGCTTGATGGTCGTATTGATCACTGAACTCATCGATTGAACTCCTGAAGGACAAGCAATGCTCGGAGAACCATTCCCCTGGCGATGTCGCGCAAGATACAGGCAGACCCTGATTAGGGCCAGTCGATGGTTTCTTGGAAGTTGATAGGCAATACCTATCGGGAACGCGACAGGCAAAAAGAAGGGGGCTTTCGCCCCCTTCTGCTCTCTCTGTCTGTGGGGCCGGCTTCAGCCGGCCTAGAACTGTCAGGCTGAAGCCTGACCTACAGGAAGAAGAAGCACGGCCTACTTCGCTGCCAGCGCGTCGTAGACGAGCTTGATCGAATCGTTGCGCAATGCCGTGGTGCCGCCATCCAGCCGGCGCTGGATCAGGCCCACGAAGAACAGATCGTTCTTCGGATCGACCCAGAACCAGGTGCCGGCGATGCCGAACCACCAGTACGAGCCCTCGCCCTGCGCGGACTTCAATGCAGCCGGATCGGTGATGACGGCAAAGTCGAGGCCGAACTTGGTGCCGGGCATCGCGCCGAAGACGCGCAGATCGCCGATGTGATTCTGCGTCATCAGTGCAATCGTCTCCGGCTTCAGCAGTTGCTTGCCGTCGAGCGCGCCCTGGTTGACCAGCATCTGACAGAAGCGTGCGTAGTCGTGAATGGTCGAATACAGGCCGCCGCCGCCGGACTCGAGCGGAAACACCGACGGGCCCCAGGCATCAGGCGTCTTCGCCAGCGCCGAGTTCTTGCCATCCCAGGCATAGACCGTCGCCACGCGCGGCTCGGCATTCGCCGGCAGCGTGAATGCCGTGTCCGCCATGTGCAGCGGCTCGAACACATGCTTCTTGAGATAGGCGCCGAACTTCTCGCCCGACAGGCGTTCGACGATCAGCCCCTGGATGTCGACCGCGATCGAATACGACCAGCGCTCGCCGGGCTGCGCCAGCAGCGGGATTTTCGAGACGACGTCGATCATGCCCTTGAGATCCGGCTGCGCCATCGGGTTCTGGGCGATGAAGGCGTCGTCGACGGCATTGCCGGGCTGCAGTCCGTAGCCCAGGCCGGCGGTGTGACTCATGAGTTCACGCATGGTGGCCGGCCGCGTCGCATCGACGATGATCGGCTTGCCTTCCGCATCCTTGCCGGTGACGACTTTCATGTTCGCCATCTCGGGCACGAACTTCGACACCGGATCGTCGAGCTTCCACAGACCCTTCTCGTACAGCTGCATCATGGCGACGCCCGTGATCGGCTTGGTCATGGAATAGATGCGGAAGATCGTGCTCTCGCTGACCGGCGCGCTGCCGGCATCGAGCGACTGCGTCCCGTGCGCATTCAATGCGGCGACCTTGCCCTTGTGCGCAAGCAGCGTGATCACGCCGGCGACCTGCCTGTCGTCCACGGCCTTCTTCATGCGGGCATCCAGGGCCGCCAGGCCGGCTTCGGAAAAGCCCGCCTGCGTGCCGACGACATCGCCTGCCGCAGGCCAGCTGCCGTCGGGCGCATCGGCCAGTGCATGACAGGAAAGGAGAATGGCCGCGCCGAGCAGGCCAGCCCGGACTCGGGCGCGCAGAGCGAAGTGAGACATCGAAACCCCCGGATGATGTTCTTTTCGAACGGACGACTTGCGTCCGTTACTTACCGCCGGGGTCGCGGCAGTGTCCACAAAGAATTGTCATGGCCCGGCACGCAGCCGCCTCAGCCCAGTCGGACAACCAGGACATTCGCATCGCCCTGCAGGTGCGCGAGCAACTCGGACTTAGCAATCCGGGCCGCGCCGGACCGGTACGGATTGGGATCGCGCGTCAGGGACAGGTTTTTTCCGTTCGCGCAAACCGCGGTGACGCCGCATCCAGCCGGCCCGACTTCGTAGATCACTTCAATCTCGCGGTCGAACAGTCGTGTGCGGATCTTCAGCCCGGAGAGCGCCGGCGGCATGACCGGATCGATGCAGACGGACTCGACCTCGCAGGTCAACCCGAGGAAGCGTCGCACGATCAGCGCGAACGCGATTCCCGCGCCGCTGGAATAGACGCGCCAGCCGCCTTCGAGCGCGATCGTGCCGGCGTGGACCCGCGCGTACTCCTCGCTGGCTTCATAACGATCGGCGAACGCCGCGTCGGAACTGGAGTAGTAACAGTTCGACTGGCGCAACGCGGCCGTCGGCACCAGCGACGCGAGGCCGATGGGATTGACCTGGCTCAGTGCGTGGAAAAATCCTGACGCGTCGCCGACGTGCGCAAGCGCCTGCGCGTAACGCAGGTGCGCATGCATGTACATGAGCCCGATCTCGCGACCGAAGAACGTCGCGCTCTCGGCGCGCTGAAAGAACTGCTGCGGCCCGCCGTGATAACGCATCGGCTGGTCGAACAGCCGCACGCCGTCCGGCCCCGTAAGATGCGAACGGATCAACTGCAGATGCGCCTGCGCCTGCGCCGGCGTGAACAGTCCTTCGAGGATGGCGTGAATCATCGCCAGCGCGCTGTAGCGGACACCGGTGATCCGATCGCGCGGATGCAGCAGGTAGCGCGGCGTCTCGGCATCGAACATCGCATAGCCGGTCAACACGTCGTCGACCAGCAGCAGGCGCTGGAAATCGCGGCGTACGCCGGCCGCGTCGTCGTCCAGTCGACGTGCAATTTCATTCCGCCCCGCGAATCGCAGCGCGCGCGCCAGCGTCGTCAGGGTCTGATGGTGCAGCGTGACCGTCCAGGCGCTGCACAGCCGCTCGCGCATCGCCGGATCGGCCGGTTGCAGCGAATCGTTCCAGTCGCCGTGACCGTAGGCTGCCAGCGACGTATCCGGAATGACGCGGGCGCGAATCACCGCCAGCGCGCGTTCGACGTGCTGCCAGATCGTGGCACTGCGACCTTCGAAGAAAGGAGCCGGCGCTTCGAGAAACGCCGCATCTCCCGAGGCCAGCACGTACTGCGCCAGCGCGAGGACGGGCCAGAACACGATGTCGCCGTGAGAATCGCCGGCACGCACGGCGCGGTCGCGCTCGAAGAACATGAACCACTGCGGCCAGTCGCCATCTTCGTTCTGCGCACTCATCACGCGCAGCAGCAGATCGCGCAGCGGCGCCGGCCGGCCGAGCGCCAGCAGCAGCTCGACCGGTCCTTGCGTCACATCGCGCGTTCCCCAGCCGCCGCCGGAGTATTGCTCGAGGCCGCGCGGCGACAGGTAGTGAATGAGCGCGTTGTGCGTCATCCACGGCATGATCTCGCGCAGTCGCGCCACGGCATCGCCCATCTCGCCCGCGGGCGGTTCGACGACCGGAAGCAGCGATGTCTCGTCGATGCGGCAGTCCGGCGCGGGCATCTCTGACGCCTGAAGCAGCTGCGCCTGAATCCGCACGCGATGTTTCCCGGCACGTTCGGTGACGACGCAGGCGAACGGCTGCTGCCGCGAACGTCCGTTGCTGAACAGCAGTTCGTCGCCGCCGACCCGCGTCGGCGGCGGCTCGATGACGAGCCGGAAACTGCCATCGGGAAAACGTTGATCCATCGCCGTGCCCGGCGCCGGACGCAAGGTGACGATCCCTCCTTCGTGCTGCCAGCGCAGGCGCTGGTCCTCGCTGCCATCGTCGCCATCGAGCGCGATGTGATGCGAGATGAGACAGCGCACCGCGGGGCCGGAACGAACTTCGATCTCGAGCCGCATCTCATTGGACTCGCCGTGCGCTTCGCTGCGGACTTCGATGAGTCCCTTCCTGTGCTGATAAAGCCAGCGACAGGCAGTGGGCGTCATCTCGAAGGCGGATGGCACGTCGAGCAGTTCCCAGCCGGTTCCGTAGTCGACGAACACGCGCTGGCCGTGCGAACGGAACAATCCGGCATAGCCATGCACGGTGGACAACAGCCGGTTGAAGCTCACGTGCCCCTGCGTGAGCATCGAGTGAAAGACACCGGCCATCCAGACCGTCGAGGTCAGCGCACTTTCGTCCGGGATCGCACTGCTTCCGGTACGCAACAGATGGCCGTGCGGCCGCAGCACGCGTGCCTCTTTCTCGCGCAGCACGACGTGGCGCTGCTCGCCGTAGAAGAATGACAGCAGCGTTCCGTCCTTCGCCGACTCCTTGTGCCGCCATCGGCCCGGAAACTGCGACCGCAATGTCGCGGCATCGAGCGGCAGCGAGTCGAACGACGGCGCCGCGCTGAACAACGAACTGGACGATGCCAGCTGGCGCACGGCCGGCTCGATTGCAATGTCGAGCGCTGCTTCCGGCAGGCGCCGCACCGTATCGACGAGTACCAGATCGTCTGCCGAAGTCGCCGCCGGATGATCGTCGCGAAACAGACCGAAGAAACCGGACGCAGCATTCCCGCCCGCCGGAAGCACGAGACGTTCGTCCTGGATCACGATCATCGAATGCTCGTGCTGCAACCGTTGCGACGGCAGATCGCGCGTCAGAGCGTCGCGGCGCCGCAGCTGCAACGCATCCGTGGCGAATCCCGTCGCGCGACGCAGCGATCCGATCAGGCTCCACGGATTGCGTCCGCCGCTGGCGAGATTCTGGCGGGAAGCAATGACCCAGCCTTGTTGCGCATGTTGCAGCGGCGAATGATCGACGTACTGGCTGATGTAGTACTCGTTGAGACGCGCCATCGCATACGGCGCAAGCCCGATGTCCTGCGCATACAGCAGATCGACGCTGGCTTCGCGCGTATCGCGATTGGTCAGATGAACCTGCCAGATCCAGGCCGGCTCGCCTTTCGCCATCGTCAGGCTGACGGTGTAGCGCAGTCCGTTCCAGGCACCCGAGCCGACCCAGCGATCCGAGGCGATGCACGAGCCTCGCGTCGGACTGCCCGGACCGAGCAGCGGCGTGACCTCGACGCTGCTACCCGCGTGCAGGCGCAGGTACAGATTGGCCGGGCCGTTCTCGACCGCACTGGCAACGAACAGATTCACCAGCGTGTCGCCGCGATCGATCCGGCGGACGCAGCCCGTGTCATCGATGCTGAAGCTCAGGCCGTCGGCGCCGACGAGTCGCACGGCACCGGAAGCAGACGTTTCCCTTGGCATGACTCATTGTCGTTGAGCCGATGTCGCAGCAGCAATCGGCGGTTTTAGCACCGCCGCCTTGCCCGGCTGGAAGAGCGCGCGCGCCAGCCTGTATTCTCGGACTCATGAAGAAATTACTTGCCCTGCTGTCCTTCGCGTTCGCCGCAGCGCCCGTTCACGCCGACGCCGGACGCGAGGCGTTCCGCGAGATCTATCGCGAGATGGTCGAGATCGACTCGTCGCCCGGCACCGGCTCCTGCACCAACGTGGTCCGCGCCGCGCAGCAGCGGCTGCAGGCGGCGGGTTTCGCCGACAACGATGTGCAGGTCGTGATCCCGGAAGGCAAACCGGACGACGGCAACATCGTGGCGCGCATCCGCGCTGCCAAGCCCGCGAAGAAAGGCGTGCTGCTGCTCGCGCACATCGACGTGGTCGATGCGAAGCGCGAGGACTGGGAACGCAATCCCTTCACGCTCTACGAAGAGAACGGCTACTTCTACGGACGCGGCTCGGCCGACGACAAGTCGATGGCGGCGGTATTCCTCGATCTCATGATCCGTCTGCAGCAGGAGCGCAGTTTCAAACCGAAGCGCGACCTGATCATGGCGCTCACCTGCGGCGAGGAAACTTCCAACCGCGTGAACGGCGTCGACTACCTGCTGAAGCATCATCGCGACCTGATCGATGCCGCGTTCGCCATCAACGAGGGCGCCGGCGGACTGCTGTCGGAGGATGGCAGGCCGCTCGCACTCCAGGTGCAGGCCGGCGAAAAGATTCACCAGGTCTATGAACTGGAAGTGACTCATCCGGGCGGCCACTCTTCGCGCCCCACGCCGGACAATGCGATCTACCAGCTGCTGGCGGCGACCGGAAAAATCGCCGGGCTGTCGTTCCCGATCCAGGTGACGCCCGTGGTGCGCGAATACTTCCGCGTCACCGGTCCCATGCTCGGCGGCGAGATCGGTGCGGCCATGAGCGCCGTCGCGCGCGATCCATCGGACGCGGCGGCGCTGCAGGTCCTGCAGACCCATCCCAACTACAACGCGATGCTGCACACGACCTGTGTGGCAACTCAGATCGAAGGTGGCCATGCGCCCAACGCCCTGCCGCAGCGGGCAGTCACGACCCTGTCCTGCCGCCTCATGCAGGGAACCACCCCCGAACAGGTGAAGGAGACGCTGGAGCGGACGATCGGCGACCCGCAGGTTGTGGTCAGCATCGTGCGCCGCCGCGACGGTTCCTCGCCCCCGCCCCTGACCGACGAGATCATGAAGCCGGTGCGGGCCCAGGCCGCGAAGCTCTGGCCGGGGGTTCCCATCGCCCCCGTCATGACGGCCGGCGCCACCGACGGACGCTTCCTGATGAATGCCGGCATCCCGACCTACGGAATGAGCGGGATGTTCTCGACCTCCGGCGAAACCAACGCCCACGGCCTGAACGAGAAGATTCGCGTGAAATCGCTGTATGAAGGCCGCGATTTCCTGGAAGGCGTGGTCCGGGCTTACGTGAAATAGCCGGACGCTTCCTCGTTCTTCCTGTAGGTCAGGCTTCAGCCTGACTTCCGGGACGGCCGGAGTCAGGCTGAAGCCTGACTTCCGGGACGGCCGGAGTCAGGCTGAAGCCTGACCCACAGGAAGACCCGAAGCAGTCCATTCCCCGGACTTTCCTGCGGCAATTTCCCCCAATTTCGTTAGAATGCGCCGCTTTGCGAGGCGGCCCGGGTTCCCGACCGGTCGCTTCTATCGGGAAATCCAGCAAAGACCTCATTGGTGGCCGCAGGGATCGTCCCTAATATTCGCGCCCTTTGTCCGGCAAACCGGACGGCGATGGCTTCGTTTTGCCCAGGAACCAGCACGGAAACTTCTGTCATGCCTCGTACCACACCCCTTTCTGACATCCGCAATATCGGCATCATCGCGCACGTCGATGCCGGCAAGACGACGACGACGGAGCGCATCCTTTATTACACGGGTCGCAAGCACACGATCGTCGACGTTCACGACACCAAGGACCTGAAGTCCTCGACCACGACGGACTACATGGAGCAGGAACAGAAGCGCGGCATCACGATTCAGTCCGCCGCCGTGTCGGCGTTCTGGCGCAAGAAGAAGATCAACGTCATCGACACCCCGGGACACGTCGACTTCACCATCGAAGTGAACCGCTCGCTGCGCGTGCTCGACGGCGCCGTCGTCGTGTTCGACGGCGTGGCCGGCGTGGAACCGCAGTCGGAAACGAACTGGCGCCTGGCCGACAACTACGGCGTGCCGCGCCTGTGCTACGTCAACAAGATGGACCGCAGCGGCGCCGGCTTCCTGCGCTGCGTGGACATGATCAAGAAGCGTCTCGGTGCGCGTCCCCTGCCCGTGCAGCTGCCGATCGGCTCGGAAGACAACTTCAAGGGCATGGTCGACCTGGTCGAAATGAAGGCGCTGGTGTGGGATTCGGACGATCGCGATGCCGTGCCGGTGCAGCACGACATCACCCCGGACATCGCCGACAAGCTCGGCATCACCGTGCCGAGCGATCGCGCCATCCTGGCGAGCATTGCCAAGTATCGTTCCGAGCTGGTCGACACCTGCCTGGAGCAGGACGACGCGGCCATGGAGAAGTACCTGGACGACGGCGTCGAGCCGACGGCCGACGTGCTGCGCAAGTGCCTGCGCAAGGGCACGATCAACGGCGCCTTCAACCCCGTGCTGTGCGGCTCCTCGTACAAGAACAAGGGCGTGACGCAGGTGCTCGACGCGGTCGTCGACTACCTGCCGGCGCCGACCGACGTCGCTGCCATCAAGACCATGGATGAAGACGGCAACGCGATCGGCGAGCGTATCTGCTCGGACGACGAGCCGTTCGCCGCGCTGGCATTCAAGGTGATCAACGACGCCTACGGCGCGCTCACCTTCGTGCGCGTGTACTCGGGCGTGCTGACCAAGGGCATGTCGGTGCAGAACTCGACGCGCGGCAAGCGCGAAAAGATCGGCCGCATGGTCGAGATGTTCGCCAAGGACGCCAACCCGATCGAAGAAGCGCGCGCCGGCGACATCATCGCGCTGGTCTCGCTCGCCGAAACCGACACGGGCGACACGCTGTGCGACGCCAACAATCCCGTGATCCTGGAGCGCATGCGCTTCCCGGACCCGGTCATCAGCGTGTCGGTCAAGCCGAAGAACAAGGCCGAACAGGAGAAGTTCGGCGCCGCGCTCGGCAAGATGGTCCGCGCCGATCCGTCGCTGTATCTCGAAACCGATCGCGAAACGGGCCAGACGATCCTGCGCGGCATGGGCGAACTGCACCTCGAAGTGACGCTCGACCGCATGCGCACAGAATTCAACGTCGAAGGCATCATGGGCCAGCCGCAGGTCGCCTATCGTGAAACCTTCACGAAGACGATCTCCGAGCAGTACATCCACAAGAAGCAGACCGGCGGTTCGGGCCAGTTCGCCGAAGTGTGGATCACGTTCGAACCGCGCGAGCGCGGTGAAGGCTTCGAGTTCGTCGACGAAACCGTCGGCGGCTCGGTGCCGCGCGAATACGTGCCGTCGGTCGAGAAGGGCCTCAAGATGCAGATGGAAGACGGCGTGCTCGCGCACTACCCGACCGTCGACTTCCGCGCGCGTCTCACGGACGGCAGCTACCACGACGTCGACTCGAACGCGCTGACGTTCGAAATCGCGGCGAAGGCCTGCTTCCGCGAAGCCATCCGCAAGGCCGGCCCGATCCTGCTGGAGCCGGTGATGAAGGTCGAAACCGTGACGCCGCAGGACTACCTCGGCGACGTCATCGGCGACATCAACCGTCGTCGCGGCATGATCCAGGAACAGCTCGAACGCGGCGCGAACATTGCCGTGGTGGCCACCGTGCCGCTGTCGGAAATGTTCGGCTACATCGGTCACCTGCGCGGCATGACCTCGGGTCGCGCCTCGTACACGATGGAGTTCTCGCACTACGATCCGGTGCCGAAGATGGTTGCCGATGCGGTCATCGCCGAAGCGGCGAAGGCCAAGACGGCCGCGGCCTGACAGCGGACCGAAGAGGGCTGACCTCGAAGGGGCGAGTCGCAGGACTCGCCCCTTTTTCTTTGGTCCGCCAGATCATGGACGATCGGACGGCGAAAGCCGGCGGGTGCGCCGGTAAGATCGCCTCCCCACGTTCGCAATCGGCGGCCTCATGAAATCCGTCCTGCTGGTCGGCTCACTGATCCTGGTTACGGCGCTGTCGGCGTATTTTGATGCCCGCGGTTTCGTTTATGCGGCGCAGACCTGGCGCGACGGCTCGCTCGTGCCCGCCACGATCGGCCTGTCGATGATCAACTTCATCGGCGGCATCACGCTCTACATCGGCTCGATCGGCATCCAGCAGCGGCTCGGCATCGAGTCCGCCGCCATGCAGAGCATCTTCTGGTTCCTGATGACCGTCGTCGGCATCGCCATCATGGACGGCACCATCGCTCAATGGTCGATGGCGCAACGCGCGGTCGGCGTGGCCGTCACGGCAGGCATCGGCTGGCTGATGGTGAGTGCGGCGCACTGATCGCGCTGGAGCAAGAGCAAGAGCAAGAGGCCGCAAAGACCGCATAAAAGATCGAGACGAATCACTTCTTTTATGCGGTCTTTGCGGCTCTCGTTCTTCCTCACGCCGGCACGGGCTGCACCCCTCGCGAATCTAGCGCGATCACGACGCGGTTGCGTCCCTGCACTTTCGCCTGGAACAACGCTGCATCCGCGCGCAGCAGCAGTTGCGACAGATCATCCGCCGCGCCGCGCCACTGCGCGACACCGATGCTCATGGACATCGGAATCGACACGGACCCGTGCAGCAGCGCATTCGTTGCGAGCAGGTTGCGCAGACGCTCCGCCAGCTGCTCCGCCTGCATCGAAGTGACGCCGGGAAACAGCACGATGAATTCCTCGCCGCCGTAACGCGCCAGCGCTGCGGCAGCCGGCATCGCGTCCTGCAACAACGCCGCCACGTGCTTGAGCGCCCGGTCGCCCACCGGATGTCCGTGCTGATCGTTGATGCGCTTGAAGTGATCGAGGTCGATCATCATCAGGACGAAGGACGCAGCGCCGGAGCGGCTGCGTCGAATCTGGGCTTCGAGCAGTTCCTCCATGGCGCGGCGATTGAGCAGGCCGGTCAGGCCGTCGTGACGCGACAGTCGCCGCAGTTCGCCGACGAGCCGTGCCACCACCAGCACCATCAGCGTGGCGTGCAGCGACAGCACCAGGGTCACGTAGATCATCGCGGCCTGCACGTTCATCAGGCTGTCGGTGGCCATCTGCGCCGCGACGGATTCCGGCTGGACGATGGCACGCACGACCCGGACACCGAACGCAACGCTTCCCAGCAGCACCGGCAGCGCCAGCACGATCGGCCAATCGAAGCGCAATGGGTCGCGCGCGTGACGATAGAGATCGACTGCGATGCCGCCATAGAGCACCGCGAGCACGGCGTAGTTGCCGGCCGCCTGCAGCGGACGCCGTTCGGGCGCAAGACTGACGGCGGCAATCGCCACGGAAGCGAGCAGGAGCAGCGCGTGCGCGCGGTCCGGGTGCGGCCGGCCGATGAAGGTGCGGATGCCCCGTTGCAGCGACATGATGGCGACACAGCCGGCCAGCATCGCGAGCAACGGCGGTTCGTCGACGTTCATCGACAGAATGAGCCACGTGATTGCACTGAGCGCGGCCCAGGCGATCCAGTAGCGGATCGCACTGCGCGCCGCGACCAGCGCGTGGGCGCCGATGGCCCAGACGATGGCGAACACCGCCTGGATCAGCGCAACGAGCAGGAAGGCGACCTGCGTGGCGGAGAGCTGCGAGGACATGGCCGGATTGTGGTTCGGCAGGGACCGATTGCAAAGCGGCGCGGCACTCACTGGAGCGTCGATCTGTCATAAGCAGGAGTGCTGCACCTGCAAACGCTGTAAGCGATCCGCCTGTTCACGACGGTGACGGCCACCCGGATGCCCTTCACCGGCCGCGGCTGACGGCTGGCAGTGCCGGGCGTAATCACTCAGAATCCCGCGCGAACGGCAACACCGATGGAGGAACCGAAGTGACTGGCGCTGGCCTGCGTGCTGCACTTGTTTCGGGACTGATGATCGTCGCGGGCGTCGGACTCGGCGGCTGTCGCGGTTCCGTCAGCATGGATCTCGCGGCCGATGCGCCGGCCGATCCGCGGATCGCGGGCATCAACGTCGACGTGCTCGGCGTGGAATTCGAACGCACCGACGGCGGTACGGAAAAACTGGAATTCACCCGCAGCGAACGCACCGATCTCATCCTGCTGCTGGAAGACGGCTCGCTCGACCTGTTCACCAACGAGGAACTGCCGGACGGCACCTACAGCGGCGTGCGGCTGCTGCTGGAAGACAACGACGATGCGAGCGTCGTCACCTTCGACGGCCGCGAGTTTCCCATCATCCTGGCCCAGGGCAGCTACTCGCCGGTCGATTTCACGATCGAGGAAGACGAGTCGAGCAGCCACCGCCTGATGCTGACGCTCGATCTGCGCAGATCGCTCAGCTTCGATGAGGCCAACGACGAATACACCCTGACGCCGGCCCTGCGCGCCATCGACCCGGACGACGCCGGGCAGATCGCCGGAAACGTCACCACCGCCTGTCCGCCCGGCACATCGCTGCAGGAAGGCGGCGCGGTCTATCTCTTCGAAGGCGAAGACATCCAGCCCGACGACATCGACAGCGCGGATCCGGAACCCTACGCGACGACGGCCGTCGTCTCGAACTTCGGCACATCCTTCAGTTACGCATTGCGGGCGCTGCCGCCTGGGGACTACACGCTCGCGCTGACCTGCAACGGCAACGACGATGCACCGTCGACCAGCGATGCCATTCGCTTCCAGCGCACCGCCAACGTCAGCGTCGATCGCGACTTCGTCACCCACGACTTCAACTGACCCTCGACCTGCGCGCGACGCTCAGGCGCCGTCGCGCGAGCCGAAGGAAACGAAGTGCCGGCTGCGGCTCGACACCGGCGGCGGATCTTCGCCGTGCGCTTCTCCGCTCACCAGGATGGCCGGCCTTCCCTGCAGTACTTCGCGCGCGCGTTCCTGATAGCGCAAGGCAGACACGCGCATGTTGCCATCCTCGATCCGGAAGGGCGTCTGCGCCACATAGGCCAATGCGCTCGGCACGCCGAATTCGCTGAACAGCGGTCGCAGCAGCAGCACCCCGCCGAATCGCTGCACGTCGACGTATTCCCGATCGGTACGCCAGGCGCGCTGCTGGAACGACGAGAAATCATCGGGCCAGATCCGGTCGATCCGGTTGGCATTGAACATCTCGACGCGATTGTCGGTGAGCAGTGCGCCGACGCCGGCGATCAGCATTTCGCACGGCAGCCGCTTGCTGAGGTCGACGGAGCTGCATTCGGCGTGGGGCCACGACAGCCCGCGACCATGCGCCGTTTCCTGCAGCACCGCCCCCCACAGCGCACTGTCGATGGCGGCGATGAGGGGAAAGGCGGCCTGGTACTGGGGATTGCGGTAGTACGGCCAGTACGCCGCCGCCCAGCGCAGCGGGTTCGGCGTCTGTGCATCCAGATAGCGTCGCGGCACGATCATCATGCGTGCCGCCTGATCGTAGGCGACACGGCCGGAGAACTTTGCATACTGCGGGTCGCTGGAACTGACGAACTTGATTTCGACGTTGTCGGGCAACACGTCGAACACGCTGCCGAAGGCGTATTCGATGGCTTCGCTGCGGTAGGCGATGAGCTGCCCGATGAGCTGCCTGCACCGGTGTCGATCATTCGATTCGCATGCACCGGCCACGAAGGGGCACAGCAGCAACCCGAACAACACAATCCACGGTCTTCGCATCGCCGATCACTCCACGATCCACCGAGCTCGTGGGCAGCCTCCCCTGTATTGCCCGCTCAAGCCTGAATCCCCAGCATCGACAGCGATCGATTCTCCTGCCGCACTTTGCGCACAGCCATACGTATAGCGTGCGACATCGCGCTCACATCACGTACGGTTTGCAGTGCCGATTCGGCGACGTGGATTGCGCGACACATGCGTCGACCGCACGAAAGTCGCGGAATTCATGCTGATTTCGCTCACGCTCGTTTTCATGTCGCTGGCGCGCTACCAGACGCGCAGTCCGCGACATATTCCGACGACATCGACGCACGGAGACCGCCGAGCGCAGTTCGGTGTAAGGTCGCACCATCCCCTGTCGACGACCGCATCTGCGGATGCGCCTTTCGGAGTGACCATGGCCTCGAAACTCGATCAATTGCGCAAGATGACTGTAGTGGTCGCCGACACGGGCGACATCGAAGCGATCCGCGCGCTGCAACCGGTGGATTGCACGACCAATCCCACGCTCCTGCTCAAGGCGGTTGCACTGCCGGCGCTCGCGCCGGTCGTCGATGAAACGCTGGCCTGGGGCCGCAGGCAGAACGGCGCCCGCGAGAGCGTCATTGCCGCGGCCGCGGACCGCCTGGCCGTGGCCGTCGGCGCCGAACTGACGAAGCTGGTGCCGGGACGCGTGTCGACCGAGGTCGACGCGACCCTGTCGTTCGACACGGCCGCCACCGTCGAGAAGGCGCGCGCCATCATCGCGGCCTACGAATCGCGCGACATTCCGCGCCAGCGCATCCTGATCAAGATCGCCTCGACCTGGGAAGGCATCCAGGCCGCACGCGTGCTGCAGAAGGAAGGCATCGACTGCAATCTCACCCTGCTCTTCTCGCTGGTGCAGGCCATGGCCTGTGCGGATGCCGGCGCGTTCCTGATTTCGCCGTTCGTGGGCCGCATCCTCGACTGGCACGTGAAGAACGAGGGCCGCTCGTTCGCGCCGGAAGAAGATCCTGGCGTGCGCTCGGTGCGCGCCATCTACGCCGCGTACAAGTCGCGCGGCGTGAAGACCATCGTCATGGGCGCATCGTTCCGCTCGGCCGGTGAAGTGGAGGCACTGGCCGGCTGCGATCGGCTGACGATTTCTCCCGCGCTGCTGGACGAACTGAGCAAGGACCAGGGCACGCTGGAGCGCAAGCTTTCGCCCGAGAATCCCGGCGCGGCGCCCGCGATCCCGGACGTCGACGAACGCAGTTTCCGCTGGCACCTGAATGAGGATGCCATGGCGACGGAGAAACTGGCCGAAGGCATCCGGCTGTTTGCGGCCGATCTGCGCAAGCTCCATCAGCTCATTGCGGGGAAGCTGTAGACGCGGAACAGAGAAGAGGCCGCAAAGACCGCATAAAAGAGTTGGTCTGATCCCCTCCTCCGCGAAGCGGGGGAGGGTTAGGGTGGGGGCTCTCACTGTGGGGCCGGCTTTCAGCCGGCCGCTTTCAGAGTCAGGCTAAAGCCTGACCTACAGAAACCCCTGTCCTTCTCCCCTCGGGGCCGTCGAACTAATCCAGCGACGCATCCAGCGCCTCACGCACGCGGCTCGCGAGCAGCGAACGCGTGAACGGCTTGGGCAGCAGCACGACGCCCGCATCGAGCCGGCCGTCGTGCATCAGCGCATTGCGTTCATAGCCGCTCGTGAACAGCACGCGCAGGCCCGGCCGGCGGCTGCGCGCCGCTTCGACCAGTTCCCTGCCATTGATGCCCGGCAGACCGACGTCGGTGAACAGCAGACTCACCTCCGGGTGATGTTCGAGCACCCGCAGCGCCGAGGCGCCGTCATTGGCTTCGAGCACCTTGAACCCGAGTTCGCGCAGCGTTTCCGTGCTGTAGATGCGGACATCGTCATCGTCCTCGACGACCAGCACGGTCTCGCCCGACAGGGCATGCATCGGCGCAGGCGGCGCTTTCGCTTCCTGCGGAGGCATTTCGCCGACGAGCGCCGGCAGGTAGATCTTCACGGTCGTACCGCGCCCCACTTCGCTGTGCAGCCGGACATAGCCGCCCGACTGGGTGACGAAACCGAACACCTGACTCAGCCCGAGACCGGTCCCTTCGCCGAGCGGCTTCGTCGTGAAGAATGGATCGAACGCGCGCGACAGCACTTCGCTCGTCATGCCGCAGCCGGTGTCGGTCACGCAGATGAGCACGTAGTCGTCGGGCTTCAATTCGCCGCGCCCGACCGTATCCGGCTCGACATGCACGGTGGCCGTTTCGATGGTCAGACGGCCGCCCTGGGGCATCGCGTCGCGGGCATTGACCGCGAGATTGAGAATCGTGCTCTCGAGCTGATGCGGATCGATCTCGACGTGGCAGTCCTGCCTGCTCAGCACGTTCTCGATCACGATGTCCTCCCGCAGCGTCCGTCGCAGCAGATCGTCCATGCCGGCGACGAGCCGGTTCACGTCGGTCGGTTTCGGATTCAGCGGCTGACGGCGGGCGAAGGCGAGCAGTTGCTGCGTCAACGTGGCTGCGCGCTCGGCGCTCTCCGTCGCATGTCGAACGGCACGCGCCAGGCGTTCGTTGTCCTGCGGAATGCGACGACCGATGCTGTCGAGATTGCCGAGGATCACGGTGAGCAGATTGTTGAAGTCGTGCGCCACGCCGCCCGTCAGATGGCCGATCGCTTCCATCTTCTGCGACTGGTGCAGCTGCTCCTGCATCGCCCGCCGCTCGGTCATGTCGCGGGTCACCTTGGCGAAGCCGAGCACCTCGCCCTGCGGATTGCGGATGACATCGACGAGCACGCCGGCCCAGAAGCGGGTGCCGTCCTTGCGCACGCGCCAGGCTTCCGCTTCGTACTTGCCCAGGCGCGTCGCGATGGCGAGCGTCTGCGCGGGCTTGCCGTTCTCGCGATCTTCCGGCGTGTAGAACTCCGCGAAATTGCACCCGATGATTTCGCTGGCGGTGTAGCCCTTGATGCGTTCCGCGCCCGGATTCCAGCTGACGACATTGCCGGCGGCGTCCAGCATGTAGATGGCGCAGTCCGCGATCCCGGCCATGAGCTGCTGCAACTGCTGTTCGCTGCGCTGCAGTTCGCGGGTCCGTTCAGCGACCCGCCGCTCCAGGGTCGCGTCCATGTCCCGGATCTGTCGTTGCAGGCGATCGATGTCGGCGTTCGCCTGGGCCAGCGCTTGTTCGAGGCGATGCAGGTCGGCATTCCCCGGCCGCGACGAACTCATGGGCGTCCACACGCACGCCTGCCGGCGCCGGTTCCCGGTCCGAAAGTCCTGAACGCCCTGAATCTCATCGCTGACGCCTTGGCTGCGGGCCCGCCTCCCGAAGCCTGGTATTGAAGCCTGATATCGATGAATAGGCCACCGCGCCGTGCGCAGGGGTTTCATGCAACGCGCCGTACCGCATGAAGTTCCTGTGCACGCACCGGGCCTGCGGTTCACTTGTCATCGCGCGGAGCCGTCGGCTACTTTCGACCGGTCAGCAGACCGGTGCAATACAGGCATGGGACGCGTCCACTACATCGCTCACGACGGCACCCGGCACGCCATCGAACTGGCGGACGGCACCACCCTGATGGAAGGGGCCGTCGCCAACGGCATCCCTGGCATCGATGGCGATTGCGGCGGCTGTGCCGCCTGCGGCACCTGTCATGTCCACGTCGATCCGGCATGGCTGGATGCGGTCGGCCCGGCTACCGACGTCGAACAGGACATGCTGCAGTTCGCCGACGGCGCGGCCGCGGACTCGCGGCTGTCCTGCCAGATCCGGATGCGCGCCGACCTCGACGGCCTCATCGTGCATCTGCCGGAGTCCCAGCACTAAGGCCTGGCATTCGAAGGGGGAATCATGAGCGAGACACTCGCAAGCACTGCCGGCCCTCCGGTCAGTTTCAACCTGAATCATTTTCCCGACGTGCCGCAGACCCTGGAAGAGGCGCGGCGCGATGCGTACGCCCGTCCGGTCGAGAGCATCGACGTCGCCAATCCCAAGCTGTTTCATCACGACGTCATCGGCCCCTATTTCGAACGCCTGCGCCGGGAAGATCCCGTCCATCTGTTCGACAGCCCGATGTACGGCCGTTACTGGTCGATCACGCGCTACGCCGACATCATGGCGGTCGACACCAATCACAAACAGTTTTCCTCGGAAGCTTCGCTCGGCGGCATCACGCTGTTCGGCAACGGTCAGGACCGGGCGCCGCTGCCGATGTTCATCGCCATGGATCCGCCCAAGCACGACGTGCAGCGCCGCACGGTGCAGCCGATGGTGTCGCCGGGCAATCTCAAGACCCTCGAACCGCTGATCCGCGAACGCGCTGCCGCGATCCTCGATGCACTGCCCATCGGCGTCGAGTTCGACTGGGTCGACAAGGTATCGATGGAGCTGACCGCGATGACGCTCGCGACGCTGTTCGACTTTCCGCAGGAGCATCGCCGCAAACTCACGCGCTGGTCGGATGTCGCCACCGCCGTGCCCGGCGGCGGCGTGATCGACCGGCCCGAACAATGGGTCGAGGAAATGGGCGAATGCTTCACGACCTTCCAGAAGCTGTGGCACGAACGCGCGGCGCGCGAGCCCGGCAACGATCTCGTCTCCATGCTGGCGCATGGGCCGGACACGCGGAACATGCCGCCGTTCGAATTTCAGGGCAACGTGATCCTGCTGATCGTCGGCGGCAACGACACGACGCGCAATACGATCACCGGCAGCGTGCTGGCGCTGAACCAGAACCCGGATCAGTACGACAGACTGCGCGCTCATCCCGAACTGATTCCGGGCATGGTGTCGGAAACCATCCGCTGGCAGACGCCGCTGGCCCACATGCGGCGCACCGCGATCGAGGACGTCGAATTCCGCGGCAAGCAGATCCGCAAGGGCGACAAGGTCATCATGTGGTACATCTCGGGCAATCGAGATGCCGGGATGATCGATGATCCCGAGCGCTATCTCATCGATCGCGAACGTCCGCGCCAGCACATCTCGTTCGGCTACGGCATTCATCGCTGCGTCGGCAACCGGCTGGCCGAACTGCAGCTGCAGATCATCTGGGAGGAGATCCTCAAACGCTTTCCCGTGATCGAGGTCACCGGCGAGCCGGACCGCGTGTATTCGACGTTCGTGCGCGGCTATCGCTCGCTGACCGTGCGGATTCCCCGGCACTCTTCCTGTGGGGCCGGCTTTCCCGCGGGATTTCCTTCGGTCACAGCCGGCCTCTTCGGAAGTCAGGCTAAAGCCTGACCTACATGATTCTTCTGCGTTGATCGCCTCTCGTCTGATCCCCTCCTCCGCGCAGCGGGGGAGGGTTAGGGTGGGGGCTTCGTACTGTGGGGCCGGCTCTAGCCGGCCTCTTCAGAGTCAGGCTGAAGCCTGACCTACAGGAAGAAGGTGTGGAGGCTGCATGATCGTTCATCTCGTCGACGGCACTTACGAACTCTTCCGGCACTTCTACGGCCTGCGCCGCTTCAACAAGGGCGAGGACGCGCCCTTCGGCGCCGTGGCCGGCGTACTCAACACGCTGCTCGAAATGATCGAAGGCGGCGCCACGCACCTCGGCGTCGCGACCGATCACGTCATCGAATCGTTCCGCAATCAGCTGTGGTCCGGCTACAAGACCGGCGATGGCATCGAGCCGGCGCTGTGGGCGCAGTTTCATCCGCTCGAAGAGGCCATCCGCCTGATGGGCATCGCCTGCTGGCCCATGATCGAACTCGAAGCGGACGACGCGCTCGCCTCGGCAGCGCATCTCGCCGCAGCCGATGAGCGCGTGGAAAAGATCTCGATCTGGACCGTCGACAAGGATCTCGCGCAATGCGTGAGCGGCACACGCGTCGTGCAGGTGGATCGCAAGGCCAAGGCGATTCGCGATGCCGCGGCCGTACGGGAGAAGTTCGGCGTGGACCCGGCCATGATTCCCGACTTGCTCGCGCTGGTCGGCGACAGCGCCGACGGCTATCCCGGGCTGGCCGGCATCGGCCGCGTCGGCGCGGCGCGACTCATCGATCGCTACGGGCGCCTCGAAGACTTTCCGGCTGACGTACTGGGCGAGCGCCGCGATCTCGCGCTGCTGTTCAAACGGCTGGCCACGTTGCGCACCGATGCGAAGCTGTTCGAGGATGTCGACGAACTGAAGTGGCGCGGCCCGACGGCGGCGTTCGCCGGCTGGACGACCCGCATCGGCAACGGGAAACTGCTGCAACGCTGCGTGAAAGCAGCACAGAAAATCCAATGACCCACCACAGCGATGTCCTGATCGTCGGCGGCGGCCACAACGGCCTGGTCTGCGCCGCCTACCTCGCGGCCGCGGGCCTGAAGGTCACGGTGCTCGAACGGCGGCATGTCGTCGGCGGCGCGGCAGTCACCGAGGAATTTCATCCGGGCTTCCGCAACTCGGTGGCCTCCTACACGGTGTCGCTGCTCAATCCGAAAGTCATTCGCGACCTGGAACTGCACCGGCACGGATTGCGTGTCGTAGAACGCGAGATCTCCAACTTCCTGCCGACGACCGACGGCCGCTATCTGTGCAGCGGCGGCGGACGCACGCAGCAGGAAGTGGCGAAGTTCTCGCCGCGCGACGCCGGGCGTCTCGATGCGTACGGCGAACGGCTCGACGTCATCGCCGACGTGCTGCGCGATCTCGTGCTGCAGACGCCGCCGAATGTCGTGCACGGCAGCTGGCGCCAGGCGCTGCCGGAAATCATGCACGCCGGGCACATGGCCGCGCGATTGAAGAAACTCGATCTGCCGATGCGGCAGCAGTTCCTGACGCTCTTCACCGCCTCCGCCGGCGACTATCTCGACGGCTGGTTCGAAAGCGATCCGATCAAGGCGCTGTTCGGCTTCGACGGCATCGTCGGCAACTTCGCCAGCCCCTATGCTGCAGGCACCGCGTACGTGCTGCTGCATCACGTGTTCGGCGAAGTGAACGGCAGGAAAGGCGCATGGGGACATGCGATCGGCGGCATGGGCGCCATCACGCAGGCCATGGCGAAATGCGCCGCCTCGCGCGGCGTCGATATCCGTCTCGATGCCGGTGTGCGCGAAGTCATCGTCGAGCAGGGTCGCGCCGTGGGCGCCGTGACGGAAAGCGGCGAATCGTTCCGCGCCAGCGCCGTCGTGTCGAATCTGAATCCGAAGCTGCTGTACCAGCAACTCATCGACGGCGCCGTACTGCCGGCACCGTTTCGCGAAGCGATGGACCACTATCGCTGCGGCTCCGGCACGTTCCGCATGAACGTCGCGCTGTCCGAGCTGCCGGATTTCACCTGCCTGCCCGGCAAACAGCGCGCGGCGCATCACACCGCCGGCGTCATCCTCGCGCCGACGCTGCGCTACATGGAGCAGGCCTACTTCGACGCGCGCACGCACGGCTGGTCGAAGGAGCCGATCGTGGAGATGCTGATCCCCTCGACGCTCGACGACAGCCTCGCCCCGCGCGGCCAGCATGTCGCGAGTCTCTTCTGCCAGCACGTCGCGCCGCAGTTGCCGAACGGCGAATCCTGGGATGCACATCGCGAGACCGTCGCCGATCTCATGATCGACACCGTCAACCGCCACGCACCGAATTTCAAAGCGTCCGTACTGGGCCGCCAGATCAACAGCCCGCTCGACCTGGAACGCACCTTCGGCCTGATCGGCGGCGACATCTTCCACGGCGCATTGAGCCTCGATCAGATGTTCTCCGCCCGCCCCACCCTCGGCTACGGCAACTACCGCGGCCCGTTGCCCGGCCTGTACATGTGCGGCTCAGGAACGCATCCGGGCGGCGGCGTCACCGGCGCGCCGGGACACAACGCGGCGCGTGAAGTGATTGCGGATTTCAGGCGGCGCAGGCTGCGGCGGGCCTAGATTCAGAAAATGAGAATGGCCGCAAAAAGGCGCAAAGGACTCAAAGGTAAGAATCTCTTCTTCCTGATTTGAGTTTTTTGCGCCTTTTTGCGGCCATTCTCTCTCCTCAAACCGCCTTCGCCAGCATGTGCTTGTGCAGCGTACGTGACGAAAGATAGAAGAAGAACGCAGCCGGGATGAACAGCAGCGTCGTCGCGATCATCGACAGCTTGAGTCCTTCGGCGTAGGCGCCACGACAGATCACCTGCTGTTCCGTTGCGAGCTTCGCCACTTCGGCCGCGTTCCGGCACAACTCAGCAGTCAGCGCGCTGCCGGCGTTCACCTTGACCATTTCCATGTTCATGAACGTGTCGCTGAGCCAGCCGACCAGCAGCGGGCCGATGCCGTTGCCGATCAGTGCAATCAACAGCAGCAGGATCGCGACGGCCGAGGCGCGCGAGCGCTGGCTGACGACGCCCTGCCCGATCGTGTATTGCGAGCCCAGGTACATGTAGTGGAAGAACGCGGCGGCGCACCACACCGGGCGCAGCACCGTGTAGAGATCCTCGGTCGGGCGCGTGAACGCGAAGATGTAGAGCGGTATCGAAATGAGTATGCCGGCTGCCGGCACCAGCGCGACTGCCGACGAAACGCGCGACGTCAGTCGATGCACGATCATTCCGCCGGCGAACGTACCGAACGCCGCAACGATGGCCAGCGGTCCGCCGAACTGGATCGCATACGTGCCCGCATCGACACCGTGCAGACGCTGCGTCAGCGGCGCCTGGAAGCCGACCAGTCCGTAGCCCACGAGCGCGACGATCGACGCGCCCATCGCCATGTTCCAGAACGTCGACTTGCCGGCGAGTTCCTGCAGCGTTTCGCGGATGCTTGCGCGCTGGCCCTTCACGGTTCCCGGAGGATCGGAGAATCCGCGCGGCGGCTCCTTCACGGTCAGCAGCGTGATGAGGCCGATGATGAGACCGGGCGCGCCGATGACGACGAAAGCCACGCGCCAGCCGGCGATCTGCGACCAGTCCGTGAGACCGATCATCCACTGCCAGTCCCAGCCTTCGAACAGCCGCTGCAGCGCCGGCCCGTTCAGGCTGCGGGCGATGGGCCCGCCGAAATAGTTGGCGAGCGCCGAGCCGACGGTCACGCCCATGGCGAACACCGCGAGCGCCGCCGCGCGGTTCTTCGGCTTGTAGTAGTCGGCGAGGATGGAGTTCGACGGCGGCGTGCTGCCGGCTTCGCCGATCGCCACGCCGATGCGCGCGATCAGCAGGAACATGAACGACGTCGCGAACCCGCACAGCGCGGTCATCAGCGACCAGATGGAAATGCAGATCGCGACGATGACGACGCGGTTGTAACGATCCGCCGCCATCGCGATCGGAATGCCCATCAGCGCATAGAAGATCGCGAACGGCGGGCCATTGAGGAAACCGTACTGACTGTCGGAGAGCTGGAACTCCTGAATGATCGGCTGCGCGATCACGTTCACCAGGTTGCGGTCGATGAAATTCAGCGTGTAGACCAGCGTCAGCATGATCAGCACATAGAGCCGGTAGCCGGGCGATCCGTAGCTTTGCGCGCCGCTCGTGCTGCCCGCGAGAGATGCCGTCGTCGTGGCCAAGGTCGATTCCCCCCGTTGATGCGTTCTTGGAATGCGGGAGATGCGGCGGCTCCCTCGTGGCGGCGGAGCATAGAGAATGCAATTGGCCCCCACAATCAGACTGCGGGCCGGAACGGGCGCGGATGCGGCATTTGCGGCCGCGGCAGCCGCGATGACGAGTGTTTAGAAATGTCGGCACGGAGATTTACCATCCCTCGGCGACGCCCTTCCCGTGACTGAATCCGCGTCCTGTGCCATATTCCACGGCACCAACGCTGCTGCAGCGATCGCTTCGAGCCATGAACTGCACTGCGATATAGAATTTCTGGTATCCATTTGTAGAGCCACCAGAAGCAGGCCTGGACGGGGGTAACCGATGACTTTTTCCGGTCGATTGATCGCTGCCATCGCGCTGGCAGCCGCCATGCTCGACGCTTCAGGCGCGGGCAGCGAGCCGAAGGTGCAGGCGGGCTGGAACGTGCCGCGCACGGAGCATGGACAGCCCGATCTGCAGGGCATCTGGACCAATGCGACGCTCACACCGGTCGAGCGCGATACGAAGTTCGGCACGCGACTCGTCATCAGCGAGGACGAAGCAGCCGCGCTGGAGAAGGAGAACTCCGAGTTTCGCGACGAACAGAACAAGCCGACCGATCCGTCGCTCGGCATCGAAGATCTGCCGAAGGATTGCGGCGGCGGTTTCAGCGGCGTGAACTGCGGCTACAACAATTTCTGGGTCGATCCGGGCGCGCACCTGCTGTCGCTCAACGGCGAGCGCCGCACGTCGATCATCGTCGACCCGCCCAATGGACGCATGCCGGCGCCGACGCAGCTGGGTCAGCAACGTCTCATGGCGCTGTACGCGGCGTATCGCGGCAAGAACGGCGCCGACGGTCCGGAGGTCCGGCCGCTCGGCGAACGCTGCATCCTGTCGTTCGACTCGAGCGCCGGCCCGCCGATGCTGCCGCTGCTCTACAACAACAACTATCAGATCGTGCAGACCCAGGACGTGGTCATGATCCACGTCGAGATGGTTCACGACGTGCGCATGGTGCGGCTCGATGCGAAGCATCGGCCGGCCAGCGTGCGACAGTGGATGGGCGATTCCATCGGCCGCTGGGAAGGCGACACGCTGGTGATCGAGACGACGAACTTCCGCCGCGATCAGAGCTATCGCGGCTCGTCGGAGAATCTGAAAGTCACCGAGCGCCTGACGCGCGTCAGCCCGACGCAGATTTTCTACCGCTACACGCTGGAAGATCCGGCGAACTTCAGTGCACCGGTCACCGGCGAACTCGCGTTCAACGCGACCCGCGACAGGATCTACGAATACGCCTGCCACGAGGGCAACTATGCGCTGCCGGGCATTCTCGCGGGGGCGCGCGAGGAAGAACGCGTCGCGGCGGAAAAGGCCGGCAAGCCGTAGCCGGCTCTTCCTCTTCCTGTGGGGCCGGCTTCAGCCGGCCTCTGACTGTAGGTCAGGCTTCAGCCTGACTTCTGAAGAGGCCGGCTGAAGCCGGCCCCACAGGAAGAGGGAAGAACTCCGCTACTGACGGCCCGCGCGGGCCCTTTGCCGCGCCCGCTGAAACAACTGCTCCGCCATCACGGGACTGAACCCCAGATCCACGGCCTTCTGAAAATGCCTGCGTGCCATCGCATCCTGTCCGCGCCATGCCGCGATCGTGCCGAGATTCGTGTACGGCACGGCATAGAGCGGATCGCGCTGCAGCGACGCGCGCAGCCAGCCTTCGGCTTCGTCGGGCTTCTGCATCTGCATCAGCGCCTGCGCGATGAGGTTGCGCGTTCGCGCCACGCCATCGAGCGTGTGGATACCGAGGTGCAGCGGCGCGAGCCAGCCCGAGAACCGGTTCATCAGCAGCATTTTTTCGTAGCGCTGGTAGCTCGCCACAGCCTTCTCCCACTGTCGCCGGCGCGTATGCCAGCGACCGACGAACAGCTGGCGCGCCCACACGATGAGTACCAGGACCATCGCGATCGGCACGAGCGCGAACCCCAATGCCGCCTTGAGCGGCAGCAGGCGCAGCACGGTCCACGCCACGGCGATGGAACTCAGGATCATCAGCAGGTAGCGCTGCGGTCGCTTGAGCATCATCGGCGACGACGCTCAGCGACGATCGTCGGGCCGGCCGGCCGCGCGCTTGCGCTCGCGCCAGACCCAGGGCTCGACGCGCTCATCGGCGGACAACGCCCACAACCCGCGCTTTGCATCGCGCGCCGCTTCTTCCGCCTGGAAGAGCGCATCGTCACGCGCGAACTGCGGATAGAACCAGGCGGCGCCGCGCGCCACCAGTTCGCGATTGATGAACAGCGAATCGACCCAGACATCGCCGACGACGCGGCCGTAGCGATCGACGTCCTCGAACACGACCGTAATCTGCCGGCCCTTCACCAGCGCCCGCAGTTCCGCGGCCGCCTGCTTTCCGTACGGCTGATCGCTTTCCGGCGCGTCGATGCCGGCGAGCCGGAATTCCATTACGACACCCTGGATCTTCGCTTTCAGCGAATCGCCGTCGATGGCATCGGTGACGGGGCCGTAGAACACCCCTTCGTCGCCGGGATGCGGCGGCTTCGTTGCATCGCGTGCAGGCCTGCTCGCCCGCTCCGGATGACAATGCCGCTGCTGCGTGCCGCGGTCGCGATGACAGCCGTCGGCATCGACGCCGCCGGGATGAGCGAGCGTCGCAGCGGCACCGGCCAGCGCAGACAACAGCGCGAGCAGCATCGTAACCTTGGTCTTCATTCGGCGAGACTGCCGGATTTCGTTCCGTCCGGCCACCGCCCCCTCCCTGCCCTCCCCCGCTGCGCGGAGGAGGGAAAGACAAGGAGCCTGCATGTCGCCTGAGCATTTCGATGTACTGATCGTCGGCGCCGGCCTCTCCGGCATCGGGGCCGCGTGTCATTTGCAGGCCGAGTGTCCCGGCAAGCGCTACGTCATCCTCGAAGGCCGCGACGGCATCGGAGGCACCTGGGATCTGTTCCGCTATCCCGGCATCCGTTCCGATTCCGACATGTACACGCTCGGTTATTCGTTCAAGCCATGGACGCAGCCGAAGGCGATCGCCGACGGTCATTCGATCCTCGACTACATCCGCGAGACGGCGCGCGAGCACGACGTCGACCGCCACATCCGCTTCGGCCACCGCGTGACGCAGCTTTCCTGGTCGAGCACCAATGCCCGCTGGACGGTGGAGGCGCAACGCGGATCGGGCGGCGAGACCGTACGATTCACCTGCAGCTTCGTGTTCATGTGCAGCGGCTACTACAGCTACGAAAGCGGCTACACCCCGCAGTTCGCGGGGGCCGAACAGTTCAAGGGCCGCATCGTCCACCCGCAGCAATGGACCCGCGACATCGACTACGCCGGCAAGCGCGTGATCGTCATCGGCAGCGGCGCGACGGCAGTCACGCTCGTGCCCGAAATGGCGCGCACGGCCGCGCACGTGACGATGCTGCAGCGCTCGCCCACCTACATCGTGTCGCGACCGGCGCAGGACGGCGTGGCGAACTGGCTGCGCCGCCGCCTGCCCGCGAAACTCGCCTACGGCATGGTCCGCTGGAAAAACGTCCTGCTCGGCATGCTCTTCTATCAGCTCGCGCGCCGCCGGCCCGAGGCGATGAAGAAGATGATCCACAAAGGCCTGGAAAAGGAACTGGGCGCGGACTACGACATCGCCACGCACTTCAGTCCGCGCTACAACCCGTGGGACCAGCGCCTGTGTCTCGTCCCCGACAGCGATCTGTTCGCCGCGCTCCGCAAGGGCAGCGCATCCGTCGTCACCGATCACATCGACACGTTCACCGACCAAGGCATCCGGCTGAAGTCGGGCAAGGAACTGCCGGCCGATCTCATCGTGACCGCGACGGGACTGAACCTCGTCCCGCTCGGCGGCGCGCAGGTATCCGTCGACGGCACACCGGTCGATCTGTCGAAGACCGTTGGTTACAAGGGAATGATGTACAGCGGCATTCCCAATCTCGCCTCGGCGATCGGCTACACCAACGCCTCCTGGACGCTGAAGTGCGACCTCACCTGCGAGTACGTCTGTCGCCTGCTGAACTACATGGATCGCCACGGCTTCCGCCAGTGCACACCGCGCCGGCCCGATCCCTCGATGGCGGAACAGCCCTGGATCGATTTTTCTTCAGGCTACGTGCAGCGCTCGCTCGACAAATTCCCCCGCCAGGGCGCGAAGGCGCCGTGGCGCCTGCACCAGAACTACGTGCTGGATCTGCTCGCCCTGCGCGCCGGCTCCGTGAACGACGGCGTCCTGCAGTTCGTGAAGATTTCACACGGAGATCACGGAGCACACGGAGGTCGGAGCAAAGAATAAGAGGAGTTTCCACGGGGGACACGGGGAGCACGGGGGCAAGAAAGAAATTTCTGTTCCGGGACCCCGTGCCCTCCGTGATCTCCGTGTGAAATTCCCAACTCTCAGTTCTTGTTCGCCGACGCCACCGTCAGCGCCGTCACGTTGACGATGCGCCGCACGGTGGCAGAGGCGGTGAGGATGTTCACGGGCGCGGCGCAGCCGAGCAGGATCGGACCGATGGCGACGTTGTTGCCGGCGGAAGTCTTGAGCAGGTTGTAGGCGATGTTGGCCGAATCGAGGTTCGGCAGCACCAGCAGGTTCGCCGAGCCGGTGAGCGTCGATTCGGGCAGCGCGCTGCGGCGCAGGGATTCGCTCAGGGCGCTGTCGCCGTGCATTTCGCCGTCGAATTCGAAATCGGGCGACTGGGCTTCGATGAGTTCGCGCGCGCGACGCATCTTGAGTGCGGACGGCGCATCGCTGGTGCCGAAATTGGAATGCGACAGCAATGCGACTTTCGGTTCGATGCCGAAACGACGCACCTCCGCCGCCGCACGGAACGTGATCTCGGCGATCTGTTCCGCCGTCGGATCGAGATTCACGTGCGTGTCGGTCAGGAACACCTGGCGTCCGGGCAGCAGCACCGCATTCATCGCCGCATAGCAGGTCGCGCCCGGCGCGAGACCGATGACGTCGTCGACGTAGCGCAGGTGGCGCGCCGTCGTGCTGATCGTGCCGCAGAGCATGCCGTCGCCCTCGCCCATGCGCAGCAGCATCGAGGCGATGAGCGTCGTGCGGCGGCGCATTTCGAGCTTGGCGTACTGGGCAGTCATGCCGCGGCGCGCCATGATGCGGCGATACTCTTCCCAGTATTCGCGATAGCGCTCGTCGTGTTCCGGATTGACGATGGTCAGATCCTTGCCCGGCGTGAGGCGCAGACCATAGCGCCGCAGGCGCTCTTCGATGATCGCGGGACGACCGACCAGCGTCGGGCAGGCGATGCCTTCATCCACCAGGATCTGCGCAGCGCGCAGGATGCGTTCTTCCTCGCCCTCGGCAAAGATGATGCGCGAACGTTCCGGCGGCGCCTTGCGGGCGGCGGTGAACACCGGCTTCATGAACGTGCCGCTGTGATAGACGAACTGCTGCAGGCGCTGCACATACGCATCCATGTCGGTGATCGGGCGCGTCGCCACGCCGCCGTCCATCGCGGCACGCGCCACGGCCGGCGCGATCTTGACGATGAGCCGCGGATCGAGCGGCTTCGGAATCAGGTACTCGGGCCCGAACGACAGTTCGTCCGAATCGTAGGCGCTCGCGACGATGTCGCTCTGTTCCTGGCGCGCCAGATCGGCGATCGCATGCACCGTGGCGATTTCCATCGAACGCGTGATGGTCGTGGCGCCGACGTCCAGCGCGCCGCGGAAGATGTACGGGAAGCACAGGACGTTGTTGACCTGGTTCGGGTAATCGCTGCGACCCGTTGCAATGATCGCGTCGGGACGCGCGGCCTTGGCTTCCTCCGGCAGGATCTCCGGCGTCGGATTGGCGAGCGCGAGGATCAGCGGTCGCGGCTTCATGTCCGCCAGCATGTGCGGCTTCAGCACGCCACCCGCGGAGAGGCCGAGGAACACGTCCGCATCCTTGATGACGTCGGCGAGCGTGCGCAGCGACGTCGGCTGCGCGAAGCGCGCCTTGTCGGGATCCATCAGTTCGGTGCGACCTTCATAGACGACGCCGGCGAGATCGGTCAGCCAGATGTTGCGGATCGGCAAGCCGACGTCGACGAGCAGATCGACGCAGGCTAGCGCCGCGGCGCCGGCGCCGCTGACCACGAGCTTCACCTGGTCGATGGGCTTGCCGACCACCGCGAGTCCGTTGAGCACCGCCGCCGAGACGATGATCGCCGTGCCGTGCTGGTCGTCATGGAACACGGGGATCTTCATCCGCTCGCGCAGCTTGCGTTCGACGGTGAAGCATTCGGGCGCCTTGATGTCTTCGAGATTGATGCCGCCGAAGGTCGGCTCCAGCGCCGCGATGATGTCGACGAGCCGGTCCGGATCGCGCTCGTTGATCTCGATGTCGAAAACATCGATGCCGGCGAACTTCTTGAACAGCACTGCCTTGCCTTCCATCACCGGCTTGGCGGCGAGCGCGCCGATGGCGCCGAGACCGAGCACGGCCGTGCCGTTGGTGATCACGCCGACGAGATTGCCGCGCGCGGTGTAGCGGAACGCATTGAGCGGATCGGCGACGATTTCCTCGCAGGGCGCCGCAACGCCCGGCGAATAGGCCAGCGCCAGGTCGCGCTGGTTGGTGATCTGCTTGGTGGGCGTGACGGAGAGTTTCCCCGGCGTCGGCAGTTCGTGATAGTCGAGCGCCGCCTGGCGCAGGTCTTCGCGGGTATCGGCAGGCAGGGCGCTGTCCTGACTCATCGGCGGTTCCGGGGATTCTTCGGGGGGGCGAAGTATGCCGGAAGCGGGGACTCGGCGTTGCTGACGCAGGCGCGATTGCGTCCCCTCCTCCGCGCAGCGGGGGAGGGACAGGGAGGGGGCGAAGCCAGGGGAAAACAAACCGCCCGGCACGCCCCCACCCCAACCCTCCCCCGCTGCGCGGAGGAGGGAGCCGGAGGAACTCAGAACGTGAAATTGAACTCCAGCTGCCAGCGATCGAAATCCGCCCGGTTGCCGACATCGACGTTGAACTCGGTGTCGTAGTAGTTGACGTTGACCAGCAGGTTCTTCATCGCCATCCAGCTCACACGCCAGGCATAACCGTCGTTGTCGGTCACGCCGCCGGCGAATTCCGAATCGGTCCAGTGGGCGAACAGTGCATCCTTTTCCACTTTCTGTTTCAGCACGCCGACGTCCCACTGTCCGACCTTGTTCGCCTTGCCGACGACCAGGCCGACGCTGTACGCGGTGTCGAGACCATTGTCGGCCTCGAAGTT
The DNA here is from genome assembly GCA_937864115.1 of uncultured Steroidobacter sp. Classification (GTDB taxonomy): domain Bacteria; phylum Pseudomonadota; class Gammaproteobacteria; order Steroidobacterales; family Steroidobacteraceae; genus Steroidobacter. The sequence goes on along the minus strand of CALMII010000012.1, from coordinate 69,055 downwards.
GTGGCCGTAGTCGACGAACAGGCTCAGCGGCACGCCGGCGACGGGGAAACTGGTTTCCGCGAAGGCCTGGCCGATGTCGTAGTCGTAGAGATAGCGGGCAGTCGCGCCACTGCCGACGACGGTATTGCCGAATTCGTTGACGATGCTGTTGCCGAAGCCGGGGAAGCGGCCCTGTACGTCGTGGTAGTCCCAGTAGCCGATGCCGGCCTTGAGCTTCGCGACACCGAGCGTGCCGTCCCAGCCGACCTGTCCGCCGCGCAGTGTCGAGTCGCCGAGCACGGCGCGCTCTTCGAGCCAGAAATTGAAGGCGTTGGCGAAGATGCCGTGCGTGCCTTTGTAGTTCGCAGCGATGCCTTCGGGGCGGATTTCATTGTCGAAGAAGGCGCTGCGGCCCGGGCGCACATAGGGTTCGCGCATCTTGCCGGCCGTCAGCGCCAGCGAATCGAGCGCCTGCCAGGTCATGTAGCCGAGATCGAGTCCGATGTCCTTGCGCGCCTCGGCCTCGCCGAGGATCGCATTGCCGCCGCGCGGATCGCGTCCGCCGGTGCCGATGCCGATCTCGCCCTTGATCCGGTCGTTGACCTTGATGGCGGCGCTGAGACGCGCGCGGATGAGCTGGCGCGTGCGGTCGTTCGCAAGCAGCGAGTTGTCGGTGTTCTCGTGGCGGAAACGGAAATCGCCGCCGAGACGGATGCGCGAAGCCCATTCGTCGGCCGGCACGGCGGGTGCGGCGGCCGCCGGAGCCGCGGCTGCAGGCGGCGTCGGCGCGGCGGCGCGCAGCGTTTCGTTCTGTCGCGTCAGGTCGTCGACGCGCGCGGTGAGTTCCCGATTGCGCTGCTCGAGCTGATCGAGGCGCTGGTTCATCTGTTCCAGCGCGCGGGCAACGGCATCGGGATCGCTGGCGGCAACGGACTCGAACGATGCGACGGCCAGCAGGCCGGCAGCGAGCCAGTGCGCGAGGTTGATCGCTGATCTCATTTCTACGACTCCAGGAAATTGCCGCGTCTCTCGGGCGCGGACGGATCTGCTGATCGCTTCATCGGCAGGCCCGGCACATCGCACACGTCAGCCGAGCCCGATTCAGAGTGCGCCTTAAGCGCGAGTACGGAAAGCCCCGAAGCGGCGGCGTGCACGCATCACGAAGCTGCGCCCGCAGGGACTTTCCGCATCAGGAGCAGCGCGATCAGGGTGACCAAGCCGGCGGCGGACTGGTAGTAGCCGACGGCCGACAGGCCGTGATGCGTCGCCAGCCAGGTGGCCAGGTAGGGCGCCAGCGATGCGCCGAGAATGCCGGCGAGATTGAAGGTGACCGACGCGCCCGTGTAGCGAATCGCCGTGGGAAAGAGTTCGCCGAGCGCGGTTCCCAGCGGACCGTAGGTCACCCCCATGACCGCCAGTCCCAGCGCCAGGAAGATCGTCGCATTGACGGAACCGCCGCCGAACAGCGGCTCGAACGTCAGCCCGAACAGCATCACGGACACGGCCGACACCATCAGGATGGCGCGTCGTCCGAAGCGATCCGCCAGCACCGCCGACAGAGGAATCGTCGCCGCGCAGAACAGGATGCCCACCATCTGCATGATCAGGAATTCCTGCCGGCTGTAGCCGAGTTCGGCCGTTCCCCAGCTCAGCGTGAAGACGGTCATCAGATAGAAGACCACGAACGTCGCGGTCGCGGCGAAGGCGCCGAGAATGAGTTCGCGCGGATAGTCGCGAATGACGGTCAACATCGGCACGCGCACCCGCTCGTTGTTCTCGATGGCGCGCTCGAAGGCGGGCGTTTCCGTCAGGCGCAGGCGCACGTACAGCCCGACGAGAACCAGCAGCGCGCTGGCGACGAACGGAATGCGCCAGCCCCACGCGAGGAACTGCCGTTCGTCGAGCAGGCCCGTGAGCAGCAGAAAGATCCCGGTCGAACAGATGAAGCCGATGGGCGCACCGAGTTGCGGAAACATGCCGTACCAGGCGCGTCGGTGCGGCGGCGCATTTTCCGTGGCGAGCAGCACGGCGCCGCCCCATTCGCCGCCGAGACCGAGCCCTTGGCCGAGACGGCACAGCGCCAGCAGCAGCGGCGCCGCGATGCCGATGGATTCATACGTCGGCAACAACCCGATCGCGACCGTCGACAGCCCCATGGTCAGCAGCGCAGCGACCAGTGTCGCCTTGCGACCGATGCGGTCGCCGAAATGCCCGAACAGCGCCGAGCCGACCGGCCGTGCGAAGAAGGCGAGCGCGAACGTCGCGAACGACTGCAGCGTCGCCGTGGCCGGATCCGCCGTCGGAAAGAACAGGTGCGGAAACACCAGCACCGCCGCCGTGGCGTAGATGTAGAAGTCGAAGAACTCGATGGTCGTGCCGATGAGACTGGCGAACAGCACCTGGCCCGGCTAGTTGCGGCGTGACTCGCCGCGGGTCGTGTCGATCATTCTTTGTAGGTTCCGCCATCGCCTGGCAATTTTGGCCCGGGAGATTCTGGCACGGATGGCGGCGCTAGCCGAAGCTCGCGAACGTGCGCTTCATGGCGTTCACGCGGGCAAGGTAGCCGCGCACGTCGTGATCGCCGCAACGCTGGCCGGGCGTCAGGCGCAGACCGCGCGCCGCGTAACGATTGCCGGCGCCCGCACCGCAGAGATGAATCACGGCGGCCAGATCCTGCTTCTGCTCGGCGCTGGCGCTGCGGATGCCCGCCCGTCGCAACGCCAGCGAGACGCGGCTGTCGAGATAGGCCGATGTCATTTCGACGGCATGGCTTGGGATGACCCGCATGTACAGGCTGTTGAACCAGCAGGTTTCCCACCGGTCCCAGGCGCCGTCCTCGACCACGCGGTGATCGTGGATGCACAACCTCCGCGCTTCGTCGAAGGTGCCGTCCGTGATCTGGTACATGCCCACCGCGCTCGACGCCGGCCGGTAGACCTCATAGGGCTTGTGCGACCACGACCAGCGCCAGTACGTCCGCACGATCGGATTGCCGGAGCCTTCCACCTGCGCCAACGCCGCCAGGAACTGCGGCGAGATCGCCGCGGTGGAATGCCTGCGGAAGATCGGCGCGTACTGCGCCCAGGTTTCGCGCGGCGATTTGTAGAGCGTGCCACTGACCGGAAAGAACAGCTCCGAGGGCTTGCGGACGACCTGGTACAGCCAGTTGCTCGTCAGCCAGAACAGGCCCAGCGCCACGAGGGCCACGATGATCTGCATGGCGCCCGGCATGTGTCGGAAGTTCCGCCACAGTTTCCGCCGGGTCGCGGGAGCGGGCCAGAAACGCGGGATGCGGAATGTTCGCTTGCGACGTCCGGAACTGCGGCGGGCGCGGGATGACCTGGTTCTTGGCATTGAACGGGAATGATGCCACGCGGACCGGAGGGACTACCTTTGATGAATCAACGCCCGCGGCAAATCCAGCCTCGACCTCGTCGCTGCTGTTGGTATAGTCCCGGCGACGACACAACAAGGCTCAGGGGGTTTGAACCATGGACTTGCTGACAATCGTGATCGTTCTGGCCATCGGCGCGACGGTGGCCACCATGTTCATCGGGCTGCTCGCCATGTCCGGCGGCGGCAGCGCCGACAAGGAATTCAGCACGCCGCTGATGTGGACCCGCGTGGGGTTCCAGGCATTGACGCTGGTGCTGCTGGTCGTCGCGGTGATGATGAGATGAGGCTCTGACGTCGCGAACCGGGGCCGCGGGATCGGCAGGCCCCGGTTCCGCCCTGTCCGCCGCCGGCGGGCTGGCTTCCGCCAATTATCATATTTATCATAGCGGCCGCATGACCAAGGCCGCCTTCATTGCCGGGGACTGGGGAACGACGAATCTGCGTCTGTTCCTGGTCGACGATGACTCGACCGTCCGGGCCGCGGCCGATGGCCCCGGCGTGGCGCAGGTGCCGGGGCGATTCGACTCCGTGCTGACTGAACTCACGTCCTCCTGGCGGCAGGAACATGGACCGCTGCCCGTCATCCTGTGCGGCATGGTCGGCTCGACCATCGGCTGGATGAACGTGCCGTATGTCCCCTGCCCTGCCCCGCCGGCGCGAATCGCCGGCGCCATGGCAAGCATTGCAGAACGGTCCGTCTTCATTGCGCCGGGACTGTCGTGCCGCAACCGGTACGGCGCACCCGACGTGATGCGCGGCGAAGAAACCCAGATTCTCGGCGCACTGCATCAGAACCCGTCACTGGCTCGCGGTCGTCATCTTCTGTGCCTGCCGGGCACGCATGCCAAGTGGGTCGTGCTGCGCGACAGCTCCGTCGAGGAGTTCCTGACCGCCGTCACCGGCGAACTGTTCGCGGTCATCGATCAGCACAGCGTGCTGGTGCGCGCCGGCGATCGCCCCGCGGGCTTCGACGAAGCGGCTTTCGATGCCGGCGTGCAACGCGCCTTGAGCCATCCGCAGGCGGCCCTGGTGCACCTGCTGTTCGAATGTCGCAGCCGGCAGGTGACCGGCGATCTCGCGCGCGAGCAGGCGCCCGATTTTCTGTCGGGACTGCTCATCGCGCACGACGTGCTCGGCGCGTTGCGCCTGTTCACGGACGTCGCGACCGGGGACAGTCCGGTGACGATCATCGCCAATTCGAGCCTTGCGGAACGGTATCGACGGGCGCTGCAGGCGCTGCGCATGAACACCGCCATCGTCGACGGCTCGCAGGCTTCGCTCGGCGGGCTGACACTGTTGCACTCGATCCGCTTTTCCACCGGTGGCGTCCATGCCGACTGATCTGCTGAATTCCCTGCCGCTGGTCGCCATCCTGCGCGGCCTCGCACCCACGCGCGCCATCGAGGTCGGCGAGACGCTTTTTTCCGCAGGGCTGCGCGCCATCGAGGTGCCGCTCAATTCGCCGCAGCCTTTCGACAGCATTCGCGCGCTGAGCAACCGCTTCGGCGACACATGCCTGTGCGGTGCCGGCACGGTGCTGAGCATCGACGACGTACAGAGGACCTTCGATGCCGGCGGCCGGCTGATCGTCTCGCCCAATTGCGATCCGCAGGTCATCGCCGCGGCATTGCGTCTCGGCATGACGGCACTGCCCGGCGTCGCCACGGCGACGGAAGCCTTCGCAGCGATCGGCGCCGGCGCCACGCGCCTCAAGCTGTTTCCCGCCGCGACCTACGGCAGTCGCCATCTGAAGGCATTGAAGGATGTGCTGCCGTCGAACGTCGGCGTGATGCCGGTCGGCGGCGTCGGCGCCGACGACATTGCCGAATGGCTGAAGGCCGGCGCCGCGGGCTTCGGCTTCGGCTCGGAACTGTTCAAGCCTGCATACACGCGCGAAGAGATCGCAGAGCGCGCGCAACGTGTCGTCGCAGCGTATCGCGCTGCAGCCGGCCCGCACTGAACGACAACAGGAGCGGGTCATGGTGATCCGCTCACGACAACCGTTGGGGGATCATCGTGACGCTGTCTACTCTCGATATCGCCATCGTGGCGATCTATGCCGTGGGCATCTTCATCCTCGCGCAATGGGTTTCGCGCGAGAAAGGCCAGCACGAGAAGAATGCGCAGGATTACTTCCTCGCGAGCCGCGCCCTGCCCTGGTGGGCCATCGGCACTTCGCTGATCGCCGCCAACATCTCCGCCGAACAGATCATCGGCATGTCGGGCTCCGGCTACGTCATCGGCCTCGGCATCGCCTCCTATGAATGGATGGCGGCGCTGACGCTGATCATCGTCGGCAAGTACTTCCTGCCCATCTTCCTCAAGAACGGCATCTACACGATGCCCGAGTTCCTGGAGAAACGTTACAGCCCCGCCGTGCGCAACGTCATGGCCGTGTTCTGGCTGGGCGTGTACGTGTTCGTCAACCTGACATCGATCCTGTGGCTCGGCGCCACGGCCGTGCACACGGTGACGGGCGTCGAGATCCAGACGGCGCTGATCGCGATAGGCATCTTCGCCGGCGCCTATGCACTCTACGGCGGACTCAAGGCCGTCGCGCTCACGGACGTGATCCAGGTGACGCTGCTGGTCCTCGGCGGCCTGCTGATCAGCTACATCGCGCTCGACAGGATTTCGGATGGTGCAGGTGTCTTCGCCGGCTTCAACCTGCTGCTCACGCAGTTCCCCGAGAAGTTCGACATGATCCTGTCGGCCGACAATCCGAACTACAAGGACCTGCCCGGCCTGTCGGTGCTGCTCGGCGGCCTGTGGGTGATGAACGTGTCCTACTGGGGCTTCAATCAATACATCATCCAGCGCGCGCTCGCTGCCAAGAGCGTGCGCGAGGCGCAGAAAGGCATCGTGCTCGCCGCCTTCCTGAAGCTGCTGATGCCACTGATCATCGTGCTGCCAGGCATCGCCGCGCTCGTGCTCGCACCGAACCTGGCGCGCCCGGACGAAGCCTATCCGCATCTCATGGCGCTGTTGCCGACCGGCATTCTCGGCCTGGTGTTCGCCGCGCTCGTCGCCGCGGTGATCGCCTCGCTCGGCTCGAAGATCAATTCGATCGCGACCATCTTCACGATGGATCTGTACCGCTCGGTGCGCCCGCAGACTTCGCAGCGCGACCTGGTGCGCATCGGCCGCATCGCCGCCGTGATCGGACTGATCGTGGCGATCTTCTCTGCCCGCCCGCTGCTCGGCAGCTTCGACCAGGCCTTCCAGTACATCCAGGAGTTCACCGGATTCTTCACGCCCGGCATCTGCGTGATCTTCCTGCTCGGCATGTTCTGGGAACGCACCACGGCCGCCGCCGCGCTCGTCGCCGCCATCGCCTCGGCAGCATTGTCATTGGCATTCAAGCTCGCGCTGCCCGAAGTGCCGTTCATGAACCGGGTCGGCTACGTGTTCCTGCTGTGCTTCGCCATCGCCATCGTGCTGTCGCTGCTGCAGCCGAAGCGCACGGCCGCGCTGCGCGTCGAACTCAAGGACATCGACTATTCGACGAGCCGCGGCTTCAACATCGCCGCGCTGATCGTGATCGCCATCCTGACGTTCCTGTACTGGCGGTTCTGGTAAACAAGGACTCGCGCTCCCTCTTCCTGCTCTTCCTGTGGGGCCGGCTTCAGCCCAATGGCACTGCATTAAGGATTTTTCTGCGTTGATCGCCTCTCGTCTGATCCCCTCCTCCGCGTAGCGGGGGAGGGTTAGGGTGGGGGCCTCAACGCAAACTGCGCTGCCCGGTTTGACACCCCCATCCTGTCCTTCCCCCGCTGCGCGGAGGAAGGGACGCTCAATTCGACCTCATCTCAATCATTTGGCGCTTAATGCAACACCATTGGGCTTCAGCCGGCCTCTTCTCTTTTTCTTCATCCATCACCGGACCCACCGCCGCAGTGAGTGTCGGTGCCGAGGGGCTTTGCTGGACCGTCGCGCGCATGGATGCGCGCGCCGGAGCCTACATGGATGTATTACGGCGTTCCAGCAAAGCCCCTCGGCACCGGCGCTCACGGCATCGTGCGCACTCCGAAGACCCCCTCCCTGACCCTCCCCCGCCATCGCGGAGGAGGGAAGAAAACCCATCTTGCATACAGCCGCGCGCCGCGCTTTCGCATTCCCTGAGCGTCGATGGAGAATGCGCCGGCTCCCTCATCTGCCGCTTCGAGGTCCCATGCGCTTCACTCCGGCTGCACTCGTCCTTGTGCTCTTCTCATCCCTCGCCACCGCCGCACCGGCCGAGGCCCCCTCGCGCAGATTCGAGGGCCGCGACCTGTTCGGACTGCAGGTCGCTGCCGATCCGCAGATCCGGCCCGACGGCCGCTTCGTCGCGTACACGCGCATTTCCTACGACGTGATGACCGATCGCGCACGCCAGTCGATCTGGCTGATCGACGTCGACAGCGGCACGCAGGTCCCCGTGGTCGCAGGCGGCGGTTCGCACTCGTCGCCGCGCTGGTCGCGCGACGGCAAGCGCCTCGCGTATGTCTCGACCTCGGACGAGGGTCGGCCGCAGCTGTTCGTACGCTGGATGGAAACGGGTCAGTCGGCCCGCCTCGCCGAACTCGTCGATGCCCCGGGCGACCTCGCCTGGTCGAACAACGGCAATGCGATCGCCTTCACGATGTTCGCCCCCGACGACAAACCGGACCTGGGCGAAGCGCCGCCGAAGCCCGAAGGCGCGCAGTGGGCCGCACCGCTGCAGGTGATCACCGACATCACGTATCGCGCGGACGGCGCTGGCTATCTGAAGCCCGGGTATACACATGTGTACGTCGTGCCCGCGGACGGCGGCACGCCGCGCCAGCTCACCTTCGGCGCATTCAACGAAAATGGCCCGCTGGCCTGGTCGCGCGATGACGCGCATCTCTACTGCTCCGGCAATCGCAACGACAACTGGCAGCGCGAACCGGTCAACACCGAGCTCTATCGCATCACCGTTGCCGACGCGCGCATTCAGGCCGTCACCAACCGCGTCGGCCCCGATGCCGCACCGAGCATATCGCCGGACGGCTCGAAGCTCGCCTACCTGGGCTTCGACGACAAGCTGATGGGCTACAGCAATGCGCGCGCCTACACCATGGCCGTCGACGGCGGTGCGCCGCAGTCGCTGAGCGACGGACTCGACCGCAGCATCGACGCGCTCGCCTGGAGCGGCGACAGCCGCAGCCTCGTGATTCAGTACGACGACGAAGGCCGCACGCGACTCGCACGACTGACGTCGAACGGCCGCATCGAGCCGCTGGCCGACAACCTGAGCGGCGCCGGCCTCGATCGCCCGTACACCGGCGGCGCGTTCAGTGTCGCGAACAACGGCGCCGTCGCGTTCACGGGCGGCACCGCACAGCGTCCGTCAGATGTGTTCATCGAAAGTCGCGGTCGCGTGCGCCAGCTGACGCATCTGAACGACGCCTTCCTCGGCGCCAAGACACTCGGCGACGTGAAGCCGCTGGCAGTGAAGTCGAGCGTCGATCAACGACCCATCGGCGCCTGGCTCGTGACGCCGCCCGACTTCGATCGCACCAAGAAATATCCGCTGATCCTCGAAATCCACGGCGGACCCTATGCCGCGTACGCGCCGCTGTTCTCGACCGACTACCAACTCTACGCAAGCGCCGGTTACGTCGTGCTCTACACCAACCCGCGCGGCTCGACTTCCTACGGCGAGGAATTCGCCAACCTCATCCAGCACGCGTATCCGAGCCAGGACTACGACGACCTGATGAGTGCCGTCGACGCGGCCATCGCCGAAGGCTATGTCGATGCGAACAACCTGTTCGTCACCGGCGGTTCCGGCGGCGGCGTACTCACGGCCTGGATCGTCGGCAAGACCAACCGCTTCACGGCCGCGGCGACACAGAAGCCCGTCATCAACTGGGCCAGCACGGTGCTGACGACCGACATCACCACTTACATGCCGAAGTACTGGTTCGCCAGGCTGCCGTGGGAAGAACCCGAGAGCTACTGGGAGCGCTCGCCGCTGTCGCTCGTCGGTTCAGTGACGACGCCCACGCTGGTCGTCGTCGGCGATCAGGATTTCCGTACGCCCGTCAGCGACTCGGAGCAGTACTACGCCGCACTGCAGCTCAAGGGCGTACCGACCGCGCTGGTGAAAGTGCCCGGCGCCTCGCACGGCGGGCTGACGGCAAGACCCTCGCAGTCCGCCGCGAAGGCCAGCGCGATATTGGCGTGGTTCGAGAAGTACCGGAAGAAGTAGTCCCTCCGTGTGCTCTTCGAGCATCAGCCGGAAGGGCGCATGGCTGACCAGCACCTCGCAACTATCTTGAGACCAGCTCGCAGGAAGCGCATGAAGAACACGTACTCGTCACCCATCGCGCCGTTCGCGACGATTCTCGCGGTCGCGATCATTCTCGTGTGGTGCGTCGTTGCGCTGCTGCTCGACCAGCACCTTCTAGCGGCCCAGAAATCGAAATTGTTGATGACCGTGGGGGCCGCGGATGGAGAGTTGCTCTCCAATGGACAATGGTGGCGAATCGTCACATCCCAGTTCTTGCATGTGCATTTCCTGCACATGCTGTTCAATGCCGGATGCGTAGTAGTCATCGGCTCCTTCATCGAGAAGCGGTACGGATGGTGGAGCGTTGCAGCAGTGTATTTTTGCGGCGGCTCCATCGGCCAGATTGCAAGCGTCGTTTCCTACCCGGATCTCGTCAGCTCTGGCGCATCGCAAGCATTGATGGCGCTTTGTGGAGCGGCGCTCCTGATTGAGACCGCCCGTAGTCCCAAGCTGCTCGTCCTTGCAATCATTGCGATCCAGGTTGCGCTGGACGTTTATGTCGCACAGAAAGTCAAAGCAGGACACAGCTTCGGATTTCTCGGCGGCCTGCTGGCTGGTTCCGCTCTTTTGCTTTTCCGCGGTTCGCAATCAATCTCAGAGCCGAGCAAGCCCATGCAGCCGACGTGCGAAGACGCACGGACTGATGGGCGACGTTAGGCGATGACGGAACGAGTGCTGATGGTTTGGGATATCGCGGTGGGCGCATTACTTCGATTGCGAATCTGACAGGGCGTCTGGTGACTACACCGATGCGCTTCGCCTTATCTGGCGGCGAAATCGTCACGAATCCGCAAGAGTACGGTCCAGATTCGCCGCCGACTTGCAGTCAAGCACAGTGAAACCGTTCTGGCGCAACTGGGCAATCTCCTCCGCTGTCGGAACCTTGACCGTGCTCCGAATACTCATATCCGGAGTGACTGCTGCCAGGCTTGCCAGCCTGTCGATGCTGCCGGGAATGAAATAGGACGAGTTGTAGAAGTTCGCTTCGAGCTGCCCACCGACAAGGCGCACGGCGACGAAGGCACACGTCGATATCGACGATACCGTCGCCCTTTCGCCGCCGCTACCGATCTCAAGAGTGATGTAGTCAGATCCCATTGGTCCTCGGCGATATAGATAGAATCCGCCTTGCTGACCGGCATTCGAAAACGCCAGCAATTCCTTGTCCGGGCGGGGCGGCTCCTGCTGGCGCGCGCAAGAACACAGCGCCAGGACGCAAAGACCATAGGCAGTTGGAAACCAGCCGCGATTGCGCATTGCCTTCCCTCGTCAATATTCGGATAGCATCGTTGACCGACCAACATCGCGCAATTACCTTGAGACAGGCCGCAGGTCGCCGCGGTCGATGTATAAGTTGGGAGATAGAGAGTAAGGAGGTTGATTGCCATGAACACCAGCGATATCAAACCCCAGTTCGAGGCGGTGACACCTCGTCTGCCGGTCGCGAATGTAGAAAAGGCCCTGGCATTCTACGTGGACCAACTTGGGTTTCAGGTGGGATGGAAATGGGGCAATCCGGTCACGCACGGAAACGTATGCCGCGATTCCATTAGCCTCGATTTGATTTCGGCGCCCGAGGGGCGACACGGAACGGCGATGGCGTACGTTCAGCTCAGCGGCGTCGATGCATACTTTTCAGAATTGAAGGGAAGAGATCTCGGCGTAAGCAAACCGGAAGATCGGCCGTATGGAATGCGGGATTTCGAGGTCGTCGACCCAGACGGCAACCGGCTCGCTTTCGGCGAACCAACGGTCAGCTAGCAACGCAATGTAGCGTCCAACAACACGCTCGCGGCACAGCGTGGGCGTCAGGACCCGGAATGCAAATTCGAGAAGCGACCGTAGAGGACATTCCGGCGATGCACCGCATTCGCCTGTCCGTGCGCGAGAACACGCTGCCCTCACCTGATCTCATTACACCAGTCCACTATGAAAAGGCTTTGGCCAATGGCTGCGGCTGGGTGGTTGAGTCAGACTCAAGAGTCGTCGGTTTTGCCTTCGGCCTGAGCACCGGTAACGTTTGGGCGCTCTTCGTGGATCCGTCATACGAGGGGCGCGGTTACGGCTCGGCTCTACACGGTGTGTTGGTGGCATGGCTGGAGCAGCATGCGCAGCAACCAATCTGGCTGTCTACCAATCTGAATACCCGAGCAGAGGCGTTCTATCGCGCGCGAGGATGGCAGGACTGCGGCATCGTGGCATCCGGAGAGCGGCGTTTTGAGTGGGCTAAGCCCTAATCAGAGAAGCAGAGGTCGTTCGTATGAATCTTGGAGCTGCTCGCGTGTTCGTTCGGGACTTTGCCGAGGCAAAGGCGTTCTACTCCCAATGCCTGGGCCTGACGGTCGAAGCTGCGGACGAAGAGCATGGCTTCTGCATGTTTGACACCGGCGCCGCAAAACTCATCGTCGAGGCGGTTGGTAACGAAGACAAGGAAGGCCAGGAACTGGTAGGTCGCTTCACCGGGCTCTCGTTTCCGGTGGAGGACATTCAATCCACGCATCGCCAACTTTGCGCTGTCGGCGTGAAATTCAGCGGTGCTCCGGAACAGCAGTACTGGGGCGGCTGGCTTGCAACATTCAAAGATCCGTCAGGCAATGGTCTTCAGCTCGTTCAGGAACCGGCCCAGTGAATTGCTGCACGCGGCGCGCGAAACGCGCTCGCGTGAGCAATGCGCCGGGCGCGAGAGGACGCGATGATCAGGCCTTACCGTGAATCGGATGTCGAAGCCGTGGCACTGTTGTTCACGGATTCGGTCCACCGTCTCGCTGGCAGCCACTACGATGCAAGTCAGCGCGCCGCATGGGCACCTTGCCCACCCGATCTGAACAGCTGGACGCGGCGGCTGGCTCATCTGAAAACGCTGGTCGCTGAAGTAGATGGGAAAATCGCAGGCTTCATCTCGTATGAGCAGAACGGACACATAGATCTGCTCTATACGTCCTCCGTGTATTCGCGTCGTGGGATTGCCTCGGCATTGTGCGGCGAGGTTGAGGAAAAGCTGCTTCGTGACGGCACGTCGGCGCTCTCCACAGAAGCGAGTCTTGTCGCGCGTCCCTTCTTTGAGCACCGTGGCTTCCAGGTCACTGAAGAGCAGTGTGTCCAAGTACACGGCGTTGCATTTCGGCGGTATGCAATGAAAAAGCCACTTATCGCCCCACCAATGCTTGCAGGTAGCACGTTCAGCCCAACGCGCGCTTGAAGCACCGGCGTGCTGCCGCAGAGGAGAAAAACGCATGAGCATCGAGGTTCGAGGAGTCTGCCCGCTGCTTCAGGTCTTCGACATGCCGACATCGCTCCGCTTCTACCGCGATGTGCTTGGCTTCGAGATTGTCCAGACCTCGCAGCGTGACGGAGATCGGTTCGACTGGGGCCTGTTGCGACTCAACGATGCGGAAGTGATGCTCAATACCGCTTATGAGCAAGAGCATCGTCCAGGCCAGCCGGAGTCGGCCCGGACCAAGGCGCACAGCGACACGGTCCTGTACTTTGGCTGTCCCGACGTTGACGCGGCTTATCGCCATCTGCGCGCTCACGCGGTAGACGTGAAGGAACCACAGGTCGCGTCCTACGGCATGAAACAGCTGTACGTCCGCGATCCGGACGGTTATGAACTGTGCTTTCAGTGGCCGGCGGCATGACACGCAACGGCGAAGCGCTGCCGAGCAGGTTTCAGGACATCGACTGAACCGGCCACACAGACAGGTCTTGGAACGGAGGGCAGGCACACGCCCGCCCTCCCCGGCAGCTCAACGCACCGAACCTCTGCGGAAGAGATTGACGATGGCGAGCAGGATGATCGCGCCGCCGAGCGACACCAGGAACGTGCCGACGCTGACGCCTTTGTTGATGGTGCCGATGCCCAGCATGGGCGAAATGATGAAGCCGGCCAGCAGCGCGCCGACGATCCCCACGATGACGTTCAGCAGGATGCCCTGCTGCGCGTCGGTGCGCATGATGATGCTGGCGAGCCAGCCCACCACGCCGCCGACGATCAACCAGACGATGATGCCCATGAGCCGCTTCTCCTGTTTTATGGATGGAGTCGATCACCGGAAAAAGTGACCGGGGCAGCTTGGGTGCGGGTCGGTTGACCCGTCAATGCGTAAAGCGTGAAACCAGTTTCGCGATGACGGCGCGACGTGGATTTTTCGGCAAATAGCGGACCGTGACCTGCGTTCCGACCGCGGGCAGCGAAGGCATGTCGCCGTCGAGGACGCGGCGGTCGGTGTGACAGCAGCGCACCAGCGCCGCCGCTCCTTCCGGCTGGTATTCGAAATAGATGCGCGGGAAGGCGCCGGCCACCGGCGGCCGCCACACACGGACGATGCGCCCTTCGGCCACCCGCCCTTCCCGGACGATCTGCTGCGCCGTGAGCAGTCCGCGGACGGTCAGTTTTCCGGACAGGATCATGGCGAGCACGGCGCCGCCGCAGAAAGCGATCAGGGATGGCAGTTCGATGGGCATGGAAGGATTCGCGCGGGAACGATCGACGCGACCGAGATTGCCTGCGCCGGCGGGCGCGGGTCGTGCGACAGATCACGAATTTCCGGCTTTAAGGAGATGCCTTGTCCGGAAGGTCGAGCGGATTCCCGGCGGGGCAATCCGGCAGGCGATCGTTCGCCGGCATCGCCTCGTCCAGTTCGTCCGCCAGTGCGGTCGGCACGAGGATCTCGACCCGGCGGTTGAGCGCATCGGCCTGGGCCGATGAAGAGAAATCCTCGGGCCGACGCTTGCCGAGACTCACGATCTCGATCTGCCGGCGCTCGAAACCGGCGCGCACCAGCACGTCCCGCAGCGATTCGGCACGACGCATGGCCATGACGTCATTGGAACGGCAGGTGCCGGCGCGATCGGAATGACCGACGACCACGACGCGCTCCGGTTGCAGTTGCCGCAGGCGGCGCGCGAACTGGGTCGCCTCGCCGGCGGCACGGCCGTGCAGTTCGGTATCACCGGCGCAGAAACGGAAGATCCTCGCCGCCGCACGCAGCGCGGGATCGGAATACGTCGCGACCGCGGGGCTGCCCCTGGGCACCGCACCGTCCCAGGCCGCTTCGGTCGGCTCTTCCATCGCCGGCGCCGCCTGCGCTCCGGTGGTGTCCTCGTGAAAATCGAGCAGCTGGCCGCGCAGCGCCGCGACGCCGCTGTCGGAACAGCTGTCGGCCAGCAGTTCGCGAGCCGCCGCCAGATCGGGTCGCGGCCGCTGGCCTGTCTTCGGATCGATCGGCCGGCGCAGCAGTCGGGAAGCCTGCGTGAGCTGCACCGCCACGCCGAGCGCCGTCTCGGCGTAGTGCTCGGTGAGTTTTCCGATCACGTCGTCGCCCTGGAGATCGGGCACGCGCCCCTGCATCAGCAGCAGTCGTCCGATGTCGTTGCGCAGATGCCCCTCGGCATCGCTGATGAGACGCAGCGCCTCGACGTCGATGTCGGTGTCCGGCGCCGTCACGCGCACGATCACCGGCTCGGCGACGACGGCGGCAACGTCCTCGCCGAGATTCAATCGCGCACGCACTTCGTACTCGCCGGCGACCGGGAACGTCCAGGCGTCCTTGTCGAAGAAGATCGGCACGGTCTGTTCCGTTCGTTCGCCGGGCGCCAGCATCGCCTGCGCATCGTCGATCGGATCGAACCAGGCGATCGGTTCGATCGTGTTCCAGTCGCCGCCGTCGGCGCGGCGCACTTCGATCGTCAGCAGGCCATAGCCCGGCGTCAGTCGCCCGACGAGCGGCAGCGTCCGCTCGCCGCGATTGATGGCGATGACGCGGATCGCGACCGGATACCCGAGCGGATACGGCGCCGTCATGGCCTGCAGCGTGACGCTGACATCGGGCGGCGCAATTTCATCTGCCGCTTCCGCTTCCTCGTCGGTCTCCGCAGCCTGCGCCTGCGGAAAGCCCAGCAGTCCGCGGAAACGAAGCATCGCCAGACGCCATCGCGGCGTCTGCGGCGGCACCACGATGGCGGCGCGCACATCGCCGCAGGTCGACGGCGAACCGACCAGAAACGGTGAATTGCCGGGGCCGGGCAGCACACGCGATGCCGGAGCGCTCTGGAAGAACTCGATCGTCGATGGACTGAGCGACATCAACGGCTGCTCGCGCAGGGTCCAGTGCTGGCGATTGGTGTGGTCGGAGATGCAGCGCGTCGGTGCCTCGATGGTCAGCCGCTCGTCCGGCATCTGCACGGCCTGGCCGTGCCGGCGATTCAGAGCGTGCAGCATTTCATGGATGAAGGTGCGCAGCTGCAGCAGCGACACGGCGTCGGGCTCGTGTTCGCTGAACCGTCGCATGATCTCCGCGGGCGCCACGGCGAAACCCGTTCGATCCGCCGCATCGAACATGAGGCCGAACAATGCTTCGCCGCTGTCCGACACGATCGCGGGCGCCAGCATCGCATACAGATGCGCGTCGGCACCGGCTTGCGGCGTGCGCGTGCGCCACTCCTGCGCGTAGGCATAGAGGTCGGCGCGATCCAGTTTTTCATTGGCCGCCAGCGGCAGATCGCGCGCCTGCGGACGCACGCGCACGTCGATGCCACCCGACCCGATCACCGAGGCGACCGACACCTCGCCATCGGGCGTGGCTACCTGCAATTCCATGGGTTCGACGCGCTCGAAGCGGTCCAGCTCCAGATCCAGGGCGAAGCGCTGTCGCGCGCAGGCGGGATCGGCACAGGCCGGCTGCGGACCGAACCAGGCCCAGAGAAAGAAGCACAGGACCGCGAGGACGGCGGCGCTGCTGACGACGGAAACGACGTTGCGAAATCTCATGATGCGAAATGCCGCCGGGACGCGGCGCGTTCCCTGTCGGGCAGGCGGAACGCAGCGTGCAGCACGGACTCAATGCAGCGCGGCGAGAATCCCGTCTTCGTCGTAGCCGTGGATGATCGTGCCGCGCACGTCGATCACCGGAACGCCATTGCCGCCGAGTTCATCGTAGCGGGCGCGGCCTTCGTCCGATTTCTCGATGTCGTACTCGACGTACGCCACGCCCTGCTCATCGAACAGCTCCCGGGTCTTGCGACAGTAGCCGCACCAGGACGTCGCATACAGGATGACATCGCCGCTGCCGGTGACTGCCGGTTCGCCGTCGAAGAAACGGTCGATGCGGTCCCAGTTGAGCCACAGGCCGAGCGCGAGCAGACAGACGACGAGGGTTCTCATGGGCTGCGATTCTACCCCTCTCGATCCTCCGGCCGCTCGACCCGATACCCGGCCGCCGCCAGAATCGACAGCGCGCCGCCGCGCTTGGTCAGCAGGTAGATCGGCAACGCCGCGAACGTCGTGCGGTTGCGATTCAGGGCACGCTCGAAGTTGGCGGCCAGGCGGGTGTCTTCGTTGCGGATGATGCGCGCCACTTCCTCGTCCGAGAGAAAGGGCCAGCTGCGCGCGAACGCGGCAGCATAGGACTCATCGCTCGGCGCCAGCTGCATGAGCGTTGCCAGATCGCCATCGGCCCAGGCATTCGCCCGTCGGCTCGACATCGCCAGATCGGCTTCGAGGCGATCCATGGTCTGCACCAGAAAACGCACTCCGGCTTCGCGCGATTCGCGCTGACTGATCTTCTCGTGCGATTCGCGCTCGACTTCGAACTGCTGCCGTCGCACCGGCACGCCGTACAGACGCGCGAGTCCGTGGATCGAGCGCCAGACATCGTCAGTCGATGTCAGCCCCGCGTGCTCGTATGCGCCCGCCTGCAGGAACAGCGCCGCCGCAGCGGGCAGCAGCTGCTCGGTATCCAGGCGCGGATCGATGTATCGGTCGCGCATCGCTATCCAGCGTCGATAGACCTTCTTCGGCAATGCACGCCGCAGCGACTGCGGCTCGATCGGCTGCAGGCCCGTGGTGCGCAGCGATACCGAGTAGGCCCCCAGCACTTCGTCCGAAGCCGCGATGGCCGCTTCGACTTCGGCCGAGCGCCACTTCATGTGCTGCGGCAGAGGCGTCTGCGTCCCGAGGATCCACAACGTGCCGTGTTCGCTCGACACCCGCCACAGTCGCGGACCGGGCCGTTCGGCGACGACGGTCACCTGCGCCGAAGGCGGCGGCACGACGTCGGCCGCGTGTACGGCGGCGGCGAGCAGCGCGATGGATGAAATGGCGATGGCCCCGCAGTTCATGCTTGCACAGGCTTTCAGATTCAAAGGCTTATGGAATGGTTGATTTTCAAATGAGAATCATTATCATTTGATGTCGAGGGTAAAGCCATGATCAAGACACTGACATTCACCACCATGCACATCAGCATCGCCTTCACGGTCGTCTACCTGATGACCGGCAGCGTGATGGTCGGCGGCGCGGTCGCGCTGATCGAGCCGCTGTGCAACTCGGTCGGGTATTTCTTCCATGAGCGCGTGTGGGAACGGATCCGCAATCCTGCTGTGGGGCCGGCTTCAGCCGGCCTCTTTCAGAGGCAGGCTGAAGCCTGACCTACAGAAGAGGGCCGGCGTTTCACCGCGATGCAGACCTGGCCGGTGTTGTACATCGCCGCCTGAAAAATCTTCGGCGCCACCTCGGCGATGTCGGCATCGTCGAGCACGATGGCCGCGTCGTTGCCGCCGAGTTCCAGCGTGACGCGCTTGACCGAATCCGCCGCGCTCGCCATCACCTTCCTGCCGGTCGCCGTCGAGCCACATGGAATTTCATCGGTGGTGGAGAGGCGTGCGGTTGTAGCACAGATCGCCATCGATCCGGCGGTCCGGCTGTAGGTCAGGCTTGTAGGTCAGGCTTGTAGGTCAGGCTTTAGCCTGACTCCCTAGAAGGCCGGCTGAAGCCGGCCCCACAGGAGGAGAAGAGGCAGCAGACGACTTCAGAACTTCATCGCCTGCGGCCGCGCCGCCAGGCGATCCAGCCACGCCTCCAGCGCCGGCCGTTCGGTTCGCGTTCCCCACAGCCGCGCCCACAGGAACATCGAACCGTTCATGATGTCGGCCATCGTGAACTGCTCGCCGAACAGATACGGCCCCTCGCCGAGTTCGCGTTCCAGTACGTCCTTCGCGGTGTCGAAATTCGTCCAGCCGCGCGACGACGGCGTTTCCATCTTCAACAGTGCATCGCCCATCGCCGGTTCGAGCTGCGAGGTCGAATACACCATCAGCGACAGATAACGTCCGCGATCCGGCGAGCCGATCGCGGGGGCGAGCTTCGCCTGCGGAAACCTGTCGCCGAGATAGAGACCGATGGCCGCGTTCTCGAACACCTTCGTCGTCCCATCGACGAGCGCCGGCAACTTGCCGGCCGGATTGACGGCGAGAAACTCCGGCGACTTCTGCTGCTTCTTTTCGAGATCGATGAGAACGAGTTCGTATTCGGCGCCGCACTCGTCGAGCATCCACCGGGTGATGACGGCGCGGCTTCTGGGATTGAAATAGAGTTTCACGACAGCTCCGGCAACAGTCAGGAGAAAGCCCCCTCCGTGGCCGGGGCTGGAATGACGAACAACGCTCGCTTCAGCAGAGAGGACAGAGCGGCTCGGCGCGCGTCATCTGGCTGCACTGCGTGGCACCCAGATCGAGACGATTCGCCACCGTCGCCACGATTTCACGATCCGCCAGAGTCCAGCCTGCCAGTCCGAGCATCAACACCAGTGCCGCTACCTTACGCATATGCCGCTCCCGCTTCGACACAGTCCTCACCGCCGGCGATATCGCACACTGCCGAAAGACTTGCAACCACCTGAAACGTAACGGACACATTCGGACACTTTTGTTTTTCCGACGCGGCAAATCGCTGTCCGCTCCGCTGACCATCGAGTGTCCGTCCGACGTGCAATGGACACCTTGCCTGTCGATCGCGCAGCGCGTTCGCGTTGCCCCGCGGCCACATTCGCGAGCATTCCATGCGACGGCTCAGAACTTGAACGTCGCCGACCCCATGAACGAGCGGCCGAACAGCGGTCGCGCCATGTAGACGACACCGATGCCGCCCGCACCCACGTCCGTACGCGGGTTGCCTTCGGTGAGACCGACCTCGTCGGTGAGATTGTCGCCGGCCACCTGCACGCTGAACTGCTCGGTGATGTCGAACATCACGCCGGCATCCAGCTTGTTGTAGGACGGCAGCACGATGGTGTTCTCGTCGTTCGCATAGCGCTTGCCCACATACGTCCAGGTCAGGTACGCGCGCCCGCGATCGTCCATGAAATGCCAGGTCGGCGTGAGCCGACCCATGACTTCCGGAATGCGGCGGATCGTATTGCCGGTGTTGTCGATGACGGAACCCGAAAAATCCTCGTACTCCGGCTGCTGCCAGGTGACGTTGAAGCGGATGTCCAGCGACTCCACCGGCATCCATTCGCCCTCCAGTTCGATGCCGCGCGTCTTGGTCTTGGCGCGACGCACGACGGTCTGGCCATTCGCCAGGATGTCCTGGAACGGCACGTTGTCGAACTCGGTCTGGAACAGCGTCGCGAACATGGCCAGCGAGCGCAGCGACACCTTGTAGCCGAGCTCGACGTTCTCCACGTTGTCTTCTTCCAGCACGCCGTTGCGCACGTCGTCGAAGTGCGGGAGCTTCGCGGCCTCCGTGTAGTGGCCGAAGATCGCCTGATCGTCCGTGAACTCGTAGTTGAAGCCGATCGACCAGCCGGTTGCATCGAAGTCGTGACTGTCGCGGGTGCGGCCGGTGCCGGCCTGCGAGGCGATGTCGTAGGTCGTTGTCGGGTTGCCATCGAGATCGACCGTCGTCGCGTTGCTGATCGAGGTATCGATGTCCTCGCTGTCGTAACGCACGCCGACGTCGATGCGCAGCCTGTCGGTGGCCTGCCATTCGTCCGACAGGTACAGCGACCATTCCGTCGCGTCGTAGTCGGCAAACAGATTGAAGGTCGAGTATTGCGTGAAGCCCTCGGGATCGGTCACGCCAGGCAATGACAATCGTCGCGGCCGGCTGCGCACGTCCATCAGCATCAGGTTGCCGAGACTCCAGCGATCGGCCATCGAGTAGTCGGCGTAGTAGGCCCCGAGCGTCAGGTTGTTCGCGCCGAGTTCGAACGTGACACGGATGTCGTCCTGGAACGCCTCGTATTCCTTGTTCACGACCCAGTGGCCGTGGTTCTGCACGAACTGCGCGGCATCGTAGCTGCCGCTGCCGTCGAGATAGCTGTAGTTCGGCGCGACGCCCGCATCGGCCGCGAACTCCACGCCGCTGACGGGCGCATCGCCGGGAAAAATGCCGTCGAAGCGCACGCTGCCGTCGGTGTAGCGCGCCAGATTGGTGAAGGTCACGGTGTCATTCATCTGCCACTTGAAGCGGAAGCCGCCGGTGGCGAGATCCGGATGAATGCCGTTTTCGAGGCTCGACCCGCGCAGGCCGACTTCCTCTGCGGAGACCGGCAGGCCGGCACGCGCCAGATCGGCGCTGTGCAGCGAATAGGTTCCGGCATCCTGGCCGTTGATGGCATCGGGATCGGACGGATTGCCCTGCAATGGAATCGGCACCGCAAACAGCGAACGATCGTTGATGTACTTGGCGAAGAACTCCAGTTCGCCGGTCTCGAAACGCCGCAGCAGCTTGGCGCGGATCTGGCCGCCCTCATCCGCGGTGTAGCCGGGATCGCGAATGCCGTCGGAGCTGCGGTAGTAGCCGCCGAGCGCCACACCCCAGTCGTTGCCCAGCGGCGTCGCGTATGAAAAATCGCCGCGATACATTCCATAGTCGCTGATGCCGACCTTGACGAGACCCTCCGCCACTTCGCCGGGCGAGCGCGTGACGAAATTGATCGTGCCGCCGATGGCGCCGGGCGTGAAGATCGGCGCCGTGCCGCCGCGCAGGGCTTCGACCCGGTCGATGGTTTCATCGACACGCACGAACTGATCGGGGTTGTAGAAGGACAGCTCGAACACCGGATAGATCGGAATGCCGTCTTCCATCAGCGCGACATAGCGATAGCCGCCGTCCTGGATGATGCCGCGTGCGAACACGTTGCCCTGCGTGGTGCCCGAGGTGGACTCGACCCAGAATCCGGGCACCGATGAAATGAGATCGGCCGAACTCGCGGGCGCCTGCTGCGCGATGGCATCGGCGTCGAAGGTGGAAATGGCGACGCTCGAATCGAACTTGGTTCGCTCCGACACGGCCGTGCCGGTGACGATGATTTCTTCGACGCCGAACAGGGAATCCGATTCCGTCTGTTGTGCGCCAGCATGAACGGACACGACGAGACACGACGCGGCGGCGATGGCTCCTGCCCGCCAGCCATTCCGTAACGACATGATGCTCCCTCCGGTCAGGGCATCCGCGACGCTGCGGTGCCGCGGATGCGCGGATCTGTCTGCGCCGATGCAGCAGAGCAGTTACTCTGTGCCGCGATCGCTGCACACGTAACCCCGGCTTTTACATACGCGGCGCGGCGACGACTCGATGCGTCGGAAAAAGTACTGCAGAGGAAATCCGCGAGCATGAGCAACACCGGACGCATCCGTGTCGGCATCGGCGGCTGGAATTACGAACCGTGGCGCGAGACGTTCTATCCGCCGCAAATCGGCAAGAAAGACGAACTCGACTACGCGAGCCGCAAGGTCACTGCGATCGAGATCAACAGCACCTTCTATCGACTGCAGAAAGCGGAAGTGTTCGCCCGATGGCGCGATGCAACGCCCGATGAATTCATGTTCTCGGTGAAGGCGCCGCGCTTCATCGCGCAGCGCAAGGCGCTGGCCGACGCCGGACCGCACGTGCAGCGCTTTCTCGACAGCGGCGTGACCGAACTCGGCCGCAAGCTGGGGCCGATTCTCTGGCAGCTCGAACCGAAACATGTCTTCGATGCAGACGATCTGCGCGCGTTTCTCGAACTGCTGCCGCCTGACGTCGGGTCATTGCAGCTGCGTCACGCGCTCGAAGTGCGACATGCAAGTTTCGCCTGCGAGGAATTCCTCTCGATTGCGCGTGCCCGCAACGTGAGCGTCGTGCTCGAGGACGATGAAACCTATCCGGGCTTCGCGGATGCGACGGGTGACTTCATCTACGCCCGATTGCGACGCAGCGTGACCACCGAAGTCACGGGCTATCCACCTGCCGAGATCGATCGCTGGGCACAGCGCGCCTGCCTCTGGGCGCGCGGCGACGAACCGGATGATCTGCCGCGCGTCGAAAAAATTTCCAGCGCGGCGAAGGGCAAGCCGCGCGATGTGTTCATCTATTTCATCAACGGCGCGAAGGAACGCGCCCCGGCGGCGGCGATGGCGCTGATCGACAGGTTGAGATGACTTTCTTGCTGTGGGGCCGGCTTTAGCCCAATGGCACTGCATTGAGGATTTTTCTGCGTTGATCGCCTCTGGTCTGATCCCCTCCTCCGCGTAGCGGGGGAGGGTTAGGGTGGGGCATCAACGCAAACTGCGCGGCTTGGTTCGACGCCCCCATCCTGTCCTTCTCCCCTCGCTGGGGGATCTCCGGCTCGCTTCGCGCGCCTCCTCCCCGCTGCGCGGAGGAAGGGACGCTCGATTCGACCTCATCTCGATCATCTGGCCCTTAATGCAGTGCCATTGGGCTGAAGCCGGCCTCTTTTCGGAAGTCAGGCTGAAGCCTGACCTACAGAAGCGGACCCAACGGCTATCCCTGTGCCGCTACCCGCAGTTCTACATCCAGATCACCTTCACTAACGACGACGCGATCACGTCCCGCGCGCTTGCCTTCGTACAACGCCACGTCGGCGCGGTGAATCGTGGCCTCGATCGATTCCCGCGGTCGCAGCGTCGCGATGCCCGCGGTGATGGTGACCCGCGACTCCACGCCTTCCACGCGATGAACCTTCAGCGTGACCTGACGCCGGATGCGCTCGGCGAGTTCGGCGGCGGCCTGGACGTCGGTATCGGGCAGCAGGATCAGGAATTCTTCGCCGCCCCAGCGCGAAACCATGTCCACCTGACGCACGCCCGTGCGCAGGACGTCCGCGACATGCGCGATGACGCGATCGCCCTGCGCATGGCCGTGCTCGTCGTTGATGGTCTTGAACCGATCGATGTCCAGCAGCATGAGCGAGAGCGCATCGCCCTTGCGCCGTGCGCGCGCCACCTCCTCGACCAGTCGTTCCGACATGCGACGACGGTTCATGAGAGCGGTCAGCGAATCGGTGCCAGCCGCCGAACGCAGCCGCTCCTGCAGTTCGCGCGCCGTCTTGCCATGCGCGTAGGAGGCCATGCCGAGCGCCAGCAGATAGCAGCCGATATTGAAGTAGCGCAGCGCGGCCAGTGCGGCCGGCTCGATCGCGACCAGCGGCTGCGCATGCCGCAGCCACAGGTCGATGACGACGAACACGACCGACAGCAGCGCCGCCGTGATCACTTTCGACCGCAGGGTGCGATGCACGTTGGTAAACACCAGCGGCAGCAGGATCCAGGAGTAGTACTGGAAGCCCGCCTCCACACCGACGATCCATCCCGCCAGGGTCGAATGCACCAGCAGATCGAGATAGACCAGGCTGGTCTGCAGCCAGAGCATGCGCCGCCTGGCGATGGCGAAACTCACCGCGTAAACCGCGATGCTCACGAGTTGCAGCAACGTGAGCTGCGGCGCGCCCATCAGCAGGCCGAAGACGGCAAACAGGCCGTGCACGGCGATCGCCAGCAACTGTCCCTGCCGGGAATAGTCGTCGAAGCGCGCGAGCTCGAACTGCTGCGTCGTCAGGAGTTCGGACGCGGATCTGGTGGTACCGGTGGACATGCCGCCAGTATCGGCACGCGCCCCGGCACCGGCTCCGCCGCGGTGCGCAATACGCTCAACACCGCCGACTGCGGAACGAGATCCAGTTCACAGACCGATGTCATTCCGCATCGGCCGTA
The DNA here is from genome assembly GCA_937864115.1 of uncultured Steroidobacter sp. GTDB lineage: Bacteria > Pseudomonadota > Gammaproteobacteria > Steroidobacterales > Steroidobacteraceae > Steroidobacter. Next base: position 44,610 of record CALMII010000012.1, on the reverse strand, counting down.
GAACGCGTGCTCAGAGCCTGCCCAGCGTGATGCTCACCGGGCAATGATCGCTGCCCATCACGTCGGCATGGATCTCCGCGGCCTTCACCGACTTGCGCAGCGCCGCCGACACCAGCACGTAGTCGATTCTCCATCCCACGTTGCGGGCGCGCGCGCCGGAGAAGACGCTCCACCAGGTGTAGTGACCGTTGCCCTGCGTGAACAGCCGGAACGTATCGACGAAGCCGGCATCGACGAAATTCTGGAAGCCTTCGCGCTCCTCGAGCGTAAAGCCTTTCTTGCCGCGATTCGGTTTGGGATTGGCGAGATCGAGTTCGGTGTGCGCGACATTGAGGTCGCCGCAGAAGACCACCGGCTTTTTCTTTTCGAGCTGCTGGCAGTACGCAAGGAAGGCCGGATCCCAGTGTTTGTGACGCAGCGGCAGGCGACTGAGATCGTCCTTCGCGTTCGGCGTGTACACGGTCACGACGAAGAACCTGTCGAACTCCGCGGTGATGACGCGACCTTCTTCGGCACTGTCGCGCTGCAGTTCGTCCGCGAACCTGAAACGCTTCGCGAATTCCTTCGGAAAGCCGTTGACCACCGACAGCGGCTCCTGCTTCGCGAAGATCGCCGTGCCGGAGTAGCCCTTCTTGACCGCCGAATTCCAGTACTCGTGGTAGCCCGGCAGATCGATCTCGATCTGGCCGCGCTCGGCCTTGGTCTCCTGCAGACACAGGATGTCGGGCTGATGCGCCTGCAGGAAGGTCTGAAAAGTGCCCTTCTTGAGGACGGCGCGAATGCCATTGACGTTCCAGGAATAGATCTTCATGCGGTGAGGGTCGCCGTCGGTCGTCGGGGCCGACAGTATATAGGTGCGGCGATTCGCTCCCGGAACGGGGCCGCGCAGGCCCCCACCTTGGCCCTCCCACCCCATCGCCGCCTCGGTTTGTCCATTCGTGTTGCGCCAATTCGTCGCAACGAAGGTATACAAGCCACCGCCGTTGCGGCGAACACGATTCAGCGTGGCACACGCACGACATTTCGCAATCTGCGATTCATCGGGAACGTCTCCTGTCGCAGCCGTCGCGGAAATTTTCTCCTCCTGTTGAATGAGCAACCCTTGCGCCATCGCCGCGCGATAGCCGCTGTACGTTCCGCGCCACGCCAGTCGGCCGCATGGCGCATGCAGCGCGCCCTGTTCGCCTGACGTGCAGGAGCGCGAATCGTCCCGGGCTCCTGCGCACACAACCAAAACGCAGGAGAAACGACATGTCGATAAGCAATCTACTGCGGCGCGCCGGCATCTGCGCGATGCTGGCCGGCGCAGCCGCACCCCCGGCATTCGCGCAGACAGAGAACATTCAGGAAGTGGTCGTGACCGGTTCGCGCATCGCCGCGCCGAACCTCACCAGCACGAGTCCGGTGCAGGTCGTGACCTCGAAGGAAATGCAGCAGCTCGGCAAGACCGATGTCAGCGAGGTGCTGAACCAGCTGCCGCAGGTGATCCAGAACTCGCAGGTGGACTTTTCCAACACCTCGAATTCCCTCAGCACGCCCGGCGGCATGACCACCGTGAACCTGCGCGGCATCGGCCCGCAGCGCACGCTGGTGCTGGTCGATGGCAAGCGGCTCGGCAGCGCCGACGCCAACACCGGCAATCCGAATCCCTCGGCCAATCTCGACCAGATTCCGATGGCGCTGGTCGAACGCGTCGACGTGGTGACCGGCGGCGCCTCCGCGGTGTATGGCTCCGATGCCATCGCCGGCGTCGTCAACTTCATCATGAAGAAGGACTTCGAAGGCCTGTCGCTGGATGCGCAGTACGGCATCTACCAGCGCGACAACGACAACGGCTTCATGCAGAACCTGGCGGACCAGGCCGGCATCCGGCTCAGGGAAGGCAGTACGACGGATGGCGAGACCTTCACCGTCTCGATCGCTGCCGGCTCCAACATCGCCGATGGCCGCGGCAACGTGACGGGCTACCTGTCGTATCGCACGGCCGAGCCGATCACCGGTGCGGACATCGACTTCGCCGGCTGCCAGCTCAGCCTGACTTCGGCCGGTACGCCGCGCTGCGCCGGCTCGGCGAACTCGAACCGCTTCACGCTCGCCGGCACGCAATACGCCGTCGTCGGCGATCAGTTCGTGCCCTGGGCCGTCGGACAGAACACCACGCCGCCGGCGGAGTTCAACTCGAATCCGTACGTCAACATGTATCGCGACAACGAGCGCTACATGGGCGGCTTCATGGCGCACGTGTCCCTGAACGACTATTTCGAGCCGTACGTGGAGTTCAACTTCATGAACGACCGCACGCGCGTCGAAATCGCGCCCTCGGGCCTGTTCGAAGGCTCCAATCCCTACCACCCTTCCGGCTTCTATTCGATCAACTGCAGCAACCCGCTGCTGAGCGCACAGCAGCGTTCGATCCTGTGCACGCCGGCGCAGATTGCCGCGGATACGGCGAATCCCGGCTCGGCGAACGCGGACGTCAACATCGGCCGCCGCAACATCGAAGGCGGCGGTCGCATCGCCGACTTCGAGCACGACAACTATCGCGTCGTTCTCGGCACGCGCGGCGACCTGGGCGACGCGTGGCACTACGATGCCTACGGCCAGTACTACTACACCTCGCTTTACAACTCGAACACCAACTACCTCAACTTCGCTTCGATCGCCGACGCGCTGCAGGTGACCGGCACCGCCGACGCACCGGAGTGCATCAGCGGCAATGCGGGCTGCGTGCCGTTCAACATCTTCCGCGACGGCGGCGTGACGCCCGACCAGCTCGCCTATCTGTACACCGACGGCACGGCCTATGGCACGGTGACGCAGAAGATCGCGCATGCGGACGTCACCGGCGATCTCGGCGCCTACGGCATCCAGCTGCCGACGGCGAATACCGGCGTCGGCGTCAACGTGGGCGTCGAGTACCGTTCCGAGGATCTGTACTTCAAGCCGGATGCCGCGGAACTCTCGGGCAATCTCGCCGGCTTCTCCGGCGCCTCGGTCTCAATCGACGACGGCTACGACGTGCGGGAAGCGTTCACGGAAATCCGCGTGCCGCTGATCCAGGATCGCCCGGGCATCTACGACCTGATCTTCGACGGCGGCTACCGCTACTCCGATTATTCGACCGCGGGCACGACCGACACCTACAAGCTGGAGCTGCAGTACGCGCCGATCCGCGACCTGCGATTCCGCGGTTCGTATCAGCACGCCATCCGCGCGCCGAACATCATCGAGCTGTTCAATCCGCAGAACTATGGCCAGCAGAGCTTCCTCGGCGTCGATCCGTGCGCACGCCAGCTCGACGGCTCGCCCGCCACCCGCTCGCTGGAAGACTGCATTCGTACCGGCGTGACGGCGGCGCAGTACGGCAACGGCGGCACGACCAACACGATCCCGCAGTGCGTGTCGAACCAGTGCGGCCAGGTGACGGGCGGCAATCCCGATCTCGAGCCCGAACAGGCCGACACCTACTCGGTGGGTCTCACGTGGGCACCGTCGAGTCTCGGCCTGGTCGCGAGCGTCGACTACTACAGCATCGAACTCACCGATGCCGTCGGCGCGATCTCCGGCACCTTCCTGTTCGAACAATGCCTCAACACCGGCGATCCCACGTTCTGCAGCCAGATCGTCCGCACGCCAGCGGGCGCCCTCACCGGCGCCAGCGTCGCCACGGGCGGTTACATCCTGCAGACGGGCGTGAACATCGGCGAAGCCACGCTGAAGGGCATCGACACGCAGATCAGCTACACGCTGCCGATCGGCGATTCGTTCGGCGGACTCGCCTTCGCGCTGAACGGCGCGTACATCATGGAAGCGGTGAACACGCCGCTGCCGGAAAACGATCAGAGCTACGACTGCGTCGGCCTGTTCGGCACGATCTGCCAGACCATCACGCCCCGGTGGCGTCACAACCTGCGCGTGAGCTGGCAGACGCCATGGGATCTGGACGTGTCGCTCAACTGGCGCTTCATCGAAGGCACCAGCCTCGACGCCAACCAGTCCGATCCGGACCTCAACCCCGATGGCGGCTTCGATGAGTTCAATGCCCACATGCCGTCGGTCAGCTACTTCGACCTCTCGGCGCTGTGGCGCTTCGGCACGGGTTCGACGCTGCGCGTCGGCATCAACAACATCCTCGACAAGGATCCGCCGCTGATCTCGACCAACATCTCCGGCACCGGCGGCCCGAACGCCTACCCGACGTACGACACGCTCGGCCGGCAGGGCTTCATCGGCTTCACGCAGCAGTTCTGATTCGCGGCTGATTTTTTCTTCCTGTGGGGCCGGCTTTAGCCGGCCTCTGGAAGATGTCAGGCTAAAGCCTGACCTACAGTCAGAGGCCGGCTAAAGCTCCTCCCTCCCTCTGCGCATCTGCGAAAAGATCAACACCGCCCCCACCGTATTGATCGCCGCCGCCAGCACGAACGCCGCACCCGGGAAATGCGCCGGCGCGTTCACGGACGTGAAGTACCCGAGCGTCTGGGTCATGAGCAACGGCCCGGCGACGTTCGCGATGCTCGTGAGCGAGGCCAGGCCGCCCTGCAGTTCGCCCTGCGCGTCCGCGGGAATCTGTCGCGACATGAGCGCGTTCAGCGAGGGATACGTGATCGCCTGCAGCGCGCCGAAGAGAATGACGACGAACACCATCCACGCCGCGGGCACCAGCGCATAACCCAGAGCGGACGCGGCGGCGAGCGACAATCCGAGCAGCGCAGCGCGTTCGCCGCCGAGCAGGGCCGTCATGCGTCCGGTCAGCGTCGCCTGCACGACCGCCATCGTCACGCCCGTGGCCATCAGCGACAGGCCGATCATGCCGGGCGACCAGTCGAACTTCGCCGTCATGAAGAAAGCCCAGGTGCTCGGATAGACGTTGTTGCCCAGGAAATAGGCCGTCATCGCCAGCGCGTACACCAGCACGGCCGGATGATGTTTCAACAGCGCGGCGACACCGAGCGGATTGGCGCGACGCCAGTCGAACGCGCGGCGCCGTTCGCGCGGCAGCGATTCCGGCAGCACGAATACGCCGAACAGGAAATTGGCGCCGGCGAGTGCCGCGGCCGCGAAGAACGGTGCACGCGGCCCCAGTTCGCCGAGCAGTCCGCCGATGCCGGGCCCGAGGATGAAACCGAGCCCGAAGGCCGAACTCACGAGACCGAAAGCGTGCGCGCGTTTTTCGGGCGGCGTGACGTCGGCGACGAAGGCGCTCGCGGGCACGTACACCGCGCCGGCGATGCCCGCGATCATGCGGCCGATGAACAGCCAGAAGATCGACGGTGCGAACCCCATCAGCGCGTAGTCGACGCCGTAGGCGAACAGCGAAACCAGAATGACGGGCCGGCGGCCGAAGCGGTCGCTGAGATTGCCGACGATCGGCCCGCAGAAAAACTGCAGCACTGCATACGTCACGAGCAGATAGCCGCCGATGCGCGTCGCCGCAGCGATGTCCGGCGCGCCCATGCTCAGCAGCAGCTGCGGCAGCACCGGCATGACGATGCCGAAGCCGATGGCATCGATCAGTCGCGTCACGAAAATGAAGGCCAGCGGTTTGCGGCCAGCGAGATCGGCAGTCATTTGTCGGATGCCTTGTTGGGAGGGCTTGGGGTGTCGTGTGACACGGACTCTGCCTGTGGGGCCGGCTTTAGCCGGCCTCTTTTCGGAGTCAGGCTGAAGCCTGACCCACAGGAAGAAAGGCCGGGCTTCCCTGTCATTGCGATGCCGCCCGGTCCGCAACGAACTGCGCAGCGCGCGCTGCGGCGTTCTGACGCACATTCATATAGAACAGGCTGAAATCGTAGATGTGGTAGTTGCCGCGCCCCATCGGGCGTGACGCGAAATTCTCCGAGCGGATCCCGCTCACCCACAGCAGCCCGTCGCGGCACTGTGCATCGGCGACGCCGGCTTCGATCCGCGGCTGGAATGCCGGCCCTTCCTGCAGCGACTCGACACGGGTACCGAAGCGGCGATTGAACGTCACGCCGCCGAGGTTCAGCGCGAAATCCGCCCGCTCTCCATCCGTGCTCCACGACAGCGGATTCACGCACAGATCGCCGCTCGTGTCCTCGAATGGACGGACGTCGGGTCCGACGCTGTTCCAGGTTGCAACGCACGCCGTCTGCGTCGGGCTCGCGCAGACGGGAATGTCGGGCACGGCCTTGCGGTATTCCTCCGCATCGATCGTGAATCCGACCGGATACGCCGCGACCAGTCGCTGCACGAGTTCCGTGCCGGTGATGCGACGCTCCAGCAGGCGCCGCAGATGCGTCGCACCCTGGCTGTGTCCGGCGACGATGAACGGGCGCTGCTGGTTGTAGTGCTCGATGAAGTAGTCGAACGCGCGCTCCACATCGTCGTAAGCGAGCGCCAGTGCCGCCTGGCCGTCGCTGCCGCGATCGACGAACGAGTAGACGGTGGCCTGCCGATAGCGCGGCGCATAGACGCGGCAGCAGCCGTTGAAGGCCGACGCCTGATTGCGCAGCACGAACAGATCGGTGAACCGGTCCGCGGCGACGTCGCCCAGGGGCTGATTCCAGTGCGCCGGGCTGTAGTAGGTCGTCGGATGCACGAAGAACACGTCGACCGCCGCGGTGGCCTGACGATCTTCGATGCTCGCATCGGGAACCACGTCGGCGTCATCGGCGCGATCCGGCAATGCGGCCCAGTTCGCCGGTAGCGAATAGTCCGGTGCATCCGCCGGCGCTTCCTGATCGAAAGCATGCTGCGGCTGCAGCGCGCTGAATTCACGCATCAGGACGATCACGTCCCGATAGTGGTAGGCGGCAACGGCGGCCAGCACGACCACGATGAGCAATCCCCACAGGAGCTTTTTCATTGTTCTGTCTCGCCGCAGCTTCACGCTGGAAAAGCGCAGCCTGGACGATACGGCACCCGGCGGATTGTATAAATCGGAATATCGGCGGCATTGGCAGGGCCCATCGCGGCCTGTATCATGCGGGCCTTCGCGCATATCCAACTCTGGGGGATCCCGATGCGTCCGCTTCGTTTCGCCGCCTTCGCCGGCCTGATCCTGTTTCTCTCGGCCTGTTCTGCAGCGGCGCCGCGCGCCGAGTCGACGCGATCCGCAACGACGGCTGCCTCCGGAATTTCGCAGGAACGCCTGCGCCGACTCGATGGCCTGCTGCAGCAGTACGTCGACGAGAACCGGATCGCCGGCGCCGTCGTACGGATCCTGCAGGACGGCCAGCCCGTCTACGACCGCGCCGCGGGCTGGCGCGACCGGGAATCGCGTCAGCCGATGGCGAACGACACGCTGTTCCGCATCGCCTCGCAGTCGAAGGCGATCACCAGCACCGCCGCGCTGATCCTGATGGAAGAAGGCCGGCTGGCGCTCGCCGATCCGGTCGGTCGCTACATTCCCGAATTCACCCAGACCACCGTCGCCGTGCAGGACGAGCAGGGCAAGGTCAGCATCGTCCCGGCCAAACGCCCGATCACGATCCGCGACCTCATGACCCACACCGCGGGCATTTCCTACGGTCGCGAGCCCACGATCGCCGCACAGTACGAAGCGAAAGGACTCGGCCCCGCCGCAGGCAACGGCTGGTACACCGCCGACAAGGACGAACCCATCTGCGACACCATGGCCCGCCTCGGCACCCTGCCCTTCGTCTCGCAGCCCGGCGAAGCCTGGGTCTACGGCTACAACACGGATGTACTCGGCTGCGTCGTCGAACGTGCTGCCGGCATGCCGCTCGATCGATTCATCCGCACGCGCATCACCGATCCGCTGGGCATGAAGGACACGTTCTTCTTCGTGCCGCGCGAGCAGGCCGGACGACTCGCCACGCTCTATGGATCGGGCGCCGACGGATTCATCGTGCGCGCCCCTGAAGGATCGAAGGGCCAGGGCCACTATGTCGACGGTCCGCGACGCAGCTTCGCGGGCGGCGCCGGACTCGTCTCCACGGCCAACGACTACGGCCGCTTCCTGGAAATGATCCGCAACGACGGCGCACTCGACGGCACGCGCCTCCTCTCGCCGCGCAGCGTGGCGTTGATGCGCACGAATCAGATCGGCGCCCTGTATCGCACGCCGGGCCAGGGCTTCGGCCTGGCCTTCGACACGGTCGAAACTTTCGGCGCCGCGGATCTCGCGGCGCCCGGCAACTTCGGCTGGGGCGGCGCCTACGGCTCGCTGTATCGAGTCGATCCGCAGGCGCACCTGACGATCGTGCTCATGATCCAGCTCATGCCGAACCAGACCGACTTCCGCGAGCGGTTCCTCAACGTGGTGTATCAGTCGATTCTCGATCCGGTGAGACTCTGAGAATCAGCAGGAGATTTCACACAGAGAGCACAGAGATCGGAAGAGAAGAAGAGGATATTTCCACGGGGGAAGAAATGGGGACACGGGGAGCACGGGGATAGGAAATCGTTTGGAACAGAAAATTTTCTTCTCTCGTCCCCGTGCTCCCCGTGTCCCCCGTGGAAAATTCTTCTTCTCTTCTTTGACCTCTGTGATCTCTGTGCCTCTCTGTGTGAAATCCGGCTCTACGAACTGGCAGTGACCCGCAGGTCGCGCGTCAGGCGGATCGCATCTTCGATACCGCTGTAGTAGCCGGTGACGCGGCCGTTTTCCTTGTAGCCGAGACGCGAGTAGAAACTGCGGGCTTCGCGGTTGCCGGCGCGTACTTCGAGATTCATGCGAAAGATGCCGGCGACCATCGCGCTGTCTTCGACCCAGGCGAGCAGCTGGCGGCCGATGCCGCTGCGACGGCGATCGGCGGCCACGCCAATGAGGGTGAGATGCACGGCGTCCGTACCGAACTGCGCCATCGCGAAGCCGACGAGCGAGCGGCCGTCGCGGGCGACGACGACCAGATTCTCGCGTTCCTTCATGTGGGCCGCGACGCGACGCGGCGTCCAGCGCCAGGGCAGTCCCGGTTCGATGAGCAGCCGCGACATGTTCGCGATGGCGGGCGCATCGCCGATTTTCGCTGGGCCGAGGACGAGGCTGTCGGGCATGCCGGCGAGAATAGTCCCTTTGCTATGATCGGCCCAAGTACCGCAAGGCTGCGGAATACCGATGCGCTTTCACCATCTCGATCTGAATCTGCTGGTTGCGCTCGATGCCCTGCTGACGGAACAGAGCATTACGCGCGCAGCCGAACGATTGCACCTGAGTCAGTCCGCCATGAGCGGCGCACTGGCGCGATTGCGCGAGCATTTTCACGACGAACTGCTCGCACAGGTCGGACGCCGCATGGTGCCGACCGCGCTCGGAGATTCGCTGCGCACCTCCGTGCGCGAACTGCTGCTGCAGATCCAGTCCACCATCGAGCCGCGATCGTCCTTCGACCCGCAGACCTCCGGGCGCCGCTTCACGCTGATGGTGTCCGACGACGTGGCGTCGATCGTCTTCGGCGAAGTCGTGCGCCGCGCAGCGGAACGCGCGCCGGCGATCACCTTCGCCTTCCTCGCGCCGGATGAGGCCGCCGCCGAATCGCTCGACCGCGGCGACATCGACTTCATCGTACTGCCGCGCGAACACGCGCTCGCGGATCACCCGTCGCTGGAACTGCCGGGCGAGCGCTGCGTCTGCGTGGTCGCGCAGGAACGCGACGACATCGGCGCGACGATCTCCTTCGAGGAATACCTGGGGCTGGGCCACGTCGTCGTCCGCCCGGGGCGCACGCGGCTGCCGGCGGTCGACGAATGGTTCCTGTCGCGCTTCGGTTTCGCGCGGCGCGTCGAAGTGATCGCCGCAGACTTCAATGCCGTGCCGCAGTTCATCGTCGGCACGCGACGCATCGCACTGATGCGCGAGCGCCTGGCCCGGCACTATGCGTCGCTGCTGCCGCTGCGCGTGCTGCCGCCGCCCGTCGAGATTCCGCCCCTGACCGACGTGCTGCAATGGCACCGCGTCCAGGACAAGGATCCGGCGAACCTGTGGCTGCGCGAACTCGTTCGCGAAGTCGCCTCGCAGATCTGATCTACTCCGCTACAGGAACGAACGCATTCCGGAGTCGATGAAATGTTCCCGTGGTTCAGACTGATGAAGGTCGGCGCCGGACTGATCGGCGCACAGCGCATGCCGTTGCTGGACACGAGCTGCGTGCGTCTGCGCGCCTGGCCGAACGATCTCGATCCCAACCTGCACGTCAACAACGGCCGTTACCTGACGCTGGCCGACCTGGGCCGGTTCGACTGGTTCATGCGCACCGGCCTGTTCAAGCTCGCACGCCAGCACGGCGCCGTGCCCGTGGTCGGCGACGCGATCGCGAAATTCCGCCGCGAAGTGAATGCCTGGCAGGCCTTCGAGATTCACACGCGCATGCTCGGCTGGGACGAACGCTGGGGCTTTCTCGAACACCGCTTCATCCGCAACGGCCGCGCCGTCGGCGTCGTCGGCATCCGCGGCCTGTTCAAGGGTCCGAACGGCGCCGTCACGCCGGGCCAGCTGATGGCCGGACTCGGCGTCTCGATGACTTCCCCGCCGCTGCCGCGATGGATCAGCGAATGGAACGCGGGCTGCGAGTCACTCACCCGCTCACTGCGCATGGAGGAGGCCGAGCGCGGGGTTCAGCGGGATGGCGAAGCGACCGCGAGATAGGAGAATGGCCGCAAAAAGGCGCAAGGATCACAAGGTCAGAACAGACTCGAATAGCTCTCCTGTCATATTCCTCCCTTGTGATCTTTGCGCCTTTTTGCGGCCATTCTCTTCGCTTTACTCCCTGCGCACCGACCACAACCCGACGCTGGCGCGATCGACGAAGCCGAGCTTCGCGTACAGCGCGCGGGCCCGCGCGTTTTCCCGGCTCACGTGCAGGAAAGGCGTGAGGCGCTGCGACAGGATGTCGTTGCAGAGTTCGGCAACCAGTCGCGCCGCGAAGCCGCGGCTCGTGAAATCCGGATGCGTGCACACCGCACTGATCTCGACATGGCCGTCCAGGCACATGCGTTCGCCCGCCATGGCGGCCAGCGTCGTGCCGGCATAGATGCCGAAGTACCGGCCCATCTCGTTGGTGCGAAGCCGGAAGTAACCGGGAAATACGCGGGCGGTCAGGTCGAGCATGTCGTTGCGGTCAGCGTCGGTCAGCACCCGCAGTTGCGGGCCCGGCTTCGGCTCGATCCGGTCGTGGCAGACCATCTGCGCAATCGAGCTCTGCAGCTGCACCTGCCAGCCCGAATCGAGCGGCGGCGCAACGCCCACCAGGAACACCGATTCGCCGGGCTCGACGATGTCCCCGAGGCACCGACCGGCGTCTGCGCCAGCATTCGCCACCGCCGCGAACGGCGCCACGTCCGCCGGATAGCGGGCGGCCTGGCCGTTGACGATTGCCAGACGGGCATGCCGCGACGTCAGCGACTGCCACAGCGGATTGTCGAGCCGATGCGCACTCATCTCGCCGGAAGCCTAGTCCTTTTCCGGCCGCGTCGAGTGAGGGCTTATGGTACGAGTCAGCACGTCATGCGCGGCGCTGCGGTACGATGGCGCCGCGCCGAACGGCTCCTGCGAAGCCGGCCGCGCTCAAGGGGGATCGGGTGAAGGGCAAGGCAACATCGCACGACATTGCATACCTGGCGGGCGTTTCGCAGCCCACGGTATCCCGTGCGTTGCGAGGCAGCCCGACGGTCAACGAGGAAACCCGCCAGCGCATCCTGCAGATCGCGCGGGAACTCAACTACAAGGTCGACAAGAACGCCTCGAACCTGCGCTCGCAGCACTGCGGCACGCTGGCGCTGCTGTTCTTCGAGGATCCCACGCTCGACGATTCGCTGATCAATCCGTTCTTCCTGTCGATGCTGGGTTCGCTCACGCGCGCCTGTGCGCTGAAGGGCTATGACCTGCTGATCTCCTTCCAGCAGCTTTCCAACAACTGGCACACGGACTACCAGGACAGCAACAAGGCCGACGGCATCATCCTGCTCGGCTACGGCGACTATCTCGAATACCTGGCGCGACTCGAACAACTCGTCGAACGCGGCACGCACTTCGTGCGCTGGGGCGCGGTGCTGCCGGGACAGCCGGGCATTTCCATCGGTTGCGACAATTTCGCCGGCGGCCGGGACGTGACGCAGCATCTGCTCGACTGCGGCCGTCGTCGCATCGCCTTTCTCGGCCACGCCTCGGATCACTATCCCGAATTCTTCGAACGCTACCGCGGCTATCGCCAGGCATTGCAGGATCATGGCATCGAAGCGCAGGACGACCTGCAGGCCGATGCGTTCACCACCGAGCAGTCGGGCTATGACGCGGTCTGTGCGCTGCTCGATCGCAGACAGTCGTTCGACGGAATCTTCTGCGCGAGCGACCTGATCGCCATCGGCGCGATGCGTGCGCTGCAGGAGCGGGGCCTCAAGATTCCCGAGGATGTCGCGGTCGCCGGATTCGACGACATCCCCACCGCGCGCTTCGCCAATCCCTCGCTGACGACCGTACACCAGGACACGAAAGTCGCCGCGACGCTGCTGGTCGACAGCCTGCTGGCGATCATTCGCGGCGAACCGGCCGACAGCCGCAGCATCGCACCGACGCTGGTGGTCCGTCAGTCGACGGCGCCGCTGCCGTAAGGCTGCGCAGTTCCCTTTGTGGTCGAGTCAACGCGCGGCGCAGCGCCGGAGCGGCTTGACGGCTCGTCGAAAATTGTATCAGTATACCCATACAATGAGCCGCGACCGCTTCCCGTGGACATCACCATCAACCTGACCGACGGCGTCTCGATCTATCGCCAGATCGTCAACCAGGTGAAATACCTGGTGGCCTCCGGGCTGCTGCAGCCGGGCGAAGAACTGCCGCCCATCCGCACGCTGGCGCTGCAGCTCAAGGTGACGCCGAACACCATCGTGAAGGCGTATCACGAGCTGGAAATCGCAGGTGTCGTCCACAAGCGCCGCGGCGCGGGCACGTTCGTCTCGGAGGGCCGTCCGCAACTGGCGCTGCGCGAACGGCGACGGTTGATCGAGCAACGCATCGACGCGCTGCTGGCCGAGGCGCACCAGCTGAACTTCACCACCAGCGACATTCTCCGCATGGTGCGGGAACGCAGGGCGGCGATGGACGAGACCAGCGCCGAGCCGACAGCAGTCAAAAGAGAAAGGGAGCGATAGCCATGAGTCAGTCAGTCGTCGACGTCCACGACCTTTCGCGATCGTTCGGGGACAAGACCGCCCTCGACGGCGTGTCGTTCCGCGCCACCGCGGGCCAGGTCCATGGGCTGGTGGGCTCCAACGGCGCGGGCAAGACCACGCTCCTCAAACACCTGCTCGGCCTGCTGCGTGCAACGATCGGCTCGGTGCGCGTCTTCGGTCTCGACCCGGTTCGCGATCCGGTCGGCGTGCTCGGTCGCGTCGGCTATCTGTCCGAGGAACGCGAGCTGCCGGAGTGGATGCGCATCGACGAGCTGATGCGCTACACGCAGGCCTTTCATCCCACCTGGGATGCGTCGTATGCGCGCGAACTGCTCGAGACGTTCGCGCTCGATCCGTCCAGGAAGATCAAGGAGCTTTCGAAGGGCATGCGCGCCCAGGCCGGGCTGATCGCGGCGGTGGCCCATCGTCCCGAGCTGCTGATCCTGGACGAGCCTTCCTCCGGCCTCGACGCGGTGGTCCGTCGCGACATCCTCGACGCCATCGTTCGCGCCGTGGCCGATGACGGCCGCACGGTGATCTTCTCCTCGCACCTGCTCGACGAAGTGGAACGGATGTCGGACCACGTGACCCTGATGCACCAGGGCCGCGTGACGCTGAGCGGCGTACTCGACGACGTGCGCGGCGCCTATCGACGCAGCCGCGTGCGCTTCGTCGAGCACTTCGACCGACCGCCCGCGCTCGATACCGCGCTGGTGATGGAAGGCAGCGGCCGCACCTGGAGCGTCGTGCACAACGGATCGATCGAACGGTTCCGTCACTCGGTGCTGGCGCGCGGCGGCGAGATCGTCGAATCGCGCGATGCCACGCTCGAAGAGATTTTCCTGGCGCGCGCCGGCCGCAGCCGCCCGCAGGTGGAGGCGGCATGAACAGGCATTCGCCCGTCGTTGCAATGCTGTGGGAGAACTGGCGGCTGACGCGCGTCGAGGCCGCCCAGCGGCTGGGCCTGGGGATTGTCGGGGCGTCAGCCGCACTGGTGCTGTCTGACAACGGCGCGGGCATTGCGCTCTGGATCCTTCTCGCGGTGCACTGGATGTTCTGGCTGTCGATTTCGAAGCTCAATGGCGGCCGCTTCCTGGACGGGTACAAGCCCGGCTTTCCGCTCTATCTGCTGTACACGCGTCCGGTTCCGACGGCCACGTTCGTCGGCGTTGCCCTGGCGTATGACGCGATTTCCGGTGCGGCGTTGTACGTCGTATCCGCCCTTGTCGTGGGGGCCGTCTTCGATCAGCCACTCCCCTTGTTCTCTGCGGCGCTGTGGATCGTGGCTTCCCGCCTTGCCTATACCTGCTGTCAGTGGTCGACGCAAAGCAGAGCCGTGCAGTGGACCACACAGGCGATCATCGGTTTGTCATTGTTCCTGCTGCTCAATGGTCGTATGGCATCGCCGCCGCTGATCGAGTTCTCGACCATCGAGAGCGTGCTGATGGTCCTGCTCGGTGTCGTGTCGGTCGGCCTCGCCATCGTCGGCGTGGCTCGGCAGCGTCGCGGCGATGGCGTCGCGACCGCGCCGCGGGCGGCCGGATCGACCGGCTACCCGGACTGGCTGATCTCCCTGTTCCGGTTCCCCTGTCCCACCTCGTCAGCGACGAAGGCGCAGGTGTGGTTCGAACTGAAGTCCAGCGGGCTGCCTGTGCTGACGATCGGCCTGGCGATCGCGATCGTGGTGTTCCTGCTGTTCGCGATCAGCATCCCCATCGTACCCATGCGCAATGCGGCCGTTTCCGGCGTGATGTTTTTCGCGCCCGCCATGCTGCTGTGTCTCGGGGGCAATGCCTTCGGCATTCGCCGGCGGCAGGGACGAACGTACGCCAGCACGTTCGAGGCGACCCAGCCGTACGGCACTGCGCAGCTGGCCCGCCTCAAGGTATTCGTGAGGTCCGGCTGCGTGCTGGTCGCGCTGGCCATGGTCGGAATAAGTGTGTGGGCGTCCAGTTCGCTCTTGAGTGCATGGGGAACCTGGGTGGTGGCGGAGGGCAAGGACACCGTCCCCGGCCTGCTGCGGATGCGGGGCAGGATCGGAGAACTCTTCGGGGGCCTGACGGGACAGGCATTCGCCGCACAGATATCCGTCGCGCTCTTCGCCGTCGCCGCCATGGTCGCCTCCCTCGCGACGTTCGCCGCGCTCCGGGCACGGTATCCGCGTCGCGTGCTCGTCGCGGCGGCGCTGCTGCTGCTCTACGGCCTGGTGCTGGTCCTGCTCTTGTCGGTCGGGCCCAACGGAATCACATGGCTCCTGCTGAACGCGATTCTCTGGGCGACACCCCGGATCGCCGTGGCAGCGCTCGTGACGGGAACGATCTATCTCACCTGGCGCTCGTTCGCGGAACGGCTGCTGACGCTGCGCGCCGCGTGCGGTGCGATCCTCGTGTCGGTCGCCTGCGCAGCCGCAGCACAGATGTTTCGTCCGACCGACGCTGTGGGGATGCTGTTGCCGGCGCTGCTGCTGTTCGCCATCAGCGTGCTGACGCCCTGGTCGCTGGGACGCATCCGCCACACCTGACCACAGACATCAACGACCGATACGGAACGGCCAATCGCGGCCTGGCGCCGGTGAATCCGCCGCCGGTCCGGTGACCGCAATGCTAGGCTGCACGACACAACAAGAGGGGGATCGCACATGAACAACATGGAACTGGCGGGCGCACTCGTCACGGCGCCGGCCAAGGCTTTCGAGAATCTCAAGGAAAAGCCACGCTTTCTCTTTCCGCTGCTGGTGATCGTCCTGAGCACGGTCGCCGTCATGTTCTGGTACTACCGCATCGTGGATTTCGACTGGCTCGTGGACCGGATGCTGTCCGCCAATCCGCGGATGAATGAACAGCAGCGCGAGGCGGCCATGAAAATGATGTCGCCCGGCATCATCATGTGGTCCTCGCTCATCAGCGTCGTGGTGGTCCTGGTCGTCGCGCGCGTCGTCGAAACGCTGTACTACCTGCTGGCGGGCAATGTCACGAACGTGCGGCACACCTTCCTGCAATGGCTTTCGCTGAGCTGCTGGACTGCGCTGCCGCACGTGATCGGCACGCTCTCGATGGCCGTGTTCCTGCTGACTTCGGGCAGCAATCAGATCAGCAACGAAGAACTGAACCTGCTGTCGCTCAATGAACTGCTCTTCCACATACCAGCCGGCGGCAAGGGCTACGTTCTGCTGTCGAGTCTCACGCTGCTGCATCCCTGGGTCTGGTGGCTGACGGTCGTCGGCGTGCGCACGTGGACCGGCCGTTCATGGCTGTTCTCGAGCCTCTTCGCGCTCACGCCCATCGTGCTGCTGTACGGCGGCTGGGCCCTGTGGGCATTCAAGTAAGGAAGCGACCAGACGATGCGCAAGAAGTGGCTTCCCTTTGCCGTCATCGCTGCACTCATCGCCGTTCCGGTCGCGATGAAACAGTGGCGCAGCGATGACACCAAGACGGTCGAATCCGAGAACGTGACGACGCACGTGCTGGCGCCGTCGATCCTGGCGTCGGGCACGCTGGTCTACGAGAGCGAACGCAAGCTGGTCTCGGAAGTGATCGGCCGCGTCGACGAAGTGCTGGTGCGCGAGGGCGATCAGGTGAAGGCCGGGCAGCTGCTGCTGCGGCTCGATCCGGCCTCCTCGCTCGCGACGATCGCGCGGCTCGACGCGGCGCGCGGACAGTCCGAACTCAACATCGAGCGCCAGCAGGTGAACCTGCGCACGCAGGAAGCGAAATGGAAGCGCTACGAGCAGCTGCGCGAGCGCAACCTCATCGACCAGAACACCTACGAGGAGATCGCCACGCAGCGCGACCTCGCCCGGGTGGAACTGGACACCAGCCGCGCCATGCTGCGCCAGACCGAAGCGCAGATGAAGGAAGCGCGCGAACAGCTGGCCAAGACCGAGATCCGTTCGCCGATCGCCGGCAAGGTGACGGCGATCTTCATCAAGGCCGGCGAAACCGCGGTGCCGAGCGCGATGAGCATCGCCGGCTCCGATCTCATGACCGTGGCGGACACCGGCAGCCTCTACGCCGAAGTGAACGTCGACGAAACCGACGTCGCGCGCGTCGGCGTCGGCCAGGACGCGAAGATCGTGCCCGCCGCCTTCCCGGACAAATCCTGGACCGGCAGCGTCGAACAGGTGGCGATCTCGCCGCGCCAGAACGTCGGCCAGAGCAAGAACTACGCGGTGAAGATCCGGCTCACGGCCATGGCGGACATGCAGTTTCATCCCGGCATGAGCTGCCGGGCCGAGATCTCGACGCGCCGCGAGAACGCCGAGAAAGTCATTGCCGTGCCGGTGCAGGCGGTGCGCTACGAAGAGGCCGACGACAAACAGGCCAAGGCGAAGGCGAGCGTGTTCGTCATCGTGGACGGCAAGGCGAAGAAGCGCGAGGTCGAGACCGGCGTGGCCGACGACACCTACATCGAGATATCGCGCGGCCTCAAGGAACAGGAAGCCCTCGTGACGGGCCCGGCGAAGACGCTGCGATTCCTGCGCGACGGCGATCACGTGACCGTCAGCGCCGCCGAGGGTGGCACCGCCGAGGCGGCCACCAAGCGATGATTCATCTGCAGGGCATCGGCAAGACCTACCGGCTCGGCGAAACCGAGTTCGCCGCGCTCACGGATGTCGACCTGACGGTCGAGCGCAACGAATTCGTCGCGCTGACGGGCGCGTCCGGTTCCGGCAAGTCGACGCTCATGAACATTCTCGGCTGTCTCGACAGTCCGACCGCCGGCACCTATTCGCTCGACGGCGAAGCAGTTGCCGGTCTCGACGAAGACCAGCTGGCGCGCGTGCGCAATCGCAAGATCGGCTTCATCTTCCAGAATTTCTACCTGATGCCGCGGGTCAGCGCGCTCGACAACGTCGCGCAGCCCCTGATCTATCGCGGCGTCTCGCCGGCCGTGCGGCGCGAACGCGCCCGCGAAGCGTTGACACGCGTCGGCCTCGCCGAACGTACGCATCACAAACCCAACGAACTCTCCGGCGGCCAGCGGCAACGCGTCGCCATCGCGCGGGCGCTGGTGGGCCGTCCCGAACTGCTGCTGGCCGACGAACCGACCGGCAATCTCGACAGCCGCACGGCGAAGGAAATCATGGCGCTGCTCGCCGACCTGCATCGCGACGGCGTTACGCTCATGATCGTCACGCACGATCCGGGCATCGCTTCGCATTGTCACCGCGTCGTGCGGCTGCACGACGGCCGGATCGCGGAGGACTTCACGCAGTCGCCGCGGCCGGTCGATCTCACGGAACAGCACACGCCGGTCCACGCCTGATGAACGCCATCGCCGACGAAGACAAGGACGCCGGCCGCTTCCAGTCGTCCTGGTACGCGATCCAGGAATGCGTGCGCTCGGCACTGTCCAGCATCCGCGCGCACGGCCTGCGCAGTTCGCTCACGATGCTCGGCATCGTCATCGGCGTTGCCTCCGTCATCTGCGTCATCGCGCTGGTGCAGGGCCTGTCGGAATCCATTTCCAGCCAGCTGCAGGGCCTCGGCGGCAGCACACTCACGCTGCGCTCGTACACGCCGTTCGAAGACCAGCTGCGCGGCAAACACAACCGCCTGCGTCTGCAGGATCTCGACGAACTGCGCCATCGCATCGACGGCATCAGCAACATCACGCCGATCGTGTTCGCCGGCGGCGGCATGAACTCGCAGGTGCGCTACGGCGCCAACACCGCGACCGGCCAGATGTTCGGCACGACGGCGAACTACCAGGATGTGCAGAAGATCTTTCCGCGTTCCGGACGCTTCCTCACCGACAGCGACGACGCCAGCCGCCGCCGCGTGGTCGTGCTGGGCGAGAAAATGCGCAGGGATCTGAAGCTGCCGGAGAACCCCGCCGGCGAGTTCGTGCAGATCGGCAGCGAATGGTTCAAGGTCGTCGGCGTGCTGGAACCGCGCGGCGAGATGTTCGGCATGAGCCAGGACAACTACCTGCTGATGCCGTTCCAGACCGCGCTGGTGGTGAACGGCGTGGTCATGCAGCCGGACCTGTGGATCACGTTCTCGGTGAACGATCTCGAGGAAATGGAGAACACCAAGCTGCGGGTGGCGATGCTGATGCGTCAGCTGCACCAGATCCGCGACAAGCAGCCCGACGACTTCGTGGTCGAAGCCTCCGACATGATCGCGAAGACCTTCAAGCAGATCTCCACCACCATCACGCTGGTGGTCGCCGGCATCGTCAGCATTTCGCTGCTGGTCGGCGGCGTCGGCATCATGAACATCATGCTGGTGTCGGTGACGGAGCGGACGCGCGAGATCGGCATCGCCAAGGCGCTCGGCGCGCGCCGCCAGTACGTGCTGATGCAGTTCCTGATCGAGGCGATGGTGCTGGCGGTGATCGGCGGCCTCATCGGCATCGTGCTGGGCTTCGGACTCAGCTACGGCATCGCGCAGTCGATTCCGGATTTTCCGTCACCGTCAGTTCCCTGGTGGGCGGTGCTCGGCGCGTGCGCGTTCTCGGGATTGATCGGCGTGATCTTCGGCATCCTGCCGGCGAGCAAGGCGGCGAATCTCGCGCCGATCGATGCGTTGCGGTACGAGTGATCGTCTGCCTGTCTCCTTCCCTGTGGGGCCGGCTTCAGCCGGCCTTCTGAAGAAGTCAGGCTGAAGCCTGACCTACAGGAAGAGAAGAAGTCGCTAAGTCCGCGCCAGCACCACCCGCAAGCCCAGCGCAATCATCGCCACGCCGAACACCCGATCGATCCAGTGACGCATCGCGATGAGCCGATCGCGCACCGCACGATGCGCGAATACCGTGGCGACCAGCGAAAACCACAGCCATTGCAGAATCATCAGCCACGCGCCATAGATCGCGAGCCACGTTGCGGGCAGTGACGGCGACAGCACGACCGTGAACAGCGCCAGAAAATAGATCGGCGCCTTCGGATTGAAGGCATTGCAGAGAAAGCCGCCTGCGATCAAGCGCCAGGGACGATCGACGACGGTCGACGTCGATTCGACAGACATCTCCCCCGCCTTGCTGAACAGCGCTCGCGCGCCGAGATAGATCAGATAGCAGCCGCCGACGATCTTGATCGCCAGCATCCATTTCGCGGAGTGTGCGATCACGGCGGCGAGGCCCGCTGCCGAATAGCCGATGTGAACGGCCAGCCCCAGCGCGATGCCGATGCTCGCGAAGAGTCCCGCGCGCCGGCCGTGCACCAGCGACTGGCGCGTCACGAAGGCGAAGTCCGGGCCCGGCGAGGCTGCGGCGAGCAGGTGGACGACGGTGATCACTGCGAAGCCTTGCCAGAACTGCATGCGGCATTCCTGTCCGGATTTTCGGGCTACTGCACCAGAAGCAGCGTAACGGCGCAAGCACGACATCAGGCGCTCCCTGACGGCGCCTGGCGATCTACCCCGAACTGCGTGGCCGATGTCGCAGATTGACGCTGCCGCTCGAACTTCCGCTATCGCGATCTGCCTGATCCACCTGAACTTCAGATCGAGAGAACGCGATGCGCGTCATTCGGAAACTTCTGGCCCGCTGGCTTGCCTTCAATGCGATTGCGCGCGTACTGACGCGTCGCGAAGTGGCCCGCGAAGCCTTCATGCCGCTCAGCCGCGAGGCGCTGCTGATCGATTCGGCGGAGACGGAGCTGACCTTCGACGAGATGGTGGGCATCGTCTATCGCAACCGCTCCCTGGCCGAAGCCGTCGTGCTGCAGATGGCCAACCTTGCAGCTTTCTGGCGCTGCCGCTCGGAACTCGCCGTCAGCGAGCACGGCCGCGACGAGGCGCGCAATTTCGAATCGATCATCCTGGAAGCGGCAACGGATCTGGCCGCGGAGAAACTGCCCGATCGCGCGGCCGCCTGGGTGCACGGTCTGGTCGATGCGCGCGTGCGCGAAGAACGGACGCATCATCCGGACTATGTGCCGCCGGCATGGCAGCGTTCCGGCGACGGCATGGCCGCCTGATCAACCGTCGATCGCGAACTGCAACGCCTGTGCGAGCGCGCCGTCGTCGACGTGACCGACGACTCTCGATGCCGCTTCCAGCACCGGGGGCGATGCATTCGCCATCGCGACGGGATGTCCGACGATCCGGAGCGCGGACAGATCGTTGTCGGAATCGCCGACGTACATGACGTCGCGCAGATCGATGCCGTATTCGGCGGCAATCGCCCGCAGACCGGTACCCTTGTTCACACCGGCGCGCGTCATGCCGACGAAAGCCGCATCGGGCATGAGCGGCGATGAGGACACGGCGACTTCCAGTTCCGCCGGCGCGTCACGCACGACCCGCTCGACGTCGGCATGACCGACCACCCACTGACCGCGCACGACTGCGTCTTCCAGCGTATCGAACGAGCGCGGCCGGAACGGCACACCCAGCAGTTCCGCGTGCTGCTTCGCCCACTGCACGGCGCTCTCGGTCGCGTAGTCCCGATCGGTGTACAGCTCGAGAACATCGCCCGTGCGTCGCGACTGCGCGATGAGTGCCTGCCGCGCTGCGGCGAACAGGCCGGTCGAACGGCTCCCGCCTGAATCCAGATCCAGCACGCTCGCGCCGTTCTGGAAGATGTGCCATCCCGTCGCATCGAGCCGCCGCGCGTAGTCGAGCGCCACGCCGAACGCCGGCCGACCCGAACACAGCACGAGCCGGATTCCCGCGGCCCGCGCACGCTCGGCAGCGTCCCACACGCTCGCCGGCACTTCGCCCGACGCACCGACCAGCGTCCCGTCCACATCGATACCGACCAGCTTCATCAATCCGCTTTCCTCACACGAATGCAATGTTCGGCCGGCAACTTCCGCCGCATGCGGAACGTTGGAGGTTTGCTGCGAAGCCGTCAACGAGAAAAACACCCGCCGATGACTCATCGATCCGCCGTGCCCCTGCTGATCCTGGTCGCATTTCTCTTCGGCGCTGCGCTGCTGGGCCACGCGATGTGGGGACACTATCGCGCCGTCCTGCACGACTTCGAGCCGGCACCGCCCAGTGCGCTGCTGGCACATCCGGAACAGACCGGCATCGATCGCCTGACTGCGGTCGCATTCACGGCACACGATGACAACCGGATCGCCGGCTGGTATGTGCCGGCGAAGAATCGCGCCGCCGTCATCGTCACGCACGGCACCAACGCCGATCGCAGTTCGATGCTCGACGAAATCCGCCTGCTGGCCGACGCGGGATTCGGCGTCCTCGCCTTCGACTGGCCGGGCGATGGCGAAAGTACCGGCGAGGTTCGCTGGGGAGCGCCGGAGCGCGAGGCATTGCGCGGCGCCATCGACTGGCTCGCCGCCCGATCCGACGTCGATCCCGACCGGCTCGGTGCCTTCGGCTTTTCGATGGGCGGCTACTTCGTCACCCGGATTGCAGCGGAGGATCCGCGGCTGCGCGCCGTCGTGATCGCCTCGGGACCGCCCAGCTATCTTGCCTACGTGCGCCGCAATCACCGGCAGCATGGCTGGCTCAGTCGCTTGCCTGCTGAATTCGCGATTCGACGCGTCGGCATGCAACACGAAGCGATGCCGCCCATCGACTGCATCGCCGCGATAGCGCCGCGACCGGTGCTGCTGCTCGGCGGCAGCGAGGATCGTTCGATTCCTCCCGACATGACGCGCGAACTTTTCGAACGCGCAGGCGAGCCGAAGGCTCTGTGGATGATCGACGGCGCCGCACACGGGCACTACATCGGCGCGGCCCCTGACGACTATCCGCGCCGGATCATCGACTTCTACGCCACGCACCTGGCCGACCGCAGCGCCGGGGCCGGGGCGCGCTGACGACCGCAACAAAGCGGCAGCGCCGTGCGTTGGAGTGCGGCGTCAATTCAGGAACCCGGGCGGGGATTCAATGATCGACGAACGCGTGCGGCGCATCGTGGCTGACCACGGGAAGCTGGGCATCGATGCAAGTAGGTTATCCACCGACACCGATCTCTATGAAAGCGGTCTGACCTCGTTCGCCACCGTGCAGCTCATGCTGGCGCTGGAGGAAGAGTTCAGCATCGAAATTCCCGATCGCCTGCTCAATCGCAGGACCTTCCAGAGCATCGGCGCCATGTCCGGTGTGGTGACGAGCCTGTTGCCGGCCACCGCGTGAGACAGGCGATGACTTCCGAATACACCTCGCGGGCCCGCGCTCTGGCGCAGCAGGTGGCCGCGAAATTCGCCGAGGCGACCGATCGCGAAGCGCGCTTCCCGCAGGAAACCGTAGCGGCACTGCGCGAACAGCGCTTCTTCGGAATGATGGTACCGACGGATGACGGCGGCGACGGCGCGCGACTCGACGACGTCGCCGCCGTCTGCGTCGAACTGGCACAGGGCTGTGCTTCGTCGGCCATGATCTTCGCCATGCACAACATCAAGCTGGCGAGCCTGATCTCTCATGGCCAGCAAAGTCCCTGGCACCGGCAGTTCATGGGGCGCATCGCCAACGAGCAGTTGCTGCTGGCGTCGGCAACGACCGAAGCGGGCATCGGCGGCGATCTGCGTTCCAGCGTCTGCGCGGTCCGCACCGACGGCGACAACTTCGAACTCGCGAAAGACGCTACGGTCATTTCCTACGGCGTTCACGCCGATGCCATCCTGGTCTCGGCGCGACGCCATCCCGAGGCTCCGCCTTCGGATCAGGTGCTCGTCGCAGTGCTCAAGAACCAGTACCGCCTGGAACGAATTTCCGACTGGGACACGCTGGGCATGCGCGGAACCTGCAGCGAAGGGCACCGGCTCACTGCGCGCGCACCGACCGAGCAGATCCTGCCGAAGCCGTTTGCGGAGATTGCCGCGCAATCGATGCTGTCCAGTTCGCACCTGTTGTGGAGCAGTGTCTGGTTCGGCATCGCCAGCGATGCGCTGGCGCGTGCGCAGGCTTTCGTGCGTGCCGAAGCCCGCAAAAAACCAGGCACGACACCGCCCGGCGCGCTGCGACTCGCGGAAGCCTCGGCGATGCTGCAATCCGTGCGATCGCAGATCGTCGCTGGCCTGAAGCGCTTCGATGAGGCCCGCCGCGACGAGGAAGACCTGATGTCGCTGGGCTTCGCCGTGGCGATGAACAACCTGAAAGTGAACGTGTCGCAGATGGTCGCGCAGATCGTCCAGCACGCGCTGCTGATCTGCGGGATTCAGGGCTACCGCAACAACACGCCCTACAGTCTCGGCCGACATCTGCGCGACGCACAGTCGGCCGCGCTGATGATCAGCAACGATCGCATCCTCAGCAACACCTCGACCATGCTGCTGGCCCATCGGCACGAGACGGGATTGTTCTGATGAGCGCCGCCCTCGATCGCATGGACGCGGATTTCCTGCGCGAGTTGCTGCGTCACGGCCTGCTCATCGACATGGGCGTCGACGGCGTCTATGGCCGCAGCGGCCTGTTCGAAGAGGTCGTCGAGCGCTTCAGCCGGTTGGTCGCCGCGTTCGGCGAAGAGGACACGGCGGAAGTGATCCGCTTTCCGCCTGCGATGAGTCGCCCGCAGTTCGAGCGCAGCGGCTACCTCAAGAGCTTTCCGCAACTTGCCGGGACCGTGCACAGCTTCATGGGCAACGATCGCGATCACGCGCACCTGCTCGACGAACTCGCCTGCGGTCACGACTGGACGCACGGCCAGCGCGCGACCGACACGGTGCTGACGCCGGCCGCGTGCTATCCGCTGTATCCCGCGATCGCCCGGCGCGGACCGTTGCCTGCACAGGGCGGCCTGTACGATCTCTACTCCTACTGCTTCCGTCACGAGCCGTCGCTCGATCCGGCACGCATGCAGTTCTTCCGCATGCGCGAGTACGTCCGCATCGGCACCAGCGACCAGGTCGTGGCCTTCCGCCAGTTGTGGCTGGAACGCGGCGAAGCCCTGATGCGGTCGCTCGAAGTGCCGGTCGCCATCGACGTCGCCAACGATCCTTTCTTCGGCCGCGCGGGCAAGCTGTTGTCCAACAACCAGCGCGATCAGAAATTGAAATTCGAGCTGCTGATCCCCATCGCGAACGAGGACAACCCGACCGCCTGCCTGAGCTTCAACTATCACCAGGACCATTTCGGCGCGCTGTGGGATCTGCGCTGCAACGATGCCGTCGCGCACACGGCCTGCGTCGGCTTCGGCATGGAACGCGTCGCCCTCGCGCTGTTCCGGCATCACGGCTTCGACCCGCAGGACTGGCCGCGCACGGTGCGTCGCAGACTCTGGGGCGACTAGCCCATGGCGATCTGCCTTCGCGCGCTCGACCCGGCCGGCTATCGTGCCCACGCCCTGCACGATGCCGCCCGTAACTGGCCGGAAACCAACTGCTACGTCGATCTGTGGATCGAGATCCTGCACGTCCTCGGATTCGATCCGTATCCAGCACTGGCCTTCACGGTGCTGCAGGACTTCGAGGGCGACCAGTTCACGTTCTTCAAGTTTCCGCCGGAGGATCTCGCCGCCCTGTACGGCCTGCGAGTGCAGGAACTGGCCATCTACGACAGCGTCGAGCGTCACACGCTCGAACAGCTGCAGCGCGGACGGCTGGTACTGATCGAGGTGGACAGCTACTACCTGCCCGACACGCGCGGCACGTCCTATCGCACCACACATGGCAAGACAACGATCGGCGTGAACCTGCTCGATCCATCCGGCCGTCGTCTGCACTACTTCCACAACGCCGGCTATTTCTCGCTGGAGGGCGAAGACTACGACGGCGTCTTTCGCGAACTGCCGCCGCAGCAGTTCCCCTATGTCGAGTTCGTGAAGATCGACCCGCGAGCCACCCCGGCCTCGCTGCTCGCCCAGTCGCTGCAGCTTCTGCGAGCGCATCTTCAGCACCGGCCTGCGGTCAATCCTCTGCGGCAGTACCGGGAGCGCTTTGCATCTCACGGCACAGTCCTCGCCGAACGGCCGCTGGACTACTTTCATCTCTATGCCTTCAACGTCCTGCGTCAGCTCGGTGCCAATTTCGAGCTGCTGTCGAGCTATCTCGACTGGCTGGGCGCACAGGGCGAGCCGTCGCTTGAAGCGGCGCGGCGCGCGAGCCTGGGGATCGCCGTTCACGCCAAGACGCTGCAGTTCCAGCTGGCGCGCGCCGTGACTCGCAAGCGGTTCGATACCTTCGACACGGCGCTGCGTGCCATGGAGCCTCTGTATGACACCGTCATCGGCGAACTCATCGCGCGCTACGACCCGATGCGGAGTGCATCGTGAACGCGAGAATCGCCGAGGTGCGATCCGACGCCGACGCGGCGGAGTTGCACTGGCAGTTTGCTGCCACTGCGCCGAACGCAGCCGCAGCGCCGAATCAGCTGGAGGCCGATGCGTCCTGGTTCGCCGCGCCAGTACCCGGCACGGTCGCAGGCGCGCTGCTCGACGCCGGTCGACTCGATATCGATTCCCCCGCCTCGCTGACCGACCGGGACTACTGGTACCGCAGCGACATCGCCGGCCACGGCGAGCGCGTGCTGCGATTGCACGGACTTGCGACGCTCGCCGAAGTCTGGCTCGACGATGGGTTGTTGCTGCGGTCAGAAAACATGTTCGTGCGTCACGACGTGCGCATCGAACTGAAGGGAAGCCATCGACTGTGGCTGTGCTTTCGCGCGCTGGACAACTACACGCCGCCGTCCTCGCGACGGGCGCGCTGGCGCCCCGCGATGATCCCGCGCCGCTCGCTGCGTTCGCTGCGCACGAGCCTGCTGGGTCACATGCCGGGGTGGTGTCCGAATCTGCCCATCGTCGGACCGTGGCGGCCGATCGAACTGCTCGACCCGCGTCGATTTCGAGTCGAGCAGCGACGCCTGCGCGCCACGTTGCACGCAGACGGCAGCGGCACGCTCGACGTCGAGCTGTCGCTGCAGGGACCGGCACCGCATCGCGTCCGCATCGAATGCGCCGGTGCGACGGCCGATCTGGTCACTGACGGCACGCGCTGGCGCGGCCGACTGTCCATCGACCGGGTCGAACCGTGGTGGCCACACACGCATGGCCGTCCGCATCTGTATCCGGTGACTTTGTCCGTCCCTCCGGGCGCGGCGCAGCGCATCAATCTCGGCCAGGTGGGATTTCGCCGCCTCCGCATCGATACCGGCGCCGACGGCAATGACTTCGCCCTGTACGTCAACGACGTACCCGTCTTCTGTCGCGGCGCGAACTGGCTCTGTGCCGACATCGCGCGCCTCCCGGAGACTCGCGAAACCTACCTGCCGTGGATCAACAGGATGCGCGAGGCGCACCTGAACATGGTGCGTGTGGGCGGAACGACGCTCTACGAAGCCACCTCGTTCTACGAATTGTGCGATGAGGCCGGCCTGCTGGTCTGGCAGGATTTCATGTTCGCCAACTTCGACTATCCGACCGACGATCCCGCCTTCCGGTCCAGTGTCGTCACCGAAGCCCGGCAGTTCCTGGAGCGCACCAGCGGCTCGCCATCGCTGTGCGTGCTGTGCGGCGGCAGCGAAGTCGCGCAACAGGCGGCGATGCTCGGCTTGCCGCGCGACACCTGGCGCAACCCGCTGTTCGATGAATGGCTGCCGGCCATTGCGCGCGAACTGCGACCCGACGTCGTCTATGTCGGCAACTCACCCCACGGCGGACCGCTGCCATTCGTCGCCGACGCAGGCGTCTCGCACTACTACGGTGTCGGCGCGTATCGCCGCCCGCTCGACGATGCGCGGCACGCGCAGGTGCGATTCGCCAGTGAATGCCTGGCGTTCGCCAATGTCCCTGAACCGGCGATGCTGCGCATTGCGAATCTCGATCCGGGGCAGGCGCGATGGAAGCAGCGCACACCGCGCGATGCCGGCGCCGAATGGGACTTCGAGGACGTGCGCGATCACTATCTGACGCAGTTGTTCGACGTCGACGCCGCCGCGTTGCGAAGTTCAGACATCGATCGTTACCTGACTCTGTCGCGCGCCACGACGGCCGAAGTAATGGAGGCGACTCTGGGCGAATGGCGCCGCAGCGGATCTTCCTGCAACGGCGCGCTCGTCTGGACGCTGCACGATCCGTGGCCCGGCGCGGGCTGGGGCATCGTCGATTCGACCGGCGAGCCGAAATCCACCTGGTATGCGCTGCGCCGCGCCTGTCGGCCGCAGCAGATCGTGCTCACGGACGAGGGCGTCAACGGTCTGGCGATTCATTGCATCAACGAGCGAGCGGCCCCGCTGTCGGCGCGGATCGAATTCACCTGCTACGCCGGAGCACACGCCGTCGCGTCGGCAAGCCGGACCGTGCGCATCGCCGCGCGTACCACGGCCAGAGTCTCCGCGTGGGAGCTGCTGGGTACGTTCTTCGATGTCACGTATGCCTATCGCTTCGGCCCGCCGGCGCACGAGGTCGCAGTGGCGACATTGTTCGATGACGAGTCAGCCACACCGCTGGCGGAGGCTTTTCACTTTGCCATCGGCCGACACGCGGTTCGCGAGATCGAACGGATCGACGCGCAGGTTCTCGATGAGGACGGACGATGGTGGCTGGTGCTGCAGTCGCCGCAGCCGGCCGTGTCCGTGCACATCGAAGACGAGCACTATCGGGCCGCGGACAACTGGTTTCATCTGGCGCCGCAGCGCGAACGACGCATCGATCTGCTGGCGCGCCATCAGGACGCACCGCCGCCAGCCGGCAGGATCATGGCGCTGAACTGCCCGGCGCCCATTGCCTATCGGGCGCGTTCGCCATGACGCCGCTCTACATCGATGAATGCTTCGGCTGGCTGCACGAGGCGCGCGGCGGACGCGGCGTCATTCTCTGTCCGGCGATGGGTGTCGAGGAACTGTGTCTGCACCGGTTCGTGCGGCAGCTTGCCACCCAGCTTGCGGACGCCGGACTGCCGACGCTGCGCATCGACTATCACGGCACCGGCGATTCGGCCGGCAACGATCTCGATCCCGATCGCGTCGCACGCTGGCTCGGCAGCCTGCGCAATGCGGTGGCGTGGATGCGGCGCGAGACCGGCGTCACCGAGATCGCATTGGTGGGATTTCGGGTCGGCGCATTGCTGGCCGCGCGTGCCGCGGCCGAACTCGGCGATGTCAGCCGGCTGGCGCTGCTCGCCGCACCGGCGTCGGGAAAGTTCTATCTGCGCGAGATGCGCGCGCTCAGTGTCTTCGTCGCCCAGGCAGCGCCGCACGTCTCTGTCATGCGCGTGAGCCGTCCCGAAGTCGACATCGACATCGGCGGCTTTCCAGTCACTCACGAAACGGCGGCCGCATTGACGCAACTCGAACTCAGCAACCTGCCGGCCGTGCCTGCACCGCACGTCCTGCTGCTGAACGTGCCGGATGCCCCGGGCGACAAACGCGTGGCGGCGCATCTGCGCGCGCAGGGATGCGATGTCGAGACGGCAACCCTGCCCGGCTACAACGAACTGCAATGGAACTCGAGCCTGGCCGAGTTGCCGCCGGGCGCATTCGATTCACTGGTCGACTGGCTCGGCAGGGAGTTGCCGCCCGCCACGGGTCATGCGCCGGCGAAGCGGGTCGCGACGCTGCAGCGGCATCCCTGGCGGGAAACGCCGGTCCGCTTCGGGCCGGATCAGTCGCTGTTCGGTGTTTACTGCGAGCCGGTCGAAGCGAAACCGTCGCGCGTCCTGCTGTTCCTGAATCACGGCTCCAACCATCACATCGGCTGGGGCCGTGGCTTCGTGCGTCTTGCGCGACGCTTCGCCGCCGACGGCATGGCTTCGCTGCGCATCGATATCGCGGGGCTCGGTGACAGTCCGGCACCGGCCGGCGTGCCCGAGAATCAGCTGTATCGCGACGATTCGCGCCGCGACGTGCTGGCGGCACTCGACTGGCTGGAGCGCGCCGGACATCCCGCTGTCACGGTGCTCGGACACTGCGCGGGCGCGCACCTCGCCTTTCACTCCGCGCAGATCGATCCGCGTATCGTCGATGTGATCCTGGTGAACCTGCCGCGCTTTCACTGGCGTCCCGGCGATTCGCTCGCCGCGCTGATGCGCAAGGGCTTCCGCTCCAGCGACTGGTACTTCGTGCAGGTTCGAGAAAAGGATCTGTGGCACCGCGTGCTGCGCGGTCAGGTCGACTTCCGCGCCATCCTGCGGTTCGTCGCAGGCCGCATGCAACGCAAGCTGAGTTCGAACACCCGCGATCTGCTGACGAGCGTCCTGCCGGTCGCACCGGAGGTTCAGCAGGTACGCACCGGCTTTCGCGTCCTGTCGCAGCGGGGAACACGCGTGTGCATGATCTACAGCGCCGAAGACGGCGGCCTGGACGAGATTGCCGAACATGCCGGATGGCACGCGCGGCGATTGCGGCGCCTGCCGGGCTTCAGCTTCCGCATCCTCGACGATGCCGACCACAACATCACGGCCGAACATGCCTTCGAGGCCTACGCGCAGTTGCTCGAAGAGCACCTACGCGCCGATGCATCGGCAACCGACGCAGCAGCCGCGTCGCCGCGCACCTCGCTGCACGGCATCGGCATCGCCGGTATCGGTTGATCAGACGGTCGCGGCGGAATCCCGTCCGGCGAGTTCCGGCGCAGGATTGGCCACACGCAACACGGCGAGTCCGGCAATGAACAGGCTGATGCCGCCGAATGCCAGCGCGTAGAGGGGCCGACCTTCCGCGAATGTCCGCAACAAGAATCCCAGCACGCTCGCAGCCAGCAGCTGCGGGATCACGATGAAGAAATTGAAGATGCCCATGTAGACACCCATTTTCGCGGCGGGCAGATGATTCGACAGCAGCGCATAGGGCAGCGACACGATGGATGCCCACGCGAAGCCGACACCGACCATCGAGACGATCAGCCACTGTGGATCGCGGACGAGCAGGAACGACAGCAGACCGACAGCGCCGAGCCACAGATTGATCAGGTGACTGGCACGCAGTCCGAGCCGTCGGACCATGAACGGAATGACGATCGCCGCGAGCGCGGCAAAGCCGCTGTACGACGCGAACAGCACACCGACCCAGTTGGCGCCTTCGTTATAGGCCGCCGATTGCGGATCGGTCGTGCCGAAGTGCGTCTGCGTGACGCCCGCCGTCGTGTAGATCCACATCGCGAACAGCGCGAACCAGGAAAAGAACTGCACGACGGCGAGACGACGCATGGCCGGCGGCATGTCGTGCAGATCGCTCATGATCGCCGTGAAGGCATTGCGCCGACGCAGGCTGCCCAGCAGGAGCAATGCGATGCCGTACACCGCGCATCCGCCGGCGAGCAGGTAGAGCTCGTGCTCGAGTCCGAGGAAGTAGATCAGTACGACACCCGCGAGGCCCGCCGCCAGCCAGACGACGCCGTCCCGTCGCACCCTTGCCGGCACCACCCGCGGCTCCTCGTCCGAGCCTGCGTCGTCGAAGGCCTGCAGAACCTGCGGCGGATATTCGCGCGTACTGAACACCGTCCAGCCGACCGCGGCGAACAGGATCGCGCCGCCGACGTAGAAGGCGTACTTCACCGTTTCCGGAATGGCGCCGGCGTCGGCAGTGTTTGCCACGCCGAACTTCGTCAGCAGCCACGGCAGCAGGCTGGCGATGACGGCGCCGATGCCGATGAAGAAACTCTGCATCGCGTAGCCGGCGGGCCGCTGGCGCGGCGACAGCTGGTCGCCGACGAAGGCGCGGAACGGTTCCATCGACACATTGAGCGAGGCATCGAGAATCCACAGCAGTCCCGCGGCAATCCACAACGTGGGCGAGTTCGGCATCGCGAACAGCGCGAGTGTCGTGAGCAATGCGCCGAACAAGAAGTACGGCCGGCGACGGCCGAGACGGTTCCAGGTGCGATCGGAGTAGTAGCCGACGATCGGCTGCACGATGAGTCCGGTGAGCGGCGCGGCGATCCAGAGGATCGGAATCTCCTCGACCTGCGCACCGAGCGTCTGGAAGATGCGGCTGACATTGGCGTTCTGGAGCGCGAAGCCGAACTGGATCCCTAAGAATCCGAAACACATGTTCCAGATCTGCCAGAAGGAGAGCTGCGGTTTGGCGGTCATGGGAGTTGCCCCCTCCCTAACCCTCCCCCGCTTCGCGGAGGAGGGGATGAAGAAGCCTCCTCCTTGTTCCCTCCCCCGGTCGCCGGGGGAGGGTTAGGGAGGGGGCCACCCTGCCCACACACTACGAAATCCAGCGCTGCAATCTTCACCCGATAACTCCCCGGCGCTGACACCTGCGGTGCGCAGTCGCCATGCAACGAAACGAACTCCCTCGCACGCGCATCGACCTCGACATTCCCTTCCAGCGCCTGCGTCGAAGTGTTGAACGCGACGACCACCTCCCTCCCCGTCTGCGGATCGACCCGCGACACGGCGAAAAGCCCGGGATCATCGCCCCAGCGCCGCGGAATCTGCGTACCGCGCCGTAGAGCCGGCTCCTGGCTGCGCAGTCGCGCGAGTCCGGCGATGGCACGGTACAGCGGATGATGGACATCGAAGTTCGCCTGCGCCGTCGTCGCGTTCGTGCCGACGAGACAATTGTCGTTGTAGCTCGCCACACGACTGGCAAACAGGTCTTCGCGCGCATCCTGATCGTTGCCGTCGCCGGCGAATCCCTGCTCATCGCCGGAGTAGATTACGGGCACGCCGCGCAGCAGTAACAGCATGGCGTGGGCCAGCGTCGTGCGGGCGAGGATCTGTGCGTCGTCGGCCGCCGGGAAGGCGCGGCGCGCGAAACCGGCGAAGCGCCCGGCATCGTGATTGCTGATGAAGGTCGGCAACTGCCGCACCGTCTCCGCACTGCCTTCATAGAGCGCATCGGCCTTGAACAGATCGGCGAGCGAGCGGGTACCGGCATTGCCGGCCACGGTTTCAATCACGGCGGCGGCGAAAGCGAAATCGAGCACCGAGGGCAGCCGATCGACGCGTGTGGCGCGCGCGGTGGGTACCGGGTCGACCGCGTCGACGGACACCTCGCCGAAAATGTGGAAGTTCGGAATGCCGCGCTGCTGCGCGCGTTCGAGCATGGCCGGCACGAACCGCTGCCAGAACTCCGGGTTGACGTGTCGCGCGGTGTCGATGCGGAAGCCGTCGATGCCGAACTCCTCGATCCAGCGGCCGTAGATGTCGATGAAGCCGTCGACGACACGCGGATTCTCGGTCATGAGATCGTCGAGCCCGACGAAATCCCCCAGCGTGGTGCTCTCACCGCGAAAGGTGGTGTTGCCGCGGTTGTGGTACCAGATCGGATCGTTGAGCCAGGCCGGTACTTTCACGTTCACTTCGGCCGCCGGCACGAACGGCGTGTAGGCGTAGTCGGGCCGAGTCAGCTTCGCGAAATTTTCCGCCGTCTGCACGTGCTCGCCGAGAAAGCCTGCATTGATGGGCTCGCCCTGCAGCCCGCCGCGTCGCGAGTACGGAAAATCAGCCGGCGCCCGGAATTCGCAGGCTGACGAGGCGCATTCGCGATACGCAATCACGTCCGCGGTGTGATTGGTGATGATGTCCAGATAAACCTTCATGCCGCGCGCGTGCGCTGCATCAACGACTGCCTTCATGTCCGCATTGCTGCCGTAATGCGGATCGACGCGCGTGAAGTCCGTGATCCAGTAGCCGTGATAGCCCGCCGATTCCTGACCCGGCGCGCCCTGCACCGGCTTGTTCCTGTAGATGGGCCCGAGCCAGATGGCCGTGGCGCCGAGCGACTGGATGTAGTCGAGGCGCGAGATCAATCCCTCGAGATCGCCACCGTGAAAGAAGCCCTTGTGAGTGGGATCGAAACCGGTCTTCAGGCGATCGCCGTTGAGGCCACCGCGATCGTTGCGCGGATCGCCGTTCTCGAAACGATCGGGCAGCAGGAAGTAGATGACTTCGTCTTCGGGCGGACGATCGCGAAAGGATTGTGCCTCAGCAACTGAAGCACCGAGCAGCGTGCCCAGCAATGCACAAGAGAGAAGGCTGCGCATGGATGGTCGCGTCACGGTGTCTCGCGCTTGAATACGCGGACTTCCCAAGGCGCAAGCGATACCGCCGGCAATGAGGCACGTTGAACCGCTTTTGCCGGCGTGACCGGCGTCTGGGTCTGCCAGTTCGGCGTGATGTCCTGAAACCTTCCTGCAGCCACCTCCACCCGACCCTCGAAGGGCGAGGACGACAGATTCACGACCACCACCAGCGATTCGCCGCCGCTGCTGCGTTCGTAGCTCAGAACACGCTGCTCGTCGGCATTCTTCAACCAGCGAACCTCGCCCCGCGTGAGCGCAGGATGCGCGCGCCGCAACGAAATGAGCGACTTGTAGAACCCCTCCACATGGGGGCGGCGTTCCGCCATGTTCCATTGAATCGGATCGCGCTCGAAGAGCGCAGGCGCGGTGGATTCGACCGTGTCGCCCACTTCCATGCCGTTGTAGAGCAGCGGCACGCCGTCGAGCGTGAAAATCAGTGCCGAAGCCGCGAGCGCGGCCGGCAGCCCGGCCCGCCCGGTTGCGCGCAATTGATCATGGTTGTCGGAGAATCTGAGCCGCAAGGCGCCGCGCGGATACTTGGCCTGCGCACTCTCCCAGGTCGTACGCACCAGCGCGGCCGGCGCTCGCCCTTCCATCGCGTCGCTCAGCGCATGGTAGAAATCCCAGGCGTAGTCGACATCGAACGCGCTGCGCAGGAACGTCGGATCGTCCGATTCCGCCAGGAATGCGATCCCGGGACGAACGCGATCGAGTTCGGGCCGCAGGGATTCCCAGAAATCCCGCGGGATGCCGGCCGCATAGTCGCAGCGAAAACCATCGAGATCGAAGTCCCGCAACCAGCGCACGAGCATTCCGCTCATGTACTGGCGCAGTGCCGGATTTGAGTAGTCGAGCTGGGCGACGTCCACCCAGTCCGGATTCGGCGGCACGATTCGACCGCTGGCGTCGCGTTTGTACCAGTCCGGATGCTTCTCCATCAGCACCGAATCCCACGACGTATGGTTGGCGACGATGTCGATGAACACCTTCATGTTGCGCTGATGGGCGGCGGCAACGAGGGCCTTCAGATCTTCCGCCGTACCGTAGGCAGGATCGATCGCATCGTAATCACGCACCGCATACGGGCTGCCGAGGCTTCCTTTCGCCTTGAGTTTGCCCATGGGGTGAATGGGCATCAGCCATACGACGTCGACACCCAGACTCTTCAGTCTGTCCAGCTGCGCGGTCACTCCCTTCAGATCCGCGCCCGGCGAGAAGGCTCGCGGAAACACTTCGTAGATCACGGCGTCGTGCAGCCAGTCCGGACTTTGCCGCGCCAGCGGGCGACTCGCGTCCGCTGCGTAAGCTGCAACACCCAGCAACAGCTGGAGCACAGCGAGAAGAGTGAAGGCCGCGCACGTTCTTGCGCGGGCCGGTCGCCAGTCGAAGCTCATCCCCTGCCCTCTCTCGATGTTCATGTCGCGGCGGCACAATGCCGCGCGATGAAGTCTGCGTGACCCGGCAACTGCCGGGCCGCATGATCGATCAGCCGACGCAGATCCTGCAGATAGGTCTGACGGTCACCCGGCGCCACGGTCGAAACGAATGGATGCGTTTCCCGCGGACGCACTCCCTGACCCCACAGGACCTGCAGCCAGCTCGTCAACTGGAAGAGATCGTCCGTGGCGCAGAAGATGCCGGCTGTCTCGCGGAACAACTCGATGCGGTGACGCAACGAATCCGGAATCGACAGGTTCCGGCACGCATCCCACAGCGGCTCGCCGCGCCGGTTGTTCGCGTGATAGTGGAGCACGATGAAATCGCGGATGTACTCGTACTCGGCGGCCGCGGCCCGGTTGAACTCGCGACGCCGTTCCTCGACGTCGCCGCGATGCGGAAACAGCAGGATCAGTCGCTGGATCGCGACCTGGATGAGATGGATCGCGGTCGATTCGAGCGGCTCGACGAAACCGCTCGCGAGCCCCAGGCACACGACATTCCGGTTCCAGAGCTGACGACGCCTGCCGGTGGTGAAGCGGATCAGCCGCGGCTCGGCCAGTGGCTCGGATTCGAGATTCGCCAGCAACGTTTCTCGCGCACGCTCATCGCTCATATGCGCCGAACTGTAGACATGGCCATTGCCGGTGCGATGCTGCAGCGGAATCCGCCATTGCCAGCCCGCCTCGCGAGCCGTGGCACGTGTATACGGCAGCAGCGGATCGACACGTCGCGATGGAACCGCCCACGCGCGATCGCAGGGTAGCCACTGCGACCAGTCCTCGTATTCGGTGCCGAGGGCCTTGCCGATGAGCAGGGCGCGAAAGCCCGTGCAATCGATGAAGAAGTCCGCCGCCAGTTCGCGTCCATCGGTCAGCCGCAAGGCATGGACGTCACCGCTCTCCGGGTCCAGCCGCACATCCGCGATGACGCCGTCGATTTGCCGCACTCCGCTGTGTTGCGCCAGACGCGAGAGGTAGGCGGCGTAGAGCGACGCGTCGAAATGGAAGGCCCACGTGAGTCCGGCGAGCGGCGTATCAGGCACCCGTTCGAGCCGCGCAAATCGCGCCTGCTTCGCTGCCTGATGGTTCAGGCTGTAATCCCACAGCGCGCCTGCCTGATCGCGAAGCCAGTAATGATGAAAAGGGACATAGGCGAGGTCACGGCCGACCGGCCCGAAGGCATGCATGTAGGCATGCCCCTTCTCGTACCAGTCGACGAATTCGATGCCGAGCTTGTACGTACCGTGCGTCGACCGGAGAAAGTCGTCCTCGTCGATACACAGCATGCGGTTGAACTGCGCGATGGCCGGGATCGTGGCCTCGCCGACGCCCACGATGCCGATCTCGGAGGATTCGACCAGCGTGATCTGCAGCCTGGGCCCGAGCACGCGGGCGAGAGCGGCCGCCGCCATCCATCCGGCAGTGCCGCCGCCCGCAATGACGACCGATCTGACTTCCTGATTCATTGCCGCGCCACGATGAAAAAAGAGGCACACCCGCCGGCATCATGCCAGCGGGTGCGCAGTCCTGCTCAGGGGGGAGCGGAACAAGACTCGACGTCCCTAGAACTTGTAGGTGACGGCGAACGAGTACACCGGACCGTACTTCTGATACTTCACGAGCTGATACGAATCCTCGCCCACGGCGCTCAGTACGAACGGCTCGTCGGTCAGGTTGGTGCCGGTCAGGCTGAGGCTCAGACCCTCCAGCGCCCCCGCCCCGAACGAGTACCCGACCTGCGCATCGATCAGCGATTCGGCCTTGACGGTGTTGAGCGTCAGCGAAGAATCGAACGCCGGCACTTCGCCGACGAAATCGCCGCGATAGCGGTTGCTCACGCGCGCCGAGAAGCCGCCTCTTTCGAAGTACAGCGTCGAGTTCACGACTTCCTCGGACAGGCCGGGCACCGGCGTTTCCGCGCCGTTGATCGTGATCTTCGAGTCGTTCTTCGCGCCGCTGAGGATGAAACCGAATCCGTCGAGCGCATCGGCGAACAGCGACAACGGCACCGACGCCGTGAACTCGGCACCCCGGATCCAGCCGCCGCTGTCGTTCACCTTGACTGTCGAGATGCCGGTGCGATTGGCATCCGCTTCGGTGTACATCGTCGGATCGTCGGGCGAGGTCTGGTCCGGCAGCAGCACGCCTTCGAAGCTCGTGATGCTCGAGCTGTTGACGATGTAGGTCGTCAGGTCCTTGTAGTAGATCGCGAACGAGAGGTACGCCCGGCTCTCGAAATACTTCTCGAGCGACAGATCGAACGTGTTCGCCTCCCAGGGCCGCAGTTCCGGATTGCCGCCGCCGGAACGCTTCCAGTAATACGTGTCCCCGCCATCGATCACCGGAGCGCCGTTCGGCTGCACCGTGTAGCCTGCGCCGCCGGCCAGGTCGTCCATGCGGGGGCGGGCCTGCGTGATCGCAGCGCCGAAACGCAGCTTCATGTCATTCGGCAGCTCGAGCGCCAGGTTCAGGCTGGGCAGCACGTCCGTGTACTTGTCGCCCTGAGTGACGATCGAATAGTTGAGATCCGTCGTGCCCGGGATGACCGTGCCCGAGGTATAGCCGATGTCGGAAGACTGATCCGTCGTGACGCTCATCAGGCCGATGTTGCCCGTGAGCGGCAGACTGCCGACCTGGGTATTGATTCCCAGCTTCAGGAACACGGTCGTGAGCTTCTCGGTGACCTTCCACGTGTTGGTCACGTCGGAGATGCGGTCGTTGATGTTCGCGTTGGGATCGTCGATGGCGTCGATCGGCTGCCAGAAACCGCTGCGATAGATCCCCAGGGCGTCGTACCCGACGATGCCGTGCGGCGTGCCGAAGAACGACGAATCGGTAATGCCCGTGCGGTACTGCTCCGGAATCGCGGCGTGGGAAATGTCCCCCGGCAGCCACAGGATGCTCTGCCAGTTCTGTTTGTCCTTGGTGCGCTCTGCGTAGTTGACGCCGAAGCCGACGCTGTCGATGAACGAGTCGAGCGTGCGATTGGCCGAGAGACGGATCGCCTTGATCTCGTCCTCGATCTTCGGGTGTCCCACGAAGCCCGAACGACGCGGACCGCCGCCCCAGTTGCCCGGATCGGTCAGGAAGATCGTGTCGTAGTCGCTGTAGTCGAGCGATGGGTTGAGGTGCGAGATGCCATTGCCGTCCGTCGTGAAGGAGATGGTTTCCGGTTGCGCCATGAATGACGGATCCGGATACACGCCCTCGATGGCGGCCTTGCCATTGCCTGCCGTGGATTCCAGACGCAGATCGTCGCGCTCGACCTTCGAGTAGCTGAG
The DNA here is from genome assembly GCA_937864115.1 of uncultured Steroidobacter sp. GTDB lineage: Bacteria > Pseudomonadota > Gammaproteobacteria > Steroidobacterales > Steroidobacteraceae > Steroidobacter. Next base: position 5,981 of record CALMII010000012.1, on the reverse strand, counting down.
ATCGAGGTTCACGCCCCAGTAGTCGTTGATGTCGTACTGCGTATTCAGGCCGATCGAATCGACATCGGCCCGGCGGTCGTTGTTGTAGTTCTCGACGACCTGGAAAGGCACGTTGGTGAACGTGCCGGAAGTGACACGGCCATTCACGACTTCACCCGGATTGGTCAATGTCGCGCCGGACCAGATCGTGCCGTACTCGAGACGCTGGATGGTCTGCAGTTCCTTGAAGTCCGAGTGATAGGCATCGAGCACCATGTGCAACTGATCGGTCGGCTTGTACTCGACCACGGCCATGTAGGCCATGCGCTCGTAGTAGGACGACTGGACGCCGTCCTTGTCGCCGCCGATCACCTTGACGCCCGGCATTCCCGGCGCATCCGCGTAGCCCCACGGTTCGCGGGTCTGTGCCTGGTACGGAGTCTTGTTGTAGGCCAGGCCGAGCGCCACACCCAGCGTGCCGTCGGCGAACTGGTCGATGTAGGTGGCGTTGGCGCGATCACCATCGCGGTCCAGGCCGGGGATGTTCGCTTCCTGACCGTCGTATTCCTTGCGATAGGTCACTGCGGCCGTGCGCTTGCCGAAGTCGAGCGGATGCACCGTCTGGATGTCCGTGGTGCCGGCGATGCCCTGATACGCCATGCCCGCATCCGGCGTCTTGTAGATCTTGACCTGATTCACCAGCTCCGACGGGTACTGGTCGAACTCGACCGTGCGATTGTCGTTCGTCGTGGCCTGCTCGCGGCCGTTAAACGTCGTCACGGTGAAGTCGGGGCCGAGACCGCGGATCGACAGCGTCTGCGCGCGACCGTTGGTGCGCTGTGCGGCGATACCCGGCAGCCGCGCGATGGATTCGGCAATCGAGGAGTCCGGCAGTTTGCCGATGTCTTCGGCGGAAACGGCCTCGACGATCGACGTGTCGTTCTTCTTGACCGAGATCGCGCTCTCGATGCTCGCCCGGATGCCCGTGACGATGACTTCCTCGACGTCCGCTGCCGTGTCCTGCGCCATCGTGGCAGTCGCGCTCATGCCCATCAGTGCGGCGCCCAACAGCATGTTCGACTGCAAACGCAGTGCTCCGCGCACTGCACCCGCGAGTGCCGTCTGCCTGTATGTACTCATCGTCGTTCCCCCTGTTGTCTGGCGCCTGCGAGCGCCGGTCATTTCAATGAATCGGTAAGAGCGCTCTCAGCGTCTTCCTGCTGCGAAACGAATCGCCGCACCGCCGCCTGCCGCGAGAGGCAGCGTCAGCGTGTCGTCGCGCGTCACCTCACGCGTTTCGATGGCGATGGCATGCGGCTTGGCCTTCCAGTCGGCGCCCTCGCCGTCGCGGTAGATCTGCGCGGTGTAGCGACGGCCTTCATCCAGAAAATCCAGCTTGGCCGTAACCGTTCGCGCGTTCTCGTCCGTCACGCTGCCGATGTACCAGTCGTCGCTGTTGCGATCCTTGCGCGCGATGGTCACGAAGTCGCCGACTTCGCCGTTCAGCACCTGCGTCTGCGACCAGTCGACCGGCACGTCCTTGATGAACTGGAACGGCTTCGGATATTTCTCATAGTTCTCGGGCAGATCCGCGGCCATCTGGATCGGGCTGTAGAGCACGACGTACGTCGCGAGCTGCTTGGCGATCGTCGACTGTATCTGCAGGCCATCGCGGCCCTTGAGGCTCAGCACCCCTGGCGTGAAATCCATCGGCCCGCCGAGCATGCGCGTGAACACCAGAATCGATTCGTGTTCCGGCGGATTCGGCGGCGAGCCCCACGCGTTGTATTCCATGCCGCGCGCACCTTCGCGCGCCACCCAGTTCGGATAGGTGCGACGCAGGCCCGTGTCCTTGATGGGCTCATGCGCATTGACCGCGATGTGGCGTTTCGCCGCTTCCGTCACGACCTTGAGGTGATGACGCGACATCACCTGCCCGTCATGCCATTCGAAACGGAGACTGCCGTCCGCGGCCTTCGCCTTGATGCCGCCGGCATCGGCAACGTAACCCGTCTTGACCGAATCGATGCCGAGACGTTGATAGAGATCGAGTCCGGCTTCGAGCTGTTCTTCGTAGTGCGCGATGTTGCCCGAGGTCTCGTGGTGACCGATCAGGTGTACGCCCTTCTTCTTCGCATAGGCTGCGAGCTGTTCGATGTCGAAATCGGGATAAGCCTCGGTGAAGCTGAAGCTCTCGCCGTTCGCGAACCAGTCCGCTTCCCAACCCTTGTTCCATCCCTCGACCAGTACCCCGCGGAAACCGTTCTTCGCCGCGAAGTCGATCATGCGCTTCGTGTTCGCCGTGGTGGCACCGTGCTTCGGGCCGGCTTCCCACGTCTGGGTGTTGAGGTGCATGCCCCACCAGATGCCGACGTACTTGAAGGGCTTCACCCAGGACACATCGCCGAGCTTGTTGGGCTCGTTGAGATTCAGGATCAGGTCGGACATCGCTAGCCCGCCGGCGCTGTCGGCGATCTGCAGCGTGCGCCATGGCGTCGTGAACGGCGCAGTGCGAACGACTTTCGGTCCGGATGCCGACGGCGACAGGACAGTCTTCAGACGCTGGCCCTCCACACGACGCAGCCACATCGCCGAGTAATCCACCAGCGCGGCTTCGTGAATGGCGATGTGCAGTCCGGCGTCGGTGCGCAGCGTGACCGGCGTATGCGCCTGGCTCAGTTCCTCGAGCGGCGTCGTGCTGTAGAGATATTCGTAGCGGTTCCACTCGCCGCCCGGAATCCACCACGCGGTGGCCGGATCGACGACATCGAACTCCGTCAGCTCTTCGACGATATTGACGGTGTGCAGCGAGGCCTGATCGGGGAATTCGTAGCGGAAGCCGACGCCGTCGTCATAGACGCGGAACGTCACGTCGAGACTGCGCTTCAGTCCGTTGCGCTCCGTGAAGCGCACGCGCAGCTCATTGAAACGATTGCGAACGAAGCGTCGCTCGCCCCAGGGCTGTTCCCAGGTGTCATCGCTGCTGCGGGTCTGCTGCGAATCGATGACGAAGTTCCGTTCGAGCTTGGGCGCGTCGGCGAGGATGAAGCCGAGCCGCGATGCATCGATCACCGGCTTGCCCTTGCGCGCAATGGCGTACTGCGGCCGGCCTTCGTCATTGACGTTCACGATCACGCTCAGCACGGCACCGGGCGAAGACACCGTCGCAGCAGACTGCGCATGGGCCAGCCCGAGCTGGAGTGCCAGCAATATCAGTACGCACAGCCGATGGATGCCCGCAGCATTCATGCGGCGAAGCACCTGCATGCGTCGTGACGATTCGGTCGAAACCTCATGCATCCCCCTGCCGATCGTTCGTTGCGGGAAATCGTAGGACTGGCGCAACGAGGCAAACAATGGCCTACATACGTATTCATTCGTTTCATTCACACCGCTGCAAACACGACGGCGTGCGGCGGCAACGACAAGTGCTGTCCCTGCAGTTCGCCCTGAAACACGCCCGCACTGGCAATCTGTCGATACGGTGCAAGCTCCGCGAGTTCGAGCTCGACGCGATGCGACGACAGATTGAAGGCCGCAAGCATGCGGTCCGCACCTTCGCCGCGGACGAACGCCACGACGGGTTCCGGCACATCGAGGAAACGGATCGCGCCGCTCACGAGCACCGGATGCTCGCGACGCCAGCGCAGGAATGAACGGAAGTTATTCAGCGTCGAATCGGGACCCGACTCCTGCCGGGATACGCATAGATCACGATGCTCCTTCGCCAACGGCAACCACGGGGCGACACTGGAGAATCCGCCATGCGCGCCATCGTTCCATGGCATCGGCGTACGACAGCCATCGCGGCCCTTGAAATTCGGCCAGAACGCGATGCCGTAGGGATCGCGCAGTGCGTCGAACGGCAGTTCGGCTTCCGGCAAGCCGAGTTCTTCGCCCTGGTAGATGCAGACCGAGCCGCGCAGCGAACACAGCAGCGCGAGCAGCTGACTTGCCATCTGCGGCAAGGGCTGCGGCCCGCCCCAGCGCGTGACGACGCGATGCACGTCGTGATTGGAGAATGCCCAGCAGGCCCAGCCGTCGCCCAGCTGTCTCTCCAGTGTCTCCACCGTCGCACGCAGATGCGCCGCCGTCGCATCGTCCGACAGCAGCTCGAAGCTGTAGGCCATGTGCAGGCGCTGGCCGCTGGTGTATTCGGCAATCGTCGCCAGCGAATCCTCTGAAGACACTTCACCGAGCGCCGCCGTCCCCGGGTATCGATCGAGCAACGCGCGCAGTTCACTCAGGAATGCCAGGTTCTGCGGCTGCGTCTTGTCGAAATGGTGGTACTGATACGCGTACGGATTGTCGGCGCTGAATCCCCGCGTCGTGCGTGCCTCGCGCGGCTTCGGCGGATTGCTGCGCAGCTCGCGATCGTGGAAACAGAAGTTCACCGCATCGAGCCGCAGGCCATCGATACCCTTGTCGAGCCAGAACCGCAGATTGTCGAGCACGGCCGCGCGGACTTCGGCGTTGTGGAAATTGAGATCGGGCTGCGACGACAGGAAATTGTGCAGGTAGTACTGGCCGCGTCGCGGCTCCCACTTCCATGCGACGCCGCCGAAAATGGACAGCCAGTTGTTGGGCGGTGTCCCGTCCGGCCGCGGATCGGCCCACACATACCAGTCGGCTTTCGGATTGTCGCGGCTCGCGCGGCTCTCGCGAAACCACGCGTGTTCGCTCGATGTGTGACTCAGAACGTGATCGATGATCACCTTGAGCCCGAGTCGATGCGCCTTCGCGAGCAGCCGCTCGAAGTCAGCCATCGTGCCGAACATGGGATCGACATCGCGGTAATCCGACACGTCGTAGCCGAAATCCGCCATCGGCGATTTGAAGAACGGCGCGATCCAGATGGCGTCGACGCCGAGGCTCGCCACGTAGTCGAGCCGGTCGATGATGCCCTGCAGATCGCCGACGCCGTCGCCGTCGCTGTCGCTGAAGCTGCGCGGATAGATCTCGTAGATCACCGCGCCGCGCCACCATGACGCATGCGTCATGAGCCCCCCATCTCGATTCATGTTCGTCGGCGGGGAGCTTAGCGAGCGAGGCGCCGCGGGTTCGAGGGCCTACATACGTATTCATGGAAAGCCCTTTGCGAATCTCTGCATTCCTCCTTCCTCAATCGCGCGACGATACGGCCGCTCGCACCACCCAAGGAGATGACGATGATTTCGACCAGGGGAATGCTGCTGTCGCTGGGCTTCATGACGTTCGCCGCACACGCCGGCGATTTCGCGTTGACGAGTTCCGAAGTCGGGCCGGACAAACCGCTCGCTCAGGAATTCGTGTACGACAAGTTCGGCTGCACGGGCGGCAACCAGTCGCCAGCGTTGAGTTGGAACGATGCACCGGCAGGAACGAAAAGTTTCGCAGTGGCGCTGTTCGACCCGGATGCGATCCGCGGCCGCGGCTTCTGGCACTGGCTGGTCGTGAATCTCCCGGCGCAGACGACGAACCTGTCGCGCGATGCGGGCAACGTCGACGGCTCGAAGCTGCCGGCCGGTGCCGTCCAGATCAAGAATGGATTTCGTGCGACCGGCTACAGCGGCTCCTGCCCGCCTCCCGGCGAACCGCCACACAACTACACGTACACGGTGTACGCGCTGAAGGTGGAGAAGATCGATGTTCCCGCGGACGCGGATTCGCCGACGGTGCTCAACCTGGTGAAGGAACAGGCGCTCGGCAGCGCGACGCTGACGTATCGGTTTGGGAGGGAGAAGCCTTGACGATGAGATGAGGTCGAGCGATGCATCTCTTCCTCCGCGCAGCGGGAGCGGGCTTTTCTGTAGGTCAGGCTTTAGCCTGACTTCCGAAAAAGAGGCCGGCTAAAGCCACAATGGCACTGACTTAAGCGCAAGTGCATTTTGTTCTTCCCCTCCTCCGCGCAGCGGGGGAGGGTGACCAAAGGAAATCCCTGTGGGACAGGGAGGGGGTCTTCTCTGATCGGTGGCTCACGATGCCGTGAGCGGTGTGCCCGAGGGGCTTTGCTGGAACGCCGT
>CALMII010000011.1 GCA_937864115.1 uncultured Steroidobacter sp. | reverse complement strand
ACATCGGCCAACGATCGCAACCACCTGCTGGCGCTCTCGGCCCGCGCCATGCGCCAAGTGCTGGTCGACCACGCGCGGCGCGTCGGCGCCAGCAAGCGCGATGCCGGCGGTCCGACGCTGGCACTGCGCGAGGGCGTCGAGAGTTCCGGGGACTCGACGCCCGACGCGCTCGGTATCCTGCTGGTCGACGAAACCATCGAGGCCATTCACAAGGTGGATGCCCGCGTAGCGCGTGTGGTCGAACTACACTGCTTCGGTGGCTACGACGTGGCGGAGATCGCGCGAATCATGGAGCTGCCGGAGTACACGGTGCGCCGCGACTGGCGCAAGGCACGCGCGCTGTTGCTGGCGGAGATGTGTGCATGAGTTCGCGCGGAGCCGACATGCACCGCGCCATGCAAGTCTTCGACGCAGTGGTGGAGCTGGATCCGGCCGGCCGCGAAGCCAGGCTCGCCGAACTCTGCGCGGACGATGCGAGTCTGCGCACCAAAGTCGAGACCATGCTGGCCGCGGATGCCCGCGAAGGCGAACCCTTCGACGACATCGCCGCGCTCGAACGGTCGTTGCAGGAAGTACCACCCGGCGCCGTGATCGGCGCCTGGCGCGTCATCATGGTGGCCGGGCGTGGCGGCATGAGCACGGTGTATGAAGTGGAACGCGCCGATGGCGCCTACCGTCAACGTGCCGCCTTGAAACTCGTGCGTGCGGCGTCGGGCACCTCGGCGCTTCGCGAACGTTTCCTGCGCGAACGGCAGATGCTCGCGGAACTCAGCCACCCGAACATCGCCGCCCTGCTCGACGGCGGCTTCAACGACGAGGGCGCCCCGTACTTCGTCATGGAGTACGTGGAAGGCGTACCGCTGGACCGCTGGTGTGACGAGCAGCGGCTGGACGTGGCGGCGCGCATCCGGCTGTTCCTGCAGGCCATCGACGCCGTGGGCCATGCGCATCGCAACCTGCTGGTGCACCGCGACCTCAAGCCCTCGAACCTGCTGGTCGAGACCACGGGCCGCGTCAAACTACTGGATTTCGGCATCGCCAAGCAGCTCCATGATCCGGAGGTCACGGTGCTCGCCGACCGCGCGGTGACCTTCGGTTACGCCGCACCCGAGCAACTCGGCGACGCGCCCATCACCACCGCCACCGACGTCTGGCAGCTGGGCGTGGTGCTGCACCTGCTTCTGACGGGGTCACATCCCTTCGGCATCTCGAGCGACATGTCGCTGCCGCGGCAAGTGCAGCTGTTGCAGAAGGACCCGGAAACCTTGCCGCGCGCAGCCGCGCATGCCGCCGCAGCCCAGCTCGAGGCGCGCGGCGAATCCGACGCCGCCGCGCTGTCACGCCGGCTGCGCGGCGGTCTCGCCGTGGTGGTGGCCACCTGCCTGCGTCGCGATCCGGCGGCGAGGTATGGCAGCGTCGACGAGTTGGCCACCGACCTCAAGCGCTGGCTCGACGATGAGCCGGTACTTGCGGTGCAGGCCCGCGCCGGCGAACGCGCGCGTCTCTGGCTGCGACGCAATCGCGTGCTCGCGGCTTCCATCGCGGCGGTGGCGCTTACGCTGATCGCCGGCACAGCGGTGTCGCTGTGGCAGGCGCGCGAAGCCCGTCGCGAAAGTGCGCGCGCCATCGAGTCGCTGCAGTTCCTCGCCGACACGCTCGCGGCCGCCTCCCCCGAGCAGGCTCGGAGCAGCGAGATCACCGTGCGCCAGCTGCTGGACAGCGCGCGCCAGCAACTCGAACTGCGCAAGTCGGCCGACCCGCGCGTGCGGCAGCCCGTGCAACGCATGCTCGGGCGGTTGTACTTTTCGGTGGGCGAATCCCATCAGGCCGAGGCCTTGCTGGAGGCCGGCGTCCGAGACATCGAGCCCAAGAGCCGTGATGCGGCGCTCGCTCTGGCCGACGACCTCGTGGTGTATTCGGATACTTTGGCCGGGCTCGAAAAGGGTGAGCAGAGTGTCGCGGTCGCCGACCGCGCCGCGGCCCTGCGCCGACGCTTCGCCCCCGATGATCCCGAACAGCAGCTGCGGGCTCTCGCGCACCAGACTTTGGGCCACGTCTTCAAGTTCGGCTGGGAAGCCTGCCGCCAGCGCGCCGAGCAGGCGCTGTCGATAGCGCTGGCCATGCCGGACCCGCCCGTGGACGTGGTGCTGCGCCTGTATTCGGACCTGGGCAGCATCGCCAATTTCAACAATGACCGCAGCCGCGTGGTGCAATTGAGCGAGCGCGGACTGGCGTTCGCCGATGAGCGCGGCGTGCGCGACGACTCGCCGCAGCGCTTCGTGCTGCTGCGGAATCGCATCGACGGATTGGTTCTCCTGGACAGGCTTTCCGAGGCGGAGGCGGTGAGCCGCGAAGCCATTGGTGCGGTCGAAAGGACGGGTGGCAGTGGTCTGACTAGTCTCGCCGTGTTGTACACCTCGCTGCACAAGGCGCTGCGCGGCCAGGGCCGATATCGCGAAGCCCTGGCTGCGCAGGCCCGGGTGGCAGCGCTGCTGGCGGACGAAGGTTCCGGGCCCATGAATCTCGCGATGTCGCGCGCCAATCTGGCAACACTTCAGGCGGCGGTTGGCGATTACCCCACCAGCTTGCGACTGATCGAAGAAGCCCGGATCCCGATGGCGGCTGCCGGCATCGCTCCGGACGATACCTTTCGACTCACCTTCGAACGCGGCCGTGTGCAGGTGCTGCTCGCCAATGAGCGGTGGCACGAAGCCGGCGAGATCGTGCGCCAGCAAACCGAGGTTGCGCGCGCCAGTCAGGGAGAAGATTCCGAGGACTATCTACTGTCGCTCGCGCAGCACGTCGAAGCACTTCGCCAGGCCGGCGATGCCGTGGCCGGGCGCCGCGCCATCGAGGAAACCCGGATGCGCGCCACCCGGCGCGGCGTGCCGGGCACCAATCCGATGTTCGCGCGCCTTCTACGCAGCGAGGCGGCGTTCGCGCGTCGGGAAGGCGACCTCGCCGCGGCCGAATACAGCTTGCGCGAAGCCGTGCGCAGGCATCAGGCCGGCGTCAATGCCTTCGAGCTCTCCGCGGCGCGCTGCGAGCTGGCCGACATCCTGGCCGCGCGCGGCCAGCGTGCCGAGGCTGTGGAATTGCTGGATCAGGCGCTGCCGGTGATGAGGCAAGCGGTAATGCCGCAGCAGAGGGACCTGAAGTCGGCAGAGGATCTGTTCGCGCGACTGGCGAGGAAATCCCGAACGCCTTGAGGTTCGCGTCAGCGTCATCGTCGAGGATTCGAATCGGCGCTTCGATCACCGGCGCACGGCACTCCGCTATTAGCTCGCGGTGACGTATGGGAGGGATTGTTCGCGGCGGGGGACCGTCGCTCATCCCTCGCTCCGCGAGGGATCGCGCTAACGTGCGTCCAGATTTGCTCTGCAAATCTGTCGAACCAGCTTTCTTAGTTTTCGAGGATTCGAATCTGCACTCGCATCATCGAAGCGGTTGGCACTTCGTTGAGCAGGCGCGGTGTCGTGGGGGAGAGAGGGATTGCTCGGGTCGGGGGACCGACCCTCGTCCTTCGCTATCGCTCAGGACCGCACTTCGTGCGTCCAGATTTGCTCCGCAAATCTGTCGAACCCGGCTTTTTCATGTTCGAGGATTCGAATCCCGCTGGGGGAACCGCGAGCTGATAACGACGTGCTACGTCGGAGACTTGCGGTGAAGTTTGGCGGAGAGAGAGGAAGCAACACCCCATTCGCAACTCATTGCCGTGGCGAGCAATTATTCATGTCTTTGCTTTCGATACCATCAACTCGCCCAGCTAGAAATGCATCTGTCGTTTCAGCCGCCTACACAGGCTGCCTCTACATTCCCCGACCCATCTCAAGCCCACACCACCCTACCAACCATTGATGCGTGGCCACGTATCGACGACCTCGACTCCCCGGCCGCGAACGACCTGGTACGCAGAATGTTGGGCGGCCATGGCGCAGGCATGATTCGGAAGCACTCTGAATAACGTACCCACCGGATACTGCTCCGCGTCGACAGGGCGGATAGGGATTTCAATCCACCTGCCCGATTCGCATCGCGGGTCTGATGTTGACCCCGGAGGACTGGTCAAAGCCCCTGACTCCGCAAATCCGGCCCGGATGACACTCGTGAGGCATCGTTCTGCCCGCGAACTCCACACCGAGCGTGTCCACCACCGCTGAATCCACCCCCTCACCCCTCCGCGGCCTGCAATGAGCACAGCCGCACTCGGTGCGCCGTGTCAGCGGCGCAATGATCGTCAGCAATGAGTTGAGTTCAGAACAGCGACCGCTGCGGCGGCGCTCGCGCACCCAGCGGCAGTACGTGCTGCACTTCATCCGCAACCGTCTTGTCCAGATGCGACAGGATCTTCGCAATGATCCCGGGCGCTTCGATGCTGGCGATGATCTTCAGCTTCCCGCCGCAGCCGGCGCAGGCGTCGATCTCGATACCGAATACGCGCTTCAGGCGCTGCGCTCAGTTCATCGCCACATGACGCGGTGTCGGAGGGTCATCCTGCTGCTTCATCGCCCCCACGCCCCGCCGCGCCGGCGTCACCACCGCACGCAGTTTGCTGTGCGGGGCAAACACCCCATGAAATCGGGTCAGGTGCATTCGCGGCGGCGGCACCAGCGCTGCAAGCCGCGCCATCAGCTCCAGCGGTTCCAGCACGATGTGCGTGGTGCCGTCGCGATACGGCGTCTTCAGCGTGTAACGCACCTGACCCGAAGCCGTGAGCGACAGGCGCTGCGTCGATACGGACGGACGGCTCACGTAGCGGCATAACCGTTCCAGCTTGGCGCGCTGATGCGGTTCGATCGCCACCCCGGCGTGCAATAAAAATCCGCCCGCGGTGGCAGCAGAGCGATGATCGTCCGTCTCCGGCCTCGCCGGCAGGGTCTGCAACGTGGCCCGCCGCACACCGACACCGTGCAGCGCAGCGCCGATGAGATCTGGGCCGAGTGGTACGAACCGCTGCTCTCGTTCATCGACGACAACCGCGCCCTGATCGGCGCCTTCGCCTACATCAATGCGCGCTGGGACGATCAGCCGATGTGGGGGCGCCGTATGCCAGCGGCTACTGGGGCGATTCGCGCATCCAGGACCTGTGGTTGACTGAAGTGCGCCGCGCCCCGTGGCTGCACGGCAGTCCGACGCTATTCGATACGCTCACTGCTTCGCGAGGGCCCTGATGACTCACGCCGCCGTCGATTACCGCGAGGCCGCCCGCCGCACCATCACGCTCGCAGCCGTCGTCGCGCTCGGCGGATTTCTCTTCGGCCTCGATGCCTCGGTCATCTCCGGGGTCATCGGCTTCATCACGCCGGAGTTCGGACTCGGTGGAAGTGGCACTGGCACGGCAGTTGGTGCACTGAGTTTGTGACATCCCTCTCGCGGCCCCTTCGGGGGCCGCTTTTTTCTGTGCTTCAACCATCGGCTTTCGGTAGACCGGCGGCCCGAAGTGTGCGCAACACGTCCCGGAAGACACCATCGAACGGAGGCAAATCGGTCATCTGATGGGCGAGCCTGGTCGTCCAGAGGCGCCGCAGCCGATCTTCCTTGGCAGCGATCACCTGCTCGATGCCCGCGGCGGGGCGTTGCCGATGCGCGAGTTTGGCGTCGAGTTCGGCATGCAGTTCCGCGATGCGCAGTTCGGTGGCGTCCAGCAGATACCAAAGGTCATACAGATCACGCGGCTCATTGCGCGCGCGATCACTCAGGGCGAGCAGTTTCTCGATCACGATCTCTTCGAGAGCGTAGACCTTGACGGTCGGCCCTTCCGGCAGGTCGTCGAACCCGTCGTAGGTACGGTGGATCGTGCGATCGACCAGCGGAAAGCACAGCACTTCGTCGATCGTGATATCTACCTTCACGTCGTTGGCCGCGGGCAGCGGTCCCTGGTAGTGCAGGTAGAAGGTATGACTGTTCTGGTGGCCGTGGCGGTCTTCGCGATCGAAGGCGATCCGCAGCCCACAGGCGTTTTCGATCACAGCGAAGATGTCGTTCAGACCGGCCAGAATCTCGTCGAAGGTGATCGGGCGAATCAGGGTGAAGTCCAGATCCTCCGAGAATCGGTAGTCCGCGAACCAGCAGCGCCGCAGTGCCGTGCCACCCTTGAACGCGAGCACGTCGCGCAGCGGATGGCCGGCCAATCCGGTCAGGAACCAGGCCAGCACATAGTCGCGCTCGATGACGGCCTCGGGGATGCGCCGACCGCCGGCGTTCACCAGCCTGTTCGAGATCAGGGACAGGTTGCGTTGGGGAATCATCAGCCGAGCCTCACTGCGTCGAGTTCTTCGGGAGTCACGTTGAGTTGCAGGCGCCAGCGCGCGACGAACGGGCCTTCGGCCGGTAACAGGGGGTCGAAACGCTGGTAGGTCGCGGTCAGCATGCCGCGCAGCGATTCCAGCGTCGTCGCGTCCGCCAGGCCGTAGTGCTCCAGCAGGTAGCCGAGGCGGCGCACGACCGCGCCCACGTCGAGGCGGCGCACGTACTCCACCAGGCGTGGCATGTCGAGTTCGGCACGCTTCATCCACAGGCCCTTGGCGACCTCAGTGATGCCGCCGACGAATGCCGGGTGCCGCAGACCGTCGAGGATCGTGCGCTCGATGTCGCTGATCATCACGAAGCGTTCCTTGTCGACCCAGTGCTTCGTCACGCCGAAGACTCGCTCGGGGGTGACGTGAACGAAGTGAAAGTCATAGCCGCCCACCGTTTGCGGGCGCACCCGCCGTGTGCAGGAGACGTACACGGTGAAGTTCGGCTGGGTCACCATGCGATGCAGCTCGAAGGCGGTGCCGTGCGACAGGAAATACGCAGCCTCGCCCACGAGTTCGCGCGCGATCAGATAGGGGCTGTCGACATGCTCGGTGGCCCGTCCCAGCTCGAACGGCACGAGGTTGTACAGACCTGGCTTGAGCCGGGTCACCAAACCCCGCTGCCGGGCCTTGTGGACCAGCTTGCGGGCCGCGATCGGCGACAACCCCGTGATCGCGCACACGTCCGCCACGGTGAACGTGGTCTTGCGCAACTCGTGCAGTTCCGTGATGAGCTGCGCCGACCGCGGTCCGAGGGTCTTCGCATGATGTTTCTCGCTCAAAACGAGCCTCATGAGGGGATGAATTGAGAACGAAATATAGCATCAATCATATTACATGGCTAATACATCCCTCATGAGGGGATGAAACGAGTGAATGATATGACTGCCGTCCTGGCGGTCGAGCCGCGGAGGCGCGCAGCATTTTCGCGCTACGTATCGTCCAGCGTCACGGAGCGCGAACCGACCGCCGTCGGTCAGCCGAGGAGGGTCGCACCGATACCTCGGGCATTCATCCAAGAAATCGGTCGACCCGGCGGATAGGAATTTCAATCCACCTGCCCGATTCGCATCGCGGGTCTTCTGTTGACCCCGGACGGCTGGTCAAAGCCCCTGACTCCGCAAATCCGGCTCCGCAAATCCGGCCCGGATGACACTCGTGAGGCATCGTTCTGCCCGCGAACTCCACACCGAGCGGGTCCACCACCGCTGAATCCACCCCCTCACCCCTCCGCGGCCTGCAATGAGTACAGCCCGCACCCCGTGCGCCGTGTCGTGCAGCGGCGCAAGGATCGTCAGCAGTTGAGACCATCACCGAGTGCCGGATGAAGTGCTTGCCGACACGACGCTGCTGCGCGAGTGGGCCGAGCGCGCCTTGAAGGCCGCCATCGAGGCCGCGAAGGCGAAACAGCTCGCCGGCATCGAACGTTCACGCCGGGCGAGAAGGAAGAAGATCTGAAGAAGGTGGCCGGCTGGGGTGCTGGCCAGAATCCCTTTTCAGAATGTCGCGCATTTCCGCGCGAGACAGGATCAACCCGCGGCAGGTGGCGGTGAGCGCCGTGGATGGATGGCGACGTGCAAATCAATCGCTGAATGGAGTCAGTAGGGCTTGAATTATTCGTAAAATAGTTTACGTTTTATGATAATTATTATTTCTAAGGGATAAACATGCTCTCGCAGAACCGGATACAGCGCCACGGATACCACCTGATGTCACTGGCTTCCCTCGGCATACTCATCATGGCCGTCGTCGGCTTGGTGGCAAGCGCAATACCGCATCTGCCTGACTGGAGCCCGCAATGGTCCGGTTGGAATCTTGCGGGCCTGAGTTGGCAGCAGGCTGTCGCCATGAGCACGCAGGGGAAAGCGCTGCTGAGTCTGGCCTGTATCGCGGGCACCCTGGCCAACCTGATACCGCTGATTGCATTGCGTCTCTTGGGCAAGCGCTTGTACCGGCATGACGCACTGACCCGCCCGGTAGCTGACGCCTTTCGTTGGCTGGCTCATTCGTTGCTGCTGTACGCGCTGCTTCACTTTGTTGCTGCGATAGTGGCCGAATTCGCCGTTGGAGTCGGCGGCGGCGATGCAGCCTCGCTCATCCTCAATTTCAGCGTCGGTGGCGCCTACTTGTTCCTGGTCGCCAGTCTGTGTCTGTACAGCATCGCGCACATCATGCGACTGGCCACTGAAGCCGCCGATGATTCAAGGAGCATCGTCTAATGCCCATCATCGTCAACCTGGACGTGATGCTGGCGCGACGCAAAATGAAGTCGAAGGAACTGGCCGACGCCATCGGCATCAGCGAGACCAATCTGTCATTACTCAAACAAGGCCACGTCAAGGGCGTGCGCTTCGGCACGCTGGAGGCGATCTGCCGGGTATTGGATTGCCAGCCCGGCGATTTGCTGGAGTACAGGCCGGAGGGTGGCTAATGCTGTATGCGGCTTGAGAGCGAGGCGTTTTTGTTCACTATCGAGCGCGCCGCTCCTTGCCTTACTCGCCGCTTTTCCTGCCGCAGGTGAGATCCCATGGTCATTCCGTTTCATGTCCGCTGGCGGATAGGAATTTCAATCCACCTGCCCGATTCGCATCGCGGGTCTTACTGTTGACCCCGGAGGACTGGTCAAAGTCCCTGACTCCGCAAATCCGGCCCGGATGATACTCGTCAGGCATCGTTCTGCCCGCGAACCCCACGCCGAGCGGGTCCACCACCGCCGAATCCACCCCCTCACCCCCTGCGCGGCCTGCAATGAGTACAGCCGCACTCGGTGCGCCGTGTCAGCGGCGCAATGATCGTCAGCAGTTGAGTTCAGTTCAGTTCAGAACAGCGACCGCTGCGGCGGCGCTCGCGCACCCAGCGGCAGTTCGTGCTGCACGTCAGCCGCAACCGTCTTGTCCAGATGCGACAGGATCTTCGCAATGATCTCGGGCGCTTCGATGCTGGCGATGATCTTCAGCTTCCCGCCGCAGCCGGCGCAGGTGCCGATCT
>CALMII010000010.1 GCA_937864115.1 uncultured Steroidobacter sp. | reverse complement strand
CCTAGCCTTTGGCGTTTTTCAGTGCAAGCACAATGGCGCGGTGCGTTGCAGGCGCGGAGTGTGCCTGTTGCGCACAGCCATCGCCAACCTGGCCCGAATCCCCTCAGGAAAGGAACGCCTCACCCCACGCGGCTGAATTCCAGGCGGCGCTGCACGGGATCGGCGCTGTCCAGCCGCACGCGAATCTGCGCGCCGGGCAGCACGCCGGGCGCGCGGGCCGAAGGTTTCTTCATCGACGCACCAGTCGCAGGGCTCTCGTACACGACCAGCTCGAACCTGACGGGTCTTACCGACGCGGCGGGTCGTTATGAATACAACGAAGGGGACACGGTCACCTTCTCGCTCGGCGCACTCTCGCTGGGCACGGTCACCGCGCAGGGCATCGTCAACCCGATGACGATTGCGCGGGCGGTGACGACGGATGACGCGAGTGCCGAAAATGTCGCGACGAATCTGCTCGTGCTGCTGCAGTCGCTCGATTCGAACGGCAATCCGGATGACGGCATCTCCTTCACGAGCGAGATCCGCGCAGCCGTCGGCGCCAATGCCGTCGACCTGGGGGCCGCAGAGGGTGCCTTTACCACGTCGATGACGAATCTCGTGGCGGCCGTGAGCGTGGCCGCACCGCAAGCGATACTCAATCAGGTTGATCGCGCCGAGGCAGTGGCTCACTTCCAGAGCCAGGGGCCGGGTTCGCTTGCGGGTGTCTACGTGCGCGCGAATGAGAACTTCGCGCCGATCACACAGAAGGCCGTGACGCTGACAATCTTCCGCAGTGGTGTCTATCTGCTGGGCGGTCAGCACAACGAGCCCCTCTGCAACCTCTCGGAAGGCGCCACTGCTGTCAACGCAACGGCCTTCAGCGATGCGAACGGCAACGGCATGGAGTTCGGTCGCTACACCTGGGATCCGCTCACCAACGCGTTCAATGTTCCCAAGGCGCAGATCATTCGTGAGACCGACGGCTACTGCGGTTTCAACGAGCCTGTCACCGGTGCAACGAACGACACCACGATTCTCGAAATGACCGACAAGGGTCTGGTCTTCAAGGAGGCCGACGGAACGGTGTCGTATCGCTTCGTTCGCCTGCAGCGCGAGGCGCTGACGCTGGCCGGCGCATGGGTCGGACCGACTGCGCTGATGCAGGGAGTTCCGTTCACGCTCACGTTTTTCCCCTCGACCGAAGATGGCCTCACGGGCCGTTATCTGCAGGTCGAATCAGCGCCCCCGCATGCAGAGGACGACGCGAGCCCCGGCATCGAGGAAGGTTGCTACAGCGTGGATGCCAACGACAATCTGACGGTCACGCTCGACACGGCGGCCTGTGCCGATGCAATCGACACGAACAACACCGCAGGCGTCTCGAACCACCTCACCGGCGTCCGCCTGTTCATCGATGAAAACGACCGCCTGGTCTTCGACGCGGGTGATGGCGACATCACCGGTCTCACACGCCTGCCAGCGCCCGCAATTACCCACGAAGCCCTGGCCGGAGCATGGATCGCGCAGTTCGATCCGGATGTCGAGCTGGCGGACCAGGAAAGCCTGTTCATGCTGACGATGTTCGAGGACGGAAGTTACCTGTTGGGCGGCCAGGAGAATGATGCCAGCTGCGTTCCCCACGACTATCCCACCGGCAACCTGGAGGCGAACGGCAATGGGCCGGAGTACGGCGAGCTGTCGCTGACGGCCAGGCCGGGTCTCGTCGTGCCGGCGAATGTCATCGTCGACACGAACGGTGAGTGCGGGCTGTTCCACAACGGCAAGACCGGGCCGAATGGCCAGCCATTCCAGCAGGCGTATTTCTTCGCGCCGAATGCTGCAGGCGATGCACTGGTGCTGTGGGCGAACGACGAGCCGGATCCGTCGGGGATGATCTTCAAGCGCGTGCCTTCAGTGCCGAACGAAATCTGGGGTGCGTGGCGCTGGAGCCGGACTGGCGCAGCCGACCATCAGTTCGCAATCTCCGCATACCTGCAGTTCCCTGGCGGCTCGCGTGATGGCGTGATGTTCGAAGTCTCCACGCTGCCGGACGAGTCCGACGAACACCTGGGTGTCGGCATCCTGCGCGAGGCGTTCGATTGGGATAGCCCGAACATGTCGTCGTACCGTTCCACGTATGAATTCTGCGTCGACACGGAAAGCGGCGAGGACTCGTGCGAATCCAGCGACGACCCGCTGGAAGAGGAGTACTTCGTCAACGGCGACATCGTTGAAGACGATGAGGACGACTACGGGAGCATGCGACGCATCCCTGCGGGTAACACCGACTGATGCGGGCGATAGTTCGTTGACGTGAGACAGCAAGGCCGGCGCAAGCCAGCCTTGCTCATTTACAGCTCGCCGAGTCGCGCGACGAGTTCGACCTGGCGGCTGACGCGCAGCTTGGCAAGCTGGCTCTTGATCTGCGAGCGAACGGTGCCCACTGCCACGCCGCGTTGCTGCGCAATCATTTCCGTCGATGCGCCGCGCGCCAGCAGCAGGGCGATGTCCGTCTCGGCTGCGGTAAAGCCATAGAAGCCCTGCAGTATCGCGGCCTTCCGGGCCTCGGCGCCCTGGGAGCTGCGCGCCACGATCAGCACACGCGGTCCGGACAGGAACGACATCGCATTGGAAGGAAGCGGCATGACGTCGAGCACCAGTGGCGCAGACTCTTCGCCGCCGTGCACGACGACGGTTCGCGACGACGGCGCGCCTGGGCGGCGCAGTCCCAACGCAGCCGCATCGACGGCATCGTTGAGCATCCGGTCATCTTCGTCGTGGAACGCGCGAAGTTTACTGTTGCGCAATGAAAGACCGCGCTGTCCGCGCACGATCGCCTCGGCCTGGGCCGTCGACGCTTCGACCGAGCCGCTGCGATCGCAAACGAAAGCCGGCAGCGACATTGTTTCGAGCGTGCCCGCGACCAGCTTCGCTCCCTGGCCCGCGAGCGCCATCTGCATCCGCACAGCGGCGCGAACGTGCGGTGCAAGGGTGGAGAACACCGTGCGCGCGGGCGCCTCGATGTGTCCTTCCTTCTGCGAACGCAGGACGGCAAGTCCAACCAGCAGGTCGGGATTTCGGTCGAGTGTTGTGAGGCAGATGTAAGGAATGTCCCAGACGCGCGCGAATTCATCGTAGTGCGGATGAATCGCATGCTCTTCAGGTGTCATGAAATCACGTTCCACCCTCGTTGCCAGCAAGGACGCGCCCATGCCGGCGGCGACGCGCGGATTGACCGCGGGATCGCCGATGCGAAGGGCCTCAGCGGCCACATGAATCCCCGGATCCATGTTCGTGATGAGGTTGATCGGGATCGACGCATTGCCGCTGATGGCAATCAGCTCCCCGCTCCTCGATCCGGTGGCCGCGGCGAGCTTGCCGAGGGCGGATTCCCAGCGACTGTTGTCTACGGCCGCGCTGTAGAACTCATCCGCAATCGCCAGCCAATGCTCGTTGGATGAAAGCATGATCTCCGTGGGTCCCGCTTGTTGTCCCGTCGCCGTGTTGTCGTTCTGGTGGGCGACCTGATTATCGGGCACTGTCCGCACGAGTTTACCCGCGCGTACGTGAGGCGAGTCACAGCAATTGTCATTGCTGCGCGCGCATCGGGAAATCCCCGAGTCAATCCCTGAGTCGTCTCTGCGAATCCTGCTCGCAAGCTGAGCACGAACCGGAGGACAATTCCCGACAGGTTCCAGGATTGCCATCGTCGAGCTTCCCGTGAACAACAAGAGGTGAACGAATGCCCGCCCGTCGGCGGATAGGAATTTCAATCCACCTGCCCGATTCGCATCGCGGGTCTTCTGTTGACCCCGGACGGCTGGTCAAAGCCCCTGACTCCGCAAATCCGGCCCGGATGCCACTCGTCAGGGATCGTTCTGCCCGCAAACCCCACGCCGAGCGGGTCCACCACCGCTGAATCCACCCCCTCACCCCGTGCGCCGTGTCGTGCAGCGGCGCAATGATCGTCAGCAGTATGGACATCGGCACACGCTTCCAGGTCAACGAGATGACGACGCTGCACCTCAACGTGCGCAATCTCACTGACGAGAAATACATCGCAGATGCCTATCCGGAGGGCGCTGGTTGTTCTTCGGCGAGCCACGCTCGATCTCGTTGATCGCGGAGCTGGATTTCTGAGCCGAGCAGGCTTGGTCGTGGGGCCAGGCCTGCTCGGTACAAGCCACCGGATTTGCCACGATCGCCGAAGAGCCGCATCGACGAACGATGGAGGTTCCAGCTAAACGCTGCGGTTTACGCGAGCCCATCCATGTGTCACAGTAATGATGTGACACTGGAGGACTCATGGTCCCGTTCAAGCTCAAGCTGATTCCCGGCGAGTCGATCTTCGACCAGGTGGTGTTCGCGGCGACCCGCTCCATCCTCGCGGGCGAATTGAAGGCCGGTGAGGCCTTCCCCTCGGTGCGCGTGCTGGCACTGGATCTGAAGATCCATCCGAACACCGCCCACAAGGTGGTGCAGCACCTCATCCAGGAACGCTGGCTGGTGGCCCAGCCGGGTGTCGGCACCCTCGTGGCGCAACCGCCGAAGGCACGCGCGGGCGATCGCAAGCGTCTGCTCGAAGACGAAGTCGAAAAGCTCGTGGTCGAGGCCATGCGCGTGGGCGCGGGGCTCGATGAAGTGCAGCAGGCGGTGGAAGACACCTGGACCGAGCTGCGCGGAATCAAAGTTGTCTCGAATGATCGTTGAGACGCGGGGCCTGACGAAGAAGTTCGGTCGCTTCGAGGCGGTCGAAGACCTGGATTTGCGCGTACCGGAAGGCTCGGTGTTCGCGCTCATCGGACCCAACGGCGCGGGCAAGACCACCGCGATCCGACTGCTGATGAACATCCTGCGGGCCGACCGCGGGCAGGCCCACGTGCTCGGGACGCCGTCGCACCGGCTTGAGCCTGCCGACTTCCAGCGCATTGGCTATGTTTCCGAGAGCCAGAAGCTGCCGGAGGCGCTCTCCCTCGCGCACTACTTCGAATACCTGAGCAGTCTCTATCCGGCATGGGATCGCGTGCTCGAAACGCAGCTTTGCGCGCAATTCGAGCTGCCGTCCACGCGCAAGGTCCGGCATCTCTCCCACGGCATGCGCATGAAGGCGCTGCTGGTGGCCGCGCTCGCCTACCGCCCCAAACTACTGGTGCTGGACGAGCCGTTGAGCGGCCTCGACACACTGGTGCGCGATGAAGTGGTCAATGGTCTGCTGCAGCAGGCTGCCGACACCACCATCCTCATCTCCTCACACGAGCTCGCGGAGATCGAGAGCTTCACCACCCACGTGGCGTTCATGCAGAACGGGAAGCTGCTGCTGCAGGAGGCCATCGAGGATCTGCAGGCGCGCTTCCGCGAAGTGCACGTCACGCTTTCGGCGGTGAAGGAACTACCGCAGCCGCTGCCGCCGGGCTGGCTGCTGCCGACCATCAACGGTCACCGGCTGCGGTTCATCGCTACTCACTACGAGGGAGATGGACCGCTGTACCAGGAACTGGCCCGACACTTCGGCGCCGTCAAGATGGAATGCGAGCCGATGTCCCTGCGCGCGATCGCTAACGCGCTCATGCAACAGCACAAGCGAAATTCCGCAACATGAATCTTCGTATCGTCGCCGCCATCCTCAAGAAGGATGTCCGCTGCCTCTATCCAATGATCCTGATGGTGGCTCTGCTGTTCGCGGGTGACCTCCTGCTCATGCGCCTGGAGCTGGTGCCCGCGTGGACCGCCATGTTCCGGCAGCCGGTGTTATTGCTGGCGGGCACGGCCCTCATTCTCGCGGTGTTTCAGCTCGACCCACCTGACAGCCAGACACACGACTGGCTGTGCCGGCCCATGCCCCGGGCGGAATTGCTCACGGCAAAGTTGTTGTTGCTGTTTACCGTGCTGCGACTATCGCAGGTAATCGCGACGCTGGTGATCGAACCGACGCTTGGATCATCCATGGCGGAGACTCTGCAGAGAGCGCTGCTACTATACGACTCGAACGGGACACCCCTCTTCACTCATGTAGTGGCCGTCTTGCCGCTACTGCTGATCACTGCGCTGGTCACCCGCACGCTCTTGCAGGGGATTGGCGTGGTGCTCGGGCTGTTCATTTGCGCGTTCGTGATTCCCACGCCCTTCGTGACCGCGCCGGGACCATTACAACCCGCCATCGGCGAAGCGTTGTTCGGCGTCGGCCTGGGCTGGTTCACCACCGTCCCGGGTACGCTGGTGGCGTTCGTGCTGTTCGGCTTGGCCTGCTGGCTGGTTTGGTGGCGGCGGCGTATACGGGCTGCAAGGGTTGTGCTGGTCGTCACCATGCTGGCCCTTGTCTTGCTGACGCTGCTCCCCATGTGGCTGCTTCCCTGGAAGACCGTATACGCAGCACAAACCGCGCTCGTGCATCCGCAAGCGCTACCCGCGCCCGACACCAGCGCTATCTACCTTCGTAACCTGCGTACCTGCTTCGCCGCGACCCGCCTACGTGATCTCGCGGCGGATCCAGCATTCGCAGAGGCCCGCCGAGCCGTCAGCGTGCGGGACTGGACGCACGAGGACCAGGCCGTGGCGGGACCGGAGTCCGTCGTCTTCCTGACGTCCATCGAACCACGGCGACTGCCGCCCGACTGGCGCGTGGGTCTCACCTACGTATCAGCGGAGTACTCGTCAGGGTCGGGCTCGCCGCCAATCTACTCGTTGCGGCCCACCGCGTACGAAACCGAAGGCGATAGTTTGTCCCATGCCTGGGTTCTGCCCGAGCCCGCCGTGAGTCAGTTGAGCAGCGAGCCGCAGGTGGAATTCAAGCTGCGCTACTACCTCGCGCTCCTCGAGCCGCATGAATTCCGGCTGCCTTCGGACGGGCGGCACCACGCTGTCCCAAAGCTCGGCTACTGCAGCGCGAAGCGCGATTCGACGGGGTATTTCATCAATGTGAGCTGTTTCTCCGGCTTCGATCAGCCGGCGCAGGTCAGCGCCGAGCTCGAGGACATTCCCGCGAGTCGTGTCTACGGCCTGCCGGACTATTCGCCGCGCTGGGCGCGCTGGCCTTTCGGCCAGAGCGTCAAGCTACCTATTGGCTCGCCTTGGCTGACGAAGAGTGATCACGTCACCGTCACCGCCTGGACACTCGCGGGCTATGTCGACGAGTCGCTGGAGTTGCCGGGCATCCTGGGCAACGACACGCGCACCTGCCCACTGCCCTCATCTGAAGGGAAGCACTTCCAGCAAGCGCTCTGGCGCGACAGCGCCAAGCACGAGGCAACTTCCATCACCGTAGACAAGGGCGTTCAGCTCGAAGTGCTGGACTTCGGTGGGCAGGGCTCGCCCATCGTGTTGCTCGCGGGCCTTGGCGCCACGGCGCACAGCTACGACGAGTTCGCACCGATGCTCACCCGGAAGCATCGAGTGATCGCGATCACCCGGCGCGGCACCGGCTACTCCAGCAGGCCTAACTACGGTTTCGACACTCCCCTGCTCGCCCATGATGTGCTGCAGGTGATGGACGCGTTGAAGCTGGAGAGAGCACTCCTGGTCGGCCACTCGATCGCCGGCGAAGAGCTCACGTGGCTGGGCGGGCATCACCCGGAGCGATTCCACGGGCTCGTCTACCTGGATGCAGCCTACGACCGTTCCGGCAACGCGGTGAGGAAGTCCCGCCAGAGCGTACTCAGCCGCAGCCTCCCGCCGGAACCGCCCATCGCGCCCGAGGCGATGCGCAACTACCAGGCGATGAGCGCACTGCTCGCCGAACGTGGGCATGTGCGGCTGCCGGAAGGCGAGCTCATCGCCATGTGGAACGTCGACAAGCCCTTTCTCGCCGGCATGCCGAACCTGGACGTGCGAGCGCAGCAGGCGATTGTCGCGGCGGTTGAGGCGCCGGATTACGCGGCGATCAGCATTCCGGCGCTGGCTATCTATGCGATCCCTGATCCAGGCAAGGCATTGCCACCCTGGTACGACATGAAAGATGCGGAGTTGAAGGCGACGCTCGAAGAAATCGGCCGCCTCAGCAACGGCACCCGGCGCAAGAACATCGAACTATTCCGGCACGGCGTGAGCCAGGGTGAGGCGTTGGAGATGCCGAAGGCGACTCACTGGCTGATCCAATCCAATCAACAAGAAGTGCTCGAGGCCATCGAGACGTTCAGCCGGCAATTGAAGGACCGATGACATGCGAAAGGCTCTGACTACCGCGCTGATGCTGATCGGCGCCATGACGGCGACCGCGGCCGATGCTCCGATGGCCGAATCACCGATAGAGACAGTCGTCGTCGCGGGTGAGTACGCGGGACCCGGTATGTGGCAGATCACGCATCCTGACCATCCGGGACACACGCTCTGGATTGTCGGTGAACCGCCACTGCTTCCCAAGGGGATGCGCTTTCGTTCGCAGCAAGTGGCGCACGTCGCGTCGCAATCGCAGGAAATTCTCCAGCGGCCGGGGTTCTCGCTGAATCCTGACGAAAAGGTCGGCGTGTTCCGTATGCTCACCCTGGTGCCGGCGGCGTTGAAGTTGCGCAGGAATCCCGACAAAGCCACGCTGCAGGAACTGATCCCGCCCGACATATACGCGCGCTGGCTGGTGCAAAAGAAGCTCTACCTCGGTCGCGATTCTGGGGTGGAGAAAATGCGGCCCTTCCTGGTGGCCGAAAAGCTACGCGAGGCGGCGATCAAGGAATTGCGGCTTGGACTTGGCGGGTCTTGGCCCGAAGTCTGGGAGCAGGTTCGGACGAAGAAGATTCCCGTTACGACGCCCACCCTCGAATTCACCTTCAAGACGGATGATCTTCGTCGTCAGCTCAAGGTGTTCTCGCGCGAGAAGCTCGCCGACGAGGAATGTTTCGCGAAGACAGTCGAGCTCGCCGAGGCCCTGTCAAACAAACAAGTGGAAGAGGCGCGTGCCAGCGCGTGGGCCACGGGCGATCTCGCCAAGCTGCAAGAATTGCCGCCGCTGCCTGATCCCGGGCCTGCATGCGAGAAGGCCATCATCGATTCGCTGGCGATGGTTACCCCGGTCCCCACCAATCTGCGCGAGCAGATGGACGAATTGTGGTTTGCGGCGGCAGGCAGAGCCTTGACGAAGAATGAGAGCACGCTTGCTTTCGTGCCGATGAGCAATCTGCTTGGGGAAAATGGCTATCTTGAGAGTCTGCGCAAGCGCGGCTACGAAATCCTGGCGCCTGGCGCCGAGTAGGTCTCGTTTGCTCCGCAAAGCGGATAGGAATTTCAATCCACCTGCCCGATTCGCATCGCGGGTCTTCTGTTGACCCCGGACGGCTGGTCAAAGCCC
>CALMII010000009.1 GCA_937864115.1 uncultured Steroidobacter sp. | reverse complement strand
GTTGAACCGCCGGATGCGGAACCGCACGTCCGGTGGTGTGGGAGGGCGGTGAGCGCAAGCTCACCCCCTACCCGATCCGAAGTCAGGCTGAAGCCTGACCTACAGAAACCCCCGTCCTTCCCCCGCTGCGCGGAGGAAGGGACGCTCAATTCGACCTCATCTCAAATCATTTGGCGCCTAATGCAGTCGGCCGTTGCGGAGGTTGAAGCCCGACAGGCAATCGCAGCCGGCCCTTATTGCACCAACGAATCCATCACGCGTAGCGTTGGCTGCAGTCGCAGCCAGCCGGAGCGTGTCATGTCCCTCCAAGGAAAAACCCTGTTCATCACCGGCGCCTCGCGCGGCATCGGCCTCGCGATCGCCGTGCGCGCGGCACGCGACGGTGCCAATGTCGCCATCGCCGCCAAGACCGATCAGCCGAATCCGAAACTGCCGGGAACGATCCATTCGGCCGCGGCCGAGGTCGATGCGGCCGGCGGCCATGGACTGGCGCTGCAGGTCGACATCCGCGACGAGAACGCAGTCGCGGAAGCCATGAAAAAAACCGCCGAGCGTTTCGGCGGCATCGACATCCTCGTCAACAACGCCAGTGCCATCTCGCTGACCGGCACGCTGGAAACGCCCATGAGGCGTTTCGATCTCATGTTCGGCGTCAACGTGCGCGGTACCTTCGCCTGTTCGCAGGCCGCCATTCCCTATCTGCAGCGCTCGGCCCAGGCCGGCCGCGGCCCGCACATCCTGAACCTGTCGCCGCCGCTGAGCATGAAGCCGCGCTGGTTCGGCCCGCACGTCGCGTACACGATGGCCAAGTACGGCATGAGCATGTGCGTGCTGGGGATGGCGGAGGAACTGAAACCGCATGGCATCGGCGTCAATGCATTGTGGCCGCGAACCGTGATCGCGACCGCCGCACTGAACCTGATCCCGATGGGGAACGCCCGCCTCGCCCGCAAGCCGCAGATCATGGCGGACGCCGCACACGCCGTGTTGACCCGCGACCCGCGTCAGTGCACCGGGAATTTCTTCATCGACGATGAAGTCCTGAAGCAGGCGGGAGTGAGCGATCTGGATCAGTACGCCGTGACGCCGGGCAACCGGAAGTTCCTGCCGGATCTGTTCCTGGATTGAACAGGGCAGGCGAGTCGGCGTTTGCGTGAGCGCGTTATCACGCGCTTGCCGGTCGACATTCACTGGCATTCCGGCCCCGGTCGAAAATAGTGAAGTTGATCGGCGGCAAGGAGCAGTATCTGACCGGAATGGCACTAAGTTAAGGACTTCTGCGTCGGTTGTTTCTCGTCCGATCCCCTCCCCTGCGTAGCGGGGGCCGCTCCTGCGCATCCATGCGCCCGCGGCATTCGCACATCCCTGTGCAGCAGAGGGTTAGGGAGGGGGCAACAACGCGAACTGTGCTGCCTTTTCAAGCGCCCCCTTCCTGTCCTTCCCCCGCTGCGCGGAGGAAGGGACGCACGATTCGATCTCAACTCAATCGTCAAGGCTTAACTTAGTGCCATTCATATCTGACCGCCATTCGTGATCTCCAAAACTCAGCTATACAAGGAGTCGGCCTGAGTCATGAGCAAGCAGAAAAAGTCGATCATTGAAGTCCGCGGCGTGGCGGTGACTGTTTTGCATGACAAGGAAGACGACTACATCTCGTTGACCGACATGCTCAAGGCCAAAGACGGCGATTTCTTCATCTCCGACTGGCCACGCAACCGTAATACCGTCGAATTCCTGGGGATCTGGGAGTCGGTGCATAACCCGGATTTCAATTACGGCGAATTCGCCACAATTAGAAGTCAGGCCGGCTTGAACAGCTACAAGCTCAGCGTCAAGGAATGGGTGGAAAAGACAGGAGCTGTGGGCCTTCGGGCGAGTACCGGTCGGTATGGCGGCACCTATGCTCACAAGGACATCGCCTTTGAGTTTGGCATGTGGATCAGCCCGGAATTCAAGATCTACCTGATCAAGGAATTCCAGCGCCTCAAAGACGACGAAAACAAGCGCCTGTCGCTGTCCTGGAATCTCAATCGCACCCTGTCAAAGCTCAACTACCGCATCCACACCGATGCCGTGCAAGCGCATCTGATTCCGGCCACCGTGACTCCCGCGCAGGCGGCGGTCACCTATGCCCACGAAGCCGACATGCTCAATGTCGCGTTGTTCGGCAAAACCGCCAAGCAATGGCGCGACGCCAACCCGACAATGGAGGGCAACATGCGCGACTACGCCAGCGTCGAGCAACTGGATACAACCACGCACGAGGAAGCGTTCTCCGTCAACAACACAGTCGTCTGTACCCAGCTCCACACGCTTTTCGCGCTCATCGGGTTCGATCCACTGTGCAATTGCGGGTGAATCAAAGCTGAAAGTGGGCACTCCTTCGTGGAGTTGATCGCAGCTCTTACACTTGAACTGAAAACTCTCTTCTTATGCCAAACGCTCAGCCCAAGACGCTCGGCTTCGCCGAGTCGCTCTTGAGGCTGTTGTTGGGCTTCCGGCCAAAGTTGTGGACTGCGACGACGATAAGACCAGCAATGCCACCGATATATGTGGTGATGAGCGGCAAATGAGTTGGTTGATAGGCGCCGCGTTCGCCGTAACTCTCCGGATACCAAGACGGCTCGACAATTAGCCACGCAGCGATAGCGCCTAAAACTAGTGCTGTGCAAGCGGCAAAGAACTTGGAGTCCGGAGCGGAGATATATGCCACAACAACCACGGTAAAGGCCGCACAACATCCTGCACCGGGCAGACTCCAAAAACCCAACGCGTCTGTCGCAATGCTTCCCGCAATTCCCGAAGCAGTAAACCCGCCAACGACAGCGAGAACCGCGAGAACCCATTTCAGAAGCATTTCTGTCTCCCTGACCTAACGCTGCGCGCAAGCCGCTGGAAAAAAAGCGCCTCGCTTTTGCCAGTCGGGCACGCGAAGCGCGCGTACTTGACGCGCTTGTTGGGTGTCATGTCCCAGAGTTTAAGTAGGAGAATCTGACACCAGAAACTTCCTGCTCGGCTTTCAGAAGTCGGGCGTTAGGATGGTGGACAACCACTACAGAACGACCGCTATCCCAGACTACGGTGACCGCGGGTCCGCCGCCAATCCCTGACGGAGCTGCCCCGTGATTCGTATCGGCTTCGAAGATGTTGCCTTTTTCATTCTCTAGTTTCTCATCTGCATCGAGCAGTGAGGCTTGAGTGCTGAATCCCGTGGTTGCCCCGCAATCGCGTTGAAACACCACGATCTTCTTGGTGCTGTCCGGAGATACGATTTCCGCGAGCAAATCATTACCGCAAGGGCTTGGCCCAAAAAACCACAGACCTGCCATCCCCGCGATGGCTACAAGCAGCAATGCTCCGAGAATTCTAAGCAGGGACCGAACTGCTTTCATGACACCCAACGCCGCCGCTGTGGTGCGGGTACAGGCGCATCACCTCTGCGAGTCGGAACAAGAGGCTTGTTGGATTTCTCCTCGGTCATTTACTCGACCGCCTCGAACGCTTGAACTTCGACAATGAGTTCGTCATCAGTAGCACTGGCATCCGGGTCGATGCGAATGGATCTTGGAAAGCCATGCTTGGGATCGAACGACAGATCTACTACGTCCGGCGCACCTCTCGTCCACCCCATCACCCAGAGTGCTGACCATCACAGGCTCAAACGGCTGCGGCAGAAACCAATCCCATGCCTTTCGGAGTGCCGACAATGCCTCCTCGCTTGGAAGGAAGGAGAGATCTTCCAAAGTGATCTTCATGACACCCAACGCCCATAACGCGCGTGCGTCTTCGCACGCGTTGATGGGCTTGTTAGATTCTCAATGAGCCTGCGCGAAGGCGACGCTCGACTACGAAGTGCAGAACCATGGTCTGAGCGGCGGAAAAACAATTCGATGTCACCCAGTAAATCGAGAGAACAGAACAAAAATTGAGCGCAGCGATGATCGCGATGATGCTGGGGACCATGATCATGAATAGACGCATTTGTTCTGGGATGTCTGGATTCACCATGATCATCAGAGCTGTCGTGGCGCCGGCAATAAGCGCCAGCAAAGTGTCTGGCTTGAGCAAGTTCGGAACCCAAAGGAACCGTACGCCATCACCCATGTTTCGCAGCACATGAAACATACCGAGCAATAGCGGCATCTGAACCAAGGTGCCGAGGAGGCTCTTTCCATCAACAAACGTTAGGTTGTGTTTGCGGTACAGCGCCATCATCTCTTGCATGTACACGTCGGGTTTGTCGGCATGCTGATCTTTGAGGCGTTGCAGCTCTGGCTGGAGTTTCATCGTCTTTTTCTGCCGAAGGCAACTTCGATACGCAGAAGACCAGGAAATTGGCAGGAGCGCCGCGCGAAGCAGGATCGTTCCAGCAATGACCGCTAAGCCGAGGCCCAAGCTGGCCTCGGACGACAGTCCATTCAATAGAGATCGGAGTGCGTCAAGCCACATTGTCCAAAGACTCATCGAACGTTCTCCTCTGAAAATTTAACGTCCGCCATAGCGCGCGTGCGTCTCCGTACGTCGCGCGCAGCAATTTGTTGGGCAGTCAAGCACGATTCACCAGGAACGATTCTGGAAGAGCGACACAGTACGCGAGCGGGTCCGGTGCAGGGCGCTGGCGCGCATGCGGCGAATCCTACTCACGATCAACATTTGTCTTATCGCCGGGCTCTTGAAGGGCCCTGACGCCGTTATACACGACGATGGCTACGACGGACGCCACAACAGTCGTGACAAATGGTCGCAGCGGTTCGCCGATCCGGAGCAGGGGCAAGACGATCTCCAGCACGACGGTTGCAGTGACCGATGCAATGATCGATGCCGTGACGGCGCACGAAAGTGCAATTAGCTGCTTCATGTTCATGCGCACACCTACCCAACCAACGTTGAAAAGCCTTGCAAGAGGGCCGTTGTAGCGGCAGTAGCAGAAAATGCGTTCTCATCCACTTCGTTCTCCCCAATCTTTCTGGGCCTGACGCCATTGTTCACGCGAGCGCGTCTTCGCGCATCGCGCGCAGCAATTTGTTTGGCATTGCATCGAATCGGCTCACTCTACCCAGACTTCATAGACCTGATTGTCGGAGAAGGCAACGTGCCACTGGTGCTCAATGTCGAACGTACAGTCGAAGCTTATTGAGGCGTGCGGCCATGTGCCGCCATTTATCCCTCTTGGTCGGTTGACCAGCCGCCAGACTTCGTGACACTGCTCAATTTCCGGCAGGCGTCTTGCGATCTTTTCGACATCGAGATCGTCCTCGGCATGTGCGCTGAGATACTCAGCTCGCAGTTGGTCGTAATGGCTCAGCAGTCGTCGTTCGATTTCCTTTATGCGTGAGCGGGGCCATAGGACGATACTCACAAGGTCGGCAAGCATGTCGTTCGGCGGTTCTGGGTTCTCGCTCAGGAAGATGTTGAATTCATCAAAAGCCAGACCGAGGCCCGCTATCTGCGTCTGTCCAATTTTCTGTAGATCAAAGAATGTCCTTCCCATGGGGTTCGTCATCTTCGATCGCGCGAAGATCCCAAGAACGGGATGGACAAAACTGTCTTTGATCTCCTTGTTCAAGGACGCGATCTTCTTAGGATGCCCAGCGCCTGAATCAAGCCGAGCCGCGAAGCGTTCTGCTTGAATGAATTGTTAGGTCTCACCTGCGGTAGCCAAGAAATCCAGAACTCGACTGCAAGTAGCGGGATGATCCAGGACGCCCACTCCCGAGTCCCATCTCTCGCTTGTTCGTCTTGCACGTAGAAGAACAAATAGTCCTGAAAATCGTACATCAACCGAAGCCAGACAAGTACCAATGCCAGTGTGTAGCTGCGGATCATGAAGGCGCGATGGGCCACGAAGTTTCTGGCGACGGCAGCTTGCCAGGCTGCGAGAGTAAAGAACAACCAGAGCGCGCCAGTCATGACGATGGACAGTCGTGACTCTTCGTACTCGGTGGTGGCGCCAAGATAGATGGCGAGAATGGCTGCGCCGCTTGCCCCGATGGCATAGGCGCGTCCGATCCACCGATGAACGCGAGGTGCTGATTGGCGGAGCCCGGGGAGAAATTGCAGCGGAGCCCCGAATACCACAGGCAGGGCGAGCAGCAGATGGCTGAAATACCAGAGCTGCTTGTTGAACAAGCTCGGCCCCAACCTGTCGGCGTGGAGGAAGCGATAGTCGATAGCCTTGTAGAGGTAATACACACTGAGCGCAGCAAGGGCCGCGAGCCAGATGTAAAGAAGAAGATTTCTACGGCCTTTCATGGATGATCCCGAGAAACTTCATGTGAGGGCCTGACGCATTATTGTTGGGTCATTGGTTCGGCACTACGGAATGCGCTGGTACTGTGGTAACCCGTCGTTGATCTCATAGTAGTCACCCTTCTCGGCGACGAAGATGTGCAACTCGGTGTACGTCCCAGTCGGTGCGTCGAATGCTCCCATGTGGATTCCGATCCAGTTCCTGGCAGGAGGGTCGAAGAACATGGAGCACCCACATACTGAGCAGAAACCGCGACGCACCTTTTCGGACGAGTAGTACCAGGTCACGTTCTCGGCGCCGGAAATCTCCACCGCACTTCTGGGCACATCGCTTCCGACTGAGTAATGCCCCGAGAACTTTCGGCACTGAACGCAGTGGCAAGCGTCAGGAGGCTTCAGTTCACACGAGACAGTGAACCTGACCGCCCCGCACATGCACGATCCTGTCTTCACGAATCCCTCCGGGCCTAACGCTGCCGTTAACCCGGAACCGCGTCTTCGTAGCGGTCGGGTTGAACGGCTTGTTGGGCCTCCGATACTGGCCTCCAATGAAGCCCGCTTTCGTCACAGACTGCGAGAAACCCCCAAACCGGATCTTTTGTGACCACGCCCCGAAATACGATTTCGGCTGCCTGGCCGTGTTCATCGGTATCGGTACCGCCGTTGAACAGAAACTGCTTTCCGACCGCTTCCTCAAGAGTAAGGCCGAACTTAGCGAGGTCTTCAATAGCGCCTCGTATCTGCAGGGAATATCCAGTGTCAGTCATCCGTGCATTGAGATCGATGCAGATCTCGGACAGCGATGCGTTCTCGTTCATATAGCCCAACAGCTAACTAGACGGACGCACGCCAAAGCAAATACGGCAGCCCCGCAATTGGCCATCTATACAGCGTTCGCATAAAAACTCGTTCCCTCGATGCAGGTCGACCGCTAACGTCTCGGATCGGAAGATAAACCCAGCCAAGAATAGCGACAACGCCGGCAGATACCTTAGGAAGCTGCTCGTGCATGGCGCTCGTTCGGTCGTTACGCACACGGAGAACAAACCGGGGCACGAATGGGTTAACGACTTGCGTCAGTGCAAGATCCCGGTGTCAGGTTTGCATATTTGCATTTTCCCGCGGCCCCCACGCCGAACTGCGGATAGGCAGAATCGATTCCCATCGATGGTGAAATTTTGAACAGGCGGGCGCGAGCGACTTCGGCCAGTACGCGGTGATGCTGGACAGCCGACGGATTCGGTGCCGGGTCGGGAAACCGCGCCGCGCTCTCCGGTGCCGACACCGAAGCGCGCGAGATTGATCGCCGCACGCAGCGGGTAGTAGCATCTGACTACCACCTGCCGATGGAGGATGGGGGATGGCTGCCACGAGCCTGAAGTTACCCGACGAATTGAAACAACGTATTGCTGAGATCGTCGACGGGACGGACAAGACAGCGCACGCGTTCATGCTGGATGCGATCGAGCGCGCCACGAGACAGGCGGAGTTGCGGCAGCGCTTCGGCGATGAGGCGGCGCTGGCTGAAGCGGAAACGAACAAGTCGCAGCGCGCGTACGACGCAGCCGAGGTGTTCGACTATCTGCAAGCGCGTGCGAAAGGGAAGGCGACACGTAAGCCGCGGGCGAAATCATGGCGAAAGTCCGGCTGACTGCGCGGGCATTCTCGGCGCTCGAGCAGATCTTCGAATTTATCGCTGCGACCGATCCGGCGCGGGCGCTCGAAACGGTCGCGCGCATCCGTGAAGCTGTGATGGTCCTGGAGCATCATCCGCTGATCGGTCGTGCGGTGGAGGACGGGCGACGCGAACTCGTCATCTCGCGAGGACGCAGCGCCTGCCTTGCGCTCTATCGCCGGCGCCCGGCGGATGACACGGTACTCGTTCTTGCGATTCGAGACGCTCGACAGGCCGGGCATGCGGAGTAAGAGCCTGACAAACCAAAGGGGACAGATTGAGACAGATTTATTTTTTCAGATCCGAGTGATTCACAGACAAATGGATCTGTCCGAATCTGTCCCTTTTCAGAGTGCTCTTTCGGAGTGCCGCTGATGCTGATCCTCTACACCACCGAAGACGGCAAGAGCCAGATCCAGCTCCGCGCCAAGGACCGGACCGTCTGGCTCAGCCAGCGGGAAATGGCGCAGCTGTTTGACGTGAGTCCGGACAACGTCGGACTGCACCTCAAAAACATCTATGAAGACGAGGAGTTAACCCGCGAGACAACTACCGAGGAATCCTCGGTAGTTCAAACCGAGGGCGGACGCGAGGTCCGACGACCGGTCACGCTCTACAACCTGGAAGCCATCCTCGCCGTCGGCTACCGCGTGCGCTCGCCGCGCGGTGTTCAGTTCCGCCGCTGGGCCTCGACCGTTCTCAAGGAGTACCTGCTCAAGGGCTTCGCCATGGACGACGAGCGGCTCAAGAACCCGGACGGCCGCCCGGATTACTTCGACGAGATGCTGGCGCGCATCCGCGACATCCGCGCCTCGGAGAAGCGCTTCTACCAGAAGGTGCGCGACCTCTTCGCGCTCAGTACGGACTACGACAAGACCGATCGCGCGACCCAGCAGTTTTTCGCCACCGTGCAGAACCTGCTGCTGTTTGCCGTTACTCAGCAGACCGCAGCAGAACTGGTCAGCGCCCGAGCCGATGCCAATGATCCGAATTTCGGCCTGTTGACCTGGAAAGGCGACAAGGTCCGCAAGACCGACATCTTGATTGCAAAGAACTATCTGACGGAAGACGAGATCGACACGCTCAATCGCCTCGTCGTGATCTTTCTGGAAACCGCCGAGCTGCGCGCCAAGAACCGCAAGGAAACGCGCATGGCGTTCTGGAAGGAGAACGTCGACCAGATCATCACGTCCAACGGCTTTGTGCTGCTCGATGGCAAAGGCGGCATCAGCCACGAACAGATGGAAGCCACTATGGCCGCCCGCTATCTGGATTTCGACGAACGCCGCAGAAAGCAGGAGGCGCTGGCCGACGACGAGGCCGACGACGCCGAGCTGAAGTCCATCGAGACGAAGCTCTCACGCAGGCCAAAGAAGTAAGCGAATCATCCTTCATGAACGACAAAGATCAAAAGCAGCCGGGCAGGACGCTCTGGAACATCGCCGACCAGCTTCGCGGCGCGATGAATGCGGATGACTTCCGCGACTACATGCTGGCGTTCCTCTTCCTGCGCTATCTCTCCGACAACTACGAGGCAGCCGCGAAAAAGGAGTTGGGGCGGGACTATCCGAGTCTGCCCGCACCCATCAGCCAGGCCGGAAAACCGGGCTAACTTGGTTAGGCAGCCTGGGAATGTTTTCCCGGAATCCCGGCCCGGCCCCCCCATGAAGTCAAGTGAGTTGCGTCTCCCGGACTTTCCCTCACGGATTTCCCGATTCACCTACTGCGCATTGACCCATTCTGCGTACGCAGCCGTCAGTGAGGCGTACTGTTCAGGCGGTGGATATTGGCTGAAGCTGTGTTGGGCTGGCGTCGTTGCCCAGGGCAGCTTCTCGTCGACACAGGTTTCGGCGAAGGGAATCCGCCAAAGCGGCACGTCGAAGAGTACGGGCCGCACGTTGACGAATGGCATGCCGGCCGGGGCCGTGTAGAGCCAGTTGAGACAGTACGAACAGTAGAGGTAGTGGCTTTGTCCATGCAGCGCGCCGATCTGCGGCGTGCCCTGGATCACCGAGAATCCATCTGCCGGTACCAGTGCGGTGAGCGAGAACGCACTCGCGCTCATTTGCTGACACCCGCGGCAGTGGCATGCCATCGTGATGATGGGTGCAATGCTGATGCGCATACGCGATTGACCGCACATGCAACCGCCTTCGACGGGAAGTTGGGGATGGGACATATCAGTCTCTCCTCGCGGCGCGGTGATGGTGAAGCGTCTTCGGCACCGAAGCAAATTCAGTAAATCAGCGTTTCGGTCGAGAGGTTCAATTGAACAGTGTCAACGATTGCACCAGGTCGCTGTCGTTGGATTGCGATCCACGGTCTCGTTTCGATAGCCAGGCTCCCAATCGCCCAGCGTGAGCCTGGCAGCGATCCCACAGCTTTCTTATCCAGCCGGGTCGCGAATCGAAATCGGGATCAATCCTTATCTGTCCGATCGAATAGCGTCGGCTGTCGGTCGGCGAGGTCGCGGGCGTTTTCGATGCGCTTGCGCAGCGTCACGAACGTAATCGCAAGGTAATCGGCGAGCTTCAGCAGGTTGAGTTCAAACCGCTTCAGCAAGGTGACGTATGCGCAATATTCCGAATAGCCTTGCGCGTCGAGCGACCGTTCGCTGTCACTGGAGATGAGTTGTGCGAGTGGATCGCTTTCCGGCGGCGTAGCGAGTCGGTCCTGCCAAGGTAGCGAGTCTGCGTCCTGATCGTGCTCCAGACTCTCCGTGCGCTTGCCGCGCACATAGTCGACAAAGCGCTTGTACAGCCAGGCGAGAACCTGATCCTGCTCTGCGCGATTGGAAAGATCGACGTGAGCGCCGCGTCGGTTACCGATTTCGATTGCGATAAGCCACGCTTCGGAGATCAGATCCTGTGCGTCGTGCGTACCGCGTGTTCTTCGCGCAATTCTCTCGAAGGCAGACGACTGATCGCGCCTGAATTTCTCAAACGAAAGCGGCTGCAGTTCCATGCATGTGGGTGCATTCATGTATCGGAATGGCGAATAAAAGCCCCGTGGATCAATGATCGAAAAGATCCAGCGGCCGATTTGGGCCGCGCGCCACATCGTCCCATATTCGGTTCGGCAAGTCGTGACGTGCGAAGAACACCATCCTGTAAATCGTGTGGCCGTGGTCGTTGGGCACGAGAGGCATTTCACGACTGTGCGTGAAGCCGAGTCCGGTAACGAGATCGCACCAGTATCTGAAGAACGCTGCCGGAGCATTCGATTTGCTTGCCGCCCGGATCGCAGGCGAATCGCGCCAGCCGGGTGCCGTGCTGTCGAATCTGGCTCGCTTGGGATCGAACTCGAGTTCCATGTTTCGATGCAGATCCATGGTGCTGAAGTTGATCGCCAGATCGACGCGAAGCTTCGCCAGTGACTTGAGGATGTCGAAGGAGAGCAGTTCCAGGTTGTATGGATCGATGTACGCGAAACAAAGGGAATTGCTAGGGATTGCTGCGATCATCTGAGGCACCGTCTGCAACGCCGGACCCGTGAATGCCGTCGCCGGGGCGCTGAGCGCCTTGAGTCGCTGTTCACACGCTTCGGCTCGCTCTCCCTCGATGTCGCCCACGAATACGCGGGTGAACGGTGCTGCATCGCAAAGGGCACGCCACGCAACCACGGCGCCTCCGTCGCGTGTGAAGGATTCGCCTCTTACCTGGATCCGACCAGGCCCGCCGAACGGATCGATCAAGACCCGCTGCGGCCATTTCTTCCATGCATGGCGGGAAGCTGTCAGATATTCGCGCACGAGTCGATGCTTGTGCTCGGGCACCCACAACCCGACACCTTCGTCGTGAGGTCCGCGTTCGACGATTAGCGCTGGGCAAGGGTCCGGATGGAGATGCTGCATCTGTCGTTCCGTGACAAGGCGAGTTCAGGCGGGAAATTGATCCCACGTTCGACCATCGAGTAGTCTGCCGGCTGCCGATTTTCCCAGGCCGTAGAGCATTCGGCTTCCGTGTGGACTCGATAACTCGAGTCTCTGTCGCGCAGTAATTCCGTGCGGCAATTCCGGTGCCCAATGTCCCCATTGCTTGAAATGGAATGCGATGTCGCGTGAGTGGCACTCATCCCGCAGTGCGCGCGCCCATTCCGGATCGGTGGGACGCGCGTGATGGCCGCTTTCGCCGCCAGCAATGACCCAGTCGATGCCTTCCCATTTCGCGATGGACAGCGGGCCGAGCAAGGGCTCTGCCGATATGAAATGAATCCGTGCAGATGATTCGAGCAAGTGAGGAATGCGGACGTTTGCATGCTTCTGGTTCTCGGCTGTCGTCCCCAGCCAGACGTTGGCAGGCCAGTTGTCATTCCATGGGGTCATTCGACGCACGTTCTGTGGGCGCTTCGTGAGCAGAAGCCAGTCGAGCCACGGCGTCTGCTCGATCAGCGGCCAAAGCTTCTCGCGCCACGAATTCAGTTCGGCCCGAACCTCGAACACGTCCGCCATCGAGGCGCAGAACACGCGGCGTCGAACCCGGTCACGCTCGGCTTCCGCATTCCATTTGATGGGATGACGCCAGTGTTCTGCGGTAAAGAAGCGCCGCGGCGCCTTCTTGCCCCACAGATTCGCTCCCAGGCGATGGGCCCACGTTTCTGCGTAACAGTGAGTGCACGCAGGGGAGACCTTCACGCAACCCCACCAGGGATTGAATGTATGGTGAGTCCATTCGATGCGGGAGTCTTTGGCCATCGGTCAACCGTTCAGTAACAGGTACGTGCTGCGCGAGGTCAGCGACTCGACCCATATCTGCATATCTGTGGTTATATACAGCACGTGGCGTCGCGCCGGCAAGAGTGGCGCGAATCACTGGCACCGAGGTACGGGCAAGCCAACGTTTCCGGGAGGGCGTTATCACGTGGCGCGGCGGTGAACTGCTACCGTCAGTAAAAATGCGCCGTGAAGGATTCACATGACCATGGACCGATCGGACTGGCGCCATGCCGCCCTGTCGACCCGCATCTTCGCTCTGATCGCCCTTGTCTGCGTGATCGGCGGTGTCATCGGCACCGACGCATTCTCGCGCCGCGCAGCCGAAGCGGCCGGTCCGCACCTGATGGCGCGCAACGCGGCGGGCGATGTACTGCTCGGAGCATTCGGGACGCTCTACCTGGTACCGCACGATGAAGCTGCCCAGGTGCTGAGCGTCCAGGCACTGGGCCTGCGCGGCCCCGTGCTGTCGTTGTCTTCGGATGGCGATCACTGGTATCTCGGCGACGATGCGACCGGATTGCTGCATCGTTGCGATCTCGCAGCGCGACGCTGCGAACCCGCGGTGACGCCGCTGCGGGGCGAGCGCGCATTTCGTCGCGCACATCGCGTTGCCGTCACGACCGATCGCATTT
This sequence comes from uncultured Steroidobacter sp., assembly GCA_937864115.1. Classification (GTDB taxonomy): domain Bacteria; phylum Pseudomonadota; class Gammaproteobacteria; order Steroidobacterales; family Steroidobacteraceae; genus Steroidobacter. Next base: position 63,163 of record CALMII010000009.1, on the reverse strand, counting down.
ACCTCACCGACACCTCGCGTCACCAGCTCGTGGTGTTCGATCGCGATGGCAACTTCATCGCCGCGACCCGCACCTGGCCGGTCGTGCTGTGCTTTCCCAACGGCATCGTCGAACGGCAGGGCGTGCTGTACGTGGCCGACACCAACAATTTCCGGATCGCACGCATCGATCCGGCTGCGCACTACGCGAGCGAAACTTTCCTGCACGTCGCCACGGGCGAGCCCGCCACTGAACCGAACTGCAGCTTCGAAAGCGCCCGCCTTGGCGAGCGCGGCAATGCGCTCATGAACAAGGCGGTCGATACGCAGGTCACGCAACCCCGCATTGCGCGTGCGCCGGCCCGTCCCGATCGCGTCTGGCCGGCGAGCGTGCTCAACACGACGCGCGATGACTGGTGGGTGGTGCAGCAGGACAACGCCATGCTCGATGGCGACGTGCTGATCTACGACGCCGCGGGGCAGCCGCAACGGCGCATCGAACTGCCGCCGCAGGCCGACCCGGTCGATCTGATCGAACTCGATGAAGCCGTGCTGATCGCCGATCCGACGCTGGCCCGCGTGCATCGGGTTTCATTGGATGGCGCGCATGTCGATGCCTGGGAACCGCCGGGTCTCGCGTCGCGACTGCAGCAGCAACTGAAGACGCGTTCGATGATGCAATGGGGAAAGCACGCCTCACGCGGCGCCATCGGTCTGGGTGTGATCGTGGGCCTCGTGGTGGTGCTGCGAGAATTGCGTCGCAAGCGTGCCGAAGGAGGCTGGCCATCGGTGGACGGAATCACCCGACCGGCGAGACCGCCGGCGCCGCTGGACGCAGCCGTGGTGTGGATTCAGATCGACCCGGCGCGGCTCAAGGGGCAACGGCTCGCCATGCGAGTGATCTATGTACTGCCACTCCTTTTCCTGGCCGGCGGCGGGATGCTGATGTTTCATGCGTCGCAGAAGCTGTCGCTGAAGGCTTTCGGTGCAGTCTGCGTGGTCTGGCTGCTGGGTTTCGTCCTGCTTGCTGCGACGAGCCTGATCGTCATCGTCCAGGGGCGTCGCAAACCACGCGAGCGCCTGGGCGTCAGCGAGCACTGCCTGCATTTTGATCGCGGCAATGGCCAGATCGTCACCAGCTCCTGGGCGGACGTGCGCGTGAACCGGCAGCGTCTGCTGATCGATCGTTATCTGACTCAGATGACCAATCCGATGCGGAGAACGTCCTGGTTCGTGTGGGAGCAGGTGTACGCCTGCCTGCTGCCGCGGATTCCCCCTGAAGGGTTCGTGCGCGGCGCCCGGCTGGAACTCGAAGCACTGCGCCGTGGCAATCGCGATATGTGGCTGCTGGTCGCGGCTTTCCTGATCATGATTCCGTTGTCGCTGAACCGCCCCTTGATCCAGAGTGCCGTCCGCTGGTTGGCGGCCCAACTCACGCCCTGAGGTATCCCTGACGCCGGCGCGAAGCCTTCCGCTGCCGGGCCGGGCAAGCTGGTTGATCTCTACGTCAACATTCGATATTTTCGGTTGATGAAAAAGTCAACCAAGGATCAGCCGCTGTCGCGCCTGGTGGAGTCGCTTACCGAACGGGCGCGACAGCGCGGCCTGTCGGACTCCGGATGGGCGGCGAAAGCAGGGTTGCCGAAAGAGACCTTGTCGCGTCTTCGGCGTCGTTCCTCCTGTGACTTCACGACATTGCTTGCGTTGGCCGATGCCGTGGATGCGTCGTTGAACGTGGTCGACAGGGAGGGAAGCCTGGAGGCTGGTCACCACTTTCCGGCGACCGTCAGCCGCGAATACGAAGAGCGGCTGCTTGATCTGTGTGCCGGGCGCGAGCTCGATGCAATGCGCTGGTCGAGCCATGGGCCGTCATTTTTCATGGCGGGCCTGGCCGTGATGGTTGCCAGCGAGAGCGGCGTCGACCGGCGCGGGCTGCTCGGGTTGGCGGAACGCCTGCATCCCGGCGCGAGCGAGCCCGCCGTGTTCGCGCAGTGGTTGGCGCAGAGCCCGGTTCGTCCGTCGAGATTCCTGCCGTCGCTCAGGGAGCGTTCGAAACATGCGGCCTGACGGCAATGCCCGGCCCGACTATGTCGAGGCATTCGTCGCGCTCGCGAAACGCATCGAGACGGCGATCACGGGCACGCCGAAGCGCGCGCTGCCCATCCGGATGGTCGTCGCGGGCGGCGCAGCGATGCATTTCTATACTGGTGAGCGCGTATCGCGAGACGTCGATGCAACTTTCTCGCGGCGGATCGCGCTGCCGGATGATCTGGAAGTCGCCTACCGCGATGCTGACGGCGCCGCCCGCCTGCTGTATTTCGACCGCCAGTACAACGACAACTTCGCGCTGCTGCACGAGGATGCCTACGAGGACAGCAAGCCTCTCGTGCTCAAGGGGATCGATGCAAAAGTCCTCGAAGTCCGGCTGTTGACTCCCGTCGATCTCGCCACGAGCAAGCTGGGCCGGTTCTCGAGTCACGACCGCGACGACATCGCAGCGCTTGCCCGTCGCCGGTTGATCGATTCGGCCGGCTTGCACCGGCGTGCAGCGCAGGCGCTCGGCGGCTACGTGGGCGACGTCAGTCGCTTGCGGGACGCGATCGATATCGCCTGCCGGATCGTGGACGACGAGAGGAAGCGCCGTGGAAAGTAGCCCTGACCGTCGGCGCGCCAAATCTGCTGTAATCGCCGCCTTTCTTCAGCCGACGCCCCGCCGATGAGCAACAAGCCCCGTGCGGATCGCGCGGTCAGGCTTGGTTGCGGCATCGGGATTGCTCGGGTCATACCGTAGTGATACCCTTCGGGTCATGAAGATTGCGATTTCCGTCCCGGACGATGTTTTTGAAGCTGGCGAACACTTGGCGCAGCAGCTTGGGCTCTCTCGCAGCCAGCTCTACGCGGATGCACTGTCCGCGTATCTCAGCGAACGCGGTGCCGCGGCTGTTACAGCCAAGCTCAATGCAATCTATGCGACGGAGTCCTCGGAGCCAGATCCGGCATTCACTCGTCTGCAATTGACGCGTCTTGCCAATGAAACGTGGTGAGGTTTGGTGGGCTTCCCTGCCGGCGCCCGCAGGTTCCGGCCCAGGATTCCGGCGTCCTGTCGTAATAATCCAATCCAACCCCTTTAATCAGAGTCGAATTGCGACAGCCATCGTTGCCATCGTTACGTCCAATCTTGCGCTGGCCGATGCGCCAGGCAATGTCAAAGTCGGGAAGGCAGAGTCCGGCCTGGCCAAGCCATCCGTGGTCAATGTTTCGCAGCTCTACACGCTTGATCGCGAACTGTTGACGCAGCGAGTGCGCAGCCTTCCCGCGGAAGCCATGAAGGCCGTTGACGAGGGTTTGAAGCTTGTTCTCGGCATCTGACACCTGACAAATCTCTGGAGCGCGTGCTCCCGGCAACGGGAAAGGCCCTTCCCTGGAGAGTGTGAAGCCAGAAGCTCCCCAACCGTCGGCGCGCCAAATCTGCTGTAATCGCCGCCTTTCTTCAGCCGATGCCCCGCCGATGAGCAATAAGCCCCGCACCGCCATTACCCCCACCCGCGAGGACAACTACGCCGAGTGGTATCAGCAGGTCATCAAGGCCGCCGACCTCGCCGAGAATTCGGCCGTTCGCGGCTGCATGGTCATCAAGCCGTGGGGCTATGCGCTGTGGGAGAACATGCAGCGCGTGCTGGACGACATGTTCAAGGCGACCGGGCACCAGAACGCCTACTTTCCGCTGTTCATTCCGCTGTCCTTCATGCAGAAGGAGGCGACGCACGTCGAAGGCTTCGCCAAGGAATGCGCCGTGGTCACGCATCACCGGCTCGAAGCCGATGCCGACGGCAAGCTCGTGCCGGCCGGTGAACTCGACGAACCGCTGGTGGTGCGGCCGACGTCCGAGACCATCATCGGCGATGCGTTCTCGCGCTGGGTGCAGAGCTATCGCGATCTGCCGCTGCTCATCAATCAGTGGGCGAACATCGTGCGCTGGGAAATGCGCACGCGCATGTTCCTGCGCACCACGGAATTCCTCTGGCAGGAAGGCCACACGGCGCATGCCACGAAGGAGGAAGCGGTCGAGGAAACCATGAAGATGCTCGGCGTCTACGCCACCTTCGCCGAAGAGTGGCTGGCCGTGCCGGTGATCAAGGGCGAGAAGACCGCGGGTGAACGCTTTCCCGGTGCGGAAAGCACGTTCTGCATCGAAGCGATGATGCAGGACCGCAAGGCGCTGCAGGCCGGCACCAGCCACTTCCTCGGTCAGAACTTCGCGAAGGCGAGCGAGATCCAGTTCCTCGATCAGAACGGCACGCGCCAGTTCGCGTGGACCACGAGCTGGGGCGTGTCGACGCGCCTCATCGGCAGCCTGATCATGACGCACTCGGACGACGATGGCCTGGTGCTGCCGCCGAAGGTCGCGCCGACCCAGGTCGTGATCATCCCGATCTTCCGCACCGACGAAGAAAAGCCGCGCGTCATCGAGTACTGCCGCAAGGTCGCGGCCGAACTGCGCGCGCAGCGCTTTGCCGATCGCGTCGTGAGCGTCCTTGTCGACGAACGCGACGAACGCGGCGGCGAAAAAGTGTGGGGCTGGATCAAGAAGGGCGTGCCGGTGCGCCTGGAAGTCGGTCCGCGCGACATGGAAAAGGATTCGCTGTTCGTCGGCCGTCGCGACAGGACGCCGAAGGACAAGCAGAGCATTCCGCGCGCCGAGTTCGTCGCCAGCGTCGCCGCGACCCTGCAGTCGATCCACGACACGCTGTTCGAACGCGCCCGCGCCCAGCGTGAACAGCACACGCATCACATCGACTCGCGCGAGGAGTTCTACAAGTTCTTCACGGCACCGTCCGTGCCGGAGAACGCGCCGACGCCGATCCACGGCGGCTTCGCCCTGACGCACTTCAGCGGCGACGTCGACCTGGAAAAGAAGATCAAGGACGACCTCGGCGTCACCGTGCGCTGCATTCCGCTAGACAAGAGCGAACCGGGAACGTGCCCGTTCACCGGCAAACCGAGCGCGCAGCGGGTCGTGTGGGCGAAGGCGTACTAGAGACGGAGGGCTACAGGCTACAGGCGACAGGCCAGAGGAAATCTGCGATGCACAATCGTGGCACGTGCAAGAGCGGGGAGACCAACGATCTCCGATTGCCTGTCGCCTGTCGCCCGTAGCCTGTCGCCCCATGTCCCCTCATTCCCGCTCCCTCCTCCAGATCCACTTCTGTGTAGTCCTCTGGGGCTTCACTGCCATCCTCGGCAAACTCATTTCGTTGCCGGCGGCGACGCTGGTGTGGTGGCGCGTGGTGCTGGTGACTGGCGCGCTGCTGCTGGTCGCGCGCTTCTGGAAGGGTGTGCGCGGTCTGTCGTCGCGACTGTTCTGGATCTACGCCGGTATCGGCGTCGTGGTGGCGCTGCACTGGCTGACGTTCTATGGCTCGGTGAAGCTCGCGAATGCATCGGTGGCGGCGACCTGCATGGCATTGATACCGGTCTTCGTCGCCTTCATCGAACCGTGGGTCGCGAAACGCCCCTTCGATGCACGCGAGCTGGTGTTCGGCTTCGCCGTGATTCCCGGCGTGGCGCTGGTCGTCGGCGGTACGCCGGGCGGCATGCGGCTGGGGATTGCGGTCGGCGCGCTGTCGGCGCTGCTGGCCGGCGTCTTCGGTTCGCTCAACAAGCGTTTCATCGGCGAGTCAGATGCGCTGACCGTCACCGGCATCGAGATGGGTGCCGGCGCCATCGTCATGAGCCTCGTCGTGCCGTTGATGCTGCCGGCCGCCGTGTGGATGACGCTGCCCGATTCGCGCGATGCGACGTACCTCGTGCTGCTCGCGCTCGGCTGCACGCTGCTGCCGTTCGCGCTGTCGCTGGTGGCGCTACGGCATCTCAGTGCCTTCACCACTGCGCTGGCGGTGAACATGGAGCCGGTGTACGCGATCGTGCTCGCCATCCTGTTGCTGGGCGAGCAGCGCGAACTCGATCCGGCGTTCTATCTCGGCGTGGCGATCATTCTCGCGGTGGTGTTCGGGCATTCCCTGCTGCAGCGGTGGGGATTGCCGAGGTCGACGACGGTCGTTTGAAGCCGGGGTGCACGTCTTCATGTGGGGCCGGCTTTCCCGCGGGATTTCCTTCGGTCACAGCCGGTCTGAGAACTGTCAGGCTGAAGCCTGACCTACAGAAGAGCAGCTACTTTCGCTGCAGCAGCTGATCGACCCGGTCGCGGTACGAGCGGCTCAGCTTGATCTCCTGACCGTCTTCCAGCGTCAGGAAATACTCGCCGTTGGTGTGCGGACGCAGCCGACGCACGCGCTTCACGTTCACGATCGTCGAGCGATGCACGCGCTGGAAGATCTTCGGATCGAGAATCGCAGCCAGCGACTTCATGGTCTCGCGCAGCACGTACGTGCGTCCTTCCGCGTGCACGCACATGTAGTCGCCGGCGGCGTCGATCCAGTCGATGGTCGCGACGTGCAGCCGCACGGTGTCGCTGTCGTCGCGGATCGGCAGGATTTCGGCGTACCGCGGTTCCTGCGTCGCCGCGAGCTGATCGCGCAGCGTCTGTTCGTCGATGGAGGCGGTGCCGCGCGTCTGCGCCAGCAGGCTCATCAGCTTCTCGCGCTGCGCCAGCGCATTGCGTTGCTCCCAGTGTTCGCGCACGTGCACGATGGTCTGGGCAAAGCGCGCATCGTTGATGGGCTTCAACAGATAGTCGAGCGCCTGCGCTTCGAAGGCATCCAGTGCGTAGCGATCGTAGGCGGTGACGAACACCACCATCGGCATCGACTCCTGCGGAATGCGCGACAGCACGTCGAAGCCCGACAGGCCGGGCATCTGGATGTCCAGGAACATCAGGTCGGGCTGCGATTCCGCGATCGCATTGAGCGCTTCGCGGCCATTGGCGCACTGTCCGACGATCTCGATATCCGGATGACCGCGCAGGCGGATTTCCAGGCCGCGACGGGCCAGTTCTTCGTCATCGACGATAAGTGTACGGAGGGGCGCACGGAAGGTTCGGGAGCTCATGCGGGCGCTCTGCTTTCAAAGATCGGCGCCATGGCCGGGGCACGTTCGGCGGGGAATGTCAGCGACACCCGCAGACCGGGATGAGTGGGCGTCACGGTGACGTGACCGTTCGTTCCGTACAGCACCTGCAGGCGCTCGCGGGTGTTGCGGATGCCAACGCCGCGTCCGTTGGTGAGACGGGTCGGGTCGATGAGCCCGGGGCCGTCGTCCTCCACCGCGAGATGCAGCATCCCGGAATCGACGCGCGCCGAGATGCGGATGCGGCCGCCTTCCTCGCGCGGCGAGATTGCATACTTGATCGCGTTCTCGATCAGCGGCTGCAGCAGCAGGCTCGGCATGAGGCTGGTGGTGGCGTCATCGTCGATGTCGTGCTGGATCGTCAACCGCGAACCGAAGCGCATCTTCTCGATGTTGAGGTACAGGTTGAGGGCTTCGAGTTCCTGCGCCACCGTGACCTTCTTCATCGGATCCTGATCGAGCGTGTAGCGCAGGAATTCCGACAGGCCGGAGACGGCGGAATTGGCCACCGAATTGCGGTTGTCGATGATGAGTGTCGAGATCGCGTTGAGCGTGTTGAACAGGAAGTGCGGATTGAGCTGGTAGCGCAGCATCTTCAGTTGCGCTTCCTGCGCCAGCGTCGAGGCGCGCAGCGCGCTCTCGCGCTGCATCTGCATCTGCTCGTAATACTTGAAGCCGAAGTACAGGCCCATCCAGCACGCGAACAGATACGTCGCAGTCATGGCGCCGCTCAGGTATTCGTACCAGTGCACCATCGGCCATTCGGTCTCGACATACTTCTCGTACGCCACGTTGATGATGACGCGCCAGATGAGCGCGGCGCTGTAGGCCGCACCGATGGCCGCACCGATCATGACGCCGGGCGGCTTGGTCCACAGGTAGCGGCACAGGTAGCGCAGCATCGCGCTGAGCAGGAAGCCGGAGATCGTCGCAATGACGATGACGGTCTGGTACTGCACGTGTTTGCCGTACAGCATCATCCCCAGGTACTGGGAGATCGCATAGCTGCTCCAGCCGATCGCATGCAGCGACCAGAAGGCCAGTTCGCGATTCTTCTTGAACAGGGACGCGGTGCTCATTACGGCAGATTCCTGCTTCTGATGGCGCAGATCAAGCACTCAGCTTAAGCATGGATTGTGCCGCAGCCCGGCGTTTCGTCGCCTGCGGCACACGCTTCGTCGCAATCGTTGCTCGCCAACGTCATCTGTAACTTCAACGAATCACGGGTGTTCTCGAACCGTGAGCAGTGCGGATGCATCGCGCATCGCCGAGCCGGTAGCGGCATGCGATGAGTCGAAGCAACTCGTCACACCATCGAGATCAAAGTTTCACGTGGCTGCTGCAACCTTTCCTGCAGCAGCTGCATCTCAGGATCAACGCGCGCGTGAATGAGAGACAAGCCAGGAAAGTACGAACGGAGAAATGTCATGTCAGCCAGATCATTCATTACCGCGATTGCGGCCGCCAGTGTTGCCACCGTGTCCTTGTTTTCGGCCGGTGCACACGCCGAGTCTGCGAAGCATCAGGTCACCGTATCGCTCGAGCGCTTCGATCTGTCGAAGCAGGCCGATGCAGATGAGGTGTATGCGCGTCTGCAGCGCGCGGCCCGCAGCGTCTGCGGTCCGTTCGTGCGGCAGGATGCCAATCTCGGTCGCCTGACCCGCGAGTGCTACGAAGATGCGCTGGCGAAGGCGGTCGCAACAGTGGACAGCGCGCGAGTGACGGCGCTGCACGAGTCGAACGGCGGAATGCGCATTGCCTCGCGTACCGGTCGGTCGCGTACGTGAGGTGCCCCGAACCCCCGGCTGCCTGTTGGCCGGGCTGCCCCCGGCGAGGACCCGAGCTGCGAATCGGTGCTCTCTCGCCGGGCGGTTCTCTCAGTCCGATGTCGTCGCACCGACCTTGGACACGCCGAGCCGGCTTTCGCGGATCGTGATGTAGAGCGTGGCGCCGATGATGATCGCGGCGCCCGCCATCGTCAGCGTGTTCGGAATGTCGCCGAACAGCAGGTAGCCGAAGATGATGGCGAAGATCAGTCGCGTGTAATCGACGGGCGCCATCACCGCGGCATCGCCTTCGGACATGCCCTTGATGTACGCGGCCTGCGTGATGGTGCCGAGCACACCCATCGCGCCGAGCAGCAGCAGATCGACGAACGTCGGCCAGCGCCACTCGAACAGCGCCGGCGGAATCGACAGCACGAAGCCGAGTACGGCCGACCAGGTCATGAGCGTCGTCGTGGTGTGATCGCGCGTCATGACTTTCATGCCCGTCACCGTCAACGCGATCAGCAAGGCAGCGACGAGCGCGGCAATGGCGGGCCAGCCCATTTCGCCCTGCGCGGCAGGCTGCAACATCAGCAGGGCACCAAGGAATCCGACGACGGTCGCCGCGATGCGGCGCGGGCCGACCTGTTCCTTCAGCACGAAGGCCGCGAGCGGCACCAGCCACAATGTTCGCGTGAAGGACAGGGCATTCGCATCGGCCAGCGGCATTTTCTGGTAGGCATAGAAACCGAGGATCATGCCCACGGTACCGGCCGCGGCACGGAACAGCATGATGCCCGGTCGCGTGGTGTGGAATGCTGCCCGTGGATTGCGCGCAATGATGGGCACCATCACGCCCAGCCCGAACAGCTGGCGATAGAACGTCTGCAGCGTGGCGGGATAGTCCTCACCCAGGAACTTGATCAGCATCGTCATCGCCGTGAACGTGATGGCCGATGCAAGCATCCACAGAGCGCCGCGCGCGTTTCCCGGCAGGCGCCGATAAGCGTCAGAAATTCTGGTCACGAAAGGAATCGTCGGTGGGGCAGCCGGCGATCGCACCGCTGCTTCAGGGCGGGCACTGTATCAGGCCTGCTGCAGCCGGACTAAGGGGGGCTCCTATTGTGGGGCCGGCTTCAGCCGGCCTTTTGTAGGAAGTCAGGCTGAAGCCTGACCTACAGAGATTCCGCTGCGCGGAGGAAGGGACGCCCGATTCGATCTCATCTCAGAAGCATCCCTGCAGCCACGCCGATATATCGGCAATCTCCTCCAGCGCCACCGAGTGCTCCATCGGATACATGCGCCAGTCCACGGCATGGCCGAGGCTTTGCAGTACATCCCGCGATGCCGCGCCCATTGCAGCCGGCACGACGGGATCGTACGTGCCGTGACACATCAGGATCGGCACGTCGCGATTGGCCGGCGCCGCCTCCGCGGCGAGCGAGGCGCGCAGGGGAAGATAGGTCGAGAGCGCGAGGATGCCGGCGAGCCGCTGCGGATAGCGCAGACCGGTGTGCAGCGCGATGGCGCCGCCCTGCGAAAAGCCGGCGATGACGAGCCGGTTCGCCGGAACACCGGCAGCATGCTGCTGTTCGGCGTACTGCATCACCAGACGCGCCGACTCGCGAATGCCGGCGTCGTCCTCGACGAGGCTGCCGCCGCCGAGCTGCTGGATGTCATACCACGCGCGCATGACGTAGCCGTTGTTGATGGTGACGGGGCGCGGCGCTGCATGCGGGAAGACGAATCGAACCGCCAGCGTCGCCGGCAGTTTCAGTTCATCGACGACGGGAACGAAATCGAAACCGTCGGCGCCGAGGCCGTGCAGCCAGATGACCGCAGCGGTTGCGGGCGCGGCCGGTTCGAGGATCACGGAGTCGGTGGATTCACGCTGGGTGTAGGGCATGAGTGTGCGCGTCCGAACGCACGGATCGTCGCACGCGCCGGGCCGGCTTGGCCAGTGCGCGAAAACAGGCGCAGCGAGGAGAAAATTCACTCCGGGAGCGGCATCCATGTCCACACTCGGCTCAGGGGGATTTGACCTCGTGCAATCCCGGAGTGAAGAAATCGGAGGCCGGCTGTGACCGAAGGAAATCCCGCGGGAAAGCCGGCCCCACACAAGACGTTTTTCCTGCAGGTCAGGCTTCAGCCTGACGACTCACCTGCAAGTCAGGCTGAAGCCTGACCTGCCGTACGTGCATCAGCGTGCGCTCAGGATCTGTTCCTGACCGACGTCGGTGTAAGGCTTGCCGTTCAGCGCGAGCACGACACCGTTGCGATCGACGACGCACGTCGCCTTCGCGACCTGCTTGCCGCTGTGCTTGCCGGTGGCCTTGAGCGAGATGCGAAACGCGCGCGCGGCGTGGTCGAGCGGCGTGGCGACGGATTCCTCGGTCTGCACGGTGAAGGGACGCTCCTTCTCCAGGCTCGTGCTGACGAACGCCTTGACGCAGGCATTCACCGGGACGTCCTGGCTGGCGTGGCTCAGCGCGGGCGTCGCGAGCAGCAGGGCGGAGACGACGAGGGCGCGTGTACGGGAGGCGGCGTTCATGTGACACATCCTTTCGCGAATCGCGAAGCGGTGAATGAGAGGACGGTGCCAATGTACGAATCGTTTTGCGGTGCGACAAACGAGATGATTTCACTCTCGGATGAATTTCGCTCACCCGACGCGCAGCGCCATCGAAGGAAGTAACAACCGCGTCACAGATGCAGCGGCGATTGCGGGAATCGCTGGCCGCGTTTGCAGCGGACGGCTTCAATTCGATGACGCTGCATCGAGACCGCCACCCTAACCCCTCTCCTCTCTCCGGGGGATTCCGTCGCGCTTACGCGCTCCTCCTCCCCGCTGCGCGGAGGAGAGGACCGGATTCCTCCTCGTCTTCATCGACGCGAAATTCCTTCAGCAGCCACTGTGTCAGCGCATGTACGTCCGGCCGCAGCGCGTCTTCGCGGCGTAACAGCAGGAAGTAGCTCTCGCCGGTTTCCAGTTCCGTATCGAACAGCCGCACCAGCGACCCCTGCGCAAAGCGTTCGTTGCCGAGTCGCGAAGACACCAGCGCGATGCCGACACCGTGCTCCGCGGCCTGTGCGGCCGCATGCATCGTGTCGAAACGCACGATCTTCTTCGGCTGCAGGCGTGCGCCGATGGCATGTGCCCAGCGTTCCCAGGCATCGCGCCGCGCTTCGTGAACGATGAGCGTGTGGCGATTGAGATCGGCGACGGCGTTGATCGGGCTGCGCATCAGCAACGTCGGTGCGCACGCCGGCACGAACGCCTGCGAAAACAGCTTGTGGCAGTCCAGACCGCTTTCCGGCATCGCGTTCACGGCAATCGAAACGTCGGCATCGGAAGGATGCGTCTGCAGCGGCGCGAGCGCGGTGTTGATGTGAATGTCGGTGTCGGGCTGCGCTTCGAGCAGCGCCGGCAGCTTCGGCAGCAGCAGTTCGGTGGCGAAGAACGGCGGCAGATGCAGGCGCACCACGCCGCGGCTGTAACGGATGCGCAGCTGCTCGGTGACGGTTTCCAGGCGCGTGAACATCATGTCGAGGTGCTGCAGGTAGTGCCTGCCGGCTTCCGTCAGCGTCAGCGAGTGCGGCCCGCGCTCGAACAGCGGCACGCCGAGCTGTTCTTCGAGCGCCTTGATCTGATGACTCACGGCCGACGGCGTGATGAACAGTTCTTCCGCCGCAGCCTTGAAGCTCATGCGCGCGGCGGCGACCTGGAAAGTCTTGAGGAATTTGAGTGACGGTAAACGCATAAGTGACGTCGTGAGCGGTGGCGACAGCCTGACGAGTGAGACCATCAAACGCTGCGACGGTGTCGAATCGATGACAAATTTTTACGGCTTCGGTGAATGAGCGCGGGCGATGGCTGGCTGCGCTTGCGAACGGCACTGCGGTCGGGCGGCAGTGCAAGTCGGTGGCTGGGCGAATCGATACTCGAACAGAGCAAGTCCCGTGCCGTAGCACGCGCGGCCGGATTTCTCAGGCCAGGACGCGTCTGGACGCCCGGACGTGCTCAGCGCGTGAACGAGATTCGCTGGCATCCGCACTTATACAGTGCGGACGAGACGCGCATTAGCGCAAATTCGTATGACAAACGATCGATTGGTTTCGGTTGCTTCTGTAGGTCAGGCTTCAGCCTGACTTCCGAAAAGAGGCCGGCTGAAGCCGGCCCCACAGAAGCCGGCCCCACAGAAGACGAAGATTGCTGCTCAGCTGCCGTTGCGCTTCGCGTACGTCAACGGCACCGCGGCCTCGGGCGACAGCACGCGGAAGGTGAAGCTTTCCTGCAGGTACAGCAGCACGGAGGTGCTGGTGTGATCGAGATAGCCGATCGAGAAATCCTGGCCGACCGACAGCTCGAAATCGCCGCCGCGCAGGCTCATGACGACGGCGCCGTCGGCGGCCGGTGCCCAGACGATCGGACCATCCAGCAGTTCGCGGACATGATCGATGATCGGATAGCCGCGCGAGGTACTGCGCGTCAGTCCGGTGTAACAACGCGGTCCGAGCGCGATGCCGTACGGACCGTTCACGCCTTCGCTGCGCAGGCGATGCGTCGCTTCGGCGACGATGTCGGGATAGCCCTCGAACGATTCCGGAATCGTCAGGCCGCGATCCGCACTCGCATCGAAGATGCCCTGGATTCGCGCCGCGTCATACCCCTGGAAAATCGCCCGATCCTCTGCGATGGCGGCGGCGCGCGCGGCATTGCGCACCGGATCGAGGTCGGGATCCCGGGCGCCGCGCCCGATCGCCTCGAGTTCCTCGCGCTGCACCTCGAACGGAATGCGGATTTCCACCAGCGGCTGCACCTGCCGCACGCGTGATGCCACGCCGTCCTGCAGCGGCGGCGAGAGTTTCTCTGCACGACCCAGCGAGATCGCGGCGCTGTCCCAGCCGAGCGGACCGTTGAAATCCACGAGCTGGCGTGCCGCCAGCAGCACTTTCAACGTGCGCGACGCTTCCGCGTCGATTTCCTTCCATGCATCGCCGGAGATCGGCGCGAGAGGGCGCAGCAGGTCGTTCATCGGAAATTCTCCGTCACTTGCGCAGGCTGCCGATGTTCAGACATCCGTCGGATGCGGCGCCGCCGGCATCGGCGCCGTGTTCCGCTTCGTGCTCGATCTGCAACAGCGGCTTGTCGGTGAACAGATACGTGCGCAGATGCTCGTCGAGCCTGGCATCGCGGCGGCGCAGCCATTCGAGCACCATGGCCGCATGCTCCTTCTCTTCGTCGCGGTTGTGCGCGAGCAGCGTCTTGAGTTCGGCATCGCTGGCGGCATCGATCCGCTGGTCGTACCAGTCGACGGCTTCGAGTTCTTCCATGAGCGAGGCGACCGCGCGATGACGGTCGATGGTTTCCGGACGCAGTTTCTCGGCGTCCTCGTGCAGGCCGGCGCTGCTGGCTGTCATGCGGGATTCCTCCGGTGCGGCGAGCCGACCGCATGATCGCGTATCGGCGTCCATCAACTCACTACGCATGAGCCCGTAGCGGGTTCCGGAGCAGGCCGCGCACTCCCATGCCCATTTCTTTGCATTTTCCGTGCTTGCCTGAACCCGGGCCATAAACTATTAGTGAGCCGTGTTCGAACTGCTGTTCACGCATCCGCTGTGGGCCTGGCGAACCGGCACGTTCGCCTTTGCGAGCGGATGGCCGCGCTGGGTTCTGTGGGTGTGTGTCGCTGCCGGCGCGGTCCTGATCGTCCTGTCCCTGCTGCGCCGGCGCAGCATCGGGGCCGGCAAGCTGGCGATCATCGGTACGCTGCAGGCGCTGTTCGTGGCGCTGTCGCTGGCCCTGCTGTGGCGTCCCGTTCTGCACGTCGAACGGGTGCGCGATCGCGAGAACGTACTGGCCGTCGCGATCGATGCTTCGGCCAGCATGGCCATCGCCGATGATCCCGGCGCCGATGCGCCGCAGTCGCGACTGCAGCATGCCGTCGCGGCCCTGCAATCCAATGCACTGGCGGCACTGCAGAAAAGTTTCGAAGTCCGGCTGTTTGCGTTTTCCAGTCGTACCGAATCGCTACCGTCGCTGGAATCCATGCCTGCGCCGGGCACGCAGACGCGCATCGGCGATTCGCTCGTGCAATTGCTGCAGACGGCCAGCAGCGTGCCGCTCGCCGGCGTCGTCCTGCTCAGCGACGGCGCGGAGAACGGCCAGACGCTGAGCGAAGAACGTCTGGCGGAAATCGCCGCCTTCGGCGTTCCCGTGCACACCGTCGGCGTCGGTGCGGAGAGCATTCCGCACGATCTGGAACTCGATCAGGTGCGGGTCGCACAGGTGGCGCCATCGGGCTCGACGGTGACCGCGTCGGTACGCATTCGACACGACGCGCCCGGTTCGACGCGACTGCGCGTCTACGATCACGACAGATTGCTCGCCGCGAAGGCGCTCGAGCTGCCCGCGACCGCGACGGTCAGCAGCCATCGCATCGAGTTTCCGGTGGGCGCCCCCGGCACCCACGATCTGCGCTTCACGCTCGATGCGCTCGACGGCGAACGGGACGTTCTCAACAACACGCGCTCGCAGGTGCTGTCGGTGCCGGTCGAGCGGCGCCGCATCCTGTACGTCGAGGGCGAACCGCGCTGGGAGTACAAGTTCCTGCGACGCGCGGTGGAGCCGGAACGTTCGCTGCAACTGACCAGTGCCGTGCGGACGACGCCGAACAAATACTTCCGGCAGGGCGTGCGCTCCGGCGACGAATTGCAGAACGGTTTTCCCGCGGATCCCGCCGAACTGTTCGCCTACGACGCCGTGATCATCGGCAGCTTCGATGCCGCGAACCTGTCGGTGCAGCAGCATCAGCTGCTGCGCCAGTTCGTCGATCGGCGCGGCGGCAGCGTCCTGCTGCTCGCCGGCAGCCGCGGCCTGTCGGCCGGCGGCTGGGAACGCACGGCACTGTCGCAGACCTTGCCCCTGCATCTGCCCGACCGTCAGGCACAGAGTTTCGTGCAGCGCACGGCCTCGGTCCGGCCGACGCCGTATGCGGCCGACTCGGCCATTACGCGATTCGACGCCGAACCGGCGCGCAATGCAGAGCAGTGGCAGAGCCTGCCGAAACTCGCCGACTACCAGTCGCTCGGCCGCCTCAAACCCGGTGCCATCGTCCTGCTGGAAGCGACCGCCGAACAGGGCACGGCACCGTTGCTGGTGTGGCAGCGGTTCGGCCAGGGCGCGACGTACGTGCTCGGCACGGCCAGTACCCTGCGCTGGCAGATGCGGCTCGCGCCGGACGATCAACGGCATGAACTGTTCTGGCGTCAGCTCGCGCATGCCATTGCCGACGGCGCAACGCCGCGCGTCACGCTGGCCAGCGAGAAAACCGTCTACGACGACGAACGCCAGATCCGCATGGAAGCCGAGTTACGCAATGCACGCTTCGAACCGATCGACGCCGCGCAGGTCGAACTGCTGGTCGCTCCCGAACGCGACGAACCCTTCAGGGTCCCCATGCAGCCCTCGGATGCCGGCCCGGGTCGCTATGTCGCGAGCTTCGATGCGCCCGCGACCGGGCTGTATCGCGTTGACATGTCTGCGCGCGCCCCCGATGGCGATCTGCAGTTCGCCACCGCGTACGTGCGTCGCAACGAAGGATTGCTCGAACACTTCGGGCTGCGCCAGGACAAGGCCGTCCTCGCGCGCATCGCCGCGATGACCGGCGGCCGCTACTGGAAACTCGACGAACTGGATCAACTCGCCGCCGCCATTCCCTATTCGCGCGCCGGCATCGTCGAACGGCAGACGCTCGATCTGTGGAACCTGCCGGTCGTGTTCCTCGCGCTGCTCGCGCTGCTCGCGGTGGAATGGCTGTTGCGGTTGAAGTGGGGGAGGCTGTGAGGAAGAAGGGCGACAGGCTACAGGCGACTGGCGACAGGCCGGAGGTCTGCGATACCCCCTCCTTCTCTGGCCTGTCGCCTGTCGCCTGTCGCCTGTCGCCCTCTATTGCCAGCCGCCTGTCGCCCTTCCTCCTGCTGTTTGCCAGCCTGACTCACGCGGCGACTCACTCCCTCATCATCAGCGGCCTCGGCGGCGAGTCCGGCTACGAGAAGCGCTTCGCCGAGCAGGCCGACCGGCTCGCGGGGGCGGCGCGCCAGCTCACTGGAACGGATGCGGATACGACGGTGCTGTCGGGAGCCGGAGCGGATCGCGAATCGGTACGGCGTGCGCTGCGCGAGCTGGCGGCGAAGGCCACGGCCGACGATGCCGTGATCGTCACGCTGATCGGCCACGGCAGCTTCGACGGTGTGCAGTATGGACTCAACCTGCCGGGGCCGGATCTCACTGCATCCGAACTCGCGACCCTGTTCGATGCGATTCCCGCCCGGCATCAGCTCATCGTCAATGCCACGAGCGCCAGCGGCGCGGCCCTGGACGCATGGAAGCGCGACGGACGCATCGTCATCGCGGCGACCAAGAGCGGCGGCGAACGCACCGCGACGCGCTTCGCCGAACACTGGGCGGCCGCGCTGACGACGCTCGATGCCGACGTCAACAAGGACGACATCATCACCGTCACCGAGGCGTACGACTACGCCACGCGCAAGGTCGCCGAATCGTTCAAGTCCGAAGCACTGCTCGCCACCGAGCATTCGAGAATGGTGGGCGCCGAACCGGCGCGCTTCCAGGTCTCGCGCATGGGCACTGCGGCGCGCGTCACGACCGATCCGGCGGTCAACGCGCTGTATGCCGAGCGCGTGCGCATCGAACGCGAACTCGACGGCGTCCGCGAACGCAAGCCATCGCTGCAGGCGGATGCGTACTACGACGAACTCGACGGCGTCCTCGTGAAACTCGCGCTGCTGCAGCGGCAGATCGATGCGGTGCAGCCGGAGGAAGTGCCATGAAGAGGATAATGGCCGCAAAAAGGCGCAAAGATCGCAAGGTCGGAAAAGAAAAAAAATTCTTTCTCTGGCCTTGCGATCTTTGCGCCTTTTTGCGGCCATTCGTCTTCTTCCTTGCTCTCGCCTCCACCACCGTCGCGCAGGCCATCGACTACGACCCGCGCCGCCCCGACGAACTGCGCGCCTGCGACGACAGTTATTACCGCGGGCGCGATGCCGAGGCGCGCGAGTGCTACGTGCGCCTGCTCAACGGCCCCTACAACTCGGTGACGCGCGCCGAAGCCGCCTGGCGCATCGGCGACCTGCAACGGGCCAACCGGTTCTTTCGCGAGGCCGTACGCAGCAATCAGCGCCTGATCCACGCGCGCGTTCGCTGGGCGCGGCTGTATCTCAGCACGCATCAATATGCCGATGCCCAGAAGCTGCTGGGCGAAGCGCTCGAACTGTCGCCCAACGATGTCTACGGCCGGCTGGCGCTCGCGCAGGTGTATGCGGACCGGTTCGACGGCGAAGCGCAACGCCTGATCGAGGCGCTGCTGCAGGAAGACGACGGGTTGTTCGAGGCGCATCTGCTCGCCGCACGCATGGCGCTGGAGGCCGGACGGCTCGACGATGCCGACAGGTCGCTCGATCGCGCGGCCAAGGCCGCAGACTCGAAACTGCCGCTGCTGGAACTGTACTCGGCGCGCGCCACGCTCGATCTCGCACGCGGTCGCGACAGCGCCGCCATGCTCAAGGATCCGTGGGTGATGCGCGCGCTCAACTACAACGCGCACTACGGTGCGGTATTCGAATCGCTGGCCCGATTCGAAGTCATGCGCCGTCGCTATGCCGAGGCCACGCCGTTGCTGCGCAAGGCCATCGAAGTCCAGCCGACGTTGTGGTCGGCGCACGCCGATCTCGGCGCCAACCTGCTGCGGTTCGGCGAGATCGATGCCGCGCGCGTGCATCTGCAGAAGGCGTACGAAGGCGATCCCTACAGCCCGACCACGGTCAACACGCTGCGTCTGCTCGATCGCGTCAATGAAATCGAGGTGACCTCCACGCGCTTCGCCTTGCCGTCCACGGCCACTGCGCCTGCCGCGGAAGTGGAGCTGCGGTTGCGACTGAACACCAGGGAAGCGGCGGCGCTGCAGCCGTATGTCATGGAGATCGCGCGCGACAGCATCGTCGCGTTCTCGCGGCGCTACGGCTACCGGCCGACGCGGCCGCTGACGGTCGAGCTGTATCCGAACCACGATGACTTCGCCGTGCGCGTCGCGGCGCTGCCGGGCATCGGCCTGCTCGGCGTGACGTTCGGCGATCTGGTCGTCATGGACAGTCCGTCGGGTCGCGCCACCGGCGACTTCCACTGGGGCACGACCCTGTGGCACGAGATGGCGCACGTCTTCACGCTGTCGATGACGGACAACCGCATTCCGCGCTGGCTGAGCGAAGGCATTTCCGTGTTCGAGGAATGGCGCACGGGGCCGACGCCCGGCGTCGTCATCACGCCCGACGTGATCGTGGCGATGCGCGAACAACGCCTGCTGCCGATCGCCGATCTCGATGCCGGCTTCATCCGTCCGCAGTATCCGAATCAGGTACAGGTCTCGTACGCACAGGCGGGCCTCGTCTGTCTGTTCATCGAACAGCGCTGGGGATTCGAACAATTGCCGGCGCTGGTGCGGCAGTTCGAGCGCGAGACGACGGCGCGCGAGGCCATCGAAAACACGCTGAAGGTCCCGGCGGAAACGTTCGATCGCGAGTTCCAGGCGTTCCTGCAGCAACGCTATGCCGGCGTGTTGAACCGCTTCGACGAATGGCGGCGTGCTGCGCAGGCGGCCAGCAAGGCCATCGAAGCCGAACGATGGGAAGACGCCATCGGCGCCGCGCGCACTGCCATCGAGATCCATCCCGAAGACGTCGCCGACGACAGCGCGTACCTGCTGCTCGCGCTCGCGAGCGACAAGAGCGGTCGTCGCAATGAAGCGATCGATGCACTGCTGCGCTATCGCCGCCTGGGCGGCTGGGAGCCCGCAGCGTTGCGCCAGCTGGCCGGCTGGCTCGTGCAGGCGAATCGCACTGCCGAGGCGACCGAGGTCCTCGCCGCCGTGAACTACGCCGATCCGCTCGATGCCGTACAGCACCGTCAGCTCGGCGAGCAGTGGCTGGCGGCGGGCCGGCCGGAAGAATCGTTGCGCGAGTTCCAGGTGCTGCTCGCGCTCGACAGTCACGATCCGGCGACGGCGCATTTCGGCATGGCGCGCGCGCTGCGTGCGCAGGGCGATCTCGTCGCCAGCCGCCGTCACCTGCTCGATTCGCTCGAAACCGCCCCCCACTACAAACCCGCGCAGGCCCTGCTGCTGCAGATGATCGAGGAGCGCAAGGAATGAAGACGTCGACACAAGAAGCCTCGGCCGTTGCGTCGCAGGTGCTGCCGGAGGAAGCCGCCGCGCTGGTGGAGAAATTCCACGCGCAGTTCGGCGCGATACGCAACGAAGTCCGCAAGGTGATCGTCGGGCAGGACGATGTCGTCGAGCATCTGCTGCTCACCTTGCTGATCGGCGGTCACTGCCTGATTACGGGCATGCCCGGTACCGCGAAGACACTGCTGGTGCGCACGCTCGCCGACGCGCTCGGGCTCACGTTCAAACGCGTGCAGTTCACGCCCGATCTGATGCCCACCGACATCACCGGCACCGACATCATCGAGGACGACATCACCACCGGCCATCGCCGCTGGACCTTCGTGCCCGGTCCGATTTTCGCCAACGTCCTGCTGGCCGACGAAATCAATCGCACGCCGCCCAAGACGCAGGCCGCGCTGCTCGAAGCGATGCAGGAACATTCCGTCACCGTGCGCGGCACGACGCATTCGCTGCGCCCGCCGTTCTTCGTGCTCGCGACCCAGAATCCCATCGAACTGGAAGGCACGTATCCGTTGCCGGAGGCGCAGCTCGACCGTTTCGTCTTCAACGTGCTGCTCGACTATCTCGACGAGAAGGACGAGGTGGAAGTCGTCCATCGCAACACCACGCGCACGCAGCTGCCGAAGATCGAGGCCTGCACCAGCGCCGAGGAAATCCTGCAATACCAGTGGCTGGTGCGGCAGGTGCCGGTCGCGGAGCAGATCACGCAGCGTGCGGTGCAGATCGTGCGCAACACGCGTCCGGCCGAGGCGGGCGCGCCGGAATCGGTGCGACGTTACGTGCGCTACGGCGCCAGCGTGCGCGCCACGCAGTTCCTGTGCCTCGCGGCCAAGGCGCGCGCGCTGATGCAGAACCGCTATCACGTCACCGAGGAGGACCTGCAGTTGCTGGCCTTGCCGGTGCTGCGGCATCGCGTGCTCACGAACTACCAGGCGGAGTCGGATGGGGTGACGGTGGATGCGGTGCTGAAGGATGTGGTGCGGTGAAGCTCGTGCTATTGCACGCCCCCACCCCAACCCTCCCCCGCTTCGCGGAGGAGGGGGCCGGATCTCTTTCCCTCCCCCGGTCGCCGGGGGAGGGCAGGGAGGGGGCACTCTTGTGAATGCCACTCGTCACCTGCTGTCACCGGAAACCCTCGCCAGTCTCGCCAACCTCGAACTGGTCGCGCGCACGGCGGTGCACGGCTTCCTCACCGGCCTGCATCGTTCGCCGCATTTCGGTTTCAGCCAGGAATTCCGCGAGTACCGCGCCTATGCCGAAGGCGACGATCCGCGCTTCGTCGACTGGAACGTCTATGCGCGCACCGACCGCACCTACATCCGTCGCTACGAGGGCGAGACCAACACGCGCCTCATGATCCTGCTCGACGCCAGCGCCTCGATGGGCTACGCCTCGCGCACCGGCGCCGTCAGCAAGCTGCAGTACGCGAAGTTCGTTGCCGCCGCGCTCGCCTACCTCGCCGCGCGTCAGCACGATCCCGTCGGACTCATCGTCTTCGACGACAAGCTGCGCGAGGTGCGTCCGGCGCGCAGCGGCAACCTGCAGGCGGTGATCCACACGGTGGATCAGGTCACCGCCGGCGGCGGCACCGATCTCGACGCGAGCTTCGCCGGGTTCCGCGAGCATCTGACCCGACGCAGTCTCGTCGCGCTCATCTCCGATCTGTACTGCAAGCCGGAGACGATGACCCGTGTCGTGCAGCCGCTGACCGCGCAAGGTCATGACGTGATGATCTTCCAGGTGCTCGATCCGCAGGAACTGCAGCCGCAGTGGGATGAATCGGTCGTCCTCGAAGACCTGGAAACGCAGACGCACCTCAATGTGTCGCCGGAGTTCCTGCAGCGACGCTATCGGCAGCGGCTGCAAGAACATCTCGACGGCCTGCGTTCCGTCGCCGCCGCGACCGGCGCGCACTACGCGCTGCTGCCGAGCGATCAGCCGCTGAACGACGCGCTGCGGCGATATCTGCTGTTGCGGCAGCGACGGAGTTGAGCAATGCGAAACGTTCACCGAACCCGCGCTCCCTCTGACCCCCTCCTCCGCGCCAGCGGGGAAGGGTTGGGGTGGGGGCCTCTCACTGTAGGGCCGGCTTCAGCCGGCCTGAAAACAGTCAGGCTGAAGCCTGACCTACAGAAACCCCCCATCCTGTCCTTCTCCCGCTGTCGCGGAGGACGGGACGAACCTTTCGGCCTCTCAGCACGATCGGTCCGCTGACCATGTTCCTCGCGCCCACGATCCTCGCCGGACTGCTCGCCATCGGCCTGCCGCTGTGGCTGCACCGCGTGGCGCGCGCGAATCCCACGCGCCATGCCTTCGCTTCGCTCATGCTGCTCGAAGCGAGCGAGACCCAGCGCACCGCCAGACGCACGCTGCGTTACTGGCTGCTGCTGGCGTTGCGCATCCTGCTGCTGATCGCGCTGGTGCTGGCCTTCGCCGGTCCGCTCGTATCGCCGCGCGCGGTGCCCGTCGTCAATCGCGATGCGCGACTGCACGCCATCGTGCTCGATACGTCGCTGTCGATGCAGTACGGCGATCGCTGGCAGCTCGCGCTGGATGAGGCGCGCGCGATCATCGACGCCGCCAGCCCCGGCGATCAGCTGCTGCTGGTCGACGCCTCCGGCCGAAAAATCCAGGTCGTGCACAACACCGTGCCGGCGAACCAGCGCGACACCGTGCGCGCCGCGCTGAGCGAAGTGCAGCCCGGCAACGGACGGCTCGACTATGGCCTGTTGATGTCCACCTCGAGCGCGTGGCTCGGCACCGCGCGATTGCCGGTGGAACTGCACCTGATCTCCGACCTGCAGCAGTCGGCGACGCCGCTGCGCTTCGCCGATCTCGAACCGCCGCCCGGGGCGCGACCGGTCTTTCACGATGTCGGTACCGGTCCGGCCGCGAACACGTTCATCGAAGACGTGCAGCGCGAAGGCGCCAATGAAGTGGCCGTCCAGGTGCGCACGTCGGCAACGACGGCGCTCACGCTCGAGGCGGTGCTGTCGATCGATGGCAACGAAGTGGCGCGCCGACCCTTGCGTATCGGCCCGGCCGCCGGATTGCCGGTATTGCGCGAAGGCGAAGGCAATCCACCTCCCGATCTGCTGGCGCAACCGATACAGCGTGAAGCGGCGCTCGCGCAGGCCCGCGTGCTGCTGCCCCTGCCTGAACTCGGCGTCAGCACGCATCGCATGGAAGTGCGGCTCGAACCCGCCGATGCCCTGCCGCAGGACGATCGGCACTTCGCCATGCTCGAACACGACGCGCCGCGCGTGCTCGTCGTCTCGCGCACGCAGGAAGCGGACGATGCCGTGTACGCGGCCGCTGCCATCGGTTCGCTCTCCACGCCGCGGCTGCGCACCGAACAGCGCGCCGCCCGCGAGATCGACAATCGCAATCTGCAGTCCTACGCCGCGGTCGTCGTGACCGACATGGCGGCGCTGAGCAGCGCGACCGGCGCGCGCCTCGATGACTACGTGCGCGCCGGCGGTGCGGGACTCGTCCTGCTCGGGCCGGGCATGAGCGAACAGCGCAGCGGCCTGCTGGCGGGATTCTCGCTGCGCGATGTGGTCACAAAGCCGACCCGCGTGGCGCGCGTCGACACGAGTCACCCGGCGCTGCGCGACGCGAACGGCTGGCAGGACGTGCATTTCCTGCGTCATCTCCAGGTGATGCCAGGCGAGCACGACACGGTGCTGATCGCCTTGCAGGATGGCGATCCCCTGCTGATCGAGCGCCGACTCGGCGCCGGCCGGCTGCTGGTGTTGACGACACCGCTGGCGCGCGACTGGAACGATTTCGCCACGCATCCGCTGTTCGTGAATTTCATGGCGCAGGCCACCCACTGGCTTACGGGCGCGGGTGCAGCAACGGCCAGCGCGCGCGTCGGTGCGGTGGTGATGACCGGATTGACCGCCGCGCAGGGCGGGCAGATATTCGATCCGCAGGGTCGGCGCGTGCTGAGTCTCGACGAAACGGCCGGCGCCGACCGTCTGATCCCGGAGCAGACCGGCTTCTACGAAATCCGTACTGGCGCAGGCGCCAGGTGGCTCGCCGTGAACAGCGACATCCGCGAATCGAATCTGGCTCCCCTGCCGGAACGCAGCCGGCAGCGCTGGCTGCAGATGCAGCGTCCGGCGGAGCCGCTGCGCATGGCGGGGACGACTGCGGCCGAGACGCCGCCGGCCCGCGTCTCTCTCGGCTACTGGCTGCTGATGCTGGCGATGGCGCTCGCGGCGGCGCAGATCCTGGCGGCAAATCATTTCCTCATCGTGCGCCGCGAGGTGCCGCGATGAGCGCCCGCGTCCGGCTGGAACAGTACCTCGGCGAGCTGCGCCGTCGCATTCGCACGCTTATATATGTGCGCGCCGCGGCGGTCGCGGCCGGCAGCGCGTTCCTGCTGGTGCTCGCACTCGTCTGGTGGCTGCAGCGCGACGGCTTCGGCGCCGATCTCGTCGCCGGTGGACGCATCGCGCTGATCGTCATCGTTGCGAGCCTCGCACTGCTGCTCACGCTGCTGCCGCTGCGGCGTTTGCGTCGCGACGATGGCGCGCACGAGTTCGAGCGTCGCCTGCCGGCACAGGGCGGACGCCTCCAGACTTATCTCGATGCGCAGCGCCGCGAAACGCAGGAAGGTCCCTCGCCGCTGACCGAACTGCTCGCCGCCGATGCATTGAAGGCAGAACGCGCGACACCCGCGCGCGCGGCGATTTCCGATACGCGGCTGTGGACGCACGCCGGCATCGTGGCCGCCGTTCTCATGGGACTCGCCTGCCTGCTGCTGATCGGGCCATCGTACTGGGGTTACGGCAGTCGTCATCTGCTGCTCGGCAGCGCCGTGCCGCGCGAGGCCGTGCCCCTCCGGCGCATCGCGGTGGCGCCGGGCGACGTCACCGTCCGTCGCAACAGCGATCTGACCATCCGCGCCGCGGTCGAAGGCTTCGATCCGGAGCACGCGCAGGTCATGGTGCGTTTCGACGACCAGCCGACCTGGGAACGCGCGCCGATGCAGGCCGTGCAGGACGGCGATGCCGTGCGCTGGGAGTTCAAGCTGTTCGCGCTGCGCGCGCCCTTGCATTACTACGTGACGGCGCAGGATCGGCGCGGCGAGGAACGAAGCCACGAGCACAGCGTCGGCGTGGTCGATCTGCCGAAGATCGAGCGCGTGCGGCTCACCTACCGCTATCCGCGCTGGACGGATCTGGCGCCCCGTACCGAAGACGTCTCGCGCGACATCCGCGCAGTGGCCGATACGCAAGTCGACATCGAAGTGTTCGCGAGCGCGCCGCTCGAGTCGCCGGTGTTGGTCATCGACGGCAGGACTGCGGATATGAAATCCACGGCACGCGGCAGCACGGGCACGCTCGAAGTGACGCAGCCCGGCAGTTATCACATCGGCGCGCGGGTCATGGACGAACTCGTCACGCTGACCGACGACTACCGCATCGAGATCATCGAAGACCAGAAGCCGACCATCGAGATCCGCAAGCCCGGGCGCGACTGGCGCGCGACCAGCATCGAGGAAGTGCCGGTCGCCGTGCAGGCGCAGGACGATTTCCGGCTGCAGCAGGTCGAGCTGCGTTACTCGGTGAACGGCGGCGAGGAAAGGACACGACGCATTGCGTCGGGTCAGAAACAGGCCGATGTCGAATCGCTGCTGCGCATGGAAGAACTCGGCCAGGAACAGCGGCGCGAGTCCGGTGATGAGCTGTTGTCGCCCGGCGATCTGGTGTCGTACTACGCGGTGGCGAAGGATCGCAGCCAGAGCGTCGAAACCGATCTGTTCGTGGTCCAGGTGCAGCCGTTCGAGCGTCGCTTCAGCGAAGGCCAGGGCGGCGGCGGTGGCGGAGGCGGCGACGCGAACGAGCAGGGCGCGATTTCCGAACGCCAGCGCGAGATCCTGCTGGCGACGTGGAACACGCAGCGCTCGATGCGTACGAACGCGCGCTCGCGTTCGCAACTCGAAGACAGCGCGAAGATGCTGTCGGAACTCCAGGTCACGCTTGCGACACAGGCGCGCACGCTGGCAGAACGCACGCGTGCCCGCGGCGGCGTGGACCAGGACGAACGCATCGCGAGATTCGTCGAAAGCCTGGATCGCGCCGCGGCCGTCATGGACCCGGCGGCGAAGCATCTCAGCGACTTCAAGCTCGACGACGCCATTCCGCTCGAACAGCAGGCGCTGCAGCAACTGCTGCGCGCGGAGTCCGCCTTCCGCGACGTGCAGGTCGCGATGCAGCGCGACCAGGCGCGCGGCGGTGGCCAGCAGGCGGCACGCAATTTCACGGAAATGTTCGAGCTGGAAATGGACGTCGACAAGAATCACTACGAGACGGAGTCGTCGCTTTCCCAGCGCAATGAGAGCGACGAACTGGACGAGGCGATCCGCAAGCTCAAGGAACTCGCCGAACGCCAGGAACGGCTGGCGCAACAGAATCGCCAGAACCAGTCGATGCGCGAGCAGCGCTGGCAGCAGGAACAGTTGCGGCGCGAGGCAGAAGATCTGCGCCGGCGCCTGGCTGAATTACAGCGTTCGCAGCAATCGCAGCAGGAACAGTCGCAGAACGGCGAGGCCGGCGAGCGCAGCGAACAGGGCAGCCGCTCGGCGATGGAGTCGATGCGCCAGGCGCTCGAAGACATGCAGGCCGCGAACAGCACTGCGGGCGACGATCGAGAATCGGCCGGTCGCTCGGCCGCCGAGGCCGGACGCAATCTGCGCCGCGCGCTGGAGCGCATGCAGCAGCCGCGCGGCGAGAGTCTTGCGGAGGAGCTGAACCAGCTCGCCGAGCGCGCCGAAAAACTCGTGAACGAACAGCGCGAAGTCGAAGCCGATCTGTATGACGCGCTCGGCGATGCGATGGCCTCTTCGCAGCAGCGCGGGCAGCTCGCGCCGGAACGCTCGCGCAAGCTGGTGGAGAGCAAGCAGCGCATGGCCGACGCAGTCGGCGGCATCCAGCAGGACATGCGCGCGGCGATGAACGATCACGGCAGCCGCAATCCCGACGCCGCGCGCCGTCTCGGCGAGGCGCTGGGCGAACTCGAAGCCGCGAATCTCAAGCATCGACTGGAGCGCAGCGCCATGGAAGTGCGCTACGGCCGCGCCCGCGACGCCGCGCCGCGCGAAGGACTCATCGCCGATGCGCTCGATGTGCTGGAGAGCAACTTGCGCGTCGTCGCGCAGATCGCCGCCAGCGAGCGCGAAACCTCGCAGGAAGGCGCCGATCCGCAGCGCCTGCTGGCCGAACTCGGCGAACTGCGGCGCGCGTTGCGCGAAGCGGGCGGCGCGGGCGAGTCGCCGCGAGGACAATCGTCGCAGAGCGGTGAAGCACAGAATGGTGAAGCGCAGAGCGGCGAAGGCGGTCCGTCGCCGCGGACGAGCGGTCTGACGGCCTGGAATCCGGGTGCGACCTCGGCGCCGCTCGAAGACGGTTCCGGCCAGTTCCGGTCGCGTGAAGCCGCAGAGATCGCCCAGCGCATCGAGGACATGGCGACACGCGCACAGGGATTGAACCTGTCGGCGGCAGACATCCAGGCATTGCGCCGCATGGCGCGCGAAGCCCGCGGACTCAACGGCCGCGCACTCGCCGATCGGCTCGCCGCGGTGACGCAGCTCGTCGATCGCCTCGAACTCGCCACGCTCGCGTCGCTGGAAAAATCCCGCAGTGCGCCGTCGGCGCATACCTCGGCAGCGATTCCCGATTCGCCCGAGTATCGCGAGGCAGTTGCCGAGTACTACCGCAGGCTCGGCGGCGCCTGCACCAACAGCGAGGGTGCGCGCGGATGTTGAAAGGCCGTCCCATCGCCAGTCTCGCGGTGCTGTTCGTCGCAGCGCTCGCCGCCGCCGACACCGACCTGCCCGGCGACGGCGGCCGTTCCGGCGAGTCGCCGGATCTGTCGAAGCTCAACTTCGTGCGCGCGATCTACAACAGCGAAGGCGGCATGGGCGAGGCGTACTACGTCTACGACGGCCGCTTCTGGGCGCGCTGGGAAACGGACTTTCCCGAAGGCGACGACAATTTCAGCCGCCGCCTCGCCACGCTCACGCGCATCGACGTCAATCCGAAAGCCGCCAGCCGCCTGCTGACCGCGCCCGATCTCGGCGACTTCCCGCTGCTGTACATGTCCGACCCCGGCTACATGGTGTTGTCGCGCGAGGAGATCGCCGCCTTCGCACGCTATCTCGCCAACGGCGGCTTCGTCTGGGTCGATGATTTCTGGGGCGATGCCGAATGGCAGCAGTTCGCGAACGTCATGCGCGAAGTGCTGCCCGGCCGCGAATGGCGCGTGCTCACGCCGGAGCATCCCATCTTCCACACCGTGTTCGATCTCAAGGAAATGCCGCAGATCCCCGCGCTGCCGTTCGCCAGTCCCGGCGGCGACACTGCCGAACCTGCGGGCGCCCACAAGTATCCCGCCGGTTCACTGCGCGAACCGCAGATGCGCGCCTGGCTCGACGACGATGGCCGCGTCATGGTCGTCGCCACCCACAACACCGATATCGGCGACGGCTGGGAACGCGAAGCCTACGGCGAGTGGTATTTCGAAACGTTCTCCACGCGCTCGTACATGATGGGAGTGAATGTAGTCACCTACGCGATGACGCACTGAGGAGGAATACACGGGTTTTCCCGCGCTGCTCACTCGTCATCAGGCAACCTGTCCGGACGCTGCAGCGTCTTCTTTTCCGCCGACGCGAGGCGGCGCTCCACCTTTTTCACATCCTCGGCTGGTGGCAGGCTTTCGGGGCGAATGCCGCGACTGAGCAGGGTCTGGCGCACGGCCTCGTTGTTGGTGACGTGCTCGCGGGAGATGGCGGGCTCGTTGCTCATCTGATGAACGCGGGTATTGTGGATCGTGATCTCGGTGGCGAAGTCCTTGGCCTTGAGGACGATGGTGGGGGCGAAGTCGGCCAGGGGACGGTTGTCCGGCACCTGCCACTGGGCTTTCATGGCCTGAGTGCTTTTGTTGAACAAGGCATGATCGCCCTTGCTGCGGATCACTGCGAAATCCCGATTGCCGCCGGTCTGTTCAAAAATGACCTGGGAAAGTTCCTTCTCGGTGTCCGACAGCTTGCGTCGTGCCTGCACCCGCTCCGTTTCCAGCAGGCGCTGTTCGATCAGCTCGGCCTTGCGCGTCTGCAAGGCAAAGTAGGTCTGCGCGAAGGCGATTTCCGGCTTTCTCGGATCGCCATTCTGGGCAATGAGATAGCAGGCGTAGCGGGTGAGCATCACGTCCTCGATTTCCCGCTGGCCGCCTTTGCCCAGATCGATCATTTTCCCGACGTCGGCAAAATGATCGGCAATGGCGTGACCGGACACCTCGCAGGCCGTCCTGGCCTTAGAAATCACGCTCTGGAAATTGTCCCATTTGCCATAGCCCAGCAGATGCTGCAGGTCGCGGGCCAGCCAGTATTCGATGCCGTTTTCCGTGCGTTGTGCATGGCCCTCGAAGGTGGCGGTCAGGGCATGAACTTGTTGTGCTTCCATGATCGTTGTCTCCTTACTGTTCGTACGCATTCAACCCGGCGATCTCACTCGTCTGGCGGCTTGTCCTTTCGCGCGCCGATCGTACCTTGTCCTGCGCAGCTGTGGCACGCGCCGGACTGAGATCAACGTATCGCATGTCGGCGAGCTATCGCTCAGCCGATCAGTCGCCGTGCCAGCAGGCTCTGCATGTCACGCCGGCCATCGGCGATCACGTAGATGACGACGCGCTTGTCGAGCACGCGATACCTGATGCGATAGGGTTTGAAGAAGACCTGACGATACTCGTCGATGCCCAGTGCACGCAGTTCCTTGGGCGCCGAGCCGCGTTCCGGTGTCGATGCCAGGTTTTCCGCCAGTTCCAGCAACCGATCGAGGACGTGGTCGGCGTTCGTTGGGGGCTTCGCCGTTCTGGGTGATGACGAGCGGTCTGCGTTGCTCGGCGAGCTCCTCCAGCACATCGGCGGCGTTGGCCTTCAGATAACTGATGGGCTTGATCTGGGTGGAATAGCGCATGCCGTGACTCCCGCGAATGCGGACTGAATATGGTCCGTAAAAGGTTCTGCGGCAAACGGCCGGCGGATTCCGGTCTGCGCCTCAGTTCAGATACCTGATCTCCACCTTGTCGATCGTGCCGTTGAACCGGAAGGGCGCGCGATCGAAATACGCCTGCGACACCGGCGAGTAATTGTCGACACCCACGTCGAAGGCATCGTTCGCAGTGAATGCCAGCGCGGCCGTGCGCGGCACGCGGGTCTTCGCCACTTCCTTGCCGTCGATACGGATGACGACGTCGGCGGCGCCGCGCGGCGCGGCGATGCGCGTTTCCACTTCGATCTTCACTTTTCCGGTCGGCAGCGGGGCCTGCGGTTCGAGGCGGGTGCGTTCGATCTCGAACAGGTTGTATTCGTACCCGAGCCGGCCCTTGTCGACCCACAGCGAGACGCCGCCGGAGAACGCGCCGAGCGCGTACAGCACGCCGGCGGAATCGGCGGCGAGATCGACATTCACGGTGACCAGGTTGCTGCGCGCGCCGAGCTTCGGTCCGGCGAATTCGGGCACGCCGGTCACGTCCTGCGTGTAGTGGAATTCGGTCGCGGGGTTCTGCGGCGCCGATTGCGGGCTCCAGATGACGGACCACAGGCCGCCGCCGATCGGATAGGCGAGATTGTTCTTCGCTTCGCGATCGAACAGCTGCTTCAGCTCGGCGAGCTTCTGCGGATGCTTCGCCGCGAGATCGGTCGACTGCGAGAAGTCCTCGTTCAAGTTGTAGAGCGACCATGGGTCGTTGGAGGGATCCCAGGTCTGGATACCGGCCGGCAATCCCGCGACCCACGGCGTGCGCGGTCCCCACGCCGCGGCGTACCAGCCATCGGGCGAATAGATGCCGCGATCCGCCATGCACTCGAAGTATTGCGCCTGCTTCTGTCCCGGCGCCTGCGCGCTGGCGAAGGTGTATTTCATGCTGACGCCATCCATGGGCTGCTGCGTCACGCCGTCCACCGTTTGCGGCGTGCGGATGCCGACCACGTCGTAGATCGTCGGCACGACGTCATTGACGTGATGGAATTGCGAGCGGGGCGTCTTGTCCGCTGCGATCTTGCCGGGCCACGAGATGGCAAGCGGCGTGCGCGTGCCGCCGAAGTGGCTCGCCGTGAGCTTGGTTCCCTGATACGGCGTCGAGCCGGCCCACGCCCAGCCGGCGTGATACATGTTGTCCGTCTTGTTGCTGCCCAGCGCATCGAGTCCGCCGAGCCCTTCGAGCGCGCGCAGGTGATCCCGGATCTGCGTGGGAATGCCGTTCTGCGCCAGCAGTTCGCTGATGCTGCCGTTCTGGCCTTCGGCGCTCGAACCGTTGTCGCCCCAGACGTAGAGCACCAGCGTCCGGTCGCGAATGCCGAGCCGTTCCAGTTCGTCGATCAGCCGGCCGGCCTGCGTATCCGCGTGCTCGGTAAAGCCGGCGAAGACTTCCATCAAGCGGCGCTGGAACGGTTTCTCATCCTCGGGAATATCGGCCCAGGCGGCCAGTGTCGCGGGCCGCGCCGTGAGTCGGGTATCGGCCGGAATCCAGCCCAGCTTCTTCTGGCGCGCAAAGACTTCCTCGCGCATCGCATCCCATCCCTGGTCGAACCTGCCTTTGTACTTGTCGGCCCACTCCTTGAAGATGTGATGCGGTCCGTGCGACGCGCCGGTCGCCCAGTACATGAAGAACGGCTGCTCCGGCGCGATCGCGTTCTGCCGGCGCAGCCAGCTCACCGCGTCATCGGTCATGTCGTTGGTGAAGTGATAGTTCTGTTTCTCCGGCGTCTCGACGCGCGTCGTGTTGCGTACCAGCGCCGGTTCCCACTGCGACGATTCGCCGGCGAGAAAGCCGTAGAAATAGTCGAAACCGACCAGCCGTCCGGCGGGCCATCGATCGTATGGTCCCTGCGCGGTCGTCTGTTCCGCGGGGGTGTTGTGCCACTTGCCGAAGGCAGCGGTGTTGTAGCCGTAGTAGCCGAGCACTTTGGCGACGGACGCTGTCGTGGCGGGCCAGTGCCCCGTGTAGCCGTCCCAGTTGTTGGCGAGTTCGGCGATCTGGCCGAAGCCAACGCGATGATGATTGCGGCCCGTGAGCAGCGCCGCGCGCGAGGGCGAACACATCGCCGCATTGTGGAAGCGGTTGTAGACGATGCCGCTGTTCGCGATCCGCGTCAGCGTCGGCGTGTGGATCGGACCGCCGAAGGTATCGGGCAACGCCGGCCCGACGTCGTCGAGCATGATGATGAGGACGTTGGGTGCGCCGGCGGGCAGGTGACCGGTGTGCTTCGCGGTCTTGTAGACCGATTGCGCGATCGTCGGGCCCGCCGTGCTGGCCGATGCAGGCGCAGGAAACGGCAGGTCCTGCTGGGCCAGTGCGACTGCCGGCAGCAGCAGGACCAGAATGCATACGGCAGATCGAAGGCGACTCGACATGGTGCGTCTCCCGTGTTCCCGTGCAGGACCGCGTAACGCGGCCAGTGTTCGTTGACATTTCATCCGGCAACCGAGAGTTGACTGCCGGCCCGCTGTTCGAATTGATGTCGGATCGCGCGTGGCGCTGCGATCCGCGGCGGAGTATCGGCGCCGGCACCTGGAACGACGATGCGTAGAACGCGCAGCCGTGTGCGTATCTCTTCCGCGAACAGCCGCCCAGGGTGATGACGCGCACCGGCGCTTCTCTTACTCTGGCCAGCAGACCAGAGACCAGCAGGCCAGCCGCCCTCCCATGTCCATCGTCAATCTGCGCAAATACAAACAGAAGCGTGCCGAAGGCAGGACGCTGTGCACGTCCGGTTTCCACAAATGGGAGACGCTCGGCGAACGGCGGTTCGATGTGAAGCAGGGCAGGCTGGTGAGCGCGGAGCGCTGCCGGCGCTGCGGCGTGGAGCGGGCGAAGCTGACGTAGCTGCTGCTTGCTGTGGGGCCGGCTTCAGCCGGCCTGAAAACAGTCAGGCTGAAGCCTGACCTGCAGAAGAACTGCACCTCCCAGGCTTACGCCGTTGTCAGCACACCGTCAGTCTGGAGCGCAGGGTGGCCGCGTCCGGCAGTACGACGTAGAGTCACGCCGGGCGAACCGTCGTCCGGCCGAATGAAGCGATGCAATGAAGGTGCTGATTGTCGAAGATGAGCCGAAGACGGCGGATTATCTGCAACGCGGACTGACGGAGCAGGGCTACACCGTCGATGTCGCGCGCGACGGGCTGGACGGCCAGCACAGGGCGCTCGAGTACGACTACGACGTGATCGTGCTCGACGTGATGCTGCCGAAGGCCGACGGCTTCGCCACGCTGAGCGCCGTGCGCACGCGCAAGCAGACGCCGATCATCATGCTGACGGCGCGCGACGGCGTCGACGATCGCGTGCGCGGCCTGCGCGAAGGCGCGGACGACTACCTCGTCAAGCCGTTCTCGTTTCTCGAACTCGTGGCGCGACTGCATGCGCTCACGCGCCGCAATCGCGGCCAGGACGCCACGCAGCTCTACGTCGGCGATCTGCACATCGATCTGATGGCGCGCAAGGCCTGGCGCGACAACCGGCGGCTCGATCTCACCGCCAAGGAATTCGCGCTGCTCGCGGCGCTGGCGCGGCGGCACGGCGAAATCCTCTCGAAGACGACCATCGCCGAACTGGTCTGGGGCGTCGACTTCGACAGCGACGCCAACGTGGTCGAAGTGGCGATCAAGCGGCTGCGCGCCAAGATCGACGGGCCGTTCGCCACGCCGCTGCTGCACACGATCCGCGGCATGGGCTATGTGCTCGAAGTACGCGAGTCGAGCGGGCGGGCATGACGCTCTCCATCAGCCGTCGCCTGGCCGTGATGTTCGCGATCTCCAGCTTCGTGCTGCTCGCGCTCATCAGCGTCGCGCTGCACGAACTGCTGGAACGCGATCTGCTGCGGCATCAGCGCGCCGAACTGAACACGCGCCTGGAAGTGAACCGTCCGCTGATCGTCAAGACCGTGCGGGCCGAAGACTGGACGCACGTGCGCAACAAGTTCGAGGCCATGACGCCGGCCGACGGACGCATCGAGTACCGCATCCTCAGCGACGATCCGCGCTTCACGTATGGCGATCCGCTGCCCGCCGGCTTCGTCGCCGCCGAAGGCTTCGGCGTACTGGCCGAAGGCGATCGCGAGCCGCCGCGCAAGACGCTGGTCCGCACCGTGCCGGGCAATGGCGAGCGTCCCGACGTGCGGGTCATGGTCGCGGCCGATTCCACGCCTTTCATCGAGACGCTGCAGGTGTTCACGCTCTGGCTGGTGGCGCTGGTGGGCGGCGGTACGATCATCGCGGCGCTGCTCGGCTACTACATCGCACGGCTCGGCCTGCGGCCGATGCAGCGGCTGTCGCTCGAAGCGCAGTCGCTGATGCCGGAACGGCTGTCGACGCGCCTGCAGCCGGCGCACCTGCCGGAAGAACTGGCCGAGTTCACCGATTCCTTCAACGGCGCACTGGACCGGCTCGAACGCGCCTATCAGCAGCTCGAAGCCTTCAATGCCGACGTGGCGCACGAACTGCGCACGCCCCTGACCAATCTCATCGGCCAGACGCAGGTGACGCTGTCGCGCGAGCGTGGCGTCGATGAACTCAAGGACATCCTGTATTCCAATCTGGAAGAACTGGAGCGGCTGCGCGCCATCGTCAACGACATGCTGTTCCTGGCGCGCGCCGATCGCGGCGAACTCGCGCGGCACCGCGTCGAAGTCTCGGTGGCGAAGGAAGTCGAACGCACGGTCGAGTTCATGGAGTTCCTGCTCGAAGACGCCGACATGAGCGTGCAGGTGGAAGGCGACGCGCGCGCCTGCATCGAACCGTCGCTGCTCGGACGCGCCATGACGAACCTCCTGCAGAACGCGATCGAACACGCCGAGCGCGGCGCGCAGATCACCGTGCAGGTGGAATCGCGCGCCGATCACGCGCGCATCGCCGTTCGCAATCCCGGCAGCATTCCGCAGGAAGCCCTGCCGCGACTGTTCGATCGCTTCTATCGCGGCGACCGCGCCCGCAGCGGCGGCGGCGAGAATCACGGCCTCGGCCTCGCCATCGTCAAGGCGGTCGCCGCGATGCACGGCGGTGCGGTGTTCGCGGCCAGCGACAACGGCATGACCACGATCGGTTTCACCGTCCAGGGTCCCTGATTCTTCCTGATCCTGTGAACTGCATCGCGCTTCGTTCCGCGGCGCCCGGTGTGGGCGGCGGCGTTGTGTATTACATTGCCGCGATGACTGACGTCAGGAGGACGGCATGATCGCTGGCAGAGATTTCTTCGTGAAATTCCCGATTCCGGTTGGCGCGTTGTGCGCAGGCGCCCTGCTGCTCGCCGGTTGCGGCGGGCAGAGCAGCTCGCAGAAAGGCGCGAGCAGCAATGGACAGAACGGCAGCACGGTGTCGTACTCCGCCGGCGTCTATCCGACCTACAAGGGACTGGCGAATCTCTGCGCCGCGCCGCGTTCGGGCAGCAGCCCCGTCACCGGCCAGGCCTATCCCGACAAGCCGGGCTCGATCGCCGCCGAGAACAACTGGCTGCGCTCGTGGAGCAACGACACGTATCTCTGGTATCGCGAATTGCCGGATCTCGATCCGCGTGCGTACAACGACACCGAACAGTTCTTCGATCTGCTGAGGACTTCGCAGGTCACGGCGAGCGGCACGCCGAAAGACAAGTTTCACTTCACCTATCCCACGGAGGTCTGGGAGTCGCTGTCGCAGTCCGGCGTGTCGGCGGGTTATGGCGCGCAGTGGTTCCTCGTCGCGGACCGGCCGCCTCGCGAAATCCGCGTCGCCTACGTCGAGCCCGGCTCGCCGGCCGCTGCACAAGGCGTGCAGCGCGGCGACACCGTGTTGCGGATCGATGGCGCAGATGCGGTGTCCGGCAACGACGTCGACACCCTGAACGACGGACTGTTTCCGGAGAACATCGGTGAAGCGCATCAGTTCGTGATGCGGTCGGCCGCTGGTGTGCAGCGCACCGTATCGATGACTTCCGCGAGCATCACCTCGGTCCCGGTGCAGAACGTCAAGGTGATCAACCCGACCACCGACCGCATCGGCTACCTGCTGTTCAACGACCACATCGCCACGGCGGAAGCGCAGCTCATCAGCGCAGTCAACACGCTGAACGTCACGGGCATTTCCGAACTGGTGCTGGACATCCGTTACAACGGCGGCGGCTATCTCTACATCGCAAGCGAGCTGGCTTACATGATCGCCGGCCCGAGCCGCACCAATGGCAAGACATTCGAACGCCTGACCTTCAACGACAAGTATCCGAACACCGACCCGGTCACGGGTGAATCGCTGGCGCCCATGCCTTTCTTCGACGACTCCGATGCCGGTGCCGCGCTGCCGACACTGAATCTCGGTCGCGTCTATGTACTGACGGGTTCCGGCACCTGCTCGGCGAGCGAGTCGATCATCAACGGCCTGCGCGGTGTGGGTGTCGAGGTCATCCAGATCGGCGGCACGACGTGCGGCAAGCCGTACGGTTTCTACGCGACACCCAACTGCGGCACGACGTACTTCACCATCCAGTTCAAAGGCGTGAATGCCATGGGCTTCGGCGACTACACCGATGGCTTCTCGCCGGAGAACGTCGTTGGCAGCGCCGGCACCGAAATTCCCGGCTGCGCGGTGCTGGACGATTTCACTCATGCACTCGGCGACGTCGGCGAAGCGCGCCTCGCTGCAGCATTGCAACACATCGGGACCGGCAGCTGCCCGACACCGCCATCCGGTCCGGTGGTGCTCGGCAAGACGCAGTTCGGCGCAACGCCAAGCGAAGGCTACCTGCCTCGTTCGCCGCTGCGCGAGAACCGCATCCTGCGGCACTGAGAAGGGTCTCCTTCTTCCTCTTCCTCTTACTGTGGGGCCGGCTTCAGCCGGCCTGAGCTGTAGCGGCCGGCTGAAGCCGGCCCCACAGGCGGAGCACTGCTTCCTACTGGCAAAGCTCTCCGCCGCCCGCACTCTCGCGGGCGCCGAAACTCCACAGCGTTTCCACGTCGAGCTGCAGCGCACCGGAGGTCGTGTCGACGGTGTGACGCCACGCGACTACGTCGATGCGGTCGCAGCCGGCAGAGATTCCGCCACGTTCCAGATTCGCCATGACCAGCGTGTGCGTCAGCGTCGCGGCCGCGGTCGTGCCGCTGCTCTTGAGCACGACGTGGCCGAAGTTGTTGTAGCCCGTGAACTGCCACAGGTACTCGGACAGCGTGCGCAGCTCTTCCGCGACCAGCGGGCGCAGATTCAGTTGACCGGCCGAGCCTTCGGGAGCGCGCAGGTCCGCGGTCGCGCGGTTCAGATACGCACACTTGAATACGCGCTCGCGCAGATGGAAATCCGGATCGCCGGAACGGCTGCGCGCGAATTCGAAGTAGCGCGCGTCGTCGTCGGTCGCGACGAGGTCGGCATACTGCGCAGCCTGCTGCGCGCTGGTTTCGGACCAGTCGAGTGCGATGCTCCAGTCGTCCGTGCACAGCTCGTGCTGCGGCAGCGGCGCGGACAGCGACGGATCGATGTCCGTGTTCTTCAGATGCACCGTCGATACGTGGTCCTGACCCGACGGCCGGGTTTCCTGATAGAAGCCGGCCGGCGTACGCGGCGTGCCCGCGTACAGAAGCTGCGCGATCTGCAGATCCGACTGTGAGACGGCACGCGGTGGCGCCACCTGCGCGGGACTCGCGGGCGCGTCGCTGCTGCCGCCACCACCGCCGCAACTGCTGAGCAGCAAGGTGGCGACGAGCGTGCCTGCGGGCAGTCGTAGCAGTCGCGGCGACACGGACACGTACGTTCCTCGGGATGAATGACGCGGCGATGCGTGTTGCGTCGCCTGAGTCAGATATCGTCCGGAGGACGGAGGGCTTGAGGGATGATGCCTCTTCCTGTGGGGCCGGCTTTAGCCGGCCTCTCAAGAGTCAGGCTGAAGCCTGACCTACAGAAGAGGGCAGGTCCTTTACGTAACGTCCGTCGTTTTGTTGACGCCCAGGAATTCCGGCGTGAGCACCGGATCGAGAATCCGGCGCCGGCTGTCGAGCGAGAGTTCGTCCCAGCGCACCTTGTGCACGGCCTGGCGGCGCAGTTCGCTTTCCAGCACGCGACGTTCGCCGGACTGATCCGCCTTCGGTGCCCGATCCGGCAATCGCCGCGTATCGCCCTGACGCAGCAGTTCATCCACCGCCGCGAGCACGGTGTTGTTCTGGGTCAGCGCGCCATGATTCTCGGCAACGAACCACGTTCGCGCGCCGCGCCATCGCGCGAGCGGCAGCGGCACGGTGCCATCGCCATCGCGCCGCACCGTGAATGCGAATTCCTCGTCGTGCACGTCCGCGGCCACCACGGTTTCCTGGCTCGTGCCGGCGATCAGCAGGCAGCGTTCGTCGGCGTCGGCGAGATGCGAGCGCGACTGACGCGAGCGCGCGAGCAGCGAGGGTTGCGGCACGAGTGCATCGCGCGGCCAGGAGGCAGGATCGAACAGCGGCTCGGGCAACAGTTCATACAGTCCCGGCAGCGTCCGGAACACATCGCGCGCCAGTTCTTCGGCAGTGTGATGCTGATCGAGTGCGGCGATCTTGCGCACGGTGGGATAGACGGCGCGCAACGCGAGCAACGGCGCGTAGGAGCCGTGATTCGGCGCGCCGAGCTGCACCAGCCGTTCGATCCGGTCGTGCGAGTCCTGCGCCATCGCGGCGCGCGCCACGAGTCCGCCCATGCTGTGCGCGACCACGAGTACCTTGCGATCGGCGCACTGTTCGACGGCCTGCAGGAATTCGCGGCCGAGTTCGACGAGATCGCGCCGCCAGTCGAAGGGATGAAACACCGGCCGGAAGCCCGCGATCTCCAGCGACAGTTTCAGCTTGAGATAGCCGGGCAGCATGATGCCGACGGCGCGCAGCGACGGCGATCCGGGCAGCGCGAGACTCGACAGCGAGCCCGCGCCGACCGCGCCGGGATGCAGCCACACCAGGCCCACGGGCGTGGTGCCGACGTCGGCGAGCCGCGAGCCCATGATGCCGGGCAGAATGAAGACGCGCTGGCCGCGTTCGTCGCGGCGGATGGCGGCGAGCCGCGCCAGATGACTCAGCTCGCGATAGGCGACATCGCCGAAGTAGGCGCCGAGCAACACCGCGTGCGCGCCGGTGCGCAGCAGGGCAACGATCTGTTCGTCGTGCAGGTCGCTGATGTCGGGCGAGGGCGCGGTCATTGCGGCGCGTTCACCCGCGCGCTCACCGCAATTTTTCCGGCGTGCTCGAACTCGAAGGTCACCGGGATTTCGCCGCCTGCGGCAATCGGCTCATGCAAGCCCATGACCATGAGGTGCATGCCGCCCGGCGCGAGCTGCACGGGCGTACCGGCCTTCAGTTCCAGCCGCGTGACCGGACGCATCTTCATCATGCCGTTCTCTTCGCTCGTTGCATGCAGTTCGACCCTGTCCGCTGCCGGCGTCCTGATTCGAATCAATACATCATCGCGATCGGCGATCAGCTCGCCGTAGATCGCCACGACGGCGGCGCCCGGCGGTGCCGCGGGCGACCATGCATCGCGAACCGTCACTGACGGCCCCTGTGCCTGGCCGCAGCCATGCAGCGCG
The DNA here is from genome assembly GCA_937864115.1 of uncultured Steroidobacter sp. Lineage (GTDB taxonomy): Bacteria > Pseudomonadota > Gammaproteobacteria > Steroidobacterales > Steroidobacteraceae > Steroidobacter. The sequence goes on along the minus strand of CALMII010000009.1, from coordinate 23,555 downwards.
ATCAGCGCAAGCGCTGCCATCAGCAACGATCGGCGAGGCTTCATGGTTTCATCCTTTCAGGGTCGTGCGGATGACTTCGCACACGGCATCGATCGCTTCGGATCGCGCGCTGCTCTTGCGCCATACGGCGCCGACCGTCCGCGTCGGCACCGGCCGCGCGAAGCTCTTCACCGTCAATCCGTGACCCGAACCAAACGGCCCTTGCGTTGCCAGCTCCGGCAGCAGCGTGATGCCGAGCCCTGCGGCCACCATCTGGCGCAATGTTTCCAGGCTGGTGGCGCGATAGTCGTCGTTCTCCTTCACGTCGATGTGGCTGCAGACGTCGAGCGCCTGATCGCGCAGGCAATGCCCGTCTTCGAGCAGCAGCAGGTTCTCGCCGGTGAGGTCGTCCAGTTTCACGTTCGGCTTCTTCGCCAGCGGATGCTGGTTCGGCACGGCGACGGTGAACGGCTCTTCATAGAGATCGCGCGTTTCGAGCCCGTCGTGGGGCACGGGCAAGGCCAGGATGCCGAGTTCGATCTCGCCGTCGCGCAGCCGGTCGAGCAGGGGCTGCGTCTGGTACTCGTACAGCATCACCTTGAGCTGCGGCAGCTGCTTGCGCAGCTTGCGCGCCACCAGCGGCAGCAGGTACGGGCCGATGGTGGGAATCAGTGCGACCTTCAGTTTCCCCGACAGCGGATCGTGTTCATTGCGCGCCAGCGACACGATCTCATCGCTTTCCTGCAGGATGCTGCGGGCGAGCGGCAGGATCTTCATGCCGGTTTCCGTCAGGGTCACCTTGCGCGGCTGACGTTCGATCAGCTGCACGCCGAGATAGTTCTCGAGTTTCTTGATCTGTGCCGACAGCGTCGGCTGGCTGACGAACGACCGCTCGGCCGCCTTGCCGAAATGACGGGTGTCGGCCAGGGCCACGAAGTAACGAAGATCGCGCAGGTTCATGAGTGCGGGGACCGGACCATGGGGCGGGGCATGATGCCACGCAGCCTCCAATAGTCATAGGCTATCGAATGGGGGCAAGCCATCGACATGCAAGAGCGGTCTTGCATGCACGACACATGCTGAAGACCGCAGCAGCCACGCGCAGGTTGCCCTTATATACTTGGCCGCATGCCCCGAACCACGAGATTGTCGGCTGGTGTGGTGGTTGCGCGAGAAACCCACGACGGCTGGCGCTTCCTGCTGTTGCGCGCCTTCAATCATTGGGATTTTCCCAAGGGAATGGTCGAGGCCGGCGAGGAGCCGCTGGCGGCCGCGATCCGCGAAGTGCGGGAGGAATCGCTGATCGACGATCTGGAATTCATCTGGGGGCGGGATCACACCGAAACCGGTCCCTACAGCCGCGGCAAGGTGGCGCGCTACTACATCGCGCGAACCCGCACGGTCGAAGTCACGCTGCCGGTGATCGAGGAGCTCGGGCGTCCCGAACACAACGAATACCGCTGGGTCGACTTCGACGGCGCATTGAAACTGGTGTCGCCGCGCGTGGAGCCGGTGCTCGAATGGGCGCGCGACAAGATGGACGGCAGCACACATCGCGCCGACTGAAGAGGTGAGGATTGAAACGGATCGTCGTGGTGGGCGCCGGATTCGCCGGGCTCAATGCAGCGCGTCGCATGCGCCGGCTGAAAGAGGTCGATATCACCGTCATCGATCGCGAGAACCATCACCTGTTCCAGCCGCTGCTCTACCAGGTGGCGATGGCGGCGCTGAGTCCGGCGGAAATCGCCGCACCGATCCGCAGCCTGCTGTCGCGCGGCAATGCGCGCGTGATCAAGGCGAGCGCCGAACGCATCGACATCGCAGGTCGCGTCGTCGTGACGGACTGCGGCGAATTTCCCTATGACTATCTGCTGCTCGCCTGCGGCGCGCAGCACGCGTACTTCGGTCGCGAGGACTGGGAGCCGCATGCGCCAGGCCTCAAGAACCTGCCGCAGGCGACCGAGATCCGCCGTCGCGTACTGGAAGCGTTCGAAGCGGCCGAGCGCGAGAACGACATCGCGCTGCGACGGCAGCACCTCACCTTCGTCGTCGTGGGCGGCGGACCGACGGGCGTCGAACTCGCCGGCGCCATCGGCGAGATGAGCCGCTACACGCTGGCGCGCGACTTCCGCACCATCGATCCGCGTCAGACGCGCGTCATCCTGGTGGAAGCGGGCCCACGCATCCTGCCGTCGTTCGCTCCAAAGCTCGCCGCGCGCGCCATGCGCGATCTCGAATCCCTCGGCGTGCAGGTGTGGACGTCGGCGCGCGTCACGAACGTCACGGCGCAGGGCGTGACGATCGGCAACGAACAGGTCGCCGCATCCACCGTGCTATGGGCTGCGGGCGTGCGCGCCGCCGACATCGGCCGCACGCTGGGTACGGCGGTCGATCCGGTAGGTCGCGTCGTCGTGAAGGACGATCTCACGCTGCCGGAGCATCCCGAAGTCTTCGTGGCCGGCGATCTCGCGCACTGCAATGGCGAGGACGGCAAGCCGCTGCCGGGCGTCGCGCTCGTCGCCATGCAGCAGGGCATCTACGCCGCCGACATGATCCGCAATGATCTGCGCGGCAAACCACGCACGCCGTTCCGCTATCGCAATCTCGGCCAGCTCGCGACCATCGGCCGCAGCCGCGCCATCTGCGAAATCTTCGGCATGAAACTCTCGGGCTGGCTGGCGTGGTGGGTCTGGCTGCTCGTACATATCTATCGACTCAGCGGCTTCCGCAACCGCATCATCGTGCTGGTGCAATGGGCCTGGTCGTACATGACCTTCACGCGCGGTGCGCGGCTGATCGTCGGCAAGGAATGGCAGGCCTATGCTCCGCACGAACCCCGACAGTAATCGACGACGAGAGAATCCATGAAATATCCCATCGCCCATGAAGAGACAGACGATCGCGGTGCCTTCTACATCGAGCAGGAGGGCAAGAGAATCGCCGAGATAACCTACCGCCGCACGAATGCTGCGCTGATCGACATCGATCACACGATCGTCGACCCGAGCCTCGGCGGGCAGGGTGTCGGCCGCAGCCTGCTCGATACCCTCGTGCAGTGGGCCCGCGCAACGCAGACGAAGGTCACGGCAACCTGTACGTACGCGAAGGCGCAGTTTGCCAAGGATGCGTCGATCCGCGACGTGCTTTCCGCGTAGCGCGGTATCAGCCCTCGGAAAGCAGAGCCGCAGGAAGCCAGAGAGGCCGCAAAGACCGCAAAAAAGAACTGACAATTGCTCGGGAAATTCTTTTATGCGGTCTTTTGCGGCTCTCTTGCTCTTACTCTTCAATCCCTGAAATTCGTGAACTGCATCGGCAGTTCGAGCTGTGCCTTGCGCACCATCGCGATCACGGCCTGAAGATCGTCGCGGCTCTTGCCGGTGACGCGCACCTGCTTGTCCTGGATGGCGGCCTGCACTTTCAGTTTCGAATCCTTGATCAGGCGCTGCACCTTCTTGCCCAGCTCGGTGTCGATGCCTTCGCGCAGCGTGACGATCTGCTTCGCGGTCGAACCGGTGACGACGGGATCGTCGACCTTCATGCATTGCACGTCGACGCCGCGCTTGCTGAGCTTCAGGCGCAGGATGTCCAGCATCTGCTTGAGCTGGAAGTCCGACTGCGCGGACAGCGTGATGACGAGATCCTTGAGTTCGAACTTCGCGTTGGTGCCCTTGAAATCGAAGCGCGTGCCGACTTCGCGGCTGGCCTGGTCGAGCGCGTTGGCGACTTCGTGGGCGTTGAGTTCGGAGACGATGTCGAAGGAGGGCATGGCGGTAGGGGATCGTTGAGAGTGGAGGGTTTCAGAAGACGATGCGTCGACCGTCGCGGCTGCTGCGGCGTGCGGCTTCGATGAGCTCCAGCATGTTGCGCGCCTCGTCGGCAGCGACCGGCGCGGCAGTGCCGCCGGCGATACTCTGCCTCACGGACTCATAGAATGTCAGCCAGCGGCCGCGTTCGGCGGGGATGGTTTCGCGCTGCGACGACGTGGTCGACAGCAGCGTGCCCCATTGCTCCCGCGGCTCGATGCCGAAGCCCTCGTCGAGCGGCGTCATGCCGGCGCGGAGCTGATCTTCCTGCGGATCCAGGCCCTGCTTGAGATAACTCGCCTGCATGCCGTGGATGCAGTAACGGAAGTCGCCGGGACCCGCGAGCGAGCCGACGCCGAGCGAGATGCGCAGCGATCCCTTGCCCATCAGGATCTCGAAGCCGTCGTCGACGACACCTGCCTGGCGCTGCACGAATACATCGGCCTGCAGCCAGTCGGGTCGACCGAACAGGCACAGCGCCTGATCGATGAGGTGCGAACCCAGGTCATACAGCATGCCGCTGCCGGGTTCGTCGCGTTCACGCCAGCGATCGGCGATCGCGGGACGAAAGCGATCCCAGCGCGCGCGGAAGGAGACGATCTGTCCGAGCCGCTGCGCCTGCAGCAGTTTGCGGATCGTCAGGAAATCGCTGTCCCAGCGCCGGTTCTGGAATGCCGCGAGCATCAGCCCGCGCTCGCGCGCGAGATCGGCGAGCGACTGCGCTTCGGTCGCGGTGATGCTGATCGGCTTGTCGACCACGACATGTTTGCCGGCGAGCAGGGCGCTGCGGGCCTGCGGCACATGCAGGGGATTCGGTGACGCGATGACGACGAGATCGATGTCGTCGCGCGCGATCAGCGCCTGCGCCGAGTCGAGCGCCGTCGCATCGCGATGGACGGAGGCGAGTTCCTGCGTGCGGCTCGTCGTCACGTACCGCAGCTCGATACCCGCAGCCGTCAGCAGCGGTGCGTGAAAGTACCGTCCTGCGAGACCGAAGCCGATCAATCCTGCCCGAAGCGTCATGCCGCGCATTATGTCGGCGTTGCCGTTGCCTGGCGAAGGAATCGGCGGCATATAATCCGCCCCGATCCGCAACGTCCGTACAAACGGGCGATGCAAGTTCTCAGGGTGCGGTGCAATTCCCCACCGGCGGTAATGGCGGCATCGACTGACAGGTGCAGCACAAGCCCGCGGGCGCCCGCGACGAGCCATCGTCGCGGGGACAGCAGATCCGGTGCGATTCCGGAGCCGACGGTACAGTCCGGTTAGAGAACGGGTCGCGGCCTGCTTCATGCGGGTCGTGTCGTCGTGCATTTGCGCGTGGCGCAAGTGCGCGCCTGCCCGTGCGCCCTGATCGGTTTCCATTGAACGAGGAACGATCATGACTCAGCGCAATTCATCCTCTCAACGCATCGCCATCGTCGAATCCGGCTGGCACAGGGACATCGTCGGCCGCGGCCGCGATTCGCTGCTGGCGGAACTCGCCCAGCTCGGCGTGCCGCGCGACCGCGTGGACGTGTTCGAAGTGCCCGGCGCTTTCGAAATCCCGCTGCATGCGAAGCGGCTGGCGCGTACCGGCCGCTATGCGGCGATCGTCGGTTGCGGCTTCGTCGTCGACGGTGGCATCTATCGGCACGAGTTCGTCGCCTCCGCCGTCATCGACGGGCTGATGCGTGTGCAACTCGACACGGACGTGCCGGTGCTGTCGATGGTGCTGACGCCGCAGCACTTCCACGATCATGCGGAACACCAGCGGTTCTTCGAGGATCACTTCGTGGTGAAGGGACAGGAGGCGGCGCGGGCGTGTGTAGCCGTGATCGATGGATTGGCGCGACTGGGGAGTGTGAGCGTCAGGCAGGATGCTGCCTGACGAGGTCTGCCTGTGGGGCCGGCTTTAGCCGGCCTTCTGAAGAAGTCAGGCTGAAGCCTGACCTACAGGAGGAAGGCGGTCACGGTGTCTCCGCCAGCAGCTCATTCACCTGCTGCGTGAACTCCTGCACGTACTCATCGTAGTGCTGCCCCGTCGCGGGGCCGTTGAACCCGGTGTGCACGTTGCGGATCTTTCCCTGCCGATCGATCAGGATGCTGGTCGGATAGCCATAGACGCCGCTCAAGGTCGGCAGTTTACGCTCGGGATCTTCGTCGTCGGCGACACCGGCAATCAGCGTCGGATAGTCGATGTGCAGATCGCGCTGGTAGCCGCGCACGGCCGCGGCCGCCCTGGCGAACTCGCCATGACGCTCGAACATCAGCGCAATGATCTCGAAGCCGCGATCCTTGTGCTCCTGGTAGAACGGCACGAGGACGGCCGCTTCGTCATGGCAGTTGGGACACCACGTACCGCCCAGCGTCACGAGTACCACCTTGCCGCGGAAGCGTTCGTCGCTCAGCGACACCGGCTTGCCGTCGACATCCTCGAAGGTGAAATCGAAGCGGTCTGACTTCAGTGTCGTGGCGATGTGTTCGAGTTCTGCATCCTCGTTGCGTTGCGCCGAGACTTTCTCGTGACCCTTGAGTCCCTGCCAGTACTCGCCGACCAGTGCGCCATTCTCGATGCGCAGCTTGTAGAGGTACGCAAGACCGCCGGCGAACGTCGACAGGTGCACGTCGTCGCCATGAACCTGGCCTTCGAGGAATCGATGATCGCCGGTCGGCGTCATGACCGTGCCCGTCACGCGGTCGTGGGTCTGCTCGAAGATCGCAACGCCTCGTGATGTCTTGCCCGCGTCGTCGGTGAACGTGACTTCCCAGCGGCCCGCCACATCCGCGTTGTCGGTGGACGATTCGGCGTAGAAGCGCCCTGTCTCGCCCAGCGTGGCCTTGAACGGAATCACCTGCTCGACGCCGCCGGCCTTGATCAGGGTGACCGCGCCTTCGAGACGGTCGCGATGCATCGTCGCGCGCAAGGAGTTTTCGTATCCGGGAAACATCGCGGCGAGTTCGCCGTCGCGTAGCGTGACATTCGGGACGCGGGTGCGCTCGCGGCCATTGATCAGATACAGCACCACTTCATCGCCTTCGCGCGCCACGTCCAGGCCGAACGGTGCCGGTCCGCCGGGCAATTCGAGCGTGGCGCGATAGTGGCCGATCGTCGGCGTGCCGACCTGGCTGCTGCAGGCGCCGATGCACAGCAGCGCCAGACTCAGGAGAAACGAGCGAAGCAGGATCATGACGCGATTTCCGAAAAGACCTGTCGTCACTCTACCGACGAAGATCGGTTGCGCAAAGTACGGGGGCCGCGCGGCGCGAACCCTGATTTACCGGGCGGAACTGGCCTTTGCGAATGTGCGTTGTTTCCTGCAGGAGTGGGTCCTCCCATTTTTCGCAACTCAACTGGCGCGTGCGGCAACACGCGATGTGGAGATCGATCATGAGCATTTCCTCCGGATCATCGATGCTGATCGCCGCTGCGACTTCATCGCTGCTGATGCTGTCGGCCTGCGGCGGCGTGAACGAGATGACCAAGCAGCGTGTGGCGCGTAGCGAAACCGCAGTCAACCAGGCCCAGGCGACGCTGGGCAACTCTGAGGCCGGCGCCATCGAGCTGCAACAGGCGAAGGACTACTTTGCCCAGGCGCGCAAGGCCGTCGATGACAACGACGAGGTCAAGGCCGAACGCTATGCGACCCAGGCCGAGCTGAGCGCTCAGCTCGCCGTCGCCAGGTCGCAGAACGCGACTGCGCGCAAGGCCGCCGATGAACTTCTCGCGAGCATCCAGACGCTGCGGCAGGAAACGAACCGGCCCGCGGCGCAGCCCTGACGGCGCAACTTCTTCGAGGTCCGACCTATGAAACGTACACACCATCTCATTCTCGGCATCGCGGTGGCCGCAGCGATGGCTGCTTGCAGCTCGACACCCGATCAACCCATTGCCGAACTCGAAACCGCACGCGCAATCGTGCCGCAAGTGGAATCTTCGCCGCGCGCCGGCGTTGCTGCGGAGAACGTCGCCAATGCCCGCAAGGCACTCGATGCCGCCAACGGCATGATGGAGAAGGGCGGCAAAGTCGAGGACATCCGCTATCAGGCGACATTGGCGGCAACGAACGCGCAGATCGCCAACGAAAAGATTCTCGAAGCTCAGGCCAAGGAAGAGATCCAGAAGGGCGAGGCCGAACGGCAGGCCGTGCTGGCGCAGGCCCGCGACCGCGAAGCCGATGCCGCGCGACAGCGGGCGCAAAGCCTCGAACAGGAACTCAAGGATCTGAAGGCACAGAAGACGGATCGCGGCCTGGTGCTGACGCTCGGCGATGTGCTCTTCGACACCGGCAAGGCCACGCTCAAGCCCGGCGCGTATTCGACCATCGATCGCCTCGCGCAGGCGTTGAAGGAAGATCCGAATCGTCGCGTGATGATCGAAGGTCACACCGACAGCGTCGGCTCGGATGAATTCAACCAGCAGCTCTCCGAGAATCGCGCGCTCTCGGTGCAATCGGCACTGATGCAGCGGGGCGTGTCAGGCAGCCAGATCAGTTCGCTGGGCAAGGGCGAAAGCACGCCGGTGGCCAGCAACGACAATGCGGCAGGACGTCAGCAGAATCGCCGTGTCGAACTGATCTTCACGGAAGAGACCGGGCAGCGCGTGGCGACGGATCAGTAGTCGAACTCTGCGGCCTGTCTCTCTCGATGATGGAGAGAGGCAGGCCGATTGCATAGAACCAGGTCGTATAAGAATCGGAGAAAACTCACGGAAGAAGTCTGACGCAATGTCGGACTTGCGCCCCGAAAGGCGTCCCGCCCGTGATAGCATGCGCCCCGCGTCGGAACGCACTCTTCGAATGCCGCACTAACAGCGGCACGCCGTTCCGTCCTCCACGCCCCCGCATCCGGCGCCGATCGTGCAGCCCGCGGGTTCTGAAATGGCAAGCTCCGGGAGAGCCATTCATGAAAAAGAACTACGTCGACATCAATCTGTCGAAGGCCAACTTCAACGACATCTACGTACAGCCCGATCCGCGCAGCTACTTCTCGGCGCTCGGCGCGCTCGACTACATGATTCCCGATCTCGCCGAACCGGTCATCCGGCAGATCCTGTCCTCGTTCGTGCAGGCGCGCGGGCAGACGCCCAGGGTGCTCGATGTCGGCTGTTCCTACGGCATCAACGCCGCCGTGCATCGCTTTCCGGTCAACTTCCATTCGCTGCGCGGCCGCTATACGCGTCGCGAAATGATGGCGCTCGATACCGACGAGCTGACGCGCCTCGACCGGAATTTCTACGCAAGCTGGCCCGAGATGGGACAGGCGCGGTTCATCGGCCTCGATGTATCGGAGCCCGCGGTGAACTATGCGAAGCAGGTGGGTCTCCTCGAAGACGGCGTCGTCGCGAATCTGGAAACCGATCGCCTGACGGCGCCGCAGGCCGCGGTGCTCGGCAGTGCGAACGTCATCCTGTCGACGGGCGCCGTCGGTTACGTCACCGAGCGCACGTACGCCCAGGTGCTCGATGCGATGGATACTTCGCCCTGGGTGATATCGTTCGTTCTGCGCATGTTTCCTTTCGAGCAGTTCATCCGCGCTTTCGCGGCGCATGACATGGTGACGGAGCGGCTCGCGGGCGCCACGTTCGTGCAGCGTCGCTTTCGCGATGCCGACGAATTCAGGAACAGCCTGGACCGGCTCGCCGAACTGGGCATCGACACCGCCGGCTTCGAGGCCGATGGCCTGCTGCATGCCGACCTGTTCCTGTCGCGACCGGTGGAAGAAGCGCGCGCCATGCCCATCGATGAAGTGGTGACGGTGGCAAGCGGCCGCAACCGGCCGGTGGGTGCGCGCTACGTGCAGGTGGAAACCGGCCAGGGAACCCTCATCGCGCTCGAGCCGTGAGTGCCGCCGACGCCTTCATCCGGCTCGATCGCGTCAGTGTCGCGTTCGGACCGGTCACGGTCGTGCACGACATCGAGCTGTCCGTGCGTCGCGGCGAATTCATTGCGCTGGTCGGCGCTTCGGGCTCGGGCAAGACGACCACGCTCAAGGCCATCAACCGGCTGGTCGACATCAGTGCCGGCGACGTCGCGGTGGACGGCACGTCGGTGGCCAGCATCGAGCCATACCGGTTGCGGCGTCGGATCGGTTACGTGTTCCAGGGCATCGGACTGTTTCCGCATCTGTCCGTCGCCGAGAACATCGCCATCACGCCGCGCCTGCTGAAGTGGAGCGAGGCGCAGATCGCAGCACGCGTGACGGAACTGCTGGAACTCGTGGACCTGCCACAGACGTTCGCCACGCGCCGGCCCGCGCAGTTGTCGGGCGGCCAGCGCCAGCGCGTCGGCGTCGCGCGTGCGCTGGCGTCGCGTCCCGCCATCATGCTCATGGACGAACCGTTCGGCGCGCTCGATCCGCTCACGCGCGATCAGCTCGGCACGCAATATCGTCGTCTGCACGAGCAGATGCAGTTGACCACCGTGATGGTCACGCATGATGTGCTCGAAGCGCTGTTGCTGGCCGATCGCATCGTGGTGATGCGCGACGGACGCATCGTGGCGAACGAGGCGCCGCACGAGCTGCTGATCGGCCATCACGATGCAGGCGTGCGCGCGCTGGTGGACATGCCGCGTCGTCAGGCCGAGCGCGTGCAGGCGCTGCTGCAGGTGCGCGCCGTCAACGGCGCAGGTCCGCAATGAACGAACGATTGCTGGCGGCGTGGCATCTGCTGCCCGCCTACCTCGGCGAGCATGTGCTGCTCAGTGCGTCGGCGCTGACGCTCGGCATCGCCATCAGCCTGCCGCTGGCGTTGCTCGCGATTCGCAGTGCGCGAATCCGCTGGCCGCTGCTGGCCGTCGCCAGTCTCGTCCAGACCATTCCGAGCATCGCGCTGCTGGCGCTGTTCTATCCGCTGCTGCTGGCGCTGTCGGCGCTGTCGCAGCAGATGTTCGGCGTCGGCTTCTCCGCGCTGGGATTTCTGCCGTCGCTGCTCGCGCTGACGCTGTATTCGATACTGCCCATCCTGCGCAACAGCATCACCGGCGTGATGAATCTCGATCCCGCCGTCATCGAAGCGGCGCGCGGCGTGGGCATGACCGACGCGCAGCGGTTGTGGCGCGTCGAACTGCCGCTCGCGGCGCCCATGATCATGGCCGGCGTGCGCACGTCCGCCGTGTGGGTGATCGGCACGGCGACGCTGTCGACGCCCGTGGGCCAGACCAGTCTCGGCAACTACATCTTCTCCGGCCTGCAGGTGGAGAACTGGGTCGCAGTGCTGTTTGGCTGCGCCGTGGCGGCGCTGCTGGCCCTGGTGGTCGACCAGTTGCTCGGCCTGATCGAAGCCGGAACGGTGAAGCGCAGCACCTGGCGCGTGAGCCTCGGGCTTGGCCTGCTGATACTCGGCTGCGCTGTCGCCGTGGGACCGCGACTGGCGAAAGACGCGCCGAGCTATGTGGTCGGCGCGAAAAGTTTCTCGGAGCAGTACATCCTGTCGTCGCTGCTCGCCGATCGCATTCGCGAACAGGGCCAGCCGGCGATCCGCAAGACCGGGCTGGGGTCGGCGATTGCTTTCCGCGCCCTGGCGGGCAACGAAATCGATGTCTACGTCGACTACTCCGGAACGCTCTGGGCCAACGTCATGCAACGCACCGATCGGCCATCGCGGCAGATCGTGCTGCGCACCACCGCGCAGTGGCTGCACGAGCGCTACGGCGTCGAACTGCTCGGATCGCTGGGATTCGAGAATGCCTATGCGCTGGCGATGCGCCGCCGCCATGCCGAGGAACTCGGCATCCGCACGATCCGCGATCTCGCCGCGCATGCCGCGAACCTGAAGATCGGCGGCGACTTCGAGTTCTTCGCGCGACCGGAATGGAGCGCGCTGCGCGATCACTACGGACTGCACTTTGCGGCGCGCCGCCAGTTCCAGTCCACGTTCATGTACAAGGCGGCATCGAGCGGCGAAGTCGACGTGATCTCGGCGTTCTCCAGCGACGGCCGCATCGCGGCCGAGGATCTGGTGGTGCTCGACGATCCCGATCAGGTACTGCTGCCGTACGACGCGGTGATCCTGCTGTCGCCGCGACGGGCCGACGATGCCGTGCTGCGCGCGGCGCTCGAACCATTGCTGGGCAAGGTCAGCATCGAACTCATGCGCGAGGCCAACATGATGGTCGATCGCGAGAGCGACAAGCTGACGCCCGCTGCCGCGGCGCGCTGGCTGGTGCAGCAGATCGACGCGAAGTCGCAGTAGCGGTTCTGCCGCGGCCGTTCGTCCCAGCCAGCGAGTCACGAAGAGCGGACTGCGTCAGCGCTTGTCGGCGTCGTGACTGAAGTGCCGTGGAAGATCCATCGAATCATGGAGCAGACGAAGCACTTCGATGACATCCGTGCTTCCGCGTGCGACGCGAAACATCACGAAGTGCCGCCCCTTTCGATCCTGTCGAGCTACGTGGAGACTGCGCAGTCCTTTGAGAATGTCATCGCGGTCATGCGCGCCGGGGATTGACGGTCCTTCTGCCAGGGCTTCGATTGCCAGGCCAATCGTCTCGGCATACGCAATCGATTGCGCCTCGCCAAAATGTTCGATCGTCCACGCGATGATCGATTCGAAGTCCCTTTCGGCAGCAGCGGCAAGGCGTACCCGCCAGCGGCGCTGGGCGCCGGTCATCGCGAACGGGCGGACGCAGCTGCGCGCGCGGCAAGCGAGTCCAGGTGCCGTCGCAAATCCGACATGCTGCTGAACTCGCTAAACCGGCCCGCATCGATGTCGTCTGTTCCGACGCGCGCGGCGTCGCGGAGTGCCTTGAGCCGGGCCTTCTCTTCGGCGGCGCGACTCTCGACGAGGCGCAGGCCTTCGCGCAGGACTTCACTGGCGTTCTGATAGCAGCCTTTCGATACGAGTTCGTCTATCAGCGCTTCCTGGTGATCCGTGAGGACGACGTTGCGGGTGCCCATGTGCGTTTCCCGGAGGGAAGAGAGAGTGGCATATTATGCCATCGTCCAGGCCGCGGCCAGACGCGCTGCACGGCTGAACGTCAGCCCACCCACACCAGCGCCAGCAACGTCACATCGATATCGGACTTGCGCGGCTTGATCTGCACCCGGTCGACCGCGGCCACGGCGGGATCGAACTCGCCCTGCAGCCGACTGGTTTCCTGTTCGAATTCGTTTTCCAGATCTGCGTGGCGCTGCTGCAGCACTTCGAGGCTCTCCTGTGCGCGCGTGACGTCGTCGCTCTCGCGACCGATGCGCCCGGCGCTGCGTGCGGCCGTGCCGACCCGTCCCATGTTGGTCGCGCTGATTTTCTTGCGCCCGAGGAACGCGCCAAGGATGGACGTGCCGATGCTGATGGCGGTGGACATCTTCTGTTGCGACAGCTGCGAGCTTTCGCGCTCGACACGATCCTGCGCGCGGCGGATCTGGTCCTGCAGCGTCGTCAGGCGGGGGGCGTATTTCTTGCGCAGGGCTTCGACCGCGGCGTCGCGCTTCTCGCGCAGGTTGAGCGCGATGCGTGCACGGAAATCCGCTTCCGACATGCCGGCGGCAGAAGTCGCGCCGAGCATGGCGTTGCGGAAGACGTCGAGTCCCGCCGACTCATAGACGTGCGCTTCGAGTTGCTTGCGCCAGGACTTGTAACTGTCGGCGCGCAGCAGCGACGCCGGAGCATCTGCGTACGCCGCATCGGCAGGCGCTGACTTCTGCAGCTGCGCCTTGAGATCGCCGCCGGTTTCGGCCTGCGACCACTGCGGTTCCGAGTCGACTTCGACCGGCACGAGATACGAGCGCGTTTCCCAGGCGTCGATGCCGGCCGGTGCATTCACGAAGTGCAGGCGGACCTGGCCCAGGAGGTGCGGGACATAGCGATTGCCGGTGTCGCGGGGGAGATAGAACTCGTCGATGCCGGCGGGGATGACGGGTTTGGTGATGGTCGCCGCGGAAGAGGCCCCCACCCCGGCCCTCTCCCCTCGCTGGGGGATCTCCGGCGCGCTTCGCACGCCTCCTCCCCGCTCGCGCGGAGGAGGGGGTGAAGAAGTGGAGGGGGAGAGTCTGGCGATCTCCGGCAGCGTCAGCGGTCCGCGCAGATACGACAGCGCCCAGCGCGTGCGGAACAGCACGGGCGCATCGTCGTGCGCATTGCGCATCAGGAACACGCGGCCGGTGAGATTGGCGAGCAGCGCTTCGAGTTCGCTCTTGTTCAGGCCGTCACCGGCGCTCACCAGGCCATCGATGACGCGCGCCTTGTCGCGCTCGGTCTGCAGCCGGCCGATGAACCAGGTGCCGGCGTTCGAGAGTCCCTTGTAATCGAGATCGACGGGATTCTGCGTCGCCAGTACGACGCCGAGGCCGAAGGCGCGCGCCTGTTTCATCAGCGTGAGCAACGGCTGTTTCGATGGCGGCATCGCCGTCGGCGGGAAGTAGCCGAAGATCTCGTCCATGTAGAGCAGCGCGCGCAGGCTCGACGTGCCGGACTGGCGGCGCATCCACGCGACGACTTCGCCGAGCAGCAGCGTGACCACGAACATGCGCTCGGCATCGTTCAGATGCGCGATCGAGATCACCGCGATGCGCGGCTTGCCGGCGTCGGTGAACAGCAATCGCTGTACGTCGAGCGGCTCGCCCTGCATCCAGGCCGCGAATGCGGGCGAGGCGATCAGGTTGTTGAGCGACATGGCGAGCTGCAGGCGTTCCTTCGCGGGATAGAACGTCTCCAGGTCGAACACGCCGACCTTGTCGAAGCCCGGTTTCTGGATGCCCTGGATCAGCGCCGCCAGATCGAGATCGCGGCCCGCGCTCCAGGCCTGATCGAGCAGCGTGGACAGCAGGATGTGTTCGCGGCTCTGCAGCGGATCGGCTTCGATGCCGACCAGGCTCAGGAGGCCGGCGACGGTCGAGCCGATGCGTTCGCGCAGCGCGCCGGCATCGGTACGCAGGTCCTCGCCGGGGGCGCTGAAGGAACGCAGCACCGACAGCGGCCGGCCCGAGGTGCTGCCCGGCGTGTAGATGGCGACGTCTGCCGCGTCGCGAAACCGCTGGATGCGCTGGCCATCCTGGCCCCAATCCGCCAGTCCCTTGCGCCAGGTGTCGGCGGTGGCAGCGGCATAGCCTTCGGTCGATTGCCCCTTGCGGGCGGCCTCGCCGGGGTCGACCCACGGCGCGAAGTCCTCCGGCCGCAGCTGCGGGAAGGTGAGCAGCAGGTTGCCGAGGTCGCCCTTCGGGTCGATCGCGATGGTGGGGATGCCGTCGATCGCGGCCTCTTCCAGCAGCGACAGGCACAGGCCGGTCTTGCCGCTGCCGGTCATGCCGACGCAGACGGCATGGGTGGTCAGGTCGCGCGAGTCGTATAAGAGGAGATCGGGCCGGTCCGTGCCGGTCGCGGGGTCGACTTCGCGGCCCAGGTAGAAGGAACCGAGTTTTTCGTAGGCGGGGAGCGTGGGCATGAGGCGGTGACCGGTGGCGGAGGGCGGGCGGACTGCATTCTTGCCGGTCGACCGCGACTCGTCATCCGTGTCTGCCTTCCCCTTGTGGGGCCGGCTTCAGCCGGCTCTTTTCGGATGTCAGGCTGAAGCCTGACCCACAGAAAGAGAGGGTCAGGGTGGGGGCCTCTCTCTTACTGTGGGGCCGGCTTTCCCGCGGGATTTCCTTCGGTCACAGCCGGCCTCTTTTCGGATGTCAGGCTAAAGCCTGACCTACAAAAAGCACAGATTTCTGTAACCGCTTTGTCACCTCCCCGAGACTGACCCTGCTACCCGGGCGCCGGTAAGCTCGCGCACCCTATGTCCATCACCCTCGATCAAGTTACCAAACGGTATCAGGGCTCCCCGGTCGTCAACGACGTCTCCGTCGAGGTCGGCGAAGGCGAGTTTTTCGTCCTGCTGGGACCCAGCGGCAGCGGCAAGAGCACGCTGCTGCGCGCCATCGCCGGCCTGACCGGCGTGGATCACGGCCGTATCGCGCTGCACGGGCGCGACGTCACGCATGTTTCGGCACGCCAGCGCGGCGTCGGGCTGGTATTCCAGAACTACGCGCTGTTCCGCCACATGTCCGTGGGCGACAACATCGAGTTCGCGCTGCGCGTGCGGCACATGAAGGCCGCCGACCGGCGCGCCCGCCGCAAGGAACTGCTGCGGCTGGTCGCACTGGAAGGCATGGACGACCGCCTGCCGACCCAGCTCTCGGGCGGCCAGCAGCAGCGCGTCGCCGTGGCCCGCGCGCTGGCGCACAAGCCGCAGGTGCTGCTGCTGGACGAACCCTTCGGTGCGCTCGACGCCAAGATCCGCGAAGAACTGCGCCGCACCATCCGCCAGGTGCAGCGCGAACTGAACATCACCACCGTGCTGGTGACGCACGACCAGGAAGAAGCGTTCGCGATGGCCGATCGCATCGGCGTCATGAACCTCGGCCGACTGCTCGAATGCGGCCGGCCCGATGAGTTGTACGCGCGGCCCGCGACCCGCTTCGTCGCCACCTTCCTCGGTGCGGCGAACCTGCTGCTGGCGCGACAGACCGCGAACGGCATCCGCTTCGGCGCGACGCCGGTGAATGCGCGGGCGCTGGAGAAGATCGACAGCGGTCGCGAACACGAAGTCGTCGCGGTGCTGCGTCCGGAAGAAGTGGAACTCGCACCGACCCGCGACAACCTGCGTGTCAGCTATCTCGGCCACGGCGTGATCGACGAGATGGTGTTCACCGGCGCCTTCGAACGCCTGCGGGTACGACTCGCCGATGGCGCGGCCGACGCGCAGATCGCCCGCCCCGGCGGCGATGGCGACGGTGCGGCCGTGCTCGATGTCACGCGCACGCAGCACGAACAGCGCGTGTTCCCGCTCGCGGTCGGCCAGTCGGTCGCGATGGGCGTGCGTCGCATCCACGTGCTGCCGACGCCGCTGTCGAGCTACACCGCAGTGGCGGCCGATCAGCCCGCGGCGGATGCGCTGGTAAAGAATCCGCTGCTCGTGGAACTGGCGAATCGCATGAAGACGCGCATCGTCGCGCGCGTCGAACCGGGGCTCGCGAATCCGTCGAGCGGCCGGCCGGCGACGCCGATTTCCGGTGTCGCCGTGATCGCGCCGCATCAGGATGCGGGCGCGCAGACCGGTCGCGACGTCATCGCGCAGATCGAATGGCTGTTGCACAACGGCGCGGCCGAAGTGCTGGTATTGCCGGACCAGCTCGTGCCGCCGCAGCGCGTGCTGATTCACTGGGCCGACGATGCCGCGCGTCGCGCGACGCTGGCGGTAGCCGCGAGCCTGCTGCGTCACGTGCCGGCCGAGGCCGTGTACGTCGGCATCCTTCCCGAAAGCGCGGGCGAAACGCAGCGGCCGGCCGGCATGCGCACGCTGCTCGATGCGCGCTCGGAAGCGCAGGCCGTGCACGGCCTGGAAATGCGCACCGAACTGCGCTTCGGCGCAGCGGCCGATGAACTGCATCGACAGCTGAGCGAATCGCCCGAACAGATGCTGATCCTCGGCATCTCCGCGCTGGCGGATCTGCGCGCGCGGTTTGCCGCGCTGTTCGCATCTTCGCCCGGCTACCCGATGATGATCGTCCACCGTCCTGCGAGCCCGACGAATCCATGAAGCCGCCCAGACTGCTGTTCGCATCGATGCTGTCCGTCGCGCTGCTCGCCGGTTGCGGCGGCGCCGGCGATTCGGGCGGCAACAAGGTCACGCTGCTCAACGTCAGCTACGACCCGACGCGCGAGCTGTACCGCGATTTCAACGAAGACTTCGCGCGCGACTGGCAACAGCGCACCGGCCAGCGCGTCACGGTCAAGCAGTCGCACGCCGGCTCCGGCAGCCAGGCCCGCGCCGTCATCGACGGACTGGATGCCGATGTCGTGACGCTCGCGCTCGCCTACGACATCAATTCCATCCAGACGAAGGGCAAGCGACTCGGCGCCAACTGGCAGACGCGTTTTCCCGCCAACAGCGCGCCCTACACCTCGACCATCGTGTTCCTGGTGCGCAAGGGCAATCCGAAACAGATTCATGACTGGCCCGACCTGGTGCGCGAGGGCGTGAGCGTCGTGACGCCGAATCCCAAGACCTCCGGCGGCGCGCGCTGGAACTATCTCGCCGCCTGGGGTTACGCACTGCACCGCCAGCTCGGCGGCGACTGGTCGAAGCTCGACGATCCCGCGGCCGAGGCGCAGGTGGAAGAGGCGCAGGCGGCAGCGGCGAAATTCGTGGCCGACATTTTCCGGCATGCGCCGGTGCTCGACAGCGGCGCGCGCGGCTCGACCAACACGTTCGTGCAGCGCGAGATCGGCGATGTGCTGATCGCATGGGAGAACGAAGCGCTGCTGGCACTGCGCGAACTCGGTCCCGAGAAAGTCGAAATCGTCATGCCGTCGATCACCATCCTCGCCGAGCCGCCGGTGGCGGTCGTGGACACCGTGGTGGATCGCCGCGGCACGCGGCAGGTGGCCGAGGCGTACCTGCAGCATCTTTATTCGGACGCCGGCCAGGACATCGTCGCGAAACACTATTTCCGGCCGCGCAATGTGCAGGTGCTGGAGCGCCATCGCGCGCAGTTTCCGGCCGTCGCGACGTTCACGATCGATGAAGTGTTCGGCGGCTGGAACCAGGCGCACGAGCAGCATTTCGCGGATGGCGCGGTGTTCGATCAGATCTACAGGGCGGGCGGGAAGTGAGGAGGAAGGCTACAGGCTACTGGCTACTGGCGACTGGCCAGAGAAGGATCACGCGTTCCCCGTGCCTGGGTGCTTCGCGATTGCGTGCGGACTCTGGCCAGTCGCCTGTAGCCTGCGGCCTGTAGCCCCATGTCCTCCTCCGCACTCCGCCAACCCTCCATCCTCCCCGGCTTCGGACTGACGCTCGGGTTCTCGGTCTTTTTTCTCTGCGCGCTGGTGCTGATTCCGCTCGCGGCGCTGGTGCTCAAGACCGGCACCATGGGCTGGCGCGACTTCCTCAACGTGCTGTTCGATCCGCGCGTGCTGGCCTCTTTCCGTCTCAGCTTCGGCGCGTCGTTCCTCGCCGCGACGCTGAACGCCGTGTTCGGCTTCGTCATCGCTTGGACGCTGGTGCGCTATGACTTTCCGGGACGCAAGTTCATCGATGCGCTCATCGACATGCCCTTCGCGCTGCCGACGGCCGTGTCCGGCATCGCGCTCACGGCGGTGTTCGCGGAGAACGGCTGGATCGGCCAGCATCTCGCGCCGTTCGGCATCAAGGTCGCCTACACCTGGATCGGCGTGGTGGTGGCGCTGACGCTGATCGGCCTGCCGTTTGTCGTGCGCTCGGTGCAGCCGGCATTGCTCGAAGTGCAGCGCGACCTGGAAGACGCCGCCGAAACGCTCGGCGCGGGACGCTTCACGATCTTCCGCCGCATCATCCTGCCGACCGTGCTGCCGGCGCTGCTGACCGGATTCACGATGGCATTCGCGCGCGGCGTCGGCGAATACGGCTCGGTGATCTTCATCGCCGGCAACCTGCCGATGAAGACCGAGATCGCGCCGCTGCTGATCGTCATCAAGCTGGAGCAGTTCGACTACGTCGGCGCCGCGGCCATCGGCTTTCTCATGCTCGTGATTTCGTTCGTGATGCTGCTGTCGATCAACCTGCTGCAGACCTGGGGGCGTCGCCGGCACGTGGCGGCGGGACGCTGATGGCGCACGGACCGTCCAAGGCACTGCTGGCGGAACTGGCGAGCCGCCCGGGGCGCGACACGTTCGTCAGCACGCTCATCAAGGGCATGTTCATCGCGCTGTCGCTGCTGTTCCTCGCGGCGCTCTTGTTCGCGCCGCTCATCACGGTGTTCGCCACCGCGCTGAGCAAGGGCTTCGAAATGTATGTCGAGAGCTTCGCCGATCCGGACACGCTGGCCGCGATCCGGCTCACGCTCATCACCGCCGCGATCGTCGTGCCGGTCAACACCGTGTTCGGCATCGCCGCCGCGTGGGCCATCGCCAAGTTCGAATTCAAGGGCAAGAGCATCCTGATCACGCTCATCGATCTGCCGATCGCCGTGTCGCCCGTGATCTCGGGCCTGATCTACGTGCTGCTGTTCGGCATGCAGGGCTGGTTCGGGCTGTGGCTGCAGGAGCACGACATCAGCATCATCTTCGCGCTGCCGGGCATCGTGCTGGCGACCATGTTCGTGACCTTCCCGTACGTGGCGCGCGAGCTGATTCCGCTGATGCAGCAGCTCGGCAACGACGAGGAAGAAGCCGCGATCACGCTCGGCGCGGGCGGACTGATGACGTTCTTCCACGTTACGCTGCCGAAGATCCGCTGGGGTCTGGTCTATGGCGTGATCCTGTGCAATGCGCGCGCGATGGGCGAGTTCGGCGCCGTGTCCGTGGTGTCGGGCCACATCCGCGGGCTGACCACGACCATGCCGCTGCACGTCGAAATCCTATATAACGAGTACAACTTCGTGGGCGCGTTCGCCGTGGCCTCGCTGCTGACGCTGCTGGCCGTGGTCACGCTCATCATCAAGTCGCTGGTCGAGTGGCGCACCGGATACAGCAAGCGATAGCTTCGGACCCATGCTTTCCCGACTCCAGGAATTCATCGACCAGCTCCAGATCGACACCTCGCGTGCGAGCCTGGGCTTCTGGATCGCGGCCATCAACGTCGCGATCGTGGTGCTGGTGGTGGGCGGCATTTCCATTTCCGCGATCGGCTCGCTGCGCGATCTCGCCGACCAGCAGGGCAAGTCGCGCGTGCAGCTCGCCGGCGCGATGGCGCGCGAGGATCTGCGTCGCTACGGCGAAGACGCGCTGATCCAGGCCAAGACCGTGGCCGAACGCGCCACGCTGCAGCGGCTGCTCGCCGACCGGCAGGCTGCCGCCGTCGGTCCCTATCTGCGCCGTTCCTGCAACAGCGACACGATCGCTTCGTGCGCCGTGTTCGAAGGCAAGACCCTCGTCGCGCAGGCCGGCGTGGCGCTGCCGTGGGCGGAAATCGCCGAGACCGGGGCCGAGCAGGGCGAACGCTTTCTGGTTGCTGCGAGCAATGCACCGTACGCCGTGCTCGGCGCGTCGGCGCAGATCGGCGGTGCGACGGAACGGCGTCTGTACGTGGCGCGGCTGTTCGACGAGAAGCTCGGCCGCGTGCTGTCGGATCGCGTCGGCATGCCGATCCGCCTGATCGGTTATCGCAGCTTCGTCGAGAACAAGAAGGTCGACGATTACACGCGGCTGCATTCGGCGGGCCTGTCGGATGGCCGGTCCGCCGTTGCGCGCATCGAGAGCGACGATCTGTACGCGGCGAGCTTCCCCGTGTTCGCCTCGACGGGCGAGGCGATCGCGCTGCTGGAAGCGCGTTTGGCGGCGAGCGACATCGACGAATCCGTCGGCAGCCTGGTGCGGCGGCTGCTGGTCACCGCGGTCATTCTCGCGGCGGTGGCCGTGCTGGCCGGCGTGATTCTCGGCCAGCAGGTGACGGGTCCGGTGAGCACCCTGACCGAAGCCGCCGAACGCCTCGGCCACGGCGATTTCTCGACGTCGATTCCCGTCGGCGGCACCAAGGAAGTCGGCCAGCTCGGGCGCACCATGGAAGACATGCGCAACAATCTCGTGGAACTCACGGGCGCGTTGCGGCGCAGCGAGGCCGAAGCGCAGGCCGTGCTCAGCGGCATCGTCGAAGGCGTGTATGCCGTCGACAAGTCACGCGTCATCCGCTACCTGAATCCGCAGGCGGCGCGACTCATGGGCGTGCAGGCACACGATGCCATCGGCCGCTTCTGCGGCGACGTGCTGAAGCCCTGTGCCGAGAACGGCGTGCGACCGTGCGAGAACAATTGCCCGATCCTGCGCGCGCGCACCGAGGGCAGCGCGCAGGCGACCGAACGATTGAACCTGCGCGAGGGTGCACCGCGCACGGCCATCATCACCAGCGCCTCGCCGGTCGACGATCTGCAGGTGCAGGTGATCCGCGACGAAACCGAACTGGAAGGCGTGCGCCGCGCGCGCGATTCCGTGCTCGCGAACATCTCGCACGAATTCCGCACGCCGCTGGCCGCGCAGCTCGCCTCCATCGAACTGCTGCGCGAAGGCATGGACACGATGCCGCCGGCCGATCAGAAGGAACTGGTGCTGTCGCTGGAACGCGGCGCGCTGCGGTTGACGCGCCTGATCGACAACCTGCTGGAGAGCGTGCGCATCGAATCCGGCCAGCTCGGCATCCGTCACCAGAGCATCGCGGTCGAGGAACTGGTGGAGGATGCGGATGCATTGATCGGCGCGTTGCTGAAACAACGCCGGCAGACGCTGGAGCTCGACCTCCCCGAGGATCTGCCGCGCATCGATGGCGACGGTCCGCGTCTCACGCAGGTGTTCGTCAACCTGCTGGCGAACGCCAGCAAGTTCGCACCGGAAGACAGCGTCGTTCGTGTGGGTGCTTCGGCGACGGATCGCACCGTCACCGTGTGGGTGGAGGATGAAGGTCCCGGCGTTCCGGACATCGAGTCGGGCTCGATCTTCGAGCGCTTCCATCGCGGCCCCGAGCAGGAGCCTGAACCCGGCGGCCTCGGTCTCGGACTATGGATCGTCAAGTCGATCATCAATCGTCACGAAGGCTCCATTCACGCGGAGCGCAAGGACGGCCGGACGCGCTTCGTGGTGGAGTTGCAGCAGGCGAAATCGGAGTGATCGGTCTCTTCCTGTAGGTCAGGCTTTCCCGCGGGACTTCCTTCGGTCGCAGCCTGACAGTTCCAGGCCGGCTGAAGCCGGCCCCACAGCAAGAGCAATCCTTTGATGCAGGTACGACGCGGTTACGACCATATGACATTTCTGTATACGCCGCGCAGGCGGCCTGCCCTATTCTGGCCTTCGTGACTTTCGTCACCGCCGTCACTTTCGTCACTACTCTATGAAAATCCTCTCCGCCGACGACGACAAGGACCTGCTGGCGCTGATCGCGTTCACGCTGTCGCAGGCCGGCTATCTGGTGGTCAAGGCTGGCGACGGTCCGAGCGCCATCAAGGCGTTCGAGACCGAAGCGCCGGACCTGGTGATCCTCGACATCAACATGCCCGGCGCCAGCGGCTTCCAGGTGTGCGAAGCCGTGCGCACCAAGTCGCGCGTGCCGGTGATGATGCTGACGGCGCGCGGCGAAGAAGAAGATCTGGTGAAGGCGCTGGAACTCGGCGCGGACGACTACCTCACCAAACCTTTCAGCCCGCGCACGCTGCTCGCGCGCGTCAAGGCGTTGCTGCGTCGCGCCGGTATGGAAAACTCCGCGCCGCTCGCCGCCGGTCGCGTCAAGCTGGATGTCGAGGAGCACACCGTGCAGGTCGGCGGCAACTCGCCGGTGCGTCTCACCAAGCTCGAACTGCGCCTGCTGCAGATGCTGATCGCCAACGCCGGCCACACCGTCAGCTCCGACCGCCTGCTGATGCAGGTGTGGGGCCACAAGGGCTCCGGCGACCGCCAGCTCCTCAAGCAGCTCGTGCACCGCCTGCGCCAGAAGATCGAGATCGATCCGACGAATCCCGACATGCTGCAGACCGCGCCGGGCGCGGGATACAAGCTCGTGGTGGAGTGAGAGAGAAGAAAAGAATGGCCGCGAAAAGGCGCAAAGATCACAAAGTACGAATGAAATCCTGATTCCGACCTTTGTGATCTTTGCGCCTTTTTGCGGCCATTCCTCTTTCTTCATCCGCAATGGCAGCGGTTTCGCCCGACATCTAACCCCCGCGTTACTTACTTGATACCGCCCTTCACCTAGTCTGTTGCTACAGAGTTGGGTGGAGTTCCTGATTGGCGGGATTGCTGCGCACGATCGCGGTCGTCGGTGGCGGGGTTAACGGCACGGTTGTGGGCGCAAATGCGCTGGGAAGTGCACCCCCCCGCCCCGCAAGGCGCGTGGTCCATGAACACGGCGG
>CALMII010000008.1 GCA_937864115.1 uncultured Steroidobacter sp. | reverse complement strand
GTAATTTCGGGGATGTTCATCGGGAAGAGAAGGGTATTGCGGCGAATGGCCGGTGAAGATCGGTGAATGACGCCGTCAGAAGACGAATTCGGGCGGACGCGGCGCGTTCGCCAGGGGCTGGACCACCGTTTCGAACAGGCCTTCGCGCTGCCATTCGCGCTCGCCGAGCCGGGTGATCTTCCAGGCTTCCATGACCGGCGACTGTCCGACCACCACGAACAGGCGTCCGCCGACCTTCAGGGCGCGCTGGAAGCGTTCGTCGTACAGGGGAAGCGAGCCGGTCACGGCGATCGCATCGTAATGACCCTGTTCGTCGAGCTGCATGCCGTCGGCGGTTTCCACGCCGGCGTTGTTGATCGAGGTTGCCAGCAGCTGGGTGCGGGCGAAGTCGGCGAGTTCGGGAACGATCTCCAGCGAGCGTACGCGGGCGGCCAGCCGGGCCATGCAGGCGGTGAGGTAGCCCGAGCCGGTGCCGATTTCCAGGGCGACGTCGTTCGGTCCGAGATCCAGGGCCTGCAGGATGCGGCCGTGCACCTTGGGCGGCAGCATCGTCTGACCGTGGGGTAGCGGGATCGGCGCATCGGCAAAGGCGACGCCCTGCCAGGCCGTAGGAATGAAGCGCTCGCGCGGTACCTCGCGCATCACGGCCAGCACCCGCTCATCGAAGACATCCCAGGTGTTCACCTGCTGTCCGATCATCTGTTCGCGGGCCAGTTCGATGTTCATGCGTCGCAAATCTATTCGGTGCGGATCAAGGACTTGAAACCCGGCGGCGGTCCGGGTGAGGGGCCGGGAAATGCGGGCGGCAAAGCGTACGGGCTTTGTCCCCGGCAGACAAGGTTATGCAGCCTTCGCCGGCCGGTGTGGTCTGCCTGTGGGGCCGGCTTCAGCCGGCCTCTTGCAAGGTGTGACCATGGCCGGCTGAAGCCGGCCCCACAGAAGAAATCTAAAGAAGCATTTCCCTGAGTGCGAGACGCGCTTCTGCAAGAAAAACCGACAGCAGATTCGCAGGTCATTCGCGCGGCAATATGGTCAATCTCCGCAGCAGAAATCCTGCGGTTCGCTATGCTGCAACGGCGTTGTTCACGCTGCGATTGCGCAGGTGCGACGCACGGAAAAAAGCGCATCGTTCCGGCGGGTAATCGAATGCGCGATGCGGGGATGAAGGGCAAGAATGGCGGTTCTGTCGTGAGGGCTCCTGCGGCATGGTAGGGGCGGGCAATCTTTCGATTCTCAGTACGTTGCTGATCGCAGCGGTCGCTGTGCTGGCCGTCGTGCTGGTATGGCGCGAACGTCGCGCCCGCCAGCTGTCCGCTGCAGCGAAACAGCTCGACGGCATCGTGCGCGACGGACGCTATGCCGAACGCGTGCGCAGCGTCGGCGATCCGGCGCAGCCCTTCGCCGCCAGCGCCAACAAGCTGCTCGAACAGATCGCGGTCAAGGAACTGCTGATCACCGAACGCGAACGCGCGCTGGTCGGCCTGCTCGGGGGCCTGCACGAAGCCGTGGCCGTGCATCGCGACGGCATCGTGTTCGCCAACGACCGGTTCGCCGCGCTGTCGGGGCAGGGACAGCCGACGCAGCTCATCGGTCGCTCGATGGCCGATCTCGTGCATCCGGACTATCGCGATCTCGTCGACGAACAGCTTCGTCGCGTGCTCGAAGCCGTTCCCGCGATGGACCGGCTGGAAGTCGAACTGCAGCCGCAGCGCGATCACCCGATCCGGGTCGAACTCTCGGCGGTCCGCATCGACTACCAGGGCGGCGCGGCGTTGCTGCTCACGATGCTGGAGATGGGGCCGCGGCCGGTTGCGGCACCTGCCGCGGCGGCGCGCGGTCGCCCGACGGCCTGGGACACGCTGGATTCGCTGGGCGAAGGCATCATCACCACGGACATCAGCGGTCGCATCGATTACCTCAATCGCGCCGCCGAACAGCTCGTCGGCATCTCTGCGGCCGATGCGCTCGGCAAGACCATCACCGACATCATCATGCTGGTGGACGAAAGCGATCGCCGCTCGCTCGGCGATCCCGTGCGCCAGTGCCTGACGACGCAGTCGAAAGTCACCGTCGGCCGGCGCGGCCTGATGATTTCGCACGACGGCAGCGAGGAGCGTTCGGTCGAGCTGACGGTCACGCCGCTCAAGGGCCAGCGCGGCGATCTCGCCGGCACGGTGGTGGCGGTGCGCGATGTCAGCGAGCTGCGCGGCATCACGCGGCAGATGTCGTATCAGGCCAGCCACGATGCGCTCACGGGACTGGTGAATCGCCGCGAGTTCGAACGGCGGCTGGAGGAGGCGCTGGAAGTCACGCATGCATCCACCGTGCGTCACGTCATGTGCTATCTCGACCTCGATCGCTTCAAGGTCGTGAACGACACCTGCGGCCACATGGCGGGCGACACGATGCTGCGCGAAGTGGCGGCGCTGGTGAAGCAGGCCGTGCGCGACTCCGACACGGTCGGTCGTCTCGGCGGCGACGAGTTCGGTCTGTTGCTCGCCGGCTGTCCGCTCGACAAGGCGCGGCAGATCGCCGACGACGTGGTGCGCAAGGTGAGCGAGTACCGCTTCGTCTGGAAGGACAAGATCTTCAACATCGGCGTCAGCGTCGGCCTGGTCGAAATCACGCGCGACAGCGGCGCTGCCGACGAAGTCATGAGCGCCGCCGATTCGGCATGCTACGTGGCGAAGAAGCAGGGCAACCACGTCCACGTCTATTCGGCGCGCGACGAATCGCTGGCGCGGCATCGCGGCGAGATCCAGTGGCTGCAGCGTCTGCAGGTCGCACTCAAGGAAAACCGCTTCGAGCTGATGGCGCAGCCCATCGTCGCCACGGCGTCCGCCTCGCAGGGCCCGGCGCTCGAAGTCCTGCTGCGCTTGCAGGACGAGGCGATTCCCGGCGGCATTTCGCCCGTGGAATTCCTGCGGGCGGCGGAGCGCTATCGCCTGATGGCCGACGTCGACCGCTGGGTCGTGCAGGCGGCGCTGACGGCGCTGGCCCGCGGCGCCATCCGCGTACCGCCCGATCGCAGCATCGCCATCAACCTGTCGGGCCAGACCCTCGGCGATCCGCAGTTCCTGGAATTCGTCGTCGAAGTGCTGGACCGCACCGGCGTCGAAGCGGACAAGGTGTGCTTCGAAGTGGCAGAGAATTCAGTGATCACCAACATCGAACATGCCCAGCGTTTCATCGGCGTGCTGCACGGCATGGGCTGCCGCTTCGCGCTCGACGACTTCGGCCGCGGCCTGTCGTCCTTCGGCAATCTCAAGAATCTCTCGCTCGACTATCTCAAGATCGACGGCTCATTCATCCGCAACCTCGCGCTCGACACCGTGAACCAGGCGATGGTCGCGGCCATGATCAAGCTGGCGCGCACGTTGAACTTCCAGGTCGTGGCCGAGCAGGTCGAAGACGTCGGCGCGCTGGAGGCGGCGACGCGGATGGGCGTCGATTTCGTGCAGGGTTACCACCTGGGAAGGCCGCAGCCGCTGGCGCGGGTGGTGGCGAGGGCGAGCTGAGGAAGAGGTGGCTGGCGACTGGCTACTGGCGACTGGCCAGAATGGAAACGGCGCCCTGAGGCGCCGTTTCGCTATCTTCACTTTATCTGGCCAGCTGCCAGTTGCCAGCGTGCCTGTGGGGCCGGCTTTAGCCGGCCTGAAACAGCTTGACCTACACAAAGAAGCCGATCGCATTGGGCTGAAGTCTGACTCTGCCAGGAGGCCGGCTGAAGCCGGCCCCACAGGGGAGAAAGCCGCTGCTTCAGAGCAGCGGCACCAGCAGCAGTGCGACGATGTTGATGATCTTGATCAACGGATTGATCGCCGGACCCGCCGTGTCCTTGTACGGATCGCCGACCGTGTCGCCCGTGACCGCGGCCTTGTGGGTTTCCGACCCCTTGCCGCCGAAGTTGCCTTCCTCGATGTACTTCTTGGCGTTGTCCCAGGCGCCGCCGCCGGTGCACATCGAGATGGCGACGAACAGGCCCGTCACGATGGTGCCGATCAGCAGGCCGCCGAGCGCGCGGATGCCGGCGCCCGGACCCATCAGGAAGTTCATGCCGAAGGCCACGATCACCGGCACTAGGATCGGCAGCAGCGAGGGCACGATCATTTCCTTGATGGCCGCACGCGTCAGCATGTCGACCGCCTTGGAATAGTCCGGCTTGGCCGTGCCTTCCATGATGCCCGCGATTTCCTTGAACTGGCGGCGCACTTCGACGACCACCGAACCCGCCGCGCGACCGACGGCTTCCATCGCCATCGCACCGAACAGGTAGGGCACGAGGCCGCCGATGAACAGGCCGATGATCACGGCCGGATCGGACAGCGAGAACGCGACCAGCTTGCCGGCAGCTTCCAGGTTGTGGGTGTAGTCCGCGAACAGCACCAGTGCGGCGAGACCGGCGGAGCCGATCGCGTAGCCCTTGGTGACGGCCTTGGTGGTGTTACCGACCGCGTCGAGCGCGTCGGTGATCTTGCGTACGTCCTTCGGCAGACCCGACATTTCGGCGATGCCGCCGCCGTTGTCGGTGATCGGGCCGTAGGCATCGAGCGCGACGATCATGCCGGTCATCGACAGCATGGCCGTGGCGGCGATCGCGATGCCGTAGAGATCAGCGACGTGATACGAGCCCCAGATCGCGGCACACACCGCGAGCACGGGCAGCGCGGTCGACTTCATCGACACGGCCAGGCCCGCGATCACGTTCGTGCCGTGGCCGGTCTGCGAAGCGCCGGCGACGTAGCGCACCGGACCGTACTCGGTCGCGGTGTAGTACTCGGTGATCCAGATCAGCGCCGCGGTGAGCGCGAGACCGATGACCGAACACCAGAACAGATCGCTCGCCACTTCGCCTTCGCCCATGACGACGGGCGTGACGAAGTAGAACGCGATCAGCGCCAGCACGCCCGACACGGCCGTGCCGCGATACAGCGCGTTCATGATCTTGCCGCCTTCGCGAGCCTTCACGAAGAACGTGCCGACGATCGAGGCGACGATGGACACCGCGCCCAGCACCAGCGGATAGATGATGTAGCGGATGTCGAGGCCGCCGTCGGCGGCCGTGAACATGAGACCGCCGAGCACCATCGTGGCGACGACCGTCACCGCGTAGGTTTCGAACAGGTCCGCCGCCATGCCGGCGCAGTCGCCGACGTTGTCGCCGACGTTGTCGGCGATCACTGCGGGGTTGCGCGGATCGTCTTCGGGAATGCCGGCTTCCACTTTGCCGACGAGATCGGCACCGACGTCGGCGCCCTTGGTGAAGATGCCGCCGCCGAGTCGCGCGAAGATCGAGATCAGCGAACCGCCGAACGCGAGGCCGACCAGCGAATGCAGCGCGGCGTCATCGCCGATCGAACCGCGCATCAGCGCGAAGTAACCGGCGACGCCGATCATGCCGAGGCCGACCACGAGCATGCCGGTGATGGCGCCGCCGCGGAAGGCGATCTGAAGCGCAGGATTCAGACCGACGCTGGCCGCCTGCGCGGTGCGCACGTTGGCGCGCACCGACACGTTCATGCCGATGTAGCCTGCGAGACCGGAGAGGATCGCGCCGACGGCGAAGCCGCCCGCCGTGGCCCAGCTCTTCAGCGCAACGCCGAGGACGACGAAGAGCACGACACCGACGATGGCGATCGTGGAGTACTGACGATTGAGATAGGCCCTGGCGCCCGCCTGGATCGCCGCGGCGATCTCCTGCATGCGCTCGTTGCCCGCCGATTGTTTGTTGATCCAGCCGACGGAGAACAGGCCGTACAACACGGCCAGCACACCGGCGCCGATCGCGAGCCAGAGCGCGAGATCTGTGGACATGAACTTTATCTCCCCCCGAAACGGGATTTGCTTATTGGTGAACTGCGACTGCGCGGACGGCCTGCAACCGCCGCAAAAACAGGCTTTTTTTGCGGCAAAAGCCGCGCGAAAAAGGGCGCCGGACTATACCACAAAGGTTTTTTGCAGCTTCTTCTTCACCGGCGCATTGCGCAGCTGCACGTACTGCGGCAGGCCGTTGCGATAGGGCGGATAGTCTTCGCCCTGAATCAGCGGACTCAGGTAGCGGCGCGCCTTTGCGGTAATGAAAAAGCCATCGTCGGTGATGTAGTCGCGCGGCAGCATCTTTTCCTGGTTGGCGACGTCGCTGAGCTGCGCGATGCCGAGTTTCCATTTGTAGGGTTTGTGCGAGGTGCGCACGATGGTCGGCATGACGGAATTGTGCCCCTTCAATGCCAGGTCAACGGCCGCCTTGCCGAGGGCATAGGCCTGCTCGACATCGACCTTCGATGCGATGTGGCGCGCGGCGCGCTGCAGATAGTCGGCGACCGCCCAGTGATATTTGTAGTTGAGTTTCGACTTGACCAGTTGCGCAATCACCGGTGCGACGCCGCCGAGCTGTGCGTGACCGAAGGCATCGCGGATGCCGGCATCCGAAAGGAATTTGCCCTCGCTGTTCTTCACGCCTTCGGAAACGACGACGGCGCAGTAGCCGAACTTCTCGACGCATTCCTTTACGCGTGCACAGAAGCGCTCTTCGTCGAATGTGATTTCGGGGAACAGGATGATGTGCGGCGCATCGCCGGCTTTTTCCGCGGCGAGACCGCCGGCGGCCGCGATCCAGCCCGCGTGGCGGCCCATCACTTCCATCACGAACACCTTGGTCGAGGTCTTGGCCATCGAGGCCACGTCGAAGCCGGCTTCCCTGATGGACACGGCGACGTATTTCGCGACGGAACCGAAGCCGGGGCAGCAGTCCGTGATCGGCAGATCGTTGTCGACGGTTTTCGGAACGTGGATGGCCTGAATCGGATAGCCGAGCTTTTCGGCGAGCTGCGACACCTTCAGGCAGGTGTCGGCGGAATCGCCGCCGCCGTTGTAAAAGAAGTAGCCGATGTCATGCGCCTTGAAGACTTCGATCAGGCGTTCGTACTGCGCCGGGTTGTCTTCGAGTTTCTTGAGCTTGTAGCGCGCCGAGCCGAAGGCGCCGGAGGGCGTATGACGCAGGGCGCGGATCGCGGCCGCCGATTCCTTGCTGGTGTCGATCAGATCTTCTGTCAAAGCGCCGACGATCCCGTGCCGTCCGGCATACACCTTGCCGATCCGGCTCTTTTGTTTGCGGCAGGTTTCGATGACCCCGCAGGCCGATGCGTTGATGACGGCAGTAACGCCGCCGGACTGGGCATAGAAGGCGTTGCGAGGCTTCGTCTTGGCCATGTTCGGAAGACCTGTGGGCGTGGGGATTTTGGCGGCGAAGGATAGCGCACTGAAGGCGGCTGGCTGCTGGCGACTGGCGACTGGCCTGCGTTGTCCAGAACCTCGGGCCAGTCGCCAGCAGCCAGTCGCCAGTCGGCCGGCTTTTCGGTTAGGGTATCGCCCCTTTGTTGGGAGGCCGCCGTCGACATCATGCGTATCGTTCTGCTGGGAGCGCCCGGTTCGGGCAAGGGCACACAGGCACAGAGACTGCAGGCCAAGTACGGCGTGCCGCAGGTTTCCTCGGGCGACCTGTTGCGCGATGCCGTGGCTCGCGGCACGGAACTGGGCCTCAAGGCCAAGGCGGTCATGGAGGCCGGTCAACTGGTGTCCGACGACATCGTCCTGGGTCTGATTCGCGACCGTCTCGGCCGTCCCGATGCGGCCAACGGTTTCATCCTCGACGGCTTTCCCCGCAACGAGGATCAGGCGAATTCTCTCAACGAACTGCTGCAGGACATCGGCCAGCCGCTCGAAGCGGTGCTGCTGCTCGATGTGCGTCGCGACACGCTGATGCAGCGGCTCGCCGGCCGGCGCATCTGCCCGAAGTGCGGCACCGTCTACAACGTGCACTCGCTGAACGGTGCGACGACCTGTCCGAAGGAAGGCGCGGAGCTGTACCAGCGTCCCGACGACAAGGAAGAAGTGATCGGCAAGCGTCTCGAAGTCTATGCACAGCAGACGCAGCCGCTGATCGAGTACTACTCGAACCTCGGCCTGCTGCGTTCCATCGCCGGCGAAGGCGAACTCGATGAAGTGTTCGAGCGTATGGAAGCCGCCGCACTGGCGAAGCCGGTGCCGGCCGCTGCCGTGAAGGTGCGCAAGGCTGCAGCGCAGCCGAAGAAAAAGCCGGCTGAAGCCGGCTCCACAGGAAGAACGGCCGGGGCGCGCAAGACGGTGAAGAAGCCTGCTCGCAAGGTGGCGCGGCCGGCGAAGAAGAAAGTGGCGCGTCGCAAGAAGTAGATCGTCCCGGCTTCCTTCTTCCTGTGGGGCCGGCTTCAGCCGGCCTGCTAAGGAGTCAGGCTGAAGCCTGACCTACAGCCTGACCTACAGGAAGAACCTCACTCCGCCGCCATCGCGGCATTTGCCGCGATCAGCTTTTCCCCGATCACCTCGCGACGCCAGCCGGTCGTCATGTGATCCGAGCGTCCCGAGAAGACGATCTGTTCGACATCGCGTCGCGTTGCCAGCAGTTCCGGCGCGACGTCGAGCCGCTGGGCTTCGCTGCGTACCAATGCCAGCAGCTTGGTCGCGCGTGCGACCAGGGCCGGATCGGGACGGACCGGAACCACCGCAGGCGCTTCCGACGCGGCGTTCGCGCGACCCTGCTTGACGAGATCGACGATCTCCTCGCTGCGCTTGCGCAGGAAATTCGCAGACAGTCCTTCGACGGTATCGAGTTCGACGCGGCTCGTCGGCATGCGCTCGGCGATGGCCCGCACGGATTCGTCCGCGAGGATCCAGCCGCGCGGCTTGTCCTTGCGCATCGCACGCGCTTCGCGCCATTGGGCGATGAGTTTGATCGTGGCGCGCTGGTCGGGCCGCAGTCGTTCGAGTCCTTTCAGTCGACGCCACGCGTCGGCGGGCTCCATGCGATACAGGGTTGGATCTTCCATTTCCCTGGCTTCTTCGTCCTGCCATTCCATCCGTCCGCGCTCCGACAGCGCAGCCTGCAGGTTCAGATACAGGGGAACGAGGTAGCGCACGTCGTCGGCGGCGTATTCGAGTTGCTCGGCCGACAGCGGGCGACGACTCCAGTCGGTGCGCGTGTGGGCCTTCGGCAGGGAATGTCCGAGGCGTTCCGAAATCAACGTCGCATAGCCGACTTGTGCCGGCGAACCCAGCAGCGCCGCGGCGACCTGGGTATCGAAGATCGGCCCGGGCACCGCTGCGGATGTCGTCGGCGCATCGGTCGATACCGGCGTCATGGCCTGGGTCAGAACTTCCAGATCCTGCCGTCCCGAATGCAGCACCTTGAGACGGGCGCGATCGTTGAGGAATGTCCAGAGCGGTTGCAGGTCCATCCCGGCGAGCGGATCGATGATCACGCAGGCATCGGTCGTGGCTGCCTGGATCAGGCAAAGACTGGCGTAGTAGGTCCGTTCACGCATGAACTCCGTATCCAGTG
The DNA here is from genome assembly GCA_937864115.1 of uncultured Steroidobacter sp. GTDB lineage: Bacteria > Pseudomonadota > Gammaproteobacteria > Steroidobacterales > Steroidobacteraceae > Steroidobacter. Next base: position 31,949 of record CALMII010000008.1, on the reverse strand, counting down.
CGACGAAGTTGCTGCCCGACAGCATTTCGAGGGCCGCGGCCAGTTGTCCGTCGGTGGTGATCAGGAGTGCTGGCGGCATGGCGTGTACAATCGGCGCTGAAAATCCCATGTGGAAATTATTGCAAACCTTCATCGACATTGCGCTGTGGCGCAAGGGTCCGCAGGATCTGCCGGCGTCGCGCTTCCTGTTGCTGCTGGTGCTCGGCATCTATGTGGCCGCGAGTTTCGTCCAGGTGCAATTGCTGGACCTGCGGCTGAGCACGGCATTCGTCATCGTCGGCGTCGATGTGACCATGATGATGCTGTGGCTCTGGCTCGTGCTGGCTTTTTTCGGGCGCAGCCAGCGATTCATCCAGACGCTGACGGCGATGTTCGGCGTCGGCGCATTGCTGGCGGCGATCGACATCGTGGTCGCGGCCGTGCAGCTCGCTGCCGGCGTCGCTTCCGGCGAGCCGTCGACCCTCTGGCTGTCGCTGCGTTTCCTGGCCATCGCGCTCATCATGGGACGCATCTTCATGCACGCGCTCGATCGCGGCCTGCTGACAGGAATGGCGCTGACGGTTGCCATCATCTATTCGACCGGCGCGGTGGCGCAGGCGATCGTCAGTCGGCTGCACGGCTAGACGTCACGCACTCATCACAGTAGCGACACATGCACGTTCACATTCTCGGCATCTGCGGCACGTTCATGGGAGGCATTGCGGCGCTGGCGCGTGCCGCCGGTCACAAGGTGACGGGATCGGACCAGAACGTCTATCCGCCGATGTCGGATCAGCTTTCGGCACTGGGCATTGAGCTGATCCAGGGCTACGACCCCGCGCAGTTGTCGCTCAAGCCCGATGTGGTCGTGGTCGGCAATGTGATGAGCCGCGGCAATGCGCTGATCGAAGCGCTGCTCGAAAGCGGTATTCCCTACACGTCGGGTCCGGAGTGGCTGTCGCGTCATCTGCTCGCCGATCGCTGGACGCTGGCGGTCGCCGGCACGCACGGCAAGACGACGACTTCGAGCATTCTGGCGTGGATTCTCGAATACGCCGGACTGAATCCGGGATTCCTCATCGGCGGCGTGCCGGGCAATTTCAACGTGACCGCGCGCGCGGGCGGCGGCAAGTACTTCGTCGTCGAAGCGGATGAGTACGACACCGCTTTCTTCGACAAGCGCGCGAAGTTCGTGCACTACCGCCCGCGCACGGCCATCCTCAACAATCTCGAACACGACCACGCCGACATCTATCCGGACGTCGCTTCGATCCAATGGCAATTCCACCAGCTGCTGCGCATGGTGCCGCGCAATGGACTCGTCGTGGCCAACGCCGGCGATGCGAACGTCATGCATGTCATCGACATGGGATGCTGGACGCCGGTCGAACGCTTTGCGAGCGGCGTACAGGGCGATGCTGCGTGGTACGTGGCCGTCGAGCCCGGCGGCGATTACTCGTCGTTCGCCATCATGGAAGGCGATCGCAGGATGGCGGAAGTGCGCTGGTCGCTGCTCGGACGCCACAATGCGGAAAACGCGCTGGCCGCCGTGCTCGCCGCGCGTCACACCGGTGTCGAACTGCAGACGGCAGTTGCGGCGCTGAGCGAATTCAAAGGTGTCCGGCGACGCATGGAAATCCGCGGCGTGGTGAATGGCATCGCCGTCTACGATGACTTCGCACACCATCCCACCGCGATTGCCACCACCATCGATGGCCTGCGTCGGCGCATCGGCAAGGCACGGCTGTTTGCAGTGCTCGAGCCGCGTTCCAACACCATGAAGCTCGGTTCGCATCAGGAGGCGATTGCAGGATCGCTTGCCGGCGCGGATCGCGTCTGGCTGTACCAGGGACCTGCGGTCAAATGGGACGTCGCCGGTGCGGTTGCGAGTCTCGGCGAGCGCGCGAGCGTGTCGCACGACATCGCCGCGCTGGTGGCCGAACTGAGCGATGCTGCGCGCAACGGCGATCACGTGCTGATCATGTCGAACGGCGGCTTCGAAGGCATTCACGACAAGCTTCTGGCCAGCCTGCGCGAGCGCGGCGACCAGACCGACCGCTCCTGATGAAGAAGGGCGCCACGGAATCCGCGGCACCGCCGCCTGCTGCGGGAGAGGAATGCATTCCTCTCTTCCCGCTCAACGCGGTGCTGTTCCCTGAAGGGCCGCTCAAGCTGCGCATTTTCGAAGCGCGCTATGTCGACATGATCGGCCGGTGCATGCGCGAAGGCACCCCGTTCGGAATCGCGATGATCGTCGAGGGTGTGGAGGCAGGGGGCGATGCGCAAACCGTGACCGTGGGTACGTCGGCGCGCATCGTGGATTTCGAGAAACTGCAGGACGGCCTGCTCGGCATCACCGCGCTCGGCGAACGATCGTTCGCCATCCGTTCCGTATCGCGCCAGCCGGATGGACTCAATGTCGCCACGATCGAATGGCTGTCGCCCGAGCCGCAGCTGCCCGTGCCGGCCGAATGCGCTTACCTCGTACGCCTGTTGCAGCATGCGCTGCCGCAGCTGGCGCCCGTCTACGATTTCACGCCGATCCGCTACGACGATGCCGCCTGGGTCGGCTCGCGCATCGTCGAGATCCTGCCGCTACCGTTGCCGGAGAAGCAGGAGTGCCTGGAGATGCGCGATCCCCTGCAGCGCCTGGAGCACCTGCGACAGCGTGTGCGGGTCGAAGCGGTCGAACAGGAAGAAGACCTGCAGTAGCCCGTTCTTCTTGTAGGTCAGGCTTCAGCCTGACTTCCTGAGACCAACGGCAACCGACCCCGCATTGCGCGCAGCAAGCCAGTACGCGCCCGCCATCACGCCCATCCACGCGACGGTTCCCCATCCGATCACGTTGTCGTACGAACCCACCAGCCAGCGCGCATTGCTGTCCGGATTGAACTGGGTGATGGTCTCATCCAAATAGAGCAGGCAGACCCAGGCGGCATGCATGCCGATGCACAGTGCTATGGCTCCGCTGCGCGCGCGCGCAATCGCCAGCAGCACACCTACGGCGAACAGCGCGAGAAACGAATCCAGGATCCGCAGCGGATCGTTGTACGCGAGGAACATGCGGCTGAGAACGGTGAAGCCGCTGTCCCATTCGATTTCATCGCGCGGTACACGCAGGCGTCCGTCCAGAAAATGCACCGATGCATACAGCAGGCTGGGCAGCACGATTGCCAGCAGACGTCCGGACTCGCGTTCGATTGCGGTGAACAGATAGCCGCGAAAGAAAAGTTCTTCGATGAATGAGACGACCAGACCCGTCAGCAATCCCTTCAGGAGCACTTTCGCCATCCGGCCCGCGGTGACGTCCGCCGTCGGATCGGCGGTGCGCACGTCGAGCCAATGCAGCGACAGCAGCAGCGGAGCGATGATCACCGCGCCGAGCAGCAGCCCGGTCCCGATCTGTTTCCAGAACGTCCGGCGCGGCAGTCCGAATCCCGCCGACTGTTTGTCCGTCAATCGCCAGCGGCGCACCAGCCAGACCATGCCGACGATGGCGGCGAGCATCGCGAGCCGATGCAGGATGCGATGAATGGGCTGATCGTCGAGCAGTCCGATCAGGACCCACGCGGGGTAGGCCAGCGCGGCAGCAGCGAGCAGGGAGACGGCGAACAACAGCAGGATCGAGCCAAACGAACGCATCGGTCAGAAAACCCTTTCGAAAGTGAGCCGCGCCGACGCATCGGCGCAGCGTTTCTCGACAGACATGCCCGATATCCATCATCAGGCCGTCGGCACATTGAGGTCGAATACCGGCGAGCATTGCGGCTCGATCGTTCCATTCGACAGGAGAACAAACATCATGGATGAAGCAAGAGCGCTGTCTATCGTGTCGGCACTGGCCAATGGCGTCAATCCGGCGACTGGCGAGGTCTTTCCTGCCGACAGCCCGTATCAGAGTGCGGACGTGGTTCGCGCGCTGTTTCTGGCTGTGCGTCTGATGGAGGCTGGCCGGTCGAAGAGCCGCGCGCGCCCCGCCGCTCCGTGCAACGCCGGCAAGCCGTGGACTGCCGAGGAGGACGAGAAGTTGTTGCGCGAGTTCGATCAAGGTGTCGCCGTTGCGCAGTTGGCGCAGGCGCATGGACGGACCACAGGTGGAATCGAGACGCGGCTGGAGAAGCATGGGAGATTGCAGGTGGGAGCGGGCGGGGCGCGTAGGCGGTGGCGCTCGGGATCGACCGAACCGATCGCCAGATGAAAGTGGATGGTCTGTTCGCCAGACCGCTAGACTCCGCCGCAACAGCGGATGCGGGACAATTTCATTGGCGATCGAGTATCCATTTGATCCGGCAAGGCTCGCGCGCAGGTGGTGGCTCAGGCGATGGTGGCCGAGTCGACGCCTGGGTGCCGATCCCGAGCGGCACGTATTGATCGACGGTCGATATGCGCCGGTGAGCATTGCCAACTGGAAGCTCATTGCGCCGGTAGCGCGTGGGCTGATCGCTCATCGAAAAGCCATCCCGCTGACATTTTCGCATGACCAACGGCTGACGATCGTCATTCCATTTCGCGAGCGGCGGGCGCACCTCGAACGGCTTCTGCCGGTGCTGCAGGCGACGTTGCAGGAACAGCGGTTGAACTATCGCATTCTGGTCATGGAGCAGCAGAACGAAGGTTTGTTCAATCGAGGAAAGCTGATCAACGCCGGAATTCATTTCGCCCGCGAGAGGACGGACTACTACTGCCTGCATGACGTCGACGCAGTGCCCGTGACGACGAATTACCTATGTCCCTCGCAACCGCTGCGCCTGGTAAGCCGGATTGCAGGCGAGGAGGGAGAATCGAATCGCGCAGACCATTATTTTTCCGGTGCTGTCTCCATCCGCAAGGAGCAGGTGTTCGCGGCGAATGGCTATTCCAACGAATACTGGGGATGGGGCAAGGAAGACGATGATTTCTTTTTCCGCTTGTTGATGGCGGGTTTTTTTTGTTACGCCGATCTAAAGGGCGAATATCAGGATTTGCCCAACCCTGCCGCCCAGCAGGTACGTCCGGATCGCGCAGCTGTGCGCCGGCAGATCGGTCGCAACCGGCGTCGGCGCACACGCCTCTTGCGAGGGCTCGAAAGCCCCGCTCACGATGGGCTGAATACACTCGAGTACGAAGTCGTCGGAATCGTCGAAGAATCCAGCCATGAAAAAGTGACCGTCAGGTGGCGGTCCAGTCCGTATTGATCCGGCGGCCCGGAGACATCGTGTGCCGTCAGCCGGCATAATCGGACAATAAGCACGAAACTTCTGGAATCTCGATGAACGATCCGCATGGACGATCTCTCCCGATATGGTCGCGCGCCGCTGCGGCATGTTTCCTGATCTGCATTGCCTCATCGGCAGGTTGGGCGAGAGGCGCGAGTCCCTACTTGCCGCTCAATCTGTCTGCGGACATTGAAAGAAAGATCGAACGCGTCCTGATACTTGCGGGCAAGCCCGTCATGACCCGACCGATTGCGGCAGGAACCGTGCTCGACGCACTTCCCATGGCCTGCCAGAAAGATCGGGCGCTCTGCACGGAAGTCCAGAATTATCTGCGCGGCTACATGCGCAAATGGGCGGTTACGAGCGCAAAGCCCGAGGTGGCATTGACCGATGGAGATTCCCAGGTCCCCATTCCCAATCGTCACGGCCTGCCGATCGACTCTGCGTGGCAAGTCAGCGCCAGCGGTTACGTGCAACTGGGTGACTACTTGATCGTCAACGCCGGAGGCATCGCTTATGACGGCGAGGCGACCCCCACGGGCTCCTTCGTGAGCGCAGGCTTCGACTTCGCGCAACTCGACATCGGCTATCGCGATCACTGGTGGTCGCCGCTCACCGACAGCAGTTCCCTGATCAGCAGTGAAGCGCCGACGATGCCTTCGGTCACGATCTCCAACTACAGGCCGCTGACACCTCTCGGTATCAGCTACGAAATCTTCGCGGCGAAGATGTCGCGCCAGGACGGCATCCTGTACGGAGAAACGACGACTTCAGGGAGTCCGCGCCTCGCGGGTCTTCATCTGGCAATCGAACCGGTGACAGGCTACGCCGTGGCTTTCAATCGCGAGTCCCAATATGGCGGCGGCGCGCGCAGCAGCGGCAACGAGTGGAGCGATTTCTGGGATGCCCTGATCGAGAATCAAAACGCGCTGGGTGCGGGACTGGAAGCGAGCAATCGGGTGGCATCGCTCACGAGCAGCATCCTATTCCCGGGACGAATTCCGCTCGCTGTGTATGCGGAATACGCTGGCGAGGACAATGCCTATGCGGGCAACAAACTTCTCGGCGCGACGAACTTCTCGCTGGGTCTGGACTTTCCAGTCCTCTGGAAAAACTTCGACCTGACGTATGAATTGTCGGATTGGCAGAACGACTGGTATGTCCACTACCTCTACCCCGAAGGATTGACCAACAAGGACCTGGTGATCGGCCACTGGATGGGGGATGAACGCCAGTTTGGCGATGCCATCGGCGGCTGGAGCCAGATGGTTCGTCTGGGGTGGCGCCGCGGATCCAATCAGTACTGGCAGGCGACCTACCGTACGCTCAAGAACGATGCTGACTGGCGTCGCGCACCGCGACCTGACGTGTCCTATGAACAGATGCACATGTTCAGCGTCAGCCTTGCGACGTCGCTGTTCGGCAAGCCGGTCACTGCGGAGCTGCATGCCGGGCAGGATGTTTTCGGGGATTCGTTCGCACGTCTTGCGGCCTCGGTGGATTTCGTTGATTTTCGCGGAGGCCCGATTGCCCCCTACGACGAGGATCGGGGGACGACCGATCCGGGCGTCGAACTCTTCGTCGACGTTGGAGCAGGCGGCGCTCAAGTAGAGAAGATTCTCGATTCGACGATTCCGAACTTCAAAGAGGATTGGGAATCGACGCCGCACATCGGCATCGGTATCCGTCGCCCGGTGTCGCAACGGAGCGATCTGGGGGCGAGAGTCGAGCTCGATCGCGTCGATGGTTACCAGCTGATGTCCTTCCGCGCGCTGGACTATCGATTTCGCTGGGGGCGAAAACTGGCGCTTGGCGCATTCTTCGGCGTGGGGCGTTATGACATCGAACTGCCAGCGTATGGTTACTACTGGGGTGCAGGCATCCAGTATCGGGATGTTTTTCCCAAGTGGGACGTCGGCGTGGATCTGCGCCAGTTCTACAAGATGGGGCGCGACAAGACCTTGCTGCCCAACGAGCCGCCTATCTCTCCTGATCGCACCCGCATGTTCTTTGACGTCGACATCATTGGCCTCAACGTGAGTCGGCGTTTCTAGCGAGTGCCGCGTTCGTCATGGCCGGGCCGCTGATATCCATCGCGCTCTGTACCTATAACGGTGAGCGATTTCTACGCGAGCAGATGGATTCATTGCTTGGACAGACCTACGCCAACCTCGAGATCGTCTGTGTCGATGACTGTTCGTCCGACGGGACGCTAGGGATTCTGCGCGAGTACGAGTCGCGTGATCGCCGGATCAGCGTACACCGCAATTCTTCGAATCTCGGTTTCCGAAAGAACTTCGAAGTTGCAATGTCGCTTTGTCGCGGCGATCTGATTGCACCGTGCGATCAGGACGATATCTGGCATGCGGAGAAGCTGGAACTGCTGCAGCAGGTCATCGGCAATCGTGCGATGGTCTATTGCGACTCGGACATCATCGATGAACACGGATGTTCGCAGAATCGGCCAATGTCGAGTCGCTGCAATATGGTCAGCACCAACGATGTCGTGGTGTTCGTCGCAGCGAATTGCGTTGCCGGCCATGCCATGCTGTTCCGGCGCGAACTGCTGGCCCGCGCCTTTCCTGTCCCCGACTGCTTCTACTACGACTGGTGGCTCGCGGCCATTGCGGCAACTCGAGGCGGTGTCGTGTACCTCGATCGCATGCTGGTGAAGTACAGACTTCACGATACCAACGTGACCAACGTGTTGCGTGAGCAGCCGGCGAAACGGCGACGCGGGCGGCGTGAGGCTCGGCTATTCGATTTCAGGCTTCGTCTGGATGAGTTGGTGAGCCTGGAAGAGGGGAGGAATTCTTTCCTCGTCCGGATGCGTGATCTGTGGCGGGCGCGGGAAGATCAGTGGTTTTCGTTTGCGCTGGCTGTATTCATGTACCGCCACTGGCGACGCATCCATGCGATTCGAAAATCAAAAGCCCGGTTATGGCCTGCCTTGCGATTCTGTGCCGGGCTGAAGCTGAAGCGCCTCACGAGTCCACACGCCTATCGCGACGATCAAGCGGTTCCGTGACTGCGTTCGTTCGATTTCCGTTCGTCGTCAACCAGTCCAGCAACGTGCCCACCGGATCGGGGTCTCTTTTCTCGAGTGTTCGTGAATGTGCCAGGGCTCCCATGGTTTCAAGGTCTCCGCGCCTTTCCCAGAGGCGTTCCAGCGCATCCGCAATTGCAGGGCCGCCGGCGTCGCGAATCAGAAATCCGGTTTCGCCGCTCTGAATCCATTCGGCGATTCCGCCCGTGTTCGTTGCTATGGCGGGTCGTCCGCAGAGCAATGCCTCGATCAATGCCAGAGGAACCCCTTCGAATCGGGAAGGCAGGATCAGCGCATGGTGGTTTGCCCAGACTGAACTGATGTCTGTCGCGTAACCGGCAAAAGTGCAGCGCGAGGCCAGGCTGCTGTTGGCTGCGAAGCTCTCCAGTTCGCTACGCAACGATCCGGAACCGAAGACCGTGAGCGTCCAATCGCGTTGCACCCATCGATCCTGTGTCAGCGCGATCAGCAGCGCCTGCAGATTCTTCACCGGTTCGAGGCGTCCGACGAAGGCCAGGCGCAGCGGCGACGACTGTTGGGGCCAGGGCAGACGGGTGATGCGATCAAGGTTGACTGGATTGTGAAAGATGCGGGCTTTAGGGAGTGAGATGCCGAGATGCAACTCGGCGATGTCCAGCGCTCTTTTTCCAACGAATCCAACAATCGCCGCCTGTTCGAAGACCGCGCGCGCATGGGACACAATGCGCGCTGGAGGTGCTGGTTGTTCACAATGGCACAGTACGACGTAAGGGGCACTGAGGTGCTTCAGCGTTCTCCTCAGCACGGCGGTGCTACCGCTGCGAGCAACGTCATACGTGCCGCCCTGACTGAGGCAGATGACATCCGGCTTGAAGGTTTCGAGCGCGGTGAAAGTTCGCGCCAGTCTGCTTGCGATCGCTGAGCGCCGGACCCATCGGGTGGATGGTCGGCTATCGAGCAGCGCGCCGTCCCTTGCCAGCTCTGCCAGGGCTTGCGGTTGCTGCGGCCAGAAGTAGGTGCTGACGAAAACCCGGTGGCCGGCGGCAAGTGCGCGATGTGCGGTCTCAGCCCAGAGCGCTTCGGACGCTGCCCACGGAGAGCCAGCCATCAGTGACACAAAGGCGATACGCATCAGGGCGCGGTGTCGGCTGATCGGCAGCTTGGGCGAAACAGCGGCCGCTGATCAGCGATTTCCAGCCAGAGATTGCAGCGCGCGCTTTGCCGCAGCGATCGTCTTCTCGACCTCCGCCGCCGAATGCGCCGCCGACACAAACCCTGCCTCGAACGCCGACGGCGCCAGATACACGCCCTCCTCCAGCATCAGGTGGAAGAACCGCTTGAACCGCTCGACATCGCACGCCATCACTTCACGGAAGTAGCGCACCGGCGACTTGTCCGTGAAGAACAGCCCGAACATGCCGCAGACATGATTCGTGCTGAACGGCACGTTCGCGGCGCGCGCGGCAAGGTTCAGTCCTTCGATGAGTTGATTCGTGCGCTCGGTCAGTGCGGCATGAAAGCCCGGCGCGCTGATCGCTTCGAGCGTGGCCAGTCCTGCCGCCATTGCCACGGGATTTCCCGACAGCGTGCCCGCCTGATACACGGGGCCGAGCGGGGCGATCTGCTCCATGATGTCGCGGCGGCCGCCGAAGGCGCCGACGGGCATGCCGCCGCCGATGATCTTGCCGAGCGTGGTGAGGTCCGGCTTGATGCCGTACAGCGCCTGCGCGCCGCCGAGGGCGACGCGAAAACCCGTCATGACTTCATCGAAGATCAGCACGCTGCCGGACTTGTCGCAGACCGCGCGCAGCGCTTCGAGAAAGCCGGGCACGGGCAGCACGCAGTTCATGTTGCCGGCGATCGGTTCGACGATGATGCAGGCGATCTCGTTGCCCATATCCGCGAAGGTCTGCTGCACCTGCGCGATGTCGTTGTACGCGAGCGTGATCGTGTGGGCGGCGAGTTCGGGCGGCACGCCGGGCGAGGTCGGCACGCCCAGGGTCAGGGCGCCGGAACCTGCCTTCACGAGCAGCGAATCGGAATGTCCGTGATAGCAGCCCTCGAACTTCACGATCTTGCTGCGGCCGGTGAAGCCGCGGGCGAGGCGGATGGCGCTCATGGTCGCCTCGGTGCCGGAACTCACCATGCGCACCCGTTCGATCGACGGCATGAGTTCGCAGACCTTGCGTGCGAGCTGCGTTTCGATCCGGGTGGGGGCGCCGAAGGACAGGCCGAGCGCGGCGCGTTCCTGCACGGTGCGGATGACGTCCGGATGCGCATGGCCGAGGATCATCGGGCCCCAGGAGCCGACGTAGTCGAGGTACTGCCGGCCGTCCGAGGAGAATACGTGCGCGCCGCTGGCCCGCTCGATGAACACGGGTTCGCCGCCGACCGAGCGGAAGGCGCGGACCGGCGAGTTCACGCCGCCGGGGATGTATTGCGAGGCATCGGTAAACAGGGACAAGGCTTGCGCTCCGCCGAAACAGGGCCGCGATAGTAAGTGGGTCGCGGCGCCATGAAAACCAGCGCACGAAACCGAGGTTTTCCGACCCGGCCGCGGCGACACTTCCCTATAATCGCCGCCTTCCAACACTTGCCCGGCGTGATCGTTGATGAAAGCTTACATGTGCGTGATCTGCGGCTATGTCTACGAGGAGGAGAAGGGGGACCCCATCTCCGGCATCGCCCCGGGGACGCGCTGGGACGATGTGCCGCTGTCCTGGCGCTGCCCGGATTGCGGTGCGGGCAAGGAAGATTTCGAGATGGTGGAAGTCTGAAGCCATGAACTGGCTGCTCATCGCGATCGGCAGCGCGCTGGGCGGGGTCGCGAGGCACGGGTGCGGTCTCCTCGCCGCAAGCCGCTGGGGTGCATCCTTTCCCTGGGGCACGTTGCTGGTGAATGTCGTGGGCTCGTTCCTGATCGGACTGATCGCCGCGCTGACCGTGGGAAAGGTGTCGCAGTCGGCGCAGCTCACCCGCGATTTCCTGATGGTCGGCGTGATGGGCGGGTTCACCACGTTTTCGGCATTCAGCCTGCAGACGCTGCTGTTGCTGCGGGAAGGCCGGCTGGCGGCCGCGGCGGCCAACGTGGCGCTGTCGGTCGGTGTCTGTCTGATCGTCGTTTTTCTCGGCTACCTGCTGGGCACGGCTCTGCGGCCGGCCGCGGTCTGAACGATCAGTGCTGCGTCACCTTGTGACCCTTGCTCTCGAGCAGGTCGATGACGCTGTCTTTTCCGACCAGGTGCAGTGCGCCCACGACTACCAGGTAGTCGTCCTGCGACTTCAGTAACTCCTCGATCGGCCCGAGCCATTGTCGATTGCGATCGACGGTCAGCGGGCGGTACAGGTCGGGATACTTGTCGAATCCTTCCGCGAGCAGACGCGCGAGGACGGTCGTGTCGCCCCTGCGCCAGGCATCGATCAGCTCGTCGATTTCCTCCGCGGCGTGTTCCGCATTCTCGACGCTGTAGAGCAGGAATTCGCGCTGCTGCTCCGACGACAGTCCGGCCAGCATGCCCAGCTGTTGCTGCAGCGTCTCGAGGCCGGTGATTTCCTTGTGATCGGCGACGGCGCGTGCCGTCAGGCGCTGCTCGACGCCGGATTGCGGATCGAGCCCCTGCTTCATCAGCTGCAGCTGTACGAGCGTCATGGCAGCGAGCCACGGACGGAAGCGATTCAGCAGCGCAGGATCGATGCCCATGACGCGCGCCTGTTTCGATACCAGCTGATAGGCCTCGCTGCCCAGTTCGGACTCCAGGGTCTTGCCGTCCGGCAACAGACCGAGATCCATCGTGGTCTGTTGCGCGACGAGGGGATCGAGATCGTCCATGTCGATCTCCATCACCAGGCGCTCGGCGTCGCGATACGCGGCGTCGAGCGCCGCGGGCAGTTCATCGGAAGGCTTGAGGAAGTGGACCGAGCCGAGCAGGTAGACGGTGTTGGTCTTGCCCTGCAGCGACCACAGCGCATGACGCGCGGGTGCGGAGTCCGCCGCCGATGCGGTCTGAACGAGTGCAAGAACGAGGAGGCTGGCGAGAAATCGGCTGAGCGTTGGCATCGCGGCCAGTATCTGCCGATCCGTCCGTGGCCGCCAGCGACGAGTCAGGCCCAGCGTTCGATCAAGCCACCACGCGCTGTGCGTAGCGCTCCAGCCAGATCACTTCGGTGGCGATGGTGCCGTCGGGCAGCAGTTCGAGCACGCGATAGCCGGGCGGACGATCGTCGATCGCGAAGTCATCGCTGCGCGGCAGGAATTGCGCACAGGTCGCCGGTGTCGCCATGAAGCGCACGCCGGCAACGAAGCTGTCGAGCGACTGATGCACGTGGCCCCACAGCACGCCGCGCACGTTGGCGTGCGTGCGCACGATCGACATGAACTCGTCCGCATCTTCGAGGCCGACCTGATCGAGCCATTCGCTGCGCATGCGGATGGGATGGTGATGCAGGCACAGCAGCACATGATGATTGCGATGGGCCTGCAGCGTTTCGCGCAATCGCGCGAGCTGGGCGGCGCCGAGCCGACCGCCCGCACTGTGTTCGACCCAGGTGTCGAGCAGCACGACCAGCCAGCGACCGAATTCGACTTCACCGCCGACATGGAACGGCTCGCCGCGCAGCGCGGCGCGCATGTGGTCGGGCAGATCGTGATTGCCGGCCAGGCACAGCACCGGCACCGGCGAGGCGCCGAACACCTGGCGGATGAGTGCGTAACCGGAGGGATCGTCCTGCACCAGATCGCCAGTCAGCAGGACGCCGTCGGGACGGTGACAACGGTGCTGCGCATCGGCCATGACGGCACGCAACGCCGGCAGGCAGGCGACGCCGCGAATGGTCGCTGCCGCATCTCCCGTCAGATGGGTGTCCGTGAACTGAATGAGGCGAAACGACTTCATTGCTGCCCTTGTGGTCCGATGTCGTGCGCGAGGCGCGACATAATCATTCGGCGAGTCATGTGCAGGACGAATGCGCGCCGGATCGTAGCAATGCGGCCCAGCCGCAAAAGGTGATCGACCTCTAATCGCCCGGGCAGTCCGCGATGCACGGGAAGATTATTTGCAGTCCGTCTCACTGTCGGCCATCCGCGTCGCCGGGCGGGCCTGTAGGTCAGGCTTTAGCCTGACGCCTTATCCGGCCGGCTAAAGCCGGCCCCACAGGAAGAATCAAATACGTCGCGTCACCCGCAAAGTTCCGCGCATTCCCATCGTCGGGTTCGATTGCCGCTGACGCCCCCTTGGTCCAGAATGCGCGGCTCTCGAAAACCGGTATTCCTGAAGGGGTTGGTCGATGACGTCGCAGCGCAGGCAGCTTGCCAATGCCATCCGGGCACTGGCGATGGACGCTGTTCAGAAAGCCAATTCCGGCCATCCCGGCATGCCCATGGGCATGGCCGACATCGCCGAAGTCTTGTGGAACGACCACCTCAGGCACAATCCCGGCAATCCGCAGTGGGCCGATCGCGACCGTTTCGTCGTCTCCAACGGTCACGGTTCCATGCTCCTGTACGCGCTGCTGCACCTGAGCGGCTATCCCCTGACGATCGATGACCTGAAGGCCTTCCGCCAGCTCGGCTCGCACACGGCGGGGCATCCCGAGCACGACGCGCATCTCGGCATCGAAACCACGACCGGCCCGCTGGGGCAAGGGCTGGCCAACGCCGTCGGCATGGCGCTGGCGGAAAAGATGCTCGCGGCCACTTTCAATCGCCCGGGGCACGACATCGTCGACCATCACACCTGGGTGTTCCTCGGCGACGGCTGCCTCATGGAAGGCGTCTCGCACGAGGCCTGCTCGCTGGCCGGCACCCTGAAGCTCGGCAAGCTGATCGCCTTCTATGACGACAACGGCATTTCCATCGACGGCGAAGTCCACGGCTGGTTCACGGACGACACGCCGAAGCGCTTCGAAGCCTACGGTTGGCACGTCGTGCCGAATGTGGACGGGCACGATCCGGCAGCCATCGAAAAAGCAATCGCCGCCTCGAAGGCCGTGACCGACCGGCCGAGCCTGATCTGCTGCAAGACCATCATCGGCTGGGGTTCGCCCAACAAGCAGGGTACGGAGGCAACGCACGGCGCCGCGCTGGGCGCAGACGAAGTCGCAGCGACACGCAAGCACCTTGGCTGGAACTACGAGCCCTTCGTCATTCCCGACGACGTCCGCAATGGCTGGGACGCGCGCGAGCGCGGCAAGCAGGTCGAGGCGGGCTGGCAGTCGAAGTTCGAGACCTACTCGAAGCAGTTCCCGGCGCTGGCTGCGGAATTCCAGCGCCGCATGCAGGGCGAACTGCCCGCGACGTGGCCGGAAGTCGTGCGCAACTACGTGGCACAGGTCGCCCAGGCGGGCGGAAACCTCGCAACGCGGCAGTCATCGCAGCAGGCGCTCAACGCGTACGGCGCGGCGCTGCCCGAACTGTTCGGCGGCTCGGCCGACCTGACGGGTTCGAACAACACCAACCGCAAGGATTCGAAATCGATCACCGGCGCCGATGCCTCGGGCAACTACCTGCACTACGGCGTGCGCGAATTCGGCATGGCCGCGATCATGAACGGCGTCGCCCTGCACGGCGGCGAAATCCCCTACGGCGGCACGTTCCTGGTGTTCTCCGACTACGCGCGCAACGGCATGCGCATGTCGGCGCTGATGAAGCAGCGCGTCATCTATGTGATGACGCACGATTCGATCGGCCTCGGCGAAGACGGCCCGACGCACCAGCCGGTGGAACACCTGCCGAGCCTGCGCATCATTCCGAACATGACGGTCTGGCGCCCGTGCGACACGCTCGAAACGGCCGTCGCATGGGCAGACGCGATCGAACGCCGCAATGGCCCGACGACGCTGGCGCTGACGCGCCAGGGCCTGCCGGCGCAGACGCGCACGGCGCAGCAGATCGACGCCGTGCGTCGCGGCGGCTACGTGCTGAAGGATTGCGAAGGCACGCCCGAGGTGATCCTGATCGCGACCGGCTCCGAAGTCGGCATCGCGGTCGATGCGGCAACGGCATTGCAGCAGCAGGGCCGCAAGGTGCGCGTGGTGTCGATGCCGAGCAGCAACGTGTTCGATGCGCAGGATGCCGCTTATCGCGAACAGGTGCTGCCCGCTGCGGTCGAACGTCGTGTCGCCATCGAGGCGGCGGCGCCGGATACGTGGTACCGCTACGTCGGTCCGCGCGGTGCCGTCGTCGCCATGCACAGCTTCGGCGCCTCAGGCGCCGGCAAGGATCTGTTCAGGCACTTCGGGTTTACGGTTGAAAACGTGGTGAAAGTGGTTCAGTCGATTCTCTAGGTCCTGGGCGCCACCAGACACTAGCCAGAGCATTGGAGCAGTTAATGAGCATCAAAGTCGGCATCAACGGATTCGGTCGCATCGGTCGCATGGTGTTTCGCGCGGCCACGCAGAATTTTCCGGACATCGAGATCGTGGGGATCAACGATCTGCTCGAGCCGGACTACCTCGCCTACATGCTGAAATACGATTCCGTGCACGGCCAGTTCAAGGGCACGGTGTCGGTCGACGGCAATACGCTGGTGGTCAACGGCAGGAAGATCCGTCTCACCGCCGTCAAGGATCCGGCCGAACTGAAGTGGGGCGACGTGGGCGCCGACATCGTCGTCGAATCGACGGGCCTGTTCCTCACCAAGGAAACCGCGCAGAAGCACATCAGCGCCGGCGCGAAGAAAGTGATCATGTCGGCGCCGTCGAAGGACGACACGCCGATGTTCGTGTTCGGCGTGAACGACAAGACCTACGCCGGCCAGGCCATCATCTCCAACGCCTCGTGCACGACGAACTGCCTCGCGCCGATCGCCAAGGTGCTGAACGACAGCTTCGGCATCAAGCGCGGCCTGATGACGACGGTGCATGCCACGACGGCGACGCAGAAGACCGTCGACGGCCCCTCGAACAAGGACTGGCGCGGCGGCCGCGGCATCCTGGAAAACATCATTCCGTCATCGACCGGCGCGGCGAAGGCCGTCGGCGTCGTGATCCCCGAGCTGAACAAGAAGCTGACCGGCATGTCGTTCCGCGTGCCGACGTCGGACGTTTCGGTGGTCGATCTCACGGTCGAACTGAAGCAGGACACCACCTACGAGCAGATCTGCAATGCCATGAAGGCCGCCTCCGAAGGCGCGATGAAGGGCGTGCTCGGCTACACCGACGAGAAAGTCGTCTCCACCGATTTCCGCGGCGACGCACGCACCTCCATCTTCGACGCCGAGGCCGGCATCGCGCTCGACGGCACCTTCGTCAAGATCGTGTCCTGGTACGACAACGAGTGGGGTTATTCGAGCAAGGTCCTGGAGATGGCTCGCGTCATTTCGAAGTAACCAAGACGGGCTACGGCCAACAGGCCACGGGCTACGGCAAGAGCTCGAATCTGGTTCTGGCCGTCGCCTGTCGCCTGTAGCCCGTTTACTTGCGATAACCTGGAGCTGCCCTCGCATGACTGTTTTGCGCATGACCGATCTCGACCTGCGCGGCAAGCGCGTGCTGATCCGCGAGGATCTCAACGTTCCGGTGCAGGGAGGGGTCGTGACCAGCGATGCGCGCATCCGCGCATCGCTGCCGACCATCCAGGCAGCGAAGAACGCGGGCGCCCGCGTCATGCTCATGTCGCATCTCGGCCGTCCGGAAGAAGGCGTGTACGACGACGAGTTCTCGCTCGCGCCGGTGGCGCAGCGCCTCTCGGAACTGCTCGGTTACAAGGTCCGGTTCGAAAAGAACTGGCTGGAGGGCGTCAGCGTCGAGCCGGGCGAAGTCGTGCTGCTGGAGAACGTGCGTTTCAACAAGGGCGAGAAGAAGGACAAGGAAGACCTGTCGCGCAAGATGGCGGCGCTCTGCGATGTCTATGTCATGGATGCCTTCGGTACCGCGCATCGCGCCGAAGCCAGCACGCACGGGGTGGCGAAATTCGCCAAGGTCGCCTGCGCCGGCCCGCTGCTGATGAACGAACTGGTCGCGCTCGAAACGGCGCTGGAAAAACCCAAGCGTCCGCTGGTGGCGATCGTGGCGGGCTCGAAGGTGTCGACCAAGCTCACCGTGCTGGAAACGTTGCTGACCAAGGTCGACAAGCTGATCGTCGGCGGCGGCATCGCCAATACGTTCATCGCGGCGGCCGGTCATCCCATCGGTAAATCGCTGGTCGAAAAAGAGATGCTCGACATCGCCAAGGGCCTGCTGAAGCGTTCGGCCGAACTCAAGGTCGAGATCCCGCTGCCGACCGACGTCGTCGTGGCCACGGAGTTTTCGGCGAATGCGGAAGCGGACGTGAAGAAGGTCGACCAGGTGGCGGATGACGAGATGATCCTCGACATCGGCCCCGACACGGCCGAGCGTTTCGCGAAAGCCTGTGCGACCGCGGGTTCGATCGTCTGGAACGGCCCGGTCGGCGTGTTCGAGTTCGACCAGTTCGGCGAAGGCACGAAGGCGCTGGCGCAGGCCGTGGCCCGCAGCTCCGCATTCTCCATTGCCGGCGGCGGCGACACGCTCGCGGCGATCGAGAAATACCGGGTCGAAGACGACATCTCGTACATCTCCACCGGCGGCGGCGCCTTCCTCGAATTCCTCGAAGGCAAGAAGCTGCCGGCGGTCGCGGTGCTGGAAGAGCGCGCGGCCGGCTGAAGCCGGCCTCTTCCTGCAGGTCAGGCTGTAGGTCAGGCTGTAGGTCAGGCTTCAGCCTGACTCCGACACAGGCCGGCTGAAGCCGGCCCCACACGAAGAAATCGCCGCGGCTTATCGGCGGATCGCCGGCCCCATTTCATTCCGGCAATGCGGACGGATTAGACTGTCCGCCATTGTTCAATCGACACGGTCGCCTGCATGCTCCGCCGCACGAAGATCCTGACCACCCTCGGTCCCGCCACCGACAATCCCAAGGTGCTGAGCGACCTGATCATCGCCGGCGCCGACGTCGTGCGCATCAACTTCTCCCACGGCGAACCGCAGGCGCATGCGAAGCGCGTGCAGATGGTGCGGGAAGTGGCCGAACAGGTCGGCAAGCAGATCGCCGTGCTGGGCGACCTGCAGGGGCCGAAGATCCGCATCGAGCGTTTCGCCAACGGCCCGGTCCAGCTGATCGAAGGCGAGCCGTTCACGCTGGATGTATCGCTCGATCCGAAGGCGGGCACTGCAACCAGCGTCGGCGTTGCCTACAAGAGCCTGCCGCGCGATGTGCAGGCGTCGGATGTGCTGCTGCTGAACGACGGCCAGATCGCGCTGGAAGTTACGGCGGTGGACGGTCCGCGCATCGCCACGAAAGTCATCGTCGGCGGCGAACTCTCCGACAACAAGGGCATCAACAAGCAGGGCGGCGGCCTGTCGGCCGGCGCGCTGACCGACAAGGACCGGCTCGACATCAAACTCGCCGCCGAACTCGGCGTCGACTATCTCGCCGTCTCGTTCGCGCGCGACGGCTCCGACATGGACGAAGCGCGGCAACTGCTGCGCAAGGAAGGCGGGCACGGCCAGCTCGTCGCCAAGATCGAGCGCAGCGAGGCCATCGTCAATCTCGACCGCATCATCCAGGCGAGCGATGCCGTGATGGTGGCGCGCGGCGATCTCGGCGTCGAAGTCGGCTACGCCGAACTCACCGGTCTGCAGAAACACATCATCTCGGCCACGCGCAAGCGCAACCGCGTCGTCATCACTGCGACGCAGATGATGGAATCGATGATCCACAATCCGATTCCGACCCGCGCCGAAGTGTCCGACGTCGCCAATGCCGTGATGGACGGCACGGACGCGGTGATGCTGTCCGGCGAAAGCGCCGTCGGCAAATATCCCGTGAAAGCGGTGCAGGCGATGGCGCAGGTCATTCTCGGCGCGGAGAAGTACGAATCGTCGCATTCGCCCATCCGGCATCGCAGCGACGGCGGGCTGTTCGAAAAGACGGACGAAGCCATCGCGATGGCGGTGATGTACACCGCGAACCATCTCAAGGTGAAGGCGATCGTGGCCCTGACCGAGTCCGGCTCGACGCCGCTGTGGATGTCGCGCATCCGCGCCGACATTCCCATCTATGCGTTCACCCGCCACGAAATCACCAGCCGGCGCGTCATGCTCTATCGCGGCGTCTATCCCGTGACCTTCGACGTCACGCACACGGATGCGCAGGAGGTGTACGCGAACATCTTCCGGCTGATGCTGCAGAAGAAGATGGTTGAACCTGGCGACCGCATCATTCTCACCAAGGGCGAACTGTCGGGCGTTTCGGGCAAGACCAACTCGATGAAGATCCTCGAAGTGCGGGTGTGAAGGGCCGGGTTCCCGTGCGCCTGTTCCGTCGCATTCTGATCGCCATCGTCGCGCTCGTCGCGATCACTGCCGGCGCGCTGTACGTGCTGTTCCGCGGCAGCCTGCCGCAACTGGATGGGGACATCGCCGGCACCGGTGCGACCGCGACGATCGAGCGCGACGCCAACGGCACGCCGACGATCACGGGCACGTCGCGTCGCGATCTCGCCTATGCCACGGGCTACGCGCACTCGCAGGATCGCTTCTTCCAGATGGACCTGATGCGGCGTGCGGCCGCGGGCGAACTGGCGGAACTGCTTGGCGCGGCAGCGCTCGATACGGACAGGCACTTTCGCATCCACGGCTTTCGCGCGGTGGCGCAGCAGGTCGTGGCGCAGATGCCCGATGAAGATCGTCGGACGCTCGATGCGTATGTCGCTGGCGTAAACCGCGCGCTCGGCGATGCGCGCGCGAGGCCGTGGGAATATCTGTTGCTGCGGGAGCAGCCGCGCGCCTGGCTGCCGGAGGATTCGGTCCTCGCGGCCTTCTCGATGTATCTCAGCCTCAACGATTCGACCGGCGCGCATGAACTGGCGCGCTCGCAATTGCGCGAGGCACTGCCGCCGGCACTGTTCGATTTTCTGCATCCGCTCGGCACCGAATGGGATGCGCCGGTGACCGGCGGCACCTGGCGCGTCGCGGCGATTCCCGGTCCCGAGATCGTCGATCTGCGCAGCGGCGAACAGCACGTCGCAGCATTGCTCGATCCGCCCTCGCGAACCGCTCTGGAAGAACGTCCGGTCGTCGGCAGCAACAGCTGGGCCGTGGCCGCGCCGCATGCTGCAGGGCATGCGGCGCTGCTGGCGAACGACATGCATCTCGGTTTGCGACTGCCGCACGTCTGGTATCGGGCGCGCCTCAAGGTGAGCGGCGGCGCCGAGGCGCCGCGCGATCTGGTCGGCGTGACGCTGCCGGGCCTGCCGATCATCGTCGTCGGCAGCAATGGCCAGGTCGCGTGGGGCTTCACGAACAGCTACGGCGACTGGACCGATCTGGTGATCGTCGAGACCGATCCTGCGAATCCGGACCGCTACTTCGTCGGCGACGACACGGAGGCCTTCGTCAAACGCACGGAATCGATCGCCGTGCGCGGCGGCTCGCCGGTGAGCCTCGACGTGACGGCCACCCGCTGGGGGCCGATCATCAACCATGACGCGCAGGGCCGGCCGCTGGCGCTGGCATGGACGGCGCACGATCCGCGCGCCACCAACGTACGCATGCTCGATTTCGAAACCGCAGCGACCGTGCAGGAGGCGCTGCTGGCGGCGAATCGTTCCGGCGCGCCGGTACAGAACTTCCTCGCCGTGGACCGCGCAGGACACATCGGCTGGTCGCTCATGGGACAGGTGCCGATCCGCGCCAACTACGATTCGACCCAGCCCGCCTCGTGGCGTGCGCCCGGCACCGGCTGGATCGGCTGGCACGCGCCGGAGGACTATCCGCGCATCATCGATCCCGCGCCGGGCCGCCTGTGGACCGCGAATGCGCGCACGATCGACGTCGATACCTGGCTGAACTTCATGGGCGACGGCGGCTACGATCTCGGCGCGCGCGCCGCGCAGATTCGCGACGATCTGCTCGCGCTGCAGGCGGCGACCGCCACGGATCTGGCGAAGATCCAGATCGACGACCGTGCGCTCTTCATGACGCGCTGGCGCGATCTGTTGCTGCAACTGCTGGACGATGCCGCGGTCGCCGATCATCCGGCGCGGCGCCTGGCGCGCGAGCGCGTCGAACGATGGAGCGGCCGCGCCAGCGCCGACGACCTGGGGTATCCGGTCGTGCGCGCCTTCCGCCAGCAGGTCCGCAAGCAGGTGTTCGATTCGCTCACGTCGCAGGCGCGTCTGGAATATCCCGAGGCGAAGTTCGAGCCGTCGGCACAGTTCGAAGGCGCGTTGTGGCAGCTCGTGACGCAGCGGCCGGCGCACCTGCTCGATCCGCACTACGCCACGTGGGAAGCGGCGCTGCTCGCGGCGCTCGATACCTCGACGGCGACGCTCGCGCGCGAATGCGCCGACCCCTGCAGCTGGGGTCGGCAGAACACGCTGCAGATGCATCATCCGCTGTCGGCGGCATTGCCGTTCTCCGCGCGCTGGCTCGACATGCCGGCCGATCGCATGCACGGCGACTTCGCCATGCCGCTGGCACAGGGGCCGGCCTTCGGCGCCTCGCAGCGGCTGGTCGTCTCGCCGGGCCGTGAAGCCGAGGGACTGTTCCAGATGCCGGGCGGACCGGTCGATCACCCGCTGTCGCCTTTCTACGGTGCAGGCCACGAGGCCTGGGTTCGTGGAGAACCCCAGCCGCTGTTGCCCGGAAAAACTGAACACACGCTCAGGCTGGCGCAGTAGGGGAAGCCGGCAGAGCGGCAAACTGGCACACTGGTTGGGCCTCCGTTCCCCTCCCCTGCGAAGCGGGGGAGGGTCAGGGAGGGGGCAAGCGATGCGGGTTGCGTCGCTTCAGGAGCAATTTCGTCAGCTTCCGGAGTTTCAATGACCTCACGTTTTGCCGGTACCGACAGCTACGTCGCGACCGAAGATCTGATGATGGCCGTCAATGCGGCCGTGACGCTCGGTCGTCCATTGCTGGTGAAAGGCGAGCCCGGCACGGGCAAGACGCAGCTGGCCGAGGAAGTCGCGGCTTCCCTGCAGCGCCCGCTGTACCGCTGGCACATCAAGTCGACGACCAAGGCGCAGCAGGGTCTGTACGAATACGACGCGGTATCGCGCCTGCGCGATTCGCAGCTCGGCGAAGCCAAGGTGCACGACATCGGCAACTACATCGTCAAGGGACGCATGTGGGAAGCGTTCGAGAGCGACGTGCAGCCGGTGCTGCTGGTCGACGAGATCGACAAGGCCGACATCGAATTCCCCAACGACCTGCTGCACGAACTCGATCGCATGGAGTTCTACGTCTACGAGACGCGCCAGTGGGTGAAGGCGCATCACCGGCCGATCATCATCATCACCAGCAACAACGAGAAGGAGCTGCCCGACGCCTTCCTGCGCCGCTGCTTCTTCCACTACATCCGTTTCCCTGACGAAGCGACCATGACCCGGATCGTCCAGGTGCACTATCCGACGCTCAAGAAGGAGCTGCTGGCGGAAGCGCTCGGCGCCTTCTTCAAGCTGCGCGAAACGCCGGGCCTGAAGAAGAAGCCTTCGACGTCCGAACTGCTCGACTGGATCAAGCTGATCGTCGCCGAAGACATTCCGCCGGAAGCCCTGCGCACGGACGATCCGAAGAAGTCGATTCCGCCGCTGTACGGCGCGCTGCTGAAGAACGAGCAGGACGTGCATCTGTTCGAGCAGCTGGTGTTCCTGAACCGGCGCAGGCAATAAAGAGGAGTGACGAAGGTCACGAGGGTGACGGAAGTGACGAAGGCCAGAAGGGTCGCATCTGTTTTCCGACCTTCGTCACCCTCATGACTTTCGTCACTCACGTCACTTACAACCATGCTGATTCCCTTCTTCTTCAAACTCCGCGAAGCCGGCGTGCCGGTGTCGATCACGGAGTTCCTGGCGCTGCTGGAAGCGCTGGAAGCACGGCTCGCGAATGCGAGCGCCGAGGATTTCTACTATCTGTCGCGCGCCTGCATGGTGAAGGACGAGCGTCACTTCGATCGTTTCGATCGCGCCTTCGCCGCGCACTTCAAGGGCGCTGAAGAGCTGTTCGATTCGATGATGAAGCAGATCCCCGAGGACTGGCTGCGTCGCATGGGCGAGCGCAACCTGAGCGACGAGGAGAAGGCGAAGATCGAGGCGCTCGGCGGCTGGGACAAGCTGATCGAGACGCTGAAGAAACGGCTCGAAGAACAGAAGGAACGCCACGAAGGCGGCAACAAATGGATCGGTACCCGCGGCACCTCGCCGTTCGGCGCCTATGGCTACAACCCCGAAGGCATCCGCATCGGTCAGGACGGATCGCGCAATCGCCGCGCGGTGAAGGTGTGGGACCAGCGCGAATACCAGAACCTCGCCGACAATGTCGAACTCGGCACGCGCAACATCAAGGTGGCATTGCGCAAGCTGCGCAAGTTCGCCCGCGAAGGCGTCGCCGATCACCTGGATCTCGACGACACCATCTCATCCACGGCGCGCAACGCGGGATTGCTGGATCTGAAGTTCGTCCCCGAACGCCACAACGCCATCAAGATCCTGCTGTTTCTCGACGTCGGCGGCTCCATGGACGATCACGTCAAGGTCTGCGAGGAACTGTTCTCCGCGGCGCGTACCGAGTTCAAGCATCTCGAATACTTCTACTTCCACAACTTCGTCTACGAATCGGTGTGGAAGGACAACCGCCGCCGGCATCGCGAAAAAACGTCGACGATGGACGTCATGCGCACCTACGGCCATGACTACAAGCTGATCTTCGTCGGCGATGCCACCATGAGCCCGTACGAAATCGTGCAGCCCGGCGGCAGCGTCGAACACTGGAACGAAGAGGCCGGTGCGGTGTGGATCAAGCGGCTCCTCAAGACCTGGCCGCATCATGTCTGGCTCAATCCCGAGCCGCAGCAGCGCTGGGAATACACGCCGTCGGTGCAGATCACGCGGGAACTGGTCGAAGACCGGATGTTCCCGCTGACGCTGGCGGGGCTGGATCAGGCGATCAAGGCGCTGCACTAGTCGAGCCGTCGGCTCGACCGCTGCTGGCTGCTGGCCAGAAGCCAGTCGCCAGCAGCCAGTCGCCCGTAGCAGCTACGCTTCAGCCTGCCTGCCTCTTCTGCAGTTCCTTGATGTCTTTCAGCACCACCTGCGAGTGGCCTTTCGGATCCACGTCCATGTAGTGCTTGACGAGCTTGCCCTGCGGATCGATCAGGAAGGTGTCGCGGCGGGCGGCTTCGAGGGTGCCGAAGAACTTCTTGAGCACGCCGTATTCCTTCGCCGTGGCCTTGGTGGGATCGGCCAGGATCGGGAAGGGCAGGCCGTGCTTCTCGGAAAACTTCTTGTGGGATTCGACGTCGTCGACGCTCACGCCCAGGATCACGGCATCGGCATCGCGGAAGGCGAAGATGTTGTCGCGGAACTCGCAGGCCTGCGTCGTGCAGCCGGGGGTCTGATCCTTCGGATAGAAATACAGCGCAACCCATTTGCCGCGGTAGTCCTTCAGTTCGTGCCACTTGCCGTTCTGGTCCTGGAGCTTGAATTCCGGGGCCGGACTGCCGAGCTGGGGTTCTGCGTGCAGCAGGGTGAACCAGGCGAGCAGCACACCGAAAGTGAGGTGGCGCAGGACGGAGAGGCGATTCATGGCGGCTCCTGTAGTCGAATGGACCGCTGGCGCGGCGGGTGCGTGAAGGCACTGTGCCATACTAATCCTGAACCCAAAGACAACTCACGAGTTCCATGGGCGGGGCAACGAACGATGCCCCGTTTTCCCGAGAGCCGCATGTGACCACAGAGCGAGGTCCCGTCAATCCTGCTGCGAAGCTCGGCTTGATCCTGCCGGGGGGCGGCGCACGCGCTGCCTATCAGGTGGGTGTATTGCGTGCGATTTCCGATCTGCTGCCCGCCCGTGCTTCGAATCCCTTTCCGGTCGTGACCGGTACATCCGCCGGCGCGGTGAACGCGACCGCGATCGCAGTACACGCGGAGCGTTTCCGCGTCGCCGTCGGCAACCTGGAACGCGTCTGGCGCAATTTCCAGGTCGGGCAGGTTTTCAAGGCCGACACGGCCAGCATGTTGCGCTCCGGACTGCACTGGCTGCTCGCCATGATGTCGGGCGGGTGGCTGCTGCCGCCGCCGAAATCGCTGTTCGACAACACGCCGCTGCGCGAACTGCTCGGGCAGCAGTTCGATTTCGCGGCGGTGCGGCGCTCGATCGATGCCGGGCAGCTCGACGCCCTGTCGATCGCGGCGGCGGGCTATGCCAGCGCGCGGTCGGTTGCATTCTGCGAAGCGCGCGAGAGCGGCGTGTCCTGGAGTCGCCTGCGGCGCTTCGGTGAGCCGGCCCAGCTGTCGCTCGATCACCTGATGGCGAGCGTTGCCGTGCCGTTTCTGTTCCCGCCGGTGCTGATGGGCGACGAATACTTCGGCGACGGCGCGATGCGTCAGTCGAGTCCGTTCAGCCCGGCGATCCACCTGGGTGCCGACCGCCTGCTGGTCATCGGCACGCGCAACGAGGCGCACCACCGCGTCGTCGCGCAGCCGCCGACTCCTCCGACGTTCGGGCAGATCTTCGGCTACATGCTCGACGCCTTGTTCACGGACGGACTGTCCCTGGACATGGAGCGCCTGGTGCAGATCAATCATCTGGTGGAGCAGGGGCTGGCTGCCGGCCCGGATCTGACGCGCCTGCGCAGGATCGATCTGCTGGTGATCCTGCCGAGCCGGGATATTTCAGAGATCGCGCGTCATCACGTGGGGTCGTTGCCGCGAGCCCTGCGTGTGCTGTTGCGGACCATGGGCGCCTTGAACACCGGCGGCGGCCAGCTCATGAGCTACCTGCTGTTCCAGGACACGTTCACGCGCGAACTGATCGCGCTCGGCTATCAGGATGCGATGAAGCGCTCCGATGATCTGCTGGCTTTCATTGGTGGTCACGCGGTGGCCTCGACCGGCGCCACCGGCGTTCTCAGGCGGCTGTCGTCACGTCAGGAACAGCGTGCCGAGGCCGAGCAGTGAGGCAAAGCCGATACAGTCGGTGAAGGTCGTCAGTACCACGCTGCCGGCGAGTGCCGGATCGATTCCCAGACGTTTCAGGACCAGCGGCACGCTGACGCCGACGATGGCCGCGGCGAACAGGTTGATCATCAGCGCGCCGCAGATGATCGCGCCCACCTTCCATTCCTGAAACCACAGGCCTGCGGCGAGTCCGACGAGACCGGCGACGAACAGCCCGTTCAGCATGCCGACGGAAATTTCCCGGATCAGCAGCCAGCGCGCATTGGCCTGTTCGACCTGGCCGAGCGCGATGCCGCGGATGATCAGCACCAGCGTCTGACTGCCGGCGATGCCGCCCATGCTGGCGACGATGGGCATGAGGACGGCGAGCGCCACGACTTTCTCGATGGTGGCTTCGAACAGCCCGACCACATTGGCCGCGAGGAAGGCCGTGGCGAGATTCACGCCGAGCCAGACCGCGCGGCGGCGCGCGCTGCGCACCACGCCGGCGAACATGTCGTCGTCTTCGTCGAGACCCGCCATGCTCAGCACCGAGTGATCGGCTTCCTCGCGGATGACGTCGACGACGTCGTCGATGGTGATGCGGCCGAGCAGGCGGCCGTCCGCGCTGACCACGGCGGCGGACACCAGGTCGCGGTCTTCGAACAGCTTGGCGACGTCGCGCGCCGGCGTCTCGGGCGAGATGCCTTCGACCGTCGAGTCCATCACGTCGCCGACGGTCGATTCCGGGTCTTCGGTCAGCAGGCGCGTGATGTCGAGCCCGCCGAGATAGCGGTCGTGGCGATTGACCACGAACAGCCGGTCGGTGCGCTCGGGCAGTTCGGCGCGCATGCGCAGATAGCGCAGCACGGTTTCGATCGTCACGTCGGGACGGATGGTCACGGCGTCGAGGTTCATCAGACGGCCGGCGCTGTCCTCTTCGAAGGCCAGCACGGCCGACAGCCGCTCGCGATCCTGCGCGTCCATGGACTGCAGCACGCGCTCGTTGAGCGTCTCGGGCAGGTCGCCGATGAGGTCGGCGAGGTCGTCGACTTCCATGCCCTCGGTGGCGGCGATCAGTTCATCCGCGTCCATGCCGCCGATGAGTTCGGAGCGCACTTCCTCGTTCAGTTCGATGAGGACGTCGCCCTCCAGTTCGGGATCGACGAATTCCCACACGATCTCGCGCTTGGCCGGCGGCAGCGATTCGATCAGCGAGGCGATTTCAGCAGGGTGCAGCGAATTGACCATGCGGTGGCCGTGCCGCATGGATCCCTGCTCCAGCGCCGTGCGCAGCGCCGCGAGCCGACTGATTTTTGCGACCTGAGCCTCGGCCGTCATGCATGAGCCCACATCTGTGTCCTGCAGCGCGTGCAGGGTGCGAAGTGGCGCGCAGTGTAGCGGGAGAGGTGCGGAGTTTCACACGGAGTTCACGGAGAGCACGGAGCCAGAGATCAGGAAGAAGAATTTCCACGGGGGAGGAATGGGAACACGGGGAGCACGGGGAAATTATCTTTTCTCTTGAAACCCCGTGTTCCCCGTGTCCCCCGTGGAAATTTTCCTTCTCTTCTCCGACCTCCGTGTTCTCCGTGAACTCCGTGTGAAATTTCTGTTTCCGTCAGCGGCGGCTGGCGTCGCCGACGACCTGGTGGCGGGCGTGGACGAGCGGGTAGCGTTTTGCGAAGTGCTCGGTCAGTCGCTCGACCAGGTAGACCGAGCGATGCTGGCCGCCGGTGCAGCCGATGGCGATGGTGAGGTAGCTGCGGTTGGTACGGACGAAGTCGGGAATCCAGTGTTCGAGGAAGCCGATGATGTCGGCGAACATGCGGGCGACGATCGGATGGCGTTCGAGATATTCAGCGACGGCGGCGTCGCGGCCGGTCAGGTGCGAGAGGCCGGGTTCCCAGTGCGGGTTCGGCAGATTGCGTACGTCGAAGACGAAGTCCGCATCGTCCGGTACGCCGTGTCGGAAAGCGAAGGACTCGAACAGGATCGAGAGCCGGTCTCCCGTGCGGCCGGCGACGCGCTGGCGGATGAGTTCGCGCAGTTCGTGAACGCTGGTGCGCGAGGTGTCCAGCACGAGATCGGCCGCATCGGCGATCGGCCCCAGCAGGGTCTGTTCCTGGCGGATGGCGTCGATGAGACCCGTTCCGTCGCGACTGAGCGGATGGCGGCGGCGCGTCTCGCTGTAGCGCTTGAGCAGGACTTCCTCGTTCGCGCGCAGGAACAGCACCTCGCAGCCGACGCCGCTGCGCTTGAGTTCGTCGACCAGCTTCGGCACGGAAGCGATTTCGGCGGGGCGATTGCGCGCATCGACGCCGACCGCCGTCGAGCCATAGATGGACTCGTGCGACCGCACGGTGTGCGAGATGAACATGGGCAGCAGGCCCGCGGGAATGTTGTCCACGCAGTAGTAGTCGAGATCCTCCAGCATGTGGAGGGCGACACTTTTACCGGAGCCGGACAGGCCGCTGACGATGACCAGGCGCATGACGGCAGGCTAGCAGGCTGCCATGACGGGCGGGTAGTGGGCGGCAAAAAGAAAGACCCCGCAGCCTGCGCGGCGGGGTCTTGCGATGCGGCGGATCGCGGCGGTGCGATCCGGAACGGAGCGTATCAGGGGCTGAGGTGGCGCGGCGAATAGTGATCGCCGAGCTTTTCCTTGTGCTTCTTCACGCGCCGGTCCAGCTTGTCGGCCAGCGCGTCGATGGCGGCGTACATGTTGGGGTCGGTCGCGTCCGCGTAGACCGTCGCGCCGCTCAGCGCCACGGTGGCCTCGGCCTTATGTCGCAGCTTCTCGACCGTGAGGATGCAATGAACGTCGATGACGTGGTCGGAATGGCGGACGATGCGGTCCAGCTTCTTCTCGACGTAGCCCTTGAGGGATGTCGTGACATCCACATGGTGACCGGTGACGTTCAATTGCATGGCGCCTCCTAGACTTGGGCGGCAGACGTTGGAACGACAACCGGTGTGACTGCCATCCGCCGGTTGCACAAACTGTGATCGGTGGATGACGTGGTGCTGCAGGCTCCTCGCGACTATCTCACCGAAACCCGTTTACGGTCGCTCGACGGCGGAATGCCGAGCGCTTCGCGATATTTCGCGACCGTGCGACGGGCGACCTGCACTCCTTCCTGCGACAGGATTTCGGCAATGCGGCTGTCGGACAGCGGCTTGTCGGCATCTTCGGCCGCGACCAGCTTGCGGATCTTGGCGCGGATGGCCGTCGACGACAGTTCGGTGCCGTCGCTGGCCGCCACGTGGCTGGAGAAGAAGTAACGGAACTCGAACACACCGCGATGGGTGTGCATGTACTTGTTGGTCGTGACGCGCGAGATGGTGGACTCGTGCATCTCCACGGCCTCGGCGACGTCCTTGAGGATCATCGGCTGCATGTATTCGTCGCCGTTCTCGAGGAAGGCCGACTGGCGCTGCACGATGCAGCGCGCCACCTTCAGCAGCGTGTCATTGCGAATTTCGAGACTGCGGATCAGCCAGCGCGCTTCCTGCAGCTGCGTGCGCAGCATGGCGTGATCGGACGAGCGACCGATCAGGCTCGCATAACCCTGGTTGACGCGGATGCGCGGCAGGCTTGCCGGATTGATGTCGACGGCCCAGCCGCCGCGTTCGGTGCGACGCACGAAGACGTCGGGAACGATGTATTCGGCCGGCACGGAATGCACGCTGGAGCCGGGACGCGGCTGGCAGGCGCGGACCAGCACCAGCGCGTGTTCGAGTTCTTCCTCGGATACGCGCAGCTGGCGCCGCAGCAGCGAGTACTGA
Organism: uncultured Steroidobacter sp.; assembly: GCA_937864115.1. Classification (GTDB taxonomy): domain Bacteria; phylum Pseudomonadota; class Gammaproteobacteria; order Steroidobacterales; family Steroidobacteraceae; genus Steroidobacter. The sequence continues at coordinate 2,073 of CALMII010000008.1, read as the reverse complement.
TGCTCGGCCACCTGGTCGAGATAGGTCTCCGCGATCTGCAGCGCCGTTTCGCGGCCCGGCGTATCCGGATCGAGCTGGCGCAGCTGCAGCTGGATGCATTCGCTGACGGAGCGCGCGCCGACGCCGGGCGGATCCATGGCCTGCACGTGCAGCAGCACGCGCTCGAGATCGTCGACGGAGGCGATGACTTCCGGCTGCAGATTGCGCGCGATCTCGTCCAGCGGCTCGATGACGTAGCCGTCGTCGTTGATGGCATCGATGATCGCGGCGCCGATGCGGCGGTCGCGCTCGTTGAGTCGCGCCATTTCGAGCTGCCAGGTGAGGTGTTCCTGCAGCGTTTCGCCGCTGTTGTCGGAGAAGTCCTGGGAGTGATCTTCGCCCGACCACGGCGTATCCGACTGGCCGGTGATCTGGTTTTCGCTCCAGTCCTGGTCGTCGGCGGGCTCGGTTTCGGGCAGGGCTTCGACGACTTCAGGCGATTGAGCGGGAGCGGCGGATTCGAACTGCGGCAGTTCGACGACGGTGTCGCCGGTTTCGAGGCTGCCGGCCTCGTCTTCCGACTCCAGCATCACGTTCGTTTCGAGCGCTTCGCGGATCTGCGCCTGTAACTCGAGTACAGGAAGCTGCAGCAGGCGTATGGCCTGTTGCAGCTGCGGAGTCATCGTGAGCTGCTGGCCGAGTCTTAGCTGCAGTGCGGGTTTGAGCATTCGGTGCGTGGTACCTGGTCGCGATACGGCAGGACGCAGACTCGTGGCGTCGTGCCGTCTTCCAAAGAATCACAAGCGGAAATCCTGGCCCAAGTACACCTCACGGACCTCCTGATTGGCAAGGATCTCGTCCGCAGTTCCCGAGGCGATCACGGAACCGCCGCTGACGATGTAGGCGCGACCGCAAATTCCCAATGTTTCCCGAACGTTATGATCGGTGATGAGGACGCCGATGTTGCGTGCGGTGAGGTGCCGGATGATCCGCTGGATGTCCAGCACCGAAATGGGATCGACGCCCGCGAAGGGTTCGTCCAGCAGCATGAAGCGGGGTTCGGCGGCCAGCGCCCGTGCGATTTCGACGCGCCGTCGTTCGCCGCCCGACAGGCTCTGCCCGATGCTGTTGCGGATGTGACCGATGTGCAATTCCTCGAGCAGCGACTCCAGCGCTTCCTCGCGCTTCTCCCGGCTGAGTTCCGGGCGCGTTTCGAGGATCGCCGTGATGTTCTGGGCGACCGTGAGCTTGCGGAACACCGAGGCTTCCTGCGGCAGGTAGCCGAGCCCGAGCCGCGCGCGGCGGTGCACGGGCAGTTTCGAGATGTCGTCCTGATCGAGGACGATGCGGCCGCCGTCCATCGGCACCAGGCCGACGATCATGTAGAAGGCCGTGGTTTTGCCGGCACCGTTCGGGCCGAGCAGGCCGACGACTTCGCCGCTCGATACTTCGATCGAGAGATCCTTGACGACCTGCCGCGAGCGATAGCGTTTGGCGAGACCTTCGACCAGGAGGCGACTCATTCGGTGCTTCCGCCCTTGTCGCCTGGCGTCTGCGAACCCGGCAGCTTGATCGGCGTACCGGGTTTGATCGTGATGTTGACCCGGCCGCCGGCGTTGTTTCCGCCGCCGCCGGGATTGACCATGACGCGTTCGTCGTTGAGGTTGTAGATCACGGTGTCGCCGCGGAATTCATTGCCGCCGTAGCTGAACCACACATCCTGCGTCATTTTCACCAGGCCCTTGGCGAAATCGTATTCGATCGTTCCGGCGCGGCCGTGCACGTTCTTGTCGGCCGTCTCGGCATTGAGCTGCTCGAAGATCGCGGGCGTGCCGTGCACGGTGGCTTCGGCAATGCGTCCCGCAGCGAACACGGCATCGGCGGAGTTCGATTTGAGATCGGCCTCGGCGGTGCGGATATGCACGTTGCGTTCGAACTGCCAGCGGCTGTTTTCGGATTGCAGGCCATTCACCGTCGCCTGATCCGCCTGCATCGACATGGCGCCCTGCGTGATGCGGACATTGCCGGTCATCACGTGCTCGTCGTTGCGCGCGTCCGAGTCCAGCAGATCCGCCGACAGATGGATGTCTTCGG
>CALMII010000007.1 GCA_937864115.1 uncultured Steroidobacter sp. | reverse complement strand
AGAGCGCATTCGCGCCGGTCTGCACTGTCCATACCGCGGCGTTGGAGGCCCACTGGCGCGCGCGGGCGCGGTTCATCAGATCGAGGATCTGCTCCAGTCCGTTGATCAGGCGCTGCTGGCCGCGTCGGTCAGACGCCGGGTCGATGTTTGAGAGATTGAGAACGACGCCGTTGCCAGAGAGAATCGCAAACGGAGCTTCCGCCGTTGCGTCCGCATGGTAGTAGTACTCCGTGACCGCAGCGATCAATCCTCCCTTTATGCCGTTGAGCTGGGTACTCCCCGTCGTTCCGAGTCTCTGTACATCAGCGACGAAGCTGCTGATCGTATCGACTTCGTCGGTCGCATACTCGTTGCCAAGGAGACGAACAAAGATGTCAGTCTCAGGGCTGTTCGATGGTCGTGAGTAGAAGGTGCTATCGAATAGCAGATCGAGCAGCTCCGGCTTCTCAAGCGACAGCGCGGCGAGATCCGGAGCCACAAGAAAGGCAGTCAGCAAGTTCATGGAGTGCAGTTCGCTGACCGCACTGAGCTCTGCGGCACCACCGCCGTTCTCGACGTAACTCACAGGTCCGTTCGATATACGAAGCTGGTCGAGCACGCTACCCGAGAGAAACTCTCCACGCGTTGCAATGGCAGTGATGCGCGATTCGCCGCGAATGCTCGTCGCATAGGAACGCGATGCAAGTAAGACTTGAAGCGCAGGACCGATCAGTCCGGCGGCAGCAAGTGCGGGAATCAGCGCGGGGGCCGCGAGCTGCAATGGCTGTTCCGTCGTTGAATAGCTCGCAAGGTCTGCGTCCGCACTAAAACCCTGGCCCGCCAGATACTCCACAACGATTTGTGCGTTGGCCGCTGTAGCGGCCAAACGGAACGGCGCGGGATCGAACGTCACTGCATCCTTGTCGAAGAACACACCCATGAGCGCGGCCAGACCACCACCGAGCGAATGGCCGGTAAAGATGATGTCGTTTCCGTAGACAGCTTTGACTTGCTGATAGAACTCCGCCGCCTGCTTCATCTGCATTGCTGGAATGCCAAGCCCGAGCAACGCGTCGCTCAAAAAGTCGGCGACGCCGGGCAGCGTGCCAGCGTAGGCGATGACCACCTGCCCCTCGTATAGATACGCGCTCGCTTCGAAACCGGTGCTTGGGTCGTGATAGTGATTCAGCGGCGGCGGCAGAGAGGTCACGCCCTGTGGTATCGGCGATCGATTTTCTGGGGTACGTCCTTCCACGTATACATTGGCCGCCAGAGCAGCAAGAATCGAGTTGTCCATTGTTATCTCCCCGAATCATCATCAGTCAGCCAGTTGTACGGAGGATTGCATCTCATCCCAAACGTTTGCGTTGTTAACTTGGAGAAATCGATCGCCTTATTGTCTCGAAAAGGCCCCCTTGCATTGCGAAGCACCTGCTCCTTCGACAAGTGGTAACTACTCGATCGAATCTCCTCTCTCGAATCAGAAACTCCGTACGTCATATTGGTCGTAATTTGTCTACCCCTGAGAGTTTCAATAGACTCCTCGTGCCATTCTCCGGCGTTGTAATAAAACAAAAGATACGGGGGATCTGGACATTTCTTTCTGTACATACCACCGAAATTAGGTGTAACGAGAAGTCCGACGACGCCCTCATCGATCACTAGAGCCCTTGTGGCCAGATCGCGGTCACTCTCCCATCGGACAGCATCGCCTGTATCCGGATGCTTGAATTCAAACCAGTAGTCGGACTCCGTCGGTGGCTGCCCGATCTCATGCGGCCCTTTGAATTCCTGATATCGAGCGAGCGACACTACCCGGCCATCCGGCAGCAACACATCCTCCGTCCACTTCAAGCTTCGACTGTCACTACAGGCGCTGACGCCCGCGAGCACCAGTACACACACCAGCACTCGCCAGATACCAAAGATGGATTGGAACCTTGAGATTCGCACACACTTCTCCGTACGGCCGATCATCCTTTCACCCCATTTCTGCTGTCGCGTCGCTGCACAGACAATCTGCAACTCTCTTCGACCTACGGTATATCCGTTGGCGGACACTGCAGCCAGAGTGCCGTCATCGTATCCATTCACTTGTCTCCCGAAGTGCTGATCATCCAATCGAACGGCGGATCGCACCGTATGCCAAACGTCTGTGTTCCCAGCGATTGGAAGTCGATGTCTCTTCTTTTGAGGAAGGCAGGTGCATTCTTGAGTACCTGCTCTTTCGACAGATGATGGTCATTCGAGTAGATCTCATCCCTTGAACCGGAGCCGAGATAAGTCATGTTCGGCGTGATCCTTCGGCCTCGTAACGCTTCAATTGACTCCTCTCTCCACTCGCCGGAATCGAATCTGAACAAAAGGTACGGAGGATCGGGGCACTTTCGTTTGAATCGACCGTCGAACTCCGGCACTACCAACAGCCTCGGCACCTTGTTATCAATCATCAAGGCCATCGTGGCCAAGTCTCGATGGCTGGCCCAGCGGACGACACTCCCCGTATCCGGATGCTTGAACTCGAACCAGTAGTCCGACTCGGTCGGCGGCTGCCCGATCTCATGTGGCCCTTTGAATTCCTGATAGCGCGTGAGCGTCACGACGCGGCCATCAAACAGCAGCACGTCTTCAGTCCACTTCAAGGGCCGGCTGTCGCTGCACCCATCAAGGCACACCACCATCGCCAGAATCACGACACTCCGAAGTAGAACCTGCGCGCATCGTTCAAGTGAAATCATGTGTTTGTACCTTCTTACACAGCGAGCGAAAATCGCCGCGCTTCGTAGATGTCGTTTCCATCATCGTTACCTTTGCCGCCGGAAATCGTGACGTCGCTGCCGAACCGACGATCGTGTCTGCACGCGTACCGCCGTACAGCGATATGCCGCTCGCCGCTGAATTCTGATCGGCCACCGCGTCGAGCCGCGAGCCGAGCAGCGCCGCGACGGACGTGAACACGCCGTCGGCGAATTGAATGGACTCGATGGACGCGATCCCCGAAGATCAGGTCCGCACCCTCACCGCGACGAGCGACCCGGCCGCATCGCGAATGATCAGGTTGAAACGCGACGGACTCTGGTGCGTGCTCAACGACTGCCGCT
>CALMII010000006.1 GCA_937864115.1 uncultured Steroidobacter sp. | reverse complement strand
CCAGGCGGCATCCGTGCGCCCCTCGATCAGCGCCGCTATGGCGAATGAGAAGGCCATCGGGAAGCCGACGTAACCGGCGTAGAGGAACAGCGGGGGAAAAACGAGGGCCGGGCCCTGAAGAATGGGATTGAGGGCGCGGCCCTCGGCCCGGGCGGGGGCGACTACGTCTTCTTCTGGCAGCAGAACCGGCCGCGCGGCCCCCCCGGGGGGCGGGGCCGCGGCCCCCGCCGCAGGCGACCGCGTTCGTTCAGCAGTTCGGCAACCCAGTAAACCCGGCTCGCCAGGCCGAAGACCAGGCCGAGGGTGAATGCGATGACGAGCGCCAGTCCGAGGGGAGAAACGAGACGGCCGAAAGCGAGTTCGATTTCGACGCGCCCGGGATTGGTGGCACTGACCAGAAGCGCCAGGAGTGCGGCGAGGACGATCGATCCGACGGCAAGAAAACGTTGCATGAGTCGACCGCGCGATCAGTCGCGGATCGCGTTGCCCGCTCCGTCGTTGACGCGTTCGCGCAGGTCCTTGCCGGGCTTGAAGTGAGGCACGTTCTTGCCCGAGAGCGCGACGGTTTCGCCGGTCTTGGGGTTGCGACCCTGGCGCGGCGGACGGAAATGCAGCGAGAAGCTGCCGAAGCCGCGAATCTCGATCCGCTGACCCTGCGCCAGCGCATCGCTCATGATTTCCAGCACTTGTTTGACAGCCAGCTCGACGTCTTTGGCGGGCAGGTGCTTTTGCTTGGCTGAAATGAGCTCGATGAGTTCCGATTTGGTCATGCCCGGGCCCGTTGTTGTTCTTCCAACATCATCCGATGCCACATCGTCTTGACCGGAAGATGCGGCGCAGACGCACGTTCAGTGCATCTGCGCCGCCAGTCGGTCAGTTCGAATCCTGGCCGCCGATGTGCTCCTTGAGCAGATCGCCCAGGCTCGTTCCGCTCGAAGATTCGCCGGCGCGATAGCCCTGCACCGCTTCGTTCTCTTCGTGGATTTCCTTCGCCTTGATCGACAGCGCAATCGTGCGGGTCTTGCGATCGACGTTGGTGAACTTGGCTTCCACCTCGTCGTCGACCTTGAGAACCGTACGCGCATCCTCCACGCGGTCACGCGACAGCTCCGAAGCACGCAGGTGGCCTTCCACGCCGCCGCCCAGGTCGATGATCGCGCCCTTGGCGTCGACTTCGCGCACCTTGCCGGTGACGATCGTGCCCTTCGGATGCTCGGCGATCCAGGTCGAGAACGGATCCTTCGCCAGCTGCTTGATGCCCAGCGAGATGCGTTCGCGTTCCGGGTCGATCGACAGCACCATGGCTTCGACCTGCTGACCCTTCTGGTAATTGCGCACCGCTTCTTCGCCCGGGATGTCCCAGGAGATGTCGGTCAGGTGCACCAGGCCGTCGATGCCGCCCGACAGGCCGACGAAGATGCCGAAGTCGGTAATCGACTTGATCTGGCCGCTGACGCGATCGCCGCGGTTGAAGTTGTCGGAGAAGTCCTTCCACGGATTCGACTGGCACTGCTTGATGCCCAGCGAAATGCGGCGGCGCTCTTCGTCGATGTCGAGCACCATGACTTCCACTTCCTGGCCGATGTGCACGACCTTCGACGGGCTGACGTTCTTGTTCGTCCAGTCCATCTCGGACACGTGCACCAAGCCTTCCACGCCCTCTTCGATTTCGACGAAGCAGCCGTAGTCGGCAATGTTGGTGACCTTGCCGAACAGACGCGTGCCGGTCGGGTAGCGACGGCCGATCTGCTGCCAAGGATCGTTGCCGAGCTGCTTGATGCCGAGGCTGACGCGCTGACGTTCGCGGTCGAACTTCAGGATGCGGACATCGATCTCGTCGCCGACATTGACGACTTCCGACGGATGCTTGACGCGCTTCCACGCCATGTCGGTGATGTGCAGCAGGCCATCGATGCCGCCCAGGTCGACGAACGCACCGTAGTCGGTGAGGTTCTTGACCGAGCCGCGCACCACGGCGCCTTCCTGCAGCTTCTCGAGCAGTTCCGAACGCTCTGCGCTGTATTCCTGTTCGACCACGGCGCGACGCGAAACGACAACGTTGTTGCGCTTCTGATCGAGCTTGATGACCTTGAATTCGAGCACCTTGCCTTCGAGGTACGAAGGATCGCGGACCGGACGAACGTCGACGAGCGAACCGGGAAGGAACGCGCGGACGAAATCGATCTCGACCGTGAAGCCGCCCTTGACGCGGCCATTGATGATGCCCTTGATGATTTCCTGTTTCTCGAATGCCTCTTCGAGCCGCGTCCAGGTGCGTGCACGCTTGGCCTTCTCGCGCGACAGGCGGGTTTCGCCCGAACCGTCTTCGACGCTGTCCAGTGCCACTTCAACGGTGTCGCCGGCGGAGACTTCGATCTCGCCGCGCTCGTTCTTGAACTGGTCAACCGAGATGACAGCCTCGCTCTTGAGGCCTGCATTCACGATGACGTAGTCGTCGCCGACTTCCATCACCTGGGCATTGAGGATGGCGCCGGGCTTGATCTTCTGCGAGGCCAGGCTTTCTTCGAACAGTTGCGCAAAACTTTCGGTCATGAGTACTTCCAGGGTCGCATCGACCCGTAATCCTTGCCGTGATCCTTCAGCAGCGAGGGGTTGTTGCAATGAACCGCGCATCCGGCGCGGCGACTAGAAAGCGTGAGGCACGAGACTTGAGGCTTGATCCAGAAAGACCGGGAACTGCGCGTCAGCCTCCCCGCATCAAGTCTCTCTGCCAAATCACTTCGCGGAGAACCGCTGCGCCGCCAGTTCGAGCACGCGCGCAACGACCGCATCGATGCTCATAGAAGTGGAATCTATGATCTGGGCGTCGTCGGCGGGCCGCAGCGGGGCTATCGGGCGGCTTGCGTCGCGCCGATCGCGCTCGGCGATCTCCTGCGAAAGGGCGGCGAGGTTAGCATCGAGACCCTTGTCTTTCAACTGCTTATGGCGCCTTCGGGCCCGTTCCGCGGCACTCGCCGTGAGGTAAATTTTCAGGGCGGCGTCCGGGAAAATGACCGTGCCCATGTCCCGGCCGTCGGCGACCAGTCCCGGGGGGAGCGCGAAGGCCCGCTGTCGGGCCAACAAGGCGCTTCGTACCGACGGCATGGCCGCCACCTGGGATGCGCCGGCGCCCGCCTCCTCCGTGCGGATATGCGTGCTGACTTCGCGGCCTTCGAGCCAGATCTGCTCATTACCGGCGGTATCTGCGCCGAACCGGACGTCCAGATGCCCGGCAATCGCGGCATTGGCGGGTTCGTCGGTCCAGGGGATCCCGCGCTGCCGCGAGGCATACGCGACCAGCCGATAGAGGGCCCCGCTATCGAGCAGATGCCATCCCAAGCGATCCGCGACCTGCCGGGCCACGGTGCCCTTGCCCGACCCGCTGGGTCCGTCGATGGTCAGGACGGCCGTGGGCATCGCGATTCAGGGGTGTTCGGCCAGGTCCAGGCCCGCCGCCCGGGCGGTCTGCAGGAAGCCCGGGAAGGACGTCGCGACGTTGGCGACGTCCGCGATCTCGATCGGCGCTGCCGCCCGCAGGCTGGCGACGCTGAAGGACATGGCGATGCGATGGTCGCCGTGGCTGTCGATCCTGCCGCCGCTGAAGGCATGTCCGGTCGGCCGGCCCTGGATGCGCATGCCGTCGGGCAGCACTTCGCAGTCCACGCCCATGGCCTTCAATCCTTCCGCCATGACGGCGATGCGGTCGCTCTCCTTCACCCGCAGCTCTTCTGCACCCGTCACGATCGTCTCGCCCTCGGCACAGGCGGCCGCCACGAACAGGGCCGGGAATTCGTCGATGGCCAGAGGAACCAGATGCTCGGGCACGTGGATGCCCTTCAATATGGTCGGCCGGACTTCGATATCGGCCACCGGTTCGGCCCCTGCCGAACGATGGTTCACCAGGCGCAGGTCGGCTCCCATCAATGCCAGGATGTCCAGCAGGCCGGTACGGGTGGGATTGATCCCCACGCCCTGGATGGTGAGCCCCGGTCCGCGACCGATCGATCCAGCAACGAGGAAAAAAGCACTCGAAGAAAAATCGCCGGGAACCTCCAGCGAACACGCCTGCAGCCGTTGCGGCGGTTCGAGCGTGACGCGGCCCTCCGCCGCATCCACCGCGCAACCGAACGCGATCAGCATCCGCTCGGTGTGATCGCGCGTCACGGCAGGCTCGACCACCGTCGTCGGGCCGTTCCCATAGAGACCCGCCAGCAGAACGGCGGATTTGACCTGGGCACTCGCCACGGGCAGGTCATAGTGGATGCCCTTCAGCGTCGTCCCGCCGGTGATGCGCACGGGCGGCTTACCATTGAGCGTGGCAATGCGCGCGCCCATCTGGCGCAGCGGCGCGGCGGCGCGTTCCATCGGCCGCTGCATCAGCGACGCATCGCCGATCAGTTCGCTGTCGAAAGCCTGGCCGCTGAGCAGCCCAGTCATCAGGCGCATGGCGGTGCCGGAGTTGCCCATGTCGAGCGCGTGGCCGGCGGCCTTGAGTCCGCGCAGCCCGACGCCGTGCACGCGCACTTCAAACTGACCCGGCCGCTCGATCGTCACGCCCAGCGCACGCATGGCCTTCATGGTGGCGAGGCAATCCTCGCTTTCCAGGAATCCACGTACTTCGGTCGTGCCCTCGGCGATACCGCCGAGCATCAACGAGCGATGGGAAACCGACTTGTCGCCAGGCACGCGGACCGCGCCGGCAGCGCCCTGCACGGGCTGAGCAATGTAGTAAGACATCTGAAGGTACGGACGGAAACTAGAGAGCTTGTCGCAGCGCGCCGAGCATACGCTGATTCTGCTCGGGCGTTCCGATCGTGATGCGCAGGTGGTTCGGGAGCTGGTAGTTGCCCACCGGCCGGACGATCACGCCCTGACGCAGCATGGCTTCGTACACCGGGCCGGCGGGTCGCCCGCAGTCGACCAGGATGAAATTGCCTCGCGTCGGATAACGTCGCAGCCCGAGCTGATCGACGCCCGCCTCCACCTGACGCAGGCCTTCGCGATTGAGTGTGACCGACTTCTGCAGATGCGTCGTGTCTTCGAGCGCCGCTGCCGCGGCCGCCAGTGCAATCGAATTGACGTTGAAGGCCTGACGCACGCGATTGACCATGCCTGCGATGGCCGGACTCGACAGCGCATAGCCGACGCGCAGGCCGGCGAGTCCGTACGCCTTCGAGAACGTGCGTGTGACGATGAGGTTCGGAAATTCGTTCAGCCAGCGGCTGCTGTCGGGAAATTCTGCGTCCTCGACGTACTCGATATAAGCCTCGTCCACGACGACGAGCGTCGTCGATGGCAGTCCCGCGATGAACCGTTTCAATGGCTCGCGCTCGACCCAGGTACCGGTGGGATTGTTGGGATTCGCGACGAACACCACTCGCGTTCGTTCATTGACGAGCCGTGCCATCGCGTCGAGATCATGGCCGAGCGCCATCGGATGCGATCCGGCAAACGCGGGTGCCACCCGCGCCGTGGCGCCCGTTGCCTGGATGGCGATCGGATAAATCGCAAAGCCGTACTGCGAATAGACGGCTTCGGCATCGCGATCGAGAAAGGTTTCCGCGATCATGACGAGCACATCGTTGGAGCCGTTGCCCAGCGTGATGTCCTCGATCGCGCAACCATGCTTGCGCGCCAGCGCCTGCTTCAGCACGAAGCCGCCGCCGTCCGGATAGAGACCGATCTCCTTCGCCGCAGCAGCCATCGCCGCGCGCGCATTCGGCCCGGGGCCCAGCGGGTTTTCGTTCGAAGCGAGCTTGATGATGTCGCTGAGACCGTACTCGCGTGCGAGTTCCTCGATGGGCTTGCCCGGCACGTACGGCGCCAAGGTACGGACGGAAGGAACGGCGAGTTGGGAGGGATCGGTAGGCATGGGCTACGGGCTACAGGCTACGGCCAGAAACTGTGCAACGGAATCTCCTATTCGGGCTGTCGCCTGTCGCCTGTAGCCTGTAGCCCGTACTCCTTTTCACAGCACCGCACACGGATACGACCCCAGCACCCTGAACAGCGAAGCCTCCTTCTTGAGCGCATCCAGCGCCTGCTTCAGCGGCTGTTCGCTCGCGTGTCCCTGCACGTCGATGAAGAACACGTAGTCCCACTTGTGCTTGCGCGACGGACGCGACTCGATGCGCGTCATGCTGATGTTGTTGCGCGCCAAGGGCGTCAGCAGGCGGTGCAGCGTCCCGGGCGACTGCGTGTCGCCGCCGGAAAACAGCAGCGTCGTCTTGTCGTTGCCGCTGGCATCGAACAGCTTGCGGCCGATGACCAGGAAGCGCGTGGTGTTGTCGGGACGATCCTCGATGTCGTTCGCGATCAGGTTCAGTCCGTAAACTTCGGCGGCGGTCTGGCCGGCAATGGCTGCCGTGCCTGCCTCGTCGCGCGCCCTCCGCGCCGCCTCGGCATTGCTGCTCGCAGTGATGCGTTCGATGCCGGGCAGATGCTCGTCGAGCCAGTGACGGCATTGCGCCAGCGACTGCTGATGCGAAACCACGCGCGAGATCTGCGGCAGCCCCTGCATCTTGCCCATCAGGTGCTGGTGAATGCGCAGTTCCACTTCGCCGCAGATCTTGAGCGGCGAGACCAGGAACATGTCGAGCGTGTGATTGACCGTGCCCTCGGTGGAATTCTCGATCGGCACGACGCCGAAGTCGGCGTGGCCCGCCTGCACTTCCTCGAATACTTCGCGGATCTCGCCCATCGGCAGGGCGCGCGCCGAGTGACCGAAATGTTTCAGCACCGCCTGCTGCGAGAACGTGCCTTCCGGCCCGAGAAAGGCAACCTTCAGCGGCTCTTCCTGCGCAAGGCAGGCCGACATGATTTCGCGGAACAGGCGCACGATTTCCTCGTCGCGCAGCGGCCCTTCATTGCGTTCCATGGCTCGGCGCAATACCTGCGCTTCGCGTTCGGGCCGGTAGAAATCGGCGGTGTGCAGGCCCTGCGCCGTCTTGGCGGCGCCGACCTGCCGCGCCACCTGGGCGCGCTCGTTGATCAACTGATGAATCCGCTCGTCGATCGCGTCGATGCGCTCGCGCAACGAACCGATCTGTGCGGCCGGCGGGGTTTTCTCGCTGCGCGAGGCCCGGTTCGTTTTCTTTTTCGCTCGCGCCTTCACTCGCTACACCCTGCGAACGTTCAGCACGCCTTCGATCGACTGCAGGCGGCCGATGACGGAATCGGGCATCGCGCCGTCGATGTCGATCAACGTGTAGGCCAGATCGGCGCGCGACTTGTTGAGCAGGTCGGCGATGTTGAGCTTGGCATCAGCCAGCGCCGTCGAGATCTGGCCCACCATGTTCGGCACGTTCTCGTTGGCAATGGCGATGCGTGCAGCGCCCGGAGTACGCGGCAGCACGGCCTCCGGAAAATTCACGCTGTTGCGCACGTTGCCGTTCTCGAGGAAATCGCGCAGCGTGTCCGCGACCATGATGGCGCAATTCTCCTCCGCTTCGCCGGTCGAGGCGCCAAGATGCGGCAGCGCCACGACCTTCGCGTGATTCTTCGACGCTGCAGTCGGAAAGTCGCAGATGTATGCGCCGAGCTTGCCGCTGTCGAGCGATTCGACGACCGCCGCCTCATCGACGATGCCGGCGCGCGCGAAGTTCAGGATGACGCCATTGTCCTTCAGCAGCCTGAGCCGGTTCGCGTTCACCAGGTGCCGGGTCGCATCCATCAGCGGCACGTGCACGGTGACCATGTCACAGCGCGAAAACAGATCGTCCAGCGACAGCGCCTGTTCGACGCCCGAGGAAAGCTGCCATGCACGCTGCACGGTGATCTGCGGATCGAAGCCGAGCACGTGCATGCCGAGGCCGTGTGCCGTGTTGGCCACTTCGACGCCGATGGCGCCGAGACCCACGACGCCGAGCGTGCGACCCGGCAGTTCGTAGCCGACGAATTTCTTCTTGCCCTTCTCGACCGCCTCTTCGATTTCGTGGTCGGTGCCCTTGAGCGCGCGGACGTATTCCTGCGCCTGACAGATGTTGCGGGCGGCGAGAAACAGGCCGGCGATCACCAGTTCCTTCACCGCATTGGCATTGGCGCCCGGCGCGTTGAACACCGGGATGCCGCGCTTCGACAGTTCCTTGACCGGGATGTTGTTGGTGCCCGCACCGGCGCGCGCGATAGCCTTCACGCTGTCCGGCAGCGACATGCCGTGCATGTCCGCGGAACGCAGCATCACCGCATCGGGATGGCCGATCTCGGAAGCGACTTCATAGCGGTCGCGCGGGAAACGCTCCAGGCCCCGCACCGAGATGTTGTTGAGCGTGAGGACCTTGAAAGTCATCCGTGCTTCCTTGCGAACTCGTTCATGAACTCGACCAGCGCACGCACGCCTTCGACCGGCATGGCGTTGTAGATGCTGGCGCGCATGCCGCCGACCGAGCGGTGGCCTTCGAGCGTGACGAGACCGGCCGCTTTCGCTTCGGCCGTGAACGTCTTGTCGAGATCCGGCTTCGCCAGCGTGAAAGGCACGTTCATCCATGAGCGCGCGTCTTTCGCGACGGGGTTGCGGTAGAAGTCCGACGAATCGATGGTGTCGTACAGCAGTTCGGCCTTTGCCTTGTTGCGTTCGCCCATGGCCTTGAGGCCGCCGTTCTTCTTGAGCCACTTGAAGACCAGGCCCGCGAGGTACCAGGCGTAGGTCGGCGGCGTGTTGAGCATCGAACCTTCCTTCGCCATCGACGCATAGTTCATGAACGACGGTGTTTCGGGACGGGCGCGGCCCAGCAGGTCGTCACGCACGATGACGAGCGTCAGGCCTGCCGGACCGATGTTCTTCTGCGCGCCGGCGTAGATGACTCCGAACTTCGCGACATCGATCGGGCGCGACAGGATGGTGGACGACATGTCCGCCACCAGCGGCACGTTGCCGGTATCCGGCACGAAGTGGAATTCCACACCGCCGATGGTCTCGTTCGGCGTGTAGTGCAGGTAGGCCGCATCCGCGGTTCGCTTCCAGTTCGCGAACGACGGAATCGATGCATACGGCTCGCCGGCATCGGCAGCGACATTCACCTTCGCGTACTGCTTCGCCTCGCCGATGGCCTTCTTCGACCACGCGCCGGTGTTCACGTAGTCGACGGTGCTGTCCTTCGTCGACAGGTTCATGGCCACGCCGGCGAACTGTCCCATCGCGCCGCCCTGCAGGAACAGCACTTTGTAGTTGCTCGGCACGTTCAGCAGTTCGCGCAGATCGGCCTCGGCGGTTTCAGCGATCGAGATGAAGGCTTTGCCGCGATGGCTCATTTCCATCACGGACATGCCCGTGCCCTGCCAGTCGAGCATTTCCTCGCGGGCTTGTTCGAGCACTTCGACGGGTAGGACGGCGGGACCGGCACTGAAGTTGTAGACGCGCATTGGGAACCAGGTGACGTAAGTGACGAGGGTGACGTAAGTGACGAGGGTGACGTAAGTGACGAAGGTCAGAGCTATTCAGAAGACTCGCCGCCCTCTTCGCCTTCGCCGCCATCCGCGAGGATGCGTTCGAGGCCGACGAGGCGGTCGCCTTCGTCGAGACGGATCAGGCGCACGCCCTGCGTATTGCGCCCCTGTTCGGAGACGTCGCTGACGGGCGTGCGCACGAGCGTGCCGCTGGAACTGATGAGCATGATTTCATCGTCCGGGCGCACCAGCAGCGCACCGACGACGCGGCCATTGCGCTCGGTGACCTGCAGCGCGATGACGCCCTGACCGCCGCGGCCATGGGCCGGGAAATCGTCGATCGGCGTGCGCTTGCCGTAGCCATTCTCCGAAGCGACGAGCACGGCGCCTTCGGCATCCGCGATGATGAGCGAGATGACTTCCTCGTTCTCGCCTTCCGGCAGACGGATGCCGCGCACGCCGGCCGCATTGCGGCCCATCGGACGCACGTCGTTCTCGTCGAAGCGGATGGCCTTGCCGCCGGCGGAGCACAGAATGATGTGCTTGCTGCCATCGGTGATGTCGACGCCGACCAGCCGGTCGCCCTGATCCAGTTCGATGGCGATGATGCCGGCCTGGCGCGGACGCGAGAACGCTTCCAGCGAAGTCTTCTTCACGGTGCCATTCGCCGTGACCATGAACACGAACTTGTTTTCTTCGAACTCGTGGATCGGCAGCACGGCGTTGATGCGCTCGCCTTCCTGCAGCGGCAGCAGGTTCACGATGGGCTTGCCGCGCGAGCCGCGGCTCGCCTGCGGCAACTGATACACCTTCAGCCAGTACAGCTTGCCGGTGCTGGAGAAACACAGCAGCGTGTCGTGCGTATTGGCGACGAACAGCTTGTCGACGAAATCCTCGTCCTTCACTGCGGTGGCCGCCTTGCCGCGACCGCCGCGACGCTGCGCCTGATACGCCGTGACGGGCTGGGCCTTCGCATAGCCGCCGTGCGACAGCGTCACGACCACGTCCTGCTGCTCGATCAGATCTTCGATCGTGAGGTCGGAATGATCCTGATTGATCTCGGTGCGGCGCTTGTCGCCGTACTTGGCGCGGATGTCTTCAAGCTCGGCGCGGATCACCGCGAGCAGCCGTTCCGGACGCGCGAGGATGTCTTCGAGATCGCGGATCTGTTCCAGCAGTTCCTGGAACTCGGCCCAGATCTTGTCCTGTTCGAGACCGGTGAGGCGATGCAGGCGCAGGTCGAGAATTGCCTGAGCTTGGACATCGGACAGCCGATAGCCGCCGTCGACGAGCCCGTATTCGTCCGCGAGCCCCTGCGGCCGCGTCACGACCTGCCCCGCCCGCTCCAGCATCTGCGGCACGGAGCCGGACGACCAGGTCCGTTCCATCAGCGCGACCTTGGCTTCCGGCGGTGTCGGCGAGGCTTTGATGACCGCGATGACTTCATCGATGCTGGCTAGCGCCACCGCCTGGCCTTCCAGGATGTGGGCGCGATCGCGGGCCTTGCGCAGATCGAAGATCGTGCGGCGCGTGACCACTTCGCGCCGGTGACGCAGGAAGGCCTCGAGCATTTCCTTGAGGTTGAGCAGCTTCGGCTGGCCGTCCTGCAGCGCGACCATGTTGATGCCGAAGACGCTTTCCAGCGGCGTGTGCTTGTAAAGATTGTTCAGCAGCACGTCGGCGACTTCGCCGCGCTTCAGTTCGATGACGATGCGCATGCCGTCCTTGTCGGACTCGTCGCGCAGGCCGTCGCCGGCGATGCCGTCGATGACTTTCTCGCGCACCAGTTCGGCGATGCGCTCGATCAGGCGCGCCTTGTTCACCTGGAACGGCAGTTCGGTGACGATGATGGCCTGCCGGCCTTTTTCGTCTTCTTCGATCGTCGTGCGCGCGCGCACATAGATGCGGCCGCGGCCCGTCAGATAGGCGTTCACGATTTCGCGCGAGCCATTGATGATGCCGCCGGTGGGAAAATCCGGGCCCGGCACGTGCTGCATCAGCGCGGCGATCGGCAGATTGGGATCGTCGATGAGTGCGATGCAGGCGGTGACGACTTCGGTCAGGTTGTGCGGCGGGATGTTGGTCGCCATGCCGACCGCGATGCCCGACGAACCGTTGACCAGCAGGTTCGGCACGCGGGTCGGCAGGACGGTGGGCTCCTGTTCCTTGCCGTCGTAGTTGTCGACGAAATCCACCGTCTCGCGATCGATGTCGGCCAGCAGTTCCGACGACAGCGACGTCATGCGGCACTCGGTGTATCGGTACGCGGCCGGCGCATCGCCGTCGATCGAGCCGAAGTTGCCCTGGCCATCGACCAGCGCATAGCGCATCGAGAAGCCCTGGGCCATTCGTACCAGCGCGTCGTAGGCCGAGGTGTCGCCGTGCGGGTGATATTTGCCGAGGACGTCACCGACCACGCGCGCGCACTTCACGTACGGGCGCGAATGCACGTTGTTGCTCTCGTGCATGGCGAAGAGGATGCGGCGGTGAACCGGCTTGAGGCCGTCGCGAACGTCCGGCAGCGCACGCCCGACGATGACGCTCATCGCATAGTCGAGATACGACTTGCGCATCTCGTCTTCGAGGTTGACGTGCAGTATTTCGCGGGCGATGTCGGCCATGCTGTGCGATTCGACTCTGAAGTTTTCTACCCCGCGCAGCCATCGGCAGCCCTGTCGATATCGAGGGCAGATCCGAAGGACAAACCCGGGGTAATGAAGTGGCGAATGGTAGCACAGCAACGCGCTTCACCGAACTGTCCGGGGCGCTCGCAAGCTATACTTTCGCCCGCCTTCACCTCACGAATTTTCGCGACCTCCCGGAACCCGCATGGACCCTATCGACACGCTGATCGCGGCACGCTGGATCGTTCCAGTCGAGCCCTCCGGACACGTGCTCGAACACCATGCCATCGCGATCCGCCAGGGCCGCATCATCGCCATCGAGCCGGAAAAACAGGCCCGCGAACGCTATGCCGCAAGGGAAACGATCGAACGGCCGAACCACGTCCTGCTGCCTGGGCTCGTCAATGCACACACCCACGCGGCAATGGCACTGCTGCGCGGTGCGGCCGAGAGCGCCTCGCTCGATCACTGGCTGAGCGCGCAGGTCCGCCCGCTCGAAGAACGATGGATGGATGCCGAATACGTTCGCGACGGGACCGAACTGGCCATCGCCGACATGCTGACCAGCGGCACGACCTGCTTTGCGGACATGCATCTGTTTCCCGAAGTCATCGCGCAGGCGGCCTCGTCGCTGCGCATGCGCGCGAGCATCGGCATGCCCGTCCTCGATGTGCCGACTCAATGGGCCGGTTCAGTCGATGAATACCTGGCCAAGGGACTGCAACTGCACGACGAGTATCGGGACGATCCGCTCATCACCACCTCGTTCGCTCCTCACGCACCCCACGTCGTCAGCGATGCGACGTTGACCCGCGTACAGCGGGCGGCGGACGAGATCGAGCTGCCCGTGCGGATGCAGGTGAACCAGAGTCACACCCAGACCCTCCGCGATGGCGAAAGAACCCTGGCCCGGCTCGAGCGTCTCGGGCTGCTGTCGCCACTGCTGTCGGCGGTTCACATGGTTCATCTCGACGAGGACGACCTGGACCGTGCTTCGCGCGCCGGCATCAGCGTCATCCATTGCCCGCAATCGAATCTGAAACTGGGCAATGGCGTATCGCCGATTCGCGCCCTGCGCGCCCGCGGCGTGCGGATCGCGCTGGGCACCAACGGCGCCGCGAGCAACAACGACCAGAGCCTGTTCGATGAAATGCGCACGGCCGCGCTGCTCGAACGCGGCATCATCACCTGGCAACTGGACGGCTCTCCGCCCATGACTGCGCACGACTGGCTGCACGCCGCCACGCTCGGCGGCGCGCAGGCACTCGGACTGAGCGAGTCCATCGGCTCGCTGACGCCGGGCAAATGGGCCGACCTGTGCTGTGTCGATCTGGCGCGGCCTCAGTCCCAGCCTGTTTACGATCCTGTCGTGGCGCTCGTGCATTCGATTTCGCGCGAGCAGGTATCCGATGTCTGGGTGGCCGGACGCGCGCTGCTCACTGACGGACGCCTGACCCAGATCGACCTCGACGCCCTGCTGCAACGCGCGCAGGGCTGGCAGGAACGCATCGCCTCCACCCGTCTTACCGAAGAGTGACCACCGTCATGCTGTCAGCCGGCAATCACGATCCCGCGGAAATCGCGCGCTTCGACGCGACGGCGCAACGCTGGTGGGATCCGCAGGGCGAGTTTCGGCCGCTGCATGTCCTGAATCCCGTGCGTCTCGACTACATCGATGAGCGCGTCGGCGGATTGAAAGGCAGGCGCGTACTCGATGTCGGCTGCGGCGGCGGATTGCTGAGTGAAGCGATGGCACGCCGCGGCGCGGACGTGACGGGCATCGACCTGGGCGCAGCGACGATCGAAGTCGCGGAACTGCATGCCCTCGAAGCCGGCGTTCCCGTGCGGTATCGGCGGGAATCGGCGGAGGATCACGCGGCGCATTCGGCCGGCACCTACGACGTCGTCACCTGTCTCGAAATGCTGGAACACGTGCCGGAACCGGCCGTCGTCCTGCGGGCGCTGCATGCGCTCGTCAAACCCGATGGTCACGTCGTGCTATCGACGCTCAATCGCAATCTCAAGTCCTGGCTGCTCGCCATCGTCGGCGCCGAATACGTCATGGGGCTGCTCGAACGCGGCACGCACACTTACTCGCGATTCATCCGGCCGTCCGAACTGGCCCGCTGGGCACGCGCCGCGCAACTCGAACCAGGCGACATCGCGGGCCTCGACTACGACCCGCTGCGAGGCACGGCCCGCCGCAGCAACAATGTAGACGTGAATTACATGATGCATCTGAGGCCCGCCGGATGACGGGCGAGACGCTGCTGATCGCCGCGGTCGGACTGATCGTCGGCCTGCTGCTCGGCGCGCTGTTCGCGTCGCTGCGTCATCGCAAGCGCGCGGAGCCCCTGCACGTCGAACTGGCGGTGCTGCGTTCGCAGGTCAGGTCCGAAGAAGACATCGAGCGCGAACGCCAGGCATCGCTCGAGCGCACGATGGAGCGCCTGCAGGCTTCTTTCGATTCGGTGGCGGGCCAGTCGCTGCGCTCGAACAGCGAAGTGTTCCTGAAGCTGGCGCGCGAGCATCTGGGCCAGCATCAGCAGACCGCGGTCGCGGCGCTCGCGCAGCGGGAAAAAGCCATCGAAACCATGCTGACGCCGATCCGCGAAGCGCTCACCCGCAGCGAGCAGCAGATGCAGCGGATCGAGAAGGAACGGGCCGAGAGTTTCGGCAGCCTGCGCACCTCGCTCGAAGCGGTGACGCTCGGCCAGCAGGCGCTGCAGCGCGAAACCCGCACGCTCGTGAATGCGCTGCGCCGGCCGGAAGTGCGCGGCCAGTGGGGCGAAATGACGCTGCGTCGTCTCGCCGAACTCGCCGGCATGGTCGAACACTGCGACTTCAGCGAACAGGTGCACGTACGCACCGTCGACGGCGCGCTGCGGCCCGACATGATCGTGCACATGCCTGACGGCCGCGACCTCGTCGTCGACGTGAAGACACCGCTCGATGCCTATCTCGAAGCCGTCGACGCGACGACGGATGAACAGCGCGGCATCGCGTTGCGCCGTCACGCGCAGGCACTGGGGGAACGCGTGCGACAGCTCGGCTCCAAGAACTACTGGAGCCAGTTCGAGAACAGCCCCGACTTCGTCATCCTGTTCGTGCCCGGCGACCAGTTCCTGTCGGCCGCACTCGCCGAACTGCCCAACTTGCTCGAAGACGCCATCCGCCAGAACGTCATCGTCGCGACACCTTCCAGCTTCGTCGCATTGCTGAAGACCGTCGCCTATGGCTGGCGCCAGACTGCGCTGGCCCAGAATGCCGAAACCATCCGCACGCTGGCCGAAGATCTCTACAAGCGACTCGCGGTCTTCACCGGGCATCTCAGCCGCCTCGGCCGCAACCTCGGCCTGAGCGTCGATGCCTTCAACAGCGCCGTCGGCTCGCTCGAACGCCAGGTGCTGCCCGGCGCACGCAAGTTCACCGAACTCGGCGTGCGCCCCGAAAAGGAAATCGACTCCGTCGAACCGATCGACAAACTCGCCCGCGATCCGCAACTGCGCGAGCCGGAGAGTCAGCTCGAACTTGGCGGCCTTCCGGATTCGCCGATCGAGCAGAGATCGGAGTAACCGTGACCGGCAGGGAATCCCACGGGGCAAAGAACGCATAGAACGCAAAGCCGGAGAAGACAATGGCCGCAAAAAGCGCAAAAGGCGCAAAGGTCGGATAGAAGGTCGGATAGAGAGCACCTATTTTTTTGCGCTTTTTGCGCTTTTTGCGGCTATTTTCTTTCTATGTGTTCTACGCGTTCTTTGCCCCGTGGGATTCCCTGCCGGTCACGGTTACTCCTTTGACTTCATCCCTCGACGACTCCCTGATCAATCGCGCCGCGCCCGCCGGTTCGATGCGCTACTTCGCCCTGCTTTACACGCCCGCGGAAATGCGCGATGCCGTGACGGCGCTGTACGTCATCGACGCGGAGATCCGCGAGTCGGCGCAGAGCGCGAATCACGACGTCGCGCACACGCGGCTGCAGTGGTGGCGGCAGGAAGTCGACCGGCTGGTGAACGGCAATGCGCAGCATCCGGCCACGAAGATCCTGGGCGATCTGCCGGGCGTGGATCGCAAGCAGTTCGCGCGGCTGCACGAACTCATCGTCGCCGCCGACATGGACCTGGCGCGCATGACGTATCTGAATGCGAAGGAACTGCGCGCCTACAGCGGCCGCAGCGGCGGCACGGTACAGGAACTGATCGCGATCGTGATGAGTCCAGGTCCGGTGGCCGAGCCGGTTCTCAAGGCAGCCAATCGCCTCGGCGTCGGTATCCGACAGACGGAGATGCTGCGTGATGTCCGGCAGGATGCCTACGACGGCCGGTTGTACCTGCCGCTCGAGGATCTGCAGCGCACCGCAGTGAGCATCGACGATCTGCGCTCCAAGGACATCAGCGGGAAGGTCAGAACCGCGCTCAAGGATTTCCGCACACTGACCCTTCCGGATCTCGTCGATCCGGGGACTGACCTCGAACCGGCAGCCAAGGCATACTTGCGCCCCGTTTTCGTCCTGGCCGGCCTGCATCGTCGCCTGCTGGACCGGATCGCCGGCAGAAACTACGAGGTGGCGACGCAGCGCATCGAACTCGGACCGCTGGAAAAACCCTGGACCGCATGGCGCGCCGCGCGGCGCGCCCGCTGATTCCTGCCTTCGTCACTCTCGTCACCTTCGTCACCCTCGTCACTTTCCTCATGCTCGACCCCCGAACCTACCAGCCTCCTGCCGATCTGCTGCGCGGCCGCGTCATCCTGATCACCGGTGCGAGCGACGGCATCGGCCGGGCCGTGGCGCGCGCAGCGGCCGCTCACGGCGCCAGCGTCATCCTGCACGGACGCAACGTGAAACGGCTGGAAGCGGTTTACGACGAGATCGTGGCCGCCCATCAGCCACGCCCGTCCATCCTGCCGCTCGATTTCGAGAAGGCGGGATCGACCGAGTTCGACGCGGCGGTCGGCGCGATCGAGAAGGAGTTCGGACGGCTCGACGGCCTGCTGCACAACGCGGGAATGCTCGGCGAGCGCGCGCCGGTCGAACACTACGACGTGGCGAAGTGGATGCGCACGATGCACGTCAACGCCAATGTGCCGTTCGTGCTGACGCAGAGCTGCCTGCCGCTGCTGAGGCAATCGAAGGACGCATCGATCGTCTTCACCTCGAGCGGCGTGGTGCCGAATCCCCGTCCCTTCTGGGGCGCCTACCTGGCCTCGAAATGGGCCAGCGATGGCCTCATGCGCATGCTCGCGGAAGAACTCGAACAGCCCGGCATCCGCGTCAACAGCATCGATCCCGGCAGAGTGAAAACCAACATGCGCCTGCAGGCGTATCCCGCGGAAGATCGTTCGGTGCTCGCCGAACCGTCAGCGATCGTGGGGCCGTATCTCTATCTGCTCGGCCCGGACAGCAAGGGCGTCAGCGGCCAGACCATCGGCTGCCAGTAGCGTGTTGATGACTGTCCGCGCACGGCATATCACGACGGCCAGGAGTTGATATGCCGAGAATGAAGCAGGCTGTTTGCACGAACCGGGCAGACTGTCGCATCAGTCGATCCTTCGCCGCGCCCATTCCTGAGGCCGCGGCGATTCGGGGGGAGGAAGCACTATGAATGAACCGGTCACGGCGGCCGCGCCCGCACCTGCATTGGCACCCACAAAGGAAAGCTACCGCTACTACGCCGTGTGGCTCCTGTCGTCGGTGTACCTGCTCAACATGCTGGACCGGACGCTGCTGACGCCCTTGATCGAGCCGATCAAGCTGGAGTTCGGCCTGTCGGATGCGCAGATGGGTCTGCTCGGCGGCATGGCGTTCGCGCTGTTCTACACCACCCTGGCCATGCCGCTGGCGCGACTGGCGGACCGCGCCAACCGGGTCAACATCATTTCCATCGCGATCGCCGTGTGGAGCGTATTCACGGCACTGACGGGTCTGGCGACGGGCTTCTTGACTCTGCTGGCGGCCCGCATCGGCATCGGCGTGGGCGAAGCGGGCTGCAACCCGGCGTCCTATTCCATCATCAGCGACTACTTCGACGCCAAGCGCCGCGCGACCGCGCTGGCGATCTTCCATGCCGGCGCCTCCGTGGGCGTCTTCATCGGGTTTCTGGTGGCAGGCTACGTGCTGCAGCACTACACCTGGCGCCATGCGTTCTTCATCGTCGGCGTCCCGGGGCTGCTGCTGGCGCTGCTGGTGAAGTTCACGTTGCGCGAGCCGCAGCGCGGCATGTCCGACCAGCACCAGTCGCTGGAAGCTCCGCCGCCGGCCATGCAGGTACTGAGGCAGCTGTTGAGCAAACCCGCGTTTCGCCACATGGCGCTGGCCTGCGCGCTCAACAATGCGGCGATCTTCGGCATCGGCAATTTCGTGCCGTCCTACCTGATCCGCTCGCACGACGTCAGCGCCAGCGATGCGTCATACGTGCTGGCCTTCGTCCATCTGGCCTCCGGCTTCCTGGGCGCCTTCTTCGGCGGCATGCTCAGCGACTACCTCGCGAACCGTCACCAGGATCGGCGTTACTACCTGTGGGTGCCGGGCTGCTTCATGCTGCTGTACTTCCCGATCGCGCAGCTCACCTACGCGACGCAGGACGCGATGGTCGCCATCGCCGGCGTGACGCTCTCGCAGATCTGCATGGTCGTCTATCTGTCGCCCTGCCTGACCGCGCTGTTCGGCATGGTCGGCATTCGCGAGCGCGCATTGTCCAGTGCGCTGCTGCTGCTGGTACTGAACTTCATCGGCATCGGCTTCGGCCCGTATGTCGCGGGCCTGGTCAGCGACCTGGTGAACGCGCAACTGATCAGCCAGGGCGTGGATACCGTGCAGGCAACGGCCGACGGCCTGCGCTGGTCGCTGCGCGGCATGACGGTGCTCGGACTCTGGGCCGCCGTGCATTACTTTCTCGCGGCGCGCCGGTTGAAGCAGGATTCGCTGCCGGCAACGACCTGATCATCAGCGGAAGAATCTCCCCGGTTTCCAACGGCCCATCGCAAAGGATTACAACATGAAGCAATTGCCGTCCGTTCGCCGCATCGTCACCGGCACGAATGCATCGGGACACTCCTACATCGCGGAAGACGGGCGGTCGCCTGCCGAGGTCACGATGGAGACGCGTCCCGGCTTCTGCAACAGCAATCTGTGGCGAACGCTGGGCGCCGATGTTTCCGTCGATGCGCCCGACAGCATCACGCAGCACAGAGGCGTGCTGCCGCCGCAGGGCGGCACCGTCCTGCGCGTCATCGACATTCCGCCGGAAAGCAACGATCTCGAAGAACTGCGCAAGCAGACGGCAGCCGTCTTCGCCGAGATGTATCCGGATGCGACGCGCCACGATCACGCGCTCGAGCGTCATCCCGGCATGCACATCACGGATACCGTCGACTACGCCATCCTGTTGCAGGGCGAACTCGTCGCGATCATGGATGAAGGCGAGACGGTCATGCGTGCGGGCGACATCCTGATCCAGCGCGGCACCAATCACGCCTGGGCGAATCGCTCCGGGCAGATCGCGCGCATCGCCTTCATTCTCGTCGACGGCAGGCGCTGACGCCTGTGATGGCCAACCTCTGAATGGGCCGTTGACCGGCGACCACGGTTGCTCGGAGCAAGCCGCACCAATGCGCTCCCGCCAGCGCTGATTGACCGACCTGCTGACGGGATATACGATTTTCCCCACGTATATCATTGACCTCTGCCAGAGGAGCCTGCCGTGAAAGTCGCCAAATGGGGAAACAGCCTTGCCGTGCGCCTGCCCGCGCCTGTCGTCGATGCCCTGGGATTGAAGGAAGGGGACGACATCGAAATTCGTGTGGCGGACAAAGACTGCCTGATCGTCAATCCCGCACCCACATTCGATGAACTGCTGGCGCGGGCGCGCCAGTCGCATCCTTTGCTGCCCAAGGATTTCAGGTTCAACAGGGATGAGGCCAATGAACGGTAAGGCGTTCTTCGATACCAATGTATTGCTGTATCTGCTGTCTCAGGATGACGCAAAGACCTCGCGTGCCGCGGAACTGGTGCAGAAAGGGGGCACCATCAGCGTGCAGGTCCTGAATGAGATGGCCCATACCAGCCGCCGCAAGCTGGGCGCTCGATGGCCGCAAACGGATGGCTTGCTGGCAATGGTTCGCGCCAAGTGTGACGTCGTCCCGCTGACGGAAGAAACCTTCGACCAGGGCCGCTATCTGTCCGAGCGTTACCAGCTTTCGGTCTATGACGCGATGATTGTGTCTGCTGCCCTGTCAGCAGGAGCGACCACGCTCTACAGCGAAGACATGCACGATGGTCTTTTGATCGAAGGCCGACTGAAAGTGCAGAACCCGTTTGCTATTGGAAGAATGCGATAACAATTTCTCTGGCGCACGAGGCACCAACGACGGGTGCCGCGGATTCGCTGATCTCGTTGCTCAGAAGTGCACCTGTGCGTCCCATTCGATTGCCGGCATCCCCCTGCCTGATTGCGGCTACGCCTGCTGCGCTCCGCCGGCAAGGAAGTCGATGAGCCCGAAGGGCGCACGCTCGCCGAGGCACAGATCCAGGATCAGCCGGGCGTCCGCGGCTTCGGCCTCGCTGCGCGCGAACATCGCGCCTTCGTAGGCAGCAAGCGCCGCTTCGATGCCGCCGGGATGCGCGGCGATCGCCTTCCCGAGTTCGGCCCCGTCGAGCATCGCCAGGTTGGCTCCCTCGCCGGCGGGCGGCATCAGGTGTGCGGCATCCCCCAGGAGCGTCACTCCGGGGACCCGCGCCCATCGGTGCCCGGCCGGGAGTGTGTGGATCAGGCGCGGGACCGGCGTGGTGTCGCCGTCGGTGATCAGCGCAGTGAGTGCCGGCGCCCATCCAGCGAATTCGGCCGCGATCCGGGCCGTCGCGGCGGCGGCATCGCCGAAGTCGATGCCGGCGATCCATGCGGCGGGGCGGTTCAGTTGAACGTAGCCATGCAGCACGCCGCCCGCCTCGCGGTGCGCGACGATCCCCTTGCCCGGCGTAAGCGCGTACATCGCACCGCTGCCGACCGCGGCGGCAGCAGCGGGGTGCCGCCGGTCCGCATCATGCAGATAGGTCTCGATGAAGACGGTGCCGACGTACTCCGGCTTCGCGTCAGACAGCAGCGAGCGGACCTTAGACCAGGCACCGTCGGCCCCCACGAGCAGCCCGGCGCTCTCCGTCGACCCGTCGGCGAAGGTCAGTCCGTGCCGGCCATCGCCAAGGGCGGCCACGGCGGCCAGCCTTTTTCCCCATCGGATCGTCTGCGCTGGCAGGGACTCGATCAGGATCCGCCGCAGATCGCCCCGCAGCACCTCCGGACGGCGGCCATCGTCGGACTCCTCGAACAGCACCCCACCGTGCGGATCGAGCATGCGCGTCGCCGCGCCACCCGCATGGACGATCGCGCGGAACCGGTCGATGAGACCGGCCGCCTCCAGCGCCCGCTGCCCGTTGTGCTCGTGGATGTCCAGCTGTCCGCCCTGAGTGCGGGCTTCGGCCGAGGGCTCCGCCTCGTAGATCGTCGCGGGGATGCCATGGACATGGAGGACGCGCGCCAGGGTGAGGCCCCCGAGACCGGCACCGATGATCGTGACTGGTTTCATCCTTCATCTTCCTTCGAATGTCTTGTGGAACATTGTTTCACAAGACATTCGAAATCCTCGACGCCGAAGGGCCGATAGGGCGACACCCGGCCGCAAAACAGTGAACCGCTTCGCCCCTCTGCAGGTGACATTCGCAGACAGGCCGGTCTATGATCCATGTGTCACACGACAGATGTGACAGTGATCCCAGGACGCAGGTGAGCGATGGTTCCATTCAAGGTCAGGCTGAATCCCGGCGAATCCATCTTCGAACAGGTCTGTTTCGCGGCGACGCGCGCCATTCTGGCGGGCGAACTCAAGCCCGGCGAGACCTTCCCGTCGGTTCGCTCGCTCGCGACGGCTTTGAAGATTCACCCGAACACTGCGCACAAGGTCGTGCAATACCTGGTGCAGGAACGCTGGCTGACGGTGAAGCCCGGTCTCGGCACGCTGGTCGCGCCGCCGCCCAAGGCGCGCTCGGGTGATCGCAAACGCCTGCTCCACGACGATGTCGAGAAGCTCGTGGTAGAGGCCATCCGCGTCGGCGCCAGTCTCGACGATGTCCTGGCCGCAGTCGCAGAACAATGGCAACGGCTACAGGGGCTGAAGGCGGTGTCCAATGATCATTGAGACGCACGGCCTGTACAAAACCTACGGCCGCGTCGAAGCCATACGCGACGTCAACCTGCGCGTGCCGGCCGGTGCGGTCTTCGCGCTGATCGGCCCCAATGGAGCAGGCAAGAGCACGACGCTTCGCCTGCTGATGAACATCCTCGCCCCCGATCGAGGTGAAATACGGGTGCTCGACACGCGCTCGACGGCGCTCGCGCCCCGTCATTTCCAGCAGATCGGCTACGTCTCGGAAAGCCAGCGTGTGCCGCAGCGGCTCAGCATCGCCCAGTACTTCGATTACCTGCGCAGCCTCTATCCGACCTGGGATCGCGAACTCGAGCGCGAGCTGCTGCGGCAGTTCGATCTGCCGCCCGCGCGCCGGCTGAAACATCTGTCGCACGGCATGCGCATGAAGACGCTGCTGATCGCGGCGCTGGCGTTCCGTCCCAGACTGCTGGTGCTCGACGAACCTTTGAGCGGGCTCGATCCTCTGGTACGCGACGAAGTCGTCAATGGACTGCTGCAGCAGGCGCACGACACGACGATCGTCATTTCATCGCATGAGCTGAGCGAGATCGAAAGCTTTACGACGCACGTGGCGTTCATGCAGGACGGCCAGTTGCTGCTGCAGGAAGCAATCGAGGACCTGCAGGCGCGCTTTCGCAGCGTCCTCGTACGATTGTCTGCCGTCAAACAGCTGCCTTCACCCCTGCCGCGCGGTTGGCTTTCGCCCGAGATCGCCGGCCATCAGCTGCAGTTCGTCACCTCCGCCTTCGAGGGCGAACGGGAACTGCACCAAACCCTCGCCGGTCACTTCGGCGCGGTGACGGTGGCCACCGAAGGCATGAGCCTGCGCAGCATTGCGAATGCACTGATGCAGGACCACAGGCGCCGCAGATCATGACAGCGCATCCGTCCATGAATAAAACGTCCACGGGAATCGGCATGGCCATCCTCAAGAAGGATGCGCTGGCGCTCTATCCATTGCTGCTGCTGACGATGCTCCTGCAGATGCTCGATGTGCTCGTGAGCAGATTCGACGCATGGTCAGCGCTGAGTTTTTTCCTGCCCACGATGATCGGCCTGGCAAATGGCATCGTGACCCTCGCCGTGATCCAGGCGGATTCGCCGGTGAGTCTGACCGACGACTGGCTGTGCCGGCCGGTACCGCGCCGCGCGCTGATTCCGGCAAAGCTCGGCCTGCTGGCGCTCGTCATCTATGTCCCGCGCGTGCTGACGGTGCTTGCGGTGGATCTGCTGCAGGGTCGCTCACTGGTCGAGTCGGCATGGGAAGCCGTGCTGTTTCACGATTCCGTGGAGCTGCTGTACCTGCCGATCGTGCTGATGGTGGCCGTGTGTACGGCGAGCGTGATTCAAGGCGTCGGCGTGATGATTGGTCTTTTCATTCTGGTGTTCGTGATTCCGACACCGTTCATATCGCCGCCCGGCCCCGAAAACCTGTCCGTCGGCGAGGCATTGCAAGTCAACGGCGCGTTCTGGATGGCAATGATCCCCGGCAAGACGATCTTCATCGTCGCGGCGGTGTTGTGTCTGTGGTGTGCCTATGCCCGTCGCAATCAACGTGCAGCGCGCGCAGTCCTGGCGGGTGGTGTGTCGCTCGGCGTGCTGGCGATCGTGGCGCCGATCGTTCTGCTGCCCTGGCAGAGCACCTTCGCGCTGCAAAAGACGTCGCAAGGTCGGCAACCGGCGCCCGTGTCGCCGAGTCTGCATCAGGTATCCGCCTGCTTTCCGGCAACACGCGTTCCCGATGCTGCGAACGACCGTCAGTTCGACAGCGTCGGCGAGCGATTCGGTCTGCGTCTGTGGGGCGACGAGCGATTGAAATCGGCCGGCAAGGACGCGATCGCTTTCGTTACGCAGACGAGCGTGCGTGGCTTGCCCGAAGACTGGCGAGTGCAGATCGCATACGTACAGGCGAACTATTACGGCAGCGGTGCAGCGCCGCTGGTCCAACTGCGTCCGGCGCGTTTTACGACGCCCGGAGCTGCGGGCCTCGCCGGTGGCGCTCCGGGCAGCGAGATCATCACTCGCGCCTGGCTGCTGCCCGAAACCGCATTGCACCGGCTTGCGCAGGCCGACGCGCCGAGGCTCGAACTCGAGTATTCCGCGGCGATGCTCGAGCCCGTCTCCTTGCAATTGCCCGCCGACGGAAAACGCCGTCATTTGCCGGGCATCGGTTACTGCAGCGCGAAGCGCAATGCACTCGACGATCGGATCGCAGTCGATTGCCTCAGTGTCGGACACCTGCCCGCGCTGATCTCCGCAGAGCTGGCCGGCATACCCGCGAGTCGTGTCGATGCAGGACCTGTCGACTTCGCGCCTCGGCTGCTGCGCGCTTTGCAGGTTCAGCAGACGACCGTCGAA
Source organism: uncultured Steroidobacter sp. (assembly GCA_937864115.1). Taxonomy (GTDB): domain Bacteria; phylum Pseudomonadota; class Gammaproteobacteria; order Steroidobacterales; family Steroidobacteraceae; genus Steroidobacter. Next base: position 45,902 of record CALMII010000006.1, on the reverse strand, counting down.
GTTCAGTCCCCTGATCTGATCGAGAGCGATGTCGTCACGCTGCGAGCGTACTTTCCCAAAGGCTTCGCCACGCTGCGCGCCGCGAGCAACGGCTTGCTGGGCGATTCACTCACGGCATGCCCGGCGCCGTCGGCGGCGTCGCAGCTCGGACCGCAGATGTCGACCTGGAACGATCGCTCGCCTCACGAAGTGAAGTCCGTCGCCGTGGAAGAGAACGTGCAGATCGAGGTGCTGGACTGGGGCGGCAGCGGCCCGGCAATGGTATTGCTGCATGGACTGGGCGCGACCGCCCACTCATTCGATGACCTCGCGCCTCTGCTCTCGAAGCACTATCGCGTGATCGGCATGACTCGACGCGGCATCGGCCGTTCGAGCCACCCCGACCATGGCTACGGCCAGGCAAGGCTCGCACAGGACATCCTGCGGGTGCTCGATGCGTTCGGCATCGACAAGGCGGTGTTCGTCGGCCACTCCATCGCCGGCGACGAGTTGAGCACGCTCGGCGCGCATCACTCGCAGCGCGTCACGGCACTGATCTATCTGGACGCAGCGTACGATCGCACGCTGCCGGTTTCGAGCCGCTACCGCGAACTCAATGCGAGCCTGCCCGATCGCCCGCAGCCGCGTCCCGAAGAGCTGCTGTCCTACACGGCGCTGCGGGGCTACTTCGACAGAGTGGGGTCGGCGCCGCTCCCGGAAGGCGAGGCGATTGCGATGTGGAATGTGAACGATCGCCACCTGGCCGGCCAACGCACGATCGACCTGCGGCTGCTGCAAGCGATCGAGGCGGGCATTCCCAGGCCGGACTACGCCCGCGTGCATGCGCCTGCGCTTGCGATCTACGCCACGTCCGCGGGACCGGATGCGTTACTGCAGCCCTGGCACGATCGCACTGATACGGATTTGCGCAACACGCTGCGCGAACTGCAGTCCATGAAGGACGCCATGCAACGCCGCGAAATCGAAAAATTCCGCACCGGCGTGCAGGGTGCACGGGTGCTCGAAATACCTGGCGCGTCGCACTGGATTCTGCTGTCGCATCGTGACGCCGTACTGCAGGCGATCGACGAGTTCACCGCAACACTGCCGGCGGCACCGTCGATTCGCAGGGACGAAGGGGGATGAGGTGGCGTCAGCGACCGGACCGTCGACCGCCGGCAGGTTTGCGCCGGCCGGGCGATGAACCCGTGTCGCGCGGGCCTTTGCGTTCGCGCGAATTCCGCGGCTCTGCGGCGCGCACCGAACGCTTGGCCGGTTTGCGCTGACGGTCCGCCGCGACGCGCGGGGCGCGAACCCGACGTGTCTCGGGCACCGGCTTCACGAGTCCGGCGAGTTCGTAGAGTCGATCCACGAGATGTTCGGGAAGCGCCTGGTGCTTGCCTCGCGGCAGATCGCGCGGCATTTCCAGGTCCGCGTATTTCACCTGCATCATGCGGCTGACCACTGCTGTGGGGACGCGTGCGCGAGCGCTTTTACATTAGCCCGGAAGAATTGTCCGCGATGCTTGCGCGGTTGGGTGCGCGCAAATGAACGATCGAATCGAGTCCGTCGTTTTCGATCTTGACTGCACGCTTTGGGATACGTGCGCAGCCTGCGCGGTCGCATGGAACAACGTTCTGGCGCGATCGCTCTTTCGCCTCGTTCGCCGGCCTGTACGAATTTCTCGTCGCCTTGCGCCAATTTTGAATCGACGCTCGACAAGGCTTTAAAATTCGGCCGTCGATAGATCGCAATCTCACCAAATCAATCTCATTGGGCATACAGATGGAATACCGTCAACTGGGTCGCACCGATATCAAAGTCAGCGTCATCGGCCTCGGCACGATGACGTTCGGCGAGCAAAACACCGAAGCGGAAGGGCACGCGCAGCTCGACTACGCGCTCGACCACGGCGTGAACCTCATCGACACCGCCGAAATGTATTCGGTGCCGCCGCGCGCGGAAACCTACGGTTCGACGGAACGCATTATCGGCGCGTGGCTGAAACGCAGCGGCAAGCGCGACAAGATAGTACTCGCCACAAAGGTGGCCGGCCCGACGCACGTATTGAAAATCGACCACGTGCGCGGCGGCAAGACGGGGCTGGACCGCAAAAACATTCTCGCCGCCGTCGAGGGAAGTTTGCAGCGCCTGCAAACCGACTACGTCGATTTGTATCAACTGCATTGGCCGGATCGCAGCACCAATTTCTTCGGCCGCATGGGCTACCGGCACATGGAGGACGAGCAATCCGTTCCCGTCGAAGAAACGCTGGATGCACTGACCGATCTGGTTGCTTCAGGAAAAGTGCGCCACATCGGCCTCTCCAACGAAACGCCGTGGGGCTTGCATCAATTTTTGCGCGTTGCCGAGCAGCGCAAACTCGCGCGCATCGTCAGCATTCAAAATCCCTATAACCTTCTTAATCGCACCTTCGAAGTGGGCCTGGCGGAGATGGCCATCCGCGAACGCGTTGGTTTGCTTGCGTATTCGCCGCTCGCCTTCGGCATGCTGTCCGGTAAATTTTTGAACGGCGCGCGGCCGCCCGAGGCCCGCGTCGTGCGCTTTCCGCGCTTTTCCCGTTACAACGGCGACATTGCCGAAAGAACCACCGCCGCCTATGTCGATATCGCGCGCAGGCATGCGTTCGATCCGAGCCAAATGGCGCTGGCCTTCGTCAATCGGCAACGATTCCTCACCTCCAATTTGATCGGAGCGACGACGCTGGCGCAGCTCAAGACGAATCTCGGCAGCGCAGAACTCAAACTAAGCGACGAAGTGATGCAAGCAATCGAAGCGGTGCATCGCGCGCAAGCCAATCCTTGTCCGTAGCCCGCGATGAGCATGGCAGGGCCTGCGCTGGCAAGGACGCTGACATGGTGTTTCACATTGAAGCGGGGGACGAAGTGGATATTTTCGATCACCCAACCAAGAGCGCTATCCAGGTCAAAAGATCTCAGGATCGAATATTTTCCACGGAACGGCAGGCAGTATCTCTTCCGCAGATGGGGAGACGCTATCTGGCTTGAGCGAGCAAGAAAGTTTTCGATGCACGCTATCTGGCAGTGCGCTAGAGATCGACTAATCCATGGTCAAGGACGGTACAGTTTATGGACAGGTGATGCAGGCCTCGCTATTTACCTACATCATTGTTTGCGTCCAGAAGAAGCAGCGATACCAGGGCTGGATCTATTTTGATAGCGGATAGGAATTTCAATCCACCTGCCCGATTCGCATCGCGGCATCGCGGTCTTATGTTGACCCCGGGATCAGTCGCGATTTACTCGGTGTTTTGCCGGCCGATGGAATTGTCGGGGCGGATAGCCCAAAGGGCGCGATATCTCTTCGTTTTCCGATCAAGTGCTCGATGCACTATTTCCGCAGCTATTCCCGCATAGTTGAGGTTATAAGTAAGTCGGTCATGAACTTTGCGCTCGTCAACGTTTTTGATTTAGTACTTCGCTGAGGAAGGCGATCGCCTTTGGCCATCCATCGGTACGCGCTGCAACGTTTCCACCCTGCGTTCCACCCAATTCGTCTTTCGCCGTAGGATCGTCGGGAGTGTAGGGTTCTCCAACAGCGCCGTGTCCAGCATTTGAGTACCGCAATAGTTGCACCCGCGACTGAAATTTCTTCTCCTTGAGGCGCGCAATAACCTCGTCCGACATTGGGCAAGACGGCCACAAGCGATCGTCTTCACCGCAGATCAAGAGAATGCCTCCATTGATTTTCTCAACGGGGATAGCGGCATCAGGGTATGCATCACGCTTTGCGAAGCTTCGGATATATAAGTCGTAGACTGTCGTGAATGACTTGGAGTGATCGTATGGGAGAAACGAAACAGACTTGCCGCCAAGACTGAATGACGCAGCCCCACCTGGCGCGCTTGCTTTCCCTATGCCTTGCCAGACGACATTGGAGGGGGCGCCTGCTACGACTGCTCGTATAGTCGGATTGCGCGATGCGATGAGCAGCGCGGCTTCCCCGCCCGTGGAAATTCCGAATGCGCCAATGCGATTGGCATCGACGGCGGGTTGTTCTTTCAACCAATTGATCGCAGTGTCGAAATATTCGAGGGGGATGTTGCCCAACTCGTCCGGCAATCCTGGTGCTCGGAAATAGGCCAAGGCTAATGTTGCGAATCCGTGCTGCGCAATTGACCGTGCAGTGTCTCCGCCTACGCCACCTTCCGAACCACCTAGTACGATCACGGCAGGCAGCGGTTTTTCTGCTCCCGCAGGCACAAAAAAAGCTGCCACAAGTCCGTTCGCTCTCACGGAACTTTCGATGGGTTCCCTAGCTTGAGCGACAGCGGGTGCGATGGTTCTCACACTTAGAACCAAGCACGCACATACGATAGTTAGCTTTCTCATGAGCACTTGCTTTCTGAGCTATTCGCTTGATCGTAACGATATCTCGCGAGTCGCGGATAGGAATTTCAATCCACCTGCCCAATTCGCATCGCGGCATCGCGGGTCTTAATTTCGAGAGTTCGTCTTTCGAGATACGCACGGCCTTCTCCAGCGTCGCAATGGCGCCGGGCAGATCGCCGAGTTTCGACTGCGCGCGGGCCAGCCAGCTGAGCTTGCTCACGACGGAATCGGCTTCGGGGCCGAGAATGCTCTCGGCGCGCTCGATGGATGCCTGCAGATGCGCAATGCCTTCCTCGAGGTTCCCCGAATCGACCAGCGCGCGGCCGTAGACATCCTCGGTTTCGGCGAGCAGGTTGTTGCGTCCGCCGTTGCCGAAATTCCTGATGGCGCTTTCATGCGCCGCGCGCGCCGCGACGAGACCTTCCGCGGCGTTGCCCATGAGCAGGTATTCCTGCGCGCGCTGGCGCGTGGCGAGAATGGTTTCGGAGTCGTCCGCGCCGAAGGCTTTGCGCAGTACGTCGACGGCCTCCTGCATCTGTGCGATGGCCTGCTCGCCTTCGCCGCGCTCGCCGGCAATGAACCCGCTGATCATGAGCGAGGACGCCAGGTGCCGGGCGCCTTCCTTCTCTTCGCCGTAGGCACGCAGCAGAGGAAGGGCAATCGCCAGTTCCTTCTCCGCGACAGCGTAGTCGGACCGCTGCAGGGCAATGCTGGCGAGCTGACTGTGGCCGATCGCGACCGGCAGGCTGTCCGCCGGCAGCGAACCGGCCGCCACGGCGAGCGCCTTCTCCAGCGTCGCGCGTGCTTCTTCCGTCCGTTCGAGATTCGATTGCGCCTCGCCGACGATCAGCAGCAGTTCCGCGGCACTGCGCGGCTGCGACACCAGTTCGCGATCGATGCGTTCGCGCGCGAATGTCAGCAGCTCGGCCGCACTCATGTTGTTCTTGCCGGTGAAGAACGGATCCGCGGACCGGAAGATGGATGCGGTGAACTCCTTCACCTCCTCGGCATGACGTCGCTGCTCGCGCGCGACCTGCAACTGCCACATCGACACCGCAAGTCCGATCGCCAGCGCCGCCACGACGGCGACGGCTGCACCGACCACCAGCCGGTTGCGCGCCGCAAACTTACGCAGCCGATAGCTGGCGGAGTCGGGCTGTGCCAGCACGGGATCGTTGCGCAGGTAGCGTTCGAGATCGTCGGCAAATGCGGCCGCGGTGCCGTAGCGCTCGGCCGGTTCCTTCTTGAGCGCCTTGAGGACGATCGTGTCGAGATCGCCGCGCAGCAGTCGCGCATCGCTGCCGCTCTCGGTCACGTCGCTGGGCCGATGGATGTGGGCGGAGACGACTTCCCAGCCGGTGTTCGCGGCGTTCTTGAGCGTATACGGTCGGAATCCGGTCAGCAGCTCATAGGCCACCAGGCCGAGCGAATACACATCGCTCTCCGTGGTCACCGATTGCCCTAGCAGTTGTTCGGGCGACGCGTACGCAGGCGTGAGCATCAACGTCGCGACCTGCGTCAGCGCCTTGTTCGGACCGCCCTCCTCCAGCAGCTTCGCGATGCCGAAGTCGAGCAGATGCGTCTGCCCCTGCGCGTCGATCAGGATGTTCGAGGGCTTGAGATCGCGATGCACGATCAGCCGCGAATGCGCGTAAGCGACGGCCCGCGCAATCTGCGCGATGAGCTGCACCCGGGTTCGCAGCTCCAGCGCGCGGTCGCGGCAGTAGATGTCGATGGGCTGGCCTTCGATGTACTCGAGCGCCAGGTAGGGCCGGCCATCCGACGTGATGCCGGCATCGTAAAGACGCGCAATGTTCGGATGTTCGAGCGAGGCGAGAATGTCGCGCTCCTGCACCGCGCGATCCGTCAGCTTCGTCAGCGCCCACCAGTGTGGCAGCTTCAGCGCCACCCTGCGCCGGATCACTGCGTCATCGCGCTCGGCCAGCCACACCGAACTCATGCCGCCCTCGCCGATGGGCTGGATCAGCCGGTACGGCCCGACGAGGGCGCCGGCGAACGGCGATGCGGGCAGCGGGACGCCCTCACCCTGCGATCGCGTGAACTCCGCCAGTGACTGGAGGAAGTCGTCGGTTTCGAACTGCGCCTGCTTCTGCAGCAGATCGGCGAGCGTCTGCTTGAGATGGCCCTTGCGGGGATCGAGCGTCGCCAGCCATTGCTCGCGATCGGGCTCCGACAGTTCCAGCGCCGTCTGCAGCAGCGACAGGAGTTCTTTGAGATCGCCGGGAGGCAGTGGCTGCATGCGAAGCCGGCCTGTGTCGTGGACGTGGCGCAATCGTCGGCGAGATGGCAACGGCTGACAAGCCGCATGGCGCCGCCGTCCGCGCAACACCTACGACGCGAACGGCCCGTTCGTTATGTCCAAGCGTCGAACACTGGTCCGACGCTTGCTATGGTTCGGGCCATGCATCCCTTCGTCTGCGTCACCGCCCATCATCCTGCGGCACTGGCCGATCTCAAGGATCGGCGCGCCGCGTTGCTGTCCCTGTGCCGGCAAGGGCATCTGAAGGGTTCGATCCTGCTCACGCCCGAAGGCATCAGCCTGTCGGTCGCGGGAGAGACGGAGGCAACGGAGCAGCTGATCGAGCAACTGCGCCGCTGGCCGGGCCTCGAAGATCTGCAGCCGCAGGTCGCGGGCATCGAGCATCAGCCGTTCGTGCGCATGAGCATTCGGGTGAAGAAGGAACTCCGCGCGCCCGACCTGGAATCAACCGATGCGCCGTGGATTCAGTGCACCAACTGCCGCCATGTGCTGACGGCCGAGGATCGCCAGCACGAACGCTACGAGGCAGGCAGGCACTGCCCCTACTGCTGCGGGATCGACGCGAACGACATGGCGAAACGCATCGCGATCCGCCACGAACAGATCGAGCGCCTCATCCATCCGCTGCCCGGTAGCGTGCCGCACGATCATTTCCGGCCCGTGACCATTCCGGCTGCCTGCGATGGACTGACGCTGCTCGATGCGCTGTGCCGCATCGTCAGTCACATTCCCGCGAACTTCTGGCAGGAGCGTTGCGACAAGGGGTTGCTGCTCGATTCCGCCGAACGCCCGGCTCCCGCTGCGACCCGCGTGCGCGCCGGCGAACGTTATCTGCACCGATTTCCCGGCGTCATCGAACCGGACGTCGACATGCGGATCGAGTTGCTGCATGAAGACGAAGCGCTGCTGGTGATCAACAAACCTGCGCCGCTGCCGATGCATGCCGGCGGCCGCTTCAATCGCAACACGCTCAAGTACATCCTCGACGCGCTCTATCACCCGCAGACGCCGCGCCCGGCGCATCGACTGGACGCCAACACGACCGGCGCACTCGTCGTTTCGCGCACGCGTCACATCGCCGGAAAGATCCAGGCGCAGTTCGCCCGCGGCGAGGTGGAGAAGAACTATCTCGTGTGCGTCCACGGCCATCCGGCCGCCAACGAGTTTGTCTGCGCAGCGCCGATCAGCGCCGATGCCGGCCATGCCGGGTCGCGCGTCATCGACGCAGCATCGGGACTGCCGGCACGTACCGAATTTCAGGTTCTGCAGCGACTCGACGACGGCACCAGCCTGCTGGAAGCACGACCGCTCACCGGCCGCACCAACCAGATCCGGGTGCATCTGTGGCACCTCGGATTTCCCGTCTGCGGCGATCCCGTCTATCTGCGCGGCGATGAACTCGGCGACAGCCAGACGCTGCCGGTCGATGCTGCGCCGCTGTGCCTGCATGCGTGGCGCATCCGCTTTCGGCATCCGCTGCAGCGCAAGCTGTGCGAGTTCACGGCGGCGCCGCCGGTGTGGTTCGTCTCTTCTCTGCCTGTGGGGCCGGCTTGAGCCGGCCTCTGCCTGTAGGTCAGGCTTCAGCCTGACTTTTCAGATGGCCGGCTGAAGCCGGCCCCACAGGCAGAGCCGTCGACGTAGAACCACTCACCACCTTCGCACACGAACCGGCTGCGTTCGTGATGCCGCCCGGCCGAGGCGCCGCCCACGCGATAACGCGCGATGAACTCGACCTCGGCGCGATCGGCATCGACGGTTCGCGCACTCACGACCTTCAGACCGAGCCATTTGAGGCCGGGCTCGAAGCTCACCGATGCAGGTCGCGTGCTGACGTGCCAGGTCCGCAGCAGATACGGCGCATCGAGCAGCACGAAGGCGGCGTAACGCGAACGCATCAACTGTTCTGCCGTCGGTGCCGATGCGCCTGCATGCCAGCGGCCGCAGCACGCAGCCAGCGCGAGCGTCGAACCGCACGGACAGGGCATCGATGTCATGGAAGAAGGCGCGAACGACATTGCTGCCGTCCGCGCCGTTGCCTCAGGCAGCTGGCTTCAGATCCGCCTTGTGTCCCTTCAGTCCGTAGTACGCGATGTACAGATAGCAGACGGCAGGAACGATGAAGGAGTACAGCAGATTGATGTCTGCGAAGTAGCCCTGCAGCAGCGGAATGATCGCGCCGCCGACGATGGCGACGCACAGGATGCCGGACGCCTCGCCGGTGTGCTTGCCGAGGCCGTCGATGGCGAGCGTGAAGATCGTCGGGAACATGATCGAGTTGAACAGGCCGATGGCGAGCAATGCCCACATCGCCGTCTTGCCGGCGAACAGCATGACGACCAGCAGCAGGCCCACGGCCACGAAGGCATTGAACGCCAGCACGCGGCCGGGCTTCACCTTCGTCATCACCCAGGCGCCGATGAAGCGGCCGACCATCGCGCCGCCCCAGTAGTACGACAGGTACTTGCCCGCCTCCACTTCCGTCAGTCCGCCGATCGTCGGCTGGCTCAGGAAGTTGACGGCAAAGCTGCCGATCGACACTTCCGCGCCGACGTACAGGAAGATGCCGACCGCGCCGAGCACCAGGTGCCGATAGCCCCAGACGCTCTTGTGCTGCTGGTACGTCCCCGCACCGGCATCGGCCGGCTGATCCTGCGCCTCGATCTGCGGCAGCTTCACCAGGGCGATCAGCACCGCGATCACGAACAGCGTCAGTGCGAGGATGACGTACGGGCCCTGGACGGTCGCTGCCTCGGCGGCGCGCACCGTCGCTTCGTCGCCTTCGGGCCTGACCGCCGAGAGGATCAGTACTGATCCGAGGAAGGGTCCGATGGTCGTGCCGAGCGAATTGAACGCCTGCGTCAGCGTCAACCGGCTGGAGGCCGTGCGCGGCGGGCCGAGAATCGCGACGTACGGATTCGCGGCCACCTGCAGCAGCGTGATGCCGGAAGCCAGCACGAACAGCGCACCGAGGAAGAACGGATACGACTGCATGCCTGCCGCCGGGAAGAACAGCAGGCAGCCGATGCCCGCCGTCACGAGGCCAATGATGATGCCGCGCTTGTACCCGGCACGTTCCACCAGGAAGCCCGAAGGCAGCGACATCACGGCATAGGCGCCGAAGAAACAGAACTGGATCAGCATCACCTTCACGTAGCTCAACGAGAAGGCAGCTTTCAGATGCGGAATCAGGATGTCGTTCAGTGAGGTGATCAGCCCCCACATGAAGAACAACGACGTCAGAACGATCAGTGCGGAAAGGTAGCTGGTTTGCTGGTTGTTGGCGGTTGTAGATGTTGTAGTCGTCGACTGATAAGCCATGAGCCGGTCTCACTGCTGGTGTATCCCCCACCTGCGCCGGCAACGCGAGGTCGCGGCGCGGCGGCATCTTAGCGATTCCGCCGTTGACAACGCCATCATTTCTGCAGGGGCAGCGGTGGACCGGGCAACGCTCAGGCCGAGGTCAGTGGCGCGGGAGCGGCAAATCGCTCGACGACCAGCACGAGCATGCTGATTCCCGCGTAGACCGCGAGCACCGTCAGCAGCGTGGTACTGACGGCAGGCCAGGACAGAGGGCCGGCCAGCGCGACGCACAGCGTCAGTGCGAGCCGCGACCATTCCAGCCACCGGCCCGCGGGCCCGCCTTCGAGCCACTGGCCCTGCACGTAGAACGATGCACAGAACCAGCCGAAGGCCAGCAGCACGAACGAGCGCGGCAGATCCTCGGCGGCGCCGAGCAGCCACAGCGAACCCGCCGTCAGCAGCCAGAACTGCGCGAACACGTAGCCCTTGCTGAATCCGGCGGCGGGCGGATCGAACTTGCCCGGCGGTGCGGCGTTGGCATATTTCGCCTCGAACTCCGCTGCAATGTCCTCGGGAAACCAGCCGGGACGCATGAACCAGATCCGCAGCTTGTCGCGCCAGCGGCGCGTGCGCCAGGCGATCCGTGCGGTTTCCCACCAGAAATGCACGTTCGCCCACAGCGGATTCCAGCTCTTGAGCCCGTGCGTGATGCCGTACTCGCAGGGCACATCGGGAAGTTCGTCCTGGAACGTGCCGAACAGGCGGTCCCACAGGATGAAGACGCCGCCGTAGTTCCTGTCGATATACAGAGGATTGCGCGCGTGATGCACGCGATGATTCGACGGCGTGATCAGAATCCATTCGAGCGGGCCGAGCCGCCGGATGTGCTCGGTGTGCACCCAGAACTGGTAGATGAGATTGAGGCTGCCGACGGTCACGACCACCGCTGCGGGAATGCCGGCGAGGAACAGCGGAATGTAGAAAACGAAGCCGATGTAATCCGTGCCGGCCTGGCGCAGCGCGGTGCTGAGATTGAACTCCTCGCTCTGGTGATGCGCGACATGCGAGGCCCACAGGATGCGCCACTCGTGACCGAAGCGGTGTTTCCAGTAGTAGCAGAAATCATAGGCGACGAAGGCGACGACCCATTGCCACGCGGAGTCCATCGACCACTGCGGCACGCCCAGCCATTTCACGAGCGCGCCGAACACGATGCCGGCGAAACCGAGCTTGAGCAGATCGACGAGCCGGCTCAGCACGCCGAGCTGCAGGCTGTTGACGGTGTCGTTGAGACGATAGGTCTGCCGGCCGGCGAAGCGGCCGTAGAGAAATTCCAGCGCCATCGCCAGGATGAAGAACGGGATGGCGACTTCGACGTAGTTCACTGAGCGGTCCCCTGGCCGGATCGGCCGGCCGGAAGCGGGTGGACGACAGTGTCCACCCGCCTTCACTCCTCAGAACTTCTGACCGAACTTCAGTCCGACCGTGCGCGGCTGGCTCGTCACGATGTACGGATTCACGCCGCATACATCCGTCGAGCACGCGGCGAACGTGTACAGCTGGGCACGCTCGTCGAAAGCATTGTTGATGAACAGCTCGAACGAATAACTGTTCTTCCGGAAGCCTGCAGAAAAATCGGCGATGGCGTAGGAATCCTGTTTGCCCAGGATCTCGCGATCCGCTTCCTGCAGATCCGACCAGCTGCTGCCGTTGTACACGCCGGCGGCCTGGAAGAAACCGTCGCCGGTGCCGACGGGGAACGTGAAGCGCGCCGTCAGGTTCGCCTTGAACTTCGGCGTCACTGGCAACTGCGTGCCCTTGGGCGCCGTCGCAGGTCCGTCCGGATCCGGCAAGTAGTCCTCCGTCAGCTCTGCATCGAGATACGTGAATCCACCGCCGAGCGTGAGCCCATCCGAAGCGGCCCAGGCCATATCAATTTCGAGACCCCTGATCTCGGCATCGCCGGCGTTGCGAATGACGGTGAGCCCCACGCCGGAAGGCGGCAGGAACGAGAACTGGATATCGCTCCACTCTTCCATGAAGACCGCGCCATTGAGGCGGAAACGGTTGCCTGCCCAGGAGGTCTTCCAGCCCAGTTCATAGTTGTCGAGATAGTCCGGCTTGTAGCGCGGCACATCGTTGTTGCGGTTCACGCCGCCTGGCCGGAAGCCGCGCGAATACGTCGCATAGACCATGCGATCGTCATCGATGCGGTAGGTGACGTTGACGCGCGGAATCGTGTCTTTGTCGCTGACCGTATCGTCCAGGTTGGTACATGGCGCGTCGCGCAGCTGGTCTGCCGAGAAGCAGAAAGCTTCGCCGTACGTATCGCCATAGACATAGTTCTCGGAGAAGCCATAGAAGCCGTTCAGGGAACTCTCGGTCTTGAATGTTCGCAAGCCGCCCGTGAGGGTCAGCTGCTCCGTGACGTCGAAACTCAGCTCTCCGAACAGTGCGTAGTCCTCATCCACGCGATTCTGCTGCGTCAGCCACAGCGTGCCGGGCCAACCGCTCACGCTGGTGTCTACGCCGAGGCCGCGGATCTGGTAGTTCTGGAAGATCTCGTGTTCCTGCTTCTGATAGAACGCGCCCACCAGGAAGCGCAGCCGATTGTCCGAGGGCGACGATAGCCGGATCTCGTGGCTCTGGCGTTTGTAGTCGTCCGTTCCGTGAATGAATTGCGACGGATCGCCCAGCGGCACGCCCTCGTCGTCCGTCCAGTACACGCCGGACCCGCCGAGATCGTAGAAATAGGAATAGTCGGAATAGTCCTGGTTCACGACGTCGTCGCGCTTCAGGTATGCGCCGGCATACACCAGATCGAAATTTCCGATCCTGCCTTCGACCGTCAGCGCGGCCTGCATGAACTTGTCCTCGCTGGTCTCGGGATAGTACTTGGCCACTTTCAGGTCGCCGAGATTCTTCGCGTACGCGAATGAGCCGTCGCTCGTCTGCTTCTGGGCCATCAGCGCCGGCGTGATCGTCCAGTTGTCGTTGAGATCGATACGCAGCGCGGCCCTTGCGCCATAGGTCTCCACCTCGTTCTGATCTTTCTTGGCATGGAAAGGTGTCGATACGCAGCCTGCCGGCGGCGAGGGGGAATTGACGACGCATTCGCCCGACGTCGTGAAGGTTCTGGGAGTCGCGACGTTGTCGATGTAACCGGGCTGGTTGTCATACCAGCCCACCAGCCGGACTGCCGCCGAGGTTCCGATCGGGACATTCACGAATCCTTCGGCTACGTACCCGCTGCCGCCGTCTTCGATCGAACTGCCTTCGAGGTCGTACCCCGCGGCGAACTTGTCGGGATCCGGCTTGTTGGTGATGATGCGGATCGTTCCCGCCTCGGAACTCGCGCCATAGAGCGTGCCCTGCGGTCCGGCGAGGGCTTCGACGCGTGCAATGTCGTAGAGGTGAACGTCGAGAGCACCCTGAATCGTGGTGATGGGCTGCTCGTCGAGGTACATGCCCACCGTCGGCTGCGGTCCGGAGTGGTTGTTGTTCTCGCCGCTGGCAACGCCGCGCATGTAGGCGAGACCGAATCCCGGGCCGATGGAAGTGAATGAGACGCTGGGCAGGAACTTGACGTAGTCGTCGAAGCCCTGCACATGCAGCTCTTCCAGCTTCGCGGTTCCCATGGCCTGCACGCTGACCGGGACCGACTGCAGATCCTCCTGGCGTTTCTGCGCCGTGACGATCACGTTCTCCAGCACGACGTTGCCCGTTTCTTCCGCTGCCGATGCAGCGTGGCTCACCGCGAACACGGCGGCCGCCAGCGGCAGCGTCGTGACGGCGTGCCGGACGGTTTGCAGTCTTCTCATCTTTCTCAATCTGCTGCGCGTCATGTGAATCCCCTGGGTAGTGGCTTCAAACCCTTCCATTCCATCAATGCGGCTCGAACGGCGGCACCGCCGGATAGCTGTCGAGCATCGGCCCGAGCGCTTGCCGGAGCGGCTCCAGCCAGGCGTCGAAGTGACGCCAGTGATCGACACCGTCCTTGAAGATCGGCTGTCGCACCTGTTCGGAGCTGGCGGTACGTACGGCGCGGTCGTTTTCGTAGAAGCGCAGGCAGCGCTCATCGAACGGCAGTCCGCAGTACTCGAGCAGGCGCCGCACCTGCAGCTCGGTGTCGTCGACCATCTCTTCGTAGATGACGCGGTGAATGCGGCCAGGCAACACCCCGTCGATGTGCGCCATCAGTTCTACGTAGTCATGGTAGTACCGGCCGAGATCCTCCAGCCCGTACGTGAAATGCTGCCCACGCGCGAAATGCTGCTTGAACGCGGAGAAGCAGCAGCCGAGCGGATGCCGGCGCGCATCGATGATCCTGGCATTGGGCAGGATCAGATGGATCAGGCCGACATGAGCAAAGTTGTTCGGCATCTTGTCGATGAAGAACGGCAGACCCTGCTTGCGGTAGATCCGCGTGCGGTCGAGATAACGTCGTCCCAGTTGCTCGCATTGCTCCGCCGTGAGCGACGCCAGCACTTCCGGATAGCGGGAATCGGCACCCTTCCATCGCGAATCGGCCAGCTCGCGCGCCAGCGACACGATATCGGTCAGCTCCATCGTTCCTTCGACCAGCGGGTGGCTCGCCAGAATCTGTTCGAGCAGCGTCGATCCGGCGCGCGGCAATCCGACGATGAAAACGGGATCGGCTTCCCGGGCGCCCCAGCCTCGACGCTCGTTGAAGAAATCGGCCGTGAAGACGGACTGGCAGCGACGTACGTACTCCGACGTGTCGTCGGCGCGATACTGGATCAGCGCGCGCCGCTGGCGATTGCCGGTATCGTAGTGCCGGAACGAGGACGCATGGTCACCCATGTCCTCGCATGCCTTGCCGAGCGCAAAGTGGAGATGAAACCTGTCCTCTGCCGACAGGTCGTCGCGATCGAGCAGGGCCTGCATTGCCGCCCTCTCTGCGGCGGAAAAGCGGAAAGTCTTGAGGTTCGCCAGACTCCAGTACGCCTCCCCCAGATGCGGGGCCAGTTCGATGGAGCGGCGATAACCGGCAATGCTCTCCTGCTGACGGCCGGCCGTCTTGAGCGTATGCGCGAAGCTCATCCAGACCTTGGCATGACGCGGATACGCATCGACGACTTGCGAATAGAGTTCGATCGCTGCGTCGTAGTCGCCGAGTGTGCTCAGGATCGCGGCCTTCAGACTGCGATAGCCATGATTGCGCGGATCCGCGGCGAGCGCTTGGTCGATGGCCATCAGCGCCTGAGGCGACTTGTTCTGGCGATGCAGGACGACGGCATGATTGTGTCGTGCTGCAACGAAGCCGGGCGCCAGTTCGAGACACCGTTCGAGCAGCGATTCCGCATCTGCGTAACGACCCAGCCGCGCCGCCACCTCCGCCAGCATCCGGATCGCCGGCACATCCGTCGGCGTCTGCTTCAGATAGTCGCGCAGCAGCGCTTCCGCTTCGGCGATGCGGTTCTCGCACAATGCCGCGGCGGCTTCCAGCAGGCGCGGATTGCGCGTCGAGTGACGGATGTGCTGTGCGTATGCCTCGTCGGCAGCGGATGGATCGTCGAGCGCACGCAGGTGATCGCCGAGCACGCGCCAGGCATCGGGAAGATCCGGCTTGAGCTGCAGCGCGCGACGCAGCGCGGCGACTGCGGCATCGCCCTGCCCGTCGGCGGCGAGCGTGAGTCCCAGTTCGTAGTGAGTCTGTGCGGAATTCGGCTGATGGGCAGCGAGATCGGTGAGGACGGCGAGCGCTGCCGGCACGTCGCCGCGCAACCGCTGGCCGATGCCCAGCAGCAGGATGGCCTGCGGATGACCTGGCACCACCTTGAGGATTTCGCTGGCCTGTTCGACGGCCAGTGCGGGGTCGCGATGAAGAAGATGCGCCGTATGCGCCAGCGCCGTGTCCAGAGTGCCAGCAGGTTCGACCGCGGCGGTCACGCCGTTCTCTCCGCACGCATGGCTTGGATTGAATGACTCAGGACACTCCCCGTCGGTTTCCCGCCACGTTCGCATCCTGCAACGAAGGGCGGCGGCTGCTGAATCCCCGTCGCTAGGCTAACCATCGGCCTTGATCGAGGCAAGGCGCACGGGTCTGCAGGCGAATGACCCGCGGGCTTGTATGCATCGCGGGTAGACGTTGCAGCCCGGCAACATGCCGCTGCATCCGGCAAAGGCAGCGTTCGTCGTCCGGACACTGCGCACCGATCGCTGAAACATTTGCTCCCCGTTCCGTGTCCTTCGACCCGGACAGCCTTCTGCCGGCGTTTGCAGGCCGTTGACCGAAGCGTTCTGGGCATGGATCGCCCGGATGTCTATGGTCGGACGCCATCAGCGGTCGCTCGCGCATCGGAGGATGCATGCGCACTCAGGGAATCATGCCGACGGGGATCATGCGGACGGGAATCATCGGACGGTTCGCACTGCTGGCGGCGTTCACGACCGCACTCTGCGTGCACGCATGCGCGCTGGCCGCTCCGGAGAATGCGGAAATCGAGGCGGTCTGGAAGAAGCAGCAGATCACCTTCGTGTATCGCGGCTACAGCACGTTCTATACCTGCAGTGCATTGCGCCAGAAACTGCGCTCGATCCTCACCGAGCTCGGCGCGCGCGACACGCTGACGCTGCACGGTTATGCCTGCGACGATTCGTCCGGCAATGCGCGTTTCGATGTTCTGCTGGAATCGCCGGTCGCCGCGACCGAAGAAAACGTCGCCGCGCTGACCGGGTACAGCAGCGAACAGCGCCTCGTGGCACGCGTACGCGGTGAACCGCTTCCCGGTGCGGCCGACCTCGAGCGATTTCCGGCCTCATGGGAAACGATTTCGTTTTCGAGAAACCGTTCGATGCGCCTCGACGCGGGGGACTGCGAACTCGTCGAGCAACTGCTGCGTGCGATCCTGCCGCTCCTGTCGGTGCAGATCGTCAGCAACAATCTGCGCTGCTCACCCTTCGGCAATCTCCGTCCGCCGCGGCTCACCGTGCTGGCGCTGGTTGCACAGCAGCCGGACCCGTCCGCCGTCACGAACGCTGCTGTGCCTTGATCCACTCGCGGACCTGCACTTCCAGCACGTCCATGGGCAGCGGTCCGCCGAGCAGCAGCCGATCGTGAAACTGGCGCACGTTGAATTTCTCGCCCAGCGCACTCTCCGCCTCCTTGCGCAGCGCGCGGAATTTCAGTTCGCCGATCTTGTAGCCCAGCGCCTGGCCCGGCCATGAAATGTAGCGCTCGAGTTCGGTCTGGATGTTGTGCGGCGACAGCGCCGAATTGTCGATGAAACAGCGGCGGGCCTTTTCGATGTCCCAGCCGAGCCAGTGAATGCCGGTGTCGGCGACCAGCCGGCAGGCGCGCCACATCTCGTAGGAATAGCGGCCGAACATTTCGTACGCATCGCGATAGATGCCCATCTCTTCACCGAGAAATTCGGAATAGAGACCCCAGCCTTCGACGAACGCCGTCGGGCCGAGATTGCGGCGGAAATACGGCAGGCCGTCCAGTTCCTGCGCGAGCGCGATCTGCAGATGATGACCGGGCACCGCTTCGTGGACGGTCAGCGCCGGCAGTTCGTACAGCGGCCGCTGGTCGAGCTTCGATGTATTCACGATGTATCCGCCCGGCTGACCGAGCTTCATGCTGCCGCCCCAGTAGCGGCCGGTCGTGTAGCCTTCGGCCATCTCGGCCGGCACGGGCCGCACGTCATACGTGAGCTGCGGCAACCGGCCGAACAAGGGTGGCAGGCCGCCATCCGCACGCTTGGCGATCTCGCTGGCTTTCTCCAGCAATTCCTGCGGCGTCTTCGGATAGAAGCGCGGATCGGTGCGCAGCATGTGCAGGAATTCGGCGAAGGTACCCTTGAAGCCGGTCGACGCGATGGTCTTCTCCATCAATTCGCGGATGCGCGCGACTTCGGACTGGCCGAGCTTATGGATTTCATCCGGCGTCATGGTCGTGGTCGTTTCGCGGCGGACCAGGAAACGATAGGTCGTTTCGCCGTTCGGCGTGGAACGCCAGCCGATCTGCTTGCGGGCCGCCGGCAGATACTCACGGGCGAGAAAGTCGACGAAGGCTTTCTGCTGCGGCACCACCTGATCGCGCACGATCTGCAGGGCGCGATCACGATAGTCGGCCTGCGTCGCCTGCGGAATGCTCGACGGCATTTTCGCGAACGGCGTCAGCAGCACATGATCTTCGGGGTTTGCCGCAGCCTGCTGGCGCGCCACGTCGAGAACGCGGTCGACCACGATGCGCGGCTGCGTCAGTTTCGTGCCGATGCCGCGGCGCAGGTTGGCGATGTTCTGGCGATAGTAGTCGGGCATCGCCTGCAGGCGCGACATCCAGGCATCCGCGTCGGCGCGCGATGCGATCACTGTCGTCCGCCCGATGTAGTCGCCCAGCGTGTGAAAGCCGCTGTCGTTCTCGAACGCGATGCGCGACAGGTCGTAGCCGTATTGCTCGATCAGGATGTCGACCGATCGCTGCAGCAATGCATGATTCAGTCGCGATTCGGCGGAGAGCTGCCGTGCATCGATGGCGGCGATGCGCTTCCCGAGCGTCGTGAATGCCTCGCGCAGTTTGCGTTCGCTTTCCGGCCGGACGTCCGGCAGACGGGCCAGCGCTTCGATATCGCCTTCCTGCCCTGCGGTCAGCGGATCGCGGATGCGATCGAGGCGCTCATGGTCGGCGATGACCTGGGCAAGCGCAGTTTCGGCGACGTTCGGCTGCGTCTGGGCGTGCAACGGCGCAGGCAGGCACAGTACGAAACACAGGCAGACCGGCACGCGCAGTGGCCGGAGCATGGGTTCGACTCAGCCGCCCGCCATCGGCAACTTGTTCACCATGCTGCGATAGGCCGATCGCGCCTTGCGCAAAGCTTCGCCCGGCGTGCTCGCCGCGCCGCTGGAACTCGCTCTCCACAACGAACGCTGGGTCGCGGGATCGAGGATGTAGAGAATCAGGTCGCCCTCGCGACCGATGCCCGGCGGACGCGGAGCCGACGCGTCGGAGGGTGTATCGCCGCTGCTGGCATCGAATACGGAGGTATTCACCGGATTGATGTGCTTGCTCAGATCTTCTTCGACCGCCTCGGTCATCGTCGTGCGCGCAGCAGCACCGAGCACGACCAGCACATCGGCCGGCTCACTGCCTGTCACTTCGCGATACCCCCTGCCCTGCAACGCGCCAACGGCGGCGGCCCGCAGTTCGCTGGCGATGCGATCACGCTGACCTTCCGGAATCTGTTCGGGAAAGATCAGCCGTTCCTCCTGCACCTTGAAGGTCCGGAACGCCGGCACGGTGGCGAGATCGCCTGCAGTTTCGATCGGATCGGTAGCGCAACCGGCGAGCAGGAAGGCGGCGAGAACGAGACCCGGAATTTTTTTCGTCACTTGATGTTCACATCCAGTTCGTAGTCGACCCGACCGACTTTCTGCGCCTGCGATCTCAGCAACCCGAGCCGCACCGTGTAGGTGCCGTTGCCCGGCACCACGCCCTCCCAGCGGGTCGTACCATCGATGAAGTTCGTATAGATCGCCGGCGCGTTCTTGACCGTGCTCGCGAAGACCGGCGCCAGCAGATCGATACCGATCCAGGGCGACAGATCCGACGACACGGCCAGGACGACTTTCTGCCCTTTGCGGGCATCGAATGTGTACTCGTGCTTGTCCTTACCGACCAGCCGCCCCTGG
Organism: uncultured Steroidobacter sp.; assembly: GCA_937864115.1. Lineage (GTDB taxonomy): Bacteria > Pseudomonadota > Gammaproteobacteria > Steroidobacterales > Steroidobacteraceae > Steroidobacter. The sequence continues at coordinate 26,312 of CALMII010000006.1, read as the reverse complement.
ACGCGCGCGGATCGGGCATCGTCGAAGGTCAGCTGCGTTGCCTTGCTGGAATCTGCGTCGTCGGCGGCCTGGTCATCGGCCCGCACCTGGAACGACCAGCCCACGACCGCGACGGTGATCGCAACCCACAGCCCGCGAAACGCTACGCGCCACATGACACACCTCCGTGGCCATGAACCGCCCACCCGGGATGTCGGTTCCCTGCGCCCGGGCGTTAGTAGCGCGCCAACGGCGGCGCCGATCAATCAGTAATTGTGGAATCCGTGCTGCTGCCTGTGGGGCCGGCTTTAGCCGGCCTCTGCGGAGTCAGGCTGAAGCCTGACCTACAACTGGTCCGACCCTGGAGCTACAGCCAGCGAACGCTGCCCTCGGTCGGTGCCGGCACCAGCGGCCCGGCAACGGCGGTCGTTCCGAGATACAGGAAGGCGACGATGTGATCATCGGCCGCCAGCCCGAGCGCCTGCTTCACGCCGGCATCGTACGCGGCGCCGCCGGTCTTCCACATTGCGCCGTACCCCAGCGCTCCCGCCGCCAGCATCATGTTCTGGACCGCTGCGCCCACGGCCAGCACCTGCTCGATTTCGGGAATCTTGCCCTTCGTGATGTGTGCGGCCACGACGACGATGGTCGGTGCGCGCATCGGTTTGCGGCGCTCGCCATCCAGATCCTCGGCCGTGGCCTCGGGATTCTTCCGCCGCAGCAGATCGGCCATCGCATCGGCGAGTGTGCGGCGGGCCTCTCCCTGCAGGACCACGAAACGCCAGGGCCGCAGCCGACCATGATCCGGCGCACGCGCACCGGCGCCGATGATGCGTTCGATGTGCTCGCGCGTCGGTGCAGGTTCGATCAGCTTGGCCGCGGAGGTGCGCGATTCGATGCCGGTGAGAAGATCCATGAGCCTTACCCCAGCCTGCGCACTTGCATCGCCAGATGCAGGCGATCGCCGCGCATGGTGCACATCGCAATGTCGACGCCGCTGTCGACGGCCCAGGTTCGCGCCAGTGCCTGCGACGGCAGATACACCGGCAGCTTGAACTGCGTGTCGATCTGGATGCCCTCGTGCGGCAGGTGCGATGCCGCTGCACCCAGGCAGCGACCGAGCGACCACATGCCATGCGCGACGGCCTGCTTGAAGCCATACATCGCCGCCGTGCGCGCCGTCAGGTGAATCGGATTGAAGTCGCCGGAGACGCGCGCATAACGCCAGCCGGTGTTCTCGGCGATGTCGAGCGTGTCCGTCTGCGTGCCTTCCTGCGGATGATTCGAGCGCTCGATGGAGGGGCGCTTGCCGCCGCCGCCCTCCACCTTCGTCGGTTGCGTGCCGCGCGCGAACATGGTGCTGACTTCCTCCCACACCAGTTCGCCGTCGCGTTCGTAGCGGGTCGTGAAGTCGTACTCCTGGCCCGCGTCCGTGAGCCGCAGCGTGTCGAAGTGCACGGTCAGCCGCAGCGGTGCACGCGTGTCGATGGCCTTGAATACGCGGATCGTGTTGCGCAGGTGAATGAGTCCCAGCACCTTGACCGGAAAGCCGCGCGCGATGAACAACTGCATGTGCATCGGCATCGCCACGGCGTGCAGATACGCAGGCGGCAGATGCGCAGCCGCCGGCACGCCGCACACGTCACGATACGTGCGCAAGTGACTCTCCGACAGCCGCACGCGGCGCGCTTCGAGTTCGATCGGCGTCACGACGGCGCCTGCAGGCGCCACGAAGGGCTTCTTGCTGAGGAAGACGCGGACGAAGGCCGGCACCATCGATGGCGGGCCGGCGAACGAAATCTTTTCAGTGGCTGGCATCAGGAACCGTCAAACGCTCAGGGAACGGTGCGATCGATCACGATCTGCAATGTGCCTGTGTCCTTGCCGAATTCATAGTCGGCTTCCCCGTAAAAATCGCCGCTGCGCTGCTGGGGCGCGCCGGACAGGGACAGGCGCGCGACGACCTGAACGCGCGAAGCGGAAGCGAGGGTCCGCGTCGGCATCATGGCATCGGCCTCGCTCAGTTCGAGCGTCAGCGGCGCTTCGGCAGAACTGCGTCGCTGCACGGCCAGCGGCGGACCGGCTGCTGCAGGATCGCGCGCGAGGATGAAGAGCGGCGTGGCTCCCTTGAGCTGCTGCTGGATGGCCGGAGCGATCGAGACCGAGACCTGGATCGTGTGTTTCTGCGTCGCTGCTGCAGGGGTCGCCGCAGTCGCTGCGCCGCCCTCTCCCGCTTCGCCGATCTGTTCGTTCAGATCCTGGATCTGCTGTTCGAGGATCGTGCGCAGTTGCGGCGGCGGTTCGTGAGCCAGCAGCCTCTGCAGCCGATCGCGACCGAGTTTCAGATCGCCCGCCTGCAACGCGGCGATGCCGCCATACCAGAGCGCCTTCGGATGATTCGGTGCGCGACGCAGCGCCTCATTGAAGAGTTCGCCTGCCCGTCCGGCCAGCGATGCCTGATCGAGCATGGCCAGCGATTCGCCGAGACCGATGGTCGCGTCGACGTTCTCGCCGCGGCTGAGGTCGTAAGCGTGCTGGTACGCCTCGACCGCCCGCGGGAACTTCTCCAGCGTGAAATACGAACGACCCAGCAATATCCAGCCTTCGATGTCCTGCGGATTCGCCGCCAGCTTCGCTTCGAGCTGCGCGAGCATCCGGTCGACTTCGGCACTCTGGACGCCGGCCGTCTCGACGGCCTGCCAGTTCCAGTTGCTGAGCTGGACATACATGACGGCTGCCAGGCCGGTCACAGCGAGTATGACCACCGCGCTCGACACGCGACGTTCCTTGCGAGTCGCAGTTGCATCGACGCTCGGCCGCGGACGCCATAGCGGCAGCGTGGTCCAGACCAGCGTCACGAGCAGCAGGGCCGCACAGACGATCGCAAATGCCGTCATGGTTCACCCATGCCGGTGCGTGCGCGGTCATCGGCCGGCAGATCGTCATCGGGCAGCTTCGACTTGCGCGAGATGACGACGAACGCGGCAATGATGCCGATGAGCACGAGCAGCACCGGCGCCGCCCACAACAGCCAGGTGTTGGACTTCACCGGCGGGCGATAGAGGATGTAATCGCCGTAGCGATCGGTCATGTACGTCTTGATCTCGTCGTCGCTCTTGCCCGTGGCGATCAGTTCACGCAGTTGCCGGCGCAGGTCCGCGGCGAGCGAGACACTCGAATCGGCGATCGTTTCACTGCGGCATTGCAGACAGCGCAACTCGCGCGCGAGGTGTTCGTAGCGCGCCTGCTGCGCCGGATCGTCGAAGGCCGGCGCTGTGTCCATGGCCTGCGACGCGGACACGGCGAGCAGCAGGATCATCACCCCGACACAGGCTTTCATTCGCGCACCTTCAGCAGCGGCAGGAACTCGCGCTCCCAGATCTCGACGGTCATCGGCGCGACGTGTTTGTGAATCACCTTGCCCGACGCATCGACCAGGAAGGTCTCCGGCGCGCCGTACACGCCCCAGTCGATCGCCACCCGCCCTTCTTCGTCGAAGGCCGTTGCGACGTAGGGATTGCCGAGCTGCTGCAGCCACTGCAGTGCGAGCTGCATGTCGTCCTTCCAGTTGAGTCCGACGATGGGTACTTCGCCGCGGCTGGCGATTTCGAGCAAGGCTTCATGCTCCTGACGACAGCCTACGCACCACGTGGCCCACACGTTGAGCACGTAGGGCCGACCGGCGAAGTCGCTGGTCGACACCGTGGGCGAGCTGCCGCCGACGCTGGGCAACGAAAACTGCGGCGCCGGCTTGCCGATCAGCGGCGACGGCAATGTCTCCTTGTCGCGCCCGAGCCCGACGAAGAAGAACGCGAGAAGCGCGGCCAGCAGACCGACCGGAATCAGGTATCGCCACATGATCGTCAGGCCGCCTTGACGCCGGTGGTCGTCGACACGGTGGCGTCCGCAGTCACCCGCGAACGGTAACGGCGATCCGTCGCCGCAATCAGTCCGCCGAGCGCCATCGTGAATGCGCCAAACCAGATGAACTGCACCATCGGCTTGTACTGCAGCCGCAGGCTCCAGGCGCCGTCGCCGAGCGGCGAACCCATCGACACGAGCAGGTGCCGGGTCCAGCGCGAGTCGATGCCGGCTTCCGTCATCGGATTCTTCTGCACGCGATAAGTGCGCTTCTGCGGATGCAGGACGGCGATTTCTTCACCGTCGCGCGTCACGCGGATTTCACTCTCGATGGCATCGTAGTTCGGGCCGGCGACTTCGCCGAGCTTAGTCATCGTGAACTGGAAACCGGAGAGTTCCGCGGTCTGCCCGGGGCGCAGGCTGAGATCGGTTTCGCTGCGATAGGACTCGGTCGTGGCGACGCCGAGCACGAACAGCGCGAGCCCGAGATGCGCCACGCTCATGCCGACGATGCTGGCGGACAACGATTGCTTCCTGATCAGCCGCGACACCGGATCCATCAGCGCTGCAAGTCCGATCCACACGGCCAGTGCAAATCCGACCGTCGTCATCACCGAATGCCATCCGTAAACCGCCAGCGACAGCACGAGGCCCGCAACGATGGCGACACCGAGCAGCAGGACGAGCGTTCGGCCGGTGCGCTCGTAGCTGGCGCGCTTCCAGCCGGCGTGCATTCCCGGCGCCAGCAGCAGCAGCATCGGCAGCATGGGAATCAGGAACGCGATGTTGAAGTACGGCGGCCCGACGGAAATCTTTCCGAGATCCAGTGCATCGAGAAACATCGGATACAGCGTGCCCAGCAGGATCAGCAGCGTCGCACCCACCAGCAGCACGTTGTTGATGAGCAGGACGCTTTCGCGCGATACGGGCGCGAATCCCGTGTCAGTGCGAAACAGCGGCGCGCGCCACGCATACAGCGCCAGCGCGGAACCCGAGCACACCGCCAGGAACGTCAGGATGAACAGGCCGCGCGTCGGATCGCTCGCGAAGGCGTGCACCGATTCGACCACGCCCGAGCGAACCAGGAACGTACCGAGCACCGACAGCGAGAATGCGGTGATCGACAGCAGCAGCGTCCAGCTCTTGAACAGCCCACGCTTCTCCGTGACGGCGAGGGAATGAATCAGCGCCGTCGCGATGAGCCACGGCATGAACGAAGCGTTCTCCACCGCGTCCCAGAACCACCAGCCGCCCCAGCCGAGTTCGTAGTACGCCCACCAGCTGCCGAGCGTGATGCCGCACGTGAGGAACACCCAGGCGACATTCGTCCACGGCCGCACCCAGCGCGCCCACACCGAATCGAGCTTGCCTTCGAGCATCGCCGCAATCGCGAACGCGAACGGCACCGACAGGCCGATGTAGCCCGTGTACTGCATCGGCGGATGGATGATGAGTCCGGGATCCTGCAGCAGCGGATTCAGGTCGCGACCGTCGAGTGCCGCCGGCCACAGCCGCTCGAACGGACTGGAGGTCGTCAGAATGAAGAGCGCGAACCCGGCACTGATCAAACCCAGCACGCCGAGCACGCGACTCGTCACGACTTCGGGAATCGAGCGACTGAAAGCCGCCACCGCGAGCGTCCACGTTGCCTGTACCAGCAGCCACAGCAGCAGTGATCCTTCGTGCGCGCCCCAGGTCGCGGCCAGGCGATACATCGTCGGCAGCTCGGAGTTCGAGTTCTGCGCGACATACAGCACGGAGAAGTCGTTCAGATAGAACGCCCGCATCAGGCAGACGAAGGCGATGGCCGTCAGCACGAAATGTCCGACGACTGCGTTGCGGGTCAGCGCCATCCAGTGCGGCTTGCGCCACGCGGCGCCGGCGAGGCCGAAGAACGCCTGCGGCAGCGTCAGACAGAACGCGAGGATCAGCGCGAAGTGGCCCAGCTCGACGGTCATGATGGATTGCTCAGGTCGCGGGTTGGGACTTCCGGACCGCGTCCTGATGCTGCTTCTTCAGGCTGTCAGCGACGTCGGGGGGCATGTAGTTCTCGTCGTGCTTCGCCAGCACTTCCTCGGCCACGAAACGGCCGTCCGGGTCGAGCTTGCCGCGGGCCACGATGCCCTGGCCTTCGCGGAACAGGTCGGGCAGCACGCCGCTGTAGCGGACGGTCACGTTGTGCGAATAGTCCGTGAGGACGAACGTCGCTTCCATGCTGCCGGTCGGCCGGTGAAAACTGCCCTCGGTCACCATCCCGCCGACGCGGAAGGTGCGATCGGCCGGCGCCTTGCCGGCGGTCACGTCCGATGGGGAATAGAAGTAGAGAAGATTGTCCTGGAAGGCGCTGAGGGCAAAGGCCGCGGCGGCGCCCACGCCGATCACCATGAGTGCCACCAGCAGCATGCGACGCTGGCGGGCCGTCATGCCTGGCTCCCCGCCGCCTGTGCACGTCGCCGGGCAAGCAGTTGCGCGGCCTTCAGCCGACGCTGGCTGATCCATTCCATCCCGATCAGCACCGCGGCGGTCAGCAGGTAGCAGGGCCACACGTACGCCGCGTAACCGCCCATGTGAAGAAAATCAGCTAAGTTCATGATTACAGACCGCCTTCATTGAGCCAGGCAGTGTTTCGCTCCCGCTGCAGGATCTCGGTGCGTACCCGCGTACAGAGCACGGCGCCGAAGTAGAGCACAAATGCCAGGATCAGCAGCAGCAGCGGCCACACCATCGATCCGGCGATGGCGGGCTTGTCCAGCTGGGTCACCGAGAGGCTGGGCCCCTGGTGCAGGCTGTTCCACCAGACGACGGAGTATTTGACGATGGGGACATTCACCACGCCGACGATGGCGAGGATGGCGCTGGCGCGATCGGCACGCTGGAGGTCGTCGAAGGAACTCCGCAGCGCCATGTAACCGAGATAAAGGAACAGCAGGATCAGCTCCGAGGTCAGGCGCGGATCCCATTCCCACCAGGTGCCCCACATGGGCTTGCCCCAGACCGAGCCCGTGACCAGCGCGAGCACCGTGAACCAGGCGCCGATGGGAGCGCAGGCCGCGGCAACTGCGTGCGCCAGCTTCATGCGCCAGATGACGCCGATGGCTGCGGCGACCGCCATCATGACGTAGACGGTCAACGACAGGATCGCGCTGGGCACGTGCACGTAGATGATGCGGAACGCATCCTTCTGCTGGTAATCCGGTGGCGCCAGCACCAATCCGCCATAGACGCCGATCGCCATCAATACGACGGCAGGCCAGAACAGCCATGGACGCCACAGCGCCAGCAGACGGTAGGCATGCGGCGGCGAGGCGAGCTGAAAGAACCACAGCCAGCGCGAAGCCGGTCGCGGGTTCTCGCCCGTCGTGCGTGCCTCCGTCGTCATTTTTTGGGTATTCATGACTCCACACTGATTCGCATGGCTGCTGCCATCGCTGCCGGACCGAGACTCACGAACAGCACCAGCGCGGCGGCCAGCAAGTTTAGCGGACCAGCCGCCGACTCGCCGTGCATCGCCAGATCCACGGCGCGGGCGCCGAAGATCAGGATCGGCACTTCCAGCGGCAGCACCAGCAACGCCAGCAGCACGCTGCCGCGTCGCACGCTCACTGTCAGCGCCGCGCCGATCGCACCGAGCACGCTCAACGCTCCGGTACCCAGGGCGAGCGAACCGATCAGCACCGGCCAGGCCTGTTCCGGCAGGCCCAGCGAATAACCGACCAGCGGCGCCATCACCACGATGGGCAGTCCCGCCAGCACCCAGTGAGTCAGCGTCTTCGCCAGCAACATGAGCGACAACGGCTGTCCAGACAGCGTCCACTGCTCCATGGTTCCGTCCTCGACGTCCGGACGGAACAGCGATTCGAGCGCCAGCAGCGAGGCCAGCATGGCCGCGACCCACACCACGCCCGGCGCAATCCGTCGCAACTCATCAAGCGACGGGCTCACTGCGAGCGGAAACAGCGTCGTCACGATCATGAAAAACACCAGCGGCTGGATCACCTGGTCCCAGTGGCGAACGGCGAGCCGCAGATCGCGCCGCACGACCAGTCCCATGAGTTGCAGCGCGCCCGTCGGCATCAATGCAGCTCCACGGTGTCGACGCCCGGACGGCCCTGCAGCAGCAACTGATGCGCCGCCGTGAGGATCATTCCGCCCGCTTCCAGGTGTTCACTCATCACCTGCTGGAACAGCTCGATGCCGGCCGCATCGAGATTGGTGATCGGCTCATCCAGTATCCACAGCGGCGCGGCACTCAGCACGATTCGCGCGATGGCGACACGCCGCTTCTGTCCCGCCGACAGGGCACGCACCGGCAGTTCGGCGCAATGCGGAATCTGCAATCGCTGCAGCGCTGCGTGCGCCTGTTCCGTGGTGAGCGAATGCCGGATGCCGACGCCAAACTGAAGATTCTCCAGCGCGCTGAGGTCCGCCTTGAGGGCATTGATGTGAGCGAGATAGGCGAGCTGCTGGTGGTATCCGTCGCGATCCGCCGTCACGCTCTGCCCGCCCCAGCGGATCTCGCCCGACTCGAACGGCAGCAGTCCCGCCGCACACCGCAACAGACTGGTCTTGCCGACGCCGTTCGGTCCGGTGATCTGCAACAGTTCGCCGTTTTTCAATGCAAGGGAAACGCCGCGAAGCAGATGACGGTCGCCGCGCCACAGGTGCAGTTCGTGGATTTCGAATCGCGCATCGTTGGACTCGAGAGGGCTCAGCATGCCGGCGTGTGAATACCTGATCGTTGGAATCGTCGGCGCGGAACAAAAAACGCGGCGCAGTCTAGCAGATGGACCTGCCGCCCCCGGGCCGATGCGGCCTCGCACTGCGCCGGGTAGAATCCGCGCCGCGCGAGAACGGACGCAGCGGCGGTGTGGCGGAATTGGTAGACGCAGCAGACTTAAAATTTGCCGACGCAAGTCGTACCGGTTCGATTCCGGTCACCGCCACCAGCCAATGAATGTCGGTCGATGAGCTGTGTTGACAATGGACGTTGATCGGTAGGTACTATACCCACCAATGAAAAGCGTGGAACTCATCAAAAAGCTGCAGGATGCGGGCTGGGTTTTACGCTCGATTCATGGCAGCCATCACGTGTTCCAGCATCCAGCGCGGCCAGGACACCTGACCGTGCCTCATCCGAAGAAGGATCTCGGCAAAGGGCTGATACACAAGATCCTGAAGCAGGCAGGCCTGAAGTGACCCGCCCGCCCCGATGAGGTAAAGCCAGATGAAATTTGCCATCGCAATCGAGACGGGAACGAAGAAAACCGCGTTCGGCGTCGTTGTGCCGGATCTGCCCGGCTGCTTCAGCGCAGGCGACACCGTAGAGGAAGCGTTCGACAACGCTCGCGAAGCCATCGAGACTCATTGCGAGATCATTGCCGAGAGCAACGGCGATGTGCCTGTGACGAGATCGCTCAGCGACTGGCAGGCCGATCCTCAGTTCAAAGGCTGGACCTGGGGAATCGTCGAGGTGCCGATCGAGAAGTACTTCGGGCCCGCAGAGAAGATCAACATCACCGTGCCGGCCCGAATTCTGCGACGCATCGATGAGTACGCGCAGAAGCATGGCGACACTCGCTCGGGATTCCTGGTGCGCGCTGCCGAACAGGCGATGCGCCAGTAGCCGGCGTGTCTGGCCGGTTCCGATATCGTCAGACTTGCGATGGAGGCGCCGGCCGGAATTGAACCGGCGTACGCGGTTTTGCAGACCGCTGCGTAACCACTCCGCCACGGCGCCACGCCGATGAGGACCCCAGAAGCGCAAAACCCCGGGTGGGTGATCCGGGGTTTGCTGAGAATCTGGAGCGGGAAAGGAGGCTCGAACTCCCGACCTCAACCTTGGCAAGGTTGCGCTCTACCAACTGAGCTATTCCCGCAGGTCGCTTGAAGCGGCGGCTATTCTAGGGCGGCAAGCTGCACTGTCAAGGTAAAGATCGGAGACCGTGCGGCAATCTGGAAATCCGCATCTCACCGCGGCTGCGAATCGCTCAGCGCCGGCCACGCCGCCCGCAGATAGACCACCATCGACCACAGCGTCAGCACGGCCGCCGCCACCAGGCAATACACGCCGAGTTCGAACGCGGGGATGAACCAGACGTCGCTGCGAAACAGCATCATCGACAGCCCCGTCATCTGGAAGATGGTCTTGAGCTTGCCGAGCGAAGACACCGCCACCTTGCCGCGCGCACCCAGCTCCGCCATCCATTCGCGCAGTGCCGAGATGGTGATCTCCCGGCCGACGATCACTGCAGCCGTCAACGTGATGAGCAGGTGCGGATCGAAGCGGATCAGTTTCAGGTGCGGCGGATCGTGGCTCACCAGCAGGATGAGCGCGGTAACGACCATCAGCTTGTCTGCGACCGGATCCAGAAACGCGCCGAGCGCCGAGGTCTGTCCGAGACGCCGCGCGAGGTAGCCATCGAGCGAATCGGTGATGGCCGCAAGAATGAAGACGCAGGCGGCCGTCGGATCGGACCAGCCATACGGCAGGTAGAACAGCACGACCACGAGCGGAATCATCACGATCCGCGCGAACGTCAGCACATTGGCGATGGGAAAGCTCACGGCGACACCGCCTCAACCTGCCACGTGCAACGTGTCGTAGATCGATTGTGCGAGCTTGCGACTGATGCCGTGCACTTTCTCGAGGTCTTCGATGCCGGCGCGCGAAATGCCCTGCAATCCACCGAACTGCCGCAGCAGTTCACGGCGCTTGCGCGGCCCGAGCCCGGGAACGGTTTCGAGAATGGATTCCCTGCGTGCCTTGGCGCGTCGATGACGATGACCGGCAATGGCAAAACGATGGGCCTCGTCACGGATTCTCTGGATCAGATGCAGGGCGGAAGAGTCTGGCGGCAGTATAGTGGGCAGCTCCTGATGGGCCAAGAAAAGCCGCTCCTGCCCGGGACGACGGTCGGCCCCCTTCGCCACGCCGACCACGGCAATGCCCGCGATTTCCAGCTCATCGAGCACTGCAATCGCCTGGGCCAGCTGACCCGGTCCGCCGTCGATGAGCAGCAGATCCGGCATCGGCACGTCGCCTTTCTTGATTCGCGCATAGCGACGGCTGAGCGCCTGCCGCATGGCGCCATAGTCGTCGCCCGGCTCGATACCGTCGATGTTGAAGCGCCGATAGTCCGACTTGAGCGGGCCCGCCGGACCGAACACGACGCAGGACGCCACGGTCCTCTCGCCCATCGTATGACTGATGTCGAAGCATTCGATACGCGCCGGCAGCGCGGGCAGACCCAGCGCCGTGGCGATTTCCTGCAACTGCTCGGCAGTGGTCGCTTCCGTGGCCTGACGCATCTTGAGACCGACGTCCGCATTGGTACGCGCCATGTCGAGCCAGCGCGCACGCACGCCGCGAACGCTGCTGCGGATGCGCACGGTGCGTCCCAGCTTTTCCGACAGCGTCGCCTCCAGCACATCGGCGTCTTCGATGGGTTCGCTGATGAGAATCTCGTCGGGGGCTTCGCGTGCGAGGTAGTACTGCACGAGAAATCCCGAGAGCAGTTCGCCCGCCTCTGCCAGACCGGCGCGCGGAAAAAAATTGTTGCTGCCGAGATTGCGCCCGCCGCGCACGAACACGATCGAGACGCAATGCTCGCCGGCGTTCGACACCAGCGCGACCGCGTCGATGTCGTGCTCCGCGTTGCGGGTGACGGCCTGGGTCGAATGAATCGCCTTGATGCCGTGGATCTGATCGCGCAATCGCGCCGCCCGTTCGAACTCCAGCTGCTGCGACGCCTGCTCCATGCGTTGCGCCAGGTCTTCGAGCAGTTCGGCACCCCGGCCTTCCAGCACCTTCATCGCATCGCTGACGTCCTGCGCGTAGTCCTGCCGGGAGATCAGTTCCACGCACGGGCCGGAGCAGCGCTTGATCTGGTACTGCAGGCACGGCCGCGAGCGGTTCGAGAAGAACGAATCGCTGCACGGCCGCAGCAGGAACAGCTTCTGCAACAGCAGCAGCGTTTCACGCGTGGCGCGGGCATTCGGATACGGCCCGAAGAACTTCCCCGGCATCCGGCTGCGGCTGCCGCGATAGAAGCTGATGCGCGGATAGTCGTGATCGGTGGAGATGTAGAGATAAGGGAAGCTCTTGTCGTCGCGCAGCGCGACGTTGTAGCGCGGCTTGTGCTGCTTGATCAGGTTGTATTCGAGCAGCAGCGCCTCGGTTTCCGAGCCCGTCACGGTGACTTCGACATTGGCGATCTGGCTGACCATTGCCATGGTCTTGGCCGTCTGCGCCTTGCCGACGAAGTACGTCGTCAGGCGATTCCTGAGATTGCGCGCCTTGCCGACGTACAGCACCTCGCCATCGGCCGCGAGCATCCGGTACACGCCGGGCCGCTGGCTGACGTTGGCGAGGAACGGTTTGGAATCGAAGTCGGGCAAGGGAAGCGGAAGGTATAAGGTGTGGAGTTCAATGGCACTGCATAGCGCCTTCTCTGCTGCAGGTCAGGCTTCAGCCTGACTCTTTGAAGGCCGGCTGAAGCCGGCCCCACAGTAAGGAAAGCGCCATCTTACACGCCTTCCCTGACCAGCTCGGCGGCACGCGCGAACACGGCGTCGAACATTTCCTCGGTCAGACGGCGCGTCTGGGTGTTGTAGCGGCTGCAGTGATAGGAATCGATCAGCGTCATGCCGCGCGGCAGGGCGTGCTCCGCCGCGTGCGCAAACTTGAACGCCGACGGCTTCAGCCCGAGCGCGTTCAGCGCCGCGTTGTGCCCGATCGAACCCATCGCCATCAGCACTGTTCCGTCCGCCACACGCGCCAGCTCCGCCTTGATGTAGCGCAGACAGGTGCGGATCTCGGCCGGCAGCGGCTTGTTCTCCGGCGGCACGCATTTCACTGAATTGGTGATGCGGCAATTGATGAGCTTCAGTCCATCGTCCGCCGCAATCGATTCTGGCCGGCTCGCAAAGCCGAACTTGTGCAGCGTGCGATACAGCAGCAGCCCCGCGTGATCGCCCGTGAATGGACGGCCCGTGGCATTGGCGCCATGAAATCCCGGCGCCAGTCCAACGATGATGAACTTCGCCTTGGGGTCGCCGAAAGGCGGCACCGGCAGGCAATAGTAGTCCGGATATTCCTTGCGTCCCTGCGCCAGGAACTGCGCAAGCCGCGGACAGAGTGTGCAGTTCCGGTCGAAGATCACGCCGTCCGACGGCCAGAGTTCTGCGCTCGTCGCACTCGGTTTGCGGACAGAAATCTGCGCGAGCGTACGGCGAGGCGTCGCGCGCTTTTTCGCACTGGTGATGGGCATGTCGCCAGTGTAACCCGGCGACGTGACGAAGCAGCGGGCGCCTCTTCGACGTCCGCGTGTATGATCGCGGCCGCGTCGATCCGACAACGACAATGACGCGCCTCTCATCAGCCTTCATGAAATTGAGGATCCTGTGGCAGCGAACGAAAAACCGGTGAATGCATCCGCGGGCAAAGAAAAAATGGCGTGGGTCGAAAGGCTCGCGGCCGTCATGGAGCGTGTCGTTCCAGACGCGATCACGACGTCGATCCTGCTCCTGATCATCCTTGTCGCGATGTCGTTGGGCATCGGCACCTCCCTCGCCGATACGATGAACGCCTACTACGACGGCCTGTGGAATCTGCTTGCCTTCACGATGCAGATGACGCTGATTCTCGTCCTGAGCCTGATTCTGGGCTCCACGCCCTTCTTCAAACGCACCATCATCCGGCTCTCGCAGCTGCCGCGGACGGTGCCGCAGGTCGTGGCCGGTTCGGTGCTGACCTCGGCCGTGATCGCCTACATGAACTGGGGCCTGTCGATCGCGCTGGCGCCGCTGGTGGCGATCCATTTCTGCAGGAACGCCGAGGCGAAAGGCCTGAAGATCGACTTCCTGTTCCTGATGGGCGCGCTGGCGGGCGCGGGTGCGGTCTGGCAGTTCGGCCTGTCGGGCAGCGCGCCGCTGCTCATGGCGACACCCGGGCATTTCCTGGAAGAGACGACCGGCATCATGCCGCTCAGCACCACGATCTGGGCGCCGGCCACCATCATTCTCGTGATCTCCTTCCTGATCGTCGTGACGATCGCGGGCATCGTGCTGATGCCGAAGAACGTCAGGCCGATTTCCGAATTCCAGGACGCGCACGCGAGCGTCGCCGAAGAAGTTGAAGAAGAGATACCGCCGCACGAGCGCACGTTCGCCATGCGGATGGAGAACAGCCCGCTCGTGATCGTGCCGCTGGTGCTGATGCTGTTCGCCTGGCTGTACACGCATTTCTTCGTGAAGGAACTGTCGCTCGACATCAACTCGATGAACACGATCGTGCTGACGGCCGGCCTCATCCTGCATCGGAACATCGCGCGCTTTACTCGCGCGTTGCGCGAGGCCGTCGGGCTCGCCTGGCCGATCGTCCTGCTCTACCACCTCTATGCCGGTGTCGCGGGCCTGATCCAGTTCACGCCGGTGGGCGAGCACATCGTATCGATGTTCGATCCGATCATGACGCCGTACACGTTCCCGGTGCTGATCGTCGTGATCAGCGCGGTCGTGTCGTTCTTCATTCCGACGAGCGGCGGCCAGTGGCTCATTCAGGGTTTCGTGACGGTGCAGGCGGCGGAGTCGGTAGGCCACTCCGCACAGCGTGGCCTGCTCGCGCTCAGCGTCGGCGATCACATGGGCAACCTGCTGACGCCGTTCTGGGCCGTCGTCGGCGCGAGCATCGCGCGCGTCGACTTCCGTCTGATGTTCGGCTATCGCCTGATCTTCGCGGCCATCTGGTTCGTCATGGGGACGCTCGCGTTCACGTTCCTGCCGTGCTGAGCGGGTATCGCAGACCCGCAGGTCACGGCCACATGGCCGTGACCTGCAACGCACGGCAAGCCGACGTCAGTCCGCCCTCAAGGCGCTGACGATCGGCATCCGGGCTGCGCGAACGGCCGGCAGCAGCCCGCCGGCAAGTCCGACAACGGACGCGACGACGACACTGATCGCGACCAGATCACCAGTGATCGCGAGCTGATAGACGACCTGCGACCCGCCCATGGCGCTGCTGATCGTGTTGACCGAGCTGCCATCGAACAGACTGTAAGCCAGCATCACTCCTGCGCCGGCGCCCAGTAGCGCCAGCAGCAGCGCTTCCAGCACGACGGCCGTGGCCACTGCGCCCGGCAGGAATCCGAGCGCACGCAATGTCGCGATTTCGGTCGAACGATCGATGACGGCGGAGTACATCGTATTGAGAGCGCCGACGAGCGCGCCGATGGCCATGATCGTCCCGATGAAGTAAGCGATCAGATTGAGCAGTCGATGCATGGAACGGGACGTCACTGCGACATAGTCAGCTTCTCGCAGAACGTCGACTTCGAGCATCGGGTTGCTGGTCAGCGCGTCTTTGAAATGCCGAAACTCATCGGGGCTCTTCAGCTGCGCCACCACGGTTGAGAAGCCGTTCGATTGATACGCGGCAATCAGCGTTTCCGCGTCCGCGAGCAGTCCCGATTCGTCGGAGCTGCCCTCGCTTTCAAACGTGCCGACCACGGTCCATTCGCCGTCACGCAGCACGATGCGATTGCCGATTGCCAGTCCCGCGAAGCGCTTCTGCGCTGTGAGTCCCACCGCGACCTCATGCACTGCCGGCCTGAACCAGCGTCCCGCAACGAGCTTGATTTCCGGTCTCAATGCTGAACTTCGTGGCCCGACTCCCCGCACGGCGATATACGCATCCTTGCCGTCGCTTCTACTCGCAACAACTGCGGTCAGAACCTTCTCGGCAGATGCGATGGGATGACCGCTGGAATCCCGCCGGATCCCCGGACTGTCGAAGATGGTATTGACCGCCTCGCGCGACAGGTTGCTGCTTGCCTGCGAATCGCTCCCACTGCTGAGAACGACCAAGCGGTCGTCGCGAACGGTTCCAGCAACCGTGCGAGTGAAGCCCGCGGAAAGCGCAAGGACGGATATGAGAACCGCAACCACACCAGTCATGCCGATGATGACCGCGAGGATGGAACCGAGACGCTGCCGCATGCCCAGCAGGCTGACGGCAGTAAGCGCGGCAATCTGTCGAACTGCAGTGCTCATCGACGTAGCGCCTCCACGATGCGCAGTCGCCGGGCTCGCATTGCCGGTAGCGCGGCGCTGATCAGCGCCAGAATCACGGCTACACCCATTCCTGCGGCCGCCACCTGCCAATGGAAGTGCTGCAATCCGATGAAGCTCTTGAGCCGAGGAAAGAGCACGGCGGCGATTCCCAATCCCAGGACCGCCGCAACTCCGCACAGCAGCGTTGCCTCGGCCACAACGATCGAGAGCACACCGACGTTGGAGAATCCCAGGGTTTTCAGGACAGCGAACTCCGGCACCCGCTCCCGTCCCGACTGGATCATCGTGTTGGCGGTGATGAACAGCAATGCGAAGAACACAGCGCCACAGATCGCATTGGTGAAGAACTGGAAATCGCCGAATCGCTGGAGGGCTACTTCGGCCTCCTGCTGTTCACTGTAGGTGCGCGTCTCTGCCGGCGAGTTGGCGAACAAAGCATCGATCAGCCTGGCCACCTGCACCGACCGGGTGGGATCCGCGATCTGGACGATGATGACGTCGAACGTGTCGCTGTTGAGCAGCCGCGTTTCGTCGAAGTAATCGTAGTTCACCAGCGCCATCGACTTCTGGCCCGGGCGATCGACGTCATCGAGGATCGCAACCAGCTCGAACGTCCACACCGGATTGCCATCCTTGCGGGCAATCGCCGAATGGAGAGGCACTTTGTCGCCGAGCTTGAGTTGCAGGCGATCGCGCAACGCCGGTGTCATGGCGATACCCGCCCGATTGTTCTTCATGGCGGCGACATACTGCGGCGCCATCGCATAGTCCCGGCGTACGGCGAGATAGCTCTCCACCGAAGTAGCCAATGCGAACATGCGGTTTCGCGGATTCTGGTAGTAGCCCAGGAACACCGTGCGCCCGGCCGCGCCTGCTACGCCAGGAACTGCGAGGATCTTCTCGGCAGCCGACACCGGCATCGGGTTGCCGCCGGGGACCCGCGGCTCACTGAACAGTCGGTCCAGTTGCGCTGCCTCGACGGCCGCATGGAAGCCGGCGTTTATGCCTTGCAGCAGTCCAAACAGGATGAAGGCCACCATCACGGAGAGCAGGGTCAGCACGGATCGAACAGGCTTGCGTATGAGACCAGACCAGATGAGAGGCAGAAACTTCATCCAGGGAGCTCCATGATCGCGTGGTGAGCCGCATCACACAGAGAGTCATGAGCGGTGCTGGCGCTCTGCAAACGAAGGGCATCGTAGCCGCCCCGCCGCCCGATGAGCCAACGATCGATCGCTGCCGAGCGAAGTTCTCCAGATTCGATGTAAAGGAACCTTGACAAGCGGTTCTTCGCGAGTACCCTGTAAAGGACGCTTTACAGACCCCCGCACGGAGAACCGCAATGCTCGAACAGGAAGCCACCCGCAAATACCGCCTCGAACTGGGCGCCAGCCTGGCGATCTATCTGGGCGCTCTGTTCGTCTCCCTCCGTCTCGCCAAGTCCATGGATCCCGGCACCTTGCGCACTGCGCTGCTGATCATCCCTGTCATCCCCGTGATGCTTGCCGTGTGGGCCATTGCCCGGCATTTCCAGCGCATGGACGAGTTCATGCGTCTGCGCAGTCTCGAGAGTTTCGCCGTTGCCGGCGCCGTGACCGCCGGCCTCGCCATGACCTATGGCTTCCTCGAATCGGCGGGCTTCCCGAAGCTCAGCATGTTCTGGGTGTGGGGCGTGATGGGCGCAACGTGGATGCTGGCGACGGTGTGGCGTTGCCTGGTGTCGCGATGAAAAACCTGGTGCGCGATCTGCGCGCCGCCCGCGGCTGGAGTCAGGGCGATCTGGCCGACAGGCTGGAAGTCTCGCGCCAGACCATCAACGCAATAGAGACGGGACGCTACGACCCCAGCCTGCCGCTCGCCTTCGCCATCGCGAAGCTGTTCGGCAAGCCGATCGAAAAAATCTTTCTGACGGAGTAACCCATGAGAGCCGCGATTCTTGCGGGCGTCGCCTGCGCCCTCGCCTTCTTCACGCCGGCACTCTCCGCCAGCGAGGAGTCCGCCGTAGCGTCCTTCGACTCCGGCGCCTTGCGCGTCGAACAACGGAGCACGAAAGGCCCGCCGCTGATTTTCATCCCTGGCCTCGCGAGCGGCACTTGGGCGTGGCAGAGCGATGCCGAACGCCTCGCCAGGACGTACACGGTGTACGTGGTGTCGGTGCCGGGCTTCGACGGACGTCCGGCGATTGCCGGCACCACGCTCGACTCTCTCGCACAGGATCTGCGCAAGCTCATCGGCGACAGGCATCTCGAACGACCCGTGCTCATCGGGCACAGCATGGGCGGCACACTGGGCATGGCCTTCGCGACCGAACATTCCGGCCTGATTGCCGGCGTCATCGCTGTCGATGGACTGCCGGTTTTCCCCGGTACCGAGCATATCGGCCCGGATCGCAGCGTCCTCGCCCAGGGCGCACGTGCGCAACTCGAAAGTCAGACGCCCGAACAGTTCGTCGCGTACCAGCAGATCTACATGAAGCACGTAGGCGCGATCGACGAAGCGACGGCGACGAAGATCGCCGAACTCTCCAGCCGCAGCGATCCGAAAGCCGTGGCCGACTTCGCAGCCCAGCTACTGCTGCTGGACCTGCGCCCGAAGCTCGCCTCGATCAAGGTGCCCGTGGTCGAGATCTCGCCCTTCCATGCCCCGGACTTCGCCGCGATGAATGTCGACGAGGCCATGAAGACTCACTACTACCGCATGCTGCTCAGCGGCGTCGAAAAGCTCGAGGTGTTGTCCGTGTCGCCGGCCCGTCACTTCGTCATGTTCGACCAGCCGGAAAAATTCGCGACGACGCTCGACCAGGCACTCGCAAAGGTGTACGAGTGAAGCTGCGTTACCCGAGGTTCCTGTCATGAACAGTACGTTGCAGCTGCCGCCCCTTACCCGCGATCCGGACGAAGCGAAACGCCATCTCGACGAGTATGGGCTCGCGCGCCTCGCCGACGCGCTGTCGCCCGAAGAGCTGCAGTCGGCCCGCGCGCGTCTGTCGGAGCAGGCGGACGCGGAAAAGGCGGCAGGATGCTCCTATCACGATGGCGCGAGCCCCACCGGCCCCACCGCGGGTGCGCCGAATCAGCGGGTCTGGAATCTGATCAACAAGGGCGAGATCTTTCGCCGCGTCGCCACGTCGGGCCGCATGCTCGATCTCGTGCGGCACGTGCTGGGACCGGACATCCTGCTGTCGTCGATGACCGCGAACATCGCACGCCAGGGCGGCAGGCCCATGGCGATCCACTCCGACCAGAACTACATCCCGGTGGAAACGCCCTATCCGATGGTTTGCGACGTCGCCTGGATGCTCGTCGATTTCACCGAGGAGAACGGCGCGACCCGCGTGATCCCGGGCAGTCATCGCTGGGGACGACTTCCCCGTGCCGATGAGCCGTTGACGACGGTCGCTGCCACGGGCCCCGCCGGCACCGCGCTGATCTTCGATGGACGTTTGTGGCACGGCACCGGCGCGAACGTGACGGGCGAGTCGCGCTACGCGATGTTCACCTACTACTGCCGCGCGTTCCTGCGCCAGCAGGAGAACTTCTCGCTATCGACCTCGCCGGAGGTGCTCGCACAGGCATCGCCCGCCTTGCTCGCGCTGCTTGGATTCCAGGTCTGGCACACGCTCGGCATGATCGAAGGCACGACGCACGGCTCGATCAATCCGCGTCCGGCGCAGTTCTCGCAGGAACTGCCAAGGTAAGGACTGCGGCGCGATTCAGCGCCGCCGCAGCTCGAGCAGTTCGACCAGAAATCCGTCCGGATCCTTCACGAGCGCGTACACCAGGTTCTGGGATTCGGCCACCGTGGGCGGCGTGACGATACGGACACCGGCCGCCTGCAGCTTCTCGATCATCCCCGCGATGTCCGTGACATTGAAGAGGATGCGGCTGAATGCACTGCCGCGCTCATAGGGCTTGTCGCGCTTGGCATCGTGCATGAGGAGGATTCCCGCGCCCGGCTCCTTGCCCACGGGCGCGTAGCCGAGCAGCGTCTCGGTGACGCCGTTGCCGAGATCGATGAATCCTTGCCGGCTCATGCCGAGCAGATCGACGTAGAAGCCGCACGCGCGTTCGACGTCAGGCACGTTGAGGCACACGTAGTCGAGGCGTATCTGTCGTTCCACCACTCTCTGATCCTCCCGAAGAAAAAAGTCCCTTGTCGCGACGTGCGGCCATGTACCGGCGGCGACGTCACTCGCTCGGCAACGCGTAGGCAATGATGTGCCCGCCCGCCGAATCTGTCGGCCCCGTCGGCGTACCGGCGGCGCGACGTCCGAACGCGCGCTGCTCGTTCGGAACCGTGATGACGACGATCTGACGCTTCGTCTTCGGCGACACATAAGTCATCGGCGATGCCTGGGCGCTCGCCGGCAGATAGTCGCGCCACAACTCCTCGCCCGTCGTGACATCGAACGCACGGAAATAGCGATCCATCGTGCCGCCGATGAAGATCAGGCCGCCCTTCGTGACGACGGCGCCGGCCTGCAGCGGCACCCCCATCGGCAGCGGGATGCGAAAGCGCGTGCCCCACGGGCCGATCTCGTTCGTCGTGCCGATGGAACGATTCCACAGCAGCTCGCGCGTCTGCAGGTCGATGACCGCGAGCCGGCCATACGGAGGCTGATTGCAGGGCACGTTGAGCGGCGACAGAAACGGTACCGTCGTCATGCCGTAGGGTGTTCCCGTCTGCGAACTCACGCGCATGCCTTCCTTGATCTCCGCGCGCGGATGCAGCTGCAGGCGATTGCCCATGATCAGCGGATGCGCGACGAGCAGTTGCCGGTCTTCGTCGATCGCGACGCTGCCCCAGTTGAAACCACCCGCATTGCCCGGGAACTGCAGCGTGCCCTGGGTCGAAGGTGGCGTGAAATGACCTTCGTAACGCAGCTTTTTGAATTCGATGCGACACCACATCTGGTCGAAGGGCGTGATGCCCCACATCGTCGCCTCGGACCAGTCGTCGCGGAAGTGCGGCATCCCGACCGAGAACGGCTGCGTCGGCGCCGTGAAATCCTCCGGCACCGCCCCTTGCGGCACCGGCCGCTCTTCCACATCGGCGATCGGTTTGCCGTCGCGGCGGTCGAGCAGGAAGATCTCGCCGCGCTTCGTCGCCTGCGCCACCGCGGGAATCACGCTGCCATCATTCTGCGGAAGGTCCACGAGCGCCGGCTGCGAAGGCACGTCGTAGTCCCAGATGTCGTGATGGACGGTCTGGAACGACCAGCGCACGTCACCGTTCGTGACGTCCAGCGCCACGAGCGCGCTCGTGTATTTCTCCATCTCGGGCGTGCGATGGGCGCCGAAGTAGTCGGGCGTCGCGTTGCCGAGCGGCACGTAGACGAGACCGAGATTGTCGTCGTAGCTCGACATGCTCCACATGTTCGGCGTGCCGCGCGTGTACCACTCCCCTTCCGGCGGTTCGGTGTTCACGCCGGGACGGCCCATGTCCCAGGCCCACACGAACTTGCCGGTCGTCGCGTCGAAGGCGCGAATGACGCCGGAAGGCTCGTTCACTTCGACGTTGTCCATGACCCAGCCGCCGACGATCGCGAGTCCGCGCGCAATCGTGAGCGGCGACGTCACGTAGTAGAAGCCGGGTTTCACCTCGCCCATGCCGGGCAGCAGGCTGATCTCGCCGTCGTTGCCGAAGCTCTGGCAGCGCGCACCGGTCTTCGCGTCCAGCGCGAACACGCGGGCGTCGGTCGTGCCCATGATGATGCGCTCGGGACAATCGCCCGTGTGTTCGGGCGGCGTCTTGAAATAGCTCACGCCGCGGCAGTTGTACGTGAAGCCGCGGTCGGACGCGGTGCTCTTCGAGTCGAATTCCCAGACGAGATCGCCGGACTCCGCATCGAGCGCCTGCACGAAGTTGAACGCGGTGCAGATGTACAGCAGGTCGCCGACCTGAATCGGCGTCGCCTTGAACACGTTCGGCCGGTTCGTGCGCTTGTGCCAGAGTTTTTCGAGCTTGCCGACGTTCTGCGGCGTGATCTGATCGAGACGCGCATAGCGCGTGGCATGCGTCGTGCGTCCGTACTGCGGCCATTCACCGTCGGGAATCGACGCATCGGCCGGCGCCGGCGTCGTCGCGACAGCGCGTTGCGGCATCGCGCGTACCGGCGTCCGTGCAGACCAGGCGAGCCCGGCGATGATCGCCACTGCGACGACGGCAACGGTGCCGACGAGCCTGGGATTGCCGAACAGCGGCGGCGGCGTCACCGGCGAATACAGACTGCGGCGGAGCCACGGCGTCAGGAACCAGAGACCGACGACGAACGGAAACAGCACGCGCGGCATCAACGCCCAGGCGTTCGCGCCGACTTCCCAGAACGCCCACAGCAGCGTGGCGACGAGAAAGCCGCCGTAAACGCGCGAAGCCAGTCGATTGCGCTTGAACAGCAGCTGCGCGCACCAGGCGATCGTCGCACCGGCCAGCGCGTAGTAGAACGATCCGCCGACCGCGATGAGCTTGATGCCGCCGTACAGGTAGGCAGCTGCGATCACCACGAGGATCGCGGCAAAGACATAGGGCGGCCGACGCCGGATTTCTGCTTGCATGAATTCCCCTCGTTGTCGCTGCGGGGATCGCCGCAATGACCGGACGGTCTTGCGATATTCGATATGAGCGTTCGGATCCCCCTCAGCCCAAACCTATATAGCTCATCCGGAACGGCTGCGGCGCCCCGGTCGATGAAAATTTTTCCGGATTGATATCGACGCTGCGGTCGATACCGAAACGCGCGCGTTCGCATCCCGCACGGCGGACCTCGCAGCAACGTCGTTCGGCATCACGACACGGCGCGAGCTGCCGCGGCTGACCGGGTGGACGCTCGGCGGTCGCCGCGATCTAATGGCGACGCATTGAACCCTCAACACAGGAGAATGCGTCATGGCGCTGCCTCAAGAAATCAAACCCCTCAACAGCGAGATTCAGGATGCGCTGGTCAAAGCGACCGACGGACAGTGGATCGAGTACGAGCCGGGCGCATCGCTGAAGATTCTTTACCTCGGCAACGAGTCGGGACAATGGGCCGTGCTGTTTCGCTGGAAAAAAGGCTTCGTCGCCGGCCAGCACAAGCATTTGAGCGGCTCGCACACCTTCGTCCTCAAGGGAAAGCTGCAGGTGCGCGACGGCATTCTGAACGCCGGCGACTACGTCTACGAACCCAATGGCATGTTGCACGGCGAGACCAAGGCGCTCGAAGACACGGAGTACCTGTTCATCTGCCTCGGTCCGCTGCTGATCTTTTCGGACGAGGCGTTCACGGGCTACTTCGGATGGGAAGAGCTGGCGCGCATGCGCGACAACGGCATTGCTGCCACTTGATCGCTATCCGAGATTCGTATTTTTCATATCTCACGTGCCGCGAGTTGCATGCGCCATGATGATGTCGCGCAGCCCGTGCCCGGACAGAATCTCGATCCAGTAGTTATCGGGGTCTTTGATGAACGCGAGACCTTTCATCGAGCCGTCGTCGGGACGCTTGACGAATTCGACGCCAAGACTCTCGAAGCGCTTGCATGCAGCGTGCACGTCAGGGACTGAAATGCCGATGTGCCCGAAGCCTCGCGGATCGGAATTACCGTTGTGATACGCGGCGTTGGGATCGGACTCGGTACCCCAGTTGTGGGTCAGCTCGATGAGCGCCGGCTGTTCGAACACCCATTGGGCGCGCTCGGCCGGATCGGCGGGAACCGGACCTTGCGGATAACCCATGAAGTACAGGGAGAACTTCATCGCCGGGAAGTCGTAGCGATCCAGCAGGGTCATGCCCAGCACGTCCTGATAGAAGGCGACCGAGCGCTGCGGGTCCTTGATGCGCAGCATGGTCTGGTTCATGACGTAGCCGGCGGCTGCTTTTGTGTGACTCATCCAATACTCTCTCGAATGGGGGCGGAGCGTTGCGATCATCGCCTTGAGAGGCGCGCGCGGCAACACGCATCGGCAATGGCTGCAGCGCGAGAACGACCATGAGTCAACGACTCTCCGGAAAAGTCGCCGTCATCACCGCGGCGAGCACGGGCTTCGGCCGCGGCATGGCCGTCCTGTTCGCGCGCCACGGCGCACGCATCGTCATCGGCGATCTGCAGGAAGAAACGGCGGCAGGCAATTTCGACGAGCGGCCTGAGCTGACGACGGCCGCGCTGATCGGCGAATCGGGCGGCGATGCCACGTTCGTCAAGTGCGACGTCACCCGACAAGGCGACGTCGCAGCGCTGGTCGCCGCCGCGACCGAACGTTACGGGCGCCTGGACATCATGGTGAACAATGCCGGCGTCTATCGCGGCGGCGTCCGCATTCACGAGATGACCGAAGACGACGTCAACGCCTGCTGGTCCGTGCTGGTCAAGGGTGCGTGGTTCGGATGCCAGGAAGCCGTGAAGGCGTTCCTCAGGCAAGGCGGCGGCGGCAACATCATCAACATCGTGTCGACCGCCGGGCTGCGCGCACACGAGGGGCAGGCGCCGTACAACATGGCCAAGGCCGCACAGGCCATGCTGACGCAATGCGTGGCCGTCGAGTATGCGAAGCATCAGATCCGGGCCAACGCGATCTGTCCGACGTACGTGAAGACGTCCATGTCGCGGGCCGCCGTCGACGATCCGGTATTCGGCGACGCCGTGCGCAACGTCATACCGCTCGGTCGCTGGGGTGAGATCAATGATGTCGCCGATCTCGCGCTGTTCCTGGCATCGGACGAGTCCCGGTTCATACACGGCGCGCTGATCCCGGTGGACGGTGGGGAAACCCTGAGCGACCTGCTGCATCTGCCGGCGGGCTGACGGGAAATACGATTGAATCATGCGTCCTTCCCCGCTTCGCGGGGCAAGGACAGAACGGGGGATTTACATGAAAGACAACATCAGGCTCGACGACAAAGTCGCGCTCATCACCGGTGCCGGCGGCGTCATCGGCACTGCGACCGCACGACTCATGGCCGCGCGCGGTGCGCATATCGTCGCCGTCGATCGCAACAAGGCGGCGCTGCAGACGCTGGCGACGAAGCTGCCCGGCGACACGCAGTTTCTCGCGCTCGAAGCCGACGTCACCGACGAGTCGGCAGTGCGCCAGTACGTCGAGCAGGCACGGCGCGAGTTCGGCGCCATCCACGTCTTCTTCAACAACGCCGGCATCGAAGGCGGCGCACACGGTGCGTATCGCTTCATCCCCGAGCTGCCGTTCGAAGAATTCAACACCATCATCAACGTCAATCTGAATGGCGTTTTTCTCGGCATGAAGTACGTCATTCCGGTCATGGCCGAACAGGGTGGCGGCAGCATCATCAATACGTCGAGCATCTGCGGCATCAAGGGCTCGGCAGGCCAGGTGGCCTATGTCGCGAGCAAGCATGCGGTCGTCGGCATGACGCGCTCGGCAGCGATCGAATGGTCGGAGAAAGGCGTCCGCGTGAACTGCGTGACGCCTGGCGCCATCGAGTCGCGCATGATGAGCGACTTCCTGGACCTCGCCGACCCCGGCGCGGCGCAGCAACTGCGCAAGAATTTCGAAGCGCAATTGCCCGCGCGACGTTTCGGCGCGCCGGAAGAAGTGGCCGCCGTCGTGGCGTTTCTCGCCTCGGACGATGCGAAGTACGTGACCGGCGCGTTCTATGCGGTGGATGGCGGGATGAGCGCGATGTAGCGACCGCCCCCTCCCCTGCTCGCAGGCAACAGAAAAATCCGGACAGACACAGAGAAAAAAGCATGACCGACGCAGGCAACAGAGTCAGCACCTTCACCAAGTTCGGCTACGGCGTGGGCCTGGGCGCGGAAGGCATCAAGAACAACACCTTCAATGTCTTCCTGCTGTTCTTCTATCAGCAGGTCGTCGGGCTCAGTACGGTGCTGTGCGGTGTCGCGCTCTTCGTCACGCTGCTGGTCGATGCGATCGCCGATCCCGTGATCGGCACCTGGTCGGATGGCCTGCGCTCGAAGCTCGGCCGGCGCCTGCCGTTCATGTATGCCTCGGGCATCCCGCTCGCCATCTGCTTCTTCTGCGTGTTCCATCCGCCGCTCGACGCGAGCCAGGCGGTGCTGTTCGCCTGGGTGGTGTTCTTCGCGGCGGCGACGCGCGTATCGATGAGCCTGTTCTGGCTGCCTCACCAGTCGCTCGTCGTCGAGCTGACGGAGGATTTCGCCGAGCGCACGAGCCTGCAGAACTTCCGCAACATTTTCGCGTGGCTGTTCGGCCTGCTGAATGTCTGGCTCGGCTACTACGTGTTCCTGGCGAGCACGCCGGAATACGAGCTTGGCCTGCTGAATCGGGACGGCTACACGAAGTTTGCGATCTGGGGCGCACTGGGCATGCTCGTCGCGACGTTTGCATCCACGAGCGCGGTGCGGCCTGCGGTACTGCGGGCGCCCGCCACGCATCGGCCGATCACGCCGATTCCGTTGCGGGAATTT
>CALMII010000005.1 GCA_937864115.1 uncultured Steroidobacter sp. | reverse complement strand
CCACGAGCTGCGCACGCCCGTCAGCGTGCTGCTGACCCGCTGGGACGTCGCTCTGAGACGGGACGATCTCGATGAGGAGGCGCTGCGCGAGGTGCTCCGTGAGGCGGGCGGCGACGCCCGCCGGCTGTCGCGTCTCGCCGATGACCTGCTGCTGCTCGCCCGGGCGGAGAGCGGCCGTTGCGCACGCAGATCGTTTCGACGGAGGGTCCGAGAAACATGCACACGACGGCGTGCGGGCTCGGATTCATTTCCGTGATGCCCGGCTTGAACGGCTTGACCTCGGCATGGATCAACGGCCGGGCGGCGGCGGTGGATTCGGAAGAAGACTGGGCCGGCTGCAAGAAAGAACTGGTCGGGGAATTCATGATCGCTCCGACATGCGGTGAGAGCTGAAGCGCGACGATCAGGAGAATACAACTGCAGCCGCGCGAGCGTGTCGCAGCGGTCCACGCCCGTCGTCCTATTCTGCTTCCGTTAGCCGAATGTGCCGTCGCCGGCTGCGAATCCGGCTGCCAGTTCGGACCCGGCGCAGCCGAACGTGCGCGTCGCCGGCATGGGGCGCGCACACAATCCGATCTTTGATCGGGGGTGAAGCATGGGCGGCGAAGACGCGGTTCAGGACGTGGCGCTGACCCTCGGCACGCGGATGAGCGTGCTGCAGCCCGTCGTCATCGGCACGCTCGTGGCGGGCACGCTGGATATCAGCGCTGCCATTCTCACGTGGCTGCCGCGCGGCGTTGCGCCGGGTCGCGTGCTGCGGAGCGTTGCCGGCGGTTTGCTGGGACGCGCCGCGGCGTCGGGCGGTGCAGCGACTGCAGCGCTCGGGCTGTTCCTGCACTTCGCGATCATGTGCGCGATCGTGACCGTGTTCGTGCTGGCGAGCCGGCGCTGGCCGATGCTGACGCCGCGCGCGCTGCTGCCGGCAGTCGGTTGCGGCGTCATCTACGGGATCGTGGTGTACCTGGCGATGACGTACGTCGTCGTGCCGCTGTCGGCGAGTCCGATGCGCCCGCCGACGGTGCGGCAGTTTCTGGAGGGCATCGCCGTGCACATCGCGTGCGTGGGCGTGCCGATCGTGCTGATTGCACGAGCGGCAGCCCGCTGACTGTCATCTGATGGGGACCCTTCTTCCTGTGGGGCCGGCTTCAGCCGGCCTTTCAAGGAGTCAGGCTAAAGCCTGACCTACAGCCCGACCTACAGCCTGACCTACAGGAAGATGTCCGACAGGGCGTCACCCGCCCTTCTGGATCTTCCCGCCCGGCGCCGACAGGATCAGCTTCACCAGCTCTTCGGTGATCTTCGGCTCCAGTCCCTCGGTGTGACCCTTGTCGAGACGCACGACGTCGGCCACGACACGGCCGTCCTTGCAGTTCGGGAAGATCGATACCTCCGCCTTGCCGCCCGCGGGCAGCAGGCCCCACGCCTGGTTCAGCTCATTGAGACGGCTGCTGTCGTAGACGTAGCCGGGCTTCGTATCCGCGATCTCGACCGGTGCCGCACGCGCGCCGCACGAATATTTCTCCGCCCAGGCAGAGGTGGTCGGCACGCCCTTGTCGTCGACTTCGCGCCGGCCCGTCGCATAGATGTGCGAGAAATCCGCCGCTGGCGGTTCGCGCAGCGCCGCCATCTGAGCGGCCATCGTCGACATGATGGATGGATCGAGAGAAGTCGTCGCACTCGCGGAGCGCGGCGGACCGAACGAACCGGCACGACCTGGATTGCCGCCGATGCGACCGCCCGAAAGACTGAGGAAGCCGTCGACCTTGTTCTTGAAGAAATCCGTGCGCACGATCCGGTTCGAGGTCATGCCGCCCTGCGAATGCCCGACCAGCCAGAACGCCTTGATGTTCTCGCGGCCGATCTGCTCGATCACCGTGTTCACGATGTTCTGCAGGTAGGCATCGTCGACATCCGACCACGCGCGCACCGGCGAATTCGGCGTGGCGATGATCAGCCGGTACTTGTCCTTGAAGTCCATGATCGGGAAATAGTGGCGCTGCCAGTTCCCGTACGAGCCGCCGCCATGCAGGCTCAGGATGAAGGTCACTTTCTCGCCCTGCTTGAGCTCGCAGGGATAGTCGAGGAAGTAGGGCCGGCGCGTCTTCATCTCGACGATCGGTCCCTGGTTGATGACCAGGCTGCTCGCACATTCGTTGTCCGGGCAGTGCAGTGCCGGCGGTGTCGGACAGGTGACGCCGAAACGGATCGGCTTGTCCTGGGCGATGGCCTGGGTCGCGAAGCCGGCAGTCAATGCGAGCGCCGCCAGCCAGCGAAGCCGGGTGCGTGATGCGTGCATGGTGTCCCCCTGATCGGTTTGTTGTGACGTCAGCGGGCAAGGATAGGAGCGTGCAGGCGGGCCCGGTGATCCTTGGCGTTTCTTCAGATTCCGCGGGCCGGATCAAGGAATCGGAATTTCACACGGAGATCACGGAGGCCACGGAGATCGGAAGAAGAAATTTCCACGGGGGAGGAATGGGAACACGGGGAGATCCTTTTCTCTCTCCTATCTCGTCCGGGCCGATGCGAAGTCCTGTCCGAAGTGTTCGCGCGCACGCAGCCGGCCGGTCGCCAGCGAGGTGAAGGTGTTTGCCATGGATGGATCGTAGGCCACGACGCAGTTGCGCCCGGAGTCCTTGGCCTGGTACAGCGCGGCATCGGCATTGGCCAGCAACTGTCGCAGTTCGTAGCCGCAGGATGCAGTGGTCTCGATACCGAAGCTGGCGGACGTGGTGATCTCGTGTTCGTCGAGCCGGACTTTCAGTGCGTCCAGCGCGGCGCGCAGCTGTTCGCAGCGCTCGCGCGCCGCTTCGAGAGAGCAGCCCGGCAGCAGCACGCCGAATTCCTCGCCGCCGACGCGGCCGAAAATGTCGTTCGCACGCAGGTGCCGGCGAATCTCCGCCACGACCTGCTTCAGCACGAGATCGCCGCCCGCGTGGCCGTAGCGGTCGTTGATGCTCTTGAAATAGTCCAGGTCGCAAAGTACGGCACATACCTCGGTGCCGGTCTTGCGATGCGCTGCCAGCGCGGCGTCGGCCTGTTTGATGAAATGCGGACGATTGGCGATTCCCGTCAGGCCATCCTGCTGCGAGAGCTTCATGAAGTGAAGCTGCGAACGCTTGGTGCGGTAGGCGAACAGCGCGATGAATGCAGCGACGAGCAGCAGCAGCACGATGTACAGGCGACTGGCTTCGACGGCCTTCTTGTCCAGTGCCTGCTGCAATTGCAGGACTTCGTTCTGTTTGTTCAGGGCGTCGATCTGCAGCTGGTTTGCCAGTGACTGGTGTTTGACCTTTTCGTATGCAAACTGTCGCGCGCTGAGTTCATCGAGATAACCCTTGTCCGCAGCGGCATACTTTTCGTGATAGTCGAGGGCGGCGGCGAGATCTCCTCGTTCGCGCGCGAGGAGATAGAGCAGGCGATAACTGGGTACCAATGGTTCGATGAATCCTTCCTCCGTGGAATAGTTGATCGAGCTGAGGGCGTACTTGCGGACCAGATCGGGTTTGCCTACTTCACGATAGATCCGCGCCAACAGCGAGTCGTAAAGCGAGATCAGCGGCTTGTAGTGAGTGCTTTCGATCTCGTCGCGTCGTCCGTCGAGGAGTGTCAGGGCAAGGTCGTACCGACCTTTGCGCATGTAGTTCTCCGCCGCATATACACGGACGAAGTTCGCGCGGCCGACATCGCCGATACGCGTGCAGGCGTCGACAGTGTCTACCATTTCCTGCGTGCTCGGCTCCAGTCGAGCCGCTTTGTAGATGGCTTCCAGTTTCAATCGTCCGCCGCGACAGAGACCGAGGCCGGCCCAGTTCTCCTGGATGATCTGACCGGCATACTTGACGGCGATATCGTCCAGCCCCACCTGCGCATACAGATACGATGCAACGCCCAGTCCTTGCTGGCGCGCCGCGGGGTCGGTGATCTGCGGCAGCAAATTCAGTAGTTCCTCCAGCCGCGCGAAAGCTTCTTCGTAGCGCCTCGTGATGCTCAGGACATTCGCAGTCGTGGCGAGCGTCCGGAAACGCAGGGTCGGTTCCGGGTTTTCTTCGATCAGACTGCGCAACATGGGAATCGCCGTCGCATAGTCTGCGGAATACGCGGCAGACCACGCCTTGAGGTATTGCAGGCGGTGCAGTTGGGGCGCAGGCAGTGATCCGCTGCGCCGGTCGAGATCGTCCAGAATCGAAGCGAACGTCGCAGGTTCTATCGACTTGAGGCCATCTGCCTTGGCCAGCAAATCGTCGACTGTGTCGGCGCGGACGGCCGCCGTCGCGATCGTCAGGATGAACAGCAGCGACATGACAGGACCGCGCGGCGAATATCGCCGCGCGGTTCTGTTGCGCCACGAACGACCGTCGGTCCCTGGGAGCATGGAGTTACGCCCGCCGGTCATTGTGCGTGCCTGTCGGTCGCGGTCCTATTTCTTCTTGCGGCTGGTCTTTTTCTTCTTGCCGCCTTTCTTTTTGGCGGCCTTTTTCTTGCTGCCTTTCTTGGGGGCTCTCTTGGGTGCCGGCTTCCGCGGAGCCTTCTTGCCGCCGCGCTTCTTCTTGCTGCCCTTCTTTTTACTGCTCTTCTTTTTCCTGGGAACGCGGACTGTGGGAGCGTCGCTATCGGGCGGCGGCGTGCCTTCGTCCTCTCCGCCGTCGTCCGGCGTTTCAAGAGAACAGAAGACGTTCGCGCTGGCACCCATCAGCTCCTCGAGCCCCCGTTGATCCTGGTTTGCCAGGATTTCCCGGGCTGCAGCGTCGATGCCGGCAAGCTCCATGGCGTGCACGAGATCTTCTCCCGATGCAGTACGCATCTGCGCGTCGCCGCCCATCTTTTCGAGAAACTCGATCAACTTTGTCATGTCGTTGTTTCCTGTTCTTGAGTGAGAAAGTCGCCTGTTGCCACCGTCGTCAGAAAGTCATCGCCGATCCTGTCCGGCTGCATCGCCTTTCATTCTTGCGAGGTGCCGGGAATTCTGGGCAGGAACCGCGGTGCGTGCAATGGACCATGTCGCTGCCGCTCCGGCGGACGTGCCGCGCCTGCTGAATCCGAGCGTCGACAGGAGCGACATCATCGCTACGTTCGCTGGCGACGTTCGGGCAAAGATCCGTGGGATGTCTGGATGCTGCAACGCATGCCTGACCAGTCCGCCGAACGCCTCCTGCCCGAACCCTCGGCCACGTGCGTCGGCGCGAAGGATGATGCCGGCTTCGGTCTGGTTGTCGAAGGTGCGCGACCGGTTGAATCCGCAGAATCCCAGTGTCTCGCCGCTGTTCGCATCGACGATCGCATACGACTTCCAATCCGCCGACCGTTTTTGTGTCAGGCGCAGGGCTTTGCCGAAACCTCGCATTGCGGCGGCGCGTGTCTTGGCGGGTCCGATGAACTCCATCGTCGACGGGTCGCAGTAGAGATCGCAGAACAGATCGCTGTCGTGTTCTTCGATAGGGCGCACGTGCAGCCGATCTGTCGCGAAAGCAGCAGTCCTTTTTGTCTTCTGCTTTGCGCGATCGAGCCGCGACAGCCTGCGGCGGATTTCGGCATTGCTTTCCAGCGGGCGGGCGGGCGGGATGACCAAGGTGAAGTGGATGTCGAGATCCGCCTTCGGCAGGTCGCGCAACTTGAGTCGGTCCATGCGCGGCCGCTGCGTCGGCAGGGTCGCAGCCTTGTAGGCGATGACCTCGTGGTCGCCGTCGTAGTCGGGACTCAGCAGGTCGACCAGCAATTGCCGGTATTCGGCGCCGGTAGAGAAGCGGGTGACCGACTGGTCGCCCGCGATGCCGATCTGCCAGAGGATGAGGTACGCCGTGGGATCGATGCGGCGACGATAGAACATGAACTGGCTGGCTTCGTAGTGCTGGCAGCCGACTTCGCCCGGGTCGATCTCCAGATCTGCGTAAAGGCAGTCCTCTGCCGATACGCCCGGTTCCATGTGAGCGTCGTAGCCCTCGCTGCGGGCGAGGGCAAGCGCCTTGCGCGGCGGCAAGGCAAACACGCCGGGATGCCCATAGAACGCGCCGCAGACCTTCTTGCCCGCGCGGACCTCGGTCATCATCGCTTCGACCATTTCGCGGTAGGTCTCGGTGCGCGGTTTGCCCTCGCGGTAATACTGCTGAAGGCTGCGCACATCGGGATTCATCTTCGCGAGCCACAGCTCCATGATCCCGTCCGAGAGGCCGGTGAAGACGACGTCTGCCTGTTCGATGTAGCTGCGCGACAGCGGGGTCAGATGCGAACCGAGCGTCATGCCGACGCCCACGCACACGAGGCTGCCTCGCCTGGTCATGTAAATCCCGCCCTGTGCGCCTGACAGATCATAGTTGCCAGTTCTTGTTCGAATGAGGCGCAGTGTGATTGGCGACCCGGCAGGTGACAAGCCCGGGCCACGTGATTCGTCTCACGGCTTCGCCGCGCCCGCCGATGCATCACCGAGATATGCGAAGCGCGGCATGCTCTGTCCGTCGTGTTCGACGGTTGCGGTGAACATCTCCAGCGGCCGCACCCACAACCCGTAGTCGCCATACAGCGTGCGATACACCACCAGCGACTCGCCGGTCTCCGAGTGTCGCGCGACGCCGATGACCTCGTAGTCCTTGCCCTTGTAGTGCCGATACCGGCCCGGCTTGAGTTCGCCGGTCATTCGCCCGCGCTCGGGGAAACGCTGAACAGTTTCGCGAGGAAGACGGTTTCGACTTCGCGGCGCAGGTCGTTGTTGGGCTTCTTGAGGAAGCCGTGGCCCTCGTCGGCGAAGACTACGTACCAGGCCTCGGTGCCATTGGCGCGGATGCCGGCGACGACCTGGTCGGACTCGGACTTCGGCACGCGCGGGTCGTTGGCGCCCTGCATGACCAGCATGGGCCTGGTGATCTTCTTCACGTTGGCGAGCGGGGCGATGCGTCTGAAGACTTCCTGCATCTTGGGATCGCGCTCGTCGCCGTACTCGGCGCGGCGGTTGTCGCGGCGATAGCTTTCGGTGTTCCTGAGGAACGAGGCGAAGTCGCTGATGCCGTAGCGTTCGACGCCGCCGACGAGCCGGTCGGCGTAGTGCGTGCTCACGGCGAGCGACATGTAGCCGCCGTAGGACTGGCCGTAGACCGCGACGCGATTCGCATCGAGGTTCGGTTGTGCGGCGATCCAGTCGAGCAGGGCGCCAATGTCCCTGACGCTGTCTTCGCGCTTCTCGGCATTGTCGAGATTCATGTAGCGCTTGCCGTAGCCGGCGGAGCCGCGGACGTTCGGCAGGATCACGGTCGCGCCGAGGACGTCGGCGAAATATTGCGCGCCGGGATTCCAGCCCGGCAGCGTCTGCGCCTCCGGTCCGCCGTGGATGTCCATGATCACCGGCGTCTTCTGGTTCGCCGGAACACCCTTGGGCCGGTAGATGAAGGCCGGAATCGACAGGCCGTCGAACGATTTGAACCGGATCAGTGTCGGTTCGGCCAGCCGGGCGGGATCGAGTTCGCCGAGTTCCGAGGTGGTCCAGCGCGTGAGTTCGTTCTTCTTCACGTCCCAGGTCCACACGTCGCCGGAACTGGTGGCGGTCGTGAGTCCGAGCGCGAGCTGCGATCCGTCCGGCGAGAAGCCCATGTCGGTGAGCACGCCGCGCGGCAACTGCGGCTGCGGCAGATCGCGGTCGGCGATGAGGTCGCGGATGACGACGCGCGAGTAGCCGTCTTCATTGATCGCATAGGCGAGCAGGCGGCCGTCGCCGGATACCTCGAAGGCGTCGACATTCCATTCGAGTTGGGGTGTCAACGGCGTGGCCCGGTCCGTCGCGAGATCGATTCGCACCAGCCGGGTGAAGTCGCTGTCGCGATCGGTCAGGACCAGCACGCTGCGATCGTCCGCGGAGAAATGCGGCGAGGCGAACAGCGCCTTGCTGCCCTTTGCGGCAAGCTCGCGAACCTGTCCCGAGGCGATCTCGAGCAGCATCAGTTTCGATTCGCGATTGGAAAGATTGCGGGTGAAGACCAGCCAGCGCTGGTCCGACGACAGATCGCCCGGATCGATGCTGCCCGGCGATCGATGGATCACGCGCGCCGGTGCGGAGGCGGAAGGATCGGCCGCGTAGAGCGAATACTCCGCCGAGCCGCGCGTTGCCTGCGACCAGACCAGCAGCTTGCCGTCGCGACTGAAGATTGGCGAAAGATTGCGCGTGCCCGGCTGCGTCAGCAACGCAGGGCGTCCGGTCAGTCCCATGCGGTAGAGCTGGAACCACTCGTCGCCGCCGGTATCGCGCACGAGCACGAAGCGATCCGTGCCGGGAATCGCCGTTGCAACAGCAACCGGTTCGTCGAAGAAAGTGATCTGGGTGCGGGCGCCGCCGGGCGCGGCCACGCGGTGGATCTGCTGGGTCGCGCCGAAGCGCGTGGCGATCAGCAGCGAGCCGTCGGACAGCCAGTCCTGGAAAGTCGCGGCGCGATAGTTCTGGAAACGCTGCACGGCCGCGGAGATGTGCGGCGAAATGGCCGGCACGTTTTCCAGCGTGGCCGAACCGACCTGGCGAGTCTGGACAGAGGCACCGTGCGCCAGCGGTGCCAGCACGAGCAGCGTCAGGCCACGAACGACGGCACGATGCATCGGGCAAACCTCGCGAGCAGCAGTCGAGCTGCTGCTGACGTTAGCAGATTTGCCGAAGGCGCCCGGAGGCGGGGTTTCCCTGAAAATTCCGGTGAATCAGCGTTCCGGACTTCAGCGGATCGACGGCAGGCGCCTGACGCTCGCCGACGGTTCTATCAGCCAGCCGTTCGACGGCTGCCAGTTGCCGAGTTCCTGCCGACGACGCTGCCATGCCGCTTCGAGCGCCTTGGCTGCTTCCGGCAATGCCAGGGGAATCGAGCTGGAAGGACGGAACAGTTCCGTGGTCCGGTTGATGAGATTCATGCCTGCTCTCCGCCGAGGTGAAACGGTCGCTGCAAAGACTCCGCAGACCGGGTCGCGGTTCCGCGGACACGCTGCTTCGAGCGATCCGTCGATTCGCGACTTAACAGATCGCACGCCATGCCGAAGGCAAAGGCACAGAGAAACAGCACGCCCAGCACGGTGCCTGCGATCACTCTTGCGACGATGCCCAGCATTGCGCTCTCTACGTACGGTCGGTTGCAGGTTAGCCGCGAGCACCGGTTCGATCATCGTCTGTCGCGGCATCAGTCTGATTCCGGAGCGACACGAGTCGCGGCGGATTTCAGTGGCGCGCAGTGTGCCGAGGGCGAGCCACACTGCCATCGCACTTAGGAGCCATGAGGGAGATGACGAAGGTGAGGAGGGTGTCCTCTCTCTTTCTCTTTCTGTGGGGCCGGCTTCAGCCGGCCTTTATAAAGAGTCAGGCTAAAGCCTGACCTACAAGAAGAATGAGGCTGCTCAGTAGACGTCCCGACGATACCGACCATCCAGCGTGAGCTGCTCCACGATGTCGGCACCCAGGACATGGGTGAGTGCGGCGTCGACGGCGGGCGCCATGCCCTGCAGGCTGCCGCAGACGTAGATCGCGGCACCTGCGGCCACCCATTCGCGCAGCGTTTCCGCGCGTTCGAGCAGGCGATGCTGCACGTAGAGGCGTTCGGGCTGATCGCGCGAGAACGCCAGATCCAGACGTTCGAGCGAGCCGTCGCGCGACCATTGCTCCAGATCGGCGGCGTAGAAGCGGTCGTGTGCGGTATTGCGTTCGCCGAAGATCAGCCAGTTGCGTTGCTGGCCTGCGGCAATGCGCGCCTTCAGCAGCGCGCGCAACCCGGCGATGCCGGTGCCGTTGCCGATGAGGATCATGGGGCGCGCATCGCGCGGAGCGTGGAAATTCGAGTTGGGCCGAATGCGCAGCGCGATCTCGGTGCCGACATCGGCCTGTTGCGTCAGCCAGCCGCTGCCGAGGCCGATCGTGTCGTCGGGGCGGCGCATCTGCCGGATCAGCAGGTGAATCGCGCCGTCGGCCGGTACGGAAGCAATCGAGTATTCGCGATGCGGCAGCGGGGTGTCCGCATTCCATGTCGAATTGCGCGGATCGATTTCCGCAATGTCGCCCGCCTGCCATTGCGCATTGGCGCCATCGCCCGGTTGCAGCACGACATGGAAGCATGGATCGCCGGCGCTGCCCGGATTGATCAGCGTGCGTTCGACGAGCCGCCAGCGCTCGTACCGCGGCGTTTCCCAGTCGGCGAGATCGGGGCTGCCGCTCAGCACGCCCAGCTGATGCTGCCAGTGACGCAGCGCGCCTTCGTCGCCGTTGTCGACTTCGACCACATCGAACAGCGGCGTCGCACCCTGGTGCCGCAGCCACGCATCGAGGCGATGACCGAATGCGCAGAAGTTGTCGTATTCGCGATCGCCGAGCGCGAGCACGCCGTAGCGCAGGTTGTCGAGCGGCAGCGTACGACTGAGCGAATCGCGCACGAAGCGTGCTGCAGGGTCGGGCGCATCGCCTTCGCCGGTGGTGCTGATGACGAACAGCGCCTGCGAGACCTTCGGCAGATCGTCGGCGGTGAGATCGGCGAGCGAGGCGAGTTGCACTGCGCCGGAGGCGGTGCGCAACGATGCTGCAGTTTGCGAGGCGAGCTGTTCGGCGAATCCGGTCTGGCTGGCGAAGGCGACGAGGGTGGCGTCGTCGCGCGCGCCGTCGACATTCGGATCGCGTTGCCGCGTCGGCCGGCGCAGGCAGCGGATCGTGAAGACGAGGTAGGCGACTGCGATGAACGCAGCGACGATGAGCCGCTGCGGGCCGATGGTTTCGAGGAGGGTGAGCATGGAGCTCTTCGTCTTCCTGTGGGGCCGGCTTCAGCCGGCCTCCGCCTGTAGGTCAGGCTTTAGCCTGACATCAGAGGCCGGCTGAAGCCGGCCCCACAGGCAGAGCAGGTTTTCCGATCAGCGCGTTACTGCTGCAGCACCTCGAACGTCGCCACGTAGCTCACGCGACGCTGCTTGGCCTGCTTCACGGAGGTCTTGTCGTCCTGCAGTCCGGTTTCCAGCCAGTACATGCCGGGCGCCGGCCAGGTGACGGCGAACTCGCCGTTGGCGTCGGTCTTCACTTTGATTTCTTCCTGGTGATCGCGATAGCGCGTGCCGCCGGCGACGATCTCGAGTTCGAGATTCGCAGCGGGCTTGCCGTCGAGCACGAAGCGGAACTTCGCTTCTTCCTTCGCGTACAGGTCGTTCGGATGCGTGATCGGGATCAGCTCCAGGCCGATGCCGGTTGGCTTCAGTTCGGTCGGCTTGCCGGCCGTGACGAAGGTTTCGACGCGGCCGGCGGATTCGGACACTTCCAGCTTGGCGGCGTTCGCGGGGACTTCCGTCGCGAACTTTTCCGCCGTGCCGCGCCAGCGCTTGCGCTGACCGTTTTCTTCATAGCTGGCGAACAGGCCGCGATTCACGTTCGCCAGCCGGTAGGTGCCGTTCTGGGTCAGGTGCAGATCGAAGGTCGTGCGGTACTTGCCGGTCGCGAGGTTCTCCGGTTTGACCTCCGTGCCGTCCGGCGCCGTGATGACGAGACCGTCGACGCGCAGCGGAACGTGATTGAAATAGAACAGGTCGTTGGACACGGCGGCGTCCACCGTGACCCATTGATCGACCGTCGTGACTGTGGCCGACGGCAGCAGCCAGGCCTTGTGGGCATTGGCCGCGAAGGGCAGGGCGGCGGCGAGAACCAGCGTGGCAAGGTTGATCGTGCGCTTCATGGAGGTCTCCGAGGCTTGGTGTTTTCCGAGTGAATCAGGGGGTGATGTCGAGCGTGACGGTGCCGAGTTCGGTCTTGCCCTGCGCCGTGCCGTGCTGCTGCTTGCCGGGCCATTCGAACGGCACGCGCAGCAGCTCGCGGCCGCCGACTTCGCGCGCCGCTTCGACGACGAGGTTGTACTTGCCGTCCTTCAGGCCGGTGAGCTGCTTGCCGTTGCCGGCGAACTTCAGCGTGTGTTCGCCGACCGGGCGCGTCGCGCCGGTGACGCCGTCGATGGGCATCGTTGCTTCGCGGCCGCCGCGGCGCCACCACTGGCGCAGGTCCTTGAGCCACTGCGTGCCGTCTTCCTTTTTCGGATCGGTCTGGTACCAGACGGCCAGGTGTTTCGCGATGCTCTGGTCTTCGTTCTCGATCCAGACGGCGATGTACGGGCGGTGATACTCGGCGACATTCAGCGAGGGGATCTGCACCTTGACGGTGAGATCGGCGGCGCCGACGGGCAGGGCGCAGAGGAGGGCGAGAGCGGCCCCCACCCCAACCCTCCCCCGCTTCGCGGAGGAGGGGGCAGGAATACGGAGCGAGGCGAAAGCGGAGCGCATGGACATAGACACCTTCAGTGAATGAACAGGATCGCCAGCAGCAGCGGCAACACGACACCCAGCGCCACCATCGGCCACGTGGCCGGTCGATGGTTCGAATGCATCTTCAGCAACACCAGGCCGGTCACTGCGAAAACCAGCGCTGCAAACGCGAACACGTCGATGAACAGGCTCCACGCGGCGCCCGTGTTGCGGCCCTTGTGGAGATCGTTGAAGTACGAGATCCAGCCGCGATCCGTCAGTTCGTGCGTGACCTCGCCGCTCGCCAGATCGATCGTCAGCCAGGCATCGCCGCCCGGTCGCGGCAGCGATACGTAGAGTTCGTCCTCCGACCATTCGGCTTTGCCGTGGCCGGTGCGCGCCGACAGTTCCTTGCGCAGCCAGCGGGTCACGTCATCCGGCACGGGCGTGGTCTCGGTCGCCTCCGGCGCAAGCTGCCTGAGTTGCTCGAGCAACGCAGCCGGCAGCGATTCCGTCGTCGTCGTGACCTGCGGCTTCGCAGCGATCAGCGTCGCATGGTTCAGCGTGAAGCCCGTGATGCTGAACAGGATCATTCCGATCAGGCAGCCGGCCGCGCTCACCCAGTGCCATTGATGCAGGTGCTTGAGCCAGAACGCCCTGTTCTTCTGCTCCCGTGCCGTGGTTGCGCGCGCCGCTTCGGCCATCGAATCGATTTCTTGTAGGTCCCGCAGACGAAGGGCGGCCATCATAGTGAGAATGATTCTTATTGGCAACGAATAGCTTGCAGAATCAGGATTCTGCCGTTGCTAACCTGCGTCTACCCGATGCTTCCGGAGCCGACATGAACGACACCGCCGCTGCCACGACGGGACGGATGCCGCGACAGATTCCTTACATCATCGCGAACGAGGCCTGCGAACGATTCAGCTTCTACGGGATGCGCAACATCCTGACGCCGTTCCTCGTGACGACGCTGCTGCTGTATGCACCGGAAGCCGAGCGTGCCGGCATCGCGAAGGATGTCTTCCATGCCTTCGTCATCGGCGTCTATTTCTTTCCGCTGCTCGGCGGCTGGCTCGCCGACCGCTTCTTCGGCAAGTACCCCACGGTGCTGTGGATGTCGCTCGTGTACTGCGCCGGGCATGCGTGCCTGGCGATGTTCGACGACAACCGCACGGGTTTCTACACGGGCCTGTTCCTGATCGCGCTCGGCTCCGGCGGCATCAAGCCGCTGGTGGTGTCGTTCGTCGGCGATCAGTTCGACCAGAGCAACAAGCAGCGCGCCAAGGTGGTGTTCGACGCCTTCTACTGGACCATCAACTTCGGTTCGTTCTTCGCTTCGCTCTTGATGCCGATCTTCCTGCGCGAATACGGACCGAGCGTCGCCTTCGGCATTCCCGGCATCCTCATGTTCATCGCCACGTTCGTGTTCTGGCTCGGGCGGAAGAAATACGTGCGCGTGCCGCCGGCACCGCCGAATCCGGATTCTTTCCTGAACGTGGTGCGCACGGCGCTCACCGCGGCGTCTCCGGATCGCGGCCGCGCCGGCCTTGCGGTGGCGATCGTCGGTGTGGTGCTCGCGCTCGGCGCACTCGCGCTGACCGGTTCACTCGGCTTCGTCGCCGCCGCCTGCCTCGCACTGGTGTTCCTGTTCGCCTTCGGCGGCGCCGGCGCGTGGATGCAGCTCGATCGCGCCCACGGCGTGCATCCGCCGCAAGCGGTGGAGGGCGTGCGCGCCGTGCTGCGCATCCTGATCGTGTTCGCGCTCATCACGCCGTTCTGGTCGCTGTTCGACCAGAAGGCCTCGACCTGGGTGCTGCAGGCCAACCTGATGACGCGGCCCGACTGGTTTCATCCCGCGCAGATGCAGGCGCTGAATCCCGCGCTGGTGATGCTGCTCATCCCGTTCAACAACCTGGTGCTGTACCCCGCGTTGCGCCGATTCGGATTCGACCCCACGCCGCTGCGCCGCATGGGCTTCGGCATCGCGTTCTCGGGCCTCGCCTGGATCGCCGCCGGCCTGATCCAGCTCGACATCGACGGCGGCACGCCCGTGTCCATCACCTGGCAGGTACTACCGTACGTGCTGCTGACCTTCGGCGAAGTGCTGGTGTCCGCCACCGGCCTCGAGTTCGCCTATAGCCAGGCGCCCGCCTCGATGAAGGGCGTGATCATGGCGTTCTGGTACCTGTCCGTGACGGTCGGCAATCTGTGGGTGCTGCTGGCGAATGCGAGCGTGCGCAACGAGACCATGATTGCGCACATCGCCGATACCGGCCTGAGCGAAGCCGCGTTCCTGATGTTCTTCTTTGCGGCGTTCGCGCTGATGGTGGCGGCACTCTTCGCACTGTATGCGCGCAGCTACCCCATGCAGGATCACTATCGAACGGCGTGAGCGAGCGTCCCCTCCTCCGCGCAGCGGGGGAGGGACAGGGAGGGGGCTCACCCGACCGAACGCAACTTGGTGCGAGAGCGCACCGCCTTTGCCGGCCAGCACTCGAAAGAGTTCTCCGAGGGTCTGAGCAGGCAATACGACGTTGTCTACGGGCAGCTGTGCCTTGCCTCGTCGCCGATGCCCTCCGCATACGCGAGAACATTCGTGTCCAACGCGACTTTCACTGCTCGTCGTCGTGCAGGTCTGCTCGCACCCAATGGCGCGCACCGCTGGCTTTCTGCTTGCCGAGGCGCGCAAGCAATGCGTTCCTGGCTGCCGTACGGACTGCGGCCTCCCCGAAGCGGGCCCCAGTGTCGCTACAGGTTTCCCTCGCGAGGTAATCAAAATGGTTTGCCCACGCGTCGCCTCGCGCAGCACTTCGGAAAAATGCCGATTCACCTCGGCGACCGAGATGGTTTTCATGATCCCTCCAATGAAGTGCTGAACAACTTTATCGAGTATCCGGCTGGTGCACCCGTACGCTTGCCCGGCACTGGTGACGCGAAGCCACAATCGAACGGCGTGGTGCGTGAAGAGGCGTCCCCTCCTCCGCGCAGCGGGGGAGGGACAGGGAGGGGGCTCACCCCGCTGCGCGCAACCTCTTCACCGCCGCATACCCCGCACAAACAAACAGCAACAGCACGATACCCTGCGAGATCGCAAACGGCGGCTCATTGCCATTCGGCACGAGCGCCTGCAGCGCCGGCATCTTCAGGAAGAGCTGCGCGACCAGCACGAAGCAGTTCAGATAAACGGAAATGACGGCGGTGATGACATACGTCCTGTTCCATCCGCCCGCGAGCTTTTTCACGTACAACGCCACGAGCAGCAGGATCAGCACGACCGTCGACACGACGCCGGTCGCGACCGCCGGCGTGACTCCATTGAACGGAAACAGAAACCCGGTTGCCGTCGTCGCGACCGTTGTCCATACGAAAACCGGCGTCCACCCCGACAGCCGCTGCGCCGTCAGCAGACCGCCGATGACCACCAGGCCGGAAATGATTCCGACCACACTCAACATCACGTGAAACAGCGTGAAAGCATTGATTCCGGAGAACATGGGCACTCCCGTTGTGATTCTGCTTTTTGATCCGCGACGGGAGAGTAACCGGGGGAGATTGCGAAGGGGGATGTTTCCGTGCCTGTTTCCTGTCGCGGTGTCGTGATACATGCGAAGCGGCCCGGTCGGACCTGTGCCCCGAACTGGATGCGGACACGCATGCGATGTTGGAGAAAGGCAATTGAGCCCATCATTCACCGAGCAGCTTCAGCAGTCGCTCCGTGGCATCCCTCAGCAGGTCGGGGCGATCGAAATTGACCATGTGACCGCTGTTCTCGGCGACGACAAGAGTCGATCGCGATGACAGCGTCGCAAGCCAGCGATGCGATTCAGCCCATTCCTTCTCCATGCTCTCGGACATCCCGGGATCGCGCTTCCCACGCGTGATGACAATGAGAGGTTTGTCTCCGAGCGTTCCCAGATCACCGAACTTGCGCAGCTCTTCGTCTATTCCGGACATGGCGAGCAGATCATCTTGTCCGGCGCGAAACACGCTCTCGCGCTGAATGATCTCCTGTTCTGGCGGCCCGTTTGGAATTCGAACTTGCGGAATCTCGCCGCCAGCGGCGAGAACGGGAAACGCCATTCCGATCTGAGCAGCCGTTCGTGTGACCTGCTTGCGCGCCTCCTCAGTAGCATTCGCTCGTTCGTTGCTTGACTCGATCAGAATCAGGCCCGCAACCTCGGACGGATACTTCTTTTCGTACATGCGCACGAGCAGGCCGCCCATCGAATGTCCTGCGAGGATCACTGGCAGTCGAACGGGGCCGCTGTTCAACAGCCGATGCAAGTCGTCGACGCGATCTTCAAGTGGCCGAGGCAGCGGCGCCTGATCGCTCCATCCGAGTCCGGCCCGATCGTAAACGCAGACCTGTGCCACCTTCGCCATTTCGTCCTGCGCTTTGAAGTAGCTGTAGCTCGACGCGAAGGCTGCTCCTTCGATGACAAGCGAGGGGCGCTGCGGATCACCCTTGCAGAAAAGATGAAGACGCCGACCGCCGATATCGATCATCTGTCCGGGGGCCGGGAAGCGCTTCATGATTTCCGCTGCGTGCGACTCGCCTTTCGAAGCGATCCCTGAGGCTGATGGGCTTGGCTGCGTCGGCGCATCGTTCTGAGCCATTGCAGAGCCCAGAAACACGGATAGCAACAAACCTGCCCTGCAGCAACGATAAGACATCGATCTCTCCCTGCTTGATGTTGAGACATCGAGATCAGGCCTTAGTCGGCGAACAAAAGCTAGCGCGGGTGAATGGCGGCGGCGGAAGGGATCTGCAGAGGTTCGCATCCGGAGGCCGCTCGATACCGTGATCCGTGGTGCCCCGTATCGAATGCACGCACTTTCCGGACGCGCTCGTCCAGTCAGCGCACTTCGACTATTGCTGGCGGTTGCGGAACAGCTGAGGCTGGCGGTGCGGGCGGCAGTTGCGGCAGCTCGCTTTCAGCTCACTGGACGCTTGAAAATGTAGTGCAGTGCATTGGTCAGTCCAGCCCAGGCAGAGGAGTCGGGGTGGGATGCCGTTACCGCCTGCACGAGTTCCCATCCTTCCTGGCCCATCGCGTTCAGTCGTTCCTCGCTGCTGCGCTTGCCAAAGCGTGGGTTCGAGCCACAACGCCGCCGAATCGCATGCGCCAGGAAATGCCAAGAACACCAGGCGAGTCCCGATGAGCGTCAGCGCCGCGTCAGATGTCGCCAGCCGAGGGTCACGCCGCTCACCGAAATGACCACTCCTGCGATCGACAGCATCCACAGCAGCGCGTCCCAGCTGGGGCGCGAGGCCAGCAGCCAGCGGAAATCGAAGCTGTGCAG
The DNA here is from genome assembly GCA_937864115.1 of uncultured Steroidobacter sp. Taxonomy (GTDB): domain Bacteria; phylum Pseudomonadota; class Gammaproteobacteria; order Steroidobacterales; family Steroidobacteraceae; genus Steroidobacter. The sequence continues at coordinate 199,979 of CALMII010000005.1, read as the reverse complement.
GGCGTTGAACAGCCAGCGATGGATGCGGTCGCTGCGGCGCATCCAGCCGATCACCTTGCCGCTGCGCGGATCGACATGGACCCAGGTCTGGTCGGGATCGTCGAACACGAAGCGCAGCACCGGCAGGGTGCGCTTGCTGCGGCGTGAGTACCAGTAAGCGTCTTCTCGCTCCAGCCGCAGCGAGGCGACGAGCTTCGCGTCGGCGATGAGTGTCGGGGCCGCGGCCACCAGCGCAGATTCGTCGAGCGGCGTTTCGCTGCCGCTGGATGCGTCGATGAACGCCGCACGTGCCGCGGCATCCTTCAGTTCGATGCGCGGCTGGCCGAGTGCCCAGTCGAAGGTCGCTTCGACGCCGCGATGCCGTCCCAGCGACTGCAGTACGTTCGGCGCGACCGGAAACCGCGCCTCGGTGTTGCCGCTGTAGGCGCTCACGCCGGCCTGCATCCGCAGCGGATCGAAAGGCCGTTCCCACGGCACGGGCGGTCCCATCGACAGCCAGCCGCTGAAGATCCATGTGAGCAGGAACACGCCGCCGACGATGCCGGCCACGTGATGCCACGCCATCCAGCCGCGAAACGGCGTGATCGATACGGCGCGGTTGCGACGGCGCAGGCGCAGACGATCGATGCCGAGCCACAGTCCGGTGATGGCGACGACGATACCGACGCCCGAGGTCCACATCACGACCTGGCTCCACAGCGGTCCGTTGGCGCGCAGGTCGCGGAAGTACAGCCAGTGCAGCACGGCGCCGACCCAGTTCCAGCCGCGCTCGCCTCGCGTCGAATCCAGCACGATCTCTCCGGTGCGCGACGAGACATACCACTCGGTGCCGTCCGCATCGTTCAGCGCGACGAGATGCAGGGGACGATGCGGATCGAACGTGCCGGCGACTGACCACTGGTCGCGCTCGATCGTCAGTGCCTTCGTCGGGGCAGCGTCCGGTGCCGAACGTCGCGCGATCGACAATGCATCCGATGGTTCGATGTTCTCGATCGCACGTCCATCCGCGGCGGAGACCGCCTGCACCGGCCAGCCGATCCCCGCGATCTGGTACACCGGCTCGCCATTCACCATCACCAGGCGAAAGCTGCGCGGGTACTGCGGCAGCGACAGTCCGTCGAGCACCGCCTGCGGTTCGACCTTCACGCGCGACCAGTCGATCGGTTCGAGCCGCGCCAGCCGTTCCTGCGACGTCAGCTGCGGATAGCCGACGTACATCATCACGAGGCCGGAAGCGAACCACAGCGCGAACAGCACGCATGTGACGATGCCGAGCCATCGGTGTCCGACGACCAGCCAGCGCCACAGCGTGTGCTTGATGTTCATCTGATGATGAGACGAGGAGTAATGGCCGCAAAAAGGCGCAAAGGACACAAGGTCAGAACAGGTTCAGTGATCTCTTTTCAACTTTGCGTCTTTTTGTGCCTTCTTGCGGCCATTCTTCCTTCCGATTTCCCGAAGGTCGCCGGTCCCGACCTCCCTGCGCCGCTACGGGGGTAACTGAGTGCGCAGGAACAGTCGGAACCGGCAAGGCGGGCGTCAGAAGCTGTAGGTGTAGTTGAGGTTGAAGGTCTGCGGTACGCCGAGACGCTGGACTTTCACCGGGCCGCTGCCGTCGTCGGCCTGGACCTGCTGGAGGCGGGTGGCGTATTCCTCGTCGAACACGTTCTCGATGCTTGCGCCTATGCGGTGATGACGGGCCTCATCGACGTAGAAGCGGGTCGAGAGATTCAGCGTCGTGTAGTTGCCGAAGTTCTGGCGGCCGAAGGCGGGGAGTACCCAGTACACATCGCCCACCCAGTACAGCGACGCGCCGGCTTCGAGGCGACCGCCGACGGGCGTGTACGTCAGACCGGCCTTGGCGAAGCGCTGCGGCGTGCGCGGGCGCTGCTCGTCCGAGCCTTCATCGCGCGAGCGCGTCCAGGTGTAGCTGGCATCGAGTCGGAACGCATCGCCGAGCGGCGCGGTGATCGCAGCTTCCGCGCCCCGCACTTCGACCGTACCCGCGACGTTCTCGTAGCGACCGTTGGGGTAGGCGGGATCGTCGGTGCCGATGTCGATGAGATTGTCGACGTCGCGTGCGAAGCCGGTCAGCCGCCAGCCAAGTGTGCTGGACGCCAGCGCGATCTCGCCGCCGATGGACAGGTTGAGATTGCGGCTCTCCTCCGGCTTCAGGTCGGGGTTGCCGGCGTATTCGTCGTCGCCCGGAACGCCGACGTAGTAGAGCTGCTCTGCGCTCGGCAGCAGGAAGGCCGTGCCGACGACGCCCTGCGCGTACAACGCATCCGAGATTTCATAGCGGCTGCTGACGTTCCACACCGTCGCATCCTTGCCGCCGCTGCCGCGGTTGTAGCGCACGCCGGCGGCGACGTTGAGCCGGTCGAAAGCATTCTCAGCAGTGCGGATGTCGCCGAAGAATGCGTTCACCGTCTCCGTCTCGCCGGCGATCGGATAGACCTCGTCGCGTGCCGTGTAGTTCTGGTAGTCGTAGCCGAGGTGGTATTCGAGCTTGCCGCCGGGTGTGAGCTTGGCCAGCGCAGTGCCGCCGTAGTCCTTGAAGCCCCAGTAGGTGCCTGCCGGAAAGATCACGACTTCCTCGAATGTGCCGGGACGGTTCTGGATGTTCGCGTAGCTCGTGTCCCAGTCGTGCAGGTACGCCTTCACCAGCAGTTCGACGGCGTCGTTCGCCTTGAAGGCGAACTTCGCGGAGGCGATGTCCTCGTTGCGATGGTTGTAGCTGCGTTTGGTGCGCGCGGCGGAGTTGTTGTCCAGCATCGCGTCGGTGTGATGCCACAGCAGGTCGAAGTGCGCGCGGTCACCGAAGTCGTAGCCGTATTTCAGGCCCACGTTCTTCACGTCGTAACTGCGATCACGGTCGGTCGCGCTCGGCTGGTAGATATCGAACTGGCGATAGCCGTCGCCTTCGTCCTTCGAGGCATAGGCCACGAACTTGTGATTGCCGAGCGCGCCGCGGCCGAAGCCGCTCAGGTGATAGCCGTCGTTGCTGTCGAGGCCGGCTCTGAGGTTGCCGCCGGGCTCGTCGCTGAAGGCGCGCGTCACGATGTTGATGGCGCCGGCCACGCCCTGGGTGCCGTAGAACAGGCTCTCGGCGCCCTTCAGCACCTCGATGCGCTCGACCATGTTGGCGGGCAGGGCATCCGGGCTCGTGTCATTGAAGATGCGGTTGTTGATGCGCACGCCGTCGACCAGCCACAGCACATCGCCGGGGCGCGAGCCCTGCAGCGACACGTCCACGTAGTCGAAGGGACCGCTTCCCGGCGAGACGAACAACCCCGGCACCTGGTATTGCAGGGCTGCGCTCACGTCTACATAGCCGGCGGCGGCGATCTGGTCGGCGCTCACCGTTTCGACGTCGTGGCCGTAGCGGGTCAATTCCAGCGGCAGCGTGTCCTCGATGCTGCGGGCAGTGACCAGCACCTCTTCGAGCGTATCGGCGACGGCAGAGGGAGAAACGACGGACAGCACCAGGGCGGTGGCGACGAGCGGGCGTGACAAGGCGGTAACTCCAGTGCGCGTAATAGTTGTTAGGTCTGCACCGGCGATGGATCGCCGGTGGCGCAGGAGAGTTGTTTTCGCGAGTTCGCGGCGCCAGTAATTTACTGTTTGCTCTGACGTTATTTAACGTTAACCCGGGACCGGCCTGTTACGATTCAAGCCCCTTCAGATTTCTCGACACGATCTCCATGGCCGATCTTTCGCCGCTGCAGCAACAGGCCGAGCTGATCCGCGCCAGTGGCGCGCTCGGCAAGCCCGGTGCGCTGTCACGGCTGTTCGACTTTCTGCTCGAACGATCGCTGGCCGGCGAAGCGCCCAAGGAACTCGAGATCGCGTTCAAGGTGTTCGGCAAGGACAGCCGCTTCGACGTGTCGCAGGACTCGGTGGTGCGCGTCTACGTTCACAAACTGAGGCGGCGTCTGGATGAGTACTACACCGGCGTCGGTGGTACGCCGGCGCGGATCTCGATCCCGAAGGGCGAATACCGGCTGACGGTCGAAGAGCAGCCGGGGGTCGCGACGGAATCGGACCTGCCGGCAACGGTGACGGTTCGCCCCGGACGACGCTGGCTGATTGCCGCGGCGCTGGTGGCAGCGGCGGCGCTGGGATCGTTGACGACCTATCTGCTGACGAAGCCGGCACCCGTCGACACGCAATTGCAGCAGGCCCGCACCAGTCCGATCTGGGCGCCGCTGCTGAACGACGATCTGCCCATCACCATCGTCGTCGGCGACTACTACATGATGGGCGAGACGGACGAGTCCGGTCACATCCGTCGCCTGGTCCGCGAGTTCTTCATCAATTCGACCGACGACTTCGTGCACCAGGTCGAAGTCAGTCCGAAGGTGATGGAGCGTTATCGCAACCTGAATCTCACCTACCTGCCGACCTCCGCCGCCTTCGCGCTGCAGGACATCGTGCCGGTGCTGGGTACGAAGAAGCGCGTGCGGGTCATGCTCATGTCCGATCTCAACGGCAGCATGCTGACGAACAGTCACATCGTCTACATCGGTTTCCTGAGCGGCCTCGGCATTCTCGGCGATCCGACGTTCTCCGCCTCGCGCATCGCGCTCGGCGGCACGTACGACGAACTCATCGATCTCAAGACGGACGCGAGATATCGAAGCACCGGCGGCGACACGACCGAAACGCGCTACCTCGACTACGGCTTCGTGTCCGCGTTCCCCGGCCCCGGCGCGAACCGCGTCGTGATCATTGCCGGCGCGCGCGATACAGGTGTTACCCACGCCGCCGCGGCTGCTTCATCGGTTGCCGGACTCCAGGAAATCGCACGCGGCGCCGGCACCGCGAACTCCTTCGAGATGCTCTACGAAGTGCAGGGCGTCGCCCGCACCGGCATGGCCGGCAAACTCCTGTTCGTCTCGCCGCTCGATGCGAAGCGCATCTGGGAGATGGAGCGGTGAAGAGCAGAGGAATGGCCGCAAAAAGGCGCAAAAGCTGCAAGGCGGGAAAGAACTTCTTTTCTCTTTCTGACCTTGTGAGCTTTGCGCCTTTTTGCGGCCATTTTCCTCTCCGATTCAGAAAGCCTGATCGAACGCCACCTCGCCCTGCACCGCGACCTGGTACGCCGACACGCGGCGTTCGAAGAAGTTGGTGAGTTCCTGCACGTCCTGCAGTTCCATGAACGGGAACGGGTTGCGCGAGCCGTAGCGCGGCGCCAGGCCGAGCATCACCAGGCGCTGGTCGGCGACGTACTCCAGGTACTGGCGCATTTCGCGCTTGGTCAGGCCGACCACGCCGCCTGACAGCACGTCGTCGGCGAAGGCAGCTTCGCATTCGACGGCTTCCTCGATCATCGACTGCACCTGTGCGGCCCACTGCGCATCGAACAGGTGCGGGCTTTCGCGGCGCACGGTGTTGATGACTTCGAACGCGAACGCCATGTGCGCACTCTCGTCGCGGAACACCCAGTTCGTGCCGGCGGCGAGACCCGGCAGCAGGCCGCGCGAGCGCAGGAAGTAGACGTAGGCGAAGGCGCCGAAAAAGAACAGGCCTTCGATGCAGCTCGCGAAGCAGGTGAGATTGAGCAGGAAGCGGCGTCTGTCGTCATCGCTCGCCGTGCTTTCCAGCGCGAACACTTCATCCGTCCAGCGTTGACAGAACTCCGCCTTGCGGCGGATCGAGGGAATGTTCTCGATGGCCGCGAACGCCTGCGCGCGACGATCCGGATCGGGCACGTAGTTGTCGAGCAGCGTGAGGTAGAACTGGATGTGCAGCGCTTCCTCGAACAGTTGCCGCGACAGGTACATGCGTGCCTCGGGCGCATTGATGTGCCGGTACAGGCTGATGACGAGGTTGTTCGACACGATCGAATCGCCGGTGGCGAAAAACGCCACCAGCCGTTCGATCAGGTGTCGGTCGGCTGGCGTCATGCGCTGGCGCAGGTGGCCGAGATCGATCTGGAAATCGATCTCCTCCACCGTCCAGGTGTTCTTGATCGCCGCGCGATACATCTCGTAGAAGCGCGGGTAGCGCATGGGGCGCAGCGTGAGGTCGAAGCCGGGGTTCAGGAGTGATACGGGCGCGTCGGCGGCCCCCACCCCGACCCTCTCCCCTCTCCGGGGGATCTCCGTCGCGCTTCGCGCTCCTCCTCCCCGCTGCGCGGAGGAGGGGGCTGAAGAAGGCAGCGTCGTTCCGGCTCCCTCCTCCGCGAAGCGGGGGAGGGTTGGGGTGGGGGCGTTCATTACTGGCAGGCCTCGCAAAGTTCAGGATTTTCGAGCGAGCACACGACCGCATCCGTATCGCTGACCTTCGCCGCTTCCGCGCGCACCGTGGTCTTCGCGATATGCGTCGCCGGTCGCGAGCGCAGGTAGTAGGTCGTCTTCAGTCCGCGCTTCCACGCATACATGTACATGCTGGAAAGCTGGCCGATGTTCGGGTTCGCCATGAACAGGTTCAGCGACTGGCTCTGGTCGATGTACGCGCCGCGCTCCGCGGCGAGATCGATCAGCGCGCGCATCGGCAGTTCCCACGCGGTGCGATAGATCGAACGCAGTTCTTCCGGCAGTTCGGTCAGGTTCTGGATCGAGCCGTCGGCGAGCTTGATGGCATTGCGCATCTCGTCGGTCCACAGGCCGAGTTGCTTCAGTTCCTCCACCAGGTAGCGGTTGATCTGCAGGAAGTCGCCGGACAGCGTTTCGCGCTTGAACAGGTTGGACACCTGCGGCTCGATGCATTCGTAGCAGCCGGCGATCGATGCGATGGTCGCCGTGGGCGCGATCGCGATCAGCAGGCTGTTGCGCAGGCCGTGCGTGCGGATCTCGGTGCGCAGTTCGTCCCAGCGCGCAGGTTCCGACGGCGTGACGCCCCAGGCATCGAACTGCAGCTCACCCTGCGCGGCGCGCGTGTCGGCGAAGGCAGCGTGTGCGCCGTGTTCGCGGGCGAGTTCCATCGACGTGCGCAGCGCGTGGAAGTAGATCGTCTCGGCGATGCGGGTCGAAAGCTGGCGTGCGGCTTCGCTGTCGAAGGGCAGGCGCAGCTGGAAGAACACGTCCTGCAGACCCATGACGCCGAGGCCGACCGGACGCCAGCGCATGTTGGAGGCGCGTGCGGTGGCGATGGGATAGAAGTTCAGGTCGATGACGCGGTCGAGTTGGCGCACGGCGATCTGGACGGTGTGGGCGAGTTTGTCGAAGTCGAAGGCCGGAAAACCCCCACCCTGGCCCTCCCCCGCGGAGCGGGGGAGGGGATCGGAGGAGAGGGGGTCGGAGGAGAGGTGGCGGGCGAGATTGATCGAGCCGAGATTGCATACGGCCGTTTCGCCGTTGCTCGTGATCTCGAGAATCTCAGTGCAGAGATTCGACAGATGCACCGTGTTGCCCGGTTTCGCCGTCTGGTTGCAGGCGAGGTTGGACTTGTCCTTGAAGGTCATCCAGCCGTTACCGGTCTGCGCGAGCACACGCATCATGCGGGCGTACAGATCGCGGGCGCGCAGCGTCTTGCGCGCAATGCCGCGCGCTTCGGCCTGGACGTAGGCGTCCTCGAACGCGGGGCCGAACAGGTCGGGCAGTTCCGGCACGTCGGCAGGATCGAACAGCGACCATTGCTCGTCCGCTTCGACGCGGCGCATGAACAGATCGGGAATCCAGTTGGCGAGATTGATGTGATGCGTGCGCCGGCCTTCGTCGCCGGTGTTGTCGCGCAGTTCCAGAAACGATTCGACGTCGGCGTGCCAGGGTTCCAGATACACACAGGCCGCACCCTTGCGTTTGCCACCCTGGTTCACGGCGGCGACCGACGAATCCAGCGTCTTCAGCCACGGCACGACGCCGTTCGACAGGCCATTGGTCGCGCGGATCAGCGAGCCTTCCGAACGCACGCGATGCCAGGCGACGCCGATGCCGCCGGAGAATTTCGACAGCAGCGCGATGTCCTTGTATTTGTCGTAGATTGATTCGAGCGAGTCCTGCGGCGAATCGAGCAGGAAGCAGCTCGACAGCTGTTCGTGACGCGTGCCGGCGTTGAACAGCGTCGGCGAGCTGGCGATGTAGTCGAGGTTCGAGAACAGCTGGTACAGATCGATCGTCTCCTGCACCGTCGCGCTCAGCGCCACCGCGATGCGCATCCAGAACTGCTGCGGCGTTTCGATGACGAGCCGGCGGGTCGGATGCTTGAGCAGGTAGCGGTCGTACAGCGTGCGCAGGCCGAAGTATTCGAGCCCGTTCGTGCGCGAGGCATCGATCGCATCGTTGAGCTTGCGCGCATTGGCTTCGACGAAGCCCAGCACGCGCTCGTTGATCAGGCCGGTGTCGAAGCCGAGGCGGATCGACTGCGAGAACGAATACACGCCGAGACCCTGCACTTCCTTGTCGATGAACCCGGCGAGCAGGCGCGCGGCGAGCCGCGAGTACTCGGGCTCTTCCGCCATGAACGAGGCGGCCGTGCGGATCGACAGCTCATCGAGTTCGCGCGTCGTGGCGCCGTCGTACAGCCCGGCGATGGTCTTGAGCGCGACGCGCATCGGATCGACGGTGACGAGTCCCTCGCAGCAGCGCATCACCGCGCGCACGATCTTGTTGACGTCGACGGGTTCGTGGTCGCCGCTGCGCTTGGTGACACGCATCTGGGTGCGCGCGGCGGGCGGGGACGTGAGTCTGAAATTGCTTTGGGCGCTCGCGGCGCCGATCGAAGTGGCCTGCTGCATGTCTGTCTCCCCTCAAGCGGTTGCCCGGGAAGACAGCAGGCCCGACGTCGCATGCATTGACTGATGCCGAACGCAACGGCGGCAGGCAATGCACCCGAATCGTGGCCTGCCGCTCCCGCGAGCGGAAACGGGCCACGATGGAAGGAATGAGGAGGAGAGCGACCGCGACGGCAGTCACTTCCGCCAGCTCCGCCCACGAGAGCCCGACAGCCTGTCATCGCCACCGAAGTGGCGAAGTCCGCGGCAGGTCTTCGGGCTGTCGGGCGGGCCTCTGGCGAGGCTGATCTACCGGACGTCACTTCCCCCGGTTCGCACCGGAGTGTCTCGACGCCTTTCGTTCCCGATTACCGCTGCGGGGCAGCTCCGGACTTCCAGATTCACCTTTCAGGTTTACTGGGCACCGGATTCCCTCTTAGGCCCATCCCGTTGGGGCGGGCACCGCTGGCGGACACAAGATATTGGGGTTGGTGGTCGGGCGTCAACCGGAGATTCACTCTCCGCTGTGGAGCCGGCTTTAGCCGGCCTCTGGGGAGTCAGGCTAAAGCCTGACCTACAGACAGGTACCGCGTCGTCTACGTCGAATGACGTTTGTCACCGTCGCGACGCGTCGGCTATCGTCGATTCGACTCTCGCGTTGGGGACCCACAAGGAAAACTCATGACTGCATCGTTCGTGCGTCGGCTGTCGGCCGCTCTCGTCGCTTTCGCCTTTGCGCCGCTGGCGCTGGCTCACCCCGAAGGTCATGGCGCGCACGATTTCGTCGCGGGCTTCGCGCATCCGTTCACGGGCATCGATCATCTGCTGGCGATGATCGCCGTCGGCCTGTGGGCCGTGCGTCTCGGACGGCGCGCGGTGTGGACGCTGCCGATCGTGTTTCCGCTCGCGATGCTGATCGGTGCTGCAGCGGGTGCGAACGGCATTGGCCTGCCGGCGATCGAACCGATGATCGCGATCTCCGTCATCGTGCTCGGTGCGCTGGTCGCGGCGGGAATGCGCATGCCCGTCGTCGCGAGTGCCGTGCTGGTTGGCGTGTTCGCGATCTTTCATGGCTATGCGCATGCTGTCGAAGCGCCTGCGTCGACGCTCGGTGTGTACGCGGCCGGCTTCGTGAGTGCGACGGTGACGTTGCACGTGCTCGGTGTCGCGGCCGGTGCGTTGCTGGCGCGACAGGCAACGCCGGGGGCGCAGGTGCAGGTCGGTCGTGTCGCCGGTTCGCTCATTGCGGTGACGGGCGCGGTGCTGCTGCTGTTCTGAAGGTCGTGGCTTCTTTATCTTCCTGTGGGGCCGGCTTCAGCCGGCCTCCGCTTGTAGGTCAGGCTTTAGCCTGACTCCTTAGAAGAGGCCGGCTGAAGCCGGCCCCACAGGAAGAAAGAAGGCTCCCACTGCACTGTGATTTCAGGCAGTTGTAAATCAAATGAGAATGACTATCATCTAGCCACCAGCCAGCCCCACCGCGGTACACGTTCTGTTTCGCCGCCGAGGTCGCCAGCCATTGGTTCCTGTCCAGTGAGCGGCGACGCGATGGATTCCTCCTCCGACATCTACGGGCTGTCATCGGCCGAGCGGTTCGTCATCTGGGGTCTGCGGCTCGGCCTGTCGCCACAGATTTCCGGCGACACCGCGCGCGAGGCATTGATCACCGGCTTTCGTGCTGCGCGGGTGAGCGCGGCGCTGCCGTACTTCAATGAAGTCACCGACGCGCTCGCAACGATCTGGCATCAGTTGCACTACGTTCCGGAGATCCACTGCACCTGCTGTTCGTGCATCGGCCACGAGGAATGGCTGCTCATGCAGGCCATCGCGGCGCTGCAGTACCGCGACGTGTCGCTCGCCGTTCGCTATCTGTCGGCGATGCTGCCGGAGGCGGGCGTGCGCATCGTGCTGCATCGGGCGATGCACGTCGCCGCGATCCTGAGTTCGGCGGGCTGGACGTTGCGCTGCGTGCGGCTCGATGCCGTGAACGCATCGAGCTTCGCGATGCCGGGCGACGGCGCATCGCTGCTGCACTGAACGGGCCGAAAAACTGTGCTGGCTGAGCCGGGGCCTGCGCGTCGTCGAAACCTACGATCTCATGCGCGAATGCGACGCCGTCGCGCGCCTCATCGGCGGTCTCTACCGGCGCTGCACCGGCCGGCTGTTCTACGGCTGCGTGCAGTTGCGGTTCGATCCGTAGGAGGAGGGGAGAATGGCCGCAAAAGGCGCAAAAAATCACAAAATCGGAATCAGAGATCTGTTCTGACTCTGCGTTCTTTTGCGCCTTTTTGCGGCCATTCTCTTCATCTCATCGGCCGCGACAGCGCCTCGCGATACAGCGCCGGATCGACATTGCCGCCGCTGAGGATGATGCCGACCGTCCTGCCGCGAATGTCGAGGTCGCCGTAGAGCAGGGCGGCGAGGGCGACGACACCGCCGGGTTCGACGACGACTTTGAGTTCGCGCCACGCGAAGGCGATGGCATCGAGGGCCTGGTCGTCGGTGACGGCGAGTCCGCCGGCGAGGCGCTGCTGGTTGATGGGAAAGGTGATCGCGCCCGGCGTGTTCGGCATGAGCGAATCGCAGACCGTGCGTGCGCCGGGTGGATTGCTTTCGCGCTTGCCGGAGCGCAGCGAGCGGGCGGTGTCGTCGCAGGCGGCGGGTTCGACCGAATACAGCTTCGTCTGCGGACTCACCGCCGACAGCGCCAGTGCGCTGCCCGCCATGAGACCGCCGCCGCCGCAGGGCGCGAGGAACAGGTCGAGATCGCGGTTGACGAGTGCACGCGTCTGCGCCGCGAGTTCCAGTGCCGCGGTGCCCTGGCCGGCGATGATGTGCGGATCGTCGTAAGGCGGCACGACGACGGCGCCGCGTTCTCGTGCCAGGTCGCGGCCGATCTGTTCGCGATCCTGTGCGTGACGATCGTACGTGACGATCTCGGCGCCCATCGCGCGCGTGTTGTCGACCTTGATGGCCGGCGCGTCGGTCGGCATCACGATGGTGGCGCGAATGCCGAGACGTTGTGCCGCACCGGCGACGCCCTGTGCGTGATTGCCGGAGGACCAGGCCACGACGCCGTGCTGGCGCTCCGCGGCATCGAGCTGCGAAAGACGGTTGTAGGCGCCGCGGAACTTGAACGCGCCGCCGACCTGCAGGCACTCGGCCTTGACGAGCACGGTGGCGCCGAGTCGTTCGTCGAGAAGGCGGTTGCGCAGCACGGGTGTGACCGTGGCGTGACCGGCGATGCGTCGGGCGGCCTCGAGGACATCGGCAGCAGCAGGTTCGGTGGACACGGCAGATCCTTCGATGGCTGGGATGACATGACTCCGGCGCGGGCCTTGCGCGCGCGGGCACAAATGATAGTTACTGTGCGCGACTGTCGTCACCGCACACATGCAAGCTCGATGGAGGGCGAACTGTGATGATGAGACTGTGCTGGAACGTCCTGCTGGTATCTGCTGCGCTGTGCGTGCCGGCACTGGGACAGGATGCGTATTCAGGAAAACCGACGGGCGCCGCGGCGCTGCGCTACACATTTTCCTGGCCGCTCGATGGCAGCACGGTGCAACCGCGCGGCGGCACCACGAAGGGCGCGCCGGTCACGCTCGATGCCGAGCCGTCGGATGCATGGAAGGCATTGCAGGCGCCCGGCCTCGCGGCTTTCGAGCGCGATCGTCGCGCCATCCTGGCGATGGCGGGTACGTATCGCGTAACGTTCGATTTCCTCGAAATCACGCCGTTCAAACAACTCGACAGGCCCAATGCGCCCTACCAGTCATGGGGAACGGAAAAGGTCTACGTCGACAGCGACGACGGCAAGTCGATCAGCCTCGTGCACATTCTCGAGATGCGCGTGGTGATGAAGGACGGCTCCATCAGCGAGCCGATGATCACCAAGCACTGGCGTCAGGACTGGCGCTACGAGCCGGAGTTCATCGTCGAGCACAAGGGGCGCGACCGCTGGGAGCGGCGGCGCGTGACGAGTGCCGAAATGAAAAACGCCTGGAGCCAGACCGTCTATCAGGTCGATGAATCGCCGCGTTACGCGAGCATCGGTCGCTGGAATCATTCGCCCAGCTTCTCGACCTGGCTCAGTGCCGAGACGTGGCGTCCCCTGCCGCGCCGCGAATGGAGCGTGCGCGATGACTATCAGGTACTGATCGGCACGAATCGTCACACCGTCGAACCCACGGGCTGGGTCCAGGAAGAAAACAATCTCAAGACCGTGCTGACCGCCGAGCGGACGATCGATCCATCGAATCCGTACGTCGCGCGCGAGTATGGTGTCGCGCGTTACGAGCGCATTCGAGAGGCCGACTTCGCTGGCGCGGATCGTTACTTCGAGAAGACGAAAGCGTTCTGGAATCAGGTGCGCGATGCCTGGTCCGACGTGTTCGCGAAGCAGGGCAGTGCAACGTTGCGCGGACCGGTCGACAAGCTCGGCCTCTTCGCGCCGTTGTTCGAGCAGGCGGATGCGATCGAGGCCGGCAGCGGCGCCGGTGACAACGCAACGGTGATCCGCGAGGCACTCAAGGACATGGGTGTGGCTGTGGGGCCGGCTTCAGCCGGCCTCTGAGGAGTCAGGCTGAAGCCTGACCTACAGTCTGAGGCCGGCCCCACACGTCCGCGTCCCGTCCAATAGAATTCCTCTTGCTTTGTTATTGAGACTCATTATCATTTGCATCCATGGACGCGATCACAGCCAAACCCCCTATCCGCTCTGCGGATATTTCATCGCCGGCCCCGGGGCTGACCCGTGGGCCGGCGATTCCTTGTGTTCGTTCCGACTCGCTGTTCGGGCGGTCGAGAGAAATCCTGATCGAGCACGGCGGCTGTTATTACCGGCTGCGGCTCACGCACAGCAACAAGCTCATATTGACCAAGTAACGAATCCCAGCCCGCTCGCAGGCGCGTGACGCCACGCGCGCCTGCTCAGCCAGCTACCGCATCGCTGCGGCGATGAAATCTTCCACCGCAGGGTGACGAGGTAGCGGCATGAACATCCTGAATCCACTTCTTCTTTTCACGGCGAGTGCAGTCGCACTCGCATTCGCCTATTCGGCAATGCCGACGCAGCGCTGGTGGCCGCGCCCGTTGCCGACATTTCCCGCGCAGGTCACCGCTGCACTGGCGGCGCTCGTGGCCTTGCGCGGCTGGGTCGAAGTGCTCGGAGCGGTGCAGGGTGGACTGACCTGGCTGTCCACGCTCGCCGTGCCGCTCATCGTTCTTGTGAGTCGCCCGCTGAACCGACGAGGTGATGGATGCCAGCATCGCAAGCTCCCCGCTGCCTGACGCGGGTCATGATCGACGACGATTGCGCCCTCGAAGTGGCGCAGCTGCAATCGGTCATGCATCGCATTCAATGCATGCTTCACGACGTGCCGCAGGCGCAGCGCGAATACATCGCCAACGCACTGCTCAATCTCGCGGTATCGCGGATGTTGAAGGAAGAAGGGCACTCGCAGACCGCGAGCATCCTGATGCGGCTCGGCGATGCGGTCGGCAGTGGCGATGTACCGCCGCCGGAGCGGCCGGTGGATCTGTCGCGGATGAACGGGTAGGACTTTTCTTCCTGTGGGGCCGGCTTCAGCCGGCCTTCCGGATAAGAAGTCAGGCTGAAGCCTGACCTACAGGAGAATCAGACGCGCGCGATCACGCGATCGCTGCGGCCCGTCGTTTCGTACGCACCCTTGCTGCCGTACACCTTCGGCTGACTGGCGCGGCCGGTGATGACGCCGAGCATGCCTTCCACGCGCTTCAGGCGCGCAGTGACGAGGGCACCGTTGCGATCATTGAGGCTGCGGCAATGCGCCGCACGCTGGGCGCACGCGGCCCAACGGGTCTTGAGCTGGCGCGAGGGATCGCACCAGTTGAGAAGCTTGTCGAGTCCCGCGGCGTCGGCCGACACATTCATCATGCGGCACAGCGAGCGGCGTTCGTCTTCGATGGCGATCAGTGCGGCGATGCAGCTCTGGCGCGCTTCGCCGGCCTTCTCCAGTGCTTCGACGTCGTTGCTCGTCAGGAACTCGTGTTCCTGGTCGAGCAGTTCTTCCAGGCGCGACAGCGTCGCGGCTTCCTCGGCGAGGAGCCGTTCGAGCGTGTCGCGGCAGATGCGTGGGTCCACGTGGGTGAAGTCTCCGGATTAGCGGGCGCCCAGTTCCTGTTCGGTGCGCAGCAGCTTGTCGGCAATGCGCTCCGCATCGACCTGGTAGCGGCCTTCTTCGATCGCGCGGCTGATCTCGGCGACGCGGGCTTCGTTGACGATCGGCAGGCTGTTGACTGCCTGTTCGAGCGAGGCGAGCTGGCGTGCCTGACCGGTGATCTGAACCGGATTGCTGCCGGCGACCGCGGTTTCAACCGGCGCAGCAGATCCTTCACCGGCGCGCGACACCGTCTTGTCGGTGCCCGTCTGCACGGGACGGTTCTGAAAGTCACTGATCTTGATGCTCACGGTCGGCGCTCCTGTACTCCACGAACCCTGTAGCGGCCGCAATTCTGAGAACTTTAACAAGTTCTTCCGCGGGGACCTTAGCAGGGCCTTAGGGCAAACCCGCAAACGCCGGTTTGCGGAGCACAGAATAGGTAAAACGGAACGGCAGCGGCGCGATTCGGCTCGCAGATTTGCCGGCTGCATCGCGTGACGCAGTGCGCGCAATGAGTGCCGCCGCAGGATTCGCCCTTCGGGGTTTCTCCTCATGTCAGCGGATTGACGCACCGGCGACTGTCTCATTCAGAGATCGACCCTGACGGTGGAGGAGTTTTCCACCACGCCTTCGACAATCTTGCGCGACGTCACATTCTGGACGCGGATGCGTTCCTTCTCGCTGCCATCGGACAGCGCCTGTCCCTGGGCGCGGATCTCGAAAGGACCGGTCGAGGCGAGCAACGTCACCGACTGGCCGCGACGGACGAGCACGTCGGGTGCCAGTACTTCAGCGGTCAGCGGCGATCCTGCCGGCAGCGCGCGACGCAGCCGTCGACCAGCCAGATTGCCGGTATCGCTGATGAGTCCGGCGGCGAAGCCGCTCAGGCGTCGTGTCTGCAGTTCCACGTCGGCTGCGTCGACCGGCGAGCGACGCGGCAGTGCACGCCGCAATACCAGCACCTGCGCTTCGACTTCGATGGTGACCGGAACGAAGATCGACCAGGCGGGCGACGCACAGCGCACACCCACGGTCGTTCGCGCAGTGCCGGGCATCGTGCCGGGCAATGTCGTTTCCAGTGGCGTTGCGCATTGTGCGAGCCGCAGGCGCGGATCGAGACGCGACGCCGTGACGAAGTACTTTGCTTTCGTTTCCGGAAGCAAGGCCGTCACGCCGTTTTCCGCGGCGGACTGGATGGAATCGAGCGACTGGATCTGCGCCTGCGCCGTTGCGCAGGTGCTGAAGAACAGCGTCACCAGAATCCAGCGGAACGAGATCGACACTTTGTCTGCTTCCTCGAAATCGCCATCGCATTGACGGCTGCGGAAGAGAAAGCAAATGCGGTGCCAGCGTTGGTGCGCCTGCGCGTGAGTCGGACGAACCGTGACGCGAGTCACTCCGGCTTCCGTCTGTAGGTCAGGCTTCAGCCTGACTGTTTTCAGGCCGGCTGAAGCCGGCCCCACAGGAAGAGAGCGATCGGCTTCTTTCTGTAGGTCAGGCTTCAGCCTGACTGTTTTCAAGCCGGCTGAAGCCGGCCCCACAGGCAGAGATGAAGAGAACGACAGTGCCGCCGCTTGCCGCGCGGCAATTCCTTGCCGCCGCCGCAGTGACGCAATTCGCGTCCATCTCATGACGCGCCTCTCACTCTGACCAGTTGCCAGTAGGCCAGTGAGCCGGTTGGCGCTCTTGGCATATGACTTGCTAAGTCCTTCGCAAGACAGTTTTCTGGCGGAGACGGCAATGCCGGTCAATCTCGACACATACCTTGGCGTGCACGCGCAGGCACTGAAGTTGCGTTCGCAACGCACCGAAGTGCTGGCGGCGAATCTCGCCAATGCCGATACGCCGAACTACCGCGCCCGCGACATCGACTTCAGGGCGGCGCTGGCCGCGGCGAGCGGCAACATGGGCAGCGGCGTGCACCTCTCGACGACGAGTGCGCGTCACATCGGTGTTGCTGGTGCTAACGGCACGACCGCGCCGGAACTGAAGTACCGCACGCCGCTGGCGCCGGCGCTCGACGGCAACACCGTCGACACGCAGCTCGAACAGGCGGCCTTCGCCGAGAACTCGGTGCGCTACCAGGCGACGCTCACGTTCCTGAACTCGAAGTTCCGCGGCCTCATGACGGCCATTACCGGTCAATAAGAGGAGAGCGCCGAATGTCCTCCTTCAAGATCTTCGAAGTCGCCGGCAGCGGCATGAGCGCACAGTCGGTGCGCCTCAATGCCACCGCCAGCAATCTTGCCAATGCCGACAGCATCAGCAGCGACCCGAACCAGGTCTATCGCGCCAAGCATCCGCTGTTCGAAGCGATCCGCACCGGCCTCGGCTCGAAGGCGGAAACCAGCGGTGTCGCAGTACGCGGCATCGTCGAAGACCAGGCAGCGCCGACGGCGCGCTACGAGCCGGGCAATCCGCTGGCCGACGCCAACGGCTATGTCTATGCACCGAACGTCAACACCGTCGAAGAGATGGTCGACATGATTTCCGCATCGCGTTCCTACCAGAACAACGTCGAAGTCATGAACACGGCCAAGGACATGATGCTGGCGACGCTGCGCATCGGGCAGTAAGCCGTGATGAAAGTGACGAAGGCAAAAATCCATTCCGCTCTGGCCAGTCGCCAGTAGCCGACCGCCAGTAGCCCGGAGACCCCATGTCGACCACCGATCCCATCGCCGCCCTCGCTTCGCAGACGCAGGCCGCGCTCGCGTCCGCGCAGAAGCAGAAGTCCGCCAGCAATCTCGGCATCGATGATTTTCTGACGCTGATGACCACGCAGCTCAAGAACCAGGATCCGATGAAGCCGCTGGAAGGCACCGAGTTCGTCGCGCAGCTCGCGCAGTTCGGCGCGGTGTCGGGCATCCAGAACATGCAGTCGTCGATCGAGAGCCTGTCGAACTCGCTGCGTTCGACGCAGGTGCTCAACGGCACGACGCTGGTCGGACGCGACGTGCTCGCTGCAGATCCGCATCACCGATTCGACCGGCGCGCTCGTGCGCGAGATCAATGTCGTGCCGAAGGACGGCGTCAACGCCTTCGCCTGGGACGGCACCTACGCCAACGGTGCGCCGGCGCTGTCCGGCGACTACGACATCGAAGCCATCGCCACGGTCGGCGGCGAACGCGGCTCCCTCGAAGTGCTGATGTCGGGCCGCGTGTCCAGCGTCACGATCGACAGCACCGGCACGGGACTGACGCTCAACACCGGCGCGCTCGGCGCGCTGTCCATGAACAACATCCGCCGCGTGATGTAACGCCGGCGCAAACAGAAAACATTCTTCAGGAGACGGACTCATGTCATTCGGTATCGCGCTCAGCGGTCTCAACGCAGCCCAGACGGATCTGAACGTCACGGCCAACAACATCGCCAACAGCGCCACCAACGGCTTCAAGCAGTCGCGCTCGGAATTCGCGGAACTGTTCGCCGTGTCGCCGCAGGGCGTGGCGCGCAACCAGTTCGGCAACGGCGTGAAGGTCGCGGCGGTCGCGCAGCAGTTCACGCAGGGCAACATCAACACCACGAACAACAGCCTGGATCTCGCGATGAGCGGGCAGGGCTTCTTCGTGCTGAGCGATGGCGGCGCAACTGCGTACACGCGCGCCGGCGCCTTCCAGGTCGACAACGCGGGCTATGTCGTGAACAGCCAGAACCAGCGCCTGCAGGTCTATCCGGCCGGCGCCACGGGCACGTTCAACACCAGCACCACGACGGATCTGCGTCTGGTCACGAGCGAAAGCCCGCCGCAGGCGACGTCGTCGGTCGAGACCGTGTTCAATCTGCCGGCGAATGCGACGGAGCCCACCAGTGCGCCGTTCGATCCGGCCGATCCGAACAGCTACAACGAAGCGCGTTCGGTCACGATCTACGACTCGCTCGGCGCCGCGCACACCGCGAGCCTGTACTGGTCCAAGACGGCGAATGCCAACGAGTGGAACATGAACGTCTACGTCGACGGCAATGCCGTCGGCGGGCCGCAGGTGCTGCAGTACTCGAACACGGGCGTGCTGACGACGCCGGCCAACGGCCAGATCCCGCTGCCGGCCTACGATGCCGCCGCCGGCCTCGCGACCGGTGCCGCCCCGATTCAGCTCAACTTCGACCTGTCGCGCTCGACCCAGTACGGCGACACGTTCGGCATGACTTCGTCGACGCAGAACGGTTTCACCACCGGCCGCCTGATCGGCATCGACATCGACTCGACCGGCGTCGTGCAGGCGCGCTTCACCAACGGCCGCTCGACTTCGCTCGGCCAGGTCGTGATCGCCAACTTCTCGAATCCGCAGGGCCTGCAGCAGCTCGGCAACACCAACTGGTCGGAGACCAATGCCTCGGGCCAGCCGCTGTACGGCCAGGCCGGCGGTTCGGGCTACGGCCTGATCCAGTCGGGCGCGCTCGAAGCCTCGAACGTCGACATCACTGCCCAGCTCGTCAACATGATCACCGCGCAGCGCAACTTCCAGGCGAACGCGCAGATGATCCAGACGGCGGACCAGGTGACGCAGACGATCATCAACATTAGATAAGGAGACGACAGGCTACAGGCTACAGGCGACAGCCAGTAGCCCGTCGCCTGTAGCCTGTAGCCAATTCCCATGGACCGCTTCCTCTATCTCTCGATGTCCGGCGCGAAGGAAACCCTGCGCGCGCAGACCGTCAACAACCACAACCTCGCCAACGCGAGCACGACGGGTTTCCGCGCGAGCCTGGAGGCGTTCCAGACGCGCGCGGTGGCCGGCTCAGGCTACGCGTCGCGTGCGTATGCGACCGACGCGACGACGGGTTGGGATTCGACGCAGGGCGCGTTGCAGAACACGGGTCGCGATCTCGATATCGGTGTGCAGGGCGAGGGATGGATCGCGGTGCAGGGCGCCGACGGTCGCGAGGCCTACACGCGCGCCGGCGATCTGCGCATCGATCCGAGCGGCCTGCTCATGAATGGCGCGGGTCATCCCGTGCTCGGCGATGCCGGTCCGGTGACGATCCCGGCGAATTCGTCCGTGATGATCGGTGCCGACGGCACGGTGTCGATCGTACCGATCGGCTCGGGCCCGGAAACGACGGCGCAGGTCGGCCGCATCAAGCTCGTCAATCCGCCGGCGCAGTCGCTGGTGCGCGGTGAAGACGGACTGTTCCGTCAGATCGACGGCGCGGATGCGCCAGCCGATGCGGACGTGCGCGTCGTCTCGGGCGTGATCGAGTCGAGCAACGTCAACGTGGCGAATGCGATGGTCAAGATGATCGAGCTGTCGCGCCAGTTCGATCTGCAGGTGAAGGCGATGCGGACCGCGGAAGAGAACGCGGCGACGAGTGCGCAGCTGTTGCGCTCGACGTAGTCGAGCGGCGACTGGCTGCTGGCAACTGGCTGCTGGCCAGAGGACCGGAATACTGAGTTCGTATTGCAATGACAGGTGAACGCGTCGGGGCTTCTGGCCAGCAGCCAGTCGCCAGTCGCCAGTAGCCAACGGAGTGATCCCATGAACCCCGCCCTCTGGGCCGCAAAAACCGGACTCGATGCGCAGCAGACGCGCATGGCCGTGACATCGAACAACCTCGCCAACGTCGGCACCACCGGCTTCAAGAAAGGCCGCGCCGTGTTCGAGGATCTGCTGTACCAGAACTACAAGCAGGTCGGTGCAGCGACTTCACAGGACACGCAGGCGCCGACGGGACTGTCGCTCGGCACCGGTGTGCGCGTCGTCGCCACCGAAAAGACCTTCACGCAGGGCAACCTGGCGCAGACCGGCAACTCGCTGGACGTCGCCATCAGCGGCCGCGGCTTTTTCCAGGTGCTGCTGCCGGACGGCACGATGGGCTACACGCGCGATGGCAGCTTCAAGGTGAACTCGACCGGCGAGCTCGTCACGTCGAGCGGCTACCGCGTGCAGCCCGGCATCACGCTGCCGGATGGCACGCAGAGCATCTCGATCGGCAAGGACGGCGTCATCACGGCGCAGCTCGCGGGGCAGGCGGACGTCACCGAGATCGGCTCGCTGCAGCTGTTCGATTTCATCAATCCCGCCGGCCTGCAGCCGCGCGGCGAGAACATGTATGTCGAATCGGCCGCCAGCGGCACGGCGCAGTCGGGCACGCCCGGCCTCAACGGCCTCGGCATGACGGAGCAGGGTTCGCTGGAAGCCTCGAACGTCAACGTCGTGGAAGAGCTGGTGACCATGATCGAAACCCAGCGCGCCTACGAAATGAATTCGAAGGCGATTTCGACGACCGACCAGATGCTGGAATACATCACGAATCAGCTGTGATCGCTGATCAGGTAAGCACGCGATGAACGTATCGAACGCAATGAAGCAGCTCGGCCCCGCGATGGCGCTCGGCGCGATCCTGTCGGGCTGTGTCGTGGCACCGCCCGAGCCGGACTACACGGCGACAGCGCCTGCGCCGTTGCCGTCGCCGTCGGCCGGCAACGGTTCGATCTACCAGGCCGGTCACGACATCGCGCTGTTCGAAAATTCGGTGGCGCGTCGCGTCGGCGACACGCTGACGATCAAGCTCAGCGAGCGCACCAATGCCTCGAAGAGTTCGAGCACGTCGACCAAGAAGTCGAGCTCCGCATCGCTGCCGGGTCCGACGGTGGCCGGCCGTCCCGTGACGGTGAACGGCGTCGAAGTGCTGCAGATGGGCATCGACAACGAATCCGAGTTCGACGGGCAGGGCGGCAGCAGCCAGAGCAATCGTCTCGAAGGCGATATCTCCGTGACTGTCGCCGAGCGCCTTCCCAATGGAAACCTGCTGGTGCGCGGCCAGAAGTGGATCGCCATCAACCAGGGCCAGGAATACGTGCGCATCCAGGGCATCGTGCGGCCGATCGACATCGATCCCGACAACTCGATCTCGTCGCTGAAGGTGGCAGACGCACAGATCTCCTACGGCGCGAAGGGCGCGCTGGCCGACGCCAACAAGCCGGGACTGCTGGCGCGCTTCTTCAATGCGCCGTGGATGCCGTTCTGACGCGCGCAGCGCGAGTGACGCAGGTGACGAAAGTGATGAAAGTGACGCAGGTGAAGATGAAGAGGCTGCAGGCGTTCGGTCGCGGCTGTCTCGTCGTGCTGGCGATGGCGCTGGGCAGCGGCGCCGCGCACGCGGAGCGCATCAAGGATCTCGCCTCGGTATCCGGCGTGCGCGGCAACCAGCTCGTCGGTTACGGCCTCGTCGTCGGTCTCGACGGCACGGGCGACCAGACCAGCCAGGCGCCGTTCACGATCCAGAGCATCCGCAACATGCTGGCGAAGTTCGGCGTGACCATTCCGGCGAACGTCAATCCGCAGCTCAAGAACGTCGCGGCCGTGACGGTGTATGCCGATCTGCCGGCGTTCTCGAAGCCCGGCCAGACGATCGACGTGACCGTGAACTCGATCGGCAACGCCACCAGCCTGCGCGGCGGCAGCCTGCTGATGACGCCGCTGCGCGGCATCGACGGCGAGGTCTACGGCATCGCGCAGGGCAGCCTCGTGGTCAGCGGCTTCGGTGCATCGGGCAAGGATGGTTCGCGCATCGCAGTGAACACGCCAAGCTCCGGCCGCGTGCCGAACGGCGCGTCGGTGGAGCGGGCCGTGCCGAGCAACTTCGCGACCGAGCCGTACATCACGCTCAACCTGCACACGCCCGACTTCACGACGGCGACGCGCCTCACCGACAGCATCAACAACCTGTTCGGACCGGATACGGCACGCGCGGTCGATGCGGTGTCGATCCGCGTGCAGGCGCCTGCCGATTCGACGCAGCGCATCTCGTACCTGTCGACGCTTGAAGCGATGGAAGTCGAGCCGGGCGATGCGCCAGCGCGCGTTATCGTCAATTCGCGCACCGGCACGGTGGTGATCGGTTCGGCGGTGCGTGTGAAGCCTGCCGCGGTCGCACATGGTTCGCTGTCTGTGACCATTACCGAACGCCTCGACGTGAGCCAGCCGAATGCGCTCGCGCAGGGCGACACGGTCGTGACGCCGCGTTCCGACATCCAGGTCGATCAGCCGCAGGCACGCATGTTCGTGTTCAACGCCGGCGTGAATCTGGATGAGATCGTGCGTGCGGTGAACCAGGTCGGCGCCGCGCCGGGCGATCTGGTCGCGATCCTCGAAGCACTGAAAGAAGCCGGCGCATTGCGCGCCGAACTCATCGTGATCTGATCATGACGTCCGGTCCCGCCAACGTCTCCTTCTTCGCCGATCCGGCGGCGCTCGCGCCGCTGAAGAGCGAAGCGAAGGCGAACGATCCGGCCGCGCTCAAGCAGGTCGCGAAACAGTTCGAAAGCCTGTTCACGCAGATGCTGCTGAAGAGCATGCGCGAGGCGAACAAGAGCCTGTCGAACGGCGACTCGCTGTTCGGCAGCGATCAGGCGGATTTCTACCAGGACATGTTCGACCAGCAGATGGCCGTGCACCTGTCGCAGGGAAGCGGGCTCGGACTGGCGGATGTGCTGGTGCGGCAGCTGGCGGGTGCGGGTGGCGTCGGCGAGCCGCGAGCCATGAGCCAGACGCAGGCCGCGACCGCTGCCGAGCCGTCGCCCATCGCGTCATCAAAAGCCGATTTCATTCGCCAGATGCTGCCGCACGCACAGGAAGCGGCGAAGGAACTCGGCGTCGATCCGAACGCCTTGCTGGCGCAGGCCGCGCTGGAAACCGGCTGGGGCAAGTCAGTGCCGTGCAACGGCGCCGGCGAATGCAGCTACAACCTGTTCGGCATCAAGGCGGGCAGCAGCTGGGACGGCGCCACCGTGAACGTGCCCACACTCGAATTCGAAGACGGCGTGGCCGTGCGCAAGGTCGATCGCTTCCGTGCGTACGAGTCGCCGGCCGACAGCTTCCGCGACTACGCACGCCTCATCCGCAACAACCCGCGCTACGAGGATGCCCTGAACGCGGGATCCGACGTCGCGGGATTCGCCTCGGCGCTGCAGAGCGGCGGCTATGCGACCGACCCGAACTACGCCCGCAAGATCGTCGCCGTGGCCCATGAGCTGCAGCGCGTGTCGAAACCCACTCTGAGCACCGACCATGGCTGATCTTCTTTCCACCAGCGTTTCCGGCCTGATGGCGTTCCAGCGTGCGCTGGATACCACGAGCCACAACATCACGAACGCCAATACGGTCGGCTACAGCCGGCAGCTGACGGAGTTCATGACCCGCAACCCGCAGGAAGCGGGCAACGGCTGGATGGGCAATGGTGTCGACGTCAGCACCATCAAGCGCGCCTATGACGACTTCCTGGCGAGCCAGAGCCGCAGTGCGTCGAGTTCGTACAACCAGTTCAACACCTATGCGACGCAGGCGAGCCGCGTCAGCAACCTGCTCGGCAACACGAGCACCGGCCTCACGGCGTCGCTGCAGAAATTCATCAACGCCTTCCAGGCGGTGGCCGACACGCCGACGTCGACACCGGCGCGACAGGCGCTGCTGAGCGAGGCGAGCACGCTGATGCAGCGGCTCGAAAGCTACGACGAAAGCCTGCGCAGCTTCGATTCGCAGGTGAATGCGCAGATCAGCTCCGAGGCGGATTCGATTTCGTCGCTGGCGCGCAGCATCGCCAAGCTCAACCAGGAAATCAGCGGCGCCTACGGCCGCACCGGTCAGCCGCCGAACGATCTGCTGGATCAGCGCGACCGTCTCATCGACGAACTCGCAACCCATGTCAGCGTGAACGTGGTCGAACAGAGCGACAACTCGCTCAACGTCTTCATCGGCAACGGCCAGCCGCTGGTCGTTGGACAGACGTACGGCCAGGTCGTCGCCACGGCGGATCCGTTCGATCCCACGCGCAATGTGCTCTCGTTCAAGACGGCGAGTTCGACCATCGACATCACCAAGAGCCTGAACGGCGGCACGCTCGGCGGCATGCTGGAATTCCGCTCGCAGATGCTCGATCCGGCGCGCAATTCGCTCGGACGTCTCGCCGCGGGGCTCGCAGAAGTCGTCAACGAACAGCATGCCGCGGGCATCGACCTGAATGGCCAGTTCGGCAAGGACTTTTTCGCGACCGGCCCGGCGCGCGTGCTTTCGCATTCGGCCAACGGCGGCACGGGCTCGATCACTGCCGAGCGCATCGCAGGCGCCGCCGGCGATCTGGCGGTGTCCGACTACATCATGGTGAACACCAGCAGCGGCTGGTCGCTGCGCCGCGCCGACACCGGTGCGACGGTGCCCATGACCGGTGCCGGAACGGCAACGGATCCGTTCGAGGCGGAAGGCATTTCGATCGTCGTCTCGCCGGGTGCGAACGTCGGCGACCGCTTCATGATCAAGCCCACTGCCGAAGCGGTGGCCGGCATGCAGCTGCTGATCTCGAACCCTTCCGAAGTCGCGGCCGCGGCGCCGATCCGTACGGGCATCCGCACGGGCAACACCGGCACCGGCACGATCTCGGCCGGCGAAGTTCTGACGGCCGGCAACGGCGCGCTGCGCTCGCCGGTGGACATCACGTTCACCAGCGCCACGACCTACACGATCAGCGGCGATCCGACGGTGCACATCTATGCGCCGGGCGGCAACATCGACGTCAACGGCTGGCGCGTGCAGATCGACGGTGTCCCGGCTGCGGGCGACACCTTCGAGATCCGTGACAACGTCGGCGGCACGGGCGACAACCGCAATGCGCTGAAGCTCGCGTCGATCCTCAACGAACCGGTGCTCAACAAGGGCACGGCGTCGCTGAGCGCCGCCGTCGGCGAATTCGTCGGCGACATCGGCGTCAAGACCAACCAGGCCCAGGTGTCGAGTGCGGCGCAGAAAGTGGTGTTCGACGAGAGCGTCGACTCGCTGCAGTCCGTGTCGGGCGTGAACCTGGACGAGGAAGCCGCGAACCTCGTGCGCTACCAGCAGGCCTACATGGCGGCGGCGCAGATGATCAAGGTGGCGGATACGATCTTTCAGTCGGTGCTCGCGGCGGTGAGCAGATGATGGAGAGGCGACAGGCGTCAGGCGACAGGCGTCAGCCAGAGGACTATCACGCCTCACCTCCGGCCTGTAGCCCGTAGCCTGTCGCCTGTAGCCTGTATCCAACAGCTTTCCAGAGTTCCCCCCATGCGCCTTTCCACCCAGTCCTACTACTCCCGATCGATCAGCGCGATGCTGGACCAGCAGGTCGCGCTGTCGAAGATCCAGAACCAGGTCGCCAGCGGCAAGAAGATCAGTTCGCCAGCGGACGATCCGATCGCGGCCGTGCACATCATGGAGCTGGAGCGCAGCAAGCAGGAGTCCGCGCAGTATGAGAAGAACAGTTCAATTGCGCGTAGCCGCCTCAACCTGACAGAACAGTCGCTGACGGATGCCGGAACGATGCTGCAACGTGTGCGCGAACTGATCCTGCAGTCGGCGAATACGGCCACCATGACGGATGCGGACCGGCAGTCCGTCGTCGTCGAACTGGAGGGCCTGCTGTCTCAGGCGCAGGACATCGCGAACAGCAAGGACAGCAATGGCGAGTATCTGTTTGCGGGCTTCTCGACCTTGACGCAACCCTTCAGCGGAGCGGCGAGCGGCAATGTCGTCTATTCCGGCGATCAAGGCTCCCGGTTGCTGCAGGTCGGGCCGACGCAACGCGTCGCCGACAGCAATTCCGGCTTTGAAGTATTCATGAAGATTCCGTCGGGCAACGGCACGTTCGATACGGCTGTGAGCGCCGGTAACACCGGCACAGGCACGATCAGCACTGGCTCCTTGACGAATCCTGCAGCCTGGGTGCGGGATGACTACACGCTGACCTTTACGTCGGCCACGACCTGGGAAGTGACAGACAGCGCAATGCCGACGCCGACCGTCGTTGCGAGCGGCGCATACACATCCGGCACGCCCATCGCGTTCAACGGCGCACAGTTCGTCGTGACCGGTACGCCGGCAGTGGGCGACACGTTCGAGGTGACGCAGAGCCGCAGCGAAGACATCTTCCCCACGCTGAACGATCTGCTGACGACGCTGAGGCAACCCGCCGGCAGTCCGGCTGCGAGCGCGCGACTGTCGAGCGACCTGAACGGCGCACTGGAACAGATCGACCAGGCACAGGATCATTTTCTGGGAATCCGGGCCCAGGTCGGCTCCCGTCTGTCGCAGCTCGATTCGGCCGATGCATCGCTCGAAGACCGCAGCATCGATATCCAAACGTCGCTCTCGGACCTGCAGGACCTCGACTATGCGGAGGCGCTGGCACGCATGAACCAGCAGATGGTGGGTCTGCAGGCGGCGCAGCTGTCGTATTCGCAGATCTCGCAGCTGTCGCTGTTCAATTACTTGAGGTAACGGGCAGATATTCGTGACGCGTCAGTGATCGGCGAAGGGACAATCGCCTGACACCTGCGTTTGCATCGTACATGGACGTACCGCATGCCCGGCCTGCCGCTGCTCGATCCCAAGCTCGACCTGATTTTCAAGCGCCTGTTCGTCGACGCGCCGGACCTGCTGGCGGATCTGATCAACGCGGTGCGCAGCAACGAACCGCCCCTCGTCGAACTGCAGATCCTCAACCCGCAGATCGCCCCGGAAGAACTCACTGGCAAGTTCGTCGTGCTGGACATCCTCGCCCGCGACCTGACCGGGCAGGTGTTCAACATCGAGATGCAGACGTGCAAGCACGCGGGTTGGTCCTCGCGCACGGTCTACTACCTGGCGCGTACCCTCGGCCGGCAATTGCAGGCCGGCGAGAGCTACGCCCAGGTGCAGCCGGTGATCGGCATTCATCTGATGGACTTCGATCTGTTCGAGGAAGCTCAGGCGTGCTGGGTGTTTGAACTGCGCGACGGCCAGCGCCCCGCGGTGCGACTGGACCGCAGCCTGCAACTGCACCTGATCGAACTGCCCAAGGCGGACCGGCTGCGTTCCCAAGCCGGGAGTGCTCTGGCAGACTGGATCGCGTATTTCAGGCACTGGCAGGAGGAGGCCATCATGCGCGGCATCGACCGTCCGGCGATCCAGAAGGCCCGGCAACATCTCGAAGCCCTGTCCGGTGATGAGCTAGTCCGTTACCAGGCGTTCGTGCGTGAGCGGGCGCTGCATGACGAGGTGACGGAGAAGGAGGAGGCTGAGGCCAGAGGAGAGGCCAAGGGCCGCGTGGCTGGCGAGGTCAACATCCTGCGCCGTCTGTTGCGAGCCCGGTTCGGCCCGCTGCCCGCTGCCATCGAACAGCGCCTGCAAACCGCCAATGAGGCGGAGCTGACCCTCTGGGCCGACCGGGTACTGTTCGCCGAGCGGCTGGAGCAGGTGTTCGCGGATTGATTTGTTCATAGAGTCACGCCCTCGGATCCCCTCCTCCGCGTAGCGGGGGAGGGTTAGGGTGGGGGCGAGTGGGAGTTGCGCAGCTTTTTCAAGCAACCCCCATCCTGTCCTTCTCCCCTCGCTGGGGGATCTCCGGCTCGCTTCGCGCGCCTCCTCCCCGCTGCGCGGAGGAAGGGACGCCTGATTCGCTCTCATCTCAAAGCCTGACCTGCAAGCCTGACCCGCAGCAGGCGCCTCTTCCTCCTGCACCCGCACCGCGGACAAACCACCGCGAAGCACAACGTTCCGTGATCCATTCCGCACTTCTCAACGATCGCCATTGCCCCTCTCAAGTTCGCCCGGCGGGCACCGATACAGCCCTTGAAACAGCAATCCGGCGCACATCACGCCGCCAGTGCTGAAATGAGAGCCGCGGACGGGCGTCCCGGCAAAGTAGTTACCAGGAGTTAGTTTCATGGCACTTGTTATCAACACGAACGTGATGTCGCTGAATGCTCAACGCAACCTCACGACATCGGGCAACCAGCTCGCGACGTCCCTGCAGCGTCTGTCTTCCGGTCTGCGCATCAACAGCGCGAAGGACGACGCCGCCGGTCTCGCGATTTCCGAGCGTTTCACCAGCCAGATCCGCGGCCTCACGGTTGCGGCCCGCAACGCCAACGACGGTATCTCGCTCACGCAGACCGCCGAAGGCGCGATGGCTGAAACCAGCAACATTCTGCAGCGTATGCGCGAACTGTCGCTGCAGTCCGCCAACTCGACCAACAGCACCGGCGACCGCCAGGCGCTGCAGGAAGAAGTGGTGCAGCTGCAGGCTGAAATCGACCGTATCGCCCTGAACACCGAGTTCAACGGCCAGCGCATCATCGACGGTTCGTTCAGCAGCGCGTCCTTCCAGGTTGGCGCGAACGCGAACCAGACGATCAACTTCGCCATCGGCAGCGTGAAGGCTTCCAGCATCGGCGGCATCGCGCAGGAAACCGGCACGGAAGTGTCGGGTGCTGCATCGACCGACATCACGATCAGCGTGAACGGCGGCGCGGCCACCACGATCAACACCAGCGCCGGCTTTGCCGGTACGGCGGATGGTCAGGACGGCACCTCGGCTTACGCCAAGGCTCGCGCCATCAACGACGCCGGCATCGCCGGTCTGACGGTCCGCGCCTCGACCACCGGTACCCAGACGGTTGGTGCGATCGGCGGCACGGCTGCCGATACGTACAACCTGTCGATCAACGGCACGGCGGTGTTCACGAACCAGGACGTCGCCACGGCCCTGTCGAACTCGGCTCTGCGCGACGCGATCAACGGCGTGTCGAACCAGACGGGCGTCATCGCCAGCCTGAACGGCGGCGCTCTCACCCTGACGGCGGCTGACGGCCGCAACATCACGGTGACCGAAAGTGGCACGGGTTTCACTGCCGGTACCGACGGTCTCACGGTGACGGGTGGTGACTTCGCCGATGCGCTGCGTGGCACGCTCGCGGTGTCCTCGACGGGCTCGCTGGACATCGGCGGCACTGTCGCCACCCTCGGCCTGAACGCCGCGATTGCCAAGGACGCGCTGGGCGTCGACTCGCTCGACATCTCGACGATCGAAGGCGCACAGAGCGCGATCATGCGCATCGATGCGGCGCTGTCCTCGGTCAGCTCCAACCGCGCCGCGATGGGTGCCTTGCAGAACCGCTTCACGTCGGCCATCACCAGCGTGCAGACGACTGCCGAGAACCTCTCGGCCGCGCGTTCGCGCATCCTGGACACGGACTTCGCGGCTGAAACGGCAGCGCTGACCCGTTCGCAGATCCTGCAGCAGGCAGGTACGGCGATGGTGGCGCAGGCCAACTCGGCTCCGCAGAACGTGCTCAGCCTGCTCCGTGGTTAATCCACGGTGAGGTGAGACGGCCATGACCCAACGCCTTCGGGCGAACCGGTCTGCAGCGGGCGGTGAGGGACGCAAGTCTCTCACTGCCCGCTGCCTTTTCTGTTTTCCCTCTTCGCAGGCGGAGGAGGTGCAGTCATGAAGGCAATGGAAACGGCCACGGCAGTCGTCGCTACGAAAGTCGCAAGCAATTCCAGCCCCCTTGGCGCGAAAGTTGCTACGGATGTTCGGATGGCCGCGACCGTCGAAAAGCCGGCGCAGCAGCCGTCTGCCGAGGAACTGAACGCAGCGGTGCGTGCAGCGGCCCGGCAGATCGATTCGTATTTGAAGAGCGTCGGTCGCGAAGTCGAATTTCGCGTCGACGACGAATCCGGCGTGACAGTGGTGACGGTACGCGAAACCGCGACCGGCACCGTCATCCGGCAGATTCCCAATGAAGAGGTGCTGCAACTCGCGCGGCGCTTCGACGCCAGGTCGATGTCCTTGCTCGACCTGACGGTGTAACGGCAGCGCGACCATGACTGGAGAAGGCTAGTGGCAACATCAACGGCAGTCGGCGGATCGCAGATCGACGTTCGGTCCCTCGCGTCGCAGCTCGTCGCGGCCGACCGAGCCACCGCGGATCAGCAGATCGCCCGCCAGAGCGCGCGCGTCACGACGCAGATCTCCGCGCTTGGCCAGTTGATGGGCTCCATGTCCACGTTCCGCTCGGCGCTGACGTCGCTCAAGACCGTGGATGCCTTCAGCACCCGCTCGGCAGTCAGCGGCAACAAGGAGGTTTTCACCGTCTCGGCAGGGTCCGCTTCCGTGCCGGGCACCTACGAGGTATCGGTCCAGCAGCTCGCCAAAGCCCATCAGATTTCCTCCAATCCGTTCGCCGGCGGCAGCGGCAGCACCGTGGGAACAGGTACCTTGACGCTGTCGCTCGGCAGTTCCAGTTTCTCTGTGGAAATCACCAGCGAGAATTCGACGCTGGCCGGTATCCGCGACGCCATCAACGGCTCGTCGGATAACGTGGGTGTGCGGGCGACGATCGTGCAGGGCACCGATGGCGCGCGCCTCGTGTTGTCTTCGTCCAGGACCGGCGAAGCCAATAACCTCGCCGTCGCGCAGACGGGCGGCGATGGCGGCCTCTCGGCGGTTGCATTCAGCGCTGACGATACGTCGAACTACACGGTGATCGCAGCGGCGCAGGACGCCATCGTGAACATCGCGGGTGCCGAGAGCCGCAGCGGTTCGAACGTCATCGACGGCGTCGTCGACGGGGTGACCCTGACGCTGCTCAAGACGACCGCGGAGGATGAGACCGTTTCGCTGACGATCGGCTATGACTCTGCGGCGGCGACCAAGAAGATCGAAGGATTCGTCAGTGCCTACAATGCGCTGGCAACCCAGATGGCGAAGCTGCGCAGCTACAGCCCCGGAACCAACGTTGCCGGTCCCATGATCGGCGACTCACTGCTCTCGTCCATCGAGAGCGAGCTGCGCCGGGCACTGGCTCAGCCCGTCGATGGCCAGGCAAGCGGGTTCCAGACGCTGGCGGCGATCGGCATCACCACACAGCGCGATGGCACGCTTGCCATCGACAGCACGAAGCTGCAGAAGGCCCTCACCGACAACTTCGATGCGGTCGGCAAGCTGTTTGGTTCGGAATCGGGCATTGCCGCCAACCTGTACAGCAAGGCGGACGCGCGACTGCAGTCGGGTGGTGGTCTGGATACGCGCAGCAAGGCGCTGACGAAACAGCAGGAAAGTATCGTGAAGCGCAAGGACGATCTCGATGCGCGAATGGAAGCAAAGCTGCAGGTCTACATCATGCAGTTCACGCGTCTCGACACGATGCTGTCGCAGATGCAGGTGACGTCGAGCTACATGTCGCAGCAGATCGAGTCGCTGCAGAATCTCAACAAGAAGTAGAGATTTCAGGGGCGCGAAGACGGATCTGGGCGGCGGAGTTGCTCAAGTCTCCCTGCAAGCCGCCGTTATCCTTCGTAGAAGGATTCGGAGCAGTTACATGTCAGGCTATGCGCGTACATCGAACTTGGCTGCATACCAGAGCGCTGCCGCTCATGGTGGCGTCGCTGCGTCCGATCCGCATGGGCTCATCGTGATGCTGATGGACGGAGCGCTCGAACGCATTGCGACCGCCCGCGGCTGCATGCAGCGCGGCGAGACCGCCGAAAAGGCCCGCTTGCTGAACCGCACGATCTCGATCGTCGCCGAATTGCACGGCAGTCTCGACATGACTTCCGGCGGACAGATCGCTGCCA
The DNA here is from genome assembly GCA_937864115.1 of uncultured Steroidobacter sp. Lineage (GTDB taxonomy): Bacteria > Pseudomonadota > Gammaproteobacteria > Steroidobacterales > Steroidobacteraceae > Steroidobacter. The sequence goes on along the minus strand of CALMII010000005.1, from coordinate 167,813 downwards.
ATCTCGGCGACTTGTACGATTACATGAGCCGCCGGCTGCTGACCGCCCTGGCCAACAACCAAGCAGAACTGCTGGATGAAGTCAGCGGTCTGCTGAACGAACTGCGCAGCGCCTGGGTCGCCATTCCTGTCGACGCCCGGCAGGTGACGCGATGACCTCCGCCATCGCCGACAGCGTCATGGCCGTCACGCACAAGCTCGTGCGGCAGGCCATGCACGGTCAGTGGCAGGATGTGCCGAAGACGGTCGAAGAGCGCCGCGTGCTGCTCGATCGTCTCAATGCCAGCGCGTCGCCGTCGGACCAGCAGTGGCTGCTGGCCTTGCGCCAGGCGATGGCCGAATCGGACGCCGCGGTCGCGAAGATCGCCGCCGTGGACTCGCCGGAGGCTGCGCTCGCCGCAGGGCCGGAGCAGGGCGTCCACACGGTCGACGCGACGCTCGAGATGATCCGACACAGTCGTTGAAGGGCAGGGCCTGACGATGTACGAAGGACTCGACACCATCGTTCTCTATGAAGAGCTGGCTTACGAGGATGTCGTGCCGCTCGAATGGCGTCCGTTGCCGGAACCGTTCGATCCCGCCGTCGTCGGCAGCTTCGCGGATCGCAACCTGCGTTCCCTGCAGGCGCTCGCCGCGCTCGAAGAGCACGGCCAGCTCGAAAAGCCGGACGACTCGCAACATGCCGCCGACATTGCGCGCCTCGACCTGAAGGTCAATCTGCTGCTCGACATGGTCGGCAAGCTGCTGGTTTCCAGCCAGCCGCGACCGCGACCGGCATCGATCCGTTTCAATGCACTCGGCGCCGTGTGGCATGCGGGTGCGCCGTATCCCCCGCTCGGCAATCAGGGCGTGCTCGAGATCTATCTGCGCGATTGCATCGCCGAGCCGCTGCGACTGGTGGGCCGGATCGCCTCGATCGCGCCGGATGGCCGAATCAAGGCGCGCTTCATTCCTCCGGGCGAGCACATCGCCGACCTGCTGGAGAAACTCGCGTTCCGGAAGCATCGGCGCCAGGTGGCGGGTGTGAGGCAGCCGAAGAAACCGTAGTCGTCGATCTCTTCTTCTTCACTGTGGGGCCGGCTTCAGCCGGCCTCTTTTCGGAGTCAGGCTAAAGCCTGACCTACAGGAAGAATTTGCGCCTCTTAACTGTGGGGCCGGCTTCAGCCGGCCTCTGAGGAGTCAGGCTGAAGCCTGACCTACAGGAAGAATTTGCGCACGCGCCTTCCTCGCCGAAATTTTTTTCGCAGCAGAACGTGATGCATTGCACGCGATGTCGTCACTAACACGCACTCGCGACTAAGTGCTTCCCCTACACGTGCGCCAAAAAATTGGCAGCAGTTCACGCGAAGCCGTTGTTCAGGGATCCCCTGATATGACATCAGCGACACCACAGCAGAATCGATCGCGAGCCGCATGATGTCGCGCGCATCGCGATGACGATGAGCGCCGTGCGGTTCAGGGAATCACTGAAGATTCTGCGCACCGCTGGGGAAGAAGATGAATTCGATTGAATCGGCAAGAACGCGAATGACAACGCTGCAGCGTGCGGTCGTCTACGACTGCGACGTCGAGCGGGCCGGGCAGGTCGCTGCCGTACTGAAGATTCTGGAACTCGAACCGCTGCTCATCGATCACTCGGCGCTGATGCGCGCGGTGATCCAGTCGCCCACCTCGCCGCCGGCATTGCTGGTGGGCGATGTAGGGGATTCCCTGGACTGGCGCGAACTCGGCGCCGCGCTGCGCGAACAGCTGGGTGACGTCCCGGTCGTCGCTTACGGTTCGGCGGAGGCGGCGGAGCAGCCCGCTGCGGCCGTCGGGCACTCGCGCGTCATCCGCCTGCCGTTTCCGTTCCGGCACCAGGCACTGGCGAAGGCGCTGCACGTGCCCTCGCAGGCCGCGCTCGAAGAAGCCGGCGACGTCGTCATGCCGACCGGCAACTCGCCCGCGATCTGCGACGTCGGTCGCCTGATCCGGCAGGTGGCGGCGCACGATTCCAGCGTCCTGATCCTCGGCGAGTCCGGCACCGGCAAGGAACTGGCGGCGCGCGCCATTCACGATGCCAGCCCGCGGCGCCAGCGCCCGTTCGTCGCCATCAACTGCGGCGCGATTCCGGCGGAGCTGCTGGAGAGCGAACTGTTCGGCCACGAGAAGGGCTCGTTCACCGGCGCCATCGCCGCGCGCAAGGGCCGCTTCGAGATCGCCGAAGGCGGCACGCTGTTCCTGGACGAGATCGGCGACATGAGTCTGCCGATGCAGGTCAAGCTGCTGCGCGTCCTGCAGGAACGCATTTTCGAACGCGTCGGCAATCACGCGCCGATCCGCTGCAACGTCCGCATCATCGCGGCGACGCATCGCAATCTCGAAGATTCCATCGCCCGCGGCAATTTCCGCGAAGACCTGTTCTATCGCCTCAACGTCTTCCCCATCGAAATGCCGGCGCTGCGCGAGCGCATCGAGGATCTGCCGCTCCTGATCCGCGATTTCTCGAACCGCAACGTCACCGAAGGCCGCAGCCGTATCGAACTGACGGGGCGCGCGATGGAAGCGCTGAACCGGCATCCCTGGCCCGGCAACGTCCGCGAACTCGGCAACCTGATCGAGCGCCTGTCGATCCTGTGTCCCAATCGCAAGGTCGACATTGCCGACCTGCCGCCGAAGTACCGGCCGGCCGGCGTGGTCGAGGACCTGCTGAGCCGCGAAGACGAAGAGGCCCTGCAGGTGGCGACGCTGCCCGAAGAAGAGGAGAGCGCGGTGCTCGACGAATTCGCCATCGACGACCGTGCGGCACTCGACATGCTCACCGAAGTGACCAGCCACGAGATGCTGGCCGAACTGCCCGCGGGCGGGCTCGACCTGCGCGATCACCTGTTCGAGATCGAGCGTTCGCTGATCCGCCAGGCGCTGAGCCGTGCCGGCGGCACCGTCGCGCATGCGGCGCGTCTGCTCAAGCTGCGTCGTACCACGCTGGTGGAAAAGCTGCGCAAGTTCGAAATGCTCAACGAGGCCGCGGCGACAGAAGTTTGACGCGGCAGCGGCCAGCGGTTGCCGCAGCGGACACGGATCACACGGCAGGACCCTGCCACCTGTGATGGAGTCCGCAGGATCGAATCGCAAATGAGCCCGGGCGGGGCACTGGAACAGAACTTGCTCCTTCCGTGCCGTGATGAACGCAAACGCATATGTAGATGAGACAGGCCGCGAGCTGCGAGCCGTGAGCCGCGAGCCGGAAGCGCTCGCCGCGAGCGCGGACCCGCTGGCTCATGCCTCGGGCCCCAAGCCTCAAGCCGTCGACTTCGTCGCCGTCGCTCCCGAATCTCTGCGCCTGGCCGCCCTCGCGCGCCGCGTCGCTGCCAGCGACTGCACGGTGCTGATCGCCGGCGAGTCCGGCACCGGCAAGGAAGTGCTGGCGCGATTCATTCACCGCTGTTCGCCGCGCGCGACGCAGCCTTTCGTCGCGGTCAACTGTGCGGCGATTCCCGAGAACATGCTGGAGGCGATGCTGTTCGGTCACGAGCGCGGCGCCTTCACCGGCGCGCATGCCAGTCATGCCGGCAAATTCGAGCAGGCACAGAACGGCACGCTGCTGCTGGATGAAGTGACGGAAATGCCGCTGGGCCTGCAGGCGAAGCTGCTGCGCGTGCTGCAGGAACGCGAAGTGGAACGCATCGGCGGTCGCGCACCGGTCGCGCTCGACGTGCGCGTGCTGGCCACGACCAACCGCAATCTGCGCGCCGAAGTGGCCGCGGGCCGTTTCCGCGAAGACCTGTACTACCGGCTCAATGTATTCCCGCTGTCGACGTCACCGCTGCGCGAGCGTCGCGACGACGTGCTGCCGCTGGCGATGCGCCTGCTGACCTCGCGCTGCCGTCCCGGCGAGCGCATTCCCGCGCTCAGCGCCGACGCGGCGCATCTGCTGCTGACCTATCCGTGGCCGGGCAACGTGCGCGAACTCGACAACGTCATGCAGCGTGCGCTGATTCTCTGCAGCGGGGCGGTGATCGAGGCGGAGCATGTGCAGCTGGAAGCCACTGGCGACTGGCGGCTGGCGACTGGCCAGAAGGTCGAAGCGGCGTCAGTTGAGCCGTTGCGTTCACCCGTTGCGGCGCGCAGCGTGGAGCAGGGCGTGTTGTCGACCTCGCTCGACGCCACCGAACGCGACCTGATCCTCGATGCGCTGCGCGTCGACCACGGCAATCGCCAGGCCGTGGCGAAGCGCCTCGGCATCAGCGCGCGGACGTTGCGTTACAAACTCGCGAAGCTGCGCGATGCGGGAGTCGAAGTATGAGTTCGTTGCAGATCGATGCCGTGCTGTCGCAGATCCGCGCGATGCAGTCGCAGGTGCGCGGTGTCGGCGGTCAGATGCAGGAGGCGCCGCAGGCCGTTGCCGGCGTGCGTCCGGATGCTGCTGCGCCCGGTTCCTTCGCCAACGTGCTGAAGCAGGGCATCGAACAGGTCAACCAGGCGCAGCAGAAGGCCTCGTCGCTTTCGACGCAGTTCGAACGCGGCGTGCCGGGCATCGAACTGCCGCAGGTGATGCTCGAAATGCAGAAGGCCAGCGTGTCGTTCCGCGCGCTCACCGAGGTGCGCAACCGGTTTGTGAGTGCGTATCAGGAAATCATGAACATGCCGATCTGAGCGGGGCGAGTAGCGATGAGCTGCGAGCTGCGAGCCGGAAGGCACTGACGCAATCTATGAATATCGAGAGGAAATACCCTGTGATCGGCGGTAAAGGCGCAAGGTGCGACGTTCTGGCTCACAGCTACTTGCTCATTGCCCGTAGCTGCTTCGCTCCGGCAGGGAGCGAAGCATGAGCGCCGAAGCCCTCGCCTTGCCGCGGCCCACGCTCATTCCGCCGCAGCTCAAGCCGTTGCTGATCCTCATCGGCATCGCGGCCGCGGTCGCGGCCGGCGTCGGCATCGTGCTGTGGTCGAAGGAGCCGACGTACGCGCTGCTCTACGGCAATCTCGGTCAGCAGGATTCGGCGCAGATCGTGCAGGCGCTGCAGACCAGCGGCATTCCCTACAAGCTCGACAACAACGGCGAGATCACGGTGCCCGCGGATCGCGTGCACGACGCACGGCTGAAGCTCGCGGGCCAGGGTCTGCCGGAAGGCGACGGCGGATTCTCGGTGATGTCGAAGGATCCGGGATTCGGCGTCAGCCAGTTCATGGAAGGCGCGCGCTACCAGCACGCGCTCGAAACCGAACTCGCCCGCACGATCTCCAACCTGCAGCCCGTCGCCGCGGCGCGCGTGCATCTGGCGCTGCCGCGTCAGTCGGCGTTCGTGCGCGACCGGCGCCCGTCGTCGGCGTCGGTGATGCTGCAGCTGAAGCCGGGTCGCCGGCTGGAGCAGGAGCAGGTGACGGCGATCGTCAATCTCGTCGCGTCCAGCATTCCGGAGCTGGAATCGAGCCAGGTGACCGTGGTCGATCAGCAGGGCCGGCTGCTGTCCTCGCCGGAGAAGGCCGAGGACGAGTTCGCCGTGCGCAGCAAGCAGCTCGAAATCGCGCGCGACATGGAAGAACGCTACACGCATCGCATCGAAGAACTGCTCGCGCCGCTGGTCGGTGCGGGACGCGTGCGCGCCCAGGTCGTGGCCGACGTCGAGATGAGCACGACGGAAGAAGCGCGCGAACAGTACCGGCCCGAGAGCCAGATCATTCGCAGCGAACAGACCGCCGAAGAAACCAGCCGCAACGGCGCCGGTCCGCAGGGCGTGCCGGGCGCGCTCACGAATCAGCCGCCGACGCCGGGCGTGGCGCTGCCGCCGGGAGCCGCCGCGAACGCAGCGACGCCGAATGCCGCCGCAACGCCGGCTGCGGGGCAGCAGCCGACGGTGGCGCCGCCGGACAACACTTCGAAGCAGGCGACACGCAACTACGAGATCGATCGCACGGTGGCCTACACCAGGCAGCCGGCCGGTCGTCTGAAGCGCATCACCGTGGCGGTGCTCATCGACAACCTGCGCAGCACCGATGCCGAAGGCAAGGTGACGGAGACGGCGCTGCTGCCGGAACAGATCGAGAACATCACGCGCCTGGTGAAGGACGCGGTGGGTTACAGCGAAGCGCGCGGCGACAGCGTCAATGTCGTCAACGCCTCGTTCAAGGGCGAAACCGTCGTCGAGGACATCCAGCCGGAGACGATTCCGCTGTGGGAACGGCCGCTGCTGCGCGACATCGCCAAGCTCGTCGCGGCGCTGATCGTGCTGCTGGCGCTGGTGTTCGTGGTGCTGCGGCCGCTGATCCGCGGCCTGCTGCCTGCGCCGCCGAAGCCTGTCTATGCGCCGCCCGCGCTGCCCGATGGCACGGCGCCGCAGATGGCCGCTGAAACCGGCGCCACGCCGGCGATAGACTACGAAGGCCAGATCGCGCAGGCGCGCGGCATGGTGGCGCAGGATCCGGGCCGGGTCGCGCAGGTCGTCAAGACGTGGGTGAACACCGGTGAGTAACGGCCAGGAAAAAGCAGCGCAGCGCAGCGGCACCGAACGCGCGGCCATTCTTCTGCTGACGCTCGGCGAGCAGGAAGCCGCCGAAGTGATGAAGCACATGGGCGCCAAGGACGTGCAGCGCATCGGCGCCGCCATGACGCAGCTGCAGAACATCTCGCGCAAGGAAGTCAGCAATGTCCTGCAGGAATTCACGACGACGGTCGAAAGCCAGACCTCGCTCGGCGTCGGCGTCGATGAGTACCTGCGCAAGGTGCTGATCGGCGCGCTGGGCGAGGACAAGGCCGCGGGCGTGATCGACCGCATCCTGTTCGGCCGTTCCAGCAAGGGTCTCGAAGCGCTCAAGTGGATGGACGCGCGCGCCGTGTCGGAGCTGATCCGCCAGGAGCATCCGCAGATCATTTCCATCGTGCTGGCGTATCTCGATCCCGACCAGTCCGCCGACGTGCTGGCGCAGTTTCCCGAGTGGCTGCGCGCCGACGTGATCATGCGCATCGCGACGCTCGACGGCATCCAGCCGAGCGCGCTGCACGAACTCGACGACGTCATCGAGAAGCAGTTCGCCGGCAAGACCGGCGCGCTGAAGACTTCCGTCATCGGCGGCGTCAAGACGGCCGCGAACATCATGAACTTCCTCGACAGCAGCCAGGAAGGCGCGATCCTCGATCACATCCGCAAGGTCGACGAGCCGCTGGGCGGCAAGATCCAGGACCTCATGTTCGTGTTCGACGATCTCGAAGAGATCGATGACCGCGGCATGCAGGAAGTGCTGCGCGCCGTGCCGGGCGAGCGCCTGCTGATCGCGCTGAAGGGTGCGGAGGATTCGCTGAAGGACAAGATCTTCAAGAACATGTCGCAGCGCGCCGCCGAGATGCTTAAGGACGATCTCGAATCGCGCGGCCCCGTGCGGTTGTCCGAAGTCGAAGCCGCACAGAAGGAAATCATCGCGCTGGTGCGCAAGATGGCGGAGTCCGGCACCGTGCAGTTCGGCGGCAAGGGAGATGAGTTCGTATGACCGGCCCCGCAGTCGCCCGCTGGGATCTGCCCACCGTGTCCGGCAATGCGATACAAGGGCGCCGCGCCGGGCCGACGGTGGCGGAGCTCGAAGCGATCGAAAAGCGCGCGCACGACGAGGCGTTTGCCGTGGGGCGTGAGGCCGGGCTCAAGGCAGCGAAGGCCGAGATGCAGCCCGTCATCGAACAGCTCCGCGCCAGGGTTGCGAGCCTGTCGGCCGTGTTCGACAAGCTTGCGAAGCCGCTCGACGAACTCGACGCTGAAGTCGCCGATCAGCTCGCGCGCCTGTCCATGTCGATCGCCAAGCAGGTGATCCGGCGCGAACTGCGCACCGATCCGACCCAGATCATCGCCGTGATGCGCGAGACCGTCGCGCTGCTGCCGGCCTCGGTACGCCAGATCCGCATCCACATGCATCCGGAAGATGCCGCCGTCGTGCGCGAACACCTCGCGGCGCCGGGCGGCGATCTCGCGTGGAGCATCGCCGAGGACCCGATGATGAGCCGCGGCGGCTGCATGGTCCTTTCCGAGACGTCGCAGATCGATGCGCGCATCGAATCGCGTATGGCCAGCGTCGCGAGTGCGATGCTCGGCGAGCAGCGTGCGGAATCGAGAACGGAGGAATAGCCGCAAAAAGGCGCAAAAAACGCACAAGGTAATCGGAAGTCGAAGACAGATCCTTCTTCACTTTGTGACCTTTGCGCCTTTTTGCGGCCATTTTCCGTCTCTCAATCATGAACAACCCCACAACCAACCGCGCACCGAACTGGCTGAAGCAACTGGACCAGCTCCAGCGCAAGGTCGAGCGCGTGCCGCCGCCGCCGGTGGAAGGCGTGCTGACGCGCATGATCGGGCTGACGCTCGAAGCGTCGGGTTGTCAGGCGGCCGTCGGCGATCGTTGCGATGTGATGGCGACGGATGGCGCGCGGATCGAGGCGGAGGTCGTCGGCTTCGCGGGCGACCGGTTGTTTCTCATGCCGACCGGCGACATCCACGGACTCAAGCCGAATGCGCGCGTGATCCCGCGGGTCGGTGCGGAGACGGTGGCGGTCGGTCCGGCCTTGCTCGGTCGCATCATCGACGGGGCAGGGCAGCCGCTCGACGGGCTGGGGCCGATCGAATGCGAGGATCGCGTGCGCCTGACCGGCGTGCCGATCAATCCGCTGGCGCGCCAGCCGATCAGTGAACCGCTCGACGTCGGTGTGCGCGCGATCAATTCGGTGCTCACCGTCGGCCGCGGGCAGCGCGTCGGCCTGTTCGCGGGCAGCGGCGTCGGCAAGAGCGTGCTGCTCGGCATGATGGCGCGCTTCACCAGCGCGGACGTGATCGTCGTCGGGCTGATCGGCGAGCGCGGCCGCGAAGTGAAGGAATTCGTCGAGCGCATTCTGGGACGCAAGGATCGCGATCGCGCCGTCGTCGTGGCGACGCCGGCGGACAATCCGCCGCTGATGCGTCTGCACGGCGCGTGGCGCGCGACGGCCATCGCCGAGTACTTCCGCGACCAGGGCAAGAGCGTGCTGCTCATCATGGATTCGCTGACGCGCGTGGCGCAGGCGCAGCGCGAGATCGGTCTGGCGATCGGCGAGGCGCCGGCGACCAAGGGCTATCCGCCGTCGGTGTTCGCGCGCATTCCGCAGATCGTCGAGCGCGCGGGCAACGGGGCCGAAGGCAGCGGCTCGATCACGGCTTTTTATACGGTACTGACCGAAGGCGACGATCAGCAGGATCCGATCGCCGACTCGGCGCGCGCCATTCTCGACGGACACATCGTGCTGTCGCGACGTATCGCGGAGGCGGGGCAGTATCCGGCGATCGATGTGGAAGCGTCGATCAGTCGTGCCATGCACGAGATCGTGCCGGCGGAACACAGTGCGATGGCGCGACGGCTGCGGCAGTCGCTGTCGTCGTATCAGCAGAATCGGGATCTGATTGCGATCGGGGCCTATCAGAAGGGTTCCGATCCGCGCATCGATGCGGCGATCGCGCAGTGGCCGGCGATCCAGCAGTTCCTGCAGCAGGACATGCGGGAGAAGGTGGCTTACGAGGAGAGTATCGCGGCGTTGCAGGCGGTGACGGGGGAAGGGAAGTGATCGGCCGGTTGCTGCGGCTTCTCTCGCTGTGGGGCCGGCTTAAGCCGGCCTTCAGAGTCAGGCTGAAGCCTGACCTGCAGAAGAAAGGACAGGACGGTTTTGCGGTCGGGGCTGGGTGAGTCAGTCATGCGCCGCGCCGATCGATTGCAGCCCGTCCAGAACCTCGCCGACGACGCCGAGCGTCGCGCGGCGCAGCGTGTAGCTGCCGCGGAGCGCAGCCAGCGCGAGGCCGAGGCGAAGCTGTCGGATCTGGAGAGCTACGCCGCCGACTATCAGCGTCAGTACACCGGGCGAGTTGCGTCGGGTATCGGCGTGACGGAACTGCGGGATTACCAGGCATTCCTGGCACGACTGAACGATGCCATCCGCCAGCAGCGGGCCATCGTGAGTCGCACGCGTCACGACAGTGATGCCGAGCGCCTGCGCTGGCAGGAAGCGGCGAAGCGCAGCAAGGCGCTCGACCATGTCGCCGACAAGTGGCGCGACGAAGAGCGCCGGGCGGCGGACAAACGCGAACAGAACGAGATCGATGAGAGGGCGCTGCTGAAGGCAGCGCGGACGGAGCGATGATCGCAATGAGCACACCCACGATTCCCGCGGCTCCGGCCGCTGCGGCGCCGGCTTCGGCGGGCGCGCAGGCGACCGAAGTCGCTGCCGGCGACTTTCTGCTCATGCTCGGGCAACTGCTCGGTGCGCCGGTGGCGCAGACGGGCGGCAAATCCGCGGCGCCGGCGGCGGCCACGGAGACCGACGTCGATACTGAAACGGCGGCGCAGGATGCCGCCGCGATCACGGGCGTCCCGGTGCCGGTGGTCACATTGCCAGTGACGCAGCCGCCGCAGGGGCAGGGGGCCGACGCCGGGATCGCGGCCGTTGCGACGTCGACGCCGAAAGCCTCGTCCGCTGCCGCGGATGCGACGCTCGCGAAGACCCTGCTCGACGCCGCGAATGGCGTCGATACCCAGCAGACGGACGCAGCGACGACGGGATCGCAGCAGCCGCACCTGTCGAGCGATGTATCGCAGCAGTTGCGGATCACTGCTGCTCCCGATCCCGGTCCGACGCGCACCCTGCACAGCACCGTCGGCAGCTCGCAGTGGGCCGATGAACTGAGCACCCGCATGATGCTGATGAGCGAGCGCGGCCAGCATTCGGCCTCGTTGCGCCTGAATCCCGAACACCTGGGGCCGCTCGAAGTGCGCATTGCCGTGCGCGACGATCAGGCGTCGGTGTGGTTCGGATCGGCTCACGCCGATACGCGTGCAGCGATCGAACAGGCGTTGCCGCGTCTGCGCGAACTGTTTGCCTCGCAGGGGCTGTCGCTGGCGGATGCCGGCGTGCATCACGATGCGCCGCGCGAGCAGTCGCGGCAGTCGTCCACCGGCGCGATGAACGACCCGCTGGGCGGCGGGAGTGAGACGGAAGTCACGTCGGTTCAGATCGCCTCGCGCCTTGGGTTGGTCGACGAGTACGTCTGACCACTCCTCCTCTTCCTGTGGGGCCGGCTTTAGCCGGCCTGAAGATGTCAGGCTGAAGCCTGACCCACAGAGGAGGGAAGAGAACAGTGTGCTGATCGTCACACTCGCTGCGCCAACTTTCCGGCGCACGTGCACAGTTCACACTCGACGGAAGCGCTGAAACCCTTGTTTTAAAGGCATTTGGCGCACTCTCGCGATCCGTGGCACGCGCCTTGCTAATCAAGGGGCAGTCATTCGTCGAGGATCCTGTCGATGTCCGAAGCCGTCGCCGCTCCCGCCCCGCGTTCAGGGTCGAAAATGTTCATGGTGATCCTGGTGGCCGTGCTGGCGGCCGGCGCCGCAGGCACGGGCGTCTACTTCATGACCGGCAAGAAGGGTGATGAAGCAACGGCGGATGCCGAACACAAGCAGGCGAAGGCCAAGCTGCCGCCGACCTACGTCAAGCTCGATCCGCCCTTCGTCTCGAACTTCGAGTCGCGCGGTGCGATGCGCTTCCTGCAGGTCTCGGTGGAAGTCATGACGCGCGATGTCGTGGTGGCCGATCTGGTCAAGCAGCACGATCCGATGGTCCGCAACGACCTGCTGATGCTGTTCGGCACGCAGACGTACGACACGATCAGCACGGCCGAAGGCAAGGAGCAGCTGCGCACCAAGGCGCTCGAGGCGGTCCGCAATGTCATCACCACGCAGGGCGGCGACGGCGCGAAGGTCGAACAGCTCTACTTCACGAGTTTCGTGATGCAGTGAAGGAAGAGAAGTGACGAGGGTGACGTCAGTCACGCAAGTCACGAAGGCAAGACAGTCCGGATCCTCACCCTCGTCACATACGTAACTTTCGTCACCCTCGTCACTCACTACTTTTTATGTCCGGCCAAGACGTACTCAGCCAAGACGAAATCGATGCGCTATTGCATGGCGTAGACAGCGGCGCGGTCAAGACCGAAGACAACGCAACGCCCGGCGAGGCGCGCAACTACGATTTCACCAACCAGGTGCGGATCGTGCGCGGCCGCATGCCGACGCTCGAGATGATCAACGAGCGCTTCGCACGCCTGTTCCGCACCAGCCTGTTCAACATGCTGCGCCGCGCGCCGGAAGTGGCGGTGGCGCCGATCAAGATGCAGAAGTTCAGCGAGTACGTGCACTCGCTGCACGTTCCCACCAGCTTGAACCTGGTGCGGGTGCTGCCGCTGCGCGGCACCGGGCTGATCGTGCTGGATCCGAAGTTCGTCTTCACCGTCGTCGACAACTTCTTCGGCGGCAATGGCCGCTTCGCCAAGATCGAAGGCCGCGAGTTCACCGCCACCGAGAACCGCATCATCCACATGCTGCTGAAGCATGTCTTCGCCGGCGTGAAGGAAGCCTGGTCGCACGTGGCCAAGCTCGACATCGAATACCTGAATTCCGAGATCAATCCGCACTTCGCCAACATCGTGAGCCCGACGGAAATCGTCGTGGTGACGAGCTTCCACATCGAACTGGACGGTGGTGGCGGCGAGATCCACATCACCATGCCTTACGCGATGATCGAACCGCTGCGCGAACTGCTCGATGCCGGTGTGGCGAGCGATCGCGTCGAGCACGACGAACGCTGGGCGATCGCGCTCCGGGAAGAAATCGAAGATGCCGAAGTCGAGCTCTCGACCCTGCTGGGTCGCGGCAAGCTGACCATGCAGCAGCTGATGGATCTGCAGCCCGGCGACATCATTCCCTGCGATTTCGCGGGGCGCGCGACCGTCCTGGCCGAGGACGTACCGATCTTCCGCGGCACCTTCGGCCTCTCGCACGGCCAGCAGGCCGTGCAGATCGAAGAACGCGTCAGCCGCTTCAAGCCGAAGATTCTGGAAACGCTGCTCGTCAACAAGATCTGATCACCTTCTTTCACGGAAACACTCATGAACGCCAAGTCATCCGATGCTGCAGCACGCGCCGAATTCGGCGACCTGCAGGACAAGGGCACCGGCGATGCATCGCGTGACGTCAACCTGGAAGTCATCCTCGACGTTCCGGTGACGCTGTCGATGGAAGTCGGCCGCACCCGCATTCCCATCCGCAACCTGCTGCAGCTCAACCAGGGCTCGGTGGTCGAACTCGATCGCGCCGCGGGCGAGCCGCTCGACGTGTTCGTCAACGGCACGCTGGTCGCGCACGGCGAAGTCGTCGTCGTGAACGAGAAGTTCGGCATCCGGCTGACGGACGTGATTTCGCCGGCCGAGCGGATCAAGAAGCTGAAGTGATGAAAGTCATGAAGGCGACGAGGGTCGAAAGAACGGGCGGTGCGCTGACGCAGCGCGCTCTTGCCCTCGTGACTTCCGTGACCTTCGTCGCTCTCTCCGCTTCCGCAGCCGAAAAACCCTTCGCCGCGCCGCAGGCCACCGAACACGTCTCTCCGACGAGTGCAGGCTCGCTGTTGCAGGTCACGTTCTCGCTGGCGCTGGTGCTGGCGCTGGTGTTCGTCGCCGCGTGGCTGGTGCGCAAGTTCAAGGGCTTCGGTCGGTTCGGCGGCAGTGCGATCCGGATCGTTGCTGATACGGCGCTCGGGCCGAAGGAGCGTGCGGTGGTGATTCAGGTGGGTGAGCAGCAGTTGCTGCTGGGAGTGACGCAGCAGCAGGTGAATCTGCTGCATGTGTTGCCTGCGCCGGTTGGCCCCCTCCCTAACCCTCCCCCGGTCGCCGGGGGAGGGCAGGGTGGGGGCCATCCGGGCGTCGACTTCGCCGCCATCCTGCGCCGCAGTCTCGGACTCAAATGACTTCTTCCCTCTTCAAACGCTGCCTGCCGTTGCTGCTGGCGCTGCTGCCGTGCCTGGCCTCCGCCGCCGCGCCCGGCCTCGACGCCGTCACGGTCACCACGAATCCGAACGGCGGCCAGACCTATTCGCTGACGCTGCAGATCCTCATCCTGATGACGGCAGTGACGATGCTGCCGGCCATCGTGCTGATGATGACTTCATTCACGCGCATCGTGATCGTGCTCGGCCTGCTGCGTCAGGCGCTCGGCGCCGGCCAGTCGCCGCCCAACCAGGTGATCATGGGCCTGTCGCTGTTCCTGTCGCTGTTCATCATGGGTCCGGTGATCGATCGCATCCACACCGAGGCCGTGCAGCCCTACATGGCGGGCACCATTGATGCGAATGTTGCGATTGAGCGTGCAAGCGTGCCGCTCAAGCGCTTCATGCTCGACCAGACCCGCGAAAGCGACATCGCCACCTTCGTGCGCATCTCCGGCGGCCAGGGCTTCGAGAAGCCCGAAGACGTGCCGATGCGCATCCTGATCCCGGCGTTCGCCACCAGCGAACTGAAGACCGCGTTCCAGATCGGCTTCCTGATTTTCATCCCCTTCGTGATCATCGATCTCGTGGTCGCCAGCGTCCTGATGTCGATGGGCATGATGATGCTGTCGCCCGTGCTCATCTCCCTGCCGTTCAAGCTGATGCTGTTCGTGCTGGTGGATGGCTGGTCGCTGGTGATGGGGACGTTGGCGGCGAGTTTTTATGTGTAGGGGCATGGGCTACTGGCGACAGGCTACAGGCGACAGGCTGCAGCCAGAGGAGCGCCGAGGTTCTGCCTGTCGCCTGTCGCCTGTCGCCTGTCGCCGCTGCCTGTCCGTTTCTCGACCATGACTCCCGAAACCGTAATGACCGTCGCCCAGCGCGCGCTGGAAATCACCATCCTGCTCGCTGCGCCGATGCTGCTGGCCGCGCTGCTCATCGGTCTGCTGGTGGGTGTGTTCCAGGCGGCGACGCAGATCAACGAAATGACGCTGTCGTTCATCCCGAAGCTGCTCGGCATGGCCGCAACGCTGGTCATCGCGGGACCGTGGATGCTCAAGGTGATGGTGAGCTATACGCGGGAGTTGTTCGAGTCGATACCGGGGTTGATCGGATGAAGAAGGCTACAGGCTACAGGCTACAGGCTACAGGCTACAGGCTACAGCCAGAACCTCGACGCTTCTCTGGCTGTCGCCTGTAGCCTGTCGCCTGTCGCCTGTCCCCTCTCTCCCCATGCTCTCCCTCACCTCCGGCCAACTCGAAGCCTGGTTCGTCCAGTACTTCTTTCCGTTCATCCGGATCGGTGCGTGTTTTCTCGCAGCGCCGGTGTTTGCCGCGAACTTCGTGCCGGCGCGCGTGCGGCTGCTGCTGGCGGGAGCGGTCGCCATCATCATCGGTCCGCTGATTCCCGTGCCTGCGATCACGCCGTTTTCCATCGAAGGCGTCATCGCCACGGTCCAGCAGATCATCATCGGCGTCGCCGTCGCGTTCGTGCTGCAGCTCATCTTCGATGCGCTGGCGATGGGCGGGCAGCTGCTGTCGAACACGATGGGCCTGGGATTTGCCTACAACGTCGACCCGCTGCGCGGCGTGGGCACGCCGGTGCTCGGTCAGCTCTACATGATTCTCGTCACGCTCACGTTCCTCGCGCTCAACGGCCATCTGCGCCTGATCGAGCTGCTGGCGCAGAGTTTCACCACGCTGCCGAGCGGCGCGCAGGGACTCGGCTCCGAACAGCTCTGGAATGTCGTGGCGTGGGGATCGCAACTGTTCAGCGGCGCCGTGATGGTGGCGCTGCCCGGCATGACGGCGCTGCTGGTCGTGAACCTGGCCTTCGGCGTCATGAGCCGCGCCGCGCCGTCGCTGAACCTGTTCGCGGTCGGCTTCCCCATCTCGCTGATCTTCGGCCTGATCATCATCTATATCGGCCTGCCGGCGGTGCAGGCGACGTTTGTCGGCGCGCTGGGCGAGGCGTTTGGGTTGATACAGGGACTGTTGGGGCAATGAAGAACAGGCTACAGGCTACAGGCTGCAGGCTACAGGCTACAGTCAGAGGAGCAGTCGCGTTCTGGCTGTCGCCTGTCGCCTGTCGCCTGTCGTCTGTCCCCTCGCGGTAGCTCCCCATGGCCGAAAACGAAGACGGTCAGGAAAAAACCGAAAGCGCGACTCCCAAGCGCCTGGAGGAGGCGCGCCGCAAAGGGCAAATTCCTCGTTCTCGCGATCTGAGTGCGGCGGCCGTGTTGATGACGGGCGGCATCGCGTTGTCCTCGATGGGCGGCCAGCTCGGCGGCGACATCCATTCGCTCATGCGGCGCGGGCTGACGCTGACGCGCGAACAGTCGATGGATGCGACGCAGATCGTGCCGTCGCTGACCAACGCTGCTCTCGATGGACTCATCGCGTGCCTGCCGATCTTCGGGTTGCTGGCGCTGGTGGCCGTGCTCGCGCCGCTGGCGCTGGGCGGCTGGAGTTTCAGCACCGAATCGCTGATGCCGCAGTTCAACCGGCTCAACCCGCTGTCGGGCATCAAGCGCATGTTCGCGATGCGCAGCGTCGTGGAACTGATGAAGGCACTGGCGAAGTTCGGCGTCGTGGCCGTGATCGCAACCCTGGTGCTGTGGCGCGATACCGCCGAACTGCTGGGCCTGGGTCGCGAGCCCACGGCGCAGGCAATCATGCATGCCTTCACCCTGAGCGGCAGCGCGCTGATCCTGATTTCCTGCGGCATGCTGCTGATCGCCGGCGTCGACGTGCCGTACCAGCTCTGGCAATACGCCAAGCAGCTCAAGATGACCAAGGAAGAAGTGCGGCGCGAGATGAAGGAAAGCGAGGGCTCGCCGGAAGTGAAGGGCCGCATCCGCCAGCTGCAGCAGCAGATGGCGCGCCAGCGCATGATGCAGGACGTGCCGAAGGCGGATGTGATCGTCACCAACCCGACGCACTTCGCCGTCGCGCTGAAGTACGACGAGAAACGCATGCGCGCGCCGATCGTCGTTGCGAAGGGTGTCGACCTGGTCGCGGCGCGGATCCGTGAAATCGGTACCGAACATGCGGTGCCGATCTTCGAGGCGCCGCCGTTGGCGCGGGTGCTTTACAAGAATGTGGATATCGGCGGCGAAGTGCCGGCGTCGGTGTATGTTGCGGTGGCGCAGGTGCTTACCTATATCTTCCAGCTGAAAGCAGCGCGGCGTGCTGGAGCCCGGCCGCCGCAAGCGCCCGTCATCGATGTGACCGAGTGAACGGCGCCTTCTGCCTGTGGGGCCGGCTTCAGCCGGCCTTCTGAGGAGTCAGGCTGAAGCCTGACCCACAGGAAGAGCCCATTCCTTCTTCTTCTTGCCGTTGGACGTTGCCACCGCCGCAGTGAGTGTCGGGGCCGAAAGGCTTTGCTGGACCGTCGCGCGCATGGATGCGCGCGCCGGAGCCCCCATGGATGGGTTCACGGCGTTCCAGCAAAGCCTTTCGGCCCCGGCGCTCACGGTGTCGTGCGCACCCTCTTAAGACCCCCACCCTGACCCTCTCCCCTCTCCGGGGGATTCCGTCGCGCTTACGCGCTCCTCCTCCCCGCTTCGCGGAGGAGGGGACAGAAAGGGAATCCCCGCCGCCTTCCCAAACTGTGAAGAAAGCCCGCTTCGCCAAAACCCGCGTGGCTTGCCGTTTGCAGATATCCCCCTGAGCGTCAGATCAATGACGCGACGGAAATTCGACGCACTTCACACATGGCCGCCAACGCTCCAGCCCTCAACTTCGGCGCTCTGATCCGCTCCGGCATCGGTGTGCCGGTCGGCGTGCTCGCCGTGCTGGCGATGGTGGTGCTGCCGTTGCCGCCGCTGGCGCTGGACGTGCTGTTCACGTTCAACATCGCGCTGTCGCTGGTGATCGTGATGGCCGTCTTCTACGTGGCGCGGCCGCTCGAGTTCGGCGTCTTCCCGACCGTGCTGCTGCTCGCGACGCTGCTGCGCCTCGCACTGAACGTCGCCTCGACCCGCGTCGTGCTGCTGCACGGCCACACTGGTTCGCATGCCGCCGGCAAGGTCATCGAATCCTTCGGTGAGTTCGTGATCGGCGGCAACTATGCCGTCGGCGTGATCGTGTTCGCCATCCTCACCATCATCAACTTCGTCGTCGTCACCAAGGGCGCGGGCCGCATCTCCGAAGTCAGCGCGCGCTTCACCCTCGATGCCATGCCCGGCAAGCAGATGGCGATCGACGCCGATCTCAACGCCGGCCTCATCAATCAGGAAGAGGCGCGCGTGCGTCGCGCCGAAGTGCGCCAGGAAGCGGACTTCTACGGCTCGATGGACGGCGCCAGCAAATTCGTCCGCGGCGATGCGACCGCCGGCATCCTGGTGCTGGTCATCAACATCCTCGGCGGCGTCGCCATCGGCATGATGGCGCACGACATGAGCTTCAAGGATGCGGCGCGCGTCTACACGCTGCTGACGATCGGCGACGGTCTCGTCGCACAGATTCCTGCGCTGCTGCTCTCGACCGCGGTCGCGATCATCGTCACGCGCATGTCCGGCGCGCAGGACATGGGCGGCGAAGTGGCGAAACAGCTCTTCGGCCATCCGCGCGCGCTGGCAGTCGCTGCCGGACTGCTCGGCGTCATGGGCCTGATTCCCGGCATGCCGAACGTGCCGTTCCTCATGATGGCGGCTGCGTGCGGCGGTGCCGCGTGGTTCCTGCACAAGCGTTCGCTGCAGGCGCCGGCGCCGGTAGTCGAAGCGCCGCCTGCGCCCGTGCCGTCGCTGGAAAATCGCGAACTCACCTGGGACGACGTGCAGCCCGTCGACATCATCGGTCTCGAAGTCGGCTATCGACTGGTGCCGCTGGTCGACAAGTCGCAGGGCGGCGATCTGCTGGCGCGCATCAAGGGCGTGCGCCGCAAGCTCACGCAGGATCTCGGCTTCCTGGTGCAGGCCGTGCACATCCGCGACAACCTCGATCTGTCGCCGAATGCCTATCGCATCAATCTCGCCGGCGTGCCGGTGGGCGAGGGCGTCATCTATCCGGAACGCGAACTCGCGATCAATCCGGGCAAGGTGTTCGGTGCGCTGTCCGGCATCGAAACGCGCGATCCCGCCTTCGGCATGGATGCGGTGTGGATCGAACCCGGCATGCGCGATCACGCCCAGACGCTGGGCTACACGGTGGTCGATGCCAGCACCGTGATCGCCACGCATCTCAGCCACGTCATCCAGACGCACGCGCACGAACTGCTCGGCCACGAGGAAGTGCAGCAGCTCCTCAACACGCTGGCCAAGAGCGCGCCGAAGCTGGTCGAAGATCTCACGCCGCGCCTGCTGCCGCTCGGCACCGTCGTGCGCGTGCTGCAGGGCCTGCTCGGCGAACGCGTACCGATCCGCAACATGCGCACGATCGTGGAAACCCTCGCCGAACACGCGGGCCGCACGCAGGACCCGCTGCAGCTGCAGTCGCTGGTGCGCGTCGCGCTCGGCCGCCAGATCGTGCAGGACATCGCCGGCATGTCGACCGAGCTGCCGGTCATCACGCTCGAACCCGATCTCGAACAGCTGCTGAGCAATTCGCTCGGCGGCGCCAACGCCGCGACGCCTGGCCTCGAACCCGGCCTCGCCGAACGCATGCAGCGCCGTCTCGCCGAAGCCGCGCAGCGCCAGGAAATGACCGGCGAACCCGCCGTGCTGCTGGTGCCGCCGCAACTGCGCCAGACGCTGGCGCGCTTCATCCGTTCGGTCGTGCCGAGCATGCACGTGCTGGCGTGGAACGAGATTCCGGACAACCGGAAGGTGAGGCTGGTGACGGCGGTGGGTCGGTGATGATTCGCGCAGCGAATCATTGGGCGACAGGCGACAGGCGACAGGCCACAGCCGGAAGAATCTTGAGGCTGTACAGGTATTACGCGTGACGAAACACATTGAACCTTTCGGCTCCGAGAGCACGTCCTTGCTCCGGCCTGTCGCCTGTCGCCTGTGGCCTGTGGCCTGTCGCCTGGGGTTCCCGCGATGAAAATGAAATCCTACCGCGCCCCCGACATGCGCCAGGCGCTCGCGCTGATCCGCGATGCGCAGGGACCGGATGCGGTCATCCTGTCGAGCAAGCGCATTGCCGGCGGCGTCGAGGTCGTGGCGGCGGTCGACTATGACCCGGATGTGTCGGTGAGCGAAGTATCGCAGGCGCCGGCCGCGGCGATGACTGACTACGACATCGGCCGCGAGAGCTATCACTCGCGCGCCGCGCAGATCGCGGCGGCGATGTCGGTGCGTGCGCAGGGCGAGCGCCCTGTGGCGCAGCCGCGCAAGCCGGCGGCTGAGTCGTTCGCGCCGCGCCAGAAACGCGACGAGATGCGCAGCGAACTCGATGAACTCGTCGCGGGGCAGCCCGCCGCCGTCGGCGAAGAACTGCGCACGCTGCGACAGATGCTGGAAACGCAGTTCGCGACGCTGGCGTGGAACGACCTGTCGCGCCGCGCGCCGGTGCAGATCGCGCTGCTCAAGCAGCTCACCGAACTCGGACTCGCCAGCGATCTCGCCAGCGAACTGGTCGCGCAGATGCCGGGGCGGCTGGAAACCGACGAGGCGCAGCGGCTCGCCATCGCGCAGCTGTCGCGCCGCATCGCCACGATGGAAGAACGCTGGCTGGATCATGGCGGCATCGTCGCCATGGTCGGACCGACCGGCGTCGGCAAGACGACACTCATTGCAAAGCTCGCAGCTCGCTGGGTGATGCGGCATGGCGCGCGGTCACTCGCGCTGATCTCGGCGGACTCGGTGCGCATCGGCGCGCAGGAACAGATTCACACGCTCGGCCGCCTGCTGGGCGTGCCGGCCTACGGCATCGAGAGCGTGCGCGAACTGCCGCAACTGCTGGATCACCTGACCGACAAGCGGCTGGTGCTGATCGACACCGCCGGTCTCAGTCAGCGCGACGAACGTCTGCGCGGCGAACTGATGGCGCTGGCTTCGGCGCATCCGCGGCTCGAAAGCACGCTGGTGCTGTCGGGTGCGGCGCAGGCGGGCGCGATCGAGGAAGCGGTCGAACGATTCTCCGCGGCAGCACCGCAAAGCTGCGTGCTCACCAAGCTCGACGAGGCGACGAGTCTCGGCGGCGCGATCTCGACGCTGATCCGCGCGCAGCTGCCGCTGGCCTATCTCAGCGACGGCCAGCGCGTGCCCGAGGATCTCTCGGCCGCACGCGCTCACCAACTCGTGGCGCGTGCGGTGCAACTGTCGCGCAAGGCGGGTGCAACGGCGGATGAGGATCTGCTGCAGCGAAGGTTCGGCGCCGTGGCGCATGTGATGGCGTGATGAAAGGCAAGGTCAAGAAGGTCACGAAAGTGACGAGAGTGACGAAGGCGGATCGCTTCCGTCTTCATCTTCGTCACTTCCGTGACTTCCGTGACCTTCGTCACTCATAGGATCTCCAAATCAATGGAATCAATGCAAACAGCCGGTCTGCGCAGATCGGTACATCCCGGCCCGGTGCAGGTCATCGCGGTGACCGGCGGCAAGGGCGGGGTCGGCAAGACCAGCGTCGCGGTCAATCTCGCGACGGCACTGGCGACGACCGGACGCCGGGTCATGCTGCTCGACGGCGACCTCGGGCTGGCGAACGTCGACGTGTTTCTCGGCATGTCGCCGCGACACACGATGGCGCACGTGCTGTCGGGCGAGCGCTCGCTCGAAGAAATCATTCTCGAATCGCCGCATGGCGTGCAGGTGGTGCCCGGCGCCTCCGGCGTGGCCGACATGGCGAACCTGTCCGAAGCGGGCCACCTGAGTCTCATCCAGGCATTCAGTGCGCTGAACTCGCGCGTCGACACGCTGATCGTCGATACGTCGGCCGGCATCTCCCACAGCGTGGTGCAGTTCTCGCAGGCGGCGCAGCACGTGCTGCTCGTCGTATGCGACGAACCGGCCTCGATGACCGACGCCTACGCGCTCGTGAAAGTCCTGAGCCGCAATCACGGTGTGAACCGGTTCCGGGTCGTCGCCAACATGGCGCGCGCGCCTGGCGAGGGCGATCACCTGTTCGAAAAACTGCAGCGGGTCACCAGCAAATTCCTGGATGTCACCCTCGAGTACGTTGGGGAAATCCCCGAGGACCCGTACCTGCGTCGCTCAATCCGTGAACAGCGTCCCGTGATTGGCGCATTTCCCGCCAGTCCCTCGACCCGGGCATTCAAGAAACTGGCACTGAAGGCCGATAAGTGGCCTGTACCGGACGGCCCGCGGGGCAATCTCGAATTCTTCGTGGAACGACTGGTACGCCGGCCGCAGGCCCGGCTGGAGGTGGTCCGATGAGCGGCGTCGCGGCATACAAGGCTGGGAAGCCGAATCGCGAGACCGATGCGATGGTGATGCGTCACGCCGAACTGGTGAAGCGCATCGCCTATCACCTGGCGGGGCGCCTGCCCGCGTCGGTGGAAGTTTCGGATCTGATCCAGGCCGGGATGCTCGGCCTGCTGGAAGCGGCGGCCAACTACACGGCCGACCGCGGGGCGAGTTTCGAAACGTATGCGGGCATCCGCATCCGTGGCGCGATGCTCGATGCGCTGCGCAAGCTCGACTGGGCGCCGCGCTCGGTGCATCGCAAGGCGCGCGCCGCCGCGGCGGCGATGCGCGAGATCGAGGCGGAGTTCGGCCGCGAGGCGCGCGACACCGAAGTCGCGGACAAGATGGGTGTGTCGCTCAACGAGTACCACCGCATCGCGCAGGACGCGGCCAGTTGCCGGGTGGCGAGCCTGGATGAATCGAGCGGCGAAGAGGATTCGCTGATCGGCCGGATCGAGGACGAGGGCGCGGATCCTTTCCTCGATGCGACGGAAGAAGGCTTCCGCGCGGCGCTGATCGGTGCGATCCAGGAACTGCCGGAGCGCGAGCGGCTGGTGATGTCGTTGTACTACGACGACGAACTGAACCTGAAGGAAATCGGCGCGGTGCTGAAGGTAACGGAATCGCGCGTGTGCCAGCTGCACGGTCAGGCGCTGGTGCGGTTGAAGGCACGGCTCGCGCACTGGCGCGATCGTGCAAGTTGAACAGAGACATAACGGGTATCTGGAGATCGGGACGTGAGCAAAGACATGAAGTTTCTGGTGGTCGATGACTTCTCGACCATGCGCCGCATCATCAAGAACCTTCTGATCGATCTCGGCTACCAGAACGTGACGGAAGCCGATGACGGCCAGACCGCGCTGCCCATGCTGCAGGCGGGCAGCTTCGACTTCCTCATCACCGACTGGAACATGCCGGGCATGCCGGGCCTCGACCTGCTCAAGGCCGTTCGCGCCGACGCGAAGCTCGCCAAGATGCCGGTGCTGATGCTCACCGCGGAAGCCAAGCGCGAACAGATCATCGAAGCCGCGCAGGCCGGCGTGAACGGCTACGTCATCAAGCCTTTCACTGCGGTCACGCTGAAGGAAAAGATCGACAAGATCCTGGAAGCGAGGGCGGCGTAAGGAGGCGCGCCGGCTGCTGGCGACTGGCTTCCGGCCAGAAGTCTCCGGCCAGCAGCCAGTCGCCAGTCGCCCGCAGCCCAAGGTTTTCCAATGACTTCCCCCAAGCTCCAAGAAGAATTCGGCCCCATCATCGCCGCGCTGGCCGGCGCGCTCGCGGCCGGCGATGAAAAGACGTTCTATGCCGAACTCGACTCGCTGGTCGAACAGCGCGAACGCAGCCTGTTCGGCGAACTGCGCAAGCTGACCGCGGATCTGCAGTCGGCACTGGTGCGCTTCAGCGTCGATTCGCGCCTGGTCGATCTGGCCGAGAAGGAAGTGCCGGACGCCAAGCTGCGGCTCGACCATGTATTGAAGATGACCGACGAGGCTGCGCATCGCACGATGGATCTGGTCGAGCAATGCGCGCCGCTGGCCGATCGCACCGCGAAGGAAGCTGCGGAGATCGTGGAAATGTGGCGTCGCTTCCGCGCGCGCAGCATCGCGGTCAAGGATTTCGGCCAGATGGTGCAGCGCATGGACGTGTTCCTGGAATCCGCGAGCGCGGACATGGGCAAGGTGCGCGGCAATCTTTCGGAAGTGCTGCTGACGCAGGGTTATCAGGATCTGTCGGGACAGATCATTCGCGGCGTGATGAAACTCGTCGGCGAACTCGAAACGGCGCTGGTCGAACTGGTGCGCCTGTCCAAGGGCGGTCCGAGAGCGAGCGAGGCGGGCGCGGATGCGCCGGCGGCGTCGCGCGGTTTCGGCCCCGTGGTTCCGGGCGTCGATCACGGTCCGGCGGTCGGCGATCAGGACGACGTCGACGCGCTGCTGTCCGGCCTGGGCATGTGAGGGATCGAGCTTACTAAGCGATGGACGTTCTCAGTGTCATCGGTCTGATCCTCGCGGCCTGTGCGCTGCTGATCGGCGCCATCCTGAAGGGCGCCGGACTGGCGTCGCTGGTGTCGTCGGCTGCGTTCATGATCGTGATCGTCGGCACGATCGCCGCGATCTGCATCCAGACGCCGCTCGCCGTCATGAAGGATGCGGGCCGCATTCTGCCGTGGATCTTTCGTCCGCCCGCCAACCGGCGCGCCGAACTCATCCGCAAGATGGTCGAGTGGAGCAACACGGCGCGCAAACAGGGCCTGCTCGGCCTCGAGCCCATCATCGAACGCGAAAGCGACCAGTTCGTGCGCAAGGGCCTGCAGCTCGTCGTCGACGGCAGCGAACCCGACGTCATCCGCAGCATTCTCGAAGTCGACATGCACGTGCGCGAACAGACCGATCTGCGCGGCGCCAAGGTGTTCGAAGGCATGGGCATCTATGCGCCGACGCTCGGCATCATCGGCGCCGTGCTGGGTCTCATGGCCGTCCTCCAGAACCTCGCCGATCCGAGCAAGCTCGGTCACGGCATCGCTGCGGCGTTCACCGCAACCATCTACGGCATCGGCCTCGCCAACCTGTTCTTCCTGCCCGTCGCCAGCAAACTCAAGGTCGCCATCGCCCGCCAGACCGAAGCCCGCGAGATGGTGATCGAGGGAATGATCTCGATCGCGCAGGGGGAGAATCCGCGGTCGATTGAGTCGAAGTTGCAGGGGTATCTGCATTGAGCGGGCTACAGGCGACGGGCTACAGGCTACAGCCAGAAGGCGACAGTCTGCGCCAGCCTGTCGCCTGTCGCCTGTAGCCTGTCGCCTGTCCCCATGTCCCGCCGCCACAAACACGAAGAGCACACCAACCACGAAGCGTGGGCGATCCCCTATGCGGATCTGCTGACGCTGCTGCTGGCGTTCTTCGTGGTGATGTACGCGATCTCTTCGGTGAACGAGGGCAAGTATCGCGTGCTGTCGGATTCGCTGTTCGCGGCGTTCCGCGGTTCGCCGCGCACGTTGCAGCCGGTGCAGGTGGGCGAGAAGGCCGTCGGCTCGGGTGCCGACATCCAGATGACGATCGTGCAGCAGGCGATGCTGGAAGGTCAGCCGCGTTCGATGCTCGAACCGAGCCCGATCAACATGGGCGATCCGAGCAAGAACGCCCGCCACGCCAGCAACACCACCTACGATTCCGAAACGACACAGAGCGCGGAGGCGGTGGCGCAGCTCGAAACCGTCGCGCGCGAAGTCGAACAGGCGATGGCGACGCTGGTCGACCAGAACCTGATCGCGGTGCGTCGGCATGGTCACTGGGTCGAGGTGGAGATCCGCACCGACATCCTGTTCCCCAGCGGCGTCGCGACGCTCGAGCCTGCCGCCGTGAACGTCATGAAGCAGCTCGCCGAAACCCTGAAGCCGTTTCCCAACCCGATCCGCGTCGAAGGCCACACGGACAACCGCCCGATCAGCACGCGCGCCTTCCCGTCGAACTGGGAACTCTCGTCAGCGCGCGCAGCGAGCGTGGTGCATCTCTTCACGGAAACCGGACTGGAGCCCGCACGCCTCGCCGTCATCGGTCTCGGCGAATACCGGCCGGCGCAGGACAACGCGACAGCGGAAGGTCGCAACGCCAATCGCCGTGTCGTGCTGGTGATCCTCAGCGGCGACACGCCCCCGGAAGGCAACTATGCGGAGGATCGCGGCAAGCAGGACGAGCCGGCCATCGAAGCCCGCGATGGCGTGGTCGATATCCGCGCGTCCGCGACACCGTAGTCTGCTTCTTCCTGTAGGTCAGGCTTCAGCCTGACTGTTTTCAGGCCGGCTGTGACCGAAGGGAATCCCATGGGAAAGCCGGCCCCACAGCAGAGCTTCCCACCTCTACGGGTGGTTCCGCAAAGCCTCCTCACCGCTGCGCGGGGGAAGGAACACATTGTTCGACTTCATCTCGATCGTTTGGCGAAGACGAATCGATGCGACGCCCGACGCACTATTGCCAGGTCAACGGATGGCGAAATCGACTAAGGCGTCCCCTGAAACGCGCCGCTGTCGACGACAGCCGTGACCTGCGTCACCCCGGCGCAATGGGCGCAGAGACACAGTGGTTGCACGGCCGTCGCAATGCGCGTTCTGCCCAACGACAACAAGAGCTGCTGAATGAATCACGACGGAAAGAAATCGCGACGCGGATCGAGCTGCGTCGCCAGTCCCCTGCGGCGAATCGATCGCCTCGTACGCCGTTGCACACTCGCTGCCTTCGCAGCATTCGCCATCGCCGGGCAGATCGGCATTCCTGCGCACGCAGAAGGCAGTCGCACGCTGTTCCCGCTGGGTTATCTCAATGGCGAAGCGGGCAACGTCAATCCCAGCGCCGTGCGCTCCACGCTGTACAACGATTCCAGCGCGCGCTTCATGGGCATGATCCGCCAGCAGACGTTTTTCTACGTGTACGCGCAGAGCGGCGAATACATCCTGCTGGGCACCAGCGGCAATCGCAACGCGCTGCGGCTGTTTGCTCCGCCGTCGGGAGGTCAGACGCTGGAAGCGCGGTTCGGCGTGCCCGGCCTCGAAGATCCATCCTCGCTCGGCAGCGGCCTGACGCTCTCCGGCACCGGCTGCGGCAACACCGGCGGAAACATTGCCAGCCGCAACGCCGAACTGGCAGGGCCGAACAGTGCAGATGGCTCGGCCACGGTCACCAACGGCTATATACCCTGCCACTACCAGGCGCCGACCACCGGCATCTATGGCGTGTACTTCGGCACCACCAGCGATACGACCATGTGGGACGTCGCGGTGCGTTCGAGCGTCACCAGCCTGACCGACATCAACGGCCGCCTGTTCAGCTACTCGTTCTCGGGTAATACCAACAACGCGACCAACCGCATCTACACCACGCACTACTACATCACCGATGACGGTTACCGCTATTCGCAGGCCTTTCGCGGGCTGGCGCCGTACCGGTACATGCTGTACTCGAATCCGAAAGGCTTTCTCGACGTCAACGGCGATCCGCTCTACAGG
Organism: uncultured Steroidobacter sp.; assembly: GCA_937864115.1. Classification (GTDB taxonomy): domain Bacteria; phylum Pseudomonadota; class Gammaproteobacteria; order Steroidobacterales; family Steroidobacteraceae; genus Steroidobacter. The sequence goes on along the minus strand of CALMII010000005.1, from coordinate 140,706 downwards.
AACGTGCGCGGCGATGGCCAGACGCTGAACACTGTCGCCAGCGGCAGTTATTTCCGCCCGGTCGGCACCGGTATCCAGGCGCAGCGGCCGACGTATCCGATGTTCTTCAGCAATGTCGTCGCCGGTTCGGTCGATACGCCGAGCGGATTGCAGGCGACGCTCGGTGCCCTCGGCATTCCGCTCACGCCCGCGGCACCGGTGGCGCTGTCGGCCTCGTTCGGTCATCCCTACACGCCGGGCTCGCGCACCTACGTCGGCCAGGGCGGCATCTTCACCATCAATACCCAGAACGCGCTGACCTACCAGATCGTGCTCAAGGGCGGCAGCACGCCGGCACACGACGATCCGGCGCACGCCGACAACCGCGTGCTCACCGGCGTGGCGACGGGCCTGAACCAGAAGGTGTACTGGGATGGACTCAACAATGCTGGCACGCCGATGCCGGCGGGTGGCAATTACAGCTTCGAGGTCACCGGTCGCGCGGGCGAAGTGCATTTCCCCTTCCTCGACGTCGAGGCGAATCTCAGCGGCGGCCCGACGGTGACGCGCCTGAATGGTCCCAATCCCGGGGAGGCGACCGTCTACTACGACGATCGCGGCTACCGCACCAACGGTGTCAACGTCGGTACCGCTGGGGGCGATATCTGTCCCAGCGGTTCCGACACGCCGTCGCCGGCTTATTCGCTGCTGGGTATCGATTCCAGCAATGCAAACTACAACTCCACCGGCAAGTACTACCGCAGCTGGGGCGCCGCGAATACCGGCAATACCGGTGTCGACTGCGCCGCAGGCGGCTACTACGGCGATGCCAAGGGCATGGACCTTTGGGCGCTGATCCGTTCCGATCCGCCGAGCGGCTCGCTGCAAGTCGAGATCGTCGACTACGCCGACGTCGTGGCGACGGCCTCGATCCCGCAGAGCGTGGTGCCGGGCGGCACCGTCGTCATCGCAGTGAACTTCGGCAATGCCGGCTCGAGCGTTGCGAACAACGTCACCTACGGCGTCCAGTTGCCAAGCGGTCTCACGGGCGCAGTGACCTGCACTGGCGCGACCTGCAACTACGATGCATCGACAGGCGCAGTCAGCATCAGCGGCTTGCCCACCTCGCTCAGCGCCGGTCAGTGGACCAATGCGGTGACGGTGCAGTACACCGCGCCGGCGAGCGGTGCGCTCGCGACCGGCGTCGCCATCACCACGACCTCCGCGCAGGCCACGCCGAATGCCGCCGACAGCGTGTCGGGCAGCACGCTCGTGACGAGCAGTGGCACCGAGGCCGATGTTCTTGCCCAGGTGACGGCGCCGCTGACAGCCGCGCCCGGCGGCACGGTGAATGTCGCGGTGTCGTTCCGGAATCTCGGACCGCTGACTGCGACGGGCCTGGTCTATGCAATGACGCTGCCGGGCGATCTGACCGGCGTGAGCTGCGCCGCGCCCGTCACCTGTTCGTACAACAGCACGACGGGAGCCGTCACTGTTTCAGGCCTGCCGTCGTCGCTGGCTGCAAGCGCAACGACGGACGCGACGCTGTCGTACACGGCGCCCGGCTCCGGCGTCGTGGCCGTCAGCGCCACCATCACCACCGTCACCGCCGAAAGCGCCACCGGCAACAACACCGCGAGTGCGGTCACGACGGTTTCCGCCGTGGCGAGTGCCGACGTGACCGCTGCGATCGCGCCGCCGGCGCAGGCCGTCGGCGGCACCGGCGTGAGCGTGCCCATGACGTTCCGCAATCTCGGGCCGCAGGTGGCCAACGGCGTCACTTATGCAGCGACGCTGTCGACCGGTCTCACGGGCGTGAGCTGTTCCGCGCCTTATTCCTGCAGTTACCACAGCGGCACCGGCGTCGTGACGCTGAGCGGGCTGCCCGGCACGCTGCAGAACGGCCAGATCGTGAACGTCACGCTCGCGTTCACCGCGCCTGGCACCGGCACCGTATCGTTCAGCGCTTCGCTAGCCACGAGCACGACCGACAACAATCCGCAGAACAATGCGGCATCGGCGCAGACCGTGCTGGTGCCGGCCAGCTACACCGTCTCGTTCGACAGCAACGGCGGCAGTGCCGTCGCCGCGCTGACCAACGTCACGCACGGCACGACCGTCGTGGCACCGACATCGCCGACCCGCGTCGGCTACAGCTTCGGCGGCTGGTACAAGGAACCGGCGCTGACCAATGCCTGGAACTTCGGCACCGACACCGTGACGTCCGCCACGACGCTGTACGCGCGCTGGCAGATCAACGTCTACTCGCTGAGCTACGCCGCCGGCGCCAATGGATCGATCAGTGGCGCCACGTCGCAGTCGGTGAATTACGGCGGCAACGGCACCGCCGTCACGGCCGCGCCGAATGCGGGCTACCACTTCGTCTCGTGGAGCGACGGCGTGACCACGGCGGCACGCACGGATACCGGCATCACGAGTTCGCTCGCCGTGGGCGCCAGCTTCGCGATCAACAGCTACTCGCTGACCTACACGGCTGGAGCGAATGGCTCCGTAACAGGAACGACGCCGCAGTCAGTGAATCACGGCGCCAGCGGCGCGTCCGTCACGGCGGTGCCCGCCGCGGGCTATCACTTCGTCTCGTGGAGCGACGGCGTGACGACGGCGACGCGTACGGACACCAACGTCACAAGCGCACTCGCCGTGAGTGCGAGCTTCGCCATCAACACCTACACGCTGACGTACACGGCCGGCGCCAATGGCTCCGTGACGGGAACGACGCCGCAGACGGTGAATCATGGCGGCAATGGCAGCACGGTGACGGCCGTGCCTGCACCCGGCTACCGTTTCACCGGCTGGAGCGATGGTGTCGCCACCGCGAGCCGCACGGATACCAATGTCACCGGTGCAATCACGGCGAGTGCAGTCTTCGCAGTCGACGCGCACACGCTGACCTACGCAGCCGGCCCGCATGGCTCGGTGAGCGGCGCGGCAGCGCAAACGGTCAGTCACGGCGGCAATGGCACTGCGGTCACGGCCGTACCGGATGCCGGGTATCACTTCGCTTCATGGAGCGACGGCGTGACGACGGCGACGCGTACCGACACGAATGTCACCGGCGCCATCGCCGTCAGCGCTTCGTTCACGGCGGGCCATACGCTCACGTACAGCGTCGGCGGGCAGGGCACGCTGACTGGCATTGCCTCGCAGAGTGTCGTGCACGGCGGCAGCGGCACTGCCGTGACTGCGGTGCCCGCGGCCGGTTTCGAGTTCTTCCGCTGGAGCGACGGCCTGACGACCGCAACGCGCATCGACGGCAACGTCGATGCCGATCTCGCGGTTACCGCCTACTTCAGTCGCACCGAAGAACGCGATCTGCGGCGCGGCAACCGGCACGAGTTCAGCATTCTTCCAGGTGCGGCGCTGTCGCGGCTGCGCACGACGCGCGGCGGACAGGAAAACACCATCGACGATCCGGCGGCTGCGGACTACGACTGGCTGCTGAACTGCAGCGGTACCGCCTGCGCATTCATCGGCCAGCGTTCGGGGCGCTATGAGTTCACGTTCATCGACCCGGCCGGCAATGCGCAGGTCATGGTCTTCGAAGTGCTGCCCAATGTCGGCTTCTCCAGCGAACGCCAGAGCGCGAGTGCCGGCACGCCGGTGCATGTGCGCATCGTGCTCGACGATCTGCCGATCGCGGCGCAACTGCAGGTGAGCTACTCGGTGCAGAACGGCGCGGCCATCGCGGCGCCCGAGCCCGCCGATCTGCTGACGCGCGATCCGCAGCTGCTCACGCTGAATGTCGGTCCCGGCGGCAACGCGCAGTGCTTTGCCGCGGGTCACTGTTCCCAGGAGATCACATTCATGCCGAACGCTTCCGCCGGCGAGATTCGTTTCACGCTGCTGCAAAGCGCAGGCGCCGCCATCGGCGACTACGCTACGCATCGCGTGGACCTGACGTCGCCGGCCTTGCTGCCGCTGACGGCGAATCTCCCTCTGCTGCCGGGCAGCACCGTGACGGCGGGAACACCGCTCGTCGCGAGCCTGGCGAATCTGCCCGCGGGCAACTACCGCTTCGACTGGTCGGGCAGCGATGCGGCCCTGGGTATCGCTTCGGCCAGTACCGCGACCGTGACTCCTGCCGGAGCTGCGGCAGGCAGCTATCTGGTTCGCGTGACCGTGCAGGATCTCGATCATCCCAACCGCGCTGCGCTGGAACTGCAGACCTGGGTGCGCATCGTGGCGAGCGGCGACGGCGTGCGCGTCTGCGGCGCTGCAGGTTGCGACGACGACGGCACACGCATTCCGTTCGATCTCCAGGCGCCCGAGTGCGGCATGGAGCTGGACGATCCGGCGGGCGCCAATGCCTATCGTCTGCAGGTGGGCGCCAAAGGCTGGAACTGGGACACGCAGGGCCAGTGCCTGGAAACGCAGCCGGGCTACGGTCTGCGACTCGGCACGGTCTCGTTCCTGTCTTCGCCCTCGTACGGCGCGGGCATCGACGCTGCCACGGTCCGGCAGTTCGGCAACAACGGCCGCGAAGCGACCAACGTCACGGACCGCGCTTTCACACATACGGGGCTTTCCTATGACTTCGAAGTCGCATCGCTCGATACGGCCGGCCAGAGTGTCGCGGTCGTGATTCCGTTGCCGCGCAATCTCGCCATTCCCGCCGGCGCGTCCTGGCGCACTTACCAGTCGGTCGATGGCTGGGCAGGATTCGTCACCGACGCACGCAATACATTGCATTCCGCGAAGCGCAGCGGCGGCGAGTGTCCGAGCCCGGTTTCCGGTGTCTGGGAAGACAGCCCGGGTCTGGTCGCCGGCATGGAATGCGTGCGGCTGGTCATCCAGGACGGCGGTCCGAACGATGCGGATCGCAAGATCAACGCAGCCGTGGCCGCGGCCGGCACGCTCGCGGTCGATACCGCACGCGAAGAAGTCACCGTGACGAGCAGCGGGCCGAAGGGCGGCGGCGGCGCGATGAATCCGTTGACGCTGTTGCTGACCCTGCTGTTCGTGATGCGCCGTCATGCACGCGCGCTGCTGGGCCTCGTTGCACTCGCGGCCATGACGACGGTGCATGCCGACGACGCGGAGCGTGCGGGCTGGTCCATCGGCGCGACAGCCGCGCGCGCGCTGGGCGACGTCGATGGCGACGATGTCACTCGCGGTCTGGCCGCGCTCGGCATTCCGGCGACAGCGCGCGTCGAGGATCAGAACCGTTTCGGCTGGCGCGCCTTCGGCGGCTACCGCTTCGGCAAATATCTGTCCGTGGATGCGGGCTACGCCAATCTCGGCAAGGCCACGACCCACATCAGCGGCGTGCCCGTGGATCTCGAAGAGATTCCGCATGTGTTGCCGGCCTCTGGCGCCGGCTGGGAACTGAGCGCGGCCGGCTACCTGCCAGTCAGCGAACGCGTGGAACTCTACGGCCGCTTCGGCGGCTGGTACTGGAAGACGCTGTATCACGCACTCGAAACGGGACAGAAGCGTCGCCCGGACGCTGATGGCGTCGATGCGCTCGGCGGCATCGGCATTCGTTATCGTCATCCCGAACGCTGGGAAGCGGGACTCGGCTGGGATCGTTACCGGGTGGATGGACAGTCGGTCGATCTGGTTGGACTGAGCGTGATCTTTCGTTTCAGGGACCAGCCTTGAAATCCTGAGGGTCTGCCTGCGGAGCTTCCTGCGGGATTTCCTTCGGTCGCCACCTGCCTGACGATCGCGGCACCTTGCGAAGCGCGTCGGGGACGTGCAACGCTGAGGCCACAATCATAAAAGCCGCCGGCATGGCGGATGGTGCCGCTTCCCATGGAACAGGTCAGAGCCGCGCGATCCCGCGCACGTTCGTGCACGGCGTGTGTCGTGCTGTTCATGTCGATGCTCGTCAGCGCCCCGACCCGGGGCGACGACAGCGTTGTGCTGTCGGGCAGCATTCCCTCCGCGGAAATACCGGACTGGATCAATCGCATCGAATCCGGGACTCCCGGTCCCGGCAGCGGGCAGGTCGAATATCTGCTCGTCGACCGGCAGGTGCGGGTGTCCGAGGCAGGCTCGTCGTCGTACGTGCATCTGGTCATGCACCTGGCGACGCAGGCGGCGGTGGATGAGCAGGCCCATGTGCAGATCTCCTACCGACCTCCCACCGAACGCATCGTGCTGCACCAGCTCAGGTTGCGCCGCGGTTCGCAGATCATCGATCAGCGTCAGCGCGCGCGCATGTCGACGCTGCGGCGCGAACTGGAACTCGAGCGGGGAATTCTCGATGGGGAGCTGACCGCCAGCGTCCTGCTCGAGGATGTCCGTGTCGGTGATGTGCTGGAGTACAGCTACACGCTCGAGAGGGGCGACGATGGACTGGGGACCGCTTACTCGGACCGGTACACCACGCAGTGGTCCAATCCGGTCCGTCATTCCTATCTGCGGGTGCTGCATCCCGAGTCGCGCCACATCGTCGTCAAGGATCTGAATCCGTCGGAGCAGCCTGTCGTCCGCAACGTCGCCGGCACGAAGGAACGGGTGTGGCAATGGCATGGACTGGCTGGCATCGCGGCGGAAGAGGATGTTCCCGGCTGGGTGACCCGCTATCCCGCCGTACTCCTGAGCGAGTACCCGGACTGGCGATCGGTGTCGCGCTGGGCGAGGCGGCTCTATCCCGACGTGGCGCTGTCGCCGCAGATGCGCGAACTCGTCGCGCAGTGGCGCAGCGATGCCCGGTCCACGGATGAACTGATCCTGCGGGCGCTGCGGTTCGTGCAGGACGAGATCCGCTACACCGGAATCGAAATCGGTCCCGGAGGCTACAAGCCGCAGTCGCCCGATATCGTCCTGAAGCGTCGTTTCGGCGACTGCAAGGAGAAGGCGTATCTGCTCGTGACCCTGTTGCGCGGAATGGGTGTGAAGGCGCAACCGGCGCTCGTGAACACGGTGCGCAAGGAAGGCGTCCGCGTGTGGCTGCCTGCGCCCTCGGCTTTCGACCACGTGATCGTCAGGGTGGCGCACGAGGGCAGGATCTACTGGGTCGATGCGACCGCTTCGCTGCAGGGAGGCAGTCTCGCGACGATCGTCCAGGCGCAGTTCGGCAATGCGCTCGTCATCGCCGATGCCGGCGAGTTCGAGACGATCCCGAGGGTCGCGCTGAACGGTCCGGGCGAGGAAGTCGTCGAGCGTTATGACCTGACAGCGGGTGCATTCGCCAGGGCGGCAATGGAAGTGTCATCGACGTATTCCGGTGCCGCAGCGGATCGGATGCGACGCCGTCTGGCCTCCAGGAACCTGGAGGAGGTCGGTCGCGACTACCTCAACTACTACAAGGAGGAACTGCCCACGATCAGCGCTGCCGGTGCGGTGCGCGTGGAGGATGACCGGTACAACAACCGGCTCGTGGTCAAGGAGAGCTATGAACTCGATCCCGCTTTTACCCGGAACGAGGGCGATGACCGGCACTACTTCGAATTCAGCGCCCACGTGATCAGGGGCGCAGCGCGGGCGCCGAAGACCCTCGTGCGGAAGTTTCCGCTGCAGCTCGATCATCCGACCCATGTCGTCTACCGCGCGGAGATACGTCTGCCGGAGCCGTGGAATATCGAGACCTTCGACAAGGCAATCGCCGGTCCCGGTTTCGACTACCGCTCATCGGTGCGGTATCGGCAGCAGACGATCACGACGGAGTACGAATTCCGGACGCTGGCGACGCATATCGCCGCGGCGGACGTACAGGAGTATTCGCGCAAGCTGGAGGCAGTGCGGGAAGATGCTTCGTACTACCTGAGCCATACGGGCGACGTCGCAGAACAGCCGTTCCGGCTCGCTTTCTCCGCGGTCTTCGCGATCGTGTGCGGCATTGCCGGCGGCGCATTGCTCATCCGCTGGCTGTTCCGCTATCGCAATCCCGATTTCCCCGCGCCGGCAGGCCCGCTCGCGCCGACCGGGCTTACCGGATGGATGCTCCTGCCTGCGTTGGGGACGGTCATCAGCCCGTTCGCGTGCGGCTACGTCCTTTATTCCTGCCAGGACTATTTCGATGCGGGCATATGGACGAACCTGGGCGCCGGCCAGGATGTCGTGCTGGCGCACTGGGGCAGGATCGGAATCTTCTTCGTCATCGCGCTCGCCAGTGCGCTGCTGCTGCTCTCCACGTTCCTCAACTACCTGCTGTTCAGGAAACATCGGGCGTATCCGGCAGGCTACATCGCCACCTCGTGGATCGGCGTGTTGCTGGGACTGCTCGCCATGGCCGCCCTGTTTGCGCTCGGCGCAGTCGAGGAGAAAGAGCAGATCAGCAGCATCGCCGAGATTGTTCGCGATTCATTCTCGGCCGTGATCTGGACCTGCTACATGGTGCAGTCGCAGCGGGTCAGGGCAACGTTCGTGAACGACGGCCGTGCATGATGCAGCGTGCATCGATCCTGTTCGCCGGCCTGCTCCTGTGTTCCGGTTACGCCTTCGCATCCGCAGACGAGGCGCCGCCGATTCGCGCCGATGCGCTCGTTCGGCAGTTCGCCCGTGACAAAGGCATTCCCGGTCTCGCCGTCGCCGTAGGGAAGGACAAGGCCATCCTCTGGTCCGCGGGTATCGGCGAGGCGAACATCGAGAATCATGCGGCGGTCTCCGCAGAGCGGACAAAGTTCAGAATCGGCAGTGCTTCAAAGGCGCTCACGTCATTGGGGCTGGCCAGGTTGGTCGACTCCGGCCGGCTGCAGCTCGATGTGCCAATCCAGCAGCATCCCGGCGGAGCGGCGGGCGGCTCGGCACTCATACGAATCCATCCGGATCAGAAGCTGGTGATTTGTCTGCTCACAAACCTTTCGATGATCGGCGACGACAGATTCTCGACCTTGCCGGATCAACTGTTCGCATTGTTCAGCAGCGATTGAATAGCGATTGCATGAAGTGGGTGCCGATAATCAGATCTGCATAGTTGCATTTCCGACTGATCCTCGCCAAATGACGCTCGCGAGCGAGATCGTACAAATATGCAGGCCTGACACTGGAGTCATCAATGGAAACAAATTCCGGCAGACAGGTACCTGGTAGCAGCGAGACTACAGCGATCCGGGTCCTTGAGATCTACGAGGAGGAAGGGATTCGGCAGCTCGGCGTGGATCGTGACCGACTTGTCGGTTGGAATGCACTAGATGACTTGCCGCCCGGTCTTGCAGAAAATTGGCCAGGGTTACCGACATACTGGTTGAATCCTCTGCTTCCCTCCGCGAACTGCGCAGGCATCGGACCGGGGATGCTCTGCTGCGATGAAATCGCGCGGCGTGCGCTATCTCCGGCGACCGGGACGCAGGTTCAGTTTCTCCCCATAGCTGTTCAAGGTGAGAAGGTGCCGTGGTGGTACATCCATATTCCGTATGTCATTCACGACATTGCCGCCCGCCACGAGGGCAGCCGGCGCTACCTGACCGGAGCCGTCGATCGGTTGCGCCCATCAATGCTCTTTCGGCTCCGTCACGGTTCGTCAGGTCCGTACTTGACGACATCCGGTAGTGAGCACGATGTGTACTCTGCGTACACAGATCATCATCTTTCGGGGCTGAGGTTCGTTCCTGTTGAAGTAGAGATCTGATCATGGTCACGGTCTACCGCCTGATCTTCTCGACTGACTTCCAGCAGCTATCCTTGAAGGATCCTGCAAAATTCCATGCAACTTACCCGCAACCGTTCTGCGGCTTGCCCATGCAAGCGGAGTGGGGTGACTCATTCGCGGATCCAGTTGAGCTGGCAGTCGATGACAGAATCAAACCGGCGGCCGATTTCACCCGACTCATGGATGCAGGGTTTGTCGTCCGGTTCCGCCCCACCGGCGGCGATGATCTGTTGAACGAGGTGATCAGTTGCGGCGAGCCAATCGGCGCCCGCATTGATGATGAGCAGTGCGTTGCTGTGAGCGTTCACGTTACCAATGCGCTGGATCCGGAGCGAAGCGAAGTCGTGCGAAACGCTGCGGGCGAGATCATCTCGATCAGGCGCTACGAGTTCATTCCGCGTCGGCTGGATCAAAATGTGTTCAAGTTGCCAGAGACGGCTGGACTGGAAATGTTCACTTACACGACCGGTAGATACACCGAAGCCATGGAGCAAGCGGTGGAACTGGTTCCCGGCTACGTTCACTATGAACTGACCGGCCTGCGTTTCGAGCCCGTTTGGTCTTCGGAATAACTCGGCTGTTGAAGGCCGGCTGAAGCCGGCCCCACAGGAAGAATGAAGACAGCGGCGCCTACAGCCGGCGCACGCCCCGGCCGACGCCTGCGCGCGGTTTCACATGCCGAAAAGTCCCAATGTGTCCGCGATGGGTGTCGGGTAGAACACTACATGCCGCGCCGCATTTCTCCTTTCCACGATAGGCACGCTGCACTGCATCGCCAAGAATCGGCCGCCGACTCACAACTCAAGCTAGCCGCAATGGAGGCGATCGTGGCGCCAGAAGAACCCGTTCCTCCCGTCCCGCCGGAAAATCCGTACCAGCAGAAGTACGTCGTCCAGAAGGGCGACACGCTCTGGAAGATCGCGGATGAGTACTACGGCGACGGCCGTCTATATACCAAGATCTTCGAAGCCAACCGGGACGTGCTGAAGGATCCCGACAAGATCAAACCAGGCCAGGAACTGCGAATTCCCTGAGGAGACATGCAATGAAGAAAACAACATTCAACTGGATGGCCGTACTGCTCGCGACGTTCATGCTGGCGGCATGCGCCGGCCAGAAGGACGCGGCGACCAAGGCCGTCGCCGACATCGAAGCCGCCATCGGTTCGGTGGCCGCCGACGCAGAGAAGTATGCGTCTACCGAACTGCAGCAGGCGCAGGCGGGACTGGCATCGCTCAAGCAGCAGCTCGCCAGCAAGGACTACAAGGGCGTCGTCGCTGCAGCGCCCGCGGTATCCGCGCAGGTTGCCAGCCTGCAGCAGACCATTGCAGCGAAGCGCGAAGAAACGCGGGCGGCGATGGCCGCTGCGAGCGAGGAGTGGAAGACGCTCAGCGTGGAAGTGCCGCAGATGGTGCAGGCGCTGCAAAGCCGCGTCGACATCCTCAGCCAGTCGAAGAAGCTGCCGAAGAACGTGAGCAAGGACGCATTCGCGGCCGCGCAGAGCGGACTCGAATCGACCAGGACGAGCTGGACCGAGGCAACGGCGGCGTTCGGCGCCGGTGATCCGGTGAAGGCCGTGCAACTCGCCAAGAGCGCCAAGGAGAGCGGCACGGCGGCGTTGCAGTCGCTGGGAATGGGTTGATATCGGAGGAACCTGCCGCTGGCATGGTTCCTGCTACTCCTGTTGCGAGCCTCTCGCTTCGTCAGCGATTTGACGCTGCGAATGTGATGCTCGTCACAGGAGTAGTCGTCATGTTCGAAATCCTGCCGAATCCCTCGCTCGACACGCTGCTGATCGCCGGTCGCGCCTTGCTGCTCGTCGGCGCGTTCTGGGTGTTCGCCCTGGCATTCACCCGCTGGCGTCGCGCGGACGAACGCAGCAATGCTGCGTTGCACGCCAAGCTCGACCGCGCATTCGCCGAACTGCGCAGCCTCCACGAAACCGTGAGCGTCATGAGCGCGCGCCTCGATGGCATGAGCGAGCGCAGCGAAATGGAATCGCGTCTCGCGCCGGCGGGTACGCAGCGCGGCTATGACGTTGCACAACGCCTGGCGCGCAACGGCGCGTCCGTCGAAGAACTCATCGCCAACTGCGGCATCACGCGTCACGAAGCCGAACTGCTGGCGCGCCTGCACGGTGCCCGCCATGAAGTGCCACAGGCACCTGCGCGTGTGCCGCAGCGTCCGGTGCAGGAATCCCCTCGGCACCACGCTCAGCCGCCGCAACAGCAGGCGCCGGCGAACACCGGCCGCAAGCGCGGCTCGCTGCTCAGCGTCGTTGGCTGACGAGGAGCGGTCTCACACGGAGGTTGAAGAATCGAGAGGGAGAATGGCCGCAAAAAGGCGCAAAGCTCACAAGGTAGGAAGAAAAGCTCTTGCCTTGTGAGCTTTGCGCCTTTTTGCGGCCATTCTCTCTGTTCCGACCTCCGTGTTCTCCGTGAACTCCGTGTGAAAGCTCTTATTTCCCCTTCCCTGTAACAGCCCACGCGAACGCAAGGACGTGCGCAACGGCGACGTAGAGTTCACGCGGCACCTCGGTGCCGAGATCGAGCCGCGAGAGCGACGCCGCCAGCGCGCCGTCCTCCTGCAGCGGCACCTTGTGCTCGCGTGCCGTTTCGATGATGCGATCGGCCACTGCGCCGCCGCCCTTGGCGACGACACGCGGTGCGCCGTTGCCGTTGTAGTGCAGCGCGACGGCGAGCGAGGAGTTGGCGCGTTCGCTCATGCGCGCAGGTCCAGCAGTCGGGTGGGACGGGCGCCGCTGTCGCCGGCGGGCAGGCCGTGCAGGCAGACGATGCGATCGACGTCGAGTCCTTCCTGGCGCAACGTCGCTTCCAGTTCCGGCGCGCGCGAGATCATCGTCTCGACCACGCCGGCGGATTCGGCGCGCAACTGCACGCCGATGCGCTGACCCTGCAGCATCACGCGTGCGTGCAGCGCGCCGACGCGGCCGAGATCCAGAGCGGCTTCGATGGTCCAGGTGTCGCGCGCCGCGGCGTCCTGGCGGCGCGACTGTTCGTGTTCGATCTTCAGGCGCAGCACGCTGGCGCGATCGCCCTGGCGCATCGGCACTTCGACCATCATCGATTGCAGTACCGGATCCTGCGTGCTGGCGCCGGCCTGCAGCGCTGTCATGCGTGCCAGCGCGCCATCGGTCTGGCGTGCAAGTTCATTCATCTGCTGCGGCGGCGTGTCGATCACGGCGAGCGTTGCGGGCGCGGACGGCAGGGAAGTCAGCGGGCCATTGGCCAGCGGCAGCGGTGAGTTCGTTGCGGATTCGGCGGTGGCGGCAGTCGGTCGTGCGCCGAGATCGCGCAGCACGCGCGACAGATTCAGCATCAGCGCTTTCACGTCCTGTGCGAGATGCGTCGCGAGCATGCGCCTGTCGCCGCTGGCCAGCGTCGATTCCAGGAATGCGCCGGACCGCGCGATGGCGGTCTGCAATCCGTCCGCGTCGGTGAGCGCCGTCGTGTCGGGCAATGCCTGCCACAGACGGGTCGCTGCCTGCGTTACGGGAGGCGGCAAGGCTTCGGCGGCGTTCTTGCCATGCGCGATCCAGGCCAGGTTCGACACCAACGGCGCGGCGCTCGACTGCCGCGGCAGAAAGCGCCGCAATGTATCGACGGCCGCATCTTCCGTGGCCTGCGCGGATTCGGAGGAGAGCGTTTCCAGCGCCAGCACCGGGCTGCTGCGCAGGACGCGTACCGTCAGACGATCGCCATCGGCTGGCCCGGCGGAATCGCCGGAAGCGATGCGCGCGGGATAGCGGATGTCGCCGATTTTCAGCCACAGCTCGCCGCTGCGTGCATCGCGCAGCGCGACTGCCTGCAGGATCGCGCCGACGCGCCAATCCGACAGCAGGCTGGTCGGGCTCTGGCCCGCATAGCCTGTGCTGCGAATGGTGGCGAGGTCGATGCGCATGACGTCAAGGTCGGCCGTGTGACGGATGTCTCCTTATTAACGGCGCAGTGGGGAAAACCTTGAGGAGGCCAGGTGAGGGTGACCCACCTCACAAATCCTCACCGTTCCTGCGGCGCGCCTAAAGCCGCTGCCGGGGATTGCCGATACGACAGGCAGTTTTAGTGAAATCAGGCAGCCCGTCTGCCAGAGGCAACCATGGCGCGTGCGCCAGCGAAAGCTCCCAAACGCAAGCGTGTCGCGGCCGCAAACGCCGCGCCGGGCATCGAAGCACCGGCGGCGGAGTCGCCGGTCGCAGCAAGCATCGTTGCGGATTCTGCAGTGCCGGCCGCGGAGCCGGTCGTGGAATCGACGGCGACGTCCGGTGCGGCCGCAATCACGCTGGCCGCGAACTGCTCCATCAAGGAAGTCGCCGTGCTGCGTTCGCAGCTGTGCGCGGTGGTGGACAGCGGCGAGCCGGTGGCCATCGATGCGAGCGCAGTCGAACGGATCGATACCGCGACCTTGCAGCTTCTTTATGCATTCGTCCGCGATCGTCTCAACAGCGATCGCGAAGTGACCTGGCAGGGCGTCCCGGCGGCCCTGACCGATGCGGCGCGGCTTCTCGGCGTTCGCGATCTTCTCTGTCTGCCTGCCGCCGCCTGCTGAGGTTGTCATGGCGCTCGATCTTGCCCAGTTTCATGAAGCGTTCTTCGACGAGAGCTTCGAAGCGCTCGACACGATGGAGGCTTCGCTGCTGAAGCTGACCGTCGGCGCGGCCGAACCCGAACTCATCGGCACGATTTTCCGCGTTGCGCATTCGATCAAGGGCGGCAGCGCGACTTTCGCGCTTCTCCGAAGTCGCCTCGTTCACGCACACCTGCGAAACGCTGCTCGACGAACTGCGCGGCAATCGCATGGACGTGACCCGCCACATCACCGATCTGCTGCTGCGTTCCGTCGACGTCATGCGCGACATGCTGCGCGCGGTCCAGCACAAGACGCCGGTCGATGCCCAGCGCGTCGCCGATCTGCAGTTCGACCTGGAACTGGCGATCATCCAGAAGGACAGCGCTCCCGCCGCCGCGGCACCGGCAGCGCCGGCGCCTGCCGCGTCCGCGGCGGTTGCCGAACCGGTCGCGCCGGCAAAGCCGGCCGGCGCCCATTGCTGGCGCATCCAGTTCCGTCCGTATCCGCAGCTGCTGGTGCACGGCAACGATCCGCTGCGCATGCTGCGCGAACTCGCCGACCTCGGCGATCTCACGATCAACGTCGATGCGGGCAACGTGCCGTCGCTGGCGCAGCTCGATCCGGAATCCTGTTTCCTGACCTGGGACCTGCGCCTCACGAGCGACGTGACGCGCGAAGTCGTCGAACAGATCTTCGACTGGGCCGAAGGCGATTGCGAACTGCGCATCGAGGATGCAAGCGGCGAGGCAGAATCGCCGCAGCCCGCCGTTGCCAAAGCAGCGACGGCGCCGGCTGCCGCACCCGTCGCCGCGGCTGCTCCTGCTCCCGCACCGGCGAAGGCGGAACGTCCGCAGCTCACCGCCGTGCCGACGCCCGAAGCGAGTGAATCGCCGAAGCAGGGTCTCGGCGACGGCAGTTCGATCCGCGTCAGCACGGAAAAGATCGACGAGCTGATGAATACCGTCGGCGAACTCGTGATCACGCAGTCGATGCTGACCCAGCTCGGCACCAAGATCGAAGGCGACGTCTCCGAACAGTTGCGCGCCGGTCTCGCACAGCTCGAACGCAACGTGCGCGAGCTGCAGGAAAGCGTCATGCGCGTGCGCATGTTGCCGATCAGCTTCGTGTTCAGCCGCTTCCCGCGCATGGTCCGCGACCTGAGCGGCCGCCTCGGCAAGAACGTCGACCTGAAAGTCACGGGCGATCAGACCGAACTCGACAAGACGGTGCTGGAGAAGATCGGCGATCCGCTGGTCCACCTGGTCCGCAACAGCGTCGACCACGGCATCGAGATGCCCGACGTGCGTACGGCGGCCGGCAAGTCCGCCACGGGCACGGTGTTCCTCGAGGCGTATCACAAGGGCGGCAACATCACGGTCGAAGTCGGCGACGACGGCGGCGGTCTCAACAAGAGCCGCATCCTCGAGAAGGCGCGTTCGCGCGGCCTGATCGGCGCCAACGACACGCTGACCGACGAGCAGATCTACGAACTGATCTTCATGGCCGGCTTCTCCACCGCCGAACAGACGACCGACATTTCCGGTCGCGGCGTCGGCATGGACGTGGTGCGCCGGAACATCAAGGAGCTGGGCGGCACGATCGAAGTGCGCTCGGAACTGGGCAAGGGCTCGCGCTTCATCATCACGCTGCCGCTGACGCTCGCGATTGTCGATGGCCAGTCGGTGGCTGTGGGCACCGAAAGCTACATCGTGCCGCTCATCACCATCATCGAATCGCTGCAGCTCAAGGCCGGCATGGTCAATCGCGTCGCCGGCCAGGGCGAAGTGTTCTGGTTCCGCGATCGTTATCTGCCGATCGTGCGCGTGCATGAAGTGTTCGGCGTCAAGCCGCGCACCACGCAGCTGCACGAAGGGCTGATCATGGTCGTGGAAGGGGAGGGCCGCCGCGTCGGCCTGTTCGTCGACGATCTGCTCGGACAGCAGCAGGTGGTCATCAAGTCGCTGGAAACCAATTTCCGTCGTGTCGATGGCGTCTCCGGCGCCACGATCCTGGGGGACGGTTCGGTCGCACTCATTCTGGATGTCGCTGGTCTGATCCGCGTTGCGGCGCAGACGGCGGCAGCGGCCTGAGTTCGATCTGCCGTCGAGTCTGCTAGCAAGGGAATCAAACAATGATCAATACGAACCTGAGCGTGAAGGTCAAGCTCTACGCCATCCTGGCGCTGAGCTCTGCCATTCTGGTTGCGGTCGGCGCCGTCGGTCTCAGCGGAGCCCATACCAGCAATCGCGATCTCGATGCGATCTTCTCGAATCGCTTCATGCCGACCGGCTGGGTCGGCACGATCGAATCGAATGACCGCGAACTGCTGACGAAGGCGGAAGACGTCGTGATCCGTCAGGACTCCGCGGCGGTCAAGAGCGCGCTGGATTTCGTGAAGGAGCGCGAAGTCGAAGTGAAGAGCCTGTTCGCCAAGCTCAACGCCACCGAACTGACGGACAAGGAACGGCAGATCGCCGACACCTTCAGCCGTCGCGGCAGCGAAGTCGTGAGCTACGTGCAGGACGCGCTGCTCGCCGCGCAGGCGGGTACGTTCGACAAGGCCGAGAGCCTGCTGATCGAGAAGGCCCGTCCGGCCTACGACCAGATGACCGTGGCCAGCGAAGCGCTGCTGACGACGCAGATCGCCGTGGCGCAGGACATGCGTACCGAAGCCGACGCGACGTTCGATCGCAACCGCGCCGTGATCATCGGCGCCATCGTGCTGGGCATCGGCGTCTCCGCGCTGTTCGGCTTCCTGCTGGTGCGTTCGATCGTCGGCGCGCTGAATACGGCCGTGGGCGTCGCGGACCGCATTTCCAGCGGCGACCTGGGCAACAACATCACCGTCGAAAGCCAGGATGAACTGGGGCGCCTGCTGGAGTCGCTGAAGCGCATGGACGCGAAGCTCGTCGACATCGTCAGCGGCGTGCGCGGCAGCGCCGACGCCGTCGGCTCGGCCGCCCGCCAGCTCTCGCACGGCAACGACGACCTGTCGCAGCGTACGCAGCAGCAGGCTGCGGCCCTCGAGGAAACCGCCTCGAGCATGGAAGAGATGACCGCGACGGTGAAACAGAACGCGGACAACGCGCGCCAGGCCAACCAGCTCGCCGTGGGTGCGCGCGAGCAGGCCGAACGCGGCGGCGCCGTCGTGCATCGCGCCATCGGCGCCATGGGCGAGATCAACACGTCCAGCCGCAAGATCGCCGACATCATCAGCGTCATCGACGAGATCGCCTTCCAGACCAATCTGCTCGCGCTCAACGCGGCCGTCGAAGCGGCGCGTGCCGGCGAGCAGGGCCGCGGCTTCGCGGTGGTCGCGAGCGAAGTGCGCAGCCTCGCGCAGCGCAGCGCCTCGGCGGCGAAGGAGATCAAGGATCTGATCAAGGACTCGGTCGACAAGGTCAAGGTCGGTTCGGAGCTCGTCGACGAATCCGGCAAGACGCTCTCGGAGATCATGGAGAGCGTCAAGAAAGTCACCGACATCGTCGCGGAAATCGCCGCGGCCAGCGAAGAACAGTCCGCCGGCATCGAGCAGGTCAACAACGCCGTCACCCAGATGGACAGCGTGACCCAGCAGAACGCCGCGCTGGTCGAAGAAGCCTCCGCCGCCAGCAAGTCGATGGAGCAGCAGTCGGCCGAACTGGTCACGCAGATCGGCTACTTCCGCAGCCACGCCACCGCCAGCCACCAGCCGCAGTACGCGAGCAAGCCGCGCCTGCAGCAGGTGCCGGCCGCCGCAGCGCCTGCCAAGGCGCCGGTACGTGCGGTCGCAGCGAAGAAGGCGGCGACCGCTTCTGCGCCGGCACCGCTCGCGCGCGCAGCGGGCGATGACAGCTCATGGCAGGAGTTCTGACCCGTTCAGGGCTCGCCGATACAGGTAATGGCTGACTAGAGATGTCAGGGTGTCCGGCCGATAACGTAACGGACAGGCACACATGTCAATCGATGGGTATGAGGCAATGACTATGGCAGGCGATACGACACGGACGACCAACGATGCGGGTTCGCACCAGGTGCTGACCTTCACGCTGGGCGAGGAAACGTACGGCGTGGACATTCTGCGGGTGCAGGAAATCCGCGGCTATTCCACCGTCACGCGCATCCCGCAGGCGCCGGCGCATGTGCTGGGCGTGCTCAATCTGCGCGGTTCGATCGTGCCCATCGTCGATCTGCGCATGCGCTTCAGCCTGGCGCAGGCCGAGTACACGCCGCTCACCGTCATCATCGTGCTGTCGGTGGAATCGCCGGTCGGCCGGCGCGATTTCGGTGTGGTCGTGGACGGTGTGTCCGACGTGATCGACGTGGCGGCGGCCGACATCAAGCCGGCGCCGGAACTCGGCGAACACGTCAGCACGGAGTTCATCGAAGGGTTGGCAGCAGTATCGGGACGCATGGTGATGCTGCTCGATATCGACACGCTGATCGGCGGGGACGTCACGGGGTTGGCGCCGCCTGTTGCTGCTGCCTGATGAACTGCCGTCGGTTGCAGGGGGACAGGCGCTCGTGAACCACGCGGGCGCGACGCCTTCCTGCGGCTGACTTCCACACCACTCATTGTCGATCGCCGCATGTCGCATTCCGCTTCCAACCTGATGAGCTCTGAACCGGCGCCGCTCGGCCCGGTGCTCGGCGATGCGGAGTTCGATTTCATCCGTCACGTGGTCGGCGAGAACGCCGGCATCGTGCTGGGACCGAACAAGCGCCAGCTCGTGCAGGGTCGCCTGGCGCGACGGCTGCGCGAACTCGGCCTGCCGAGCTACGAAGCCTACTGCGCGCACGTGCGCGAATCGGGTCCGGAAGAACTCGTCGGCCTGATCAATGCGCTGACGACCAACGTCACCTCGTTCTTTCGCGAGAACCATCATTTCGAAGCGCTGGCCTCGTACATGATTCCGGAGGCCATGAAGCGCAACCAGGTGTCGCGGCGCCTGCGCATCTGGTCGGCCGGCTGTTCGTCGGGCGAAGAACCCTACTGCATCGCGATGGTGGCCACCGAGGCGCTGCCAGCCGGCGTGCGCTGGGATACGAAGATCCTGGCGACCGACATCGACAGCGACATGATCGCGTACGGGCAGCGCGGTGTTTATCCCGTGGACCGGCTGTCGTCGGTGCCGGCGGAACGGCTGCGTCGCTGCTTCCGCAAGGGCATCGGCGCCAATGCCGGGCATGCGCTGGTGCAGCCGGACATCGCGCGGCTGATCACCTTCCGGACGCTGAACCTCATGCAGAACTGGCCGATGAGCGGGCCGTTCGACGTGATCTTCTGTCGCAACGTGATGATCTATTTCGACCAGGCGACGCGCGAGCGCATCGTGTCGCGCTTCGCCTCGCTGCTGGCGCCGGGCGGCTATCTCTGCCTCGGCCATTCCGAATCCATCCACGCGGGCTCGGCGCCGTTCCGCCTCGTCGGCAAGACCATCTATCGCAAGCAGGGCAACGAGGCCCTGAAGAACTGAGGCGGCGCATGGGTGTGCTTTCGACAGATCTGCCGCGCTCTCTGCCGGGCTTCGAATCGATCAGGCGCTATCGCAATGCGACCGGCCAGATCATCGCCAAGCTGCTGCCGGGCGATTTCTACGTGACCGAAGCCGACGAAGTGCTCGACACCGTGCTCGGCTCGTGCGTGTCGGCCTGCATCCGCAATCCGCGCACCAGCATCGGCGGCATGAACCATTTCATGCTGCCGCGCCCGAGCGGCAACGGCAACGACACCTGGGGCAGTGTGGCCGGCACCGCGACGCGCTACGGCAGCGCCTCGATGGAGCAGCTCATCAACCGCATCCTCAAGGCCGGCGGTTCGCGCACCGATCTCGAAGTGAAGATCTTCGGCGGCGGCCGCGTGCTGTCGAGCCTGACCGACGTCGGCAACCACAACGTGCAGTTCGTGCGCGAATTCCTCAAGGCCGAAGGCCTGCGCGTGTCGTCGGAGGACGTGGGCGAGACCTGTCCGCGCCACGTGCAGTATTTCCCGCAGACCGGCCGGGTCCGCGTGCGGCACCTCAATTCCCAGCAGACGCGGGATGTCGTGTCGCACGAACAGAAGTACCTGTCGGGCCTGGAGAAGGCGCCGGTGGCGGGCGAGATCGATCTGTTCTGAGCGTTCAACGACGAAGCAATCATGGCCATCAGACTCCTCATCGTCGACGACTCGGCACTGGTGCGAAAGCTCCTTACGGAAATGGTGGGCAAGGATCGCGACATCGAAGTCGTGGGCACGGCGACCGATCCCTACGCGGCGCGCGAGAAGATCAAGCAGCTCAATCCGGACGTGATCACGCTCGACGTGGAAATGCCGCGCATGGACGGCGTCACGTTCCTGGAGAACCTGATGCGCCTGCGGCCGATGCCGGTCGTGATGGTGTCGTCGCTGACGCAGCACGGCGCGGACATCACGCTGCGCGCGCTCGAACTCGGCGCGGTCGACTTCGTCGCCAAGCCGAAAGTCGATGTGGCGGGCAGCCTTGCCGACTACGCGCAGGAACTGATCGCGAAGATCAAGATGGCGGCGGGCGCGCGCGTGAATCCGCGCAGCAGCGCGCCACGACCTGCGGCCGCGCCCGCAGCGTCGGCCGCGGGATTGAAGATCGATGAACGTCGCACGGCCGATGCCGTGCTGCCGGCGGTGACGGGGCGGCGCGTGCTGCGCACCACGGATCGCATCGTCGCCATCGGCGCGTCGACGGGCGGCACGGAGGCGATCCGCGAAGTACTGGAAATGATGCCGGCCGATGCGCCTGCCATCGTCATCTCGCAGCACATTCCCGCCGCGTTCAGCCGCGCCTTCGCCGAGCGCGTCAACCGTTCGTGCGCGATGTCGGTGTGCGAGGCGCAGGACGGTCAGTACATCCTCCCCGGTCACGCCTACATCGCACCCGGCGACCGGCACCTGATCGTCGAACGCGACGGCGCACGCTATCGCTGCCGCCTGAGCGACGGCCCGCACGTGAACCGGCACCGCCCGAGCGTCGACGTGATGTTCCGCTCGGTCGCGCAGAACGTCGGACCGAATGCCACCGGCGTCATCCTGACGGGCATGGGCGACGACGGCGCCCGCGGCCTGAAGGAAATGCTGGAAGCCGGCGCCGGCACCATCGCCCAGGACGAAGCCACCAGCGTGGTGTGGGGCATGCCCGGCGCCGCCGTGAAACTCGGCGCCGCGGAACACGTGATGCCGCTGCAGCGGATTCCCGGACAGATCCTGAACCTGACGTCGGACGCACCGCGGGGCAAGGTGGCGGGCGCGGGATAGGAAGAAGGAATAGCCGCAAAAAGGCGCAAAAGTACACAAATAGATATGGGCGATCTTCCGTCCCGAATTTCTGCTTTGTGTTCTCTTGCGCCTTTTGCGGCCAATCCTTTTCCGATCTCGCTCCGAAACCACGAGCCCGTTAACAGACGGCGCCGGCCGGATCGTGTTTCATGCCACGGTGGCCTCAAGGCCCGTGCTGCATTGCCGATAGGACGATCATGACCAGCCAATCTCTCGCGACTTCCGACGAAGCGACCGTTCCGTCCGGCAACGCTGGTGCGTTCCAGTTCGTCGCCGAACTGGCCGAGGAAGTCTCGCGCGGGCGGGTGGAACTGCCGTCGTTCCCGGACGTCGCCGTGCGCGTGCGCAAGGTGCTGGCGGACGAGCAGGTGTCGAACGATCAGATCGCGCGCGTGGTCGGCTCCGATGCCGGGCTTGCGGCGCGCGTGTTCACGCTCGCCAATTCCGTTGCGCTGAATCGCGGCGGCAAGACGATCTCCGAACTCAAGACTGCGGTGAATCGCATCGGGCACAACAACGTGCGTACCGCGGCCGTGTCTTTCGCCATCGCGCAGCTGCGCCGCGCCGCCGAACTGCGCCACATCGCCAAGGAACTGGAAGCGCTGTGGCAGGAGGCGACCATGGTTGCGGCGCTGGCGTACGCCATCGGCTCGCGCGCCGGCAGGATCAATGCGGATGAATGCATGCTCGCCGGGCTGCTGCACAACGTCGGCAAGATCTACATCCTGGCGCGCGCCAACCGTCACGGAAACCTGTTCCGCGATCCGGCGACGCTGTCGCAGGTCATCCGCGACTGGCACTCCAACGTGGGCAAGGCCATCGTCGAGAACTGGGGTTTTCCCGATCACATTTCCGAGGCCGTCGCGGAGCACGAGAACATCGACCGCCACGCCGGTCATCCGGACGTCACCGACGTGCTCACGGTCGCGGTCATGATGTCCGGCTTCGCCGGCCATGAAACCGACCTCGAACTCAACATGCAGGGCGTGAAGGCGTTCTGGCGCCTGGAACTCGACAACGCCAAGTGCGTGCACATCATGAACGGCTGCAAGGACGAGATCGCCGCGCTGCGCACCGCACTCGGCGACTGAGCCGCCCTTCCCCTGTGGGTGCCGGCTTCAGCCGGCACTCATAAGCCTGTCCCTGAATTACCTGCCTCTGACTTTCAGTCGCCGCAGGGCAGGTCGATAGCGCTGTTGATCCCACTCAACAGTCGCTGTCATGAACTTTACATCTCTCAGCATCAAGACCCGTATCGTGGCCACGCTGATCCTGCTGGCCGTGTCCATGCTCATCGTCGGTTGGCTCGGCCTGCGCGGCATGGGCGGCGTGGTCGACGATCTCGACGACATGTACGAGCGCCGCGTGCGCGTGGTGGGCACGCTGGGTGAACTCAAGACCTCCGAACTGGACCGGCAGGCGATGCTCGCCCTGAACGTACTGGCGAACGAGCCGGCCAGGATTCAGGCGATCAAGGCAGAGCGCGCAAAGATCAAGGCGCACACCGACGATCTGCTGAAGCAGTTCGGCGACGCGCAGCGCACCAGCGAAGGCCGGGAGAAATTCGAGCGGATCGAGAAGGCGCACAACGCGCTGCAGTCGTCCATCGATGCGGTCGATGCCGCGATCGCCGCCAATGACGACGAACTGGCAGGCAAGCTCGTCGTCGATCAGGTCGATCCGGCCTTCAGTGCGCTGGCCGATACGATGCAGGCCGCAACCGAGCATCAGTACGAGCGCGCGGAGGAGGCCCTGAAGGCGGCCAAGGCGCGGTATTCGGTCAGCCGCGGCCTGGTCGTGGGCGCAATGCTGGTCGCTGCGGCCATTGCTGCTGCGTTCGCGGTGTTGCTGCTGCGTTCGATCATGTCCGCGCTGGGGACTGCGGTGAAGGTGTCCGACCGGATCGCCAGCGGCGAACTCGGCCACGACATTCCTGCCGATCGCGGCGACGAGTTCGGTGCGCTGCTGGGCTCGCTCAAGCGCATGGACGTCAAGCTGCACGAGATCGTCGGCAGCGTACGCACGGCCTCGGATGCGGTCGGCGGCGCGGCCGCGCAATTGTCGAGAGGCAACGACGATCTGTCGCAGCGCACGCAGGAACAGGCGTCGGCGCTGGAGGAAACCGCGTCGAGCATGGAAGAGATGACGGCGACGGTGAAACAGAATGCGGACAACGCGCGCCAGGCGAATCAGCTCGCTTCCGGCGCCCGCAGCCAGGCGGAGCGCGGCGGCTCGGTCGTGCAGCGCGCAGTGACCGCGATGGAGGAGATCAATTCGTCGAGCCGCAAGATCTCCGACATCATCGGCGTCATCGACGAGATCGCGTTCCAGACCAATCTGCTCGCGCTCAACGCGGCCGTCGAAGCGGCGCGCGCCGGCGAGCAGGGCCGCGGCTTCGCGGTGGTCGCGAGCGAAGTGCGCAGCCTCGCGCAGCGCAGCGCCACGGCGGCCAAGGAGATCAAGGAGCTCATCAACGACTCGGTCGAGAAAGTGCAGGCGGGCACGGGCCTGGTGGACGAATCCGGCAAGGCGCTCGGCGACATCATGGAGAGCGTCAAGAAGGTCAGCGACATCGTGGCCGAGATCGCGGCGGCGAGCGAAGAGCAGGCTTCGGGCATCGAGCAGGTGAACAACGCCGTCACGCAGATGGACGACACGACCCAGCAGAACGCGGCGCTGGTGGAAGAGGCCGCTTCCGCGGCGAAGTCGATGGAACAGCAGGCGCAGCGCCTGGTCGCGGAGATCGGATTCTTCCGGGCGGCGTCGGCCGTGCGGACGCAGCAGGCGGTTGCACCGGCGACGGTCGTGGCCGAGCGCGCTCCGGTCCGCTCCATCGTCAAGGCGCCGGTCCGCCGCGCCGCACGTCCGGCGCCGGCACGGCCGGCCCCGATGGCGAAGGCCAGCGGCGACGACAGCAGCTGGCAGGAGTTCTGATCTTCTGTAGGTCAGGCTTCAGCCTGACTCTTGAAGGCCGGCTGAAGCCGGCCCCACAGCAAGAAAAACAGCAAGCCGACCCTGCAGCCGCAGTGAGCTTGCTAGCCGGTCAGCTTGCCAGTCCGGTATCCTTCGCCGCTCAAACCCCTGGGTTCCGGCGAAGTTTTCTTCATGCAAGAACGTTACGATCCTGCGGCTGTCGAGTCGCAGGCCAGAAGCTATTGGCAGGCCGCTGACGCCTTCTCCGTCAGCGAAGACAGCTCGCGTCCGAAGTACTACTGCCTGTGCATGTTCCCGTATCCCAGCGGCCGGCTGCACATGGGACACGTGCGCAACTACACCATCGGCGACGTGCTCTCGCGCTTCATGCGCAAGCAGGGCTACAACGTGCTGCAGCCGATGGGCTGGGATGCGTTCGGCCTGCCTGCGGAAAACGCCGCGATGGCGAACGGCGTGCCGCCGGCCAAGTGGACCTACGACAACATCGCGTACATGAAAGGCCAGCTGCAGTCGCTGGGCTTCGCGCTCGACTGGAAGCGCGAACTCGCCACCTGCCGGCCCGACTATTACAAATGGAACCAGTGGATGTTCCTGCGCATGCTCGAAAAGGGCATCGCCTACAAGAAGACCGGCGTCGTGAACTGGGATCCGGTCGATCAGACCGTGCTCGCCAACGAGCAGGTGATCGACGGCCGCGGCTGGCGCACCGGCGCGCCGGTCGAGAAGCGCGAGATCCCGATGTACTACCTGCGCATCACCGACTATTCGCAGGATCTGCTCGATGCGCTCGACACGCTCACCGACTGGCCCGAGCGCGTGCGCACCATGCAGGCGAACTGGATCGGCCGCAGCGAAGGCGTGCGCCTGGGGTTTCCCTACGAACTCGAGGGCGAGAAGCACACATTGAATGTGTTCACGACGCGCGCCGACACGTTGATGGGCGTGACGTTCTGCGCCGTCGCCGCCGAACATCCGCTGGCGACGCACGCCGCGAAAAACGATCCGGCGCTCGCCGCCTTCGTCGAAGAGTGCAAGAAGGGCACGGCGATGGAAGCCGAACTCGCCGTCATGGAAAAGAAGGGCATGCCGACGGGCCTGTTCGTCACGCATCCGCTGACCGGCGACCAGGTGCCGGTGTGGGTCGGTAACTACGTGCTCATGACCTACGGCGAAGGCGCCGTGATGGGCGTGCCGGGGCATGACGAGCGCGATTTCGAGTTCGCGAACAGGTATGGGTTGCCGATCAAGCAGGTGGTTGAAGAGGTGGCGACTGGCGACTGGCGACTGGCGACTGGCCAGAATCAGTCTGGCGCGACTCTGGCCAGTCGCCAGCAGCCAGCAGCCAGCAGCCCCTTTTCTTCTACACAGTGGCAGGACTGGTACTCCACCAAGGCCGGCTTCTGCATCAACTCGGGCAAGTACGATGGCCTCGGCTATCAGCAGGCCATCGATGCAATCGCCGCCGACCTGTCGGCGCTCGGGCTCGGCCAGAAGCAGGTGCAATGGCGCCTGCGCGACTGGGGCATCTCGCGCCAGCGTTACTGGGGCTGTCCGATCCCGCTGATCCATTGCCCGACCTGCGGCGACGTGCCGGTGCCCGACAAGGACCTGCCGGTCGTGCTGCCCGAAGGACTCGTACCGGACGGCAGCGGCAATCCGCTCAACAAGCTGCCGGCGTTCTACGAATGCAAGTGCCCGAAGTGCGGCGCCGACGCGCGACGCGAAACCGACACGATGGACACGTTCGTCGATTCGTCCTGGTATTTCGCGCGCTTCGCCTCGCCGGGCAACGACCAGGCGATGGTCGATGAGCGTGCGGACTACTGGATGCCGGTCGACCAGTACATCGGCGGCATCGAGCACGCGATCCTGCACCTGCTGTATTCGCGCTTCTGGACGCGGGTGATGAAGGACCTCGGCCTGCTGAAAGTCAGCGAGCCGTTCAGGAACCTGCTGACGCAGGGCATGGTCCTGAACGACATCTACTCGCGCAAGACGGGTGAAGGCCGCATCCAGTACTTCAATCCTGCCGACGTCGACGTGCAGGTCGACGCGAAAGGCACGCGCACCGGCGCGACGCTGCGCAGCGACGGACAGCCCGTCGAGTGGGAAGGCATGCGCACCATGTCGAAGTCCAAGAACAACGGCGTCGATCCACAGAAGCTGGTGGGTGAATACGGGGCGGACAGCATCCGCCTGTTCATGATGTTCAAGGCGCCGCCGGAAGACACGCTCGAGTGGTCGGATGACGGCGTCGAAGGCGCGGCGCGGTTCATGAGGAAGGTGTGGCGGACGGTGTATGAATTCGTCGAGGGCGACAGGCGACAGGCGACAGGCGACAGCAAGAAGGAAGAGTCTCTGGCCGTAGCCCGTAGCCTGTCGCCTGTCGCCCTGACCGACTCCCAGCGCAATCTGCGCCGCGCCGCTCACGCCACGCTGGTCAAAGTCACCGACGACCTCGGCCGTCGCCGCATCTTCAACACCGCCATTGCTGCCGTGATGGAGCTGATGAATACGCTGGCGAAGTTCGAAGACGACTCGCCGCAGGGGCGCGCCATCGTCCAGGAGACGCTGGAGCTGGTCGTGCAGATGCTCTCGCCGATCGTGCCGCACGCGACGCACGCGTTGTGGCAGGCGCTCGGCCATGAAGACTCGCTGATGGATCGCGCCTGGCCGAAGCCGGATCCGCAGGCGCTGGTGCAGGACGAGATCCAGCTCGTCGTGCAGGTCAACGGCAAGCTGCGCAGTCATGTCACCGTCGCGGCGACCGCCGACGAAGCCACGATCCGCGAAGCCGCGCTCGCCGATGCCGGCGTGCAGCGCTGGATGGAAGGCAAGGCGCCGAAGAAAGTGATCGTGGTGAAGGGCAAGCTGGTGAATGTGGTTGTCTAGCCTGCCAGCCGACTAGCCGGCTGGCAGGCTGGCCAGAAATTAGAGAGAGGCAGTGTCGGCGGAATCGCAGATCAAGGTCATTCTCTTCGACGTCGGCGGTGTGCTGGTGCGGCTCGGCGGCGTGCGGCCGATGCTGGAATGGCTCGGCTACCGCATGCCCACGGAAGACCTGTGGCGCACCTGGCTGCATTCGCCCAGCGTGCGCGCGTTCGAGACCGGCAGGATTGCCGGCGATGAATTTGCACGGCAACTCATCGATGAACTGCAGATCCAGGTCGACGCGCAGGCCTTCCTCGATTCGTTCGCGGGCTGGCCCTCGGAGGTCTATCCGGGTGCGCTGGAGCTGATCGACCGGATTCCGCCGCGCTACGTGCGCGCCGTCCTGTCGAACAGCAATGCCGTGCACTGGCCGCGCGTCACGGAAGACCTCGGGCTCGGCGGACTCTTTCATCACTACTTCGTTTCGCATCTCACCGGCCGCATCAAGCCGGATGCCGATGCCTTCGAGCACGTGATCGGCACGCTGGACTGCGGCGCCGCCGACATCCTGTTTCTGGACGACAATCTGCTCAACGTCGAAGCGGCGCGCCGCGTGGGGCTGTCGGCCTTCGTCGTTCAGGGTCCGGATGATGCGCAGCGGGTGCTGCAGCAGTTCGGCGTCGTCCCGACACCCGCCGGCTGATTCCGCACCTTGGATTGCGCGGTGCGGCTTGCCCGCTGCCGAGCGGCGGGCGTAGCCTCTGGTTTTTCCGCCCCAGCCAGAGCCAGGTGCCGTATGCAAATGCGCGTCGTCGACAACAGTACTTCGGATGTCCGCAGCAAAGTGTCCGCGGAAGAGTGGGCGGTGCGCGTCGATCTGGCGGCCTGCTACCGGCTGGTCGCGCATTTCGGCTGGGACGATCTGATCTTCACGCACATCTCGGCGAAGATTCCCGGCACGCATGATTTCCTGATCAATCCCTACGGATTGATGTTCGATGAAATGACGGCCTCGAATCTCGTCCGTGTCGATCTCGACGGCAACAAGACGTTCGACAGTCCCTACGAGATCAATCCGGCGGGCTACACGATCCACAGCGCCATCCACGCAGCGCGCGAAGATGCCTACTGCGTGCTGCACCTGCATACGATGGAAGGCGTCGCGGTGTCGTGCCAGAAGGCGGGGCTGCTGCCGATTTCGCAGCAGGCGAGCATCGTCGTGCAGTCGCTCTCGTATCACGACTACGAGGGCATCGCGCTCAATCCGGAAGAGAAGGTCCGCCTGCAGCACAATCTCGGCAACACGCGCAACCTGATGCTGCGCAATCACGGACTGCTGACGGTCGGCCGCACCATTCCGGATGCCTTCCTTGCGATGTACACCTTCCAGCGCGCCTGCGAGATCCAGGTGCTCGCGCAGGGCAATGGCGCCGAGCTGCTGCAGATTCCGACGTCGGTGCTCGACACCGTACCGGCCTACAGCAGGGCAGTGATGCGCGGCGCCGGCAGTTCGCTGACGTGGCCGGCGCTGCTGCGCAAGCTGGACAAGATCGATCCGGGCTACCGGAACTGATCGCAGTCCCGATCCTTTTCTGCGTCGAATGACTCTCGTCTGATTCCCTCCTCCGCGTAGCGGGGGAGGGGTTTCTTACTGTGGGGCCGGCTTGAGCCGGCCTCTTTTCAGAAGTCAGGCTGAAGCCTGACCTACAGAAACCCTGTCTGATCTCCTCCTCCGCGCAGCGGGGAGGAGGAGCGCGTAAGCGCGACGGAATCCCCCGGAGAGGGGAGAGGGTTAGGGTGAGGGCATCAACAGCAGTTCAAAGCCGGCAAGAACACGACCCGTCTTGGCTATACTCCTCGCGAATCGCCTCGCGAGGATCGTCGGTGTCCACCAGTCTGCGTCTTTCCGTTCTCATCGCTGCACTACTGCTGAGCGCCTGCGGCTGGCGTCTGCAGGGCACCGCACGTCTTCCGGAAATCATGTCGGCGACCTACATCGACACCGTCGACACCTATACCGATTTCAATCGCGCCCTGCGCGAAAGCCTCGAGACCTCCGGCGTGCGGCTGGTCGGCAATCGCAACGACGCCAGCGCCATCGTCCGCATCCGCAAGGACACCAGCGGTCAGCGCGTCCTGTCCGTCTCCGCGCGCAATACGCCGGAGGAGTACGAAGTCTTCTACTCGGTCGAATATTCCGTGGAAAGCCAGACGGGCGAACTCATCGCTCCGCAGAAGCTCGAACTGACGCGCGACTACAGTTACGACACGACCGCCGTACTGGCGAAGCAGCGCGAACAGTCGGTCCTGCGCGAGGCATTGGCGCGCGATCTGGCCGGACTCGTCATTCGCAGGGTCGCGTCGCTGTGAGGCGCGGCCGTGATCTTCTTTCACGATCTTGATCCCGACGAGATCGCCGGGATTCTGCGACGCTACGGACTGAACCTGGTTCAGGTCGCGCCCGGCGAGACCATCGCCGGTTCCTACTGGGGCGAGAGCGAGGCGGGGCTGATCGTCGACCGGCTCTATGTCCGCCCGGATACGCCGCTGCATTCGCTATTGCATGAAGCGAGCCACTTCATATGCATGGATGAGGCGCGCCGCGCCGGCCTCGACAGGGATGCGGGCGGCGACTACGCCGAAGAGAATGCCGTCTGCTACCTGCAGATCGTGCTGGCCGATCATCTGAGCGGCGGCTCGCGTGGGCAGATGCAGGCCGACATGGATGCCTGGGGCTATACCTTCCGGCTCGGTTCTGCCCGCGCCTGGTTCGAACAGGACGCGGACGATGCGCGCGACTGGCTCGTGACGCAGGGCGTCATCGATCGCGACGGCCGGCCGACCTGGCGCGTGCGCAGTTGATTTGTCCATGCATCCTGCCGCACCGTCATTGCGTAGAGCCGCTATAGTGACCGGGGCGCCAGACGAGTCTAATCACAAGCAAACCGAAGTAGTCCTCCGTACGAAGGGGGCGAGGGCGGGATGGGCATACGCAGAATATTCGGTCTCGAGGGGACGCTGCCGCCGGCTGCGCGCAATCTGCATCGCGATGAACCGCCGATCGGCGTGCGCAAGATCGTCGACACGACCCGCGAAGGCGTGTGGCTGTTCGATCTGCAGGGCCGCACGACCTTCGTCAACCAGCGCATGGCGGACATGCTGGGCGCGAAGCCGGCCGATCTCATCGGCACGCGGCTGCTGGAATTCCTGGATGGCGAGGACCGCGCCGCGGCCGAGCGCGATCTGCGTGCATGGCTCGCCAGGGGCGCCGACGGCCACTATCACCACCTCACCCGTCGCGACGGCAAGGATCTGTGGACGCGGATCTCGTCCAGTCCGGTCGAGAACGAACGCAATTCCATCGTCGGCCTGCTCGGCATGTTCACGGATGCCACCGAGCGCCGCGACATGGAGCACGCCCTGCAGCGTGCCGAAGCGCAGTTCCGCATCGTCTTCGATTCCTCGCCCGTCGGCATCGTCGTGGTGAACCAGCAGGGCTTCGCCGTGCTGGCCAACAACATGATGCTGACGCTGCTCGGTTACGAGCGCGGCGAGATGCAGCAGGTCTCCTTCGAAGACGTCACGCATCCCGACGACGTGGCCGAAGACCGGCGCCTGTATGCGGCACTCATGCGCGGCGAGATGGAAAGCTTCCGGCGCGAGAAGCGCTACGTGGCCCGCGACGGCCGGACCTTCTGGGTCCACGTGAACGCATCGCTGGTGCGCAGCCCGCAGGGCGAGCCCCAATACGCGATCAGCATGGTCGAAGACGTCACGGAGAAGCACAAGGCCGAACATGCATTGCGCGACAGCACGAACCAGTTGCGCCAGACGCTCGATGCGGCACGGATGGCGACCTGGCGCTGGGACATCGCCAGCGGCCAGATGCAATGGTCGGACAACGTGCACCGCGTCTTCGATCTGCCGCTCGGCCGCCTGCCCATGAATCTCCAGGAACTGGAGGCCATCATGGTGCCGGAGGACCGCGAACGCATTTCGCGCGAGATCGAACGGGTGTTGTGCACGCCGGATGCGAAGTTCGTGTCGGTCTTCCAGGTCAATACCGAGAACGGCAGCGCACGATGGTTCGAGACGCGCGGCGAACTCGAACGCGATGCCGCGGGAGAACCGCGCTGCATGCTGGGCGTGGTCGTCGACGTCACCACGCGCGAACGGGCCGAGCTGGCGCTGCGCGAAACCGAAGCGCGTTTCCGTACCCTGGCGGATGCTGCGTTCGAGGGCATCGCCATCACCGAGCGCGGCGTGCTGATCGATGTCAACGATCGGTTGCTGGCGATGTTCGGCCGGCCGCGCGAGGACGTCATCGGCCGCGGCGCCAGCGAGATGTTCGCCAGCCGGGACGTGGCGCTGGTGGAACAGAAGATGCGCAGCGGCGATGCGGGAATGTACGAGGCGATGCTGGAACGGCCGGACGGCAGCCGCACGCACGTGGAAATCCAGGCGCGATCGTTCGAGACCGACAGCGGCGGCACCGTGCGCGTCGCCGCGGTCCGCGACGTGACCGCGCGCCGGCGCGCGGCGGAATTGCTGCGCCAGTCGCAGGAACGGGAACTGCGGGCGCGCGAGGAGTTCTCGCGTCATCTGCTCACGGCCCAGGAGCAGGAGCGGCAGCGGCTCGCCAACGAACTTCACGATGGCCTCGGCCAGAACCTCTCGCTGATCCGCAATCGCATGATGCTTGCGCTGGAACTGCCCGGACTGCCGGCCGAAGTCGTCGAGCAGTTGCGCGCCGTGGCGGAGATCGCCTCGGATTGCGTCGCCGAGGTGCGCAACCTGTCGCAGAACCTGCGCCCGATCCAGATCGAACAGCTCGGACTCACCGAGGCGCTGAACAGCCTGGTCGAGCGCGTGCGCGATTCCACGACGGCGCACATCGAAAGCCGCATCGAAGACGTGGACGATGTGTTGCAGGGCGAGGAGGCGACGCATCTGTATCGCATCTGCCAGGAAGCGCTCAACAATGTGCTGCGTCACTCGCAGGCGCGACGGGTGACGCTGTCGCTGGAGCGCGATGTGGGTATGCTGCACTTGGACGTGCGCGACGATGGCATCGGGTTCGATACCGCAAGCGTCGACGGCGGGCTCGGCCTGACCAGCATGCGCGAACGTGCCCAGATGCTGGGCGGCACGCTCGATCTGCGCAGCATGTCCGGCAAGGGCACCCACCTGCAGGTGAACCTGCCGTTCACCGAGCCGGCGGATCGGCTGTGATATGCGCGTCTGTTTCCGAAGCGTCAGGGCGGGGTAAGGCTGGATGAAATCGATTCGTGTGGTGATCGTCGACGATCATCCGCTGTTCCGCGCCGGGTTGAGGCAGGTGATCCAGTCCGATCAGCGGTTCGAACTGATGGCGGAGGCGGATACGTGGACCCAGGCGACGCAGCTCATCCGCGAGCTTCGGCCGGATCTGGCCGTCCTCGACGTGAACCTTCCCGACGGTACCGGGCTGGAGATCGCGCAGACGCTGCGGTCCGAAGGCATCGCCACGCGGTTCGTCGTGCTGACGATGCTCAAGGACGAGGCGGCCTTCAACAAGGCGATGAACATCGGCATCGATGGTTACGTGCTGAAGGAGAATGCCGGCACCGAAATCGTCAGCTGCCTCGTGTCGGTGGCCGAAGGCAATGCCTACGTCAGTCCGTCGCTGACCGGGTTCCTGCTGCGCCGGCGCGGCAAGGCGGAAGCGCTCGCTTCACACAAGCCCGGGCTCGCCGATCTCACCACCGCAGAAAAGCGCATCCTCAAGCGCATCGCGGAAAAGAAAACCTCGCGCGAAATTGCTGCCGAGCTGCACGTGAGTCCGCGAACGATCGAAACGCACCGCACCAACATCTGCACCAAGCTGTCGCTCAAGGGCGCGAATTCGCTGCTGCAGTTCGCCCTGGAGAATCGCGAGTCGCTCAGCTCGCTGGGGTGAAGGTTAGGGACTCTCTTAACTGTGGGGCCGGCTTCAGCCGGCCTCTTTCCAGAAGTCAGGCTAAAGCCTGACCTACAGAAGATCAGAACTCCTGCCAGCTGTTGTCGCCTGTGGGGCCGGCCTTCAAGAGTCAGGCTGAAGCCTGACCTACAGAAAACCCCATCCCTGCTGCGCGGAGGAAGGGCCGCTCGGCTCTAAGGCCTTCCCCTACGCCCTCTCCCTACGCAGGCTTACGCACCACCCTACGCACGCCCACCCACTCGAGATTGCGTGGCGCTCGTGATTTATCCGCGGCGACGGATACCGGAAAGTACGCGCCTGGCCACGGCAACTTTCCCCTGAAGAACCCACGATGAAAGTGCTGATCATCGACGATCACGCGCCCACGCGCGCCCTGATTGCCACCTGGATTCGCAGCATCGCCAGCGAGATCCGCGAGATCTCCAATGGTCGCGACGGCTTCGATGTCTGCGCGACCTTCCAGCCCGACGTCGTCACGCTCGATCTGCGCATGCGCCTGATCGACGGTTTCGAGACGCTCAGGAATCTGCGCGAGGCCTATCCGAACCAGCTCGTCATCATCGTCACGCAGGCGGACTTCCCCGATCTGCGTCGCAAGGCTGCCGAAATGGGTGCGGCCTTCTTCGTGTCGAAGGATGAACTGCGCATGCTGCGCTGGTTCCTCGAACGTGAAGTGCAGCGTCGCAATGCTGACGTTGCGTAGTCCGGTCGTGTCGTTGCACGAAGGCACATTGCGCCGGCGCCGGCGCTTCGCGAAGCCGTCGCCGACGACACCGGCGGCCGCTGCCGATGCCGGAGTGCAGGCCGCTGCCAGCGCCGCCGAACTGCGCATGACCGCGGCGGCGGGACTGGAGGCCATGCGTCGCGATCTGCTGTTGCGGACGCTGGGCTGGATCCTGCTGGTCTTCACGCTGCTGCTGCCGATTGCCATTGCGCACGATCTGCAGACGCGTCCGTGGACCCTCTGGATGCATGGATTCACGTATTCCGTGCTGCTGCTGGCGTGGTGCCGCCGGTCGAGCCTGAATTCCCGCGCCATCGCGCTGGTGGTCCTGGGGTCGCTGTATGTGCTCGGTACCGTCGGGCTGCTGCGCACCGGCATCACCAGCATCAACGGATTGGCCTATGGACTGATCGCAATCACGACGCCGTTGATCTTCGGAATACGCAGGGGAATCGCCATGACGGCGCTCTGCGGGATCACGTACGCCATCGTCGGCGCGCTGTCGCTGTCCGGCGTGCTGACCTTCGAAGTCATGGCCGGCGACTACGCAACCAGCGCCGCCAACTGGGTCCACGCGGGTGCGGCGTTCATGGCGTTCGCCGTCACCGCCGTCGTCATTTCAGGCACCACCTCGCGCAAGCTGCGGGCGCTGCTGCACAGCGAGGCGGCGCGCAGCCAGATGCTCACGGCGGCGAACGAACGGCTGGCCGAAGCCAATGCGCGTCTGCATGACCTGAACGTCGAACTCGAGAAGCGCATCGCCGAGCGCACGCACAGCCTCGAAGAGGCCAACCGCGAACTGGAAAGTTTCTCGTACACGGTGTCGCACGATCTGCGTTCGCCGCTGCAGGTGATCGAAGGCTTCAGTTCGCTGGCATTGCAGGAAGGCGGCGCCGGTACGACCGGAAAAGTGTGCGACTACCTGCACCGGATCC
Organism: uncultured Steroidobacter sp.; assembly: GCA_937864115.1. GTDB lineage: Bacteria > Pseudomonadota > Gammaproteobacteria > Steroidobacterales > Steroidobacteraceae > Steroidobacter. Next base: position 105,888 of record CALMII010000005.1, on the reverse strand, counting down.
AGAACGGTGCGCGACGCATGCACGAGATGATCGGGCATCTGCTGCAGTTCTCGCAGATCGGCAGCCGGGTCGTGGACCGTGCGCCGGTCAACCTGAGCGATGTCGCGCATCGCATCCTCTTCGACCTGCAGGTCACCGAACCGGGACGCCAGGTGGAGTCGGACGTCGAGCACGACATGTTCGAATCCGCAGATCCCGATCTCATCGGCAACGTGCTGCACAACCTGCTCGGCAATGCGTGGAAGTTCTCTGCGCGCCAGCAGCCGGCGCGGATCGGGTTCTCGCGCAGCCAGAGCGAGGGACGATTCGTCTACCAGGTACGCGACAACGGCGTGGGATTCGATACGGCGACGGCGCAGCGACTGTTCCAGCCGTTCGTGCGCTTGCACGACAAGCGCGAATTCCAGGGCAGCGGCGTCGGCCTCGCGACGGCCAAGCGCATCATCGACCGCCACGGCGGGCGCATCTGGGTCGAGAGCCGACCGGGCGAGGGCACGACGTTCTTCTTCACCCTGGCGGCGTGAGGAGGAAGAAGGTTTCACACGGAGATCACGGAGGCCACGGAGTCAGAGATCAAGGAATTTCCACGGGGGAAGAATGGGGACACGGGGAGCACGGGGGCAAGAAAGGATTTTTCTGTTCCGAACCCCGTGTTCCCCGTGTCCCCATTCTTCCCCCCGTGGAAATTCTTCTTCTCTACCTCCGTGTCCTCCGTGATCTCCGTGTGAAACCTTCTCTTCTCTTCACCTGAACCGGTCAGTCGCCGCTACGAGGGCGTGCGTGTTGCCGGCCTCGAATGCAGAGTGCCCCGAATCCGGGCTGATGTGGAACTCCGCCTCCGGCCAGGCACGATGCAGCGCCCAGGCCGTCTGCATCGGGCAGACGACGTCGTAGCGACCCTGCACGATCACCGCGGGGATGTGCCGGATGCGCGAGACATTGCGCAGCAACTGATCCTCGGTCTCCAGGAAGCCGCGATTGACGAAGTAGTGGCACTCGATGCGCGCCACCGAAATCGCGAAATCCTCCTCGCCCCATTTGCTGACGTTGTCTTCGTTGATGTGCAGATAGCTGGTGGCGGCTTCCCAGACGGACCAGGCGCGTGCGGCGCTGACGCGCACCGCGCGATCGTCGCTGATCAGGCGCTTGTAGAACGCCTGGATCATGTCGCCGCGTTCGGCCGGCGGAATCGCCTTCACGTAGTTTTCCCAGTGATCCGGAAAGATCGCGCTGGCGCCTTCCTGGTAGAACCATTTCAGTTCGAACCGGGTGAGCATGAAGATGCCGCGCAGGACGATTCCGGACACGCGCTCGGGATGCGTCTGCGCATAGGCGAGCCCGAGCGTCGAACCCCACGAACCGCCGAAGACCAGCCACTGCTCGATGCCGAGTGTCGTGCGCAGCTTTTCCATGTCGGCGACGAGATGCCAGGTAGTGTTGTCGACGAGGCTCGCACGCGGCTTGCTGCGTCCGCAGCCGCGCTGATCGAAGAGGATGATGCGATAGGCATCGGGATCGAAGAAGCTGCGAGCACGCTTGTCGCACCCTGCGCCGGGACCGCCGTGGACGAACACCGCCGGCTTGCCCTTCGGATTGCCGCATTCCTCGTAGTAGATCTCGTGTTCGTCGGAGACGCGCAGATAGCCGGTGTTGTAGGGCTCGATGGCGGGATAGAGGCCGCGCAGTCCCGGCGTGGTGCGTGCGGGGCGCTTGCGCTTGGTCAGCACCGCATTGCGCGCGTGGCTGCGTTGCTGGGTGGCGGGGGATTTGCGAACGCTGCGGCGACCGGCTTTGCGCTTGGAGGGCATGAAGAGTTCTCCGCGACGGATGCGCGGATTGTTCATGGCCGGATGGTTGTGTGGCAAGCCAGGACGGGGGTTTCTGTAGGTCAGGCTTCAGCCTGACTTCTGAAAAGAGGCCGGCTCAAGCCGGCCCCACAGTAAGAAGCCCCCACCCTAACCCTCCCCCGCTGCGCGGAGGAGGGGTTCAGAGGCGAATCCGGATCGTTCAGAACCACACCCGCAGGCCCGCGACGAACTCCACCTCGCTGTCTTCCGCCGCGAGATCTGCCGTCGTGCCGAAGCGCTGCTTCCAGTGCGCGCCGGCATAGGGTGCGAACTCGCGACGGATCTCGTAGCGCAATCGCAGGCCGGCTTCGAGATCGGACAGGCCGGAGCCGAGTCCGCGGTCGACGTCGTCCTTGCCGTAGAGATTGAATTCGAGCTGCGGCTGCAGGATCAGCCGCTGCGTCAGGCGCATGTCGTGACTGCCCTCGAAACGCAGCGCCGTGCGTCCCGCGTCGCCCACGTAGAACGTCATCTCCATGTCGATCCAGTAAGGCGCCAGTCCTTCCACGCCGATCGCCGCCCAGTTCCGCGACGGACCTTCGCCCGCGTCGTGACGCACGCCGGCCTGGACACTCCACCAGCGCGCGACGACGCGGTCCCACAGCAGTTCGGTGCGTGTGTGGTCCGCGCCGCCGTCGATCCAGTCGCCTTCGGACTTGAGCATCAGTTTGTTGCTGTCGCCGCCGTACCAGGCGCTGCCTTCCCAGCCGATGGCGTCGTTGCCTTCGCGCCATTCGAGCCGGTCGATGGCGATGCTGCCGAAACGCGCGGCGTCGTCCATCGCCATGATCTCCGCCATCTCGGCGGGCGACATCGGGCCCATGAGATGCGAAGGCGGATCGGGCGGAACGTGTGCGGAGGTCGTTGCCGGTGCGGGTGCTGCGGGTTCGTGATGATGGTGCTCCTGTCCGTGGGCGGTGCGGGTGAGGGCGGGCAGGGACAGGAGAATGGCCGCGAAAAGGCGCAAAGCACGCATAAATGGAAGAAAAGAAAGAATGCGTTCCAGCTCCGTTTCCGACCCTTGTGTTTTCTGCGCCTTTTTGCGGCCATTCTCTTTCATGCTTCCGCTCCCTCATGCGCCACGACCACCTCTCTGAACATCCCCGCCTCCATGTGATAGAGCAGGTGGCAGTGATAGGCCCAGCGTCCGAGCGCATCGGCCGTCACCAGATAGCTCACGCGCTGCGCCGGCTGCACCGTGACCGTGTGCTTGCGCACCTGGAATTCGCCATGCGGCGATTCCACTTCGCTCCACATGCCGTGCAGGTGGATCGGGTGATTCATCATGGTGTCGTTGATGAGCACGATGCGCAGCCGCTCGCCGTGCCGGAAACGCAGCGGCTCGGCTTCCGAGAATTTCTGGCCGTTGAACGACCAGAGGAAGCGTTCCATGTGGCCGGTCAGGTGCAGTTCGATCTCGCGGCCCGGCGCACGCGCGTCGATCGGCCCGCCGAGCGTGTGCAGGTCGGCATAGGTCAGTACGCGGCGTCCGTTGTCGCGCAGTCCGACGCCGGGATCGTCGAGCCGGTTCAGCGGCGCATCGACACGCATGTCGACGCCCGGTCCGAACTCTGCGGCTGCGTGCTGCGGCACACCGGGCATCGCATGTCCGGCATGTGCAGCATGATCGGTCGTGTCATGCGCGCCGTGCCCCATGTCGCTCATGTCGAGATCCGCTCGCGCATCGAGCGGCGGAATCTCCGCCTGCATTCCCGCGGCGGGGGCCAGCGTGCCGCGTGCATGGCCGGAACGATCCATCGCCTGCGCGAAGATCGTGTAGGCGCGATCGTCGTGCGGCGTGACGATCACGTCGTAGGTCTCTGCCGGGCTGATGCGGAATTCATCGACGCTGACGGGATCGACGTCCTGTCCGTCGGCGGAAACTACCGTCATCTTCAATCCCGGAATGCGCAGATCGAAGAACGTCATGGACGCGCCGTTGATGATGCGCAGGCGCACGCGCTCGTGGCGACGGAAGGTGCCGGTCCAGTTGCCGGCAGGCGTGATGCCGTTGAGCAGGTAGGTGTAGGCATAGCCGGAGACGTCGGCGAGATCGGTGCGATCCATGCGCATCCGGCCCCACATCGCGGCCTCGCTGGTCGCGGCCTGCCAGCCCTTGCGGTTGATGTCGGCGAGGAAGTCGCCCGTGGTCCGCTTGCCGAAGTTGTAGTAGCCGGCGTGGATCTTGAGCCGGCGATAGATCGCTTCCGGATCGGTATCGGTCCAGTCCGACAGCAGCAGCACGTGTTCGCGATCGGCTGCATGCCGTGCGGCGTCGCGCGGCTCGACCACGATGGAACCGTAGAGTCCCGTCTGTTCCTGGAAGCGCGAGTGCGCGTGATACCAGTACGTGCCCGACTGGTTCACGCGAAAGCGGTACGTGAACGTCTCGCCCGGTGCGATGCCGTGGAAGCTGATGCCGGGTACGCCATCCATGTCGGCCGGCACGATCAACCCGTGCCAGTGAATCGAGGTACGTTCGCGCAGTCGATTGGTGACACGAATGGTGACGGTCTCGCCTTCGCGCCAGCGCAGCTGCGGCGCGGGCAACTGGCCATTCACGACGGTGGCAATGCGCGGCGCGCCGGTGAAGTTGACGGGAAGCTCGGCGATTTCCAGATCGAACTGCGTACCCGACAGCACCGTGGGAGCGGCAGCGAAGAGTGCGCGGCCGGGCAGCGCAATGAGTGCGCCGCCGGCGGCGAGTCCCTGAACGAATCTGCGACGTGAGTGCATCGGCACGATCTCTACAGGGCCGCGCGCCGCAGGCGCAGCGCATTGGCGATGACGGAAACGGAACTGAAGCTCATCGCCGCCGCGGCGAGCATCGGACTCAGCAGCAGGCCGAAGTGCGGATACAGCACGCCGGCGGCGATGGGAACGCCGGCCGCGTTGTAGACGAACGCGAAGAACAGGTTCTGGCGGATGTTCTTCATGGTCTGGCGCGACAGCGCCCGCGCCCGCACGATGCCCGTGAGATCGCCCTTGACCAGCGTGACGCCCGCGCTTTCCATGGCGACGTCGGTGCCGGTGCCCATCGCGATGCCGACCTGCGCCTGCGCGAGCGCCGGCGCGTCGTTGATGCCGTCGCCGGCCATGGCCACGATGCGACCTTCGGCCTGCAGTTCGCGCACGCGGGCGGCCTTGTCCTGCGGCTGCACTTCGGCGAGCACGCTGTCGATGCCGAGTTGCGAGGCGATGGCGTGCGCGGTGATTGCGTTGTCGCCCGTCATCATCACGACCGACAGGCCTTCGCGTCGCAGCGATTCGATGGCGTGCGCGCTATCCGATTTGAGCGGATCGGCGACGCCGAGGATGCCGGCGAGCCGGCCGTCGACCGCGAGAAACATCACGGTCTGTCCCGCCGCACGCAGCGGATCGATGCGCTGCTGCCATGCCTCGACGTCGGCGCCGACGCTCGACATGAGTGCGCGATTGCCGAGGGCAACGGTTCGTCCCGCGATCCGGCCGGTGACGCCCTGTCCCGTGACGGACTCGAAGTGCTCGACGGCTTGCGTATCGATACCGGCCCTGGCAGCGCCTTCGACGATCGCACTCGCCAGCGGATGCTCGCTGCCGCGCTCCAGGCTCGCCGCCATCTGCAGCAGTTCACGCTGGGCGCGTGTCCATTCGCCGCTGGCGGCAGCGGCATCGTCCGGCGTCGCGAGGCTCACGAGCGCGGGCCGGCCCTGGGTCAGCGTGCCCGTCTTGTCGACGACCAGCGTGTCGACCGAGCGCATGACTTCGATGGCTTCGGCGTTGCGGAACAGCACGCCGGCCTGCGCGCCGCGGGCCGTCGCCACCATGATCGAGATCGGCGTGGCGAGTCCGAGCGCGCACGGACACGCGATGATCAGCACGGCGACGGCGTTGACGATGGCATGACTCAGTTGCGGCGGCGGACCCAGCCACCACCACGCGATGAACGCGATGGCCGCGATGGCAATGACGATGGGCACGAACCAGCCGGCGACGACATCGGCGAGCTTCTGGATCGGTGCGCGGCTGCGCTGCGCATCGGCCACCAGCGCGACGATGCGCGCCAGCAGCGTATCCGCGCCGACTTTTTCCGCGCGCATGACCAGCGTGCCGGTGCCGTTCATGGTCGCGCCGACCAGTGCCGCGCCAGAGCGCTTGGCGACGGGCACCGGTTCGCCGGTGATCATGGATTCGTCGACCGTGCTCGAACCTTCGAGGACGATACCGTCCACGGGAATCTTCTCGCCGGGACGTACTCGCAGCCGGTCGCCGACGGCGACGTGTTCGAGCGGAACGTCCGACTCGTGTCCGTCCGCAGCGATGCGGCGCGCGGTGGCCGGTGCGAGCTTCATCAGTTCGCGGATCGCGGCGCTGGTGCGGCCGCGGGCGCGCAGTTCCAGCACCTGGCCCAGCAGGATCAGCGTCACGATCACGGCAGCGGCCTCGAAGTACACGTCGACCTGACCGTGTTCGCCGCGTGCCGACGGCGGAAAGATCGCAGGCGCGACGGCGGCGATGATGCTGTAGACGAAGCTCACCGCCACGCCCAGCCCGATCAGCGTGAACATGTTGGGGCTGCGGTGGCGCAGCGAGGCGATCGCACGCTCGTAGAACGGCCATGCGGCCCAGGTGCAGACGGGCAGGGCGAGTGCGAACTCCACCCAGACGCGACCCGGGAAGTTCAATGTGTGCGCGAAGGCCGGAATCATGTGCCCCATCGCGATGGCGAACAGCGGCACCGTGAACAGCAGCGAGATCCACAGGCGTCGCGTCATGTCCGCCAGTTCCGGGTTGTCCTGCTCGACGGTGCTCGCGACGAGCGGTTCGAGCGCCATGCCGCAGATCGGGCACGAGCCCGGACCCTGCTGCCGGATTTCCGGATGCATCGGACAGGTGTAGATGTCCGATGCGTGTGCAGACTGCGGCGCGTGTTCGAGCGGTGTCGGCTGCAGGTAGCGCGCCGGATCGGCAATGAATTTCTGGCGGCAACCGGCACAGCAGAAGCGGTACTCCACGCCTGCGTGTTGCGCGACGTGCGGCGAATCCGGCGACACCGTCATGCCGCATACCGGATCTTTCGCAGCCGATGCGGCGTGCTGCGAACAGCAGCTGCCGCCGTGATGAGAAGAGTGATTCATGATCTGCCTGCCATGCCCATGAAGCCGCGCCGACGCCCGTCGCGATGACGGGTCATCTTCAGATGCTGGGGACGAATCGCACGCCCGCAAGCGTGCACGACTGACGCGACGGTCAGGCGATGGGAGGCGGCGTGGGCGGAATGTCGAAGCGGGTCAGCGCCGGCAGCGCGATCGCGTCGAAGCGCATCGCACCGGAAACCAGCGCAATCGCGACTGGAACGGGAAGGAGAGCGACCGCCGCGACGCAGTGACTCGCGCAACCGGCATGTGATGGACCGGCATGATCGCAGTGCGGGCACGACCGCGAATCCTGCTGCGAATCTTGCGGAACGAGGCCGTCATGATTCATGTGTTGCGCGGACTCGCCGCAGTGCGCGACCGCGGGTGCAGCCGTCGCCTGCGCGCTCGCGATGGTCGGCACCAGCGATTGCAGCGCGACGCAGAAAGCCAGCAGCAGGGCGAGGAAGCGACGGTTCATTGCCGGGTGATGCTACGACGGATCGCGGATTCGGGCCAGAGCGGGGGATTGATGTTGGTCTTTTCCCCTGTGGGGCCGGCTTCAGCCGGCTGCTGAATCAGGCCGGCTAAAGCCGGCCCCACAGGCGCACACCCGCGACATAGGTAGCTTTCACCTGGATGTCGTCGATCTCGCTCTCCGGCACCTTGAAGTAGTCGCGGTCGATGAGGATGAAATCGGCCCACTTGCCGGGTTCGAGCGAGCCCACGCGATCTTCCATGAAGCTCGCATAGGCGGCGTCGATGGTGAACAGGCGCAGCGCTTCCTCGCGCGTGAGTTTCTGGTTGCCGTACCAGCCGCCCGGCGGTTGGCCGTCGCGATCCTGCCGCGTGACCGCGGCGTACAGGCCGAGAAACGGATTCGGCAGTTCCACCGGGAAGTCGCTGCCGCCTGCCAGCCGCGCACCTGCGTTCAGCAGCGTGCGCCAGGCGTAGGCGCCCTGAATGCGCTGCGGGCCGACACGGTCTTCGGCCATGTTCATGTCGGAGGTCGCGTGCGTCGGCTGGATCGAGGCGATGACACCGAGTTTCGCGAAGCGCGGGATGTCTTCGAGCGCGATGATCTGCGCATGTTCGATGCGCGGACGCAGCGCGCTGCGTTGAACCGCCGTCAGTTCATGTTCGAAAGTGTCGAGCGCCAGCCGGTTGCCGGCGTCGCCGATCGCGTGGATGTTCAGCTGCCAGCCACTGGCGGCGGTGAGGTCGGCGAGCGTCGCGATCTGCGGCGCTGTGTACAACATGAGTCCGCGATGATGCGGCTGGTCGCTGTAGTCCTGCAGCATCGTCGCGCCGCGGCTGCCGAGTGCGCCGTCGACCCACGCTTTCACCGCGCGCATCTGCAGACGGTCGTCGAATTCCGCCGGCTTCGGACCGGCGGCCAGGGTGGCGCGGGCTTCTTCGCTGTCCGCCAGCATCGCGTAGATGCGAATCGGCAATCGCTGCGACGCGCCGAGTGCGCGATACGCCTGGTAGTCGCGAACGGAAATGCCGGCGTCATGAACGCCGGTGAGACCGAGCGAGGCCACGTCGTTCATCGCGGCATGCAGTGCGCGTTGCAGTTGGGCGTCCGTCGCTGCCGGAATGTGTTTTTCCACCAGCGCGCTGGCGGCATCCACCAGCACGCCCGTGGCTTCGCCGCGCGCATCGCGCACGATCTGGCCGCCCTGGGGATCGGCGGTCGCGCGCGTGATTCCTGCGATTTTCAACGCACGCGTGTTGACCCACACGGCGTGGCCATCGACGCGCGACAGCACGATCGGCCGATCGGCCACGACTGCGTCGAGATCTTTCGCCGTCGGGAACTGCTTGTCCGGCCACAGCACCTGATTCCAGCCGTGACCGACGATCCAGCCCGCATCCGCGTTGGCGAGCGCGAACCGGCGAACGCGCTCGACGGCGGCAGCGACGGATTCGCTGCCGCGCAGATCGGTCTGCAACTTGAGCTGCCCGAGGCCGAGCACATGACCATGCGCATCGATGAGTCCGGGAAGGATCGTCCTGCCGCCGGCGTCGATGCGTTCGATGTCCGTTCCGGTCGGCAGGTTCGCGCCGGAGTCGAGCAGACGTTGCACCTTGCCGCGTTCGATCACGATGCCGGCGTACTCACGCACCGTCGCGCCGACCGGCGTGTAGACGCGGGCATTGTGCACAATGACCGTCTGCGCGGATGCGCCGAAGGCAAGCAGGGCACCGCAGAGTGCCCGAAGGCTGATGCGCAGGGATCGCTGCATGCGTCGTTCCTGTCGAAAGTCACTGTCTTGTCGCGCGCTGCTGGGACAAAATAGCCCATTCCCCGATCCGCCTTCCAGCCACAGTACAACGCACAATGAACAGACGCTGGCGCGCCATCCTCATTCTCATCGGTGTCATGACGCTGTGGGGCAGCGTCTTCGTGATGACCAAGGACGTGATCGACACCCTGCCGCCGCTGACGCTGGCATTCGTGCGTGTCGCGATCGGCTTCATGGTGCTGCTGCCGTTCGCCGTTCGCCGGCGGCAACGTCAGGCCGAACCGCGTCCGTCCTTGCCGTGGCGCGACATGCTGACGATGGGCGCCATCGGCGTCGCGTTCTACTACGGCGTGTTCAACTTCGGACTCTTTCATACGTCCGCATCTCAGGGCGCGCTGGTGCAGAGTTCGATTCCGGCCATGACCGCGCTGGTCGCCATGCTCTGGCTCGGCGAGCCGGCGACCCGTTCGCGCCTCGTCGGCATCGCACTGTCGGTGGCCGGCGTGCTCGTGATCTTTTCGGGCAGTCCGACGGATCACTCGGCATCGGCGCCGGTGCTCGGCAACCTGCTGGTGTTTGCCAGCGTGATCGCGTGGGGCATCTACACCTCGTACGCGAAACGCTGCGCGCACGTCGATGCGATGATTCTTACGGCCGGCGTGATCGGGGCGGGAGCGCTTTTCCTGTTGCCGTGCGCGGTGATCGAGTTGCATGGCCGGTCATTGCCGGTACTGAGCGGCATCGAGTGGATCGAAGTCGTCCTGCTGGGCGCAGGTGCATCGGGCATCGCCTACATGCTTTACAACCTGGCGCTGCAGGACATCGATGCCAGTCAGGCCGGTGTTTTTGCCAATCTCATTCCGGTCGTCGGCGTTGCCAGCGGCATCGTCGTTCTCGGCGATCCCATCTCGCTGCGCGCCATCATCGGTGGCCTGATCGTCATTGCCGGCGTGTGGATCACCGGTGCAGAACGCGCACAGCGTCCGGTGGCTCAAGAGGCGTGAGCCGCGGAGGAGGTCTTCCTCTTCCTGTGGGGCCGGCTTCAGCCGGCCGTGGAAGCGGCGGCGTCATCGAACGGTAGCGCGTGCCTCAGCAGCCAGGCCGGCTGAAGCCGGCCCCACAAGCAGCCAGGCCGGCTGAAGCCGGCCCCACAGGAAGAGAAATTCCTGTTCCGAACCCCGTGCCCTCCGTGTGAAATCTTCTTCTTACTAAGACACCTGCAGATCGCGCACCAGCTCCTGCGCATACGTCGGCAGATCCTTGAGGCGGCGTACGCAGATCGTCAGGCGCCGGATGGCCCAGTCGTCGGTGAGTTCGATGCGGCGCAGTTTCATGTGGGCGTTGCGCTCGACCGTGGTCTGCGGCACGACGCCGATGCCGACGTTGCAGTCGACCAGGCGACACACGGCATCGAAGCTGCGCAACTGCACGCGCAGCTTGAGTCGCCGGCCGATGCGATCGGCCTTGTCGGAAAGGAATCGCTGCAGGGAACTCGCGCGGTCGAGGCCGACGAAGTCGTAGTCGAGTGCATCGGCGAAGGTGATGCGCTTTTCCTTCGCGAGCGGATGCGACTTCGGCGTGACCAGGACGAAGCGGTCGACGCGGAAGGGAAACACTTCGAGTCCCGTCACGTCTTCGGTGCCCGCCACGATGCCGATGTCCGCCTTGCCGTCGGCGACGGCGGCGACGATTTCATCGCTCAGTCGTTCTTCCAGATCGATGTTCACCTGCGGATGCGACGCCAGGAAGTTGCTCAGCGGTTCGGGCAGGAACTCCGTGAGCGCATTGGTGTTCGACTGCAGCCGGATGTGGCCCTTGAGTCCGCCGGCGTATTCGCCCAGATCGCCGCGCATGCGTTCGGCCTGCTGCAGCAGCAGACGGGCGTGATGCACCAGCGTGCGACCGGCGGGCGTGGGATGCACGCCCTGCCGCTCGCGGTTGAGCAGCGGCGTCCCCAGTTCGAGCTCCATGTTGCGGATGCGGGTGCTGGCCGCGGCCACGGCGAGGTGCATGCGGTCGGCGCCGGCAGTGATGCTGCCGGCTTCGACGACGTGCAGAAACAGCTTCAGGTCGGTCAGGTCGAAACGCATTGCGGCGCAACGTACGCGAATTTGTCCGGGACGGGTAGGGGTTTGGCTGAGTGTCCATCCGCAGCGACCCGGCAAATCCTACGTGATTCCCTGAAATGCCATCGTCCACATGCAAGCCCGCGGTCGTCCGGCCGATACGTGAAGTTGTTCAAAGGCGGGAATTCATCATGTCCGGACTCAGCATCAAGGCGCGGCTCTATCTCAACCTCGGCATCCTGGTCGTGGCGCTCGTCGTCGTCTGCGGCGTCGGTCTGCGCGCCTTCAACAGTTCGTCGGAACGGATGGAATCGCTCTACACGGAGAACCTGGTGCCGATCGCGCACGCAGGCGAGATCTTCCAGCGCTCGCTGCAGAGCCAGCAGTACCGGCTGGAAGGCTATGTGCACCGCGACACCGCCTTCACGCAACAGAACTACGGGGGCGTCAAGGCCAATCGCGCGCGTATCAATGAACTGATGGAGCAGTTCGAGAAGGTCGATCTGTCCTCGGAAGAGCGTCAGCTCTCGGAGCAGATCAAGGAGCAGCGCGGTTCGATCGTCGATGCCGGCAAGCAGGAAATCGAAGCGCTGCTCGCGCAGAACTACGACGCCGCGACCAAGGTGCGCATCGGCAGCATCGAACCCGTCATCGACCGCATGGACGAGACGACCCAGCGGCTCATCGGGCTGCGTATCACGGCGGCAGGCAGAGTCATCGAGGCTGCACGCAAGGAAGCCGGTTCGAACCGCACCGTCATGCTGGGCAGCTTCCTGCTGGCGCTCGCGATCGCCGTGTGGTCCGCCTGGCTGCTGGCGCGACACGTATCGCGTGGCCTGATGCAGGCCGAAGACGTGGCGCTGCGCGTCAGCCGCGGCGAACTCGGTCAGCGGCTCGACGTGCGCGGCGACGACGAGATCAGTCGTCTGCTGCATGCGCTCAAGAGCATGGACGAAAAGCTGGTGGAGACCGTCGGGCACGTGCGGCAGAGCGCCGTCACGGTGGACCGCGCGGCTGCGCAGCTCTCGCAGGGCAGCGACGATCTCAGCCAGCGCACGCAGGAACAGGCGGCCGCGCTCGAAGAGACGGCGGCGAGCATGGAGGAGATGACCTCGACCGTGAAACAGAATGCCGACAACGCGCAGCAGGCGAACCAGATCGCCACCAGCACGCGCTCGCAGGCGGACCAGGGCGGCCAGGTCGTCAGGAAGGCGGTCGCGGCGATGCAGGAGATCACTTCGTCCAGCAAGCGCATCGAGGACATCATCAGCGTGATCGACGAGATCGCGTTCCAGACCAACCTGCTGGCGCTCAACGCGGCGGTCGAAGCGGCGCGCGCCGGCGAACAGGGTCGTGGCTTCGCCGTGGTCGCCTCCGAGGTGCGCAACCTCGCGCAACGCAGCGCCAGCGCCGCGAAGGAGATCAAGGATCTCATCGGCGACTCGGTCGAGAAGGTCGAAGCGGGCGCCGCACTGGTGGGAGCGTCGGGCGAGACGCTGACCAGCATCGTGACGGGCGTGAAGCGCGTGACCGACATCGTGGGCGAGATGACGGCCGCGACGTCCGAGCAGTCCTCGGGCATCGATCAGATCAATCTCGCCGTGACCAACATGGATCACGCCACCCAGCAGAATGCCGCGCTGGTCGAAGAGTCGGCCGCCGCTGCGAAGTCGATGCAGCAGCAGGCGCAGGAACTGCTGCGGCTGGTGGCGTTCTTCCGGATCGAAGGTTCACCGCAGGCGATGCCGGTCGCGGAAGAGTCGCAGCCCGTCGTGCGCGGCGCGGTTCGCACCGCGACTGCGCGCCGCAGCGTACGCAGGCCGCCGACGGCGCCCGCGCCGCAGTTCAGGAAAGCGAGCGGCGACGATTCGACCTGGCAGGAATTCTGAAGACGCGCCGAGGCTCACGAACCGCTACGGATGTCCGATGCCGCACGTTGTGCGGCCCGCGATGCATCAGGTTCGCATTGCTGCGTCTGCTGACCGGCGAGCGCGAGACAGACATTGATGCCGTCGCCGCGCGACATCGTCTGCACCAGCGCATCGCGAACTTCATTGGCTTTCAATCGATGCGACAGCAGCAGCGCGATGCCGCCTGACACATTCGCCGCGGCCATCGAACTGCCGGACACGAAATCGTAGCCGTCGTTCGGCACCAGGGTCAGCACGTCGGTGCCCGGCGCGAGCAGCACATCGTGCGCCGTGCGCTCGTGTCCGACGGCATCGACCACCACGACGCCGGGAATCTCCGAAGGAAATCCGACCGCCGCGCCCTGGCGCGGCAGTGCCGCGACGAAGATCATGCGGCGGGCCAGTCCGTATTCGACGAGCCGGCGCAGCAGCGGATCGCTCGGTCCGCCGAGACTCAGGTTCACGATGTCGGCCTTGAGATCGATGGCGGTCGCCAGGGCGGCGGCGAGCGTAAAGCTGTTGCATGCGGCGCGAGCCGGATCGGCGGACTGGGACCAGCACGCCGCCAGCGAATGGATCTGCGCCTCGGGCGCGATGCCGACGATTCCGAGGCCGTTGCCGCCCGTGGCGGCGATGATTCCCGTGACCGCCGTGCCATGCGCCGAGGCGTTCGCGCGCTGGCCGATGAAACTGCGCACGTCGATGCGACTGTCTGCCAGATCCGGATGTGCGACGTCGACGGGCGTATCGATCACCGCGATGCTCACGCCCTTGCCGCGCGACAGTGCATGCGCCTGCGGCACGCCCATCGCATCGAGGCTGCGCTGCAGGCCGGCGTAGGGATCGTTGTAGACGCTTCCGAGCGTGACGAACGAATTCAATGGCTGCGCGGATTCGACCCGCGCATCGCTGCGCAACCGTCGCAGCAGATCGGACTGCGATTCGCCGGCATCCATCCGGTACACGATGCAATGCACGCGCAGCTGCGTGATCGGCCATTCGCGCACCGGCTTCAGCCGATAGAACGCAGCAATTTCGCGTGCCGTGATGCGGGTGCCGGACGCGACGCCGTACTGCATGGCCGGACCATACTCGCGCGGCGACGAACCCGCGCGCGCCGCGGGCTCGCCCTCGGCGTTGTTCAGGGTGATGAGCACGAAGCGCTCGGGATGCGTGCGCAGCAGTTCTTCGTCGCCGGTGTCGCGCGAAAGCGGCGCACATCCCGCGAGCGCGAGCAGGACCATGAGTGTGGTCAGGGGCTTCACGGCGAGGCCGTCTGACTGCGCTCCGCGAATAGCACCTCGGGATGTTTGCGCAGCGTGGCGATGATGCCGGGCACGTCGTCGCCGTCCGTGGCCGCGAGCGTGTAGACGCCGGCTTCGCTGGGACCGGCGACGATGTCGCACCCGACCTGCCGCAGCAGCTGGTTGATCTCGTCCAGTGTCGCGCCCGGTGCGAAGACCGCGCGGACCGCCGCGCGTCGATCGGACGGCTGCGTCGTGGCGAGCGTGGTATAGGCGGGCTGCTCGGCCGAGCGGAACAGCGCACCGGCAAGCACGGCGATCGCGACGAGCTGCAGCCAGAGTGCGGCGATCAGCCAGGGCCGTTCGATGCGACGAGGCGCCGCGCTGTCGGCCGGTTGCGCATCGATGCGGGCCAGCAGCTTCTGCCACGAGGCATTCGGCGCCGCGATCACGTCCTCGTCGCCACGCATCTGGCTGTGCAGCGCATGGTGCCGCGCCAGCTCTTCGCGGCATTCGCTGCAGTCTGCGGCGTGGGCCAGTACGTCGCGCTGTTCCGGTTCGCTCGCGCGCCCGTTCACGACCCATGGGATCAGTTCCCAGCATCGCTCGTGATTGAAGTGCGGTGCGCGCATGCGGATCTTCGCCTGCCTCAGGGAATTCCGGCCAGCCGCGGCAGCAGCGCAGACAGCTTGCGTCGCGCATGGAACAGCCGCGTCTTGACGGTGTTGACCGAACAGTTCGTGATGGCCGCGATCTCCTCGCAGGAATGGCCGAGCACATAGGCCAGCTCCAGGCACAGGCGCTGCTCGATGGGCAGCGTGACCAGGGCGCCCTCGATCCACTCGCGCGTTTCGCATGCCTGCAGTTCATCGGCGCCCGCGAGATCGTCGCCGGCTCCCAGTTCGACCAGTTCGAACGAGCGTCGCCGCAGGCTCTTCAGTCCGCGCCGGTAGGCGATGCCGACGATCCAGGTGGAGACGCGCGAGTCGCCGCGGAATTGCGCCGCCGTGTTCCACACGGCCAGCAGCGTATCGTTGATGATTTCCTCGGTGACGTCCTGTCGCTGCGTCAGTCGCATCAGGAACCGCGACAGCCGGCGGTGATACAGCACGTACAGTTCGCGCAGGGCGATGCGGTCGCGCAGCCGGATGCGGCGGATGAGTTCCAGTTCGGCGTCGTTGTTGCCGGGTCCGGCGGGCCGGGCGAAAGGCGTCGCCTTGGAACTCGGATCGGTGCGGGCATGCGTCATCACGCTGGTGAGTACCCTCGGCGGGCCCTCCGGTTCAATCGCCGGCGCCGAATCTCCAGATCACCGTTCCGGACCAGGCGATGTCGGCGCGCTCGCGGCCGAAGAGCTGCCGCGCAGCGGCATCGACGTAGGTGTACGTGAGATGCAGGGTGAAATGCTTCGCCGCCAGGATGAGGCCGGCGTGACCGTACCAGTAGCGTTCGTCGAACAGGTCGCTGAGATCGCGATAGCCCACGCCGGCCGTGCCGGACCAGCGGCCCACGATGGGCTGGTGTGCGCTCAGTTCGTACGACAGGGCCGACCGGTCGGTCGCGACGCCGCGATAGCTGAAGTCGGTGTAGTCCGGAGCCCAGGCCACGGTCGCGAACAGCATCGAGCGGTAGCCCAGCGAAGCGGTGAGTTCGTCGTAGTCGTAGCTGACGTAGCGGTCATCGCCGGGATAGAAATAATGCGTCGCCGTCAGCGAGGCGATCCATTCGGGTGCGATTCGCCAGGCCCGCGCGACGTACAGATCGATCTCGAGCGTGTCGTCCGAACCGGCATAGCGATCGATGCTCGACGCCCAGGTGCCGACGGTCCAGCGTTCGTCGAACGCAGCTCGCATACCGCCTTGCAACGCCGGTTCGCCGCGCGTCTGCGACAGTCCCTGCTGCAGGTAGTCGCTGGTCAATGCCAGCGAACCGCTCCAGTCGATTTCCGCGCGCGCCTCGGCGAGGGTCGCAAAGTTCGCAAAGCAGAAAGCGCACAGCGCCCACGTCCGCGACGATCGCGAGTCGTTCCATCTGCCGTTGGAAATGCACGTGCTCATTCCGGGCCGTCGGCGCGCGCTGCTCGTCCGAGAGCATTCTCGGTGCGGGCAGCATACGCGCTTCGATGGCCCGATGAGAACCGGCCGATGAGAACGCGGGATCGAATGACGATCAGTTGTTCAGTGCACCTGCGGCGATCCACGCGCGGACGTCTGCAATCAAGGCGGCGCTGAGCGGCGCGCCTCCCAGCGGCATGCGATCGCCGGTGATGCCGGGTGTGCCTTCCAGTTTGCGCACCAGGTAGCTTGCGTCCGGATTGCTTGCGCTGACGCGCTGCACGCCGGGCTGCTCTGTACTTGCGACACCTACAAGTGCCGCGTACGAGGCGGCGGCGTTCGAGAGATTCATCGACGAAGGCAATGCCGCGCCGCCGCCGGTGTGACAGCCCGAACAGACCGGCGTGAAGATCGTGCTCTGCAGTTGCGCCAGCGTCACGGTCGGTGGCGGCGGTGGCGGTGGCGGAGGCGGCGCCTCGCCGCTCAGCGACAGCTGGCCTCGCAACGCACCATTCACTGCGCCTGGCGTGTGCACGTCGACATACAGACGGTCGTTGGCGAGTGCCTCGCGATCGGCGGCGGTGATGCTCTGCTGTTCGAGCGACCAGTGCGAAGCCGCTGCGGAATCCTTCATCAACGTCAGCAAGGGTGCCGACGCATTCTCGCCGGCCGGTGCGTTGTGCACGTGAGCTTCGGTGGCATCGTCCACACCCGCAGTCTGCACATGCACCGTCGCGGTGTTTGCGGCTGCGTCCACGGTCATGGCCGCGAACCCGTCGGCCGTATTGGTCACGGGCGGCACGACGTTGCTGCCGCTGAGTCCGGCGACGGCGACGGAAATGCCCGACGGCTTGATCTGGCCGCGGATCTCGCCGCCCGGATGCGCCGCGGAATGCACATTCACATAGAGCTGTCCGGCGAGCAGCGCGTCGACTTGTTCGGCCGTCAGGGTATCGCCGGCTTCGACCTCCCAGCGATTCGGATCGGCGGCGCCCGGCAGGAAATCGACGAGTACCGGTCCATTGGTGCCGGCGATGCCGCCGTGAATGTGCGCGAGCGTCGCAGTGATGCCGGTCAACGTGACTCCGCCGCTCACTGCGCCGGTCACGAGATTGAACGTGAGCTGACCTTCGCCCGTGGCAGTGGAGCCGGTTCGCGGAAAGACTTCGGCTGCGCTCAGCGATACGTCGACGCTGGGCGAGTTCGTCACCGTCACGGCAACGGCGGTCGAGGTGGCGTTCGCATTGTTCGCATCGATCACGCGTGCGGTGAGCGAATGCGAACCGTCGGCGACCGTGGACGTATCCCAGTCGGCGGAGTAGGGCGCGCTCGTGTCGCTCGCGATCATGCTGCCGTCGACGAGGAATTCGACTCGGGTCACGCCCGCAGTCGCGCTCGCGTTCGCCGACAGCGCCACTGTCCTGTTGACTGCACCGGCTGCGGGTGCCGTGAGCGACACCGTCGGCGGCGGAGGTGGCGGCGGCGGTGGTGGTGTGTCGTCGCCGCCGCCGCTGCCACCGCAGCCGGCGAGTGCGATCGACGCTGCCGCGAGTGCGGATCGCCAAAGGATGTGGACGCTGTTCTGCATGCCCATGGCTGCACTCCCTTCATGTACTGGTGTTCGTGAGTACCGAAGCAGCTCGCCACGGTTCAAAGATGATTGAGATGAGGGCGAGTCGAGCGTCCCTTCCTCCGCGCAGCGGGGGGACAGGAGGGGATTCTTGTGGGTCAGGCCTTAGCCTGACTTTGGAAAGGAGGCCGGCTGAAGCCGGCCCCACAGTAGAACGAATGAACCAGACGCGCCGCACAGGGCACTCACTGCCTGCAAGCAGCAATCTGCGGTGGCGTCATGAGCAGGACGAGTGCATGAGGACGACGAAGTTCGCAGTGCTTTGTGCAGCCTGTGCACTCGCGGGCTGCGCGGGCAACGGCGACGGACTGGACGAGAACGGTCGGCCCGAGGAAGGCGACAGCGGTGAGCTGCAACCGACCTTCCAGTCCATCCAGGATCGAGTCTTCACGCCCGTGTGCACGGGCTGCCATGCCGGCGCTGCCGCGCCGCTCGGATTGCGTCTCGATGAAGGCGCCTCCTACGCCTTGCTCGTGAATGCGTCGAGTGTAGAGGTGCCGGCACTGCTGCGCGTGCAGCCGGGCAATCCCGATGCCAGCTATCTCATCCGGAAAATCGAAGGCACTGCCGCGGTCGGTGGACGCATGCCGCTCAATGCACCGGCATTGTCGCGGGAGACGATCGCCGTCATTCGTCAGTGGATCGTCGACGGCGCCGCCGGTGCTTCATCCACGGCAAGCAGCAAGGCCGGTTTCGAGCTTGCCCATCTGACGTCCACTGCGCCGCAGAACGGCGAGATCGTGCAGCCCCCGCTGCGTGAAATCGTCGTCGCATCGAACGTCGAACTCGACACGTCGCGGCTGCAATCGAATCCGGTCGCACTGCGCATGAGCGGAGGCGACGGCGATTTCGACTCGGGCAACGAGATCGCCATACCGGTGGACGTCACCGTCCGCGTCCAGCAGCCCACCGTGATCGCGATCGTGCCGCGCGTCGCGGCATTCCCTGCGGATACGTACGAGCTGCGCATCAGCGGCAGCGGCCCCGTTGCATTGACCGACTACGGCGCCCGCGCCATCGATGGCGACGGCAATGGCTCGCCCGGCGGGGACTTCGTCCTGCGCTTCACGGTGGAGACGGCGCGATGAAATCCCGCACGACGTTCTGGTGGCTGTTGGCGTTGCTGCCGCTTCTCGCTTCGTCCATCGCTCATGCAGAGCCGTACTTCGCGGTTCGCGAGGGATTGAAATGCGGCAACTGTCATTTCAATCCTGCCGGCGGCGGCATGCGCAATGCATTCGGCAACGCCTGGGCGCAGACCGCGCTGCCGGCACGTCGCATCGAAGGCACGGGCACGGATACGTGGACCGGCGCAGTGAACCGCTTCTTCGCGCTCGGCGGCAATCTGCGCGCCAATGCCACGTACACGGACGTGCCGCACGATGATGCGCAGTCCGAGTTCGATCTCGAAGAGGTGCGCGCGTATCTGGCGATCACGGCCGTTCCCGATCGATTCGCCGTCTACATCGATCAGCGTCTCGCGCCCGGCGGCAGCACCAACCTCGAAGCATTCGCGCGCTACACCACGCAGGATCGGCGCTGGAACGTGCAGGCGGGACAGTTCTATCTGCCGTACGGTCTGCGGCTCGAAGACGATGCCGCCTTCGTCCGCCAGGTCACGGGCATCAACTTCGCAACGCCGGATCGCGGCGTGCAGGTGGACTTCGAATCGGCGAACTGGTCGGCACAACTCGCCGTGACCAACGGCACGGCAAGCGGCCCGGAGCAGGACGAGGGCAAGCAGGCGAGCCTGCGGACCGAGTACGTGCGCAACGCATGGCGCATCGGCGCGGGCTTCAATCTGAACGATACCGACGCCGGCGACCGGCAGATGCAGGGCCTCTTTGCCGGCATTCGCACCGGCCCCATCGCCTGGCTCGCCGAGGCCGACTACATCACCGACGAAACCCTCGGCCCCGACGAACGCAGGCAATGGGTCGGACTGCTCGAAGCGAACTGGCGCCTCGCGCAGGGCCAGAACCTCAAACTCAGCGCCGAATTCTTCGAACCCGACACGGACGTCGACGAGGACGAACAGAACCGCTTCAGCCTGCTATGGGAATACGTGCCGTTCCAGTTCGTGCAATTGCGCGTCGGTGCGCGGGTCTACGACGGCATTCCGCAAAACGATCTGCAGAATCGCAGAATCTATTTCGCGCAGGTACATGGATTTTTCTGAGTGCGTGCCGCGCGACGGCGCGTCGGGATGCTTCTGCCGCGCCCCGCCTGGACGCGAACGAGCAACAACGATATGCGGATGGAGGATTGCCGATACTCGTCGATTGACGTGCGGCGCAGTCCGCATCTTGCGAAGTTTGATGGATGCGGAAGGCGGCTTTTCATCGAGTGCTCGTCGTTGCGACAGTGATCGTCCTGGCGGGCATCGGTCTTTATCTGCATTCGTCGCGTGAATCGATGGTGGTCCCCTCGCACGATGCTTCGCCGGCAGCGTCGAATGTCGTCGAGCCTGATGACAGTGCACCGAGCCGGACGCAGTCGACGAATGCAGCAGCGGGGCTGCCGGATGAAGACGCGCGCACCCTGTCGGCACAACAGCATGGCAGTGTGCCAACTGCCCCGGAAGAGTGGCGCGCGCTCTACCATGGTTCCACCGATCGTTCCGAGTTCATCAAGATGGCCAGCGATGCTGCCATGCGTGGCGACGGGAGAGCGGCGTTCTATGTGAGCGAAGCGTTGCTGACCTGCGTGCTGGTCGTTCACACCTACCGCGGCAGCCAGAATCCGGAGGCGCAGTTTGCCCAGGAGAAGGCACAGTACAAAGGTCCGCAATGGGGCCTCGATCGGCTCGAAAGGAATTTTCGTCGCTGCATCAGCCTGGCAAGCGAAGATCCGTTCGCCCATCTTCCCGAGCGCGCAGGGGGATACCCGCGTCAGTACTGGTTCGATCGGGCCCTGGCGCTCGGCGACTCGATGGCAAAAGTGAATCGCGTGGCGATGAGTCTTCCGAAACTTTATGAAGACGGGTCGGAGGAGAAGAAGACACTGACGACGGCGCAAGTCAAAGCCGACCTGCGGGATATCGTGTTGTCGAAGGATCCCCACGCTCTGTACGTGCTGGGGTTCACCTTGATGAATGGTCAGTACAGCTCGAATCCCTTCAGAGGAGTGGCCATCACCCTGGCGGCGTGCGATCTCGGTTTCGATTGCACGTCTGACAATCCGGATAGCGTGAATGCAGTATGCAAGGAAAGCTGGGAATGCTCCCCGCACGAAAGTTTTGCGGAGAACATGCAAAGCCAGTTGGGGACGAAATACACGGAGGTGTATTTCATGGCCGAAGAGTTCAAGGAAGCGCTTGCTCGAAACGATGAGCGCGCGTTCAACCGTTTCATCGAGATCAAAGCCCCATAGAGCATCTCCGATCGACGGCGGTTTCTCGCTTATGTGACATGCCGTGCAGAATGCATGCGCGCAGATCATCTCCACGAAAAATCAGGTCGCAACCGGCGCAGCAACTCGCTAATCTGATGCGACAGACGCAGATCCTCGATGATCTGCGCTGCAGAAATAACGTGATGCCGCGCAGGCACACACACACCAAACAAGAAGCGAATTGGGAGGATGGCCATGCAGGCTCGCTCATGGAACTGGCTCTGGACGCTCGTATTGTTGCCGCTGCTCGGTGCATGCGGCGGCGGCGGTGGTGGCGGATCTACTCCTGCTCCACCACCCGCTCAGAATCAGACCATTGCCTTTGCAACCGCGGGCACCGTCAGCGGTGCAGCCGGTACGACCGTTGCCAATCTTGCCTCCGGCGGCGCGGGCACGGGTGCGATCTCTTACTCCAGCAACAACACGGCGGTTGCGACCATCGACGCCTCTTCCGGCACGGCAACATTGCTTGCCGTCGGCACGGCGACGATCACGGCGAGCAAGGCAGCGAGCAGCGGTTACAACGCGGCTTCTGCGACCTACACCCTGAATGTGACGCAGGGCACTCAAGCCATCGCGTTCGCGCAGTCCGGGCCGCTCGATGTGCTGCTCGGCTCGACGACGACGAACGCAGCGACCGGCGGCGCGGGCAGCGGCGCAATTGCCTACGTCAGTTCGAACGTCAGCGTGATCCGCGTCGACGCGGGCGCGGCAACGGCAGTGGGCATCGGCTCGGCGACCATTACCGCGACCAAGGCGGCCGATGCGAACTACGGCCTGGCCCAGGCGACCTACACGCTCAACGTGCAGGCGGCCGATCGCATCAGCGCGTGGATCGGACAGGACTCCACGGAGGTGAACCTGCCGGCGCGCGCGAATGGTCTGCAATTCGCCCGCACGCGCCTCGCCGACTGCGACATCACAGATACCAGCGCCACCTGTACCGGCATGGAATTGACCGCGGCGGGCGTCGCTCCCATCACCGATACCCGCGCGACGCTGACGACACCCGCGTACTACGCGCTTGCCGACAACGGCATGCTCGGCCGGCCGGTCGTCGTCAACCATGAGCGTTTCTCCGCACGCATCGGTCACGGTGCGGCCTATTTCAAAGGCAAGTACTGGGTGATCGGCGGTGCCGAGCCCATCGAGCCGCTCGATTCTCCGGCGAAGCATCGACCCCTGGCAGACGTGTGGTCATCCACCGATGGCAGGAGCTGGAAACGCGAAGCCGACTTCGCCGCATTCGGCGCGCGCTGGTGGCACAAGACGCTCGTCTACGACGACAAGTTGTGGGTGATCGGCGGCGCAGCGCCGCAGCAGCCATTCGATGGAGTCGGTGAGGTCTACAGTTCCAGCGACGGTGTGACGTGGATGCTGGCCACCAACATGGCTCCGCCGCTGCTTGGCACCGCTCCGTCACCGGTCTACGTGAATGCAACCGTGCATGATGGAAAGATGTGGCTCGTCGATCGCGGTGCGGTGTACTCCTCGGACAACGGCAATAACTGGACATCGCAAGCTGCACTGCCTGCGAGTGCCAACCGACGCGCCCACGCCTCACTGACTTCTTACGGCGGCTATCTCTGGTACATCGGTGGTTCCAATGATCACTCGGACACCGTTCCCCTCGCGGGCACGACCGTCAATGAAGTCTGGCGCTATGACGGCACGGCCTGGACGCAGGTGACACAGGGTGCTGCATCGCTGCCTGCACGTTTCCAGCACACCGCCTTCGTGCTCGGCGGTCGTCTCTGGGTCATGGGCGGCAGGACCCGCGCGAACGGTGTGGATGGCGCCGTCACTGCCGATGCCTACTCGACGACGGATGGACTGACATGGCGGCCCGAGGCGCTGGATACCGAAATCGATCGCAGCTATCTGGCGGCAGTCGTCGAGCAGTCCGACAGGATCACGCTGATCGGCGGCGTTCTGCGCGGCTACTCCAGCAAGGTCTGGCAATCGCAGGACGGCGCACAGTGGACGCACTTGCTGCCTGCCACGTTCTCGCTCCGCGGCTTTGCCGACGGCGTCAGCTTCGGCGGCTATCTGTGGCTCATCGGCGGCGGCCGTCAGGACGGACTGGACACCAACGACGTCTGGCGCAGTGCCGATGGTCTCAACTGGAGCCAGGTCGCGACGAACGGCAGTGTCTTCTCGCCGCGCGACAGTCACCGCGTGGTCGTGTTCAACGACCGGCTCTGGGTGATCGGCGGATTCGACTACTTCGAGGACGAGGGCGGAACACGCACTCACAACAATGAAGTGTGGTCGAGTGCCGACGGCGTCACGTGGACGCAGCATGCCGCTCCGGGCTTCGCCGCGCGCTCCGCGCACAAGGCCGTGGCGTTCAACGGCCGGCTATGGGTGATCGGCGGCGTCAACGCATCGAACTCCTTCAATGACGTCTGGTCGACCGCCGACGGCACGACCTGGGTACAGGAAACCGCCGCGGCCGCGTTCTCGCCGCGGTACGGTCATCAGGTCGTTGCCTTCAATGGCGCGCTCTGGCTGCTCGGCGGTGCCACCGGCGGCGACTCTGCCACCGCGATCGGCAGCGACGAGATCTGGACCTCGACGGACGGACGCGCCTGGACACCGGTGGCGGCGGGCGCGCATTTCTCTGCGCGCAACGAACATGCCGCAACGGTCTTTGGAGGCCGGCTGTATGTGGTCGGCGGTGCCAGCCGCAGCGGCTACTTCGGCGTGACGTATTTCAACGACGTCTGGTCCAGCGCCGATGGCGTGCAGTGGCAGCGCGATCTGACCGCAGCGCCCTTCGCGCCGCGCAAGACTCACCTGCTCATTCCGCACGCCGGCAAGCTGCATGTGATCGGCGGAGTGGCCACCGACCGTCATCACGACATCTGGCGCTCGGCCAATGGTGTCGCCTGGCAGGCCGGGTTCAGTCACGAGCTGTCGCGGCCCTGAGCCGGAAGGGTCGAAGCTGCGATGGCAGCTTCGACCCGGGCAAGGCGCGGGCGTATCAACGCCCGCAATGCTGGATCACGCCCGCCCGGTCTTCTTCAGAATCTCCTGTCGCGCCGCGTTCGATTCCTGATCGATCGCCTGCGTCACCGGCCGTTGCGCCATGTGCGCGCGCCATTCCCTGAGACCGGGCACGGTGCTGATCGCATCCCAGTCGTAGAACTTCCGTGTCATGACCTGGACCATGTCGGTCGATCGGTACAGGAAAATATCCGCCGCGGTGTATTGCTCGCCGCTGGCCCACGGCGAGAACGTCGCGAGCCGGCGCAGCGCGGCCAGGCCGCGTTCCAGTTGCGGCCGCACCGTTTCGCGCAGGTAGTCGGGGAGCGGATTGCTGCCGAACAGCCACGGCACGAGCTGGTGTGCCGGCGCTTCGAGATACAGCTCGGTCACCTTGATCAGCTGCTTCACCTTCGCGCGCGCGAATGCGTCCTGCGGATAGAGCGGCGTCGCCGGATGCAGATCTTCGAGATATTCGAGGATGACGTTGGTCTCGGTCAGAAATCCGCGCTCGGTCTCGAGCGCCGGAATTTTCCCCATCGGGCTGATCGCGAGCCAGGCCGGTTCCTGATTCGCCATCACCCGCACTTCTTCGAAGGCAATGCCTTTCTCCAGCAATGCCTGCTTGGCGATGCAGTAGAAATTGCTGATGGCGACACCGTGCAGTCTGAGCATGGTTGTGTTCTCCGCGTCCTGATTCATCTGTCCGGAAATCGGCTCCGGAAGTATGGTAACAACTGATCGGGACTGGATGATGCGTCCCTTCCCCTGCGCAGCGGGGGGCAGGGGGTTTCTGTAGGTCAGGCTTCAGCCTGACTTCCGAAAAGAGGCCGGCTGAAGCCGGCCCCACAGCAAGAGGCCCACACCCGCCCGAAACACGATTGGCCCGGTCCATGGCTGGAGAATCCGCGGCGCTCATCGCAGAATGAGTCCGCACCCTGTCCCATGCGAACCTGTCAGGAGAATCGAGAATGAATCAGACGCGCTCTGCGTTGTGCCTCGGCGTCGCGACTTTCGCCGCACTCGTTGCTGAGCCGGTTGCCGCGCGTACGGCGATCCGCGAGCTTCCGGCAGCCGCCAACGCGGAATCGGTGGGCCTGTCGACCGAACGCCTGAAGCGCATCGACGAGATCATTCAGCGTCATATCGACGAAGGAAAGATCAGCGGCGCGGTGGTCGCCGTCGCACGGCGCGGCAAGCTGGTGAAGTACGAGGCGTACGGGCTTGCCGACGTGACGACCGGTGCCCCGATGCAGAAGAACGCGCTGTTCCAGATGTATTCGTCCACCAAGGTGGTGACCGCGGTCGCGGTATTGATGCTGTATGAAGAAGGACGCATCCGCCTCGACGATCCGGTCAGCCGTTACATTCCCGAATTCAGGAATCCGCGCGTTGCCGTTCGCAAGGAAGGCGCCGACAGCAACGCAGCGCCGCGCACGGCGGGTCGGCC
This sequence comes from uncultured Steroidobacter sp., assembly GCA_937864115.1. Lineage (GTDB taxonomy): Bacteria > Pseudomonadota > Gammaproteobacteria > Steroidobacterales > Steroidobacteraceae > Steroidobacter. Next base: position 79,943 of record CALMII010000005.1, on the reverse strand, counting down.
GGCCGAATTCGATACCGTACCCGCCACCCGCGACATCACGGTTCGCGATCTGATGACTCACACCTCCGGCCTGCTGAGCAGCGATCCGCGACGTGTCGGCATGGTCCCGCCCGTGCGGGCAGCCGGCGAAAGCCTGGCGAGCTATGCGCGTCGCCTCGGTTCCGTCCCGCTCGATTTCCAGCCGGGAACGCGCTGGAGCTACAGCGCCCTGGCCGGCTCCGACGTTCTCGCCGGTCTCGTGGAAATCATTTCCGGCAAGCCCTTTGCGCAGTTCACCCAGGAGCGCATCTTCGCGCCGCTGGGCATGAGCGATACGTCGTTCAATCCGCCGCGCAGCGAGGTGTCGCGGCTGCTGCCCGTCGTGCGCAGGGTCGACAACGCCTGGCAGAGAACGCCTCCCGAGCACACGGGCGAAGCCGCGATGCGCAACGGCACGAACTTCGTGCAGGGAGCGATGGGGCTCGCGAGCACGGCTCGCGACTATCTGCTGCTGCACCAGATGCTGCTCGACAAGGGCGTGGCATTGAGCGGCGAGCGCCTTCTCGGTACGCGCACCGTCGAGCTGATGGCCACGAATCATGTCGGCGATCTGTATCGCGGCGAAGGCGCCTACGCCAAGCCGATGTACGGTCATGGCTTCGGCATGCAGGTGCAGATCGTGCTCGACAGCATCAACGGCGACACCGGCCGTTCCAACGGCGCGTTCGGCTGGGCCGGCTATCTCGGCACGATGGGATGGACGGACCCGCAGGAACAGATCGCGGCCGTGATCATGCTGCAACAGAACGTGCGCGAAGTGCACATCGACTACGAGCGCGCGATCCGTCAGGCGATCGTCGACTGAAGCTGAGGATGGATTTCTGTAGGTCAGGCTTCAGCCTGACTTCCGAAAGAGGCCGGCTGTGACCGAAGGAAATCCCGCGGGAAAGCCGGCCCCACAGTAGGAGGCCCCCACCCTAACCCTCCCCCGCTTCGCGGAGGAGGGGATCGGAGGCCCTATTTCTTCCCCTGACGGATCGCCTTGTACGCCCGCTCGTTCACGGACAGGGTGATGTGATCCACGGCGCCCTGGTCGTCGCGCACGAATCTGACGACGCTGTCGAACGGCGCGTAATAGAAGCTGTCGTCGCTCTCGGCCTGCAGTTCCGAAACGGACTGGCCGCGTCTCGATATCAGTTCCTGTCCCTCGCGCGTGAACGTCACGGCAATGCCTTCCTCTGATCTGTACGTGCCGGCGTACTCATCGAGAAGCCGGGTGTCCACTTTCTTGCCGACGCGCTTCGGCGGCAGCTGGTAGTCGTCGCCGCGCAGCAGGGCCAGCGCCGGTTTGTCGATCGGAATGGCGACATCCGAATTGGTCATGTAGTAGATGCCGACCTTCGCATCGACGTCGCCGCGCAGCATGGATCGCTGGCCCGCGATCGAGCCGCCATGCTGGATGATGGTGTGACCGTTGGTCGCATCGGTTTCGACCCAGAAGCCGAGCGCGTAGTCGCTGCCGAAACGATTGGTGTGCATGCTCTTGACGGATTCTTCCGAGAGGATCCGCTGGCCGTTGAAGACGCCGCCATTGAGATGCGCGCCGAGGTAGCGCGCCATGTCTTCGGCGGTCATGTAGAGATCGCCGGCCGGATAGACATCGAAATGTACCTGCGGCACCGGTGTCGGCGTGCCGCGGGAGCCGCCTGCCGCGTAGGGCATCGCAATGAGTTCGACCATCTCCGGCGAAGGACGGACCGGATGCGCCGTCTTCGCGCCGAGCGGCTTGAGAATGTGTTCGACGACGTACTCTTCGTACTCCTGGCCGGAAATCTTCTGCACCAGAAGACCCGCCGGTCCATAGGCGTAGTTGTTGTATTCCCACTTTTCCTCGGGCGCGCGGATCGTGTAGAGCCTGGCGGTGAATTCCTCCAGGGTCGGCGGCAGTTGCCGGCTCCAGATCGGCTGGACGGAGGCGCCGCTTCGCAGGCCGGACCAGTGCGAGAGGATGTGTTCGAACGTCACCCGCTTCTCGCTCTGCAACTGATCCTGAACCCGGCTGTCGCCGAGGTACTGGTTGATCGGGTCGCTCAGGGACAGCTTGCCCTGCTCGGCCAGCTGCAGGATCGCTGTCGCCGTCGCCGATTTGAATGTTGAGCCGGTGCTGTAGATCGTGTCGGGGGTGGCCGGCGTTCGGGTCTTCAGGTTCGCGTAGCCGAAGGCGGCCTTCCACACGATCTCGTCGCCCCTGACCAACGCGACGGAAACCGAGGCGATGCCTCTGGCCTGCATCTCCCGCTCGATCAGCTGCGTCATTGTTTTTTCCGTCTTCCTGAGATCGAACTCGCCCGCCTGGCTGAACAGCGGCAATGCGGCCAGCAGCAGGGCAGTCGGAAGACGCAGGAAGGAAAGTCGGCTTGGAGTCATGGGGGAATTCCTGAGTTGATTCGCCATGTCGACGAGGGCGCGTACACGACGTGAATATAGGCCTCGGAAGCGATCCGGTCTTCATCGGCGAATGCAGCGTGCGGCATCGGCATGTCGCAATGAACGCCATGTGATGCTTGCACTCCCGTTTGCAGTAGCTAAGCTGCGACGCATCGTCCATCGCGAAACTTCTCTTGCGTGTGCCGGACGGCTCACGCGTCGTTCATCGATACCCGAGTTGTGACCATGCTGCTTGAAGGGCTGAAAGTCGTCGAGTTGTCGACCTGGATCGCAGGTCCGGGATGCGCCGCCATCATGGCGGACTGGGGCGCGTCGGTGATCAAGGTCGAGTCGGCTGCCGGCGATCCGACGCGCACGCTCGTTCCGGACATGCTCGAACAGCACGATCATCCCGTGTTCACGATGGAGAATCGCGGCAAGCGCAGCGTCGTTCTCGATCTGTCGCAGCAGGGCGATCGCGATCGCCTGCAGTCGCTGCTGCGCGAGGCGGATGTCTTCATCACGAATTTGCGTCCCGGTGCGCTGTCGCGGTTGAAGCTCGACTACGAGTCGATCCGCCACGAAGCGCCGCGTCTCATCTACTGCAGCATCACCGGATACGGTCTCACGGGTGCCGACCGCGACCTGCCGGCCTTCGACATCACCGCGTTCTGGGCGCGCGGCGGCGTGGCGGCATCGACGATCCCGCCGGATCAGGAACCGTTTCCCTGCAGGCCCGGGTTCGGCGACCACGCCACCGCGCTCTCGGCGCTGTCCGGCGTACTCGCGGCGCTGCATGAACGCCACCAGACCGGCCGCGGCCGACTGGTCGAAGCGAGCCTGACGCGCACCGCCGCCTACATGATCGGGTGGGATCTCGCGATCCTGCTGCGCACGGGCGACGTCGTCACGGCGCAGCCGCGCGCGCAGCGGCCGGGTCCGATCTCGGGATTCTTCAGGACGGCGGACGATCGATGGCTGTGCATCATGCAGCGCGGCGAGCGATGTTTTCCGGCCGTGATGCGGCTGATCGGCCGGGCCGACGTGCTCGACGATCCCGCATTCGCGCTGCCGATCGTCGACATGGACAAGGTGCGCACGATCCGCGCGATGGTCGATGAAGCCATCGGGCGCATGACGTTCGCGGAGGCGGGCGAGCGTCTCACCGCCGCCGATCTCATCTGGTCGCCGATGTCGACCCTGCGGGAGTTCGCGACGGATCCGCAGCCGGCGGCTGCCGGCTGCTTCGTCGAGATCGACGATGAACACGGGTCGCATCGTTCGCCCGCGGCGCCGGTGAGGTTTCCCGAAGGCGCACCGCCGGTGGTGCGGCCGGCGCCCGCACTCGGGCGTCACAACGATGAGGTATTCGGTGCGGCCGGCGATATCGTCTGGCCGCGATCGAAGACGTAAATCTCCGGGGAACAGCTCCGGGAACACGAGGGGGGGTCGACGATATGAGCGAACCGTTGCAGGGTCTGCGTGTGCTCGAGTGTGGCGACGACGTCGCCGTACGTTACGCGGGACGCCTGTTTCGCGCGCTCGGGGCGCAGGTGCATCAGGTGGCGGCGCCGTCGACGTCCATGATCGGATACGGCGAGGAGTGCGGTCGCGCCTACGGCGACTGGCTGGACGCCGGCAAGCAGCGAGGGGCATTCAGCGGGCGCTTCGACTTCGTTCTCGCGGGCCTCGATCCCGCGTGCGTGAAGCGCGCGGAGCGCCTCGCCGAGGAGGCGACGCTCATCGCCATGACCTGGTTCGATCCGGAGGGACCTTACGCGGGCTGGCGTGGCAGCGACGAAATCATCGCCGCGCTGGGCGGCACCGCGTTTCTCTTCGGTCCCGCGGACGGACCGCCGATGCTGCCGCAGGGGCATGGGCCGCAGGTGACGACCGGTCTGATCGCGTTCATCGCGGCGCTTGCGACGTTGTTCGCGCCGCGCCGCGGGCGCCGGATCGACATCAATGTGCTCGAGGCCGCGCTGTGCTACGCGGAAAACGGTGCGCTGGCCGCGCAGGAAACGGGCGTGGGCGCCCCCCGGCTGGGCATCAATCGATATGTCCCGACGTATCCGTGCGCTCCGTATCGCACCAGCGACGGGTGGATCGGCCTGACGTGCCTGACGCCAGCGCAGTGGCGCGCGCTGTGCCGACTGATCGATCGCGAGGATCTGCTCGATGACCCGAGATTCGCCACGGCGCATGAGCGGCTGATGATTGCCGACGAAGTGGATCGCGCCCTGGCGCCGGTGATCGCCGGCCGCACCCAGCGCGAGTGGATCGAACTCGGGATCGCCAATCGCATTCCCATCGCACCGGTCGATCATCCCGGCGATCTGCCTGCGCTCGAGCACTGGCGGGAGCGCAATGCCTTTGCGCGCTTCGATGAATCCGGCGTTGCCGGCCCGACGCTGCCGTATCGCATTCGCCATGACGGCGCGTCCGCTCCCGCGTGGAGATCCGACAGCGTCGAGCGTCCGCTCGGCGGTCTGCGGGTGGTCGACTTCAGCATGGGATGGGCCGGTCCGCTGTGTGCGCGCACGCTCGCCGATTTCGGCGCGGACGTGGTGAAGATCGAATGCGAGATCCGGCCGGACTGGTGGCGCGGCTGGGAGGCCGGCACGGTCGATCCGACGACGCGCGAGCGGCAGTTCAATTTCATCAACGTCAATCGCAACAAGCGCGGCATCGATCTGAATCTCGCCACGCCGGAAGGCAGGCAGCAGGCGGAGACGCTGATTGCAGCGGCCGACGTCGTCGTCGAGAACTTTGCGGCGGGTGTGCTGCAGAAGCTCGATCTCGGCCAGTCCCGTCAGCGCCAGCTGCGGCCGGGCATCATCAGCCTGTCGATGCCGGCGTTCGGCAATGGCGGTCCGCTGTCCGGCTTGCGTGCGTACGGTTCCACCGTGGAGCAGGCGTCCGGCCTGCTCTTCGTCAACGGCGAGGCATCCTGGCCTCCCTGTCAGCAGCACATCGCGCTCGGCGATCCGATTGCCGGACTGTATGGCGCGAGCGCGATCCTGGCGGCGCTGTATGCCCGGCCGCGGCTCGGCGGCGCCGACATCGATCTGGCGCAGGTGGCATGTCTGTTCCAGGTCGGTGCCGATGCCATCATCGCGGAACAGGTTCGCGGATCGCCGGTCCCGCGAACCGGACACGCGCGAGCGCGCCTGCCGCTGTGCTGCGTGGTCGCTGCGCGCGAGCCCGATACGTGGCTGGCCGTGGCGGCGCCCGACGAAACCACCATCGAGCGGCTTGCCGATGCAGTCGGCGGCAGGGGGATCGAGGCATTGCAGGCCTGGACGACGCACAGAACCGCACAAGCGGCGGCGGAAGCACTGCAGGCGATGGGTGTGCCTGCCGCGCCGGTGAATCCATCGCAGGTCCTGCTGCACGATGCGCAGCTGAGCGGTCGCGGCTACTTCATCGAGATGGAAAGAGCCTTCGTCGGGCGGCACCTGGTGGCGGCGTCGCCGTTCAGGATCGATGGCGCACGTCCGCCGCTGCAGCGGCCTGCGCCGCTGCTGGGCGAGCACTCCGCCGAAGTGGCGGCGGAGCTGAACCGGTTGGGAGGAATTTCCTAGCGCACGCGCGCCTGTCGGCACGCCGCGTCTCCCGATTCCTCATTCCAGCGCCAATCAGGCAATCCAGGCCCGACCTGCACGCCGCCGACCCAACGTTCCGGCGGCTGCAGCGATAGAAAATCCACTTCGCCTTTCAATACCGCGCGGCCGAGATCGGTGATCGTGAAGACATCGGTCCAGGGCGGACGGGCCTCTCCGTGTCGATCGACGCCCGGACGACGCTCATAGACGCGGGCACTCGCACCTTCCATGTTCAGCACACGATCGCGGAGCTGGAGATCGCCCTGGCCGGGCAGCGGATCGCGCTCGTAGGTCGAGCGGCCCCACAGGTAGATGAGGTTCATCTCGCCTTCGGCGAGCAGCTGCAGTGCGAGTTCTTCGGTGAACGACAGGCCGTTGATGCTCGACGGCAGCTCGCGCAGGTGGCGGTGCAATGCCTTCGCGAGCAGCGGCAAGGCCCGTGTACCGCTGCGCATGATGAGCGCAAGTCCGCGCGGGTCCGGCGAGATCAGCGCGCGCCACGTATCGAGTCCGAGCTTCAGCGCGGCAGGCGTCGCCTGGCTTCGCTTTGCCCACAGCATGCGCAACGCTTCCGGCGGCAGTTGTCCCAGGCCGAGGAAGCGTATTGCGCCGGGAAATTCTCCGATGTTGATCAGCTCCAGTCGTGCGGGGCGGCGGTGCGTCGCGTAATGTCCGAGCAGCCGCACCAGCACGAGCTGGTCGTAGCAGTCGAACTCTGACCAGATCACCACGCGGTCGTAGTCTGCGGACTCGTGCAACCGCTGCTCATCGCGCTCCAGACCGCGCAGCACCGCTTCGTACTGCAGCGGCGGATCGCGAGAGTCCGCGTAGTTCTCCACCAGAAAGCGTGCACGCTGTTCGAGACAGCCGGGGCCTTCGCGCACCGGGCCGATCAGGTAGGGATAGTTGTGCTCATGAAAATCGCCGCCAAAGCCGGCGTTCTGCAATGGCATCTGCAGATCGCTGCCGCAACGGATGTGGAGCGTGCGCAGATCGCCATCGAGTGGGGAACGTGCGTCCGGCGGCAGCGCCGCCTGTGCCTGAATGGATTCGCGTTCGCGGGTCATCGCCGCGATGTGACGCTTGAGCGCGGCCCAGTTCTCGAAGCGCAGATCCTGCGCGATCAGGTATTGCGCTTCGGCCAGCCGGGGCGGTGATCTGAATCGTGCAAGCGCGTCGGGATCGCCCGCACGCGCGGCCTTCAACAGCTCCTTGGCGCGTTTTCCCTGCTGTTCGAAGTTGAGGCGGAAGTGAGGATAGGATCCAAGCGGGTCGGACATGGCATTCCCCTTATCAGATACCTGCGTCCGCTCAGGCAGATAAGGGAAACACGGACCTTGACGAGAGGTCGTCGTGTCGTGGGCGCAGCCCTTTCCGCGGACGTGGATGCTCCGACCGAGCCGGAGCATTGTGCGTCCGCGGTGTCAGTTTTGCATCAGGGTTTCAGATATTTCCCGAACCAGGAAAGCGCGAGCCGCTGCGCTTCGGGGCGGGCCGGGCCGTACGCGCCGTAGTGCGTGATGCCGGGGAGCGTGACGATCTGCTTGTCCGGGCCGACGTGACGCTCGAATGCCTTGGTGCCGTGATCGGCGTTGTCGAAGAGTTCTTCGTGCTCGGCGATCACGATCATCATCGGGATGTCACCCATGCGCTTGATCTCCTCGACCGGCGCGTACTCCGCAAACTGACTGGCGATCGGCCAGCCGTTCAGGGTGCGCTCGGCGCCGCGATGCTGGTAGCGGAAGACGACGCGCGGCGTGGGATAGCCCAGTTCGCCCCGGGCGCGCTGCGTGGCCTCGCGATACATCTCCGGCGTCTGTCCCCAGGGCCGGCCGTCGAAGGCGCCGATCTGGCTGAAGACGGCCTTGACGCGGTGATCCCGTGCCGCCACGTAGGCGACCAGTCCGCCCGAGAAGCTCGTGCCCCACAGGCCGATGCGGCTGGTGTCGCACTGCGATTCGCCCTGCAGCCAGTGGATCGCATTCTGCCAGTCCGTTGCCATGGCAATGGGTTCGACCACCTCGCGGATTTCCTGGACTTCGGCCGTGAAGCGGTTGTCTTTCTTCGTGGCCGGCGCCGGCTGCGTCAGGATCACGCGCGAATCGCTCGTGCCCCAGCCGCGGTAGTCGAAGGCGAGGGCGAAGTATCCGTTCTGCGCGAATAGCGCCGCCTCGCCGAACGCGCCTGCCGCGGTTCCGCCCCAGCCGTGCGCGAGCACGATGCAGGGCAACTTGCCGTCTGCCTTCGCGCTCTTCGGTACGAATACCGTTCCCGACATCCTCACGCCTTCGCTGTAGATGTCGACCTTGCGGCTCGCGATGTCGCCGGGAACCTCGAAAGCTGCACGCCCCTGGGCGTGAACGGTCATCGATGCCAGGCAGGCCAGCGACGCCAGCAGCGCCAGCGGCTTTCTGAAAGTGATTTTCATGAACCAGTGTCTCCGTGTATTCGTGGATCGTTCGGTGAGGCTGTGACGATCGTCGCTATGAACTCGCGTCGATCGGGGCGTGGCAATGAATTTTTCGGGTTGTCGATATGTGCGAATTCGCTCGAAAGCTTCTCGCGAAGACGCTGCGAACAAAGAGATATGCATGAATTTCAGTCGTTTGAAGCATGAAGGCGCATCGTTGCAGGGGTGGCGGGAGTTGCATCGACCATTCAATCAGGTGAATGAAAAGATGTTGCCTGCTGCGCCGTTCGATTCATAGAGTGCCGATGGTCGGGCAATACACATAACGATCGAACAATCGATCGAATAAGGGGGATACATGATCGACAGAAAGTCCGTCGTGCTGCTGTCAGCATGCAGCGGGTTCCTGGGTTTCGGCAGCGCAGCCATTGCGCAGGAGAATGTCCGCGGATCGACGCTCGAAGAGGTCGTCGTGACGGCGCAGAAGCGCACGCAGGACCTGCAGGACGTGGCGGTGGCGGTCTCCGCCTACACCAGCGATCTTCGCGAGAAAGTCGGCATCGTCAGCGTCTAGGGCATCTCGAACTTCACGCCGGGCATGCAGTATTCGAGCTCGGCCGATCGCGTCAGCGTTCGCGGTATCGGGCGGCTCACCAACAACGTGGCGTCCGAAGGCGGCGTCGCCGTCTACTACGACGGCGTCTACACGGCGAGCACGGTCGAAGCGGCGCAGTCGCCGCTGCTGGTCGAGCGGGTCGAGGTGCTGCGCGGTCCGCAGGGCACGCTGTACGGCCGCAATTCCATCGGCGGCGCGATCAACGTGGTGTCGAAGCGGCCCTCCGATGAATTCGGCGGGGAAGTCCGCGCCAGCTACGGCAGCTACGATCGCAGCACGATCCAGGGCGCGCTGAGCGGTCCGATCACCGACAGCCTGCGCTATCGCGTCGCGGCGGTGAAGACCGACCAGACGGAAGGCTATTTCACCAACGTGTCCGGCGGTCCCGACGAAGGCGGCGTCACCGACGGCATCTACGCCGAGATACAGCTCGAAGCGAACATCGGCGAGACGTTCGACGCCTGGCTGAAGTACGGCTACGCGGAATCCGACAACCGCGGCCGCACCGCCGCCGCGTACGGACCGTATGAAACGGTGCGCGTGCCGGCCACCTACACCGTGCCGTCGCCGTTCTGGGGCTTCGTGCAGCCCAGCTTCACGCAGGCGGGCAACGTCACGTAGATCATGCTGCTGCACCTCGAAGGCTTCGAATCGGCCGAGATTGCCGACGTGATCGGCCTCTCACCCAACAACGTCGCGCAGAAAATTCATCGCACCCGAAAGATCCTGCAACAGCATTTCCGAGGAGCGTCAAAATGACAGAGGACGGCACGCGCACGCTGCAAGCGATCTGGGCCGGCCAGGTCACTCATCCGTTGCATCTGTCTGCGGCACAGCTTCGCGCGCGGATGGAACAGTTCGAGAAGGAGATTCGTCGTCGCAATTTTCGCGATTACGTGAGTTTCGCGCTGGTGCTGGCTGGCTGCGGCGGCGCCGTGCTGATGGTCTCGAACCTGCTGCTGCGCCTGGGTGCTGCGTTGATGGCTGCATGGGCGATCTACTGCATGCACGGGTTGTATCGATTCGGCTTCATCCAACGGGAAGAGAACCCATGGGAGGATGGCGCGCAGGCATGCGTCGCGCATCATCGCCGGCAACTCGAACGGCAACGCGACATCGTGCTGTCGTGGCCGTGGGGCATTGGCCTCGCGATTCCCGGCTTCGTGTTGTTCTCTCTTGGCGTGGTGTATTCGCGAGCCCAACCGGACTGGTCGATTCCGATCGCCCTGATCGGCTGCTTCGCATTCCTGTACGTCGTTCTCGTGATTCAAGGGCGCGCTCGGGCGGCGCAATGGCAGCGCGAGATCGATGCGCTCGCGATGCTGGAAGGCGACGCGCGGGCAAGCGGCGGGAAACCCGATTGAAAGTGTGCCTTTGGGGGATAGATAGGGCGGACGGGAATTTCAATTCGCACGCATGATCTGCATGGCGGACTCTGTGATCGCCGTATCCAACGCAGAGTTTCAATCTGCCGCTCAGCCCAGGACCAGCGCCGTGATCCAGCCGACCGGCGTCAATACGGTGAGCGACATGGCGCCGACGGCGGCGAGCGCGAGGCCCGCGATGGGTTCGACCTTGAGCCACCCGAACCATTCGCCAGCCAGCGACGTTTCGCCCGCCTCGATCCACTCGAACACGCGTGTCTCGATTCGCGCGCGCCGGCGCGAGTCCGGCCCGAGCTGCGACCACAGCGCAGCGAGATCTGTTTCGTTCATGCCGATACTCCGGTTGATTTCATGATCGCATCGACACGTTCGCCGAGGCGGTTGCGCGCCCGCTCCAGGATCTTGCGCACGTTCGCGGGCTTCATGCGGAACTGCGCTGCGATTTCGGCGGCTGTCAGCTCCGCGCCGTAGCGCAGGCTGACGATCTCGCGCTCGCGCGGCTCGAGCTCCGCCACGGCGCGAAGCAGTGCGGCGCGTTGTTTCGCACTGTCGATGTCGTCGCCGGGATCGGTTTCCGCCGCCGGCACGTCGGGCAGTTCGCCGGTCGCCGTGATCTCGGGGCGGCGCCGGCGGAAGCGGCGGCGTGCCGTATTGACGGCAATCGCCGTCAGCCAGGCGGCGAACGGAGTGCCGGAGCGCGGCGAATAGCGCTTGAGCGAAGTCAACGCAATCAACATGGCGTCCTGCGTGACGTCCTCGGCCTCGGCGTCGGAGCGCAGCAACCCGCGCACGGTGCGGAACACGCGGTCGACGTGATGCCGATAGAGACGCTGGCGCGCCGCACGATCGCCGGAGCGCGCCAGTTCGACGAGCCGCAGTACGGCAGGCTCGTCGAGCGGTTCGGCCTCGGCGCCGGACAACGCCGACAGCGCCTTCAGCAGCGACGACAGCCACGACGCTGAAAACACCGTGCCGAGGGTGCCGCTCAGCATCATGATTCCACCTGCGTCAGGTAGCCGATCGTCCAGACCGAGGACGTCATGATGCCGATCAACGCGATGACGATGAAGAACACCGGCAGCAATGTCGGCACGCCGAGCGCCACGGCGCCGATGACGCCCCAGAGCGCGGAGGAGGCAACGAGGAGTGCCACGACGGGAACGCCGATGGCGAGGCCCGTCACGCCGATGAATAGCACGCCGAGAAAGGACGCAACGAGCAGCTTGAGACCGAGCCGCACGCGGCCGTGCAGAAACAGCCGCGCTTTGCGTATCGCGTCCATTGCCTGACGGTTCTCGAACACGGCAATGCGCTCGGCGAATGCTCGCCACAGGTACAGCGTCACGAGCCAGGGCACGCCGACGATGACGGCGAGAGCGACCGCGATGAAGTGCGTGGGGCCGTCGCCGAAGAGCCGGCCGGCGAGGACTGCAGGCCCTGCGAGCAACACGACGCTGACGAGATTCGCGACGAAGTACAGCACGGCGATTCGAAACAGCACGCCGCAATGTGCCCAACCCTCGCGAAACCCCTCGCGCACCGTCAGCGAAGCATTGCGGCGCGCCCGCTTCACGCCCTCGATCAGCGCGCCCGTGCTCACGAACTTCAGAATGACGAGCCCGATGATGACCGCGAGACCGATGAACACCAGCGGGAGCACGATGCCGGGTTCGGGCGGAGCAACCGCAACCGGCGCCTGCGCGCTGTCGCCCCCGCGGCCTCCGCCGCCCAGCGTGCCGAAGCCGACCCAGAGGCCGAACAGCCAGAGAGACTTGTGCGCGCGGCCGATGCGCAGCGCTTCTTGAATGGTCGCGATGATGTCCACGGACTTCTCCTCGGTCTCGGTGGGGCAGCCATTGCCCCGTCGAAGGGCATAAGCCGGTGAGGGCAGCGAGTGTGACAGCGCAGGCGCGCCCGGCACGGCCGTTTCGATCTCGACCGAGCGGGCGAGGCCGTTCTACGCCCGAAGCCGCGCACGTCAGGCAGATGAAAATCTGCCGATTTCACCCGCAAATGCAGCGACACAGCATGAGATTCGACGTCACAGTGACGCCTGCCGCCCCGACCATCACGTACACGGACGTACGCATGCCCGACCCATCCCTGCTCGATCCCAAGCTCGACGTCGTCTTCAAGCGCCTGTTCGCCGAGGCGCCGGACCTGCTGGCCGACCTGATCAACGCCGTGCGCAGCGACGAGCCGCCCATCGTCGAATTGCAGATCCTCAATCCGCAGATCGCCCCGGAAGAACTGAGCGGCAAGTTCATCGTGCTGGACATCCTCGCCCGCGACATCGACGGGCAGATGTTCAACATCGAAATGCAGACCCGCGTCCACGCCGGCTGGTCCTCGCGCAGCCTCTACTACCTGGCACGCACCCTGGGCCGGCAGTTGCAGGCCGGCGAGAGCTACACCGAAGTGCAGCCGGTGGTCGGCATTCACCTGATGGATTTCGATCTGTTCGAGGAGAGTCAGGCCTGCTGGGCGTTCGAACTGCGTGATCGCCGCTATCCCGAAGTGCGGCTGGACCGCCGGCTGCAACTGTATTTGATCGAACTGCCGAAGGCCGACCGGCTGCGTTCCCAAGCCCGGGGCGCTCTGGCAGACTGGATCGCGTACTTCAAGCACTGGCAGGAGGAGGCCATCATGCAGCGCATCGACCGCCCCGCAATCCGGAAAGCCCGTGAGCGCTTACAGACCCTGTCCGGCGAGGATCTGGTTCGCCATCAGGCGTTCGTCCGCGAACGCGCGCTGCATGACGAAGTGACGGAGAAGGCCGAGTCCAGGGCGCAAGGCAGGGCCGAGGGAAAAATCGAAGGCCAGACCAATTTCCTGCGCCGCCAGTTGCAGGCCAGATTCGGCCCCTTGCCCGCTGCCATCGAACGGCATCTGCAAACCGCCACCGAAAGCGAACTGGCTGTCTGGGCCGAGCGCGTGCTGTTTGCCGAACGGCTGGAGCAGGTGTTCGAGGGCTGATTGCCCGATGCCGGGTATCGGCCGGCTGGCAGGTTCACCCCATCACCACCTGCTCGGGTTCATTCACGAAATACCCCTGAATGAACTCGATGCCGAGCTGCCACAACACCGCCATGGTGTTCGCGTCTTCGACGCGTTCGGCAATCGTGCTGATGCTGCGGCCGCGGGCCTGATCGACGAAGTCGCGCACTTTCTGCTGCTGCCCCTGGTCGACCGCGAGACCCTGCATCAGGGTGCCGTCGATCTTCACGAAGTTCAGCGGCAGGTGGGCGAGCAGGCGCTGCGGATCGCGGCCGGTGCCGAAGTGTTCGATGGCGAACTGGAATCCCGCCTTGCGCAGGCCAGCGGCGAGTTCGGCGGTGTCGGCGAGATATTCGGTCGCGTTCTGTTCGCTGATCTGGAACACGATGTGCGACGGATCGATGCGCGTGGCCTTGAGCTGGTTCGCCAGCCACTGCAGCAGGGACTTGTCGCGCATCGAGTCTTTCGACAGGCGCACGAACAGTCGGTCGATCTTGCGGCTGCCGCACACCGACATGGCCGCGCCGATGATCCAGCGATCGATGTTCTTCATCAGGTCGTTGCGTTCGGCGGCGGCGATGAATTCGCCGGGCAGGACTTCCTGGCCCTGCTCGTCGATCATGCGCACCAGCACGTCGTACATGCCGCGCTCGCCGCCCAGCAGGCTTGCGACCGGCTGCTGCATGAGCCGGAAACGGTTCTCCATCAGCGCGGCCTTGATGCGCTTCACCCAGATTTCATCGGCCGCCTGCTGGCGCGTGTCTTCTTCGAGATGATCGATCAGGTGCACGCGATTGCCGCCGGCTTCGTGACCGTTGAGGCGTGCGGCGATGGCGTCGTTGATCGAGGCGGCCGCATCCGGCTGGCGCGGGTCGATCATGCCGATGCCGACCGTACAGGTGCACGAGATCTGCTTGTCGCCGACGCGCAATACCTGCGTGGCGACCTTCTGAATGAGCTGGCGCGCCCAGGTCTCTATGTCGCGCGTGGTGCCGCGTTCCATCAACAGCATGAAGTTGCCGTCACCGAAGCGGCCGACCAGGTCGTTGGGCTGGCGCACTTCGTTGATGATGCCGGCGAACTGGCCGATGAACTCTTCGAAGCTGAGCGGACCGACATCGTCGGCCAGGGCATCGAGCCGATCCGGCTGGATCGAAACGAGATGGCGCACGCCCGCCTTGATCGGGTGGGCGAGGGATTCCTTCAGCCATTGCACGAAGAACTTGCGCTGCAGCGTGCCGGTGGCGGCGTCGTGTTCGAGGGCGTCGGTGAGCTGTTCGTCGAGATTGCCGGCGTCCTTCTTCTGCGAAGGCACGCACAGGCGGACGGCCGGATCACCGTCGAACTCGGCGATGGTGAGTTCGATGTCGAGCGGCACCGAGCTGCCGTCATTGAGCAACGCGGAGGCGCGCAGCGAATGGTCCGACCACTTGCCCTGCATGCAGGCCACCAGTGCGCCCTTGATGGCGGTGTGGGCGGAGGGATCGAAGATGTCCATCAACGGCATGCCGATCATCATGTCCGCGGCGGCGTGACCATACAGCTCGATCCACGCCGGATTGGCATCCACCAGGATGCCTTCCTGCACGTAGGCGATCGCATCGGCCGAACCGGCCATGAAGGACTTGAGCTGCGCGCGGTATTCGCGCGCGGAATGCAGTGTGTTGTTCAGCGAGCGCGCCTGGCGATGCGCCTCGACTTCGCGTGAAACCACGGCCTGCAGTCGCACCGGATTGCGCAGGGTGACGACGTCGCGGGCGCCCTGCTGCATGGCGGCCGCCATGATGTCTTCGTCGACCTGATCGCGCGCGATGATCACCGGCGTGCCGTTGCCGAACTGCGTGGCGACGGACATCACCTTCGCGGTGTCGGACGCGTCCGGTCCGACGAAGGCGACGAGCAGGTGCGGATTGATCTGCGCAAGGGCGTCGCCCAGATCGTTGAGTTCGCGGATCCAGCTGCAGTGCGCGGCGAGGCCCGCATTGCGCAGCGTGCTGTTGAGGGCCTCGACATTGTCCTGATGACGGGTCAGGACGATCAGAGGAATGGCGGCTTGCTCGGCCAAGCGGAACTCCAGCGAAATGGGCTTCGACCAACTCCCCGATTGTCTCAGCAACCCCCGCCGGCGAACGTGACGGGCGTCTTGGATGGCGCGCCCGGGACTTCCCTGACCAGACGCGGGACCAGGTAGCCGGGCAGGCGTTCCAGCAGTCCGGCGTGCAGTCGCAGGGCGGTGGCTTCGTCGACTTCGAAGTGCGCCGCACCCTGGACGCGATCCAGCAGATGAAGGTAGTAGGGCAGCACGTTGATCGCCATCAGTGCTTCGCTCAACTGCGCCAGTGCGTCCACGGAGTCGTTCACGCCGGCGAGCAGGACCGACTGATTCAGCAGCGTGACATTGCATGCAAGCAGATCCCGGCAGGCGGCTGCGACCTGCGCATCGATCTCGTTGGCGTGATTGGCATGCAGAACCATCACTTTCTGTAGGGGCAGGTCTGACAGCCACTTCAGCAGGCCGGCATCGACGCGCTCCGGCAGGACGATGGGCTGGCGCGTATGGATGCGCAGGCGGCGAACATGCGGCACTCGCAGGAGTGTATCGGTCAGCTGCGCGAGCCGCCGGTCGCTGAGGCTGAGCGGATCGCCGCCGCTCAGGATCACTTCGCTGATGGACGGATCCGACTGCAGGTGGTCGATGGCGCCGCGCCAGCCGTCGGCGAGCGCCGAATCCTCGGCATAGGGGAAGTGGCGGCGAAAACAGTAGCGGCAATGAATGGCGCACGCGCCCGTCGCGATCAGCAGGGCGCGGCCCTGGTACTTGTGCAGCACGCCCGTGCCCGCCCGGCTCGCCTTGTCGCCGACGGGATCGGTCACGAAGCCGGCGACCGCCATGGATTCGGCGCCGGTCGGCAGGACCTGCAGGAGCAGGGGATCGCGAGGATCGCCGCGTCGCATGCGGGCCACGAAACCCCGCGGCACCCGCAGGGGAAATCCCTCGACGCGGGAGGCCGGAACGGCCAGCGCGGGATCCAGGCCGAGGATTTCACAAAGCTCGGCGGCAGAGGACACGGCGTCGGCCAGCGCCTGCTGCCAGCGCTGGCGCGGCCATTCGCCGCCGTGCTGGCCTGCCAGTTGGCCTGTGTGTGTGCTTGCGGCTATCATCTGCGCCCTTTTTCCGGGCCTGGGGCCCCCTAAAGCGGGCCGGATTCTCGCAGATCGGTTTTTTGCAGTCACACGCTGCGATGCCCGGGCAATGACAGTGTCAAGAAATTCAGCAATCGACTCAGGCGACCTCATTCCATGGGCAGCATTTCCACCAACGAGTTCAAGTCGGGCGTCAAGATCATTCTCGAGAACGATCCGTATTCGATCGTCGAGAACGAGATGGTCAAGCCGGGCAAGGGTCAGGCCTTCAATCGCGTCCGCGTGCGCAACCTGAAGACCGGTCGCACCATCGAACGCACGTTCAAGTCGGGCGACACGGTGGAAGCCGCCGACGTCGTCGAAACGGACATGCAGTATCTCTACGCCGACGGCGAGTTCTGGCACTTCATGGTGCCGGACACGTTCGAGCAGTACACCGCCGGCAAGGAAGCGGTAGGCGACACCATGAAGTGGCTGAAGGACGGCATGGAGTGCGTCGTGATGCTGTGGAACGGCGTGCCGCTCAACGTCACCCCGCCGGCGCATGTCGAACTCAAGATCGTGAAGTCCGATCCGGGTGTGCGCGGTGACACCGCCACCGGCGGCGGCAAGCCGGCCGAGCTGGAGACCGGCGCCGTCGTGCGCGTGCCGCTGTTCATCAACGAAGGTGAACTGATTCGTGTCGATACGCGGACGGGCGAGTACATCGCGCGCGCGAAGGGCTGATTCTTTTTGTAGGTCAGGCTTCAGCCTGACGGTTCCGGGGGCCGGCTGAAGCCG
This sequence comes from uncultured Steroidobacter sp., assembly GCA_937864115.1. GTDB lineage: Bacteria > Pseudomonadota > Gammaproteobacteria > Steroidobacterales > Steroidobacteraceae > Steroidobacter. The sequence continues at coordinate 62,600 of CALMII010000005.1, read as the reverse complement.
GCCCCACAGGCAGAGCCAGAGCGAATGACGGCAGCCATCAGCACTGCCACGAACTCCTCCAGCCCCGCCTGATCCTCGGCATCGAAGCGTCCCAGCTTCGGGCTGTCGATATCCAGCACACCCGCCAGTTCGTCACCGGCAATCATCGGCACGACGATTTCCGAGTTCGACGCCGAGTCGCAGGCGATGTGGCCCGGAAACTCGTGCACGTTCGGCACGAGCACGGTGGCGCGCCGCGCGGCCGCCGTCCCGCAGACGCCTTTGCCCATCGCGATACGTACGCAGGCAGGTTTGCCCTGGAAGGGGCCGACCACCAGTTCGCCATCTTTCAGCAGATAGAAGCCCGCCCAGTTGAGATCGGGCAGCGAATGGAAAAGCAGCGCAGATGCGTTGGCGAGATTCGCAATGACGTCCGGTTCACCGGCAGTCAGCGAACGCAGTTCGCGCGCCAGTTCGGCATAGAACTGCGGTTTCGGCAGGTCGCGGCTGATGCTCGACTCGTGCATGGCCAAGCCCTCTCGTCACGCTCTCTCGAACGGAAAAGCGATTACCTCGTCGATGTGTTTCGCGCCGACGGCGCACATGACCAGGCGATCGAAGCCGAGTGCCACGCCGGAGCAGTCGGGCAATCCGTACTCGAGCGCGGCGAGGAAGTAATCGTCGATGGGCATCGGCGGCAGTCCACGTTGTCGGCGCTGTACGAGATCCTGCTCGAAACGCGCGCGCTGTTCCGCGGCGTTGCCCAGTTCATGGAAACCGTTCGCGAGTTCGATGCCATCGAGATACGCCTCGAAGCGCGAGGCGACCGGCCCGCGGATCTGTGCGAGCGCGGCCTGTGACGCCGGGTAGTCGTAGATGAACGTCAGTCGATCGTGACCGAGCTGCGGGCCGACCAGCACGCTCATGATCAGATCGAGGCATGCGTCGCGATCGGCGCGGATCGAGGCGGGCACTTCGATGCCGGCGCTTTCCAGCCGGGCAATCAGTACGGCATTCGGGTCGTTGAACGCATCGACACCGGCGTGAAGCTGCACGGCTTCGCGATAGGTGAGCCGTTCGGAGCGATCGACATGACGCGAGGCCGGTAGCACCGCGCCGACCAGACGCTCGACGTCCGACATCAGCGCGTGATGGTCGATGCCGAGCCGATACCACTCGATCAGCGTGAATTCCGGGTTGTGCCAGCGGCCCGATTCGCCGTCGCGATACACGCGGCAGATCTGCCAGAGGTCGCCGCAGCCTGCGGCCAGCAGACGCTTCATCGCGTATTCGGGCGAGGTATGCAGGTAACGCGGTCGATCGACTGCCGTTGCCGCGACGCTGGCGAGGTGGACGTCGGTGACGCCGGCGGCGCTCAGCGTCGGTGTCTCGACTTCGAGCGCGCGCGTTGCCGTGAAGTACTCGCGCGCGGCGCGCAGCATGCTGGCACGGACTTCGAGCGTCGCGATCGGGGCGGCGGGTTTCCAGGTCATATGACGAAAGTCACGAGGGTCACGAAAGTCACGAAGGTGACGAAAGTCACGAAGGTGACGAAAGTCGGGTAGTGGTCTTCGTGACTTTCGTCACTTTCGTGACTTCCGTCACCCTGCCCTTCCTATTGCTGTCCCCAGCACCACCTTCTCCATCGGCGTCAGCGAGGTTTCCCAGCGCATCCGGTCTTTCTGGAACAGCAGCACGACCGTCGAGCCCATGTTGAAGCGCCCGAGTTCCTCGCCCTTGGCGAAGGTTCGTCCGACACCGCGATCGATGACGATGGGCGACTTGCGCCGGCGCGGCGGTGGATTGATCTCGCCGCAATGCACGGTCTCCATGCTGCCGACGAACAGCGCGCCGACCAGGATCAGCGCCATCCGGCCGAAATCGGTGTCGAATTCGCAGATGACGCGCTCGTTGCGCGCGAAGAGTCGCGGCACGGTGCGCGCGGTCGCGGCATTCACGCTGAACAGATCGCCGGGAACGTACACGGTGCTGAGCGCCTTGCCCGCGACCGGCATGTGGATGCGGTGATAGTTGTAGGGCGCGAGATAGATGCAGGCGAAGGTGCCATCGAGATAGGCCTGCGCGGCGCCCGGGTCGGAGCCCAGCAGTTCGTGCAGCGTGTAGTCGTGCCCCTTGGCCTGCAGCAGCTTGCCGTGGGTGATCGGGCCGCGCTGGCTGAGCGTGCCGTCGACGGGACTGACGATGGAGTCGTTCGCGGCATCGATGGGCCGCGCGCCGGGACGCAGTGCGCGCGTGAAAAAATCGTTGAAGCTGCGATAGGCGAACGGATCGGACTGCGCTGCTTCCGCCATGTTCACTTCATAGCCGCGCAGGAAGTTCGCGATGATGAGCCGCCGCACCGTCGGCGACTCCGAGCGCATGACGGCATAGATCAGGCGTGAGAGCAGATGTTTCGGCAGGACGTACTGCAGTCCGGCGAAAAGCCGGTCGCCGAGCGTCGCGGGGGTGTCGGAATCGGGAATGCGTTCGGTCATGCAGGGATCAGCCGGCCTCGACGATGCGACGATAGTCGTCTGCGATGACGGCGGCGGTGTGCGGGCCGGAGAACAGTGCACGCAGCTGTCCGGCGGGATTCACCAGGAACAGCGCGGCGGAGTGATCGACGGTGTAGTCGCCGTTCGGCAGCGGGCTGGTGGCGACGGGAACGCCGAGCGCACGGGTGAATGCGTCGATGTCATCCTGCGTGCCGGTGACGCCGGTGAACGAGGGGCTGAAGAACTTCACGTAAGACGCGAGTTGCTCCGGTGTGTCGCGTTTTGGATCGACCGAGACCAGCACGATCTGCGGTCGCCGGGATTCCGGCAGGTCCGCGAGCAGCTTTTCGGTCTGCGCCAGCACGCCGAGGGTGGTCGGGCACACGTCGGGGCAGTGCGTGAAGCCGAAAAACAGCAGGCTCCAGCGATTCTGCAATCGTGCGGCATCGAAGGCGCCGCCGCTCTGATCGATGAGTTTGAAGGTCGGCAGGGCGCGCGCCGGTTCGAGTGCGGTCGCCTGCGCCAGCCCGAGCTGGGCACCGCCGCGCGGATTCAGGACCGAGCGCGCCAGCAGCATGCCGCTGGCAATGGCTACAATGGCGACGACAGCGGCGATGGCGATGGATTGCTTGCGGGACATTGCTGGAGAACGGCGATGTTCGCCCGGAAATTCGAGGCCGCGGATTATTGCACGGTACCGCCCAGGATCTCTGCCCCGAAATCTGCCACGTCCGATCTCACATGCCCAACGCCCCGCAACTCCGCACCGTCGAAGACCTGATCCGTCATGGCGCCAGCCAGTTCTCGATGGCGGACGTGTGGTTCGGCCATGGCACCGACAATGCCGTCGACGAGGCGGCCGAACTGGTGTTTTTCGGGGCGGGTCTGTCGCATGAGGATGCGCCCAAGGTCTATGCGCGCGAACTGAGTTCGCGGCAGCGCGAGGAAGTGCTGCAGCTGTTCGAGCGTCGCATCCGCGAGCGCGTGCCGGTCGCGTATCTGACGCATCGCATGTGGTTCGCGGGGCATGAGTTCTATGTCGACGAGCGCGTGCTGGTGCCGCGCTCGCCCATCGCGGAACTGATCGAAGCGGGTTTCGAGCCGTGGATCGATGCCGACCGCATCCGTTCGGTGCTGGACATCGGCACGGGATCGGGTTGCATTGCCATCGCGGCGGCACTGGCGTTGCCGCAGGCCCAGGTCGATGCCGCGGATATTTCGGACGATGCCCTGGCCGTCACGAAGATCAACATCGAGCGCCATCACGTGGTCGACCGCGTGCGTGCGGTGCGCTCGGATGTTTTCGACGGCGTCGCGGGTCGCCGCTACGACGTGATCGTGACGAATCCGCCCTATGTCGGCAGCGAAGAACTGGCGGGACTGCCCGACGAGTATCAGCGCGAACCCCGGCTCGGCCTGTATGGCGGCGATGACGGCCTGGATATCGTCCGGCGCATCCTGGCGCAGGCGGTCGATCATCTCGAGCCGCACGGCATCCTGATCGCCGAAGTCGGCAATTCCGAGCACGCACTGGTCGATGCCTTTCCGCGCGTGCCGTTCACCTGGCTGGAGTTCGAGCGGGGCGGGGGCGGTGTGTTTCTTCTCACTGCCGATCAACTCAAGCCGCTGTCGCAGCGTCGATGACGCTAGAATCCCGACCCCGTTCTTTTCCGGCCAGCGGCCAGTAGCCAGCAGCCTGTCACCCATCACATGTCCGGCAACACGTTAGGCACACTGTTCACCGTCACGACCTTCGGCGAGAGCCACGGGCCTGCGCTCGGCTGCATCGTCGATGGCTGTCCGCCGGGGTTGGAATTGTCGGAGGCTGACATCCAGCCGTTCGTGGATTTACGCCGAACGGGCACGTCGCGCCACACCAGTCAGCGCCAGGAACCCGATCGCGTGCAGATCCTCTCCGGCGTGTTCGAAGGTCGCACGACCGGTACGCCCATCGGCCTCTTGATCCACAACGAAGACCAGCGTTCGCGCGACTACGAAAAGATCAAGGATCGCTTCCGTCCCGGCCACGCCGACTACACGTACCAGCAGAAATACGGCTTCCGCGACTATCGCGGCGGCGGTCGTTCCTCGGCGCGCGAAACGGTGATGCGGGTGGCCGCCGGTGCCATTGCGCGCAAGTACCTCAGACAGCGGCTGTCGCTGAACATCCGCGGCTATCTCGCGCAGCTCGGTCCGCTCGAGCTCGAACCGAAGAACATCGAGGCGGCCTACGACAATCCGTTCTTCTCCCCCGATCCGTCGCGGCTCGAAGAGCTGGAGAACTACATGATCGCCCTGCGTCGCGACGGCGATTCCGTCGGCGCGCGCGTGACCGTGATCGCCACCGGCGTGCCGGTGGGACTGGGCGAACCGGTGTTCGATCGCCTCGATGCCGACATCGCCTACGCGATGATGAGCATCAACGCGGTGAAGGGCGTCGAGATCGGCGCGGGCTTCGCGTCGGTCGAGCAGCGCGGTTCGCAGCATCGCGACGAACTCACGCCGCGAGGGTTTCGTTCGAACAATGCCGGCGGCGTGCTGGGCGGCATTTCCTCGGGCCAGGACATCGTCGTCAGCATTGCGCTGAAGCCGACGTCGAGCATCACCATTCCCGGCCAGACCATCGATCTCGACGGCCATGTGACCGACGTGATCACGACCGGCCGTCACGATCCCTGCGTCGGCCTGCGCGCCACGCCGATCGCCGAGGCGATGCTGGCGCTGGTCCTGATGGACCACTATCTGCGGCATCGTGCGCAGAACGGCGACGTCGTCTCCGCCACGCCGATCATTCCCGCGCACGAGTGAACTCCGATTCGCTGCGTCTCGCCGCCGGGTACTTCATGTACTTCGGCGCCGTCGGGATATTCGCGCCGTTCTGGAGTCCGTACTTGGCGCTGCGCGGTTTCGGACCGGTCGAAATCGGGTTGCTGATTGCACTGGTGTCGGCGGCTCGCGCCGTCGTACCGCTGATGCTGGGCTGGATCGCCGACGCCACGAAACGCCCGACGCGCGTGCTGCAGATATCGGCGGCGCTGGCCGTCGTGTGTTTTGCCCTGTTCCCGTTGCAATCGGGCCTGCTGTCGTTCGGCCTGCTCAGCCTGTTGTTCGGCGCATTCTGGAATGCCGTCATTCCGCTGTTCGACTCGCATGCCCTGCATCATCTCGGCACGCAATCGCATCGCTATGGACGGCTGCGACTGTGGGGGTCGGTCGGTTTCATCGTCGTGACGTCCGTCGGCGGATTCATTCTCGACCAGGCGGGCTATCGATGGGTGCCGTGGCTCGCGCTGCCGCCGATGATCGGTGCCTTTCTCATGACGTTGACGGTCCCGCCGATGGCGACGACGGCGGATCGCATCTCGCTGCGGGAACTGGGCTCGATCGTGCGTTCGCGCGGCGTCGTCGCCGCACTCGTCGTTGCCACGCTCGTGGTCATGAGCAGCGGCGCGTACTACGCCTTTTTCTCGATCTGGCTTGAGACGAACCACTACGACAAATCGACCATCGGCCTGTTGTGGGCGCTCGGCGTGCTGGCCGAGGTCGCCGTCTTTGCGATGGGGCAGTCGCTGCTGACGCGCTTTTCGATCCGCACGCTGTTCATTGCGGCAGCGGCGGGTACGGCCGTGCGCTGGATGGTCGTCGCGTGGTTCGTCGCGCATCCCGTGCTGCTGGCCGCCTCGCAGCTGCTGCACTGCCTGAGTTTCGCGGTACTGCACTTTGCGATCGTGCTGACGGCGCATCGCGAATTCCCGCCGGCGTTGCAGAGCACGGGACAGTCGTTGTTCAGCAGCGTCGCTTATGGCGGGGGAGGGCTGGCCGGGAGCCTGCTGGCCGGTGTGATCTGGGCAGCAGTTTCAGCGCGAGCATCTTATGTCACCGCGGCCATTATTGTAGTGTTCGCCACGATTTGCGCCGTGCTCGGCTTGCGCGGCACGAGCCTCGATCAGATCAGTCCCAGGCAGTTCAGGAATTCACGGGCGCCATGAGCAGAAGTTGGAACGTCGCCGTTCTCGGTGCGACCGGCCTTGTCGGCCAGACCATGTTGTCGATCCTCGAGCAACGCAGGTTTCCGGTCGACAAGCTCTACCCGCTGGCCAGCGCGCGCTCGGTCGGCAAGAGCATCCGTTTCAACGGTGCCGACGTGCCCGTGCTCGACGTCGAAACATTCGATTTTTCAAAGGCCCAGGTGGGTCTTTTCTCGGCCGGCGCCAGCGTCTCGAAAGTGCATGCGGTGCGGGCCGGCGCGGCTGGCTGCGTCGTGGTCGACAACACCTCGCAGTTCCGTTACCAGGACGACATCCCGCTGGTCGTGACCGAAGTGAATCCGCATGCCATCGCGGGCTATCGCCGGCACAACATCATCGCCAACCCGAACTGCTCGACCATGCAGATGCTGGTGGCATTGAAGCCGCTGCACGACGCGGCCCAGATCGAACGCATCAACGTCGCGACCTACCAGTCCGTCTCCGGCGGCGGTCAGAAGGCGATGGACGAGCTGAGCACCCAGACGGCGGCGCTGGCAAAAGGCGAGAAGGCCACGGCGAAGGTCATCGCCAAGCAGATCGCCTTCAACTGCGTGCCGCAGATCGACGTGTTCCTGGACAACGGCTACACCAAGGAAGAAATGAAGATGTTCTGGGAAACCCAGAAGATCTTCGAGGACAAGTCCATTCGCGTGAATGCCACCGCGGTCCGCGTGCCGGTCTATGTCGGCCACTCGGAAGCGGTGCATATCGAAACCCGTCGCAAGCTGTCCGCGGCCGATGCCAGGGAACTGCTGTCGCGGGCGCCGGGGGTTGTCGTACTGGATGAAAGGCAGCCGGGCGGCTATCCCACACCAGTCACCGAAGGGGCCGGAACGGACCCAGTCTACGTTGGCAGAATCCGGGAGGACATCAGCCACGATCGGGGTCTGAATTTGTGGATTGTGTCCGATAACGTTCGCAAGGGAGCTGCTTTAAATAGCGTCCAGATCGCCGAGATTTTGGTAAAAGATTACCTGTAAGCTATATTTGCGCGCGCAAGGTCATGAAGCACATGAGCTTTTGATCCAAGAAAGTGTCGCGCCGATCCCATTACATAACTAAGTAACCAGCCGGCAGAAACTAGGGATGCCCAGGACACGGTCGGGAGAGCTGATGAGAAGATATTTGCCGCGCCTGCTGCTGACGGGCGCCATGCTGTCCCCTACGGCGCTGTATGCGCTCGGCCTGGGCGAAATCCGGCTCAACTCGGCACTCAACCAGCCTTTCGATGCCGACATCGAAGTCATCGCGCCGACCCGCGAGGAACTGGCCGAGCTCAAGGTGACGCTCGCGAGCAATGAGATGTTCGCGCGTTACGGCATCGATCGCCCCGCCTACCTGTCCAATTTCGATTTCGCCGTCAGCCGCACGCGCGACGGCCAGGTGACGATCAAGGTCACGTCGAACCGCTCGGTCACCGAACCGTTCGTCACGATCCTGGTGGAAGCGAGCTGGGGCCGCGGCCGGCTGCTGCGCGAATACACCGTGCTGCTCGATCCGCCGGTCTTCATGCCGTCGCAGCCCGAACAGAATCGCCCGGTGACTGCGCCGGAATCCGGTGCGCGCACCGAAGGTCGCATCGAACGCGCGCCTGCCGAACCGACGCGTCCCGTCCCGGCGCCCGAGTCGGTGACGCAGGAAGAGCCCACCGCACCCGTGTCCGCACCGGCAGCCGTCGGCGGCACGTACGAAGTCCAGCGCAACGACACGCTGTCGCGCATCGCACGCCAGGTGAATCCGAGCGCATCGGCCGGCGCACAGAACCAGACGATGATCGCGCTGTTCCGCGCGAATCCCGAAGCCTTCGCCGGCAACATCAATCGCCTCAAGGCCGGCAGCGTGCTGCGCGTCCCGGACCTTGCCGAGATCGAATCCATTTCGCGTTCGGAAGCCTCGGCCGAAGTGGCCCAGCAACAGGAAGCCTGGAGCAGTTCGTTCCGTACGGCCTCCGAAGATGAATCCACGCGCCTGCGCCTGGTGACGCCGGAAGAGCCGGCGGCGCCCGCAGTGCCCGTTGCACCTGCTGCCGAGCAGACGCCGGCGGCATCTGCAGGTACCGGATCGGCAACGACGCCGGCTGCCGAAGACAAGCGACTCCAGGTCGCCAGCCCCGGTCTGTCGGACGTGCAGCAGGGCGTGTCGGAAACGCCTCCGGCCGCACAGCCTGAAACACCGGTTGAGCAAGCACCGGCCGCCGAGACGCCGACGGAAGCGGCGCCTGCCCCGGCTGAGGAGCCGGCGCAAGCCACGCGGCCTGTCCGTCCGCAGCCGCAGCCCGTCGAAGCGCCGGCCCCGTCGCTGATCGATCGCATCGGCGAATTCTTCTGGGTTCCGATCGTTGCCGGCCTGCTGCTGGTCATTGGTCTCATCTTCATGTTCCTGAAGCGTCGCCGCGAAGCGAACGAAGGACCGGATCTGGATGCCTTTGCGCCAGCCGCATTCGAACCCCGTTTCAACGAGCCCGCGCGAGCGGCTGCGACTGCGTCCCGCAGCCGTGCGGACGTGTTCAGCGTCGATGACGATATCGCCGACGAGCCGCTGGCCGACTTCGAGGATGAGCCCGCACCCGTGACGTCTGTCCGCAAGGACACTGCGGTGCGTCCTGCGGCGGCACCGGTCGCGATCGCCGAGCCCAAGCCCGTCGACGACACGCTCAGCAGCGAAACGTCGGTGCGCTTCGATCAGCAGGATGCGCTGGCGGAAGCCGATTTCCACATGGCCTACGGTCTCTACGACCAGGCCGCCGATCTGGTGAAGATCGCCATCGAGCGCGAACCCGAGCGTCGCGATCTCAAGCTGAAGCTGCTCGAGATCTACTTCGTCTGGGGCAATCGCGATCTGTTCCTCGACACGGCACGCGAGCTGCACGCCACGCGCGACCAGGAGGCCGCGGGCGAGTGGGACAAGGTCGCCATCATGGGGCGCCAGATCGCTGCGGAAGATCCGATGTTCAAGGCCGACGGCAGCGCCGGCCGCGTCGACCTGGTCGACGTGAATCTGGAAGGCGGCGAGAACCGCGTCGATCTGGATCTGTTTGCCGAACCCGAAGCCGATGCGGGCAATGCGCTCGACATGGAATTCGGCAGCGGCGAACGCAAAGCCGCCGGGGGCAGTTCCGATCTGGATTTCCTGCTCGACGAGCCGCAACCTGAACGCGACGACGAGCCGACCCGCGAGATCGATCCGCTGGCACGCACGCAGGAAACGCCGACGATCGAATCGCCGATGCTCGACCGGTCGGCGCAGACGGTGCGCGACAAGCTCGATGAGCAGCTGTCGGGCCGCGCCGAGCAGACGGCGGAGCTGTCGCTCGACGATCTGGGACTCGATGTCGATTCGCTGGAAACCACCGGCGCGCTCGAGCAGACCGCGTCGCTCGAGAAGGACATTCCCGAGGACGACGAACCGCACGGCCAGGCGTTGCGCGACGACGAGATGACGCAGCTGGCGCCATCGCTCGGCAGTCTCGATCGCACGATGGAAGCGCCGCGCGTCGAGAAGTTCGACATCGAGAGCACGGGCACCGTGTACATCGATCAGGTCGATCTGGGCGGCGGCGATACCGTCGAGCAGCCGCGGATGGATATCGACAGCACGGCGCAGATGAAGACGCAGATCGCCAGGGGCACGCCGGATCTCGACGTGGACCTGGACAGCTTCGGCGAATCTGCCCTCGGCGGCGACACGCTGCGCCAGCCGGTTGCGGACGTGGACAAGTTCTCCGACGACGTCTTCGCCGATCGCACCAGCGAATTCCAGAAGATTGATCTGGACGTGGGCGAAGCGCTCGGTGCCGACGATCATGCGCCGACCAACAAGCAGGTCATCACGACCGAAATGGAATTGTCGGAACTCGAACCGGTCACGATGAGTGAAGTGGGGACGAAGCTCGACTTGGCCCGCGCCTACATGGACATGGGCGATCCGGACGGTGCCCGCAGCATTCTCGAAGAAGTGCTGCAGGAAGGGACGTCCAACCAGAAGCAGGAAGCGCAGCGTCTGCTGGATTCGATCCGATAGCGGAGCGATGCCTCGCATCGCTCTCGGACTCGAATACGACGGCAGCACCTTTGCCGGCTGGCAGTCGCAGTCTCATGCGCGCGGGATCCAGTCGGCCGTCGAAGCGGCCGTCGCCGTCGTTGCCGATCATCCTGTCGAAGTCACCGCGGCGGGACGAACCGATGCCGGGGTTCACGCGGCGATCCAGGTCGTCCATTTCGATTCGCCGTCCGTCCGTTCCGAACGCAACTGGGTGCTCGGCACCAATACCAACCTGCCGACGCAGGTCAGCGCGCTATGGGCGCGCGAGGTCCCTGACTCCTTTCACGCGCGCTACAGCGCGATGGCGCGCAGCTATCGCTACCTGATTCTCAATCGGCCGGTGCGCCCTGCGCTGCGCGCCGGCAACGTCACGTGGGTGCGCGATCCGCTCGATCACGAACGCATGCACGCGGCCGCGCAGCAACTGGTCGGCGAACACGATTTCTCCTCGTTCCGTGCGGCCGAATGCCAGTCGCGCTCGCCGACGCGGCGCCTGCAACGGATACAGGTCCGCCGACAGGACGAACTGCTCTGTCTCGACGTGACGGCCAATGCCTTTCTGCATCACATGGTGCGCAACATCGCCGGCACCTTGATCGCAGTGGGAAAGGGCGACCAACCGGTCGAATGGGTCGCTGACGTGCTCGCGGCGCGGGATCGCCGCGTCGCAGGGATCACGGCGCCGCCCGACGGACTGTATCTGGCGGCCATCCAGTACGAAGGAATCCTCGGCCTGCCGAGCGTCGCGGGCGACCTCCTGGGCTTCCCTTGCCCGTCTCGCCCAGACCAAGTATAGATGCCGCCTCTTGCGGGCCCCCGGCGCCCTGAGGGAACAAGCTTCCGATGACCTGGTTCGAAAAAATCATGCCTTCGCGGATCAAGACCGAACGCCGTACGCGTTCGGTGCCGGAAGGTCTGTGGATGAAATGTGCGGCCTGCGATGCCGTGCTGTACCGCGCGGAACTCGAGCGCAACCTGCACGTGTGCCCGAAGTGTTCGCACCACATGCGCATCGGTGCCCGCGAACGTCTCGAACACTTTCTCGATCCGGATTCCTTCGCCGAATTCGCCGACAACGTCGAGCCGGAAGATCCGCTCAAGTTCCGCGACAGCAAGAAGTATCGCGATCGACTCTTGCAGGCGCAGAAGAGCACGGAAGAAACGGATGCACTGATCGTCATGGCCGGCACGGTGCACGGACTGCCGCTGGTGGCGTGCGCCTTCGAGTTCCAGTTCATGGGCGGCTCCATGGGTTCGGTGGTCGGTGAGCGCTTCGTGCGTGCGGCGGAATACTGCCTCGAACATCGCGTGCCGCTGATCTGCTTCAGCGCGAGCGGCGGTGCGCGCATGCAGGAGGCGCTGCTGTCGCTGCTGCAGATGGCCAAGACCAGTGCGGTGCTTGCGCGCATGGCGCGCGAACGCATTCCCTATATTTCCGTGATGACGGATCCGACCACGGGCGGCGTGTCCGCCAGTCTGGCGATGCTGGGCGACGTGAACATCGGCGAACCCAAGGCTCTCATCGGTTTCGCCGGCGCACGCGTGATCCAGCAGACCGTGCGCGAGACCCTGCCGGAAGGATTCCAGCGCAGTGAATTCCTGCTCGAGCACGGCGCGCTCGACATGATCGTCGATCGCCGCGACATGCGTGACCGGATCGCCGGCCTGCTGGCGATGTTCACCAACAAGACGCTGCCGACACCTTCCTGAGTACACGATCGGATCAGCGCGATCCGATTTCACTGCCATGCGCTTCACGACGCTGACCGACTGGCTCGCGTGGCAGCAGACGCTGCATCCGAACGCGATCGATCTGGGACTCGAGCGGCTCAACCGCACGCTGCAGCGCCTGGGCTGGCGTCGGCCCGCCTGTCCCGTCATCACCGTGGCGGGAACCAATGGCAAGGGGTCGAGCGTGGCCCTGCTCAACCGCATCCTGGGCGAGGCGGGGTACCGGGTCGGCACATTCACTTCGCCGCATCTGCTGCGCTACAACGAGCGCATCATGATCGCGGACCGCGAAGTCTCCGACGCATCGCTGATCGCGGCATTCGAACGGATCGATGCGGTGCGCGGTGCGGACACGCTGACGTATTTCGAGTTCAATGCGCTCGCCGCGCTGCTGGTATTCGAAACCGCCGGCCTCGATGCGCTGGTGCTCGAGGTCGGCCTGGGCGGGCGGCTGGATGCGGCGAATGCCGTCGATGCGGACGTGGCGCTGATCACCTCCATCGATCTCGATCATTGCGAATGGCTGGGACCCGACGTCGAATCGATCGGACGGGAGAAGGCGGGCATCTTCCGTGCCGGACAGACGGCGATCTTCGGTTCGGGCGCCATGCCGGCGTCGATCCAGTCGGTGGCCGATGCGCTCGGTACGAAGCTGCTGTGCCACGGCCGCGATTATCAGGTACGCCGTTCAGGCACTCGCTGGTCGTGGCAGGGTGTGCACGGCCGTCTCGATGACCTGCCGGCACCGGCGCTGGTCGGCGACATCCAGTTCGACAACGCGGCTGCGGTACTGACTGTGCTGGAGGCTCTGGCGGAACGCCTGCCCGTATCCCGGGATGCGATCGAGCGAGGATTGCGCAAGGTGCAGATCACCGGGCGATTCCAGCGCATCCGCAGAGATCACGAATGGATTCTCGATGTCGCACACAACCCGGCCGCGGCGCGGGTTCTTGCCTCGCAACTTGCGACCCCTGCGACGAAGGGGCGCACGATCGCCGTGTGCGGCATCCTCGGCGACAAGGACATCGAAGGCATCTGCCGCACGCTGACCTCGAGCATCGATGTCTGGATCGCAGCCGGATTGGGCAGCGAACGCTCCATCCGTGCCGCCGATCTCGGCGAGCGCCTGCGCCAATGCGGAGCGAATGTCTTTGCGACTACCGACAACGTGTCGCAAGCATGCGCGACCGCCGCATCGCTGGCTGCAGCCGCCGATCGGATCGTCGTGTTCGGTTCGTTCCTGACCGTCGCCGCGGCGCTGCAGTGGCTGGAAGGCGAGGGCGGCTGAACGCGGCGTTGCAGACAGCGGCGCAACGCCCGTTGCGGATGTTTATACTTTGCGCCCGTGGAACGTCACGTAAAAGAACGGCTCATCGGTGCGGCGGTACTGGTCGCGGCAGCAGTCATCCTGATTCCGGAAATGCTTTCCGGACGTGGCGAGGTAGCGGATGAGAAACCGACCGCCGCGACGTCGGCCGGCGAGACGCCGCTGAAGACCTACACCATCGATCTCAACCGGTCACCGCCGCAATCTGCTGCCTCCGGACCCGAATCACTGACGACGAGTGCGCCGCCGCCGGAAACGGCGCCGCCTCCTGAGACGATCGCGGAAGCGACTTCGACGCCAGGCACTCAGGCAATCCCTGAATCGGCCGCGTCGACTGCAGCGCCCGAACGCCAATCCCCACCTCCCGTCGGAGCGACGGCTCCGCCCGCCGGGCGACCTGCGACGACAAAACCCGTCGCGCCCGAGCCGACGCCGGCGCGAAGCGCGATCCCGGACAACAAGCCCGCAGGCGCCGGCTGGGCCGTGCAGCTCGGCAGCTTTTCCAGCCGCGCCACCGCCGACAGCATGGCGGGCAAGCTGCGCGGCGAGGGATACGAAGCTTTTGTGATGCCGGTCAAATCCGCGACCGGCACGCTGTATAGAGTGCGTATCGGGCCGATGGCGGATCGCGATGACGCGACTCGCGTGCTCGGCAAGGTCAAAGGCAACGTTCCGGCGGCCACCGTTGTCAAGCATCCGTGACGCAAAGTGTTCACCGGAGCAAACAAGCATCGGGCGCATGGCAAGTCCGTAAAGCCCGCTGGTAGACTTCGCGCACTGCAACAGATGCGACGAACCGAGTCCTCGAGCCGCCGCGAATGTCACAGCGATCCGTTCATCGACTCCCGCTTACCAACGACGATCCACCGGTGACGCACCGTCCATGAACGGCGCTGACTATCTCATTCTGGGCGTGCTCGCGGTTTCCATGCTGCTGGGCATGTATCGCGGCTTCGTTCGCGAGTCGATCGGCCTGCTGGCCTGGCTCGGCGGCCTGTGGCTGGCGTGGCGCTACGCGTCGCTGGTCGAACCTTTCCTCGGCGGTGCGCTGTCCGAACCGCCCGTGCGTACCTGGGCAGCGCGGACACTTATCGTCGTCTGCGTCGTCCTGCTGGGCTGGATGGTGGCCGGTATCCTCGGATACCTGTTGCGGCATTCGGGCCTCAGTATCGTGGTCGATCGTCTGCTGGGCATGCTGTTCGGCCTGCTGCGCGGCGCGGTCGTGATCGCCGCGCTCATCCTGCTGGCGCAGTTCGCCCAGATGGACGAGGTGAAATGGTGGAAGCGCTCCGTGCTGATGCCTTACGCCGTCGAATTCTCTGCCTGGATTGAGGCGTTTGCCGAAACCGGCATGCGGCTGCTTGAAGAGCAGGCGCTGATCCCCCATTTCCCGTCCGCGGCGTCGTCATCGAGGGCCTGATCCCATGTGCGGAATCGTCGGTATCGTCGGCCACTCGCCCGTCAACCAGCAGATCTATGACGCGCTGACCGTGTTGCAGCACCGCGGCCAGGACGCCGCCGGCATCATGACCGCCCACGAGGGCGAACTGTTCCTGCGCAAGCAGAATGGCCTGGTCCGCGATGTCTTTCAGCACCGCCACATGCTGGCGCTGAAGGGCAATATCGGCATCGGCCATGTCCGTTATCCGACCGCCGGCTGCGACAGCGCTTCCGAAGCGCAACCGTTCTTCGTCAATTCGCCGTACGGCATCTGTCTCGGTCACAACGGCAACCTGACGAATGCGTCCGAACTGGCGGAAGTCCTCGTCCGCGAAGATCGCCGTCACCTCAACACCAGTTCCGATTCTGAAGTCCTGCTCAACGTGCTCGCCAGCGAGCTGTCGAACGCAGGCGCGCCGCGTGCGTCTGCCGCGGACATCTTTGCCGCGCTGACCGCCGTTTATCGTCGTTGTCGCGGCGGTTTCGCCGTCGTTGCGATGATCGTCGGCCACGGACTGGTCGGCTTCCGCGATCCGCATGGCATTCGCCCGCTGGTGCTCGGCAAGCGCGAGTCGGCGCAGGGCCCGGAATACATGCTCGCTTCCGAAAGCGTGGCGCTCGACATGCTCGGTTTCGCACGCGTGCGCGACATCGCGCCTGGCGAAGCCGTGTTCATCGACGAACAGGGCCGCTTCTATTCGCAGCAGTGCGTGGCCGCGGGCACCACAACGCCCTGCATCTTCGAATACGTCTATTTCGCGCGGCCGGATTCCATCATCGACAACATCTCCGTGCACAAGGCGCGCCTGCGCATGGGCGATCTGCTCGCGGAAAAAATCCGTCGCGTCTGGCCGGATCACGACATCGACGTCGTCATTCCGATTCCGGACACGAGCCGCACGGCGGCGGTGCAGGTATCGCAACTGCTCGGCATCAAGTATCGCGAAGGCTTCGTCAAGAACCGCTACATCGGCCGCACGTTCATCATGCCGGGCCAGGAGCAGCGCGCGAAGTCGGTACGCTCGAAGCTCAATGTCATCGACCTCGAGTTCCGCGGCAAGAACGTGCTGCTGATCGACGATTCCATCGTGCGCGGCACGACCTCGGCGCAGATCATCGATCTGGCGCGCGAAGCCGGCGCCCGTCGCGTGTACTTCGCATCGGCGGCGCCGCCGGTGCGCTTCCCGAACGTCTATGGCATCGACATGCCGGCGGCGGCCGAACTGGTGGCTGCGGGACGCTCGGAAGATGAAGTCGCAGACATCATCGGCGCCGACCGGCTCATCTATCAGGACCTCGGCGATCTCGTGCACGCCTGCCAGCATCACGACTCCGAGGTGCATCAGTTCGATACGTCGTGCTTCTCCGGCGAGTACGTGACCGGCGACATCACGCCGGCGTATCTGGATCGCCTGCAGGCCGAGCGTTCGGATCAGGCCAAAGAAAAGCGCCGGCAGGTCAGCCGGCATTCGCTCAAGGCCATCCGCGCGGTCTGACGCGTCCGGCGGAGGAGGGGACTCCGTGTCATCTGGAGTACCGTCAGCCGCCGGCAGGACCTCGCCGACCACCCAGTCGCAGTCGACGCCGCGGCTGCTGATCATCACCGATCACACCGAACTCGGGCGCGCGCTCGAACACCACGCCACTGTCGTCTGGCCCGATGCCGAATGTCGCGTGCACGCGCCGACGGTGTCCGGTCGATTCCACGCCGCGTTCACTGCGCTCGGCTATGACGTCGTCATCCTCGACGATCGCGTCGAGCGCGGACGCGGCGAGGAATGGCTCGAGAATCTGCTGCGGCGCGAGGCGTTTCCTCCGATCGTGTATCTCGCGCCTGGCGATGAGCCGGCGCTGGCGAAACGCATACTGGAGCGCGGCGTCATCGACGTACTCGTACGCGAACGAATCGATCATCGACGACTGGCCTCGGCACTGCGCGACGCGGTGCAACGCCGGCGTCAGCAGATTTCACTGCAGCGGATGAGTGCGCAGGCGCGCGCCAGTTCGACGTTCGGCCCGGTGACGATCCGCGGACATCGCTTCGTCCGCGAGATCGCCGTGGGCGGTACTTCGATGGTGTACCTGGCGGAAAGCGAGCGCGCCGGCGACATGGTCGTGCTCAAGGTGCTGCGGGATGCGCCCGAAGCACGCGATCCGCAGGCGCAGTTCGCGCGCTTCCTGCAGGAATACGAACTGATCTCGCGCATCCGCCATCCGAACGTGGTGCGCATCTACGATCTCGGCATCGCCGACGATCATGCCTACATCGCCATGGAGCATTTTCCGCTCGGCGATCTGCGCGGCCACATCGCGAGTGTGCTGCGACCGGCGGAAGCACTGGCTTATCTCGGCCAGATGGCGGGCGCGCTGCAGGTCGTGCATGAAGTCGGCGTCCTGCATCGCGACCTCAAGCCCGGGAACATCATGATGCGCGCGGACGGCTCGATCGCGCTGATCGACTTTGGCCTCGCCAAGCAGGTCTCGCTCGACGTCGACATGACCGGCACCGGCGAAATTTTCGGCACGCCGTACTACATGAGTCCGGAACAGGGACACGGCCAGGAACTCGATGAGCGCAGCGATCTGTACAGCCTGGGCGTGATCTTTTACGAGATGCTGATGCGGCGGAAACCGTATCTCGCGGCGAACCCGATGGCGGTGTTGTACATGCACGGCAACGCGCCGATTCCATTGCTCGAAGGACCGCTGACCCGCTACCAGTCGATCCTCAATCGCCTGCTGGCGAAGGACAGGACGGACCGCTTCGCATCGGCCGGCGAATTGCTGGCTTGCGTGCGTCAGCTGCAGGCGGAAGGATAACCGCCGTGAATGCCGTTGCCGCCGTCGCCGAAGACAGATCCGTGCTCCTCGCGGCGACGCCCGCGCGCTGGTTCGAGGTGGCGCGCGAGCGTTGGGGCGAATTGCTGGTCGATCACGCCAGCTGCGAAAAGAAGGCGGCCTCGACGGCGCTCAGTCTCATCTTCACGTATCCCGAAGACTTCGCACTGACGGATCGCCTGTCGCGTCTCGCGCGCGAAGAATTGCGGCACTTCGAACACGTCCAGAAATGCATGCGCGAGCTGGGCGTGCCGTTCGCGCGCCTCAAGCCTTCCCGCTATGCCGAAGGTCTGCGCAAGACCGTGCGTGCAAACGAGCCGCAACGGTTGCTGGACCTGCTGCTGTGCGGGGCATTGATCGAGGCGCGCTCGTGCGAGCGTTTCGAAGGACTCGTGCCGGTGCTGCCGGATCCGATCGCAGGCTTCTATGCAGGGCTCGCGCAATCCGAGGCGCGGCACCGCAGTCTCTACCTGCGTCTCGCCGAGCAGCGCACAGGCGGCGAAGACTGGCAGGCGCGATTGCTTGTGCTGGCGGAAGTGGAGGCCGAACTCGCGACGTCGCCGGATCCGCAGTTCCGGTTCCACTCGGGCGAGCCGGCGTTCTGATTCAGCGCCTCGCCAGTCCGGCGAGTTCAAATCCTGTCGAGCTCCAGCGCAGCACGCTGCCCTGCTCGTACCAGTCGCCGAGCACGATGCGCGTCGCTTCGTGACCATCCACCGTCAGTCGATGGACCGCGGGACGATGCGTGTGTCCGTGAATCATGCAGTCGACGCCGAAGCAGCGGAACGTTGCGGCAACGGCGTCGTGATTCACGTCCATGATGGAGGGCGCGGCCTTGTCCATGGCGTCGATGTGCGCCTTGCTGCCAGCGCGCATTTTCCCGGCGAGTCGTTGCCGCTGCCGCAGGGTCAGATTGCGCAGGACGAATTGCACGAACGGGTTGCGCACGATGCGCCGCAGGCGCTGATACGCAGGATCGTCGGTGCACAGCGTGTCGCCGTGCAGCAGCAGCACCCGACGCCCGTACAGATCGACCACGGTGCCGTCGTCGATGAGTCGCGTGCCGCTGTCGGCGCAGAAGCGCTTGCCGAGCAGAAAATCGCGGTTGCCGTGCATGACGAAGCAGGGCACGCCGCTGCCCGTCAGTTTCTTCATCGCCGCGACGATGCGCCGCTTGTCGGGATCCGGATCGTCATCGCCGATCCAGGCCTCGAACAGATCGCCGAGGATGTACAGCGCTTCCGCCTGTGCAGCTTCCCGATCGAGAAACGACAGGAACTGATCCGTGATGTCGGGCCGCGAGCCGTCGAGATGCAGATCGGAAATGAAGAGGGTGGTCACGGGGCAGGCTGGAAATGAGTTCAGCGAGGCGATCGCGTCTTCATTTGAGTTCTTCGATCTTCTCGATCACCACCGGCTTCATTGGCACGTCCTTGTCGAACGGACCACCGGCACCCGTGGCGACGACGCCGATCTCATCGACCACGCTCATGCCTTCGATGATCTTGCCGAAGACCGCGTAGCCCCAGCGACTCGGCTGCGGGTCGAGCGCCGCGTTGTCGGCGAGGTTGATGTAGAACTGCGCGTTGGCGCTGTGCGGGTCGCCGGTTCTCGCAATACCGATGGTGCCGCGTCGATTCGACAGGCCATTGCCGGACTCGTTGGGAATGCCGGCGCGGGTGGGCCGTTCCTGGAATTTCTCGTCGTAGCCGCCGCCCTGGGCGACGAAACCGCTGATGACGCGGTGAAAGATCGTGCCGTTGTAGTGGCCGGCGCGAACGTATTCCAGAAAGTTCGCCACGGTCAGCGGAGCCCGCGCGTTGTCGAGTTCGACCAGGAAGCTTCCGGCGTTGGTGTACACGCGGACGAGGGAGGGACTCTCGGCATTCGCTGCGCCAATCCCGCAGCAAAGGGCAAAGAGCAGTGCCAGGCAGTATCGGCGCATGATCGTGATGTGCGGCAGCCGTCGAATTGACGTCCGGATCTTAGCCCAAGCGGGAGGACGACCGCGGTGCGGGTGTATAGAATGCCGCCGTGCGCGGCCAGGGTGGCCGCCTCCCCAATATCCTAGAGAATGTCCTTCACTCCGCTAGTCACGAGATTTGCGCCGGCCCCGACCGGGCACCTGCACCTGGGCAATGCGCGCACGGCGCTGCTGAATTTCCTCGCAGCCCGCCATGCCGGCGGACAGTTCATCCTGCGTGTCGAAGACACGGACGAGGCCCGCAGTTCCGAGGAGTTCATGCGCGAACTCTTCCAGGACCTGCACTGGCTGGGGCTCGATTGGGATGAAGGCCCGGATATCGGCGGCCCGCATATCGCTTATCGGCAGCAGCAGCGCCGCCAGATCTACGAAGAATGGCTGGGCAAGCTGGATGCCGCAGGCCTGACCTATCCCTGCTTCTGTACGCCGGGGGAGTTGAACATTGCGCGCAAGCAGCTGCTCGCGGCTGGCAAGCCGCCGCGCTATGCGGGTACCTGCCGCAACCTGACGGAAGAGCAGCGTGCGGAGCGGCTCGTGAAGGGCAAGGCCGCGGCGCTCCGGTTTCGCGTGCCGCCGGCGCGGATCATCACCTTCGACGACGTGGTGCATGGCGAGCAGCGCTTCAACACCGACGACATCGGCGATTTCATCATCCGCCGCGCCGACGGCAGCACCGCCTTCTTTTTCTCCAACGCCATCGATGACGCGCTGATGGGCATCACGCTGGTGCTGCGCGGGGACGATCACCTGACCAATACGCCGCGCCAGATGCTGATCCTGCAGGCGCTCGACCTGCCCATACCGCGCTATGCGCACGTCGCGCTGCTGCAGGGAATGGACGGTGCAAAGCTCTCGAAACGACACGGCGATCTGAGCCTGCGCGATCTGCGCAAGCGCGGCTATTTGCCCGGCGCCGTTCGCAACCACCTCGTGCGTCTCGGGCACACCTGCGCGACCGACGGCTGGCTGGACGAAGCCGCGATGAAAGCCGAGTTCGATCTGAAGCGGCTGGGCCGGGCGGCGGCCAAGTTCGACGAAGCGCAACTGCGTCACTGGCAGAAGGAAGGCGTTGCACGCCTGAGTCCGGAGGATTTCCTGCTCTGGATTTCCAGTCAGTTGCCGACCGATGTCGAAACCTCGCGGCTGGCGCAGTTCGCAGCGGCGATCCGCCACAACGTCGAATTTCCGGCCGATGCGAAACTCTGGGTGGACGTCGTGTTCAGCACGCCGGAAACCGACGCCGAGGCATTGGCAAAGATGCAGGAGGCAGGGCCTGACTTCTTCGCGACGGCGGCGGAACTGTTCGCCGCTGGCGGCAAGGAATTTCGTCAGTTCGCCCGCGAACTCGGCGAGCGCACCGGCAGGAAGGGCCCCGCGTTGTACATGCCGCTGCGCGCCGCGCTCACGGGCGTATTGCACGGTCCGGAACTGGGACCGCTGCTGGCATTGATCGATACAAAAGAAATCGTCGCGCGACTCGAGAAGGCGCGACGCCTGGCCGGCTGAGGAGAACGATGCTGCAGCTTTTCAATACGCTCACCGGTCGCAAGGAGGAGTTCCATCCGCTCGAGCCAGGCATCGTGCGCATGTATGTCTGCGGCGATACCGTGTACGACTACTGTCACATCGGTCACGCGCGCAGCAAGATCGCTTTCGACATCGTGCGGCGCTATCTCGCGTTCAGCGGCTATCGCGTCACGTTCGTCCGCAACATCACGGACATCGACGACAAGATCATCAAGCGTGCCGCGGAGAATCGCGAGAGCGTGCAGACGCTGACGCAGCGATTCATCGATGCGATGCACGAGGACTACGATCGCCTCGGCATCCTGCGCCCTGACTTCGAACCGAAGGCCACCGGACACATCCCCAGCATCATCGCGATGACGCGTACGCTCATCGACAAGAACTACGCCTACGTCGCCACGAACGGCGACGTCATGTATTCGGTGTCCGCGTTCGCCGAATACGGCCAGCTGTCGGGTCGGCAACTGGGGGATCTGCGTGCCGGCGCGCGCGTGGCCATCGACGAAGCCAAGCGCGATCCGCTGGATTTCGTGCTCTGGAAACAGGCCAAGCCGGGTGAGCCTTCGTGGCCTTCCCCCTGGGGCGAGGGTCGGCCGGGCTGGCATATCGAATGCTCGGCGATGACGCTCGATCTGCTCGGCACGCGCTTCGACATTCACGGTGGCGGACTGGATCTCAAGTTTCCGCATCACGAGAACGAGATCGCGCAGTCCTGCGCCGCCACCGGCGACCGGTTCGCGACGTACTGGATGCACAACGGCTTCGTGAACGTCGACAACGAAAAGATGGCGAAGTCGGTCGGCAACTTCTTCCTGATCCGCGACGTGCTGAATTCGGGACGCGTGCGCGATCCGGAGGTGCTGCGATTCTTTCTGTTGTCGAGCCACTATCGCGGGCCGATCAACTATTCGCTGACGCAGATCGAGCAGGCCGATGCGGCACTGAGCCGGCTGTACACGGCGCTGCGCGATATCGAGCCTGCGGCCAATCATGAGCCGGGCGATGCGACGCGTCGTTTCAAGGCTGCGATGGATGACGACTTCAACACGCCGGATGCCGTCGCCGCGCTGCAGACGCTGGCAGGCGAAATCAATCGCGCCCGCGCGAACGCACCGCAGGTTGCCGCGACCTTGGCGGCGGAGTTGCGACATCTGGGTTCGGTACTCGGCGTCCTGCAATCGTCGCCGGATGCTTTCCTGCGCAAGTCGGCTTCGGCAGGCAGTGAGGCGCCGGGAGGCGATGCTGCAATCGAACAACTGATCGCGGCACGCCAGGCGGCGCGCAAGGCACGCAACTTCAAGGAATCGGATCGGATCCGGGATGAACTCGCCGCTGCCGGCGTGGTTCTCGAGGACAAACCCGACGGTTCGACGACCTGGCGGCGTGCCTGAAATAAGTCCCTGAGACATCGAATCGCAAATTGACGCTCCCGGACCCCGTGCGTATGATTCGCGGCCCGTGCGAGTGGCGACTATCTGGCGGGGCATGGCGCAGTCTGGTAGCGCATCTGGTTTGGGACCAGAGGGTCGGGGGTTCGAATCCCTCTGCCCCGACCATCGCAATCGCCGAGTGCCTGGTTCGGACTGCGCCCGTAGCTCAGCTGGATAGAGCATCGGCCTTCTAAGCCGAGGGTCGCAGGTTCGAGTCCTGCCGGGCGCGCCACTTCAAGATGGGTGGCCGGGCGGGAAGATGGTTGGACGATGGTGGACGTAGCTCAGTTGGTAGAGCCCCGGATTGTGATTCCGGCCGTCGTGGGTTCGAGTCCCATCGTCCACCCCACTATCGTTTTTTTGGTGTGGGCTGTTAGCTCAATTGGTAGAGCAGCTGACTCTTAATCAGTTGGTTATAGGTTCGAGTCCTATACGGCCCACCAACTTCTCCTGAACAGAATCCCGTCGCCATCCGGCGGGTCCCTCCGGGCACTCCTTCCGCTATACTCCGCGCCCCGCCGGGGCTGGCCCGCTGGGTCAGGTTCGGGCCAAGGGCTTGGGACTGCAGTTTTCGCGAAAGTGGCGGAACTGGTAGACGCGCTGGATTTAGGTTCCAGTGGGTAACCCCGTGAGGGTTCGAGTCCCTCCTTTCGCACCACCGGCGTGAAGCCGTGACGTGTCATCACTTGAGGTCGTTGATCAATGCAGGTTTCGGTAGAGACAACCGGCGCCCTGGAGCGCCGCATGGAAGTGCAGGTTCCGGCTGAGCGCGTCGAGAAGGCGATCGACGAGCGCCTGAAGTCGTTGAGCCGCACCGTGCGTCTGAAGGGCTTCCGTCCGGGCAAGGTGCCGGTCAATGTCGTGCGCCAGCAGTTCGGTCAGCAGGTGCGTCAGGAAGTGGTGGGCGACGTCGTGCAGTCGACGTTCGCCGAGGCCGTGAGCCAGCAGAACCTGAATCCGGCAACCGGTCCGCGCATCGAGCCGATCAGCACCGAGAAGGGCGGCGACCTGAAATACCGCGCGATTTTCGAGATTTTTCCGCAGATCGAACTGAAGGGACTGGACACCATTGAAGTGTCGCGCCCTGCGGCGGAAGTCACGACCGCCGATGTCGATGCCATGATCGAGAATCTGCGCCAGCAGCGTCCGACCTTCGCCGCCGTCGAGCGCGAATCGAAGGACACCGATCGCGTCACCATCGACTTCAATGGCACGATCGACGGCAAGCCGTTCGAAGGCGGTGCTGGCGAGAACGTGCCGGTCGTGCTCGGCGCGGGCCGCATGCTCGCGGACTTCGAAGCGGGCCTGAAGGGCGTGAAGGCCGGCGAAGAGAAAGTCATCGACATGACCTTTCCGCAGAACTACGGCGGCGCCGATCTCGCCGGCAAGCCAGTGCAGTTCGCGATCAAGATCCACAGCGTCGAAGAACAGCAGTTGCCCGAACTGGACGACGAGTTCTGCAAGACCTACGGCGTGGAAGAGGGCGGCATCGAACGCCTGCGTCAGGAAGTCGAAGACAACATGCGTCGCGAACTGGCGGATGCGGTTCGCGGCCGGGTGAAGAAGCAGGTCCTGGATGCGCTGCTGGCGGCGAATCCGGTCGATCTGCCGAAGTCGCTGGTCGATAACCAGGTTCGTGAATTGCAGCTCGATGCCGGTCGTCGCATGGGCGCCAAGGATGTCTCGCAGCTGCCGCCGGCCGAAGGGTTCACCGAGGCGGCGCGTCGCCGCGTTGCGCTCAGTCTGCTGATCAACGAAGCCATCAAGCAGGGCGACATCAAGGTCGATCAGGCCAAGGTCATGGAACGCTTCGAGGAGCTGGTTCAGCAATTCCCCGAACCGGACAAGGCGCTGCAGACCTATCGCAGCAATCCGCAGATCCGGCGCCAGATGGAAGCCGGCGTGCTGGAAGATCAGGTCATCGACTGGGTTCTCGAACGCGCCAAGGTGACGGACCAGCCGTCGACGTTCAAGGAACTGATGAATTTCGGCGCATAACGAAAATCAAGCGTTTCGGCGTAAGCAGACTCGCGTGCTTTGCTGCACACTAAGCCGCGAGTCCCCGGCAAACGGTCTATTCCCATGAGCGTGAGAACCAATCCGGTTATGAATCTGGTCCCGATGGTGGTCGAGCAGACGGCTCGCGGCGAACGCGCCTACGACATTTACTCGCGCCTGCTGAAGGAGCGCGTGATCTTCATCGTCGGCCAGGTCGAGGACTACATGGCCAACCTGGTCGTGGCGCAGCTCCTGTTCCTGGAATCCGAAAATCCCGAGAAGGACATCGCGCTGTACATCAATTCGCCGGGCGGTTCGGTCAGCGCCGGGCTGTCGATCTACGACACGATGCAGTTCATCAAGTGCGACGTCAGCACGATGTGCATCGGTCAGGCGGCCAGCATGGGTGCGGTGCTGCTGTCGGGCGGCACCAAGGGCAAGCGTTATTCGCTGCCGCACTCGCGGATCATGATTCACCAGCCGCTGGCCGGCTTCCAGGGCCAGGCCTCGGACATCGACATCCATGCCCGCGAAGTGCTGGAAACCCGCAATCGCCTCAACAAGATTCTGGCCAGGCACACGGGTCAGAGCATCGAGAAGATCGCCAAGGACACTGATCGCGACAACTTCATGAGCGGTGAGGCCGCCGCGGCCTACGGGCTCATCGATCGCGTGCTCGAACAGCGCGAACTGGTCCCGTCGGTCGGGGCTAAATGATTGAAGTGACAGCGTATTCCCGACTCCCGGTGCATTCTGTCAGACCCGGGAGGGGCTTCTTTGCGCCTTGATGGGGACGCGTGCTATATAGCCCCGGCACCGCGTTGAAATGCGCGAAAACGCGGCAATTTACAGCCTCTAACAGGCCATGTGATGGGTGACTCATGTCTGATGACTCACGCGGCAAACACGACGACGGCAAGCTTCTCTACTGCTCCTTCTGCGGCAAGAGCCAGCATGAAGTACGCAAGCTCATTGCCGGCCCGTCGGTGTTCGTCTGCGACGAATGCGTAGAGCTCTGCAACGACATCATTCGTGAGGAACTCGAAGAGAAGGCCGAGCGCACTCGCGACAAGCTGCCGCGCCCGCACGAGATCAAGAAGGTTCTCGACGAATACGTGATCGGTCAGCCGCGCGCCAAGAAGGTGCTGTCGGTGGCGGTGTACAACCACTACAAGCGCCTGCAGACCAAGACATCCGAGCAGCGCTCCAAGGACGAAGTCGAACTCGCCAAGAGCAACATCCTGCTGATCGGCCCGACGGGCTGCGGCAAGACGCTGCTGGCCGAGACGCTGGCGCGGCTGCTGAACGTACCGTTCACGATCGCCGATGCCACGACGCTGACTGAAGCCGGCTACGTCGGCGAAGACGTCGAGAACATCATCCAGAAGCTGCTGCAGAAGTGCGACTACGATGTGGAGAAGGCCCAGACCGGCATCGTCTACATCGATGAAATCGACAAGATTTCGCGCAAGTCCGACAACCCGTCGATCACCCGCGACGTGTCGGGTGAAGGCGTGCAGCAGGCGTTGCTCAAGCTGATCGAAGGCACGATCGCGTCCGTTCCCCCGCAGGGCGGTCGCAAGCACCCGCAGCAGGAATTCCTGCAGGTCGATACGACCAACATCCTGTTCATCTGCGGCGGTGCGTTCGCAGGTCTCGAAAAGATCATCCTGAACCGCACCCAGAAGACGGGCATCGGCTTCACCGCCGACGTGCGTCAGCAGTCGGAGCGGCCGCATGGCAGCGACGTGTTCCATGACGTCGAGCCGGAAGATCTGATCCGTTACGGTCTCATTCCGGAATTCGTCGGTCGTCTGCCGGTCGTGGCGACGCTCGACGAACTGGACGAAGCCGCGCTGGTATCGATCCTGCTCGAGCCGAAGAACGCTCTCAGCAAGCAGTACCGCAAGCTGTTCGACATGGAAGGCGTGGAACTGGAGTTCCGCATCGACGCCCTCAAGGCCGTGGCCAACAAGGCGATGCAGCGCAAGACGGGCGCGCGCGGTCTGCGCACCATTCTGGAGAATGTGCTGCTCGAGACCATGTACGAACTGCCGTCGTTGCGTAACGTACAGAAGGTCGTCGTCGACGAATCCGTCATCAGCGGCGAAAGCAAGCCTTACATCGTTTACGGCAATTCCGATGATGCCCGGGCGAATGCCGAGGAACGGCGGCCGACCGGCAGCGATCATCACTGACCGCGCATTCAGGGATTGGCTTAAAGGGGCGCCCTCGTGGCGCCCTTTTCATTTGTGCCGGTGATCACTCGACAGTGTGCGACATCACCTGCATTGCGCCACCGCGTAGCCATGTCGGCACATGCGCCGACGAATTGCGTGCGGATGCCGCTGGCAGCAGGTAGCCGCTTCCGGTATTTTCACTTGAGATTCCCGGTCGGTCCCCGATGATCGATCCGTCAGCGCTTCCAGCGCTTCATCTGCCAGGTAACGAGCGTGAGCACAGACACCCCCGAAGTTGAGCAGCAGCCCGGTACGCCATCGGCCATCCCCGTGCTGCCGTTGCGTGATGTCGTCGTGTACCCGCACATGGTGATTCCGCTGTTCGTCGGTCGCGAGAAATCCATCCTCGCCCTCGATCAGGCGATGCGCTCCGGCAAGCAGATCCTGCTGGTCGCCCAGAAGCAGGCCGACGTGGACGATCCGAGTCCGCAGGATCTTTATCGCCTCGGTACGGTCGCCACGATCCTGCAGCTTCTCAAATTGCCCGACGGCACGGTGAAGGTGCTGGTCGAAGGCATCGAGCGCGCCAAGCTCGAGAAGCTGTACGCCAACCAGTATTTCTCCGCCGACATCAGTTCGCTGAAAGATGTCGAACAGTTCGACGAGCGCGAGATCGATGTGCTGTCGCGCTCGGTCATCTCGCAGTTCGAGCAGTACGTGAAGCTCAACCGCAAGGTGCCGCCCGAGATCCTCACTTCGCTGGCGGGCATCGAACAGCCGGGTCGGCTCGCCGACACCGTTGCTGCACACATGTCGCTCAAGCTCGATGCGAAGCAGAAGGTCCTGGAGATCCACGACGTTCGCAAACGGCTCGAACACATCCTGGCGCTGATCGAAGGCGAGATGGATGTGCTGCAGATCGAGAAGCGCATCCGCGGCCGCGTCAAACAGCAGATGGAGAAGAGCCAGCGCGAGTACTACCTCAACGAGCAGATGAAGGCGATCCAGAAGGAACTGGGCGAAATCGAGGACGCGCCGAACGAACTCGCCGAACTCGAACAGCGCATCCAGAAGGCGGGCATGCCGAAGGAAGCGCGCGACAAGGCCATGTCAGAGCTCAACAAGCTCAAGCTCATGTCGCCGATGTCGGCCGAGGCGACCGTGGTCCGCAACTACGTCGACTGGCTGGTGAAGTGCCCGTGGAAGAAGAAGACCAAGGTACTGAACGACATCGGCAACGCCGAGAAGGTGCTGGACGAGGATCACTACGGCCTGGAGAAGGTGAAGGAGCGCATCGTCGAGTACCTCGCCGTCCAGCAACGCGTGAAGACGCTGAAAGGCCCGATCCTGTGCCTGGTCGGTCCGCCGGGCGTGGGCAAGACCTCGCTCGGCCAGTCGATCGCGCGCGCCACCAATCGCAAGTTCGTGCGCATGTCGCTCGGCGGTGTGCGCGATGAGGCCGAGATCCGCGGCCATCGCCGCACGTACATCGGTTCGATGCCCGGCAAGATCATCCAGAACATGGTGAAAACGGGCGTGCAGAACCCGCTGTTCCTGCTCGATGAAGTCGACAAGATGGCCATGGATTTCCGCGGCGATCCGTCCTCGGCGCTGCTGGAAGTGCTGGATCCGGAGCAGAACACCACGTTCAACGATCACTATCTCGAAGTCGATTTCGATCTGTCGCAGGTGATGTTCGTCTGCACGGCCAACAGCCTGAACATTCCGGCGCCGTTGCTGGATCGCATGGAAGTCATCCGCCTGCCGGGCTACACCGAGGATGAGAAGAGCGCGATTGCGCGCCGCTATCTCGTGCCGAAGCAGATGAAGCAGAACGGATTGAAGACTTCGGAGCTGAAGGTCGCCGATACGGCGGTGATGGACATCATCCGTTACTACACGCGCGAAGCCGGCGTGCGTAATCTCGAACGCGAAGTCTCGAAGATCTGCCGCAAGTCGGTGAAGCAGTTGCTGACCGAGAAGGACACGAAGGTCGTCAACGTCACGCCGAAGAATCTGAGCAAGTTCCTGGGCGTGCGCCGGTTCCGTTACGGCCTTGCCGAAGAACAGAACCAGATCGGCCAGGTGACGGGTCTGGCGTGGACGGAAGTCGGTGGCGAACTGTTGACCATCGAAGCCGCCGTCGTCTCCGGCAAAGGCAAGCTGACGCATACCGGCCAGCTGGGCGAGGTGATGCAGGAATCGATTCAGGCGGCCATGACGGTCGTGCGCAGTCGCGCCAGCATCCTCGGTCTCGATCCTGATTTCTATCAGAAGGCCGACGTGCACATTCACGTGCCCGAAGGCGCGACACCGAAGGATGGACCGAGTGCCGGCATCGGCATGTGCACGGCGCTGGTCTCCGCATTGACGAAGATGCCGGTACGTTCGGACGTGGCGATGACCGGTGAAATCACGCTGCGCGGTCAGGTGCTGCCGATCGGCGGCCTCAAGGAAAAACTGTTGGCCGCGCATCGCGGCGGCATTCGCACGGTTCTCATTCCGGATGAGAACACCAAGGATCTCGCCGACATCCCGCAGAACATCAAGGACAGTCTCGAGATCAAGCCGGTCAAGTGGATCGACGAAGTGTTGCAGGTGGCACTCACTGCCATGCCGGCGCCGCTCGGTGCAGCCACCGAGCCGTCGCGCGGGAACGACAAGGGTCGTGCACGTCGTGCCGGCAAACGCAGTCCGAAGCAGGTCCGCGCACACTGAGACCGTCGATTTCGCCCGTCGAATGACGACGGGGGCTCGCGAATTGCGGGTTCCCGTCGGTGTTCCTTCAGGTTGATTCTTTCTTCCCCACGCTGCTATAACGCCGCCCCGCCTGAGATAGCAGGCGCGGTTCTCTTACAAAGAAGGAAAGCGCAATGAACAAGGCCGAACTGATCGATGCGGTGACTGGACAGACTGGTTTGCAGAAGGCCGACGCGACGCGTGCGGTCGATGCCGTATTCGATTCCATCGTTTCGGCCCTGAAATCCGGCGACTCCGTGTCCCTGCTGGGATTCGGCACGTTCGTCGTCAAGGCCCGTGCTGCCCGTTCCGGCCGCAATCCGCGCACCGGCGAGACCATCGAAATCGCCGCGAGCAAAGTGCCCGGATTCAAGGCTGGCAAGGGCCTCAAGGATGCTGTAAATTAGCGCGCCTTCGAAGGGCCCCCCGGACGTAAGTCCTTAGGTTTCTTCAAAGATTTCCTGGAAAGAATCCGTCGGATATCCGATCGGGTGTCGGGCGGCAGAGGGTGCTTAGCTCAGCTGGTAGAGCGTCGCCCTTACAAGGCGAATGTCGGGGGTTCGATCCCCTCAGCACCCACCACGCCTTGGCAAACAAGTCCGGACGTCTTCAGGTTTAGCGCGGAGCGGTAGTTCAGCTGGTTAGAATATCGGCCTGTCACGCCGAGGGTCGCGGGTTCGAGTCCCGTCCGCTCCGCCATTTTCATCAGGTGACGAATGAAGAGTGACGGGCAAGACAACAACATGAATTCAGTCTTGCCTGCATTCGCATCGTTCGTCGTCCACTTTCTCTGCCGATATCAGCTGACGCGTTCCGTCGGGCGCGTCATTCACTAGTCGTCAACTACTCGCGCGTTCTCGACCATGCTCCAATCAATTCGCGACAAGGCCAGCGGCTGGGTTGCCTCGATCGCCCTCGGTGCGATCGCCGTGGTGTTCGTCTTCTGGGGGGTCGATTTTCAATCGAGCGCCCAGGGTTTCGCGGCGAAAGTCGACGGCACCAAGATTTCCGCCGACACCGTGCGCAGCGCCTGGCAGCGCCGCCAGTCGCAGTTGCAGCAGATGATGCGCGGCGAGGTGCCGCCGGACATGGTGAAGGCCCAGCAGCAGGCCATCCTCGATGAGCAGATCCGCACGACGCTGCTGACCCAGCGGGCCGACGAGCTCGGCTATCGCGTCGGCGACGAAGAACTTGCGAATCGCATCCGCGAATTTTCCGAGTTGCAGGTTGACGGCAAGTTCTCGCGCGATCGTTACGCGATGCTGTTGCGTCAGCAGGGCCGCACCGAACCGCAGTTCGAAGCGGATCTGCGCAGCAACATGGCCATCGTGCAGTTGCAGAGCGGCGTGGTGCAGTCGGCATTCGTTGCGCCGTATGAACTCGAACGTCGTTTCGCGCTGGAGAAGCAGGAACGCGAGATCGACTATGCATTGATCGCCACCAACGATTTTTCCGCGAGCATCAACGTCACCGACGAGCAGATCCAGTCCTGGTACGACTCCCACAAGGACGACTACCTGCTGCCCGAAACGGTCGATCTGCAGTACGTCGAACTGACGCGCGCGAAGTCCGAAGGCTCGGTCACCGTGACCGAAGCGGAACTCAAGGACTACTACGAGCAGGTCAAGGAAAAGTTCGAGTCGCCCGAACGTCGGCATGCGCGCCACGTGCTCATCACGGCGAGCGAAGGTCTCGACGATGCGGCCGCCAGCAAGAAAGCCGGGGAGATCGCAGCGCAGGCGAAGTCCGGTGCCGACTTTGCCGAACTGGCGAAGCAGAACTCGAAGGATCCAGGCTCGGCGCAGCAGGGCGGCGATCTGGGCTGGGCCCAGCGCGGCATGTTCGTCGGTCCCTTCGAAGACGCACTCTTCAGCATGCAGCCCGGCGACATCACCGGACCGGTGAAGACGCAATTCGGCTATCACATCATCAAGCTGGAAGGCGTCGAGAAGGGACAGATCCGCCCGTTCGAGGATGTGCGGCCCGAACTCGAAGCCGAATACCGCAAGGATCGTTCGCAGAGCATTTTCTACGATGAATCCCAGAAGCTCGCGGATCTCGGATTCTCCGCGCTGACGGAGCTGGATTCGGTCGCGAAACAGCTCGGCCTCGAAGTGAAGACCATCCCCGGCTTCGGTCGCGAAGGCGGCGGCGATCTGGGCTCGGACCCCGGCGTGATCGAAGCGGCCTTCAGCGAGGAAGTGCTCGAGCAGGGACGTAACAGTCCGCTCGTCGCCATCGGCGAGGATCGTGCGATCGTTCTGCGCGTGGCCAACCACAAGCCCGCCGAGCCGCGTCCGCTCGCCGAAGTGCGCGCGCAGATCGATGCGCAACTGCGTGTACAGGGCGCCCGCGACGCTGCCAACGCGAGAGCCGCAGATGCCGTGGCGAAACTGCAGCAGGGCGCTTCGTGGACCGCCGTTGCCAGCGAGTCGTCGCTGAAGCCGGTGGGTCGTCGATTCGTCACCCGTCAGGACACGATCGCGCCTGCGGCCGTTGTCCGCGCCGCATTCGCAGCGGCCTCGACGGCCTCGGCGGAAAAGCCGTTCTTCGGTACGGCGACGACGGATGACGGCAATGTCGCGGTCTTTTCGCTCAGCGGCGTTCGCCCCGGCAATCCCGCCAGCGAGTCGGCCAACGATCGGTCGGCGCGGCAGCGTCGTGCCGAGCAGCAGTCAGGCGGGGCGGAATTTGCCGCTTACGTCGCCGAGGCTGAGCGCAGGGCGAAGATCGTCCGCAACGACAAGGTATTCGAATGAGGTGACGACGGTCACCCCAGTGGCGAAGGTCGGAAGACTGGCTGTCTGACCTTCGTCACCGACGCGACGTCGTCACTTTCGTTCGTCGCTACTCCCCATCCCCGAACGACATGGCCACGGTGCTGAAGCCGCCGTCGACGTAGACGATTTCGCCCGTAATGCCGGCCGCCAGATCCGAACACAGGAACGCGGCGGTATTTCCCACATCCTCCGGCGTCACATTGCGGCGGATCGGCGCAATCGCAGCGACATGCTTCAGCATGTTCCGGAAGCCTCCGATGCCGGCGGCCGCCAGCGTCTTGATGGGGCCGGCAGAGATGCCGTTCACCCGGATGCCCCGCGGACCCAGATCGGCCGCCAGGAACCGCACGCTCGCTTCCAGGCTGGCTTTGGCGAGGCCCATGACGTTGTAGCTGGGCAGCGAACGGACGGCGCCCAGATAGCTGAGCGTGAGCAGCGCGCCATTGCGGCCCTGCATCATCGGCTGCGCGGCCTTGGCCAGGGCGGTCAGGCTGTAGCTGGAAATGTCGTGTGCAATGCGGAAGTTCTCGCGATTGGTCGATTCCGTGAAGCTGCCGCGGATGGCCTCGGAAGGAGCGAACGCCACGGCGTGGACCAGGATGTCCAGGCTGTCCCAGTTCTTGCGCAGCGTATCGATGCCCGCCTGGATGCTGTCATCGCTGGCCACATCGATCTCGAGCAGGTTGGTGGAGCCGAAATCGCCGGCCATGGCTTCCACGCGATCCTTGAAGCGCTCCTGATAGCTGAAGGCCAGTTCGGCGCCTTCGCGCCGCATCGCGGTGGCGATGCCGTGGGCAATGGAACGTTCGGTGGCGAGGCCGACGATCAGGGCGCGCTTGCCCGCTAGAAATCCCATACGTTGTCTCCGGTCAGCAGAGGGAATCGGAGACGTATTGTGCCTGAACGGCCTGTTCTTACTGTAGGTCAGGCTTTAGCCTGACTCCGAGAGAAGGCCGGCTGAAGCCGGCCCCACAGGGGGAAAGAAGAAATCAGATCCCCGCGCGATTGCCGCCCCGATACATCACCAGCCGCTGGCCGGGCTTGATGATCGAGGACGTGTTCAGGCTGTTCCAGCCCAGCAGGTCGGACATGCTGACGCGGAACCTGGTGGCGATGCGCGAGAGCGTGTCGCCGCTGCGTACCACGTAGGTGGTCGCTTCCGATGCGATGGAACCGGCATTCGTGGAAGCCAGTGTGGCGGTGCCCGGAATCGCCAGCACCTGGCCGACGGAGAGCGTGCTGTCGCGCTGCAGGCCATTGCTGCTCGCGAGACGGTCCATGGTGATGCTGTGCGCACGGGCGATGCTCCACAGGGTGTCGCCTCGGCGCACGACATGTTTGCCCGACGACGACTTGCTGCGGCGGGCACTCGGCACCGGATCGTCGCTGTAGGCCACGCGCGTATCCATGCCGCGCGGCGCCGCCGTGATCAGCAGATCCTGGCCGGGGTGAATCATGGTGCCGCGGAGCTTGTTGGACGCCTTCAGCGCCGCGACCGACACGCCGTACTTGTCGGCGATTTCGCCCAGGGTGTCGCCGGAGCGGACGCGGTGATAGACGACGCGGACGCGCTTCTCGGGAGGCAGCGCAGCCACGGCTTCGGCGAGACGTGCCTCGTGCGAGACCGGCACCAGCAGGTGATGCGGACCATCCGGATCCGTGACCCAGTGGTTGAACGCAGGATTCAAAGCCAGCAGCTCTTCTTTCGGCAGTTCGACCAGTTCGGCAGCCACCTGCAGGTCCATTTGCCCGCCGATATCGACCTTGGCGAAGTAGGGCACATTCGCAATCGGCGCGAACGCCAGACCCTGGCTCGCGGGGTCTGCGACCAGGCGGCGCATCGCCATCAGTTTCGGAACGTAGGCGCGGGTTTCCTTCGGCAGCTTGAGGCTGAAGAAGTCCGTCGGCTTGCCTGCCGCCGCATTGCGCGCCACCGCGCGGGCGACGGCGTTTTCTCCACAGTTGTAGGCCGCGACTGCGAGCAACCAGTCGCCGTCGAATTCATCGGCCAGGAACTGCAGGTAGTCCATCGCGGCAGTCGTGGCTGCGGTGACGTCGCGACGACCGTCGTAGTACCAGTTCTGCTTCAGGCCGAAGCGGCGGCCCGTGGCGGGAATGAACTGCCACAGTCCCGACGCGCGGGCGCGCGAATAGGCGACCGGGTTGAATGCACTTTCGACGACCGGAAGCAGGGCCAGCTCCAGCGGCATCTTGCGCGCTTCGAGTTCGTTGACGATGTGATAGAGGTAGCGCTCGCCGCGCTTGAACGTGCGGTCGAGATAGGCCGGGTGATTGACGTACCAGGCCAGTTCGCGGTCGATCTCGGGACGGTCGATGTCTTCGATCGTGAAACCGCCGCGGATGCGTGCGAACAGGTCGCCATTCGCCGCCTCGGCGCCGCCGACGGTGACGAGCGACTGACCGCCCGCCTGGGCGTCCAGCGTCTCGATGGCGTCTTCGATCTGGGAGGGGCCGGCGATGCCGATGTCGGCTTCGTCGACCTTGGTGGGTTCGGAGGGCGAATCGTCGTCCGCGGCGACCAGTTCGGGGTCTTCGTCTTCGGAGGGGGCTGTGGCCACATGGCTGCAACCGGCGGTGAAGAGGGCGAACGTCGCAAGGAGAGCTGCGAGCAGCGCCGCCTGGTTGCTACGGACCATAACCATCAATCCTCCACGTCGGGGGTCGTGCCGCCCGAATCTATGGGCCGGGTTGGCCCGTCAATGCCTTGCTCTTCACCTCGCCCGCATTGCGTCGCGAACGTTGTCAGAACCACCCAATCGATCAGCCTCTGAAGCCGTCCTTCCACTCGCGAACGACGGCGAAAACTTCCACAGGATTCAACTCGCGACCGGCCCTGGCTTCCGCGGCTTGTTTCACAGAATGCCGATGGCACCGCAGGAACGGATTCACATTCCTCTCACGCCTTATGTCGGAGGGAACCGTTGCCTCATTCCGCGCCCGTTTTCCGCGGCATTCCTCGAGATACCGTGCCGATTCTTCGTTGTCCGGCTCGACCGCCAGGGCGAACCGCAGATTGCTCACGGTGTACTCGTGGCCGCAGTAGACCCGGGTCTCTTCCGGCAGCGCCGCGAATTGGTCCAGCGACGCGAGCATTTGTTCCGCGGTTCCTTCGAAGAGCCGTCCGCAGCCGGCGCTGAACAGGGTGTCGCCGCAGAACAGCGCGCCGTGGCCCCAGTACGCGACGTGCCCGGCAGTGTGACCCGGCACGTCCAGCACGTCGAACTGCAGGCCCAGCGAATCGAACGTCGCCCGGTCGCCGCCTCGCACTCGCGTCGGTTCGCCCGGCACCGATTCATTTGCCGGCCCGAACACCGCTACGGATGTCTGACGTAGCAGCTCGACGACACCCCCCACATGATCGCGGTGATGGTGCGTGAGCAGAATGCCCGAAAGCTGGAGACCTCGATCGGCCAATGCCTGATGCACGGGGGCGGCATCGCCCGGGTCCACCGCGACGACCTGCCGCTGGTCGCGAGGCGAGTGAATCAGCCAGATATAGTTATCTGTGAATGCCTGTACCGGGGTGACCTGGAGCATCGGTCGGTTCTGGCTTTTCGCTGTCCGGCAAGTTGCGCAAGCCGTATTTAACCTGCGGATTTCCGCAGCGGCAAGCGTTGCGGCGCAGATCGTCGGAACTGTGGGGCCGGCTTTAGCCGGCATTCTCTCGGAGTCAGGCTAAAGCCTGACCTACAAGCCTGACCTACAAGCCTGGCCTGCAGGAAGATCCGGTATCCTCGACTTCATGCACGGCGTCGCGAATCCACAAACCTGGCTGCAATCTCCGCTCGGCGAGCGGCTCTACGCGCTCGAGTGCAAGCTCACAGCCGAAGCGCTGGCGCAGGTGTTCGGCTGGCAGTTGCTGCAGATCGGTCTGTGGGGCGAGGACGATGGCCTCATTGCCGAGGCGCGCACGCAGCGTAAATCCGTGCTCGGTTGGCATGGGCCGCGGGCGGCTGCCGAGGGCCGGCCGGCGATGATCCGCTCGCGGACCGATTCGCTGGCCGTTGCATCGGATTCCGTCGATGCCGTGCTGTTGCCCCACACGCTCGAATACGAGCCCGATCCGCACGAAATCCTGCGCGAGGTCGGACGCATCCTGTCGGCCGAAGGTCATCTCATCGTGCTGGGTTTCCGTCCGTTTTCCAGCTGGGGCATGCGGCATCTGTTCGCGCGACATGGCTTTCCGCCAGGAACGGAACGGCTCATCAGCGAGCGCCGCCTGCGCGACTGGTTGAAGCTCCTCGGGTTCGAGATCGTCGATGCGCGACGTTATCTGTTCGCGTTGCCCTGGGGAGCCACCGCGTCGCCGGAAGGGTTCTTCGAGCGTGCCGGCGAGCGCCTGTGGCCGCTCTTCGCCAGCGGCTACATGCTCAAGGCGCGCAAGCGCGTCTATGCACTCACGCCGATCCGGCCGCGCTGGCGGCTGCGCCCGAAAGTGGTTGGCGGACTCATCGAACCGACCACGCGATTGAATACCGGTTCGAGGTTCGACTCCGGCGGCGCGGATCGCGCTCCGTGAGCGCCGTCGTCATCTACACCGACGGCGCCTGTCGCGGCAATCCCGGTCCCGGCGGCTGGGGCGCCGTGCTGTCGTCCGGCGGTCACGAGAAAGAACTCAAGGGCGCTGCGCCCGAGACGACCAACAACCGCATGGAACTGACGGCAGCGATCCAGGCGCTCGCCGCGCTGAAACGTCCATGCGAGGTCGCGCTCTACACCGATTCCCAGTACGTGCGGAAGGGAATCACCGAATGGCTGCCGCAATGGAAGCGTCGCGATTGGAAGACGGCCGATCGCAAGCCCGTGAAGAACGTCGATCTGTGGCAGGCGCTCGAGCAGCAGATCGAGCGACATCGCGTCGAATGGCATTGGGTGAAGGGGCATGCGGGTGTGCCCGGCAACGAACGCGCGGACCGGCTCGCCAACGAGGCGATCGACGATCTGTTGCTGCAGATGGAAATCGGCGCGCGATGACTCGCAGGCGCGAGCCTGCGCTATGATCGCCGCCGGCGGCGCAGCCCGAGTCCCGGCGAGCACGATCATGAACTTCATCGACCTCAAGACCCAGTATCAGCGCATTCGCGAACCCGTGAACGCCCGCATCCAGGCCGTGCTCGATCATGGCCAGTACGTGCTCGGGCCCGAGACGCTCGAACTCGAACAGCGTCTGGCGCAATACGTCGGCGTGAAGCATTGCATCGGCGCCTCCAGCGGCACGGATACGTTGCTGATCGCGCTGATGGCGCTCGGTATTGGCCCCGGCGATGAAGTCATCACTTCCCCGTTCACGTTCATCGCCACCGGCGAAATGATTGCGCTCGCGGGCGCCACGCCCGTGTTCGTGGACATCGATCGCGCAACTTACAACATCGATCCGGCGCTCATCGAACGGGCCATCACGCCGCGGACCAAGGCCATCATGCCCGTGTCGCTGTATGGCCAGTGCGCGGATTTCGATGCCATCAATGCCATCGCCGCGAAGCACGATCTCACGGTCATCGAAGACGCGGCGCAGAGTTTCGGTGCGCGCTACAAGGGCAAGCATTCGTGTGCCGTGTCGACGATCGGGTCGACCTCGTTCTTCCCGTCCAAGCCGCTCGGTGCTTACGGCGACGGCGGTGCGCTGTTCACCGATGACGACGGCCTCGCCAGGCTCATGGTCGAGATCCGCGTGCACGGACAGGATCGGCGCTATCACCATCCGCGGCTCGGCATCAACGGTCGGCTCGATACGCTGCAAGCCGCGATCCTGCTGAGCAAACTCGACATCTTCGAAGACGAAGTGGCAGCACGCGAGCGGATCGGTGCGCGGTACACGGAGATGATCGATGCCGCGTTTCGCGGAAGCGATGCCGTGATCACGCCGAAGCTCGCGCCCGAATGCACGAGCGTGTATGCGCAATACACCGTCGAAGTATCCAGCCGCGCGAAAGTGGAAGAAGGCATGAAGGCTCGCGGCATCCCGACGGCCGTGCACTACCCGGTGCCGCTGCACTTGCAGCCGGTGTTTTCGAACCTGGGACAGGGCAGAGGAGCTTTCCCGGTGGCCGAAGCCGCCGGCGACCGTGTCATCAGCCTGCCGATGCATCCCTATCTCACGGAAGCCCAGCAGGCCAGCGTCGTCAAGGCACTGAAAGAATCCGTGGGCGCGGCCTGATGCGCCAGATCATCCTCGATACCGAAACCACCGGCCTGGAGCCCGAGCAGGGCCATCGCATCATCGAAATCGGCTGCGTCGAAGTCATCAAACGGCGCAAGACCGGCCGGACGTTTCATCGCTACATCCGCCCCGATCGCGAAGTCGATCGCGGCGCGATGCAGGTGCACGGCATCACCAATGAATTCCTGGTGCAGCAGCCGCGGTTCGCCGAGATCGCCGACGAGCTGATCGAGTTCATCAGCGGCGCCGAACTCATCATTCACAACGCGGCGTTCGACGTCGCCTTCCTCAATGCCGAGCTGAATCGCCTGCCGGTCCGCCGCAAGGTGTCCGACCTCTGCAGCGTGCTCGATACGCTGCCGATGGCGCGCCAGATGCACCCCGGCCAGCGCAACAGCCTCGACGCGCTGTGCAAGCGCTACGGTGTCGACAACTCGCATCGCGAACTGCACGGCGCCCTGCTCGACGCGCAGATCCTGCTCGACGTCTATCTGGCGATGACGGGCGGCCAGACGGCGCTGATCCTCGATGAAGTGAGGGAAGTGCAGACGACCATCGTGGTCGAGCAGGAGATCGTGGTGCGGCCGGTGGGCGAGTTGCTTGTCGTGCGCGCGTCGGAGGAAGAACTCGCGGCGCACGAACGCCTGCTCAATGCCGTCGACAAGGCCAGCGGCAAGAAGACGCTCTGGCGCGCCCTGGACGCCCCGCCGGCGCTGGCGGCAAACATGAACTAGCTCCGTCCCCCTCCTCCGCGAAGCGGGGGAGGGCTGGGGAGGGGGCAGGCAAACGGATTCGGACAACTCGAAAGCATGCCTCCCTCACTCCCTTCCGCCTTCGCCCAGAATTTCCTCGGCAATGCCCCCGACTGGTACAAGCGCGCCATCCTCGGATTCCTCCTCCTGAATCCGCTGGTCTTCTTCCTCGGCGGTACACACGGGCCCGCCATCGCCGGCTGGCTGCTGCTCCTCGAGTTCATCTTCACGCTGGTGATGGCACTGAAGTGCTATCCGCTGCAGCCGGGCGGTCTGCTGGTGGTGGAGGCCATCGTCATCGGTCTCACGACCGCCGAATCGGTGTACGAGGAGACGGTCCGCGCCTTCCCCGTGATCCTGTTGCTGGTCTTCATGGTGGCCGGCATCTATTTCATGCGCGAGCTGCTGCTGTTCTCGTTCACGAAGATTCTGCTCGGTATCCGTTCGCGCGTCGGACTGGCGCTGATCGTCTGCATGACCGCTGCATTGCTGTCGGCCTTTCTGGATGCGCTGACGGTCGTGGCCGTCGTCATCACGGTCGGTGCGGGGTTCTACGCCGTGTTCCATCGTTTCGCGTCCGGCAAGGAGATGGCCGCACACGATCACGGAGATACCGATGTTCACGAACTGCACCGCAGCGACCTGGACGCATTTCGTGCCTTTCTGCGCGGCCTCATGATGCATGCGAGCGTCGGCACGGCGCTCGGTGGCGTGACGACGATGGTCGGCGAGCCGCAGAACCTCCTGATCGCGGAGCAGGCGGGCTGGAGTTTTGCGGAGTTCTTTCACTTCGTTTCACCGGTGTCGATGCCGGTTCTGGCGATCGGCCTCGCGACCTGCGTCTGCGTCGAGAAATTTCGCTGGTTCGGCTATGGGACGGCGCTGCCGCCCAACGTGCGGCAGGTACTGGAAGAACATGATCGCAACGCGTCCGCCGCGCGGACGACGCGGGACAAAGCCGTACTCATCGTGCAGGCCGTGGCGGCGATCCTGCTGGTCTGCGCGCTCGCGCTGCATGTGGCCGAAGTGGGACTCATCGGCCTGCTCATCATCGTTCTGACCACCGCTTTCAATGGCGTCACCGACGAGCATCGTCTCGGCAAAGCCTTCGAAGCGGCGCTGCCGTTCACCGCGCTGCTGGTCGTGTTCTTCGCAGTCGTCGCCGTGCTGCACGACCAGCATCTGTTCGAGCCGCTGATCGCCTACGCGCTCCAGCACGAAGGCAAAACTCAAGTAGCGTTGTTCTACATCGCGAACGGCCTGCTTTCTTCGATCAGTGACAACGTGTTCGTCGCGACGGTCTACATCACCGAGGTGAAGGCGGCGCTGCTTCAGGGAGCCATCACACCGGCCCAGTTCAACGACCTGGCCGTCGCCATCAATACCGGCACCAATGTCCCCAGCGTGGCGACGCCGAACGGGCAGGCGGCATTCCTGTTCCTGCTGACCTCGGCGCTGGCGCCGCTGATCCGGCTGTCGTATGGAAGGATGTGCTGGATGGCGTTGCCGTATACGGTGTCGATGACGTTGACGGGGCTGCTGGCGGTTGTCTTTCTGCTGTGATTGCCCTTACGGACGGGCCGTGGGGTGATTCAAGTCGCTATTTTTGTAGTCCGTCTGTGGCATTCTTCCGGCCCCGGCAGCGGGTCGCCGCCAGCCAATAACAATTTTTTCTGAGGAGCGCAGCGATCACGGCGAGATGCGACAGGGATGATCCGGAATCGTCCATTGCTTTCCGTCGTGCGCTTTCCAAGTTCATGTCGCAGTTCAGTCTTCGCGAATGCAAGCTGGCCGTCATCGGCCTGGGTTATGTCGGTTTGCCGCTGGCCGTCGAGTTCGGCAGGCATTTCAAGACCGTCGGTTTCGACATCAAGGCGTCGCGAGTCGCGGAGTTGAAGAAAGGCAAGGACAGCACGCTGGAAGTCGAGTCCGCAGACCTGCGCGCCGCGAAGCACCTTCGCTATTCCACGAACGTGAAGGACCTGCAGGCTTGCAAGGTCTTCATCGTCACCGTTCCCACACCCATCGACGACTACAAGCGCCCGGATCTGCGGCCCATCGAAGGCGCCAGTCACCTGATCGCCCAGGTCCTGAAGAAGGGAGATGTCGTGGTGTTCGAGTCCACCGTCTATCCCGGTTGTACCGAAGAGATCGCGGTGCCGATTCTCGAGCGTGAGTCCGGACTGAAGTTCAATGTGGATTTCTTCGCTGGCTACAGTCCCGAGCGCATCAATCCCGGCGACAAGCAGCACCGGCTGACGACGATCAAGAAGATCACCGCAGGGTCGACCCCTGAAGTCGCGGAATTCGTGGACAACCTGTACGCCAGCATCATCAAGGCCGGCACGCACAAGGCGTCCAGCATCCGGGTGGCCGAAGCGGCCAAGGTCATCGAGAACACGCAACGCGACGTCAATATCGCGCTGATCAACGAACTCGCGCTGATCTTCAATCGACTCGGCATCGACACGGAAGAAGTACTGCAAGCCGCCGGAACGAAGTGGAATTTTTTGCCATTCCGTCCCGGTCTCGTCGGCGGACATTGCATCGGCGTCGATCCTTACTACCTGACGCACAAGGCACAGGAAGTTGGTTACCACCCGGAGATGATCCTCGCGGGGCGCCGCCTCAACGACAACATGGCCATCTATGTTGCGGAACGCGTTGCCCAGCTCATGATCCGCAAACGCATTCATGTGAAAGGTTCGCGCATTCTCGTCATGGGGCTGACGTTCAAGGAAAACTGCCCCGACCTGCGTAACTCGAAGGTGGCGGATGTCATCAGGGAACTGAAGAACTACGGCGCGAAAGTTGACGCCTATGATCCCTGGGTAGATGCGGAAGAGGCCGTGCATGAGTACGGCATCAGACCCATTCGGCATCCCAAGAAGGGCGCCTACGACGCCATCGTGATGGCTGTGGCGCACAACGAATTCAAGGAAATGGGCGCGAGGGATGTCCGGGCTTTCGCCAAGAAGCCACACGTGCTCTACGACATCAAGTACGTCTTCCGGCCCGAAGAGGTGGATGGAAGGCTGTAAGCGACGGAAGCGTCGGCGCGTATACTTCGTCCGTCTTCCCTGTCCGTGCCGGTGTCTTCGTTCATGAAAATCCTCGTCACCGGCGCCGCCGGCTTCATCGGATTCCACACGTCGCGTCTGCTGCTGGAGCGCGGCGATGAGGTGGTGGGTCTCGACAATCTCAACGATTACTACGATGTTTCGTTGAAACAGGCGCGCCTGGGGATCCTGGCGAAGTATCCGAAATTCCGCTTCGTGAGGATGGATCTTGCCGATCGCGCAGGCATTCCGGACCTGTTCGCGCGCGAACGGTTTCAGCGCGTCATCAATCTCGGCGCCCAGGCCGGTGTCCGGTACTCCATCAGGAATCCTCTTGCGTACATCGACAGCAACGTCGTCGGCTTCGCGAACATCCTGGAAGGCTGCCGGCACAACGGCGTCGAGCATCTCGTCTACGCATCCACGAGTTCGGTCTACGGAGCGAATACAGCGATGCCGTTCTCGGTACACCAGAACGTGGATCATCCGCTGTCCTTCTACGCCGCGACCAAGAAGGCCAACGAGCTGATGGCGCACACGTACGCGCACTTGTACCAGTTG
This sequence comes from uncultured Steroidobacter sp., assembly GCA_937864115.1. Classification (GTDB taxonomy): domain Bacteria; phylum Pseudomonadota; class Gammaproteobacteria; order Steroidobacterales; family Steroidobacteraceae; genus Steroidobacter. The sequence continues at coordinate 19,530 of CALMII010000005.1, read as the reverse complement.
CCCGTGACAGGGCTGCGCTTTTTCACGGTGTACGGGCCCTGGGGACGCCCCGACATGGCGCTGTTCCTGTTCACGAAGAACATCCTCGAAGGCAAGCCGATCGACGTCTTCAACTACGGCAACCATCGGCGCGATTTCACCTACATCGACGACATCGTCCAGGGCGTGGTTCGATCGATGGACCGCGTGGCGACCGGCAATCCGGACTGGAACAGCGACGCTCCAGACCCGGGAACGGGCAGGGCGCCCTATCGCCTGTACAACATCGGCAACAACGCACCGGTCGAATTGATGAAGTACATCGAGTGCGTGGAGCAGCGCCTCGGCAAGAAGGCGCAGAAAAACCTGCTGCCACTGCAGCAGGGAGACGTTCCCGATACTTTCGCTGACGTGGAGGATCTGGTGCGCGACGTGGGCTACAAGCCTGCTACTCCAGTGGAAGAGGGGGTCAACCGGTTCGTGGACTGGTACCTGGAGTACTACGGAAAGAAGTAGCGCCCGCTGCGCGAGTCGCATTGCCTGTCGGGTTGCGTAGAATCCTGCCCGGTTGTTGCAACTTGCAGTACAGGCAGGCAGATCGGAAATTCACATGGCGCTCAAGGGAATCATCCTGGCCGGAGGATCAGGCACACGCCTGCACCCGGTAACGCTCGGGATCAGCAAGCAGCTGCTGCCGGTGTACGACAAGCCGATGGTCTACTACCCGCTGGCAACGCTGATGCTGGCGGGGATCCGCGATATCCTGCTGATCTCCACGCCTCACGATCTGCCTTTGTATCGTCGCCTGCTCGGTGACGGCAGCCAGTGGGGCATCGGCATCCGCTATGTTGAGCAGCCGAGGCCGGAAGGACTGGCGCAGGCCTTCCTGCTGGATCGTTCCTTTGTCGGTCGCGATCGGGTCGCACTCGTCCTCGGCGACAACATTTTCTATGGCCACGGGCTGCCGGAGCAGTTGCAGGCAGCGGGTCAGGCGAATGGCGCGACGGTGTTCGCCTATCACGTCAAAGACCCCGAACGCTATGGCGTGGTGGAGTTCGATGCGCAGGATCGCGCCATCTCCATCGAGGAAAAACCGTCCAGGCCGAAGTCCAATTTCGCGGTGACGGGTCTTTATTTCTACGATGCGGATGTCGTCGAGATCGCGGCGGATCTGAAGCCGTCCGCCCGCGGGGAACTCGAGATCACCGACGTGAATCGCCGCTACATGGAACAGGGAAGGCTGGCCATCGAGCGGCTGGGGCGTGGCGTTGCCTGGCTGGATACCGGCACGCACGAGTCGCTGCTGCAGGCGGCGATGTTCATCGAGGCCATCGAGAACCGGCAAGGTCTGAAAGTGTGCTGTCCGGAAGAGATCGCGTTTCACCAGGGGTTCATTGATGCGGCGCAACTCGAGCGCCTGGCCCAGCCGCTGGCGAAGACGGGTTATGGCAGCTATCTGATCAGCCTGTTGCGCGACGCCCGGTAGGCGCGGTCTTTCGAGGGTCTGTCGATGGAGTTCATTCCGACCGAGTTGCCCGGTGTCATCATGATCAAGCCCAGGGTGTTCGGCGATACGCGTGGATTCTTCGTGGAGACGTGGCACCAGAAGAAGTTCGCCGATGCCGGCATCCCTGCGGCCTTCGTGCAGGACAACCATAGCCGCTCATCGCAGTACATCCTTCGCGGTCTGCACTACCAGATCCAGCGGCCGCAGGGAAAACTGGTGCGGGTGGTCACGGGCCACGTATTCGACGTGGCGGTGGACATGCGCAAGTCGTCGCCGACCTTCGGCCGTTGGACCGGCGCACATCTCTCGGCCGGGAATCAACACATGCTGTGGGTGCCGCCAGGGTTCGCCCATGGATTCGTTGTGCTCAGCGAGATGGCCGATTTCGTCTACAAATGCACGGATTTCTACGCGCCGCAGCATGAGCGTTCCCTGTTGTGGAACGATCCCGCACTCGACATCGACTGGTCGCTGCCGGCAGGGATCGAGCCAATCCTGTCGACAAAGGATGCGGCCGCGGCCCGCTTCAATGACGCGGAGTGTTTCGAGTGAAGGTGCTCATCACTGGCGCAGCGGGTCAGGTCGGTCGGGCACTGGGCAGTTCGATACCGGCTGCGTTTGATGCTCATTCGCTCGACCGCTCACACCTGGATCTGGGGGACGAATCGGGCGTCAGGACCGCGGTAGCGGCACTGCGCCCTGATGTCGTCATCAATGCTGCCGCATACACGGCCGTCGACAAGGCGGAATCGGACGCCGAGGCGGCACGGCGGATCAATGCGGACGCCGTACGATGGCTGGCGGAATCTGTCGCCGAACTGCCGGGTTGCCGCCTGCTGCATATTTCGACCGACTTCGTGTTCGACGGCCACAGCAGCGTTCCGTATGCGCCGCTCGCATCGCCGTCGCCGCTCGGTGTGTACGGTCGGACGAAGCTACTGGGTGAGCAGGCCGTTGGCGAGCTACTGGGTTCGCGCGGGTTGGTGTTGCGCACGAGCTGGGTGTACGACGCGACCGGCCGGAATTTCGTTCAGACCATGCTGCGATTCATGCGCGATGGCAGGCCCCTGCGTGTCGTGGCCGATCAGGTCGGCACTCCGACTTCGGCGGAATCCATCGCCGGTGTCTTGTGGAAGCTCGCGGCGTGTCCCGATCTCGCGGGCGTCTGGCACTGGAGCGATGCGGGCGTGGCCAGCTGGTACGATTTTGCCGTGGCGATCGGCGAGGAGGCGCTGCAACGGGGACTCCTGAAACAGGAGCCGAGCGTGACTCCCATCGCGACTGCGGACTATCCGACGGCGGCCAGGCGACCCTTCTACAGTGTGCTGGACAAGCGTGCGACGATCGAGGCCCTGCACCTGACCCCGGTGCACTGGCGTCAATCCCTGCGCCGGGTGATCAAGGAGACTGGAATTGCGTAGATTGCTGGTAACGGGTGGCGCCGGGTTCATCGGCGCGAATTTCGTCAACTACTGGATCGAGCAGCATCCGGAAGATGCGGTAACTGTTCTGGACGCGCTCACCTACGCCGGCAACCTGGCCAGTCTGCGTTCCTCGTCATACGGCGCCAAAGCCGCCTTCGTCCACGGCGACATTCGCGATACGACGCTGGTCGAGCGCCTGTTGCGCGACGGCCGCGTCGATACGCTGGTCCATTTCGCGGCGGAATCCCACGTCGATCGCTCGATCATGGGCCCCGATGCGTTCATCGATACGAACGTGATCGGCACGCATTCGCTCCTGAAGGCCGCGCGCAAGGTCTGGCTGGAGGAAAAGGTGGTTCCGGCGCATCGCTTCCATCATGTGTCGACGGATGAAGTCTATGGTTCGTTGGCGTCTGACGATCCGCCCTTCACGGAGTCGAATCCTCACGCACCCAATTCCCCGTACGCAGCGAGCAAGGCGGCGTCGGATCATCTGGTGCGTGCATACCATCACACGTATGGACTGCAGGTCACGACGAGCAACTGTTCCAACAACTACGGACCGCTGCATTTCCCCGAAAAGCTGATTCCGCTGATGATCGTCAACCTGCTCCAGGGGCGCCCGCTGCCGATCTACGGCGACGGTCGCAACATCCGGGACTGGCTGCACGTCAGCGATCATTGCCGGGGCATTGAGAAAGTGCTGCTGCACGGCCGCGTGGGCGAGATCTACAACATCGGTGGGCGTGCCGAGCGCGAGAACATCGACCTCGTCAGATCCCTGTGCGCCATCGTCGACGGCATCTTCGAACAGCAGCCGCAGATGCGCGAGCGCTTTCCGGACTCCTGGATCGCGAAGGGCGAGGCATGTGCTGCCTCGATCACCTACGTCAAGGATCGGCCCGGACATGACCGCCGCTATGCCATCGACTGCCGCAAGATCGAACGCGAACTGGGCTTTCAGCCCGCACTCACTATCGAGGAAGGCCTGCGCCAGACGGTGGAGTGGTACATTGCGAACGAGTCATGGTGGCGCAGCATCATGGACGGCAGCTATCGTCAATGGATCGACGCGAACTACGCGGCAAGGGGCTGAGCGCTCAGCATCGGCACCCTCCCGACAACCTGCAAACGAGGTGGCGATGGTTCAATTGACCGATCTGGCGGAGTGGAACGCGCTCGCCTCGCATGCAACGACGATACGCGAGACTCATCTTCGAGAGCTATTCGCGTCGGCTCCGGATCGATTCGAGAAGCTCTCCCGCAACGAAGTCAATCTGCTGCTCGATTTCTCCCGCCAGCGCGTCACGGAAGAAACGATCGAGCTGCTTCTGAATCTTGCAAGCGTCCGTGACCTGCGGGCGCGCATCGACGCCATGTTCGCTGGCGAGAAGATCAACACCACCGAGAAGCGCGCCGTCCTGCATACGGCGCTTCGCAATCGATCCAGCCGGCCGGTGATGGTCGACGGCAGGGATGTCATGCCCGACATCCGTGCCAGCCTGGAGAAAATGCGCAACTTCGTCGAAGGCATCCATGGTGGCCGTATCCACGGGTCGACGGGGAAGGCCTTTACCGACATCGTGAACATCGGCATCGGCGGTTCCGACCTCGGCATCGTCATGGCGACGGAGGCATTGGCGAAATTCCGCAATCGCAACCTGCGGCTGCACTGTGTTTCCAACATCGATGGCGTGCAGCTGGCCGACACGCTCGAGAAGGTCGATCCGGCCCGCACGCTCTTCGTCGTGTGTTCAAAGACCTTCACCACGCTCGAAACGCTCACCAATGCGAAGCTGGCGCGACAGTGGATCGTCGATCGTCTCGGCGAAGGTGCCCCGGCACGGCACTTTGCTGCGGTCTCCACCAATGCGAAGGCGATGGACACGTTCCTGATTCCACCGCAGAACCGCTTCACCATGTGGGATTGGGTCGGCGGTCGCTACTCGCTGTGGTCCGCGGTGGGGTTGTCGATTGCGCTCGCCCTCGGCATGGATCAGTTCGAGTTGATGCTGGAAGGCGCATTCGAGATGGACGAGCACTTCCGGACAGCGCCGTTCGACCGCAATTTGCCCGTGCTGATGGGTCTGCTGGCGGTGTGGAACCGCAATTTTCTGGGCTACGACTCCCTGGCCGTGCTGCCGTACGACCAGCGGCTGCATCGATTTCCAGCCTACCTGCAGCAGTTGCAGATGGAATCGAACGGCAAATCGGTGACATTAGAAGGTGAACCGGTTGGCGTCGACACAGGCGCCGTGATCTGGGGTGAGCCCGGCTCCAATGCGCAGCACTCTTTCTTCGAGCTATTGCACCAGGGCACGGCGCGGGTGGCGATGGAGTTCATTGCGCCGGTCAACGCGTCCAGCCGCTACCAGCAACAGCAGAACCTGGCGCTCGCCAACTGCCTTGCGCAGATGCAGGCGTTCGTCTTCGGTCAGGATGCCTCGGAGATCCGCGCCGACCTGTCAGCGAAAGGAGTGGCCGAAGCGGAGATCGAGCGGCTGATCCCCCACAAGCTTCACCCGGGAAACCGGCCGAGCAGCCTCATCCTTTTCCCACGCCTAGGCCCCAAGACTCTCGGCCGGCTGATCGCCCTCTACGAGCACAAGGTATTCACCGAGAGCGTGATCTGGGGAATCAATGCCTTCGATCAGTGGGGAGTGGAGTTGGGGAAGAAACTGGCGGATTCGCTGGCGCCGGCGGTGGAGGACCCGAAGACTGCCGTTCAGGATACGGGGTTGCGAGGCCTGCTGGACCAATTGGAGAAATGGCGGAGCTAGTGCCCGCTGTCCCCGGTGCCTCGGCCGCGACATGGATCGGGCCGTGGGGTGAAAACCCGACCTGAAAAGCAGGACCCTGACTGGACCGTCCGCGTGCATAGCACCCCTGATTTTTCATCGCCTTGCTGTAGCTCTCTGTGTAAACTTCCGGCCCTCGTCGCACGGACCAGAGCTTTAACAAGCGACTTCTGATGCTCAGATTCCGTTCCACCAGCCCCATCCTCTGGCTGGCTACATTTCTTGTGTCTGGCGTCTTCGGGGCGCCTTCCCTCATTTCCTGCGCGCAGGCACAGAGTCCCTCTGCCGAACAGATGGAGATGTTCCGCAACCTGCCGCCCGAGCAGCAGCAGGCAATCATGGAATCCATGGGGGTCAACCCGAGCGGAAGCACTACTCGTCCGCGGACTGACCGACGGGTCGATTTTCCAACCACTGTCCAGCCGCGTCGTACGCAACAGGACGACGCACGTGAGACAGCTCAGGTTGAACCCCGACTCAAGGGTGAAGACACGATCCTGCTGTCGCTTGATCTGCGCACGGTGCGGCGCTCGACGGAACAAGAGCGGCTCGAGCGCGAACGCAAAGCCACCGCGTCGCAGCAGCCCGCTATTCCGGGGCAGCTCCAGCAGCGTGATGAGACGGCGTCTGCCGCCGATAGAAAGAACGAGGAAATCGAACGCACCGAGTTCCAGATCAAGCGCCTCGAAGATTTTCGCGACAGGATCCAGCGCCGCAATCCTTATCGCCTCGATAAATGGGGCATCCTGAATGTTCCGGAACTCGGGCCGATCCCACTCGGTGGATTGACCGCGGAAGAAGCGCGGCAGCGACTGTCCGCCGAGCCGACGCTCGCCGATTTCCACGTCGACGTTTTGCGCTTGCCGCTTCGGCCAGTGGGCACGGAATCGCTGAAGCCCTTTGGCTACGACCTGTTCGCTGGAATTACCTCGACGTTCGCGCCGGCCACCGACATACCCGTGCCAGCGGAATACGTGATCGGACCTGGAGACACGATCGAAGTCCAGCTGATCGGCAACACCAAGGGACGTTACTCCCTCGTGGTCGGCCGCGATGGCCAGATCAATTTTCCCGAGCTCGGACCCGTGCCAGTCAGTGGCCAGAGATTCAGCACGCTGCGGGATCTGATCGAGCGGCGGGTCAGTGAGCAGATGATCGGAACGCAGGCCAGCGTTTCGATGGGGGAACTGCGGTCCATACGGGTGTTCGTCCTGGGCGATGCGGAAACGCCTGGTTCCTACACCGTCAGCGGACTGTCTACAATCACGAATGCGCTCTTTGTCAGCGGCGGGATCAAGAAGATCGGTTCGCTGCGCAACATCGAGCTGAAGAGAAACGGCAGCACCGTCACGCGCCTCGATCTGTATGACCTGCTCCTGAAGGGCGATACGCGAGCTGATCTGCGACTGCTCCCGGGGGATGTGATCTTCATTCCTCCCGTTGGCCCGACCGCCAGTCTGTCCGGCGAAGTACGTCGGCCAGCGATTTATGAATTGCGCGGCGAAACGACTGCGGCGCAGCTGATATCACTGGGTGGCGGGCTGACGCCTGAGGCGGATCCCAAACTTGCAACACTCGAGCGCGTGAACGAACAGCGACTCAAGGTCACTGTAGACGTCGACCTCAGCCGCGCGCAGACCCAGGGCATCCGGAATGGAGACGTGCTGCGCGTGCCTTCAATCCGGCCCGTGCTCGAGGACTCCGTTTCGCTTGCCGGCCACGTCTATCGGCCCGGCGATTTCCAGCATCGGCCAGGAATGCGATTGAGCGACCTCATTCCAAGTGTCGATGACCTTCGCCCGAACGCTGACCAGAACTACATCCTCATTCGTCGCGAGTTGCCACCTGATCGTCGTATCAGTGTGTTCTCGGCCGACCTCTCCAAAGCGCTCGCCGCGCCGGCGTCTGCCGCCAACTTCGAACTGGCGCCGCGCGATCGAGTGTTCGTGTTCGACATGGAATCGGGGCGCGATCGCATCATCGAGCAGTTGATGCGTGAGCTGCGACTGCAGTCCGGCATCGACGAACCGACCAGAGAAGTTTCTGTTGCTGGCAAGGTCAAGATTCCCGGCAAGTATCCGTACGAACCTGGCATGCGTGTTTCCGATCTGTTGCGGGCCGGTGGCATGCTGGACGAGTCCGCCTACGGCGGACAGGCAGAGCTGACTCGATATGTCATCGAGAACGGCCAGATGCGCAAAGCCGAACTCATAGAGATTGACCTGCGCCGCGCCATTGAGGGCGACGCCGCGTCGAACTTGGCGTTACAACCATTCGACTACCTTGTGATCAAGGAAGTGCCGCTGTGGGGACAGCAGGAAGTAATAGAAGTCCTTGGAGAAGTCCGCTTCCCAGGCCGCTATCCGATTCATCGCGGCGAGACACTCCGCTCGGTGATGGAGCGGGCCGGCGGGGTGACGGATTACGCGTTTGTGCCGGGCACGATCTTTACTCGCGTGGAACTCAGGGAACGTGAGAAGAAGCAGATCGAGACATTGGCCACGCGCATGCAAACCGATGTTGCTCAGCTGTCCCTTCAGGCGGCCCAGGAAACCGGAAAGGACGCTGGTCAGGCGCTCGCTGTCGGTCAGCAACTGCTCGCAAACCTTCTTAACGCGAAGCCGACCGGCCGACTGGTGATCAACCTCGATCGCTCGATGCAGGCGCAGCCCGGATCGGAGAGCGACATCATTCTCAAGGATGGAGACAAGCTGATGGTTCCTCGCGTCAGTCAGGAAGTGACTGTGATTGGCGAGGTACAGAGCGCGACGTCGCATCTCTATAACCAGTCGCTGAGCCGCGATGACTATATTCAGCAGAGTGGTGGTCTCACGGCGAGAGCTGATGATGATCGAATCTACGTGGTTCGCGCGGATGGCAGCGTTGTGACTTCCACGGGCAGTTCGTGGTTCAGCAGCGGGCAGGTTCAGGTTCAGCCTGGAGATACGATCGTTGCACCGCTCGATACGGAGCGGATGAGGCCGCTGCCGTTCTGGACTGCGGTGACTACGATCATCTACAACTTGGCGATCTCCGTGGCAGCAGTGAATTCCTTCTGAATGCCAGACATTACCTCCCATAGCGCGTCTTCCGATGCGATTGACATCAGTGCCGCTATAGTGGTGCTGTGGAAGCGTCGCTGGTGGATTGCGGCCAGCACATTCCTTTTCACCGTTGGTTTCATCGCTGCCGCATTGACGATAACACCAATTTTCCGTTCCACCGCGGTACTTGTACCAGCGATTGGAGATTCGGAACTCGGCCTTGGCGGCATTGGTGGCACACTGGGTCAACTGGGCGGTTTGGCGACGCTAGCCGGGGTGAGCCTTTCTTCGGGGGCGGCCCAGACCGATGAAGCTCTCGCGGTCATGCGATCGCGTCAATTCATTGAGCGGTTCATTGAGGATAAGGATCTGATGCCGTTGCTATTCCCTAAGAGGTGGAATTCGGCAAAGAAGCAGTGGAATGACCCCGAGCGCGACGAGCCCACACAGAGTATGGCCTACCGATACTTCTCGCGAAAAATCCTCTTGGTAACGCAGGATAAGAAATCGAAGCTTGTCACGTTGCAGATCTATTGGCGTGATCGAGAACAAGCTGCGGAGTGGGCGAATGAGATTGTGCAGAGAATAAATGCCGAGATGCGCGCCCGCGTCATCAGTCAATCTGACGCATCTATCAGGTATCTACAGGCCGAGCTTGCGAAGACGGCGGAGGTCAGCATACGCGAGGCGATCAGCCGGTTGATGGAAGTACAGATCAAGCAACGCATGATTGCGAACGTCACACAAGAGTACGCTTTCCGCATAGTTGATCGGGCTGCGGTGCCCGATAGGGACGAGAAGGTGAGTCCGCGTCGGACCCTGTTGGCGATCGCCGGTTTCCTACTCGGGCTGACGTTTGGAGTCGCAGGTGTGTTGCTGCTCGAGAACTTTAGAAGCAGGAAGAGCCAAGCATAGCGCCGGCGGGTGACCCATGAAAGATCAGCCTATCTATGTTACGCGTCCGCACCTACCTCCGTTGGAGGAGTTTCTCCCTTATCTGGAGCAGATATGGCAAAACCGCGTACTCACGAACGGCGGACCGTTCCACCAGCAGTTGGAAGCGGCATTGTGCGACTACCTCGGGGTGAATCACATCTCGCTATTCACCAACGGAACGGTCGCACTCGTCACCGCCCTGCAATCGCTGCGAATCACCGGTGAGGTGGTCACGACGCCGTATTCTTTTGTTGCCACATCCCATTCGCTTCTATGGAACGGAATACGGCCCGTGTTCGTCGACGTTGAACCGGAGACTTTGAATCTGGATCCGGCAAGGGTCGAGGCCGCGATAACGCCTCAAACCACGGCGATTATGCCCGTGCATTGCTATGGAAGGCCGTGTGATGTTGGGGCGTTGCAGCGGATAGCTGACACCTACAATCTGAAGATAGTCTACGATGCTGCGCATGCCTTCGGCGTGCGCTTGCCGTCGGGCAGTTTGCTGACGCATGGCGATCTTTCGGTGCTGAGCTTCCATGCGACGAAGGTGTTCAATACCTTCGAAGGCGGTGCCATCGTGTGCCCGGATGCAAAGACCAAGCAGCGCATCGACCATCTGAAGAATTTTGGATTCGTCGATGAGACTATTGTCATCGCGCCCGGCATCAACGGGAAGATGAGCGAGTTCAATGCGGCGCTCGGCCTTCTGCAGCTTCAGTACATGGATAATGCGATTGCGCAGCGACGCGAAGTCGATGCGGCGTATCGTGAAGTGCTGGCCAATATCAAAGGAATTCGCTGTCTGAACGATCTGCCCGGAGTGGTCGGAAATTTCGCCTACTTCCCCATCTTGGTTCAGCCTGACTATCCGGTGGGGCGGGACGAGTTGTATCTGCGACTGAAACGTAGCCACATTCATCCGCGTCGGTACTTCTTCCCGCTCATTTCGGAGTTCCCCATGTATCGGGGATTGCCTTCAGCGCACCGCGACAATCTCCCCGTAGCCACTCGCGCGGCGCAGCAGGTGCTTTGCCTGCCCATGTATCCCGATTTGCCTCGTTCGACGATCGAGGAGGTTGGACGCTTGATTGCGGCGCCGGTCCGGTAGTCGCATGGAAATCAGGTAATCGGACATTGTCCCGCCTCGTACCTCGCCGCAGCGACGCTGAATACTTCTGTCGAGAAGCCGCGTCGGGTCAGGAACGTCGACTTGGAGACCCCAATGCGTGTCGCAATAATGCAGCCGTACTTTTTCCCATACATCGGCTATTTCCAGTTAATTCGGGCAGTCGATGTGTTCGTGATCTACGACAACATCAAATACACCAAGAGTGGCTGGATCAACAGGAACCGGATGCTGCTTAACGGGAAGGATTCGATATTTTCGCTGCCGCTAAAGAGCGCATCCGACTACTGCGACATTGTCGATCGTGAACTGGCACCGACTTTCGACAGACGGAAATTGCTCAACCAGTTCGTCGGTGCATACCGCAAGGCCCCATACTTCGCGAAGACGTTGCCACTGCTAGAACGCGTGCTTCTATGCGAGGAGAGCAACCTCTTCCATTTCATCCATCGTTCTTTGAGTGCGACTTGCGAGCATCTCGGTATCATGACGGACCTCAGACTGTCCTCGACCATTCCCATCGACCATTCCCTAAAGAGCCAGGAGAGGGTGCTGGCCCTGTGTGGTGCGCTCGATGCGACGGCCTACATCAATGCAATCGGTGGCCAGGAGTTGTACGAACGGCAAGCCTTCAGGAATATGAGCATTGAATTGTTTTTCCTCCAGTCGAAGCCCTTCGTGTATCCGCAATTCGACAGTGAGTTCGTGCCTTGGTTATCGATCGTCGATGTAATGATGTTCAATCCGCCTGAGGAGATCTCGGCGGCCCTCATTCATAACTACGAGTTGATCTGAGCATGTTCAGATGGAAGAAACTTGGGAGGCCGTTTGTCCCTCAGGAAGTGCAGGGTCGTGGTTGGTTGAAAGAGTTTGCCCAGGCTCCCGCTACGCTCTTTTTTGACGATTTTGTTCGCGTGTACTTCTCGTGCCGACCGCTCATGGACGGGTCGGGTCAGTACGTCAGCTACTCAGCCTTTGTTGACCTCGACCGAGCCGATCTCCTTAAAGTTGTGCGCATCGCCGACCAACCCATTTTGCCGCTTGGCGGAATCGGAGAGTTCGATGAGTTCGGAACGTACCCAGTCTCAGTCATCCGCGCTGGTGGCGAGGTGCGTGCCTACTATGCAGGCTGGACACGATGCGAATCGGTACCATTCAACGTCGCCATCGGTATGGCTCGCAGCATGAATGGGGGTGTGACTTTCACGAAGCACGGACCGGGGCCGATCCTTTCCTATTCGCTTCATGAGCCGTTTGTGCTCAGCGGCCCGAAAATACGGCGCTTCAACGATCTCTGGTATCTCTGGTACATCGCAGGGCGCAAATGGAAGAAGGTCGACGGTAAGAGTGAGCCGGTCTACAAGATACGGATGGCCACGTCGGACGACGGCATCTATTGGAGGCGCCTGGGCCGGGATCTTATCGAAAGCCGGATCGAAGAGGATGAAGCGCAGGCAAGCCCGGACGTCTTCGAGGCCAATGGCAAGTACCACATGTTCTTCTGCTACCGGCACAGCACTCATTTCCGGGGCGGCGATCGCGGCTATCGCATCGGGTACGCATGGAGCACGAATCTCTTCGATTGGACCCGGGATGACTCGAAGGCAGGTATCACGGTGTCTGCAGAGGGTTGGGATAGCGAGATGATCAGCTACCCGCATGTCTTCGCACTGGACGGACAAACCTACATGGCGTACCTGGGCAACCAGGTTGGCAGGCATGGCTTCGGGCTGGCGGTGCTCGAGGGAGCACTGGACTAGAGGGCACTGCGATGAGATGGAGAAAACTCGGCAAGATTTTTGATCCAACGCAGCACCAGCTGCCAGCCGATTGCAAGGAATTCGCGCAGTCGCCGCAGGCATTGGTCTGCGACGATTTCGTGCGTATCTACTTCTCCACGAGATCGCGTGATGCGAACGGGAAGTACCTGAGCCATGTTGCCTTTGTGGACATGACGAAGAATCTGAGCAGCGTCGTGCGTGTGTCAACGCGACCGGTGATTCCCCTTGGCGATCTCGGTACGTTCGACGAGCACGGAATCTTTCCGATGAACGTACTGCGCAGGAATGGCGTGGTTCATGCCTATACCTGCGGCTGGAGCCGGCGTGTCGCGGTTTCGGTGGAGACGGGTGTTGGCCTGGCGGTAAGCGGCGATGACGGCGAATCATTCCGAAGGGTAGGTGCGGGACCGGTGCTTACGTCATCGCCGCAGGAACCGTTCCTTGTCGGAGATGGGTTCGTAATGGAGGTAGGTGGCCGCTTGCACATGTGGTACATCTTCGGCACGGAATGGAAGCGCTATGCCTCCGACGCACCGCCGGAAAGAACCTACAAGATCGGTCACGCCGTTTCGGCGGACGGTGTCGAGTGGGTCAAGGAGGAGGGCCGGAGAATCATTGCCGATCGGCTCGGCGAGAGCGAAAGTCAGGCACTGCCCACAGTCATAGAGATCGATGGCCGATATCACATGTTTTTCTGCTATCGGCAGTCCTTCGATTTCAGGTTGAATCGCGATCGCGGTTACCGCATCGGCCATGCATGGTCCGAAGACTTGGTGTCGTGGATCCGTGCCGATGAGGAACTGCTCCTTGATGTCAGTGCCGGTGAATGGGATTCGGACATGCTCTGCTACCCGCATGTCTTTCGCTGCGACGGAAAAGTCTATCTCCTTTACAACGGCAATCAGTTTGGTCGCTACGGTTTCGGTGCGGCCGTCCTGGAGGGCTGATTGACTGTCGTGCGCTGGAGCCTGAATGAGGCATCAGAACCGGCGATCAAGCGGCATCTGACCGTTTGCGATCGAGCGTTCGTGCCGCGGTTGAGCGTACGAGTCGAGTTGCACGAGTATGCCAGGAGATTGCACATGTGTGCAGTGAGAGTCGAGGCATGGTCCGGGGATGAGTTGGTCGGTCTGATCGCCTTCTACTGCAATGATGCTACGACACGTGTCGGCTTCATCAGTAACGTGAGCGTTGTGCCACAGATGCACGGCAGCGGCATCGCAACGCGGATGCTCGTTCGCTGCATCGAACACTGCAAGGCGGCTGGCATGCGCAGGTTGGACCTGGATGTCGACCCCAGCAATATTGCCGCTGTCAGGTTGTACGAAAGAAATGGTTTTGTGCTCCGTAACGGCGGCTCGCCGACGAACATGAGTCGCGATTTGGAGGGTGTATGACTGCAAAAGAGAAGCGGGACTACGACGTAGAGATCAAGGATACGGCGGACCATAAGTACGCATACAGTTTCGACTTCGATGTCATGCATCCGTATATGTTGCGTGCGTTCCAACCATTCTTCGGAAGAGGCAGCGTGCTCGAACTGGGTAGTTTCAAGGGCGATTTCACCGCGCGCCTGCTCGATCACTTCGACGATGTCACCTGCGTGGAGGCTTCGGAGTTGGCGATTGCGGAGGCGCAGCAACGACTTGGCACCAAGGTGAAGTTCATCAATTCCACGTTCGAGAGAGCCATTCTGCCTGCGAGATACGACAATATCCTGCTGACTCACGTCCTTGAGCATCTCGACGATCCCGTCAGTGTGCTGAGGCGCATCAATGTGGAGTGGCTCTCGGAAAAGGGTCGGCTGTTCGTTGCTTGCCCGAACGCGAATGCACCATCGCGGCAGATTGCAGTCAAAATGGGTTTGATTTCGCACAACTCGGCGGTCACTCCGGCCGAACAGCAGCACGGTCACCGCTGCACGTACGCACTCGATACGCTCGAACGCGATGCAGTCGCCGCTGGTCTCAATGTGCTCTTCAGGTCGGGCGTCTTTTTTAAGGCATTGGCTAATTTCCAGTGGGATCGACTACTGACCACGGACATCATTTCCAAGGCATATCTGGACGGCTGCTTCAGTCTCGGCCAGCAGTATCCCGATTTGTGTGCGAGCATCTTCCTGGTATGTGAGCGCGGCGAGGTCTAGCAGCGCAGTCACGCAGAATGTCGCTGCGCAGGAACATCCTGGCCAATTATGCCAGTCAGATCTACGTAACGCTGATCGGTATCGCGATGCTTCCCGTGTACCTCGAGTATATGGGTGCGGAGGCCTATGGCCTGGTTGGCTTCTTCGCGATGTTGCAGGCGTGGTTTCAGCTATTGGATTTGGGCCTTTCTCCGGCAATGGCACGGCAAGCAGCCCGGTTTCGTGGCGGCGCCCTCAGTGCGAACGGCCTGCGGAGGCTGTTGCGACTGCTGGAGAAGATCTTTAGCGCTGTGGGATTGTTGGGTGGCCTGATTCTGGTTGGTTGCTCGGGATTGATTGCTTCACGCTGGCTCCAAGTCAACCAACTTGGGATCGCGGAAGTCAGTTGGGCCGTGGCGCTGATGGGCTGCACGGTGTCATTACGTTGGATCAGTGGCCTATATAGAGGCGTCATCTGGGGGTTCGAAAGGATCGAGTGGCTGAGCGTATGGAATGCGATTGTTGCCACACTGCGTTTTGTGGGTGTCCTGCCGGTGCTAATGCTGGTGAGTGCAAAGCCCATTGCCTTCTTTACCTATCAGCTTATCGTCGCGGTGCTGGAACTCGGTGTGATGATAGCGTCGACATACAACGCGCTTCCCATGGCGGCACGAGGGACAGCCGCGTCCGCTACGCCTCAGGAGTCGCTGCGGGGAATGATGGGATTTTCTTTGAGTCTGGCGTTTACAAGCAGTGCGTGGGTCCTCGTTACCCAGACAGATAAACTGGTGCTTTCGAAGCTTCTGTCGCTGGCTGACTATGGTTATTTCACGTTGGCCGTGATGCTGGCGAGCGGAGTGAACATATTGAGCGGTCCTGTCAGCACGGCGATCGTGCCAAGGCTGTCGCGGATGCATGCAGAGGGGGACGAGGTCCGTTTCATGGACATATACAGAAACGCAACCCAGGCTGTCGTCACCATAGCGGTGTCAGCAGCGCTCGTCCTGAGCGCATTTCCGACCCAGATACTATGGGCCTGGACCGGGGATGTCGATCTTGCGAGACAGGCCGCGCCAGTACTGAGCCTGTATGGATTGGGCAATGGCATCATGATTGTCGCGGCGTTCCAGCACTCTCTTCAGTTTGCGAAAGGCGATTTGACGCTGCATGTCATCGGCAACGTGCTTTTCCTCGCAATCCTGCTGCCCGGTCTGATTCTGGCTTGCTGGAAATACGGCATGGTGGGCGCAGGTTGGGTCTGGTTGGTGTCGAATTGCGCCATGTTGATTTTCTGGGTGCCGCTGATTCATAACCGTTTCATTCCGGGACTGCACTGGAAGTGGTTGTCACGGGATGTCGCATTACCGATGGGGGCGGGCGTGGCAGCCACGCTGGTCCTTAAGTACGTCGTGGAATGGCCCAGCAGCAGATGGGGTGTTTCACTCGTTCTGCCGGTAGTGGGGCTGTTGATTGTCACGGCGGCCGCAGGCGGCAGCAGCTTCGCACGAGAGCAGATCTTTCTGCAGTGGGCTCGGCTCAACTTTCTCTCGACCAAGAACTCGCCATGACCTCTTTAGTGAACGAACGAAGCGTATCTTCATTCCTCAGGGACCTCGCCCCGGTTGCGGTCTACACATACTCTCGAGTGGAGCACTTCAAGCGTACCGTCGATGCGTTGGCCCGCAATCGTCTCGCCAAGGAAACCGTGCTATATGTTGTGTCGGATGGACCCAAGACGCCTGAGGTTGTTCCGCTCGTCTCCGCTATACGAGACATTGCAGACGACCTGCGCGGTTTTCGTGAGGTCGTGAAAATCTATCGCAGTGAAAATCTCGGCATTGGCACGAGTCCTCTTCTTGCCGAGCAGCAAATCATTGCAGATCACGGCAAGATCATTTCGATGGAAGATGACAACGTCACCGCAACGAACTTCCTGTGTTTCATCAATCAGGGCCTCGCACACTTCGAGGGCGATGACACTGTTTTTTCGGTCTGTGGCTACGTTCCTCCAGTACTTCCTGGAAGGCAACTGCATGGTGATTTCTTTTGGTATCCGTGGAACATGGCTTGGGGATACGGAGTGTGGAAGCGACAGTACGATCGCATCTATCCGCTGGTGAATCCGTACAATGAGTTTAGGCGCAATGGTGTGCTCAAGAGGATGGTGAAGGCGGGTGGCCTCTACATTACGGACAGTATGCGGCGGGATGCGGCGGGTCAGGGAAAATTCCTGGACTCGGTGCTCTGTGCGCGGATGTTTGTGCAAGGAATGCGCGCAGTTATTCCGACATCTTCGAAGGTACTGAACATCGGACTGGATGGGTCGGGGACGAGTTCGCGTAGAAAAACGGATAAGTACAGCGTGTCGCTCGACGAATCTGAAAAGAGCGAGTTCGACTTTAACTCCCCCTCAAAAGATGGTGAAGACATCAACAAAGCAGTGAAGGCGCTCTTCAATGGCTCGTGGGCTACGAGGTGTGCGCGTTCTCTTGGCTTCTACGACCAAGCGCTGAGGCTCAAGAATCGAATAGCGGAGCGAAGGGAGATGACGCATGCATGGTTAGGGAACATGGACTCGAAGTCCTAGATCTGATTCTCGATGTGGCTGGCTGATGTCTTTCTGGCCAAGATGACGATATTGCAGAAGTAGTTGTAGCGTTTTGGCAGGATCTTGTTCAGCAGGATCGCTGACAGGCTGAGTGGGAATATGACGGTCATCTGTGTCGCATGCCGCGCAAGCCTATTCGCAGGCGATACGTGTTGTGCAAAGTAAGCAATGAGCAGCTGGCACGCAGCGAGGAAGTATGTCGTCGACTTGCGCAATTCGATTGTCTCGAAGCCGGCGCGCTCGAGTACATGTTTGATGCCAAAGCTCGTATAGCGTGCGAAGTCGTAGGGAATTTCGTGCTCATCCCAGGCGAATGGCAAGGTGAAGAGGGCCAGTGCATCGTCCTTAAGCGTACGATTAATTTCTTTCAGGACGTGCTCTGCGTTGAACAAATGTTCCAGAACCTCGAAGCACACGACTGCATCGAAGGTGTTATTGCCGAACGGCAAAGTATTTCCGTCATAAAATACGTCAATCTTGCTGGTTTGGTGATTGTGACCGGACTGTCCAATGTCGACGCCTATGTAGCGAGTAGCCTTGGTGAATAGTGATTCGTATGGTTTCGAGCCACAACCGAAATCCAGCACCGTGCCTGTGATTCTGGGTGCGAGAGCGGAGATGTGCCGGTAGAGCCCACGTCTGATGATATAGATGGGGCTCAAGACGATTGACAGGCGACTTGGCAAGAATGCCTCTTTCTTGAGACGTTCCCGAATAGCATCGAAAAGCATCGAAGTCTTAAGTCAGTAAGATTGT
Source organism: uncultured Steroidobacter sp. (assembly GCA_937864115.1). Taxonomy (GTDB): domain Bacteria; phylum Pseudomonadota; class Gammaproteobacteria; order Steroidobacterales; family Steroidobacteraceae; genus Steroidobacter. Next base: position 1,443 of record CALMII010000005.1, on the reverse strand, counting down.
GTAGGTCATGAGAGCAGACGCTTCTTTCAGCACAGATAAACGGATTGCGTTTGTCATAGCCAGCAGTGTCTTGGGGGGGCACGAGCTTCAGTGTGCCGAGCTCGTGAAACTTGCCAAGGACCTCTGTCGTGCCACCGTCTATTTGAACAGACCGGAGCATGAGCGTCTATTCCGTGGCATCGAAGGCTTAGAGGTAGTGATTGCAGAGGACTCGTTCTTCAAGGCGGGAAAACTCCCAGTACAGGTACTCCGCGGCATTCACCGCAGCTCTCTCCATCGGAGGCGCTTTGCCGAGTATGACCGCGTGATTATCTGCGCCGGTGCGGTAGAGGCGAGTCTCGAACCTGCCATCGCGTTGTTATTCACTGGGAAAGCTGATCTGTACTTGCCGTTTATCTACGACCGCACGTCTATCTATGGGTGGCTTGGCGCTCCATACACCTGCCTGCTGAGGATGCTCGTCAATCTGTTCGGCGCGGTCATAACGATCAATCGCATCCAAGCCAAGCTCATTTCACGCTTCTACCGCGGTCGTACTTTTTTCGTTCGGAACAAGATCGGCGTTGTCGAGCCTGCGGCCACGGCAGTTGCCGGGAGGAAACTGGTGACCATAGGACGACTGGATCGACAGAAGCGCGTAGCTGAGCTCGTTAACGCACTCGACTATGCCGACAATCCGTTCAAAGTGCTCATGGTGATTGGGGATGGGCCCCTGCGTCGTGAAGTGCAATGTGCAGCGGAGCGGGCGCGACACATCAGGGTGGAGATGGTAGGGTGGCTTGATTTCCACGAACAGGCTCAGGTGCTGTCGCGGCACGATGTTCTGGTGCTAAATAGCATCATTGAGGGGGAGCCAATGGTGGTGCGTGAAGCCAACGCACGCAACATGGCAGTCGTTGTTCCAGACATTGACGGGATGCGGGGCATTACGTCGAAGGCGAACCGATTTACAGGGTCGTCTGATCTGCGCGAGAAGATCGCGCAGGCGTACCGGGGCGCCCTCGTCATCAAGCGCGTGTACAGCGAGAGCAGGTTGGATGGTCAGCGACGACGCCAGTTCAGTTGCTACCTTTCCGGTTGTTGAGAAAACTGGCGCATCCATGGCACTAGCTTCCATCTTCAAGGATCAGCCGACCACGCCGTGGTTGCTCGCGTATCTGGCGGTCAATGTCGCGGCTGTACTCATCATCTGTCAGGAGGGTGAACTGATCGGCGACGTGGCGGGCATGCAGGTTCAAGACATCGGGATCGTGCCGTGGGCACTGCTGTTTCTCCTGCTTTCTTATGTGTTGATCTTGGTATTCGGATTTCGGCTGTTCATGAGCTTCAGATTCAAGATTATGGGATCGAGGTATGACAATCGGCAGACAGGCGGGGACGGCGGTCTGGGGGTGGGGGGGGCGCGTGCCGGGGAAACCCGCCCCCCCCCGGGCCCGCCGCCGG
>CALMII010000004.1 GCA_937864115.1 uncultured Steroidobacter sp. | reverse complement strand
CGTCCGTCGGCACGGTGGTGGCCTTTGCCGGCGGCGGCACGGCGGGCGGCGGCTTTTTGTCGGCGGCGCTCAAGCCCCCCCAACCTCCGCCCCAGGGCCGGCCCCCGGGTGGGGGTGATCCCCACGACGAACCCCGCCGGCCCCGCCGCAGCGGCCGATGCACGACGTGTCGAACGAAGAAATGATCGAGCTCATGCAGATGGAAGACAACGCGCCCTACAGCATGTGGCTGCTCGATCAGTTCGAATGGCGCGAAATCGAAGACGAGAACGCGCTCGTGTGGGATGCGCAAGCGTGGTACGGCACTGACTACAACAAGGCATGGTTGAAGACTGAAGGCGAACGCGTCGGAGGCGCATACGAAGGACGCGCGGAGCTGCTTTGGGATCGACTTCTCACGCGCTGGTGGCACATGCAAGCGGGTGTTCGCCACGATTTCGGGGACGGGCCTTCGCGCACGTGGGCCGCTTTCGGTGTGCAAGGACTCGCACCTTACTGGTTCGAAGTGGAAGCCACTGCATACGTGGGGGAAGGCGGCCGAACGGCGGCTCGTCTTTCGGCGGAGTACGAGCTGCTGTTGACCCAGCGGCTCATTCTGCAGCCAGAGATCGAGTTCGATCTTTACGGCAAGGACGATCCGCGCAATGGGATCGGTTCGGGGTTGGCAGACTCGGAAGTTGGTCTGCGCCTGCGATACGAGATCCGCCGAGAGTTTGCTCCCTATATCGGCGTGGTCTGGTCGCGCTCATATGGCGAAACCGCAGATCTCGCGCGCGCGGCGGGTCGGGACGAGGACGACGTGCAGTTCGTCGCCGGTCTGCGGGCGTGGTTTTAAGTTGCACACAAATGACGGTCGTTAGGTTGATTCACTCGGAGACCACGCAATGAAGAACAAACGAATTCTGGCATTGACGCTACTTGTGTCACTGCTTTCGTCGCTAGCGCAGGCACACACGCACCTGCAGAAGGCGATGCCGGCGGACAACAGCATCCTCGCAAGCCCGCCGTCGCAGTTGATGTTGCACTTTTCCGAAGCGACTCGGCTAACCGCGGTGTCGATTCAAAAAGAAGGCACTGATGAATCGACGAACGTCAGCACGCTACCGAAGGAGGCTGCTCAAGCGCTCACGGTGCCCATGAGTCCAATGAGCCCTGGTAAGTACTTGGTCAAATGGCGGGCGATCGGTGCAGACAACCACGTCATGTCGGGCACGCTGCATTTCACCGTGACGGGCAAGTAGAACGCGGTCCCAACTCATGCTCGCGGATGTGATGTCAGCGCTCGTGCGTGCCTTGAGCTTCATCGCACTGTTTCAAGCTGCTGGCGTGGTCGTCTTTCTCGCGATTTTCGGCCGCCATCTCGAACTGGCGTTTGATTCGATCCGCCGTCTGGGCTACATCGCAGCAGTCGTTGGTGTCGTGCTCGTCGCGCTGCATTTGAGCCTGGAGGCTGCTCGAATGGCAGGCTCGTTGGCAGGCGTACTCGATTCATCGCTGCAGCTGCTCGTGCTTGACTCGCCGACGAGCGTCGCCGCAACCCTGCGCATCGTAGGGCTAGCCACGATCGCGGCTGCTCTGGTCCGACCGGGCTTGGTGAGCAGGATGCAGTTGCATTGCGCTTCGGCCGGTGCGGTGTTGACGATCGCAGGCTTTCTGTTCGTTGGGCACACAGCCGACGATCCTGATCGAACCGCGCTCGCAATTTTGCTCAGCCTGCATTTGGCCGCGGTGGCGTTCTGGTTCGGTGCCTTACTTCCGCTAATCGTCGTGACTCGCAAAGAGCACGCCACGAAAGCGATGCTGATCACCGATCGATTCTCGCGGATCGCCAGTGGGTGGGTGCCATGCATCCTCGTCGCGGGCGTAGTGATGACCGCACTGCTCGTGCATGAATGGGCCGTGTTCGCTCAGACCTATGGCGCGCTGTTGTTAGCGAAGGTCGCAGCGTTTCTGCTGCTGATGTTGCTCGCCGCCTTGAACAAGTGGCGCTACGCGCCTGTCCTTGCGAGGCCGGCGGCGGCAGTCGCATTTCAGCGCTCGGTCGCAACCGAATATGTGCTGATCTGCATGGTGCTGACGGTTACGGCCATCATGACCACGTTCTTTTCACCGGAATCGTAGTCATGGGCGCACCGCGCCGTGTTTAGGAGCAGAGGCTATGAAGAGAGTACTGGTCACGATACTCGCCGCGCTGGTCGGCCTCGCGGCTCTGGCCGCGGTGATCGTTGGCACTGGTATCTACAACGTTGCGGCGGATGAGCCTCACACGGCGCTTGTCTTTCGCGTACTAGAAGCAGCGCGCGAGCGCTCGATTGCTGTCCGCGCAGACGACATCGAGGTGCCGTCCTTGGATGATCGAGCCATGGTACGTCGTGGGGCCGGCAACTATGACGCGATGTGTGCGGGCTGCCATCTCGCACCGGGGAATGAGGATTCAGAGCTGAGAAGTGGCCTTTATCCAGTTCCACCCGATCTGACGAAACACACGCGCCTGGATCCTGCAGAGGCATTCTGGGTTATCGAGCACGGCATCAAGTCCACGGGCATGCCTGCTTGGGGCAAGAGCATGGACGATCGCTATATCTGGGATGTCGTCGCGTTCGTGCGCGTGCTGCCGTCGCTTTCGGCTGAGCAGTACGCAACAGAGGTCAGGGCAAGTGAAGGACATTCGCATGGTGGTCGCGAGCCTCGTGGTCACAGTGCTGGAGGAAGTGCAGATCACGACGAACACGCTAAGGATGAGAACTCGCAGCACGGACCAGATGCCGAGAGTCGGTTCGAACCACACGATCGCGCAAACAGCGAGTCGGCGGTTGGCACAACGCATTCTCACGCGGATGACACGGAGCATCTGCACGAGGACAAACAGCGTGCGAGAAGGGAGTGATGCGAACTTCGATGTTCTAGCTCGGTGCGCTCACATGGCCGAGCACTGTGCGCATTTACAATCCAAAGATTCAGGTGAGGGGCACGTATGAGAATTTCGATGAAAGATTCGTCGCTGCCACTGCTCGCGACCGCATGCACAGCCGTGCTGATCTCGCAGAACTCACGGGCGCAGGCGCCAGCCTCCACCCTCGAGGAAGTTGAGGTGACCGGGAGTCGCATCAAGCGGCAAGACTTGGAGGGCGTAGGACCTGTCACAGTCTTCGATGCACAGGATATCGAGGCGACGGGAATTACCTCCACCGAAGCGTTGCTACAGCGGTTTTCGGCATCGGCCGGGTTCGCGGGCAACCAAACCAATGCGTACTGGACCGGCAACGGATACGGTACGGCGCAAGTCAATCTGCGCGGTCTCGGCATCAATCGCACGCTTGTGTTGCTGAACGGCCGACGTATCGTCTACGGCGGTACTGGAGCAAACAGCGCCGTCGATCTCAATCTCATTCCTACGGCGATTATCGAGCGCATCGATGTACTGAAGGACGGCGCATCCGCGCTGTACGGCGCTGATGCGGTCGCGGGCGTCGTGAACATCATCACGAAAAGGAATTTCGACGGCCTCGAGCTCGACGCCCAGTTCGGTCAGACGGCTGAAGGCGACGGCGAGGAAATCGCTGCCAATCTGATGCTTGGCGTTAGGGGTGAACGCGGCAATCTGATGGCGACGATGAGCTACACGGAAGGCAAGGCGGTGAACATGGCCGATCGTGCGCCTTGTGCGCTTGGCGATGCAGGCGACGGGACGCTTGAATGCGTCGGAAGCTCGAGCACCTCTGGCGGACGCGCCACGTTCGTAACAGGTCCGAACATTGGACAACGCATCAATTTCAATAACGATCCGAATGGCAACGGAGATCTCTTCGAGCCTTACAGCGGGTCGCGACACGACATACCGTACTTCCAGTGGCTGAACGCTGTTAGTCCGATCGAGAAAACGACGTTTACTGTGTTCGGCAATCTCAACATCGCCGAAAACGTGCAGTTCTTCAGTGAATTGATCTACAGCCAGCGCGAGTCAGATCAGATCGCCACCCCTGGAACATTACTCGACTACTATCAACCCGGCGTCGGACGCACGGCTTTCATGATTCCCGCCAGCCATCCGATGAATCCAACCGGGCAAGACATTCGTCTCGATCGGAAGCGACTGGTCGAAATTGGCGTTCGGGAATTTTTTCAGGAGACCGATACCTGGCGCGTGGTGACGGGCTTCCAGGGATCCTTTGCGAAGAACTGGTCGTGGGAAGTTGCGTATAACAAGGGGCGAAACACGGGTATCGACGGCTCGACGAACGTCGCGAACCTCGAGCGCGTGTATCAGACCGTCTTCGCTTGCGACAACGTCACCGTCCCGTGCGCAGACTACCTGGGCAATGGCGACGTCTCTCAGGACGTGCTCGATTACATTCTCTACACGCAGCGAGACACGGGTGGCAATGAGCAACAGTCAATCACTGCCAGTCTCACAGGCAACATCTTCGATCTGCCCGCGGGCCCGCTCGGCTTCGCTGCCGGTGTCGAGCGGCGTGAGGAGTCGGGTTGGCGCGACCCCGACCCGCTCGTCGTCGCGAACATCGCGAATACGAATCAGCAGGATCCCATTTCGGGCCGCTATGAAGTCGACGAGGTGTATGCGGAGTTCGTTGTACCGCTGCTGCACGGGATGCCGGCCGTGGAGCATCTTGAGCTGAGTCTCGCGGGCCGCTACTCCGACTACGATTTGTTTGGTAACGACACGAACTACAAGATTGGCCTCTTGTGGCAGATCGCGGGCGGATTGAAGTTCCGTGCCACGTCGTCCACTGCGTTCCGCATCCCCAATATTCCGGAACTATTTGGAGGTGTTGCCGAGGGTAACTTGACGACTACGGATCCTTGTAGCGGATGGAGTCAGCTGAGTCCATCAGATGCGATCTATCAGAGCTGTCAACTTGCTGGTGTCCCGGTGAACTATGTGCAGCTCGGCAACACGATCCGCACGACGGTCGGTGGTAATTCGGAACTACAGCCCGAGGACGCGGACACGTTCACCGTTGGGTTGGTGTGGGAGCCCACGTTCGTCGAGGGCCTGTCACTGACGCTCGACTACTGGGAAATCGAGCTCGAGGATTCGATCCAGCAAATCCCCGGCTCGGAAAAGCTCGCCATCTGTTATGAGTCCGGCGACCTGAGCCACCCGTTCTGCCAACCGGCTCATCACACGCGCGACCCACTCACGGGCGAGGTGAACTTCTTGTCGGCGCAGCCGAGCAACGTCGGCTCGGAGACCGCCTCCGGCGTCGATCTGGGCGCCGTTTACGCCACTACGATCGGGAGCTTCAACACCGATCTCATGTGGAACATCTCGTACCTGGACGAGTACACGATCACCCCATTCGAGGGCGCTGCTCCAATCGAGTATGCCGGGATGATCACGGGCGGCAACGGCAGCTATACGCATTGGCGGTCAGACGCGACGATCAGAGTCGGACGCGAACGATGGACCGGAACCTGGGGCATCCAGTACATCGGCAAAGTAGACGACATCAATACGGACACCGGGCCAGGAAGTACAGTGAGCGGCGTTTTCTACCACAACGCACAGTTCCGATATCGCGTCACCGAAGCAATCGACGTCGCTGTCGGCATCGATAACGTGTTCGACAAAAATGCTCCGTACGTCGCCAGCTGGACCGACGCCAATACCGACACAATGACCTATGACTTGTTAGGTCGGCGGTGGTATCTGCGCGCCAGCTGGAATCTGCAATAGGCCTCTCAGGGCGGCGGGACTGACCCGCCGCCCAAACAAAATACTTAACGGGCATTTCCATGCGTCCCGCACTTCTCTCGCGCACTTTGCACAAATGGCTTGGCTTGATCGTCGGAATACAGTTCGTGTTCTGGATGATCAGCGGCTTCTATATGGTCGTCGTCGATCTCGATTTCATTCACGGCGATCCTCTGGTGCGCAACGTTCGTGTGCCCTTCGAGGCGAAGCCACCTTCTTTGTCCTTCGCCGCAGTCGCGGACCAATTCGAGGGCGTCAGTCAAGTATCGTTGCGTGCTCTACCTGGCATGTCTGCGCCCGTATTTGAAGTCACCACCGGCGCGAGCACAACGCTCGTCGATTCGACGACCGGGAAAAAGCTTTCTCCACTGCCCAAAGAAGCTGTCGCGGATCTCGCGCGACAGTACTACGCGGGCGCCGGCAACGTCGCTGCGTTGACGCTTATCGAACGCGAGCCGCCGTTGGAGATCCAGACGCGACCGCTGCCGCTTTGGCGCGTGGACTTCGACGATTGGTTGCAAACCAGTCTCTACATCCACCCAGATATCGGTGTGCTCGTGACGCGACGCCATCGCTTCTGGCGTTGGTTCGATTTCCTCTGGATGTTTCACATCATGGACTTTGATACGCGCACCGACATGAACAACACATTGTTAAAAACCGCGACCGTTGCAGGGCTCGTCACGGTACTCAGTGGCGGATGGCTTCTGTATTTCAGCTTCCGCAGAAAGACGCAGCCGCGTCGCGCCTGACGGGACATCGCTATGAGATTTCTACGCAAGCTGCACAAGTGGCTCGGGCTCATCGTTGGGCTGCAGGTCATCCTCTGGACCGTGAGCGGGCTGGTATTCGCCTGGCTGGATCATCATCAGGTATCGGGTGAACACAGCGTGCGCGAGGCGCAGTCCACAATGCTCACTGATGCAAATTCCTTCGTGGAGCCGGCGAGCTGGCTGGGTGAGTTGAAATCGAACGAGATTCTCGAGATCCGACTCGCACCAGTGTTGGATACATGGGTTTGGCGCGTGGAAACGACACAAGGCGTTGTGTTGCGGGATGCCGCGAACGGAGACATCTGGAAGCTGACCGATGCGTCAGTCCGGCACTTGGCTCAGCAGCACTACGCCGGCACTGGCCGACTCGCATCGGTGGCGTTCCACCCAAACTCAACCATGGAGACGCGGGATTCCGGCGCCACGTGGGAGGCGCGCTTCGATGATGATCGTGGTACGACGCTCTACTTCGCGGCGGACGACGGACGATTGGTTCAAACGCGAAACGACAATTGGCGACTCTTCGATTTCTTCTGGATGCTGCACACGATGGACTACCAGGGACGAGACAACTTCAACAATCCGATCGTGATCACGCTTGGCTTCGCCGCCCTATGGCTGACCGTATCGGGGTTCCTGCTGCTGTTCAAGAGTTTCCGGCGACAGGACTTCGCATTCATCACGGGATGGCGTCAGAAATGACGCAGTCCGGGCCTCCATGCTGGTGCTCGCGGAACGTCAGTGCTGCAATGAAGATATCCCGTCTTGCACGAAGCGCTGAAACAACTCATCGATTCGCGCGACAGACATAGTCGCTCCACGATCGAGCCACCAAGTGAGCAGAGCCATGAACGCTCCCATGATGAATTGAACGGCTGCCTCACGTTCGGTTACGCCTGAAGCCTTCGGACTGTAAGCAGCGGCGAGTTCCGCGCGAACCAGATCCGTCACCGTATCCTTCAGTTTTCGCAGAACGACCGTGCCGCCACGACCGCCCACAAGCGTGCGGTAGTGATCCAGGTGATCGCGCGCGTGCGCGAACAGATCAATCGTGAAGCTCATCGGAGGCGAACCCCGAGAGCGACCTGCCTTCTGCCGCGCAACGAGCTGGCGGCGCAGCGCTTCCAAGCCGCTGCGCTTTAAATCGTCCTTGCTTCGAAAGTGCGTGTAGAACGTCGAGCGCCCGACGTTCGCAGCCTTGCAGATCTCGTCGACAGCAATGCTTTCGTATGGTTTCGATTGCAGGAGGGATTTGAAAGCCCGCTGCAGCGCCGCCTTAGTACGGGATCCACGCGCATCGACCGCCTTTTGCGCCATCACCGCTCCGCAGAGTTCATTGTCAGTTCTGGACATGTGGCCGCATCTGTTCATTGACGACATACGGCTTTCATCTTTACTACTGCACTCGAAAACACAGTGCAGTGAGACCCTTTCGATGATGATACGCGCGTTGGTCGGTGGTCGGTCTGCCGCCTTCACAATCTGCAGCAAGGCCCTGCCGTGGAGCACGACATGAGTCCGACCTCTGACCAGAACTCACCACCGCCGATGCCGCGTTGGGTCAGGGTCTTTGCGATTCTTGCCGCAATCCTCATTCTGCTGGTCGCTGTTGCGCTCATCTGGTTCCCCGGCAGACACGGCCCAGGTCGCCACATTCACGGTTCAGACGCCCACGGCAATCACTCAGCCACGGCACAAGGTGCTGGGCCGGACACATGAACATCCGTCGCGCCCTCAGCCGACTCGTGCTCACCGCGCACATCATCACTTCGGTTGGCTGGCTCGGTGCGGTAATGGCATACCTGGCGCTGGACATCGTTGCGAGTGCGAGCGAGGACATTGCCGCTGTGCGCGCGGCCTACTTCGGCATGGATTTATCGATTCGCCTTGTGATTGTCCCATTGGCCATTGCGTCCGTGCTCATCGGAACAGTGAATGCACTGACGAGCTCATGGGGTCTGTTCAGACACTACTGGGTACTGGTAAAGCTTCTTCTCACCATCTTTGCCACAGTGATTCTCCTGCTGGAGGTGCAGAACGTCACATATATGGCTGAGCTTGCGTCGACGAGTGCGGATCCGCGTACGCTGCCGGGCTCGTTGCTCCATTCCATCGGTGGCCTCGTCGTCCTCATCACAGTGGCCGTCCTGTCTGTCTACAAGCCAAAGGGCTTGACGCCACGTGGCTGGCGTAAACAGCTGCGATCGAACGGCGGCGCAGTTCAACGTACAAGCGATGCCTAACGAAGTCCGCTCAAAGAAAGCGCGTAGATCGCCGACATCATGTGGGATTGAGGGCTGTCACCTGTGATTGGTCGTGCGAACTCGTGCGGACCTCGCGCGTTTTCCCGGTGAGATCTTTCACTATGGCGAGGTTGCCATGCTGACAACACTGCAAGTTGTGACACTGATGTTGGTGGCGCTCGCGATGGTGCCCGCTGTGGCCCACGCGCTGGAATTCCCGGGCAAGATGCGGCTGTCGAGGGATGCATATTTCACGGTGCAGCGGATCTACTATCCCGGATTCACGATTGCCGGACTTGCCGAAGGTATCAGCATGATCGCAGCGCTAGCGCTCGTCATCGTGACACCGCGGGAAAGTACGGCATTTGTGCTGTCGCTGACGGCGCTCATCCTGCTACTGGCGATGCATGCTGTGTACTGGATCGTCACGGCGCCGGTCAACAAGGTTTGGCTCAAAGAGGAACAGCTGGGCAAAGCGGGCTCGGCGTTCTTTCGTATGAAAGCAGGCAGCGAACAGCCGCAGACGACCGAGTGGACGTCATTGCGTGATCGCTGGGAACGCTCGCATATAGCGCGAGCCGTGCTCGTGACCGTGGCGCTCGCGTTGCTGGTCTGCGCACTCGCGATCAGTTGAGCGATGCACGCAACGATCATCGGAGCGGGAATCGCGGGCCTTGCGCTTGCGAAGGGCCTGCGCGCGGTCGGCTTCGACGTTGAAGTATTCGAACAGGCACCTGAGCTGAAGCCACTCGGGGCTGGTATCGCATTGACTGCGAATGGCCTGCGCGCCCTTCGCGCGCTCGGTCTCTATGAAGCAGTTATCAAACGAGGAGAGGAGATCCGTCGCATCAGTGTGCTCGATGAGCGAGGGCACGTTCTCGAAACCACCGACCATTTGCGTTTGAGTGAACGATTTGGGCATATGAGCGCGGTCGCGCTGCATCGTTCGGCGTTGCACGAAGCGCTGCGCTCGAGCATACCCAGGGATATTGTCCACACCGGGAAGCGATGCACCGCCGCTCGACAGTGCGCAAACGACGTCCAAGTGTTGTTCGAGGACGGCCAGGACAGAAGAACAGACTTGCTGCTTGCGTGCGACGGAATTCATTCCGCGGTACGAAGATCTCTATACCCAGAGTGGCGAGAGCGCTTTGCGGGCTATACCTGCTGGCGAGGTGTCGTACCCGGTGAAGTGGAATCCGGCCATATGACCGAAAGCTGGGGAGGAGGTCGTCGCTTCGGCATCGTGCCGCTCAAAGATGGACAGGTGTATTGGTTCGCGTGCACAGGTTCGGGGGTCGCTGGTGACCGCGCGCTCGAAACAGTCGGACTGCCGCAGCTTCGCGAGCTGTTCACGGGATTTCATCAATCGGTGCGCGAAGTGTTGAGTGCCCCACCAGCTGGTGAGCTGATATGGAACGACATCTTCGATGTCCCGCCACGCCATGCTTACACGCAAGGCCGAGTCGTCCTGCTTGGAGACGCGGCGCATGCCGTCACGCCCGATCTCGGACAAGGGGCAAGCCAGGCCTTGGAAGACGCCGCGGTATTACCTACGCTCCTTGCGCGCTATCCGCTAACTGCAGCGCTTGCATGTTTTGATTCGCAGCGGCGACCACGCACTCGCCGACTGGTGCGCGATTCGCGACGGTTTGCACGCATCGCTCAATTTAGCCATCCCGTTGCCGTCCGGCTGCGCAATACCCTGGTTCGCAAGCTGCCTGCGCGCGTAAACGAGCGTTGGATCGATTCAATTCTCGATGTGCACTTCGACCCAGTTCACCTGCCGCACGTGCGTCACCCCGAGCGCCCGCGCCAGCGCATGGCTTGAGGAGAATCCCACAGACCCGAAAAACGCCAATTCTGGAGTGCACTCCAGAATTCCGGGTGCCGTCGTCACGTCGCCGCATGTCCGGAGCGCGCCTTCCACCTGCCATCCCTCTGGCGAGGGCTGATCTGACTGGTGCGGAGCACCGGGCTGGCGGGAGCCACCCGTTGGGCGCCATCAGCCGGGCTTGACCTTCCCACAGTGGCAAGGTTCATCATCCTGCCGTGTCAACCGAATTCCCAAGCCACGAGGCCAGCATGGGCACCAAAGCTGCCGTCGAGCTCGCCGACGCGAAAGAGCAGGGCTACTACAGCATTGGCCGTGCTGCCGAGTTGTCGGGCGTCACGCCGAAAATGATCCGACATTACGAGTCTCTGGGACTGATCCCGAAGGCGGCTCGAACGTTAGGTGACTACCGGGTCTATACGGCGACGGAGGTACATGCACTGCGCTTCATCCGTCGTGCTAGGGGTCTGGGCTTCTCGATGGACGAGATCTCCGGGCTCCTGAGCCTGTGGCGCAACCAGCGCCGTGCCAGCGCCGAGGTAAAGCGCCTCGCGATGAAGCACATCGCGGAACTCGATGCAAAGATCGAAGAGCTGCGGTCGATGCGTGCCGCGCTCGCCGACCTCGCACAGCATTGTCATGGCGACGACCGCCCTGAGTGTCCCATTCTCGACGACCTCGGTCGTCTGCCTCCCGCCGGATGAAATTGCAGGATCGAATATGAAACATCAGCATCAATCCCATGCGCACGAAGCTGGCGACGAGGCGAAGCCCGCGTCGTGCTGTGCGTCGGCCACAAAAACGGTATCGCGTGCGGAGCCAACATCCGATCATCACACGCACGAGGCAGCACATGCGTGCTGCTCGACGAGCAAGGGTCAGCACGGCGCGCATGCGTCGGGCGCTAAGGCGGAGACGATCGATCCTGTGTGCGGGATGACGGTCTCTGTCGATTCGCCCCACATGGCCAGTCACGCTGGCAAGCAATACGCGTTCTGCTCAGCCGGATGCCGCGCAAAGTTCGTGGCTGATCCCGCGAGCTACTTGGACGCACCGAAAGGCGATCACAGGCACACACACCAGCCGCAGAAGACGCCGGCCGACGCAGACGTTGGCCCGAGAACCATCTATACGTGCCCGATGCATCCGGAAATTCGACAAGCGGGCCCCGGCAACTGCCCCATCTGCGGAATGGCGCTCGAGCCAGAAATGCCGAGCGAGCACGAGGATGACACCGAGCTTCGCAGCGTACGCAAGAAGTTCTGGATTGCGCTCGCGCTGACGCTGCCGGTCGTCGCGATTGCGATGATTCCTCACTTGTTCGATGTTCACCTCTCCGTTGCAGCTGCTCGTGTGCTTCGCGGGGCCGAGCTATTGCTGTCCGCGCCCGTCGTGCTGTGGGCGGCATTGGACTACTACCGGCGCGGCTGGATGGGCGTTGTGAACCGCTCGCCGAACATGTACACGCTGATCGGCTTGGGTGTGGCGGTCGCGTTTCTCTACAGCATCGTCGCCGCATTCCTGCCTCAGGCATTTCCGAGCGAGATGCGCGATGCGCACGGCATGGTCGGCGTGTACTTTGAAGTCGCGAGCGCAATCATTGCGCTCGTGCTGCTCGGGGAATGGCTCGAGCTGCGAGCGCGGGGTCGAACGAGCGCTGCGATTCGTCAGCTCTTGGGTCTCGCACCAAAGACTGCGCGACGTGTGAACGATGACGGCAGCGAGGAAGACGTGCCGCTGGGTCACGTGCATGCAGGCGAGCGGCTGCGAGTACGGCCGGGCGAAAAGATTCCTGTGGACGGCCGTGTCATTGAGGGCCGCTCCAGCATCGACGAGTCGATGCTCACCGGTGAGCCGATGCCGGTTGAAAAAACGCTCGGTGATCGCGTCGTCGGTGCGACCATCAATCAGACCGGCACGTTGGTGATCACGGCCGAGCGGGTCGGCGCTGATAGTCTTCTGTCACAGATCGTGGCGCTTGTCGCGCAGGCTCAGCGCTCGCGCGCGCCGCTGCAACGGCTCGCAGACCAGGTGGCTGCTTGGTTCGTGCCGTCAGTTATCGTGATTGCGATCCTGACGTTCGTTGCTTGGTGGTTCGTCGGCCCGGAACCAAGGCTCGCCTACGCGCTCGTGAACGCTGTCGCCGTGCTGATCATTGCCTGTCCGTGTGCCCTCGGTCTCGCGACGCCGATCTCTATCATGGTCGCAAGCGGTCGTGGCGCGCAGCTCGGAGTGCTGTTCCGAGATGCGCAGGCGATCGAGAACTTGCGCAACGTTGATACGCTTGTACTCGACAAGACGGGCACGATTACAGTGGGACGACCGACGTTCGACAGAACAATCAGCGTCAACGGCTTTTCCGAGCAGCAGATTCTGAGTTGGGCTGCGGGACTCGATCGCACCAGCGAGCATCCATTGGCGCGTGCTGTAGTTGCCGGTGCCGAAGCGCGCGGAATCAAGCCCGCCGCTGTCACTGATTTCGAGTCAGTAACGGGGCAGGGCGTCCGCGGGAGATCCGAAGCGCACGTCTTGGCGCTCGGAAATACCGCGCTGATGAAAGAGAACGGCGTCGCCGTGGATCAGATCAGCGACGCAGTCGATCAGCTGAGGCGAGAGGGTCGCACCGTCATCTTCTTGAGCGTTGACAGCAAGCTCGCTGGAGCCGTTGCCGTGGGTGATCCCGTCAAGGACACGACGCCCGCAGCTCTTCAGGCGCTCAAAGCGGATGGACTGCGGCTCGTAATGCTCACCGGCGACAACCAAGCGACTGCCCACGCGGTGGCAGCAAATCTGCCGATCGATGAGGTCATCGCAGAGGTGCAGCCGAAGGACAAAGCCGACGTGATCGCGCGGCTGCAGTCGCAAGGCCGGCGTGTGGCGATGGCAGGCGATGGCATCAACGACGCGCCGGCGCTCGCCAAAGCAGATGTCGGCATCGCGATGGGTACAGGGACAGACATTGCGATGGAGAGCGCGCAGGTGACGCTTGTGAAAGGTGACCTTCGGGGCATCGTCCGTGCGCGACAACTGAGCCGGGCCACCGTGCGCAACATCCGGCAGAACCTGTTCTTCGCCTTCGGCTACAACGCGCTCGGCATTCCGATCGCGGCAGGTGTTCTGTACCCGCTGACTGGCTGGCTTTTGAGTCCGCTGATTGCCGCGCTGGCGATGAGTCTCTCGTCTGTCTCGGTCATCAGCAACGCTCTTCGGTTGCGCGCGCAGGCATAGAGGGAACGAGGATGCTGATATGAGCGGGAACCGAGGGGCCGTGGAGATCGCGGGCGTGACTCTGCGTTACGTGGTGGAAGGCGCAGGCCTTCCACTGTTAGTCGTCGGCTCGTCGATCTACTACCCGCGGACGTTCTCGAAACGTCTTCGAGAATCGTGCACGCTCATTTGCGCGGATGTCCCGCATTTCGTACCTGCCGGAGCCGAGTTCAACCCCGCATGCATCAACTTTGACTTCTATGCCCAATGCGTCGAGGCGGTACGCACTGATGCTGGGATCGGTCGTGTCGTGATCGTGGGTCACTCGCACCATGGGAACATCGCCCTAGAGTATGCAAGGCGGCATCCTGGCAACGTTTCTCATGTCGTGGTGATCGGCTCGCCGCCGGCGGACATCGCCACGACCGTGCAATGCGCCGAGCAGTACTGGGATACTCATGCAACCGCGGAGCGAAAAGCGGCGTTGCAGAGGCGGCGCCGAACTAGCGTCAAAGAAGAAGACGCATCACGCTCGCCATCTGAATCTTACGTTCGGCAATACGTCACCGATGCGCCGTTGTATTGGAACGATCCTGACTACGATGCGTCTTGGCTGTGGGACGGAATGTCGTTCTCGATGGATGCAGTGAGCGCCTTTCGTGATCTGTATCGATCGTACGAACTCAACTGGGACGACGCGCTCTGCCGAATACCTGTGTTAGTTGTCATGGGCGCGAATGACTTCGCGGTTCCTCATACCCTGTGGAGCAGTCTGCTGCCCGATCTCGCCAACGTCACCTTCCGATTGCTTGAGCACGCCGGACACACACCGCAACTTGAGCAGCCGGAAGAGTTCGATCATTGCCTGCTCAATTGGTTGAGCATTGAGGGGCCAACGAATAGTCGTTCCACATGACATCTGACCGTTGCACGCACAGCTCAATGCGTGTGGCGTCGAACGTTCCGAGCGGCCATTACCCAGGAGGTTCACATGCAAGACCACTCTGGACACTCGATGCGAGGATCGTACAAGGAGCTGACCATCGAGCTCGTGATCGACTTCGTGATCATGTATCTCGTGATGTACACGATGATCGCATCGCTTGATCACTTCTATCTCAATATCAACAACATCTACATGACCCTCATGATGGTCGCGCCCATGGCTGCGGTCATGCTCGTCGCGATGCGGTCAATGTTTCCGTCGAGACGCCTCAACGTAGCGATTGCATTGGGTGTCGTGGTCGTATTCATTGCGAGCTTCATCGGAATGCGCACGCAGGCGGCTGTCGGCGATGAGCAATTCTTACGCTCAATGATTCCTCATCACTCGGGCGCCATTCTCATGTGTGAGCAATCTGTGATCACGGATCCCGAAATCTCTGCGCTGTGTAACCAGATCATCGAATCGCAAAAGGCGGAGATCGCGCAGATGCAGGCCATTCTCGAGCGCTACTGATCTGCTGAACCTGAGGGTCATACGCACACTCAACGGAGGCTGGGATGGATCCTTCATCTGACAGGGGCTCGTCCCGCGCGAGGTCTCGCGTTGCGGTGAAGTGCGCTCAGGATCTGGCAATCCTCAACAGCACGCGGCTGGTTGCATGAAGTTCGCAGGGCTTCGAGGCCCGTCAGCAGTTGCTTCAGTTCGCCGATGCGGTGCCTGACTTGGCCGATGTGTCCCTCGATGATCGCATTTACATCACTGCAGCCATTCTTCGGCTTGCGGCGCAGGTCCAGCAAGGTCCTGATCTCCCGGTGCGTCATATCGAGCGCGCGGCAGTTCAGGATGAAGGCTAGCTGCCCGGCGTGCTCATCCGAGTACGACCGATAATTGCCGTTCGTTCGGGCGGGTGCGGGAAGAAGGCCAGTGCGCTCGTAGTATCGAATGGTTTCGACAGGGCACTCGAACCGCCGCGCCAATTCACCGATCTGCTGGCCAGCCACGAGCCCTCTCCAAGATCAACTTGACCCTGAAGTTACTACAGGGTGTCTACTTCCGCCACCATGTCATCGGGCAGAGTAGGGGGATGGATGCTGAACAATGAGTGATTGTGGGTGCCATGTCGAGGAAGCTTCGTCCTCGCAAGAACGAAGGGCGATTCAGGTTGCACTCGCGCTCAACGCGACGATGTTCGTCGTGGGCGCCACCGCGGGACTGATCGCGCGCTCGAGCGGACTGCTCGCCGATGCACTCGATATGCTCGCCGACGCGCTTGCGTACGGCATTGCGCTGCTCGCCGTCGGGCGCAGCGTCGGATTCAAACGCAACGCGGCTCTCTCGAGCGGCTGCATCCTCGCACTGCTCGGCCTCGGCGTGTTGGTCGACACCGCTCGACGTGCGATCGGCGAAAGCGAGCCCATCGGTTGGATAATGATCCTGTCAGCTTCAGCGTCTTTGATCGTCAACGTCATCGTGCTGCGGCTTTTGGCGCCCTACAAGAGGGGTGATGTGCATCTTCGTGCATCCTGGATTTTTACGCGTGCGGATGTCGTAGCAAACCTCGGTGTCATCGCCGCGGCAGCGCTCGTCATCGCAACGACGTCACGGCTTCCCGATCTGATCGTCGGATTTGCGATCGGAGCCTATGTGGTCAAAGAAGCTGTGGAGATTCTCCGCGATGCGCGACACGACCAAGCATGTCAAGACAGGCACGACGCGGATGATGACTAACCAGGGGATTGCGCTCGTGGTTGATGGGCACCGTCGTGCACAGGATCACAGCACAAACCGATCCCAGCTTCCGTAGTGCTCGCGGCTGCGTGTGCCGCGAGGCAAGCTAAGCGCAATGACCGCGACGCCGATCACTACGCCGGCCAACGCGCCGATCATCGACGCGCCTTCGAGCATCCACGGCGCGACGACGAGCCACAAACCAAGGACGACGTTGATGAAGCGCAGCGCCCGACCGACCTCCGCCATGGCCATGACCGCGACCGTGACGATGAGTGCACCGATCAAGTGATCGCTATGTGCCATGGGCGGTCTGGTTTCGAACAGAAGTCGCGTAAACATGAGGCTGGCTCCGAGCGCGGCGCTCGCCAGTAACGTCCACGGGATATTGACGCCGCGCACCGTCGACTTCACGGTCTCACTCAGCCGGGCGCCAAAACCGGGTAACTCGTCTTTACCGCTGCTCGGAGATGCGCCACCCATGAAGAACGTCCGCAGGACCGACTCGCCGCGTCGGTGGCTCTGCACGAGATACTGGCCCATCGCCACGAGCTCATCGAGCGTGAACGGAATCATGATGAGCATTGCGAGCGCTGCCGCGAGACACAGCGTGCACCACGTGCCGATCATGATCGGCTGTATGATGATGAAATAGATGCTGACGACGCCGAGCGGTACGACGACGATGCCGAACGCCGCGACCATCCACGGCATCGTGCGCCATCGCTGCCGCCCGCCCATGACGCCCATCAGCACCTCGAATATATAGCTGACCGCCCCAAGGCCGGCGTCAGGAATCGGCCATGCTTTCGACACGTCGGACGTGATGATGAACTCGGTGCCATTGCGGCTACCTTGACCGGAGAAGAACGGTTCCCAGACACCGTCGCTATGCCCGAGCTGATAAGCCGTGAGAGCTCGCGAAATGAGAAGGCCCACGAACCCCAGTGCAACGATGGGCAGACGCTGCTCGTACGTCGACGGACTGTAAGTCCATCCGATGGGCAAGTCTGATTCGTCCATCATCGACTCTTGGCTCATGCCCGGCATCATCGGCACCAGGATCGCGAATGCGATCACGAGCGCACCAATGACCGTGTCGTTGTTGTACGCGGCGGCACTGGGCGCCCAGAAGATCAGCGGCGCGAAGAGCAACCAGACGCCGACCGCGGCATTCGCCCATTGCGCCCAGGAGAATCGCTTCGATAGCGAGAGCGCCGCGAAAAGCACGATCAGAAGGCCGCTCACCACATCGCTCCAGCCCAACAGCGCCATGCGCAGTTCCGGCGAAGCGAGGTTTCGCTCGGCGGTGACGCGCAGCACGGCCTCGCTGAACTCCTGTCGATCGAAGCTACCGAACACCAACGGACTGGCAGCGAGCCAAGCGCCAAGCATCATATTGGTGAAGTGCACCCAGAGCGTCGACAGATGCATCTGTCGCATGTGCGCCATGTGCTTGGCCATGGCTTCCGTCGCGTGCTCCATGGGAGCACGTTCGCGGACGGCGGGCGCCCGGTCGGCCACAACGGCAGGATTCAGCTTGTTCGTGCGATACCAGCCGCTGGGATCGCGATGGAGATGGGCCACAATTTTCGGGAGCGTCTCACGCAGAGATCGCTTCGGCTGCCATCCGAGCAAACTCTGCGCACGCGACAGATCGAGCTCGTAGTGATCGCTCGACGCATCCACCATCCATGGTCGGATGAAGGGATCGTTGTCTAATACGTTCTCCTCGACGGCTGCGCCCACTCGTGCGAGTGTTTGTGGGATCTGCTTCGTTTGCCATTGCTCACCGTGGATCAAGCAGCCGATCTGTTCCTGCAGCGCGCGAAAGGTGAGTGTCTCTGGTTCACCCAGGAGCATGGGTAGCTCGCTGGGCAGCGCCTGGCGGCGCTCGACGATGCGCAGCACCGCATCGGCTAGGTCGTCGAGGTGAAGATACGGTTGTCCCGTATCTAGGTTTCCAGGATAAACGCGACTGGTGAGCTTGCGTTCGTAGATTCGCGCGATCTGATCGGCGAGGAACGCTGCATGGCCTTGGTCGTCGTACACACCCGCCGGACGAAGATAGACGACAGGAATGTTCTTGCGGTGCTCGTGGATGACGCGTTCAGCGGCAATCTTCGATTCGCGATAAGGCAACTTCTTCGGGTCGAGCGGCGACTCCTCGGTAATGCGCTGTCCGGGTCGGCTCGGCGCGTGAATGAGCATGGAGCTCGCGAACACGAACTGTTCGACGTGAAAGGTTTGCAGCGCACGTAGCAGTCGTTCGGTACCGCGTACGGTGATTTCGTCGTATTTCGGACTCGGTTCACCCGTGAGGTCGAAATACGCTGCCAAGTGAATGACCGATGCGAGATGCTCACCGTACGCAACGCGTACACGCTGCAAGGCAGTCTCGACACTCGATTGCGACGTGAGGTCCACACAGACGCATTCGGCAACGACCGGTGGATGAGGCGGCAGGTCGCGATCGAATCCGACAACCGTGTACTGCTCTGCCAGTCGCTCGACGAGGCGCCGGCCGATAAAGCCGCTGCTGCCGGTCACGATGACAATTTCGCGTCGCGCGGACATGGCCGGGTCAGCTCACGTGGCAGGCGGTTGGCGGTGTCCGGATCGCAGGTACTTCCACAATGCGGCGATGCTAAGGAGCAGCACCACGACGAGCAGGAGCCAGATCAGGGCAACACCGCCCATCATCCAACCCATGCCCATCATGTCCATCATGGGGCAGTTTTCCATTCCAACCTCCAGGCATGCGAGCAACGCGCTTTTGTGATCGTCCGTTCCGCGAGGCGGGGAGGGGTGCGTCGCGCAAACGGATTATCAGCCGGTCGCGTTTCGCGGGCTCATGCCGCGGTCCTCACATATAGCGACTGAACAAGTCTCGCGATCAAGGCACTTGCGAGTGTGGCAACGGCCAGTCCGGCTAAAAAATTTGACGGGAGGTCAATACAACCGAACAGCGCTGTGGTCAACGCGACGGTACCCACGACGAGCGAATCAGCTACACCTCCACGATTGCCGCGCAGTGCATAGGCGGCCCACGATCCGGCTAGAACGCCACTGCCAACACAAATACTCATGCACAGCGCCGGAGAAGACATCATTCCGAGCTGCGACATCAATACCCCGGCCGACAATGGCAGGAGGCCTGCCGTGAAGCCCGCATTCGCAATGCGCTGACCCTGCCGATTGCGCCAGCGAAGCACGACCAAAATCGTGCCCAGCAAAACCGTGAGACCCACCGTCGCCGCCAAACGCTGGCTCAGCGCGCCGCAGACAATGGCCACCGGGATCACCAACACCAATACCCGTGCAGCCATCTTCCAGCGTCCGAGTTCATAGGCGACGCGGGCGCGATGCAGGAGATTGTCGTGATTAACCATAGAGCTGACTCCAGAGCGACCGCAGCTTGCTGACAGCGCGCTGCCGACGCTTTCTCATTGCGGCGTCCGAGATCTCACCGGAAATCGTCGTGCGTTCAGTAATGCCGAGCGCTTCCCGGTCGCTCGCGCTCAGCGTACCTAACGCTTCTGCGAGTACTTGTCTCAACTGTTCCTCCATGTAGTCCTCTTCAACGGATGCGGTTGGAGTTGGAGCAGCGACGTGCTCCACCCCTTCCGAGCTCGGCAATTCGCGCCGTCGATAGCGCTTGCGTCGCCAGGTACGGATCTCATATGCCGCGATGGCATACGCCCAAGTCAGTCCGTCGCGGGAACGATCGTAGTCGGCAATACGAGCCGCAATCTTGATGAGGGTCTCCTGCGCAACGTCTTCGGCATCCGCCCGCTCACCGACGAGCCGGCTCGCGAACGCCAGAAGGACGGGCCACAACTCGTTCATCAGGGCCGGAAACGACGAGCGGTCCCCGTCTGCCAGTCGCGCCAGCGCCTGAGTGATCGATGTCCGACGTGCTTGATCCATTTGCCGGACATTGTCCCAAGCGCTCGGCGGTATGGCCAGCAGGGCCTATCCCTTTAGGCGCTCGAGGTCCAAACGTGACTCGCTCACCCTCGATCCTCGATGTCACGAAACCCGGACTGCCGCCTATTGAGGTATCAGCACACCCGAGCCCAGTTCAGTGACCAGCGATGTCTTCATTTCGGCGACGCAGAGAGCCCTAATCGCGCTCTTCCTGCTGGTCGGGCTCGTGCATGGAGCTGCAGCTTCGGCATGTGCACGCGGGGAGGCGGCGTCCTGCTGTGAGCCTTCGGCTGCGCCGGGCTGTGCGATGCCCACGCCCGCGACTGCATCAGGAGCGGCTCAGGCGTGCTGTGCGCCGATTGCTGCAGGGCCTTCGGCGATCGCATCTGGGACGCCCGTCAAAGATGAGTTTTCGGGTGGTGTCGACCACTATCCAAACGGCCTTCTCACTTCAGTTGCAATGCGAGGGATCACGTCGTCATCGCGACCTGATTGCCAGCACGAGGTTCGCACAAGTAGCAAGACCGGTCAGAGGATTTATCTAGAAACCGCCCGACTCCGACTGTAACCAAGACGTTCAGCACGCCCGTGAGACTGCTCTCTTGAACGTCCTGCGTCCCTGGTGACGCGCCATCGTCGGTTACTGACCAATAGGAGTTTTCGCTATGAATACCATCATTACTTCTGCTCGCCGCCTGCTCGTTCTCTCTCTGCTTTCCGTTGGGCTGGCAACGGCCGGTCTCGCGCAGGCGGATCAGCCGCGCTTCGCCGGGCCCCGCAATACGATTCCGCAGACGCAGTTGTCTGCTGCGCGTGAAGTGGCCCACCTCGCCCAGCTGGATCAGCGGCGCTTCGCGGGACCTCGTAACACGATTCCGCAGACGCGAGCGCAGGAACCAAGCCAACGCTCCGAGCGGCTGCAGGCGTCGAAGGACGAACGCTGGGTGTGTCACACGACGCGCATCCGACACTATGGCCATCCCAGCAAGGGCGTTGATCGAATCGAAAGAAGTGCGGTGCCTTGCGGCAGGTCACGTCTGTCGGAGCGTTGATGTGGCAATGTCATTGATCGAGCATGGGGCGGGCCGCCTGCCCCATGCTCTAGCCAAGTGGCAATTGACTCGCGGTCGCGGAATTGCCAATTCTGCCCGCGACTACACGTTTGAATTTTGGAGCCTGTTGATGTTGCATCGGTTGACCGCGCTGCTGGTCATATGGCTTGGTCTGCTCGGAGCTGCCGGGGCGGCGCCTGCCTGTCCAATGATTGCGTCCGGTGGCGACTGCTGCCCGCACAATGCGCCGATGCCTTGCGGTGACACCGCGCCGGAAGATCCGCTGCAGCCGGCAAGCGAAACCTGCTGTATCGCCTCGCCAAACTCTGATCACGTAGTCGCGCTCAGTGCAGGTCGATTGCTCCAAGAACATCGTGAGGGCTTGTTCGAATCGCCTGATTCCTTCGTGTCGTTCGCATCATTTGTAGCAGACGCTAGCACCCGTCATTGCATTCGCTCGATCACGTCTCCTCAACCGCGCCGTCCAGATGCAGCCCTGATCTATCTTCATACCGGACGCTTGCGTCTGTAAGCCCGCCTCTCGATCACCGGCCCTAGAGCCGGTTCTGCATGTATCGGTCTACCGTCGAACTGTGCCGCCGCGTGCATTGAGACGTTGACCGAAGCGTATCTCCTGGTACCAGAAACGTCCGTGAGCAAAGACCTGGGAGCATTTTGATGCGTTGGAATTGCTTGCCTCTGTCGCTGCTGCTGGTGATCTCATTGAGCGCCCGCGCAGATGAGTTGCCCCTGTCGCTCGATGCGGCAGTGGAGCGAGCGCTTGAGAGGGCACCTGAGTTGAACGCGCGAACAGCCGGCGCCGAGGCGGCGCGTGCGCTCAGCGTGAGCGCGGGTCGCTTGCCTGATCCGGAGCTTGTGATCGGCATCGACAACTTGCCGGTGAGCGGTCCGGACGCCTACTCGACGACGCGAGACTTCATGACCATGCGCAAGGTGGGCGTCATGCAGGAGTTTCCACGTGGGGTTAAGCGCCGCCTCGAGCGCGAACGGGCCGAAGCTCAAGCGGGCGCTGCGGACGCGGAACTCGTAGAGTCGCGGCTCGCGGTCGCTCGCGAAGTTGCAGCAGCCTGGATTCGCCGTGCGACCGCCGAGGCGTCGTTGAATGAGCTGCGTGCGCTGGAGCCGGAAGTCGAGCTGCAGGCAGCGGCAGCACGCGCGGCCGTCTCGGCCGGGCGCAGCTCGACCGCCGAGGCACTCGCCGCAGAAGCGGCAGTAGCTCAACTCGCAAACCGCATCCTCAAAATGCAGATCGAGGTACGTCAAGCCGCGTTCGAGCTAGCACGGTGGATTGATGTGGACGCGAGCCGACCGCTCGCTTCGATGCCCTCACTCGATGAATTGCCGACGCCTCCCGCTGCATTGCTCGCGACAGTGCATGAGCACGGCGCGCTGTTGCCATTCGAGTCGCAGATCGAGGCTGCCCGCCGCGACGTCGATCTCGCCAAGGCCGAGCGACGTCCCGACTGGAGCGCAGAGTTGGCGTTCGCAAAGCGCGGCCCCGAGTTCTCCGACATGGTCTCCCTTCAGTTTCGCATCGGATTGCCGCTGTTCACGAAGTACCGGCAGAACCCAATGGTCAGCGCAAAGCACGCGGAGCTGCGCCGTCTCGAAGCCGAGCGCGAGATGGAAATACGCATGCACACCGCCGAGCTGCACCAGATGCTGACGCAGTGGGAACTGCTAGGCGACCAGCTCAAGCAGTACGAGCAGGAGCTCCTGCCGCTATCGCGTGAGCGCTCGCGCGCCGCACTCGCCTCCTATCGCGTCGGACGCGGTGAGCTGCGCCTCGCGCTCGATGCGTACGAGCAAGAGATCGATTTCCTCATCGAGCGCGCGGAACTCCAGGACGAGCGCGGACGCGCCTGGGCGTTCTTGCGGTATCTCGGCCCGCAGCATCTGCAGCACTAAGAAGAGCCAAACATGAGCCACGTAAAGCTGAAACTGGTGATTGCTGCCGTCGTACTGCTGCTCGGTGGAGCAGCTGTCGGCTATTGGGTCGCGCTGCACCGCTCGCCATCTGAGGCGACTGCGGCGAACAGCGCCGAAGGTCAGTCTGAACGCAAGGTCCTCTACTGGCACGATCCCATGGTGCCGAACGTGAAGTTCGACAAGCCGGGCAAGTCCCCCTTCATGGACATGCAATTGGTGCCGGTGTACGCGGATGACGAGGGCGGGGCCGCCGTCAAGGTCAGCTCTGCCGTGACACAGAGCCTCGGTATTCGGCTCGGCAAAGTCGAAAAGGCAGTTCTGCAGCAGCGTCTCAATGCCGTGGGCAGTGTGGCCTTTGATGAGCGACTGCTCGAGGTCGTGCAAGCACGCGTCGAAGGGTACGTCACAGGACTGCGCGTGAGGGCGCCGCTCGAGCGCGTGCAACGCGGACAGCCGCTCGCCGCTATCGTCGCGCCGCAGTGGCTCGAAGCTCAGCAGGAGTATCTGGCGCTGCTCGAGGCCAAGTCGGAACGTGGAAAGGCAATAAGAGATGCCGCTCGACAACGCCTCGTCGTGTTGGGTGTACCGGAGTCGACGATTCGCGATCTCGAGACGCAGCGCGAAGCGAATGCAACCACCACTCTGTTCGCGCCCACGGACGGCGTGGTGACGGAACTATCAGTGCGTGAGGGCGCCGCGTTCATGCCCGGCGCCGCACTGTTTCGTATCAACGGCCTGAAGACCGTATGGGTCAATGCCGCGATTCCAGAGGCCCAGGTCTCGATGATCCCGATGGGATCGATCGTGGAGGCGCGCGCCACCGCCTGGCCGGGGACGATCTTCAAAGGCCGTGTGGCGGCGCTCCTACCCGACGTCAATCCGCAGACGCGGACCGTCCCTGTACGAATCGTCGTCGATAACCCGGAAGGCAAGCTCGCGCCGGGCATGTTTGTGTCCGTCGAACTCACGGGCAAGGCGGGTGAGGAGCAACTCGTCGTGCCGAGCGAAGCTGTGATCATGACCGGCGAGCGCAACGCGGTCATCGTCGCGCGCGAAGGCGAGTTTGATGTTGCGGAGGTCACCTTGGGCGCAGAGGCGGACGGCAAAACATCGATCCTGTCGGGGCTCCAGGAAGGACAATCGATCGTGCTTTCGGGACAGTTCTTGCTCGACTCCGAAGCCAGTTTGAAGTCGACGGTGTCTCGGCTGTCCTCCGCGGCGCCCGAGTCTGCGCAGCAACAACCCGCGGCCAACGCGCAAGCGGATTCGCGCCCTCTACATCTTGGCGAAGGCAGGATCACGGCGATCACACCAGACGCCATCACGATCTCTCACGGGCCGATCCCATCATTGCAGTGGGGCGCGATGACGATGCCGTTCAAGGCGCCGGCCAAGGGTGTGCCTGCAGAGCTCGGCGTCGGCGATCGTGTGAGCTTCTCGTTTGCTCAGGCGGGGCAGGGTGGCTTTCAGATCGACAGCCTCACGGTATTGGAGAAGGCGCAGAGCACGGAGGCAAAGCCATGATCGCGGCGCTCATCCGCTGGTCGCTCCAGAATCGCTTCCTTGTGCTGCTGGGGACGCTTCTTGTGACTGCGTGGGGCGTGTGGAGCGTGCTTCGCACGCCCGTCGATGCACTGCCGGACCTTTCGGATGTGCAGGTCATCATCCGCACACAGTACCCCGGACAAGCGCCGCGCATCGTCGAGAACCAGGTGACGTACCCGCTCACCACGACAATGCTCTCCGTGCCCGGCGCGAAAACCGTCCGTGGCTATTCGTTCTTCGGCGACTCCTTCGTGTACGTGCTGTTCGAGGACGGCACGGATCTCTATTGGGCACGCTCGCGTGTGCTCGAGTACTTGAGCCAGATACAGGACCGGCTGCCGCGCGCCGCGCGGCCGGCGTTGGGTCCGGACGCGACCGGTGTTGGCTGGATTTACGAATACGCGCTCGTCGACCGCACGGGTCGGCACGACATCTCGCAGCTGCGTGCGATTCAGGACTGGTTTCTGAAATACGAGCTCAAGGCGGTACCCAATGTCGCGGAGGTCGCCACGCTTGGCGGCGCTGTACGCCAGTACCAAGTGGTCTTGCGGCCGGATCGGCTGCGTGCCTATGGGATCACGCATGGCGAGGTGATCGAGGCTATTCAGGCAGCGAATCAGGAAGCCGGTGGTTCCGTGCTCGAACTCGCCGAGGCGGAATACATGGTGCGGGCGACCGGCTATCTGCGCAATCTCGATGACTTCCGAGAGATCCCGTTGCGCGCCTCCGTGGATGGCGTTCCGGTTCAGTTGAAAGACATCGCATGGCTGCAGATCGGCCCGGAGCTGCGCCGTGGGATCGCCGAGCTCGACGGACAGGGTGAGGTCACGGGCGGGATCATCGTCATGCGTTCGGGCAAGAACGCTCTTGAGACGATTGAGGCAGTGCGCACGAAACTCGAGATGCTGCGCGGCGGCCTCCCTGAAGGCGTCGAGATCGTCGAGACCTACGACCGCTCGGAGCTGATCGAGCGATCGGTGCGCAATCTGACGCAAAAACTCGCTGAGGAGTTCATTGTCGTTGCGCTCGTCTGCCTCGCCTTCCTCTTTCACCTGCGCTCATCGTTCGTGGCGATCGTGTCGCTGCCGCTCGGCGTGCTCGCCGCGTTCATTGTCATGTACTACCAGGGCATCAATGCCAACATCATGTCGTTGGGTGGCATTGCGATTGCGATCGGGGCGATGGTCGATGCCGCGATCGTCATGATCGAGAACGCGCACAAGCATATCGAGCGCTGGCACGAGCAACATCCGGACCGCAAGCCGACGAGCGCTGAGCATTGGAAGCTCATCTCGGATGCGAGCACCGAAGTCGGCCCGGCGCTCTTCTTCTCGCTCCTGATCATCACACTTTCTTTCATTCCGATCTTTACGCTGGAGGCGCAAGAGGGACGGTTGTTCTCGCCGCTCGCATATACGAAGACGTATGCGATGGCGGCGGCCGCGGGGCTCGCGGTGACACTGGTTCCGGTGCTGATGGGTTATCTCATCCGCGGCAAGATCCCCTCTGAGGACCGCAATCCCATCAATCGTTTCCTCATTCGTGTGTACCGGCCCGTGCTGGATCGCGTGCTCGAATGGCCGCGCACTACGATCGTGGTCGGCGTCGTGTTGCTGGCCCTGACCGCTATCCCGATCCTGCGTCTCGGTGGCGAATTCATGCCGCCACTTGATGAGGGCGACCTGCTGCATATGCCAAGTGCGTTGCCTGGCCTGTCTGCAGGTAAAGCTTCACAGCTCCTGCAACAGATGGACCGGCTCATCATGACGGTGCCGGAGGTGAAGCGTGTGTTCGGCAAGATGGGACGCGCCGAGACCGCAACCGATCCGGCGCCGCTCGAGATGACGGAGACAACGATTCAGTTCAAGCCGCGTGATCAATGGCGTGAAGGCATGACGACCGAGAAGCTGATCGAGGAGCTCGATCGCACGGTGAAGATTCCAGGGCTCACGAACATTTGGATACCGCCGATCCGAAACCGGATCGACATGCTTGCGACCGGCATCAAGAGTCCGGTCGGTATCAAGGTCGCTGGGACGGATCTCGCCGTGATTGATCGCGTGGCGCGCGAGATCGAGGAAGCCGTCAAGAACGTGCCGGGTGTCACCTCAGCACTCGCCGAGCGTCTCTCCGGTGGACGCTATGTGGAAGTCGATATCGATCGGCGCACGGCCGCGCGTTACGGCCTGAACATCGAGGATGTACAGAGCATCGTCACTTCCGCGATCGGTGGGGAAACAATCGGGGAGACGGTCGAGGGCCTGCAGCGCTTTCCGATCAGCGTGCGCTACCCACGGGAGCTGCGCGATTCACTGAGCGACTTGCGTGCGCTGCCGATCGTCACAAGGGCCGGTGCGCAGATTACGCTGGGCACGGTGGCGAATCTGCGCATCACGGATGGTCCGCCGATGCTTCGAAGTGAGAACGCCCGCCTTTCGGGTTGGGTCTATGTTGACCTGCGCGGTCGCGACCTGCAGTCCGCGGTTGAGGACATGCAGCAAGCTGTCGCCCGTCAGGTGAAGGTGCCGGCCGGGTATTCGATTTCCTGGTCAGGGCAATTCGAGTACTTGGAACGCGCGAAGGCGAAGCTCCAAGTCGTGGTGCCATTCACGCTCCTGATCGTTTTCGTGTTGCTGTACCTCGCCTTTCGGCGCTTCGATGAGGCGGGACTGATCATGGCCACCCTGCCGTTTGCGCTGATCGGTGGCTTGTGGTTCATCTATTTCCTTGGGCATGAAGTATCGGTAGCAACGGCTGTCGGCTTCATTGCTCTCGCCGGCGTTGCGGCAGAGTTCGGCGTCATCATGTTGCTCTATCTCAAGCACGCATGGGAGGCGCGTGTCGCCACCGGCCAACCTCCCACGCGCGAGTCGCTAATTGATGCGATCCGCGAAGGCGCGGTGCAGCGTGTGCGGCCGAAGGCGATGACCGTCAGCGTGATCATCGCCGGTTTGGTGCCGATCATGTGGAGCCACGGCACGGGCTCCGAAGTCATGCAGCGCATCGCTGCGCCGATGGTAGGCGGCATGATCAGCGCCCCACTGTTGTCGATGCTCGTCATTCCGGCCGCCTACCTGCTCATGCGTGGGCGACGGCTGCCCGCGGAATCCCCAAGGACAGATGCAGCGGAGAACGTTTCATGAAAGCGAAAGCACTGATATTGGCTTTGCTCGCCTCAGTTTCATTTGGTGCGTCCGGGCAATCTCGTGAGCCGGCGCTGCCCGAAGTCCTCGTCTACAAGCAAGCGAGCTGCGGGTGCTGCAAGCAGTGGGTAAAGCATCTGCAGAAGTCCGGATTCTCTGTCCGAGTCCACGATATCCGCGACCTGCAAGCAATCAAGAAACGTGTCGGTGTTCCAGTGCGTTTGGAATCGTGTCACACAGCAGAAGTCGGCGGCTATTTCGTCGAAGGACACGTGCCTGCTCAAGACATCGAGCGGCTGCTGCGCCAACGATCGGCCGCCAAAGGTCTTGCAGTTCCGAGAATGCCGGCGGGTTCGCCAGGGATGGAGGTGCCTTCCGGTAAGGTGGAGCCGTACGACGTACTGCTCGTCGGCAGAGATGGTCGTTCGTCAGTTTTCTCTCGTCACGGCCACTAAGATCGATTGTTCCGAGGAGTTCCACCCTCGCACTGGATGATCACCCGTTGAGTGTCCGCCCTGTTGTCTCAATCGGATCGATCCGCGCGATGCGCGAATGCCAATGGTTGAGTTACCGATACTCGACCACGGATGTCCACACGCGGCGCAGCGGTCGTTGTTCTTGGGCGCATACCCCCGGGCGCGGCGCCGACGGCAAGCCGCGTCCGAAGTTCCATTGCCGTGTAACTCAGGAGATCTATCAATGAAGAAGACGATGAGTCCGATTGCTTGGCGACTTGCGATGCTCGGTGTTGCTGCGGCCTCTGCCATCACATTGGCCGGCTGCGGGAAACAGGAGGCCGAGAATGCGAGCGCGCCGGATTCCGTGCAATCGATGCCTGAGAGCGACGCGACCTCCAATCAGGATTCGATGAAGGACATGCCGATGCCTGGCGCAAGCGCATCCGACTCGTCAGC
This sequence comes from uncultured Steroidobacter sp., assembly GCA_937864115.1. Taxonomy (GTDB): domain Bacteria; phylum Pseudomonadota; class Gammaproteobacteria; order Steroidobacterales; family Steroidobacteraceae; genus Steroidobacter. The sequence continues at coordinate 221,910 of CALMII010000004.1, read as the reverse complement.
AGGGGCTGCTTCGAGCGGAACGCAGACGCACATGACCAAAGGCACCATTCAAAGTGTTGATCGCGAAGCGGGTACCATCAAGATCGCTCACGAGGCGGTGCCGAGTTTGAACTGGCCGGCAATGACCATGGACTTCAAGATCCAGAGCCCGCAGGCGTTGGCGGGACTCGAGGAAGGCGAGCAGATCGAGTTCCATTTCACCGAGCAGTCGGCCGGTCAGTACGCCATCACGCAGATCTCGCCACAGCACTGAGTTGTCGAGAACGTTGCGCGCGAGCCTGTGCGATCACGAACTCGGCATGCGGCGCTGCAAATAGTGACCTCGCTGTTCGCAGCGACTGCATGAGCCGTCCGCTGAGCGAGTAATGCGAGCCGAGAGTCGCAGAAGGAAAGCCCCAGCGTGTCGCGCTGGGGCAATGATTAGGAAGCGTGTGATGCAGCGGCGAGCGAAGCGCGACGCTCTGATCAACTCACAGCGGCCCGCGCTCCCACGGTCCCCAGATCGCACAGGTCATGCCGCTGCCCTTCGTGCTATCGCCAAACAGATTGACGAAGAGCGTGCGGCCATCAGGGCTGAAGCAGGCACCTGCGAGTTCGCTGTCGTTGAATATGTTGACGGCGAACTCAAAGGGCTCGCCGAGGCCGCCCATGCCGATGAGCCGATTCACGTCCGCGATGCCGGGTGCGAGCGGATGCGAGTCGCCGTCGCCGCTTGCGTCGTCCTCACAGAACAAGATGCCGCCACGCGGTGTGATGCAGATGTTGTCTGGCGAGTCGAGCACGCTGCCGGCAGGCGATTCGAACACGAGCACGAGTTGATCCTCGCCGTTGAGCTTGTCGGAGGGGACGTAATGCCACAATTGGCCGTACCGTTTCTCGCCGCCGCTCGTGGAAACGAAGTAAACGGAACGGCTATCCAAGCCCATGAAAACACCTTCGAGGCGGTTGAACGAGGCGCCCCCCTTGGCGAGCCCCCGCCGATAGCGGGGGAGCGCGCCACCTTCGAGGTTTGGATCTGGGTCATCGATCGACACCCATTCGACCGGAAGCCTCGCACCGACCGTCTGGCCCGTGATCAGATTCGCCTGCGGTCGGCCCTTGATCGCGAGCATCTCGAGTTTCCCGCCCTTGTAGAGGTTGCCTGGATCCTTCGGTATAGCGCGATAGAAGCCCGAGGTGTTGCCCGCATCTTCCGTCTCATACAGTAGACCGCGCGCGTCGGCCACTGCTGCTTCATGAGCGAAGCGACCCATCCACGGCAGGGGCACTGCTGGTACGGCGGAATTCGCCCAGACTGGCACGAAGAAGTTGTAACCGTGCTTCTTGCCCCAGCCCTGGTTCGGGCCATTCACTGTCTCTTCACTGGTGATCCAGCCCATGCCACGCCAGGCGAGGCCGCCCGAGCAGTTGACGATCGAGCCGTTCAGGCTGATGAAGTCCCTGACCAGCTTCTTCTTGCGCAGATCGAAGTCGAGCGTAGTCGTGCCGCCCACGCCGAGCGGGTCATAGCGCTTGTCTGCGGGGCCGCCCATCGAAAATGTGGTCGGATCATTGAACGCGCCGGGCGCCGTTCTCACCTCGTGGTTGCGGATCAAACGAACGATGCCTCCACGGCCCTCGAGACACGTCATGCCGTCGTGAGCGCGTGGGCAGATGTTGCCGTCGCTCATCGTGTCGCCGATCTTGCTGAACGTGACGTACCGAAAGTCGCGCGGGAGCGCGAGGATGTGGTTGCCGTCCTGATCGGGCGTGGGCTGAAGCTCTCCATACTCGCTGCGATAGCCTTCGAACGACCATTCGTGATGATCGTCATCGTGGCCGCGACCGTTCGCGCGGGCGGTATGTGCGGCGAGTGTCGCGAGCGTGGCCCCACTGACGACTGCGGCTCCCGCGGCGAGACCGGAGCCCCGCAAGAAGGCACGGCGAGTAGGCTTGGTAACTTCGTTCCCTTCTTCGATGACTGGAGATGATGGTTTCATGTTCAACCTCTGTTATGTGGCTGGCGAGTGCTGGCAAGCCGCGGCACTCATGAACGCTTGCTCTGCTCGATCGATCAGTTGGGCTGCGCTCACGGGGCGGACAGCGAAAGGTACGAAGCAGCGATGACGGTTCGATGAAAAACGAGTGAATCCGTGCGGCTCTGGAATCGCGCGCTCGAATTTCATAGAATTGAAATCGTGAAAGCAGAAGATGCCGTACTCGCGCTCGGTGCGCTGGCCCAGGAGTCGCGCCTTGCGATCTATCGTCTGCTGGTGAAGCGGGGGCCAGACGGCTATTCGCCCACGGATCTGGTGGAAAAGATCGGCATTCCTGCGCCCACGCTTTCCTTCCATCTGAAGGAGCTACAGAGGGCAGGGTTGATCGCGTCACGGCGCGAAGGGCGTTTTCTCTACTACAGCGCCAACTTTGAGCGCATGCGGGGGCTGATTGGCTTTCTCACGGAGAAGTGCTGCAGCTTGTCCGACACGGAGTGCGACAGCGCCTGTGTGCCTGTTCCGGCGGCGGCTCGCCGACGACGTGCATGAGCGTCAGGAAGTGAGCCTCGGTGATGCGCCTCGAGACTGCGAGATCATCGGATTTAGCAGGGATACGCTGGTTGCTCAACTATGAAAGCCTGCCAGCCAGCGATCTCGATGAGTCCTCGCTTGAAAAAATCTTGGTTTGCCGAGACGACAAGGGTGTCGTTGCCGTTGTAGGTCTTGAGGCTTTAGGTCGCGTGGCGTTGTTGCGCTCGCTGGTCGTGGATTGGGAGATGCGCGGCCAGGGTCTTGGTGTGCAGCTGACAAAGGCTGCCGAAGCGCTGGCAAGTCGGGCTGGTGTGGAGTCGATCTATTTGTTGACGACAACGGCCGAGGAATTTTTCCGCGCACAAGGCTATCGCCTTCTCGCTCGCTCGGAAGCTCCTCTCGCGATCCAGAGCACAACGCAGTTCAGTGAGCTGTGTCCTTCTTCAGCTGTTTTGATGGTGAAGCCATGAGTCAACGTCCATACAACGTTCTATTTCTTTGCACAGGCAATTCCGCCCGCAGCATCATGGCCGAGGTCCTCCTCAGACGCTGGGGTGCTGGCAAGTTCGTCTCTTACAGCGCGGGCAGTTATCCAAAGCCGGAAGTGAATCCGCTAACGCTGCAACTCCTGGTGCGTTTGCAGCTCCCCACTGACGGCCTGCGCAGCAAGAGTTGGGATGAATTCTCACGGCCAGGCGCGTCCGAATTGGATTTTGTGTTCACCGTCTGCGACAAGGCGGCCGGCGAAGTCTGTCCCATATGGCCCGGCCAACCCATTACGGCGCATTGGGGAGTCGAAGATCCTGCTGCGGTGGAAGGATCGGAGGAGGTCAAACTCGCCGCGTTCCACAAGATCTTCAGAGAGCTCGAGAGCCGGATCAAGATCTTCTGCAGCTTGCCTCTGTCGTCGCTTGATCGCGTGCGGATCAAAGAGCACATGGATGAGATCGGCCGGGGAAAGGCCTGATCGAACCGACGTCTAATCTACGCCGCCCCGCGGCCAAGCCACGTCGAAAGGTGCCTGTCTTGATTGCCGATGACCCCGTACGAAGCCTCTCCAACCGCCTCAATCGGGAATGCTTCTGCATCACTGTGGACCATGCGAGTCTGCGGGGCGCTCTTGAGAAGGAGATGGGTGGTGCTCAGCTCAGTGCCGCCTTCATCGAAGCGCGCCCTAATCTGTTCTCCAATACGCCGGTGTTTTTGTCGGCAGGCGAGATCACGGAAATGCTGGGTATCGTGCGTGCGATCGAAGCTGTGGCCGCACTGCCTGGGTATCGAGATACAGTACTTTCGTGGGCTTCGGAGATATCCCGCCGCGATCACGGCCCGCTTGGTGTCTTCATGGGGTACGACTTCCACCTGACCGGCGATGGGCCGAAGCTCATCGAGGTCAACACGAATGCGGGCGGCGCCTTCTTGAATGCACTTCTGATTCGGGCCCAGCGCGCCTGCTGCACGGAAGTCGATGCGGCGCTTCGTCAATCCGGCGCGGATGAGTTCGAGGCTGCCGTGGTGCGGATGTACGAAAACGAATGGCGGCTTCAGGGGAAGTCCGGAGCGCTTCGGCGGATTGCGATCATCGATGATCGACCGGACGAGCAATACCTCTATCCGGAATTCCTGCTTGCGCAAGGCGCCTTTGCTCGTCACGGCATGGAAGCGCAGATCGCTGACGCTGGTCAGCTTCGATACGAAGGGGGCCAACTACTGTTGGAGGCCGGGCCCGTTGATCTCGTCTACAACCGCCTTGTCGATTTCGCACTGGAGAGACCGGAGCATGCGGCGCTTCGCGCGGCGTACCTCGCCGGCGCCGCCGTTGTAACTCCTAATCCGCGCGTGCACGCGCTTTTTGCGGACAAGCGAAATATGACGGTGCTCTCAGATCAAGACGTGCTGCGGGCTTTGCCTTTGCCGTCCGATGCACTTGCCGCACTTCGTGGAGTTCCCCGCACCGTGCTCGTGACAGCCGACAACGCGGCGCAGCTTTGGCTCGAGCGGAAGAACCTATTCTTCAAGCCAGTTGCGGGCCATGGCAGCAAGGCGGTCTATCGCGGCGACAAGGTGACGAAGGGCGTCTGGGCGGAAATCACTCGAGGCGGCTATGTCGCGCAGGAATTCGCCGCACCGAGCGAGCGAACGATCCGGCTCGATGGCGTGAATCAAACGAGGAAGGCCGACGTTCGCCTGTATGTGTACGACGGCCAGATATTGCTGTCGGCTGCTCGCCTCTATCAGGGGCAGACGACCAACTTCAGAACGCCCGGCGGCGGGTTCGCGCCACTCCTCGCGCTCTGATACGAGCTGCGTCCATCAATCGGCCGACCCTGCACGGAATTCGCAGGCATTCACGTGAGGTGCTGATGTCCACATTCGAACGCTATCTCACTCTCTGGGTTGCGCTATGTATCGCGATCGGAATTGCGCTTGGGCACTTCATCCCCGGCGTGTTCCATGAGATTGGATCGATGGAGGTGGCGAAGGTCAACTTACCGGTCGCGGTGCTGATCTGGCTCATGATCATTCCGATGCTCATGAAGATCGACTTCGGTTCACTGTCGCGAGTCAAGGAACATTGGCGCGGCATCGGGGTGACGCTCTTCATCAATTGGGCCGTCAAGCCGTTCTCGATGGCATTGCTCGGATGGCTGTTCATAGGCTACTTGTTCCGGCCCTACTTGCCGGAGGCGCAAATCAGCAGCTATATCGCTGGCCTGATTCTCCTCGCGGCTGCGCCATGCACGGCAATGGTCTTCGTTTGGAGCAATCTCTCGAACGGCGAACCGCACTTTACTTTGAGCCAAGTTGCATTGAATGACTTGATCATGGTGTTCGCATTCGCTCCGCTCGTCGGGCTGCTGCTGGGCCTGTCAGCCATCACGGTCCCTTGGCAAACGCTGTTGTTGTCCGTGGCCTTGTACATCGTCGTCCCTGTCATCATCGCGCAACTGTTGCGGCGGCGACTGATAGCAGTAGAAGGCCGCGAGGGTCTCATGCGCTGGCTCGCGAAGCTGCAGCCGCTCTCTCTTGTGGCACTACTTGCGACGCTTGTGCTGCTTTTCGGCTTCCAAGGCCAGCAGATCCTCGGTCAGCCGGTGATCATTGCGCTGCTCGCCGTGCCGATTCTCATCCAGGTCTATTTCAATGCCGGGCTCGCCTACCTCCTGAATAGAACAGCAGGCGAAGCGCACTGTGTCGCAGGCCCTTCCGCGCTCATCGGCGCCAGCAACTTCTTCGAGCTCGCGGTCGCCGCCGCGATCAGTTTGTTCGGCTTCGAGTCCGGCGCGGCGCTGGCCACCGTCGTAGGTGTCTTGATCGAGGTGCCGGTCATGCTGTCAGTTGTGAAGATCGTGAATGCGAGTCGCAGCTGGTATGAGCGGGGAGCGGCAGTTCAGCGAAGCAGCAGTCCCCTTCTGCGCGAGCCAGCTTCGACTCACGAGTAAAGGCCGGCGGACTCGAATCACTCCCTGCCATTCCTTGGGTCCGCGGTACCTTCACTCGTTGGTAAGACGTGCTTTCGCACTGCCTGGTTTGGACTGGTCCGTGCGTCCTGGCCAGCGCGGGTTTAGCATTCCGTGCGCGCAACTGTGCATTCGAGGGAGGCCACGTTTCTTATGTGCTACGCAGCCATGGCTCGCGCCGATCTTGCCAAGTGCCTGCGCGAATACGACGCGTTGCTCGATACCGACATGTTCGAGCGTCTCTATTGGCTGCGCATAAACGATCCACGAGCCGGTGTTCGACTCCCACTAGCAATCGACCGTTACTTCCTCGAGCCACGGAACGATGCCGAACGTAAGGTTAAGCAAGCGATCGACGCGTATCGCGCTATCAAAGTGCCAGAGTGGGAGGCTGAAATTTTTAAGCAACGGGCGCGCTACGCGGATGCAGAGCGTGCGCTGAAGACAAAGCACACGAAAAAGGCAGAGGCTGATCTCGGCATCTCGTCCAGGAAGATCGAGCAGCTAAAAGGATGGCTCGATGGGATGAAAACCATGGAGAACAAACCGGATGATTTCTTCGTTCATCCGATGACCTATGGACCGCTGATCATTCAAATCGAGAAGGGCAGGATGCTTACGGCAATGCGATATCACTGCCGACTCGCAGGCAAGCCTCCGACAGTTGATCGACAACTCCCGGGGCTCTACAACGCGCGTGTCGATTCATTGCAGGACTGGTGGGCTCCGGTGTTTGGCAAGCGACACGCGCTCGTCATCCTCACTGGTTTTCGCGAAAACGTGAAACGCCATGCGATGGAGGGTCGCGAGCTTGGTGCTGGCGAGGAGCCCGAGAATGTCGTGTTGCAGTTCAACCCGCGTGATCGTCAGGACATGCTAGTGCCTTGCGTCTGGGACCGCTGGCAGCAGCAAGGACCCGAGGTGCTGCACTCGTTCGCGCTCATCACTGACGAGCCGCCACCGGAGATTGCGGCCGCAGGGCACAATCGCTGTCCCATCAACCTTACGCGATCGGCTGCGGAGGCATGGCTCTCGCCGGAAGGGCGTAGCGCGGGAGAGCTACTGGAGATCCTCAACGAGCGACAGCGCCCTTACTACGAGCACGTTAAGGCCGCTGCATAGTGAGTCCCTACAGTTCATCCTCAAGCCTGACCGCTAACGGTTAATTTGGTCAGGCGATCGGGCGGCTTATATCATTGACGCCGAAGGCAATCGCCCCAAGCACTCTCAAGGCTGTCGGCTGGGTGACGGCAGGCGGCTGCGAAGAAAAGGAACGGCTGACTCCGATTGCCAATGCCCACAAGTCGTGACGACACCCTTACGTGCGCGACATCGTCGTCGCACACAAAAAGTGTTTGGCCAATGGAAATCACGCTATTCAACGAAGTGCGTCAGGCGCTCGAATCGGCAGGCTTGCGCCTCGCCGGTGACCGCCCGCAGCTCGCTGTCGAACTCCTGTCCACCGGCGAATGCCTAGCGAAAGCGTCGTGCCCCCAAGCGCAGCGCATGGCACTTGAAGTACTGATAGGGAACGGTCGCTGGAAGGTTGCGGCCGCATTCGGTGGGGTGCTTCTCATTTCCTCCACGTAGATCCGCCGTTCGCCTTCCCCACGCGTGGCGAAGGAACGCCACGCTTTGGGACACACACCAGTCCAAGCGACGAGACCAAGAACTAGAAGTTCTCACGCCGCACGCGAGTGTCGACGATTCCCGTGAGCTCATCGTACTGAAACTGGCTGATCGTCAGGATCTGCCGCTCTTGGGCACGCAACAATCGGGCACTCTGGTCATAGGCCTGCTTCCAGGCCAGGCCTTTCTCGAGCTGAATACGATAGCGCGGCCATTTCACGCCCGGGCGGCTGACGAGCGTGATCGGCGGTGTCGTGTCGAGTCGTCAGGACTCATGACCGGTGCGCGAAGGCTCGGGAGATGGTTCGAGGTTAGGAGTGCTCGGGCGTGAGGCGCGTCGTGTCGCGATCGCCTGCGCTTGCAGCGCGATTTTCGCCGTTTGATAGGCCCAGATATCGCGCCCCGGCACACTGACGACGACACGCACCCGGCGGCGACCGACCGAGACCTGGGTGCGCAGGACTGTGCGATGCGCCGTGCTCTTGTCTTCGATCTTCATCATGGATGATGCGGCCGCCTCCCGGCAGCTCACTTGTCACCGCGCCGATGCGCGCTGAGTTCCTCGCGAAGCTTGTCGATCGTCTGCGTGTGCACCGTCTCGCGCTTCTGCAATTCGTCGCGCACCCCCTGTTCCCGGCGCGCCAGATCCTCGGCGCGCGCCAATAGGGCCTTGCTCTCGGCACGACACGCGGCGAGCTCGCGCTGCGCCTCAGAGGCTTTCGCGCGCTCGGCATCGAGCGCCTGATGCAGCTCATCCCGCTCGCGGTCCACCTCATCATGCAGCTCGATCATCTTGTCGAGGTTCTTGCGCAGCTCGCCCAGCGACGCGTTGGCGCTCGCAAGTGAGCGTTCGGCCTCGATCCGGCCGGCGCGCTCGGCTTCGATCGACTTGCGCAGGTTCTCGCGTTCGCCGCGCAACTGCTCGACGAGCTCGGCCTGGCTTTCCACTTTCAGGCGCGCTTGGGCCAAATCGACTCGTGCGGACTCGGCTGCGCGGCGCTCCTGCTCGAGTTGTTGCTGCACCCGTTCGAGATCGGCCGCTTGCTGCCGAGTCTGGCCCTGCAAGCGATCACGCTCCGCGGACAGGGCAGCAATGTGCTCGAGACGCTCTTCCAGCTCCTCCTGCAGACGCTCGGACTCACGCGCCAGGTCCTCGGCTTCCTGCCGCGCCGTCGCCAGCAGTTCCTCCAGTTCTGAGCGGGCAGCCGCCTGCAGCTTAATCAGTTCTTCCTGAATCGCCCGCTGCAGCGCGACGGGCAGCTCCGGCGCGGGCCCCATGGGATCCGGGTTGGCGCTGCGCCAGGCACGCAAGTGCCGGTGCACCGTCGACATGCTGGCCCCGCCGGTTTCGGCCTGTACCGAGCGGTTCGTGGGCTTGACGCCCCGCGCCCGCAGGGCATCGGCGATCCGAGCCACGTCTTCGTACTCAATTCCGATTTTGGCCATGAGAACGGCCTCCGCGCCGGGCGGAGGCCCGGAATGCGCGCGACTGTAGCGTAACGTATCGTGTTACGTCAATCGTAACGTAACGGATGATAATACGTTACGTTACACATTATGCACGTCCGACAATGGCAGTTGTCGGACACGCATAAAGTAGGGCAGTATCTGGGTCGGCCTCGCCAACCGGACACAACCTTCTAAGCACTTGGGGGGAAGCCGCCAACCAGCGGCAATGGCCATGACCGGAATCGTTCCAGTCTCGAAGATCACGCTCGAAGATCTCATCGACCTTGGGCCTCACCAGCTCGCAGATTACCTGGCGGAGCGACTGAAGGTGCTCGTCGAAGAACTCAAAGAGGACTTCGAGCGCGCGTATGCGCCGAACACGCTGCGGACCTGGCGCGCGGACTGGCGCATGTGGACGGACTATTGCCGACGCACCGACACCCCGGTGCTGCCGGCGACCGTCGATTCGCTTCGCACCTTCTTGCAGGATCGTATCGCTGCAAACCGCAAGCGGGCCACGATCGAGCACTACCTGGCGACTTTGGCACTCGTGCATCGTCTCGCTGAACTTCCCTGGCCCCTTGCGACGGAACGCGGCCGGCTGATGTGGCGTGGCATCCGACGCTCGCTCCCTAAGCGCCAACGCCAGGCGGCGCCGCTGCGGCGCGATCTCATCGATGAGGTCGTCAGTGCTATGAAGTTCGACTCACCGGCAGATCTGCGCGATGCCGCCCTGCTCTATGTCGCCGCCGAAACCGGGTGCCGACGCTCGGAGCTCGTGAGTCTTGCTCGCGAGCACCTGACGATCGAACGCGACGGCTCGGGGCGCATTCTTCTGCCGTGGAGCAAGACCGATCAGGAGCAGGAAGGCAAGGTGATCGCACTCTTCCCAGAAACGATGGGGTTTCTGTTGCGCTGGCTCGAGCACGCGGAGATCACGAGTGGCGCGCTCTTTCGTTCGATCCCGCGGATCGCGAAGGAACTCGACCCCGCGAAGACACCCCTCCCCGGTCGCTACGCCTGGCCCCTCTCCGATCGCGACGTGGCGCGCATCTTCCAACGCCGCGTCAAACGCACGCACGGGGAGATCGCTGCCACGGGCATTTCGGGTCACAGCACACGGGTGGGCCTGGCGCAGGATCTCGTCGATGCCGGCTTCAGCACCGAAAAGGTTAAGCAACAGGGACGCTGGTCTTCTGATCGCATGGTCACGCGCTATAGCGAGAACATTGCGGCCGGCGAGAGCGCGATGATGGCGTTTCTCAAGCAGCGAAAAGGGACGAAGTGAGCGCGCCCTGCGCTTCACAGTGCCGTCCTCGTGAGAATCATAACGCCGCCCTTTGAGCACGCCACCCTATTCATGGCGGACGTTCTAACCCGACTTCGCGGATTCGACGGGGTAGCCGAGGACCAAATTGTTGATGCGTGAGGGGCCACCCCTGGGTCTGCACTACACGAGTGGCGGAAGCTTAACTAAAGTTCACTCTGTCGCCGCAGCGAGCCCCGAAAACTACGGCAGCCTTCAGTTCGGGCTCGGGTTGCGTGTAGCGCGTGAGCTCGCGCCCGCTGGCGGGTTGGCACTGCACATCGATCATCTGCACGGCACAGAACTGCTGCTGCAGAGCAAGACCGATCAGGAGAGCGAAAGCAAAATCATCGCGCTCTCAGTCGAAGCTGCAAGCCGATTCGATGAATGCGGTGGTGGTGGCCGGCCAAGTCGGTCACTCGATTTCTCTCGCCGAGCTCCGCGTCGAAGGCTGCGACACCTCCGTGAAAAATCATGACAGACCCCTCAGCTCCTTGAGCTTCTCTTGGGCGAAGTCGATGCGAGCATCGTCGGGTGCCGCGTAGTCCAAGAAAGCGCAAAGTGCTTCTCGTGCTCGCGCGTCATCCCTAATCGCTAAAGCAGCCAAAGCCAAGTTGTGCCACGCGGTGGGGTCAGAGGGATGGTGCTTCAAGGCCGCCTCATACTGTCGATATGCGCCGGCATAGTCCCCATTCTTGTAACAGAGGTTTCCGAGGTTCACGCGGGCAACGGGTTCAGTCTCATCGATTGCCAGCGCGCGATGTAGCAACGCCTGCGCTTCTGACAATTCGTTTCGCCTGGTCAACAATCCAGCGAGGTTTACCAATGCACCCACATGCCTTTCGTTCCTCTTCAGTAGACGATGGTACGTCGTGATTGCCTCCTCGATTTGATCCAAACCAGTTTGGCACAGAGCAATGTTGAATATGGTGAGGTCGTCCCCGAACTCATGCTGAATGGACTCGAAAATCGCGAGCGCTTCGCGGAGTCGACCGAGGCGGTACAAACTTGTCGCCCGCTGTCCTTGATCCCAGAAATCCACTTCCGGGGCTGCGGGCGGTTCGAAATGGGGAATGCCTTTGCGTACTGCCCATCTCGTAAGCTCGCTTCGCAATTCAGAGAATGTTTGCGGTCGCAGAGTCCTGTCTTTCGACAGGCATCGTTGGACTAGGTCGTTGAGTGGATGCCATAGCCGCTTCGGCTTAGCTCGAAGATGGGATTCAAGGATGAGGCGCTGGGCCTCCAATGGACGGCTTGGCATCGAGCGTGGCAGACCATACGACCACCTTCCTCCAGACAGCATTTCAAAGAGTATGATCCCAAAACTGTATATGTCGGTGGTCTGATCCGCGCGCGACGAGTCAAGGATCGCCTCGGGTGCCATGTAAGCAGGAGTGCCCATAATGGTCCCAACAGCGGTGGCGTTGACGCCAGGAAACAATAAACAATCGTTGCCGTTAGAGGAAGCAGGCACAATTCCGGCAATTCCGAAGTCGGACACTTTCGCCGTACCGGATTCATCAATCAGGATATTCTCTGGCTTCAAATCTCGGTGGGCCTTTAAACCGCGCGCAAAAGCGGCGGCCATACCATCGCAGATGTTCAAAGCAAATCGACAAATGTCGGTAGGCGATAGCGGGGAATGCTTGAGCCAGTCTCTCAATGTCACTCGGCCACACGAATCAGGACCGATATATTCCATGAGGATGCAGAACTGCTCGTCGATATGGTCGACGAAATGCGCGCGCAGCACATTCGGATGCAGACCAACGTCTGTCCAAACATTCGCCTCCTTCTTGAAAGCGACGACCGCACTACCAGCTTGTGGCGCGTCTGTGCGGATCATCTTGAGCGCTTCGAACTGATGCAGCTCGTGGGAGTAAACAAAGCAGACCGAACCGAAAGCGCCAGAGCCAATCTGTCGGATGATCTCATAGCGATCGCCGAGCAGCGTGCCGGTGCGATGTGACATAGCTGCATCGATCCGAGATGATATGTCGCTGCGGCGATTCTCGAAGAGAGTGTAGAAGTGCGCGGTATTGCGCGCGTCGTAGTTTGCTCTGGAACAAACTCGAATGAGATCAAGCCGCGATTTTCCGGTATTCCGGTTCCTTTCCCCTAGCCAAGCCGCAAACGTAGGATCGGCGTGAAGTGTTTCCCACCGAGGAAATCGCCGATCCAGCTCCGCGAAAAATCGCGCTTGGCGGCTTTTTCGCTTAGGTCGTGAGCGCATCCATGCGTCCCAGGTGACCCATTCTTCGGAGCGCCCGTTCATGTGCGAAGGTTCTCAGCGTTCGTTCGCAAAGTCATTGTCGAGGGCGTCCGCGTGCTGCACGTTTAGGTCCGCTCACTTTTGCTTCAAGAAGGTGTGGGACAGACGATTGCATTTCGGTCAGAGCTACGCGATGTCGTTCGCGTGACTGAGAACCAAGTATCAAATGTATTTCGGTGATATAACGCTTCGGAGGCAATCTGGCCGTGTTAACTGCCATCGAAAGAATACTGCGTGAAGACACGATCGGTCATTCGGAATATTTCGTTGTCGCTCATGTAGAAGGCGTGGCGCCAATTCTACTGGGAGCGAACTCTTGCAGTGGACAAGATTGCTCAGCGCTAGAACTCCGGAGTGATTTGCGCTACCCCGCGCGTCGAATTTCGGGACGAGTATCCCTAGTGGAGCAAGTGCAATGAATGCTTGGCAAAGCGTGAGCGGTGGCTACTGAGGAAACGTCTCGGGCTATGACGAATCGAACGGATGAGATCAGCCTGCTGCTTAGGGCAGCATCGTTTGCCGCTCACAAGCATAAGGACCAAAGGCGCAAGGATGCCGGCGCGTCACCCTACATCAATCATCCTCTGACGCTCGCGACGGTCCTTCGGGAAGAAGGGGGCGTAGACGACGTTGCCGTAATCGCGGCAGCCCTGCTGCACGATACGATCGAAGATACGGACACGAGCTACGTCGAATTGCGGGGCCTCTTCGGTGATGAGATCGCGGAAATGGTCATCGAGGTGACTGATACCAAATGGTTGAAGAAGATGTCGCGCAAGCGGCTGCAGGTCAGCAAAGCGGCGAGGGCAAGTCACGGCGCGAAGCTTGTGAAGCTGGCGGATAAGATCTCAAACCTGCGGGACATCGTAGCGAGTCCGCCGAGTGATTGGTCGCAGGAGCGTAAGCGGGAATACTTCGACTGGGCGAAGCAGGTCGTTGACCAAATTCGCGGCACCAATGCGAAGTTGGAGCGGCGCTTCGATCAGCTGTACGGACAACGTCCATAGCATCAGCCACGGGCTCACGCTGCCAAGTCCGCGACGCATCGCGACTTCGCGATGCGATAACGCGATTCTTCACCGCCGAGTCCTTGCAACCATCAGGGATACCGCTGAATTGCTTCCTTAACAAGGCCGCGGAGGTCGCCGACGCGCGCTGCCATCTGCTGTTTGGTTGAGTCGATGTCTACTCCGGGGCGCCTGTGCGCCAGTTCGTTGCGAAGCCGCGTGTAGATAGTTTCCATCGCGCCCGCCTTAATAGGACTCTGAGTCTGCGGTACGGCTTGATCGACCGATACGATGAATGCGTCTACATCGTTCTGCTTGTCGCCGAAGAACCCGAGCAGGATCGCGTAGAGATGCATGAACTCTTCCACTGCGCCAACGGAATTTCGGGCCGAACGGATCGAGCCGAAATTCTGTTCTCCTGGTAGTGCGGCGGGCTCAAGTGCAGCCTTTATGTTTGCAAGACTCAGCCCAACTACGAGATCAACAACGTGCCCTTGCACGGTGATATAGGCGGGAGCTAGCACTGCCACGTGACCGGGTCCTGCAGACATCGATGTGAACTCACGTGAAGTGACTTTCGCGGGCGGGATCGCGATCTGGTTCACGAATGCGAGGCGGTTTAGTGCTGTTTCAGTGATGGCAAGCGCAAGTCGTACGCCGTCATCAGGCGTGGACACGGACGAAACGTCCACGGAGACACAGATCGTTCTTTCCTCAGTTGCAATCTGAAATCTCTCCACTCCGGACATAGAAGGCTTGAACTCGAACGGAGCGAATCCAATGCAGTTGTCCGTCATCTTCGCCTCAAGGCGGATAGTGCCCTTGTACATTGAATCTCTCCTCACGCATACGCAGAAACAGTTCTCTGGACCACGCTCGTTTCGATCCCCCAGTTCGCGTGCGATCCTCGCTGCCACTGAACTCGCCCCCATCTCAAATGGATTGAGATCAACGGTTACTAAGTAGGCAGCCCGTGTACCTCAGCTGAGAAGGCGTCCAAGTTCCGCTTCGCGCGAAGCGAAAGATTCACGACCGCGCTGACGAAGGATGTTGAGCTTGTCCAAGTTCGCCTCCAGCAAGTCAGTCGCCATTTCCGGGCGCTCGAACGTGTCGCTGATACGCAGGGTCGGCACATCCTTGAAAAGAATCGCCCGGAGCTGATCCATCGACTGTGTATTGATCTCGAGTGTCTTCTGCAGCAATTCGATGCTATTAAACGGGATCATCTTGACCAGCGACATCAGCAGGTTGCGCGGCTGTGGATAGACACCCACGCCCACGTTCACGACCCGCAGGTCCTGGGGCGACCTCTTCAGGGCCACCAAGGCATCGGCGATCGCATACAGAGTCGGATTGTTCGCACAGTAACCCCCATCGACCAACTCAATCTTGTCGCCTGCCGATGTTGTGACGATTTTGCGGTCGAAAAAGGGGAAGGCGGAACACGAGGCTTGAACGGCATCAGCAATGGGAACCCCAAAGCCGGGGACAAAGGTGCCCTTGGATCCGTGAGCCTGCTGGATGCTGGCCTTGAAGATCATCGGGCGTTCGGTCATCCATTTCGCAGTCACAATGCCCACGCCCGTGGCAACATCAACAAATGTCGAATCGCCGAACACGTCTTTGGCCAGCCGGGCCAGCGCCGCGGTGCGAGCCCCTCGTGAGCGTTGCGACATCACCGTCGGGACATGCTGCTTGTAGGTCTCGTGGATCTCATCGACGGATCGGCCCAACGCGAGCAGTGCCGCAATGATGGCCCCCGTACTAGTGCCGAAGATCAGGTCGAAGCGACGATGCAAGCGCTCACCAGCCAGCGCTTCGATTTCCTTCAGTACGCCCAGGGTATAAAAACCTTTGGCGCCACCGCCGTCGAGCGCTAGGATTCGAAATGGTTTGGCAGTCGCCGTTGCGTTCTCCTGTAGTGTGCTCACAGAGCGTCCTCCGCTACTCGCTCATGTCGACTGAACGACACAATCCTTTGATGCGAAGCGGAAAGCAGATAGATAGCTCGCTTCATCACTGATCTTCGTTGTAGTTGGATGCGCATTACCGGATGCACTCCAAGAGCAGACGCGTCCGCTTCATGTACCAGACGCCAAGATCCGCATCGGGCCTCGCGAGACCAACGATCATGAGCACCAGTGCATCAGTATTGAGTTGAGAATTCTGCAGTATGGCTCGAAGCGCGCTTACATCCGTCTCGGAAGGACTTGGCACGTTCTCGGCGTGCGTGTGCCATTCCCCGAGGTACAGCAGCCCACGTTCCGCGTGCGCTTCGATGAAAGTCTGGGCCGTGTGCGGATTTGAGCGAAAGGCATACCGGGAACGCTGGTCACTACGATGCGGGCCGGATGCAGCGCTGATCCGGACGAGTGACTTCGTTACAGTGCCAAACAGTTGGCCGCCGGCCTCCGGCTGCCCCTCGCGGGATTGGCGATACCGACGGACGTGACGAAGAACCCGCGGGTCAATCCCTAGGTGTTGATCGCTTCCGAAGATGCTCCGCTCCCAAGTGTTCGATCGCAGCCAACGCAACATGCTTAGCCACCCCCGCCGACCCACGGGAACTCCCGGCGTGTGTGGCTCACGTCGAACTGGGCAGCCGGTGTTCCGCCAAGCTGTGCCAGACGAGCGCGGTCGCCGAGCCACACCCGGCGGCGTGACATTTTCACATCTCCCAGGAGGACATCTACGACGAGCTGCGCTGCGAGGGCAGCGGAGTTGATGAGGTCTACGGCGCCGTGCGGTTGAAAGAGATTGCCGCAGCCTGCCTCCATGATCTGTGTTGTCACGGTCGCGGGCCACGTAGTCAGCCGAAAATCTGGAACACCATCGGCGGAGAACCGCAATCGCAACGTATCATTGCCAACCAAAGCGACGGCGTGTCCCGCTAGCGCAAATTCCTCGACCCAGCTGCAGACATGCACAGGTGTGCGAGACAACGATTGCCGCCATCGGTCGAGTACCAAATCTCCTGCCCAACTGATCCCGGCACTCACGATCACATCGCATTGGGATAGAGACGAGCGCTGCGAATCGGTCAGCTCACGCACATCCACCGGGAAACTCTCGATAGAATCGAGATGAGGAAAGTCACAAAGCAGTTGCCTGCGAAGCGCAACCGCCTTGTTGACACGAATATGCGGATTGCCCAACACGTGCCGTGCGGTATTTGGTGCAGAGAGACCATCGCCGTCCACCAGAAGCCACCGGCCGACTCCCATCTGGACCAGCAGTCGTGCGACCGCGCTTCCGAGCGCGCCACAACCCACGAGCCCGACCTTCTTGGCGGCCAGGCTTGCTTGCACGGCATCGTGGTCGCGTCCATATATCCAGGCTCGATCCACACGTTCGACACGGCAGCGTGTGACACGCAAGCCGGCGGACATGGTCGCCAACATCGTCACGGGAATTCTCGAGAGATCGCGGAAACTTCCCTTGTTGAAGCGCGACCGAGGAACGCCGGGTAAATCAACACCCACGAAGACGGGCCCGGTTTTGGTCTGTGATCCGAACAGAACCGGTAACGCCTCGCCCGCCCGCAAATACCCATTGAGATCGACCGGCTTGGCAGCGGATCGAACGTCTCTAGTTAGCTCCGGAAATTCGTGCGGGGTCCAGGGCCGAGGCAACCAGATCAACTGCGTCCGGCGCAGTGATCGCGCCTCAGACATCACGCCGCTGTGCTCTAACCAGCGCACCAGCTCGTCACGGTCGTCAGCTAGAACGATCCGACCGCGATCTGTTTGCCTATGGTAGAAAAGCTCGCGACTGCCGGAGATGGTCGCCACCAGAGTCATGAACAGCGGTGACTCGGGCGTTAGGCGCTGATTCCAGTATGCACTGAATTCAGCGAAGTATTCCTGTTGCTGCGTTTCGACATCCATGTCGAGCACGTCCGCCGCATCTCTCAGCGACTGAACCACACGATCTCCCGGCGCCGCCTGCCATGTGCGCTTCGTCAGACATAGGAGCCCTCGTGGCTCCACATGCGCCCAGTCTCCGATGTCGAGCTGCGGAACTGCGACGCGTGGATCGGAGTCGGGAAACGCTGCATCGATCAACACGTGGAGCCGATCGATGGCCGCGCAGCGAAACTGCCCCGCGTGTACCGTCAGTTCCCAACCAGCGCGCGGCGCGACGCTCGCATACTTAGCGAGCGTCGCAGCGGAAAGGCGGCGCCAGCCGCCAGGTCGCTGAGCCTCCAGGGTGTTCTCGATTGCGGCGATGTCCGTGCTGCCGAAATCAACCAAACCTGCGATCCCCGTCGTTGCGGCGGGCAACTTCCTGCGAAGTCACGATGAACGGACCGCGTCCCCTCGTGTCCTCGTCATCGTCGCTTGGACGGGAACTGAAGAACGACGTGTTGAATACAATATCCCAGGCCTTGCGCGCCTGTTCACGCGTGCATTTGGCATCCTCGAGCACCTTCAGCGTGTTCAGCGCCTCACCCAGTCGATCGCGGAAATACTTCACCTCCGCGTCGCCTTCCTCGGCGAGGTTCCGGCCCGCCATGACTGGATGCGCAATACGCTGCGTCCAGGCGAGCTTCGCGTGTATCGCCTTCCAGGTTTGTAGGAGCGCCTCATCATCGCGGCCAGGGACGGCTACGAAGTGGTCGACGATCAGTTTCGTCATGCAAATGCCGCTGGTCGTATTCGACTTCCAAGCAATGCGGCTGCGGGCCTGCTTCTTCGTGAGCTTTGTCAGCCGCCGCAGCTGACTGCCGTCGGACTCGCCTGCGTTGAGCTCGCCTACCAGTCTGTTGTACCAGCGTGTAACTGCGCGGGCGTCCTGCACGACCCAGTTGTCGCCACTGGCGAGCTGATATTTGACGACCTCTTCGCCCTTCCAGTTCGTTTCGCGGACGATGCGATACACGGGGATGTCGATGTGGTACCCCTCCGGGTACTTCTGGCGCACACAGTTTGTTTTCACGCTCGCCGGATACTTCAGGCGATCGTCCTGCTGAAGAGCCTCGCACACGCGCTCGCGTGCCGCGAGCGGCGACAGGTGCACGCCGACCGCATCTTTCAGGTCGTCCTTCTCGAAGTAAGCTCCATCATCGATGTCATAGTCGCATTGGCCGTCCTGATGCATGGTGCGCATCGCATAAGAGCCTTGTGAGTCCTGTTCGCTTGGCAGCGGGTGGCCCTTACCCGCCAATCCGGTGCGCAGTCGCGTTCGACCTGCATCGCGGCGCTTGCGCATTTCTGCCTGATCGTCCCGACCGAGCGTTACCTCGGCGCTGTGGTAAGCATCGATATCGTCATTGCAGTCAAGAATCGCCATGGCGTCATTCCTCAACAAGCTCGATGATGAAAATGCGCCGGTACCGTATGTTTGCGGGCGTCCGGCGCAGAAGCGCCCACGAAAGTTTCTGCAGCGAAGCCCGCCTCCGGACTAACAGAAGGTTCGGCGCATGCGGTGTATGGCGAGTCGATCGACGCAGTGCACCATAACCCCACATATTGGTACTCCCTGAGTTTAGGCCCCTATATGCGGTGTACGAGAAGTATCTTCAAGGGTCGGCGTCCACTTACCCACAGGCAATGGTGCGGCGCAGTAGATTCCCATTCCGACGTGCAAATTGCTGACTACCGCGTGAGGTCGCAGTCCCCGAGATACCTCTGGCTTCATCCCACGCTGGCTGCCGCGCTCATTGATCACTCGTCGCCTGGAAGTAACCAAATGGTGATTCGATCGCTGGAAGGTGATGTAGCTCTCCCCATCCCTGCGCGCGTAGGCTTCACGAGAGCGCTGTCGATGCCCTTTAGATGTAGTACCGGAATGGCAGAGGTCGATAGTCGTTGCTTGGTATCGCCGTGAGGATCTCTCCAACAGCGTTTGCAAACCGCAAAGTCACAGGCATGCCGTCCGCGTAGATGCAGGCGTTATAGTTCAACTTCGTAAGTCCAAGCACATCCGTCAACACTTGGTCGATGTCAGCCTCCCCCTGCGATATCTCCACATCGATCGGGGCCGGTACTTCCCAACCGGGATAAGTTCGTAGGCGGGGAACGTATCCTCGCGACCACAAGAGCGCACGATACTTACTGGTGATTGCCGCGATGCCTCGCAATACTGGCGTGGCGCCTTGTCCTCGGTAGAGTCGATCATCTAAAGAACGCCGTATCCTTACTCCAGCAAGTTGAGTGCCGGATGGCACTGCGGACCGAAACCCCTTCCATTCAGCTTCGTCAAAACGCGCCTTGCCGTGAATGAATAACTCGGTAGGGGGACCTCCATGCTTGTCGCGATACGACGCAACGACCGTGGACATGAGTTCAGCCGCCTTGTCTTCCGAGATGTGGCACTCCTTTGTGTCGGCCTTGTACCAGTTACCGTCGACTCCCTTGAACACAACGCCGTCTCCGGAGTCCAGGAACATCTGCGCTCCACAACAGGCATTCGCGTTCGCCGTTGGTGCATGCAGCTGCTTATAAACGAGACCAACGTAACAGACACCCGGACGAACAGCATCGAGCTGCCACGGCTTTCCCTGTGCTTTGAAAAAGGCCGTCGTGCACAGATTCCACGCAACCGTCGCAGGATCATCTACTTTTCGCTTCGGCTTTCCCCGAGCATCAACGAACTCGTCAGGCGTGATTGTCGTCTCTCGGAGGATCTGGATCACCGCGCGGTGTTGGAGCATCCTGGCTTTCAGCTGGTTGTGGAAGTTCACTTCATAGGCTTCCACCGCCAATGTCGCTTCGGCATCCTTCTGCCATTCCGGGAACAGCAGAGCGGTTCCGCCGGCTTGGGATTTCCGAGCACTCCTACTCGACATCGGAAGCATAGACTCGGTGCGAACTGCCACGGGTACGATTTGTTCTGGGCGTCCTAACCGGAACACTTCCTCGTCGATAACAACAAACCAGAAATCAGGGAGCGATTCTTCTTTCTCCAGATATCGGCGGATGGCTGTTTCGAAGATGCCAACCGCCTCATACACCGCCTCATGCCGATTCTCTCGACGGATAGCGTTGCGCACCGAGTCATGATCGACCATCACTCGCGCCAGCGGCTCTTTGGGCCATTCGATTTCGAAGACGGCGGAGAAACCTGGCCAGGACATCTTATGGGCCTTGTCATCCGCGCACGGAATACCTGTGCGAATCGATTCTGACCACCGGTCGAATCGACGCATACCCTCCGTTGTTCCTACAACACCGAAGCGCAACGCCCCGCGACTAGGAATAGGTGCAAGTGGACCAAAAGAAAACAGACCATCCTTCACGTACTCGCATCGCTGTCCATGGCCGAACCGCAGCATCGGCTCTGGAACATGAATGGTGCGGGGTTTCCTTATTGGAGCGGCTCTTCTTCCTGATCGTCCCATTCCGACTCCTCCTCTTCATCATCGGCGGGGATATGCGCGCTATCCTCGGAATAGCTTACTGGCATACGAATCCGCATTAGTGTCGCTTTCAGTTCCATCGTGGCACCACCGCCGAGGCAGACCTTCCAATGGTCGCAGCCGCGGCCAAACAGCTCACCGATGAAAGCGAGCATGAGATCTCGCCACTTGTCGTTCCACCACAACTTGCAATGCCGTCGTCGCAGCTGCTTCTGATCAACGAGCGGCGTGACGCCATCCGGTGAAAATAGAACATGGGGTATCAGGTGTATCCGCCGTGGATGCCATGCACGGATCTTCGCGGAAACTGCGAAGTGCCAAGTTAGCTCCTTGGCCTTGCCTACCAAGACGCGATACTGATCTTTACCCCTCGCCCCCGCGTACCATCCTTGATTCTTTTCACGCCAGTTGTTTGGCACAAACCATCTTCGATCGAACTGCACCAATCCTTTGTTGCGCAGCTCGTTCTCGAATGCCTGCCGCAGTATGTCGGAAAGATAGTTATGCGCTTGACGCCGGTCTACGCTGGGGCCGCGCTCAGGTTCGCCTGAAAGGAATTCTTCAAGTGTGAGTGTATGGCGGGGTTCGACCTCGATGTCGTTCGGCAGGGCAGCCGGCATCGAATCAATCCCTGCGAAGGTAATCAGCAACCGATCATGTGCCGCGCATGGCTGCCGAATTCGTGATCGCGCTTCCGCCAAATCACCTGCCGACATCGATGTCAGGTAATAGTGAATGTTCAACGGCAAAGAACGAATGGTTAGCCAGTTCAACAGCCCTGATTCTGGCCTCGGCAGTATCCGCTCTCGTCCACTTACGAGCAGGCTCGACACTCTCGAGACTTCTGGATCACCTGCATCTAGAGGAATTGAATCTTCTTTTAGTGTTTCAAGAAGCGCATTCAAACCCGTGGCCCAGTCCTTGGAGAAGTCCAAACCATTCAACTGTTTCAGCTGAATCGGAAATTCGTTCCAAGGCAGATCGTCGATCCTGATTGGAATGATGAACTTCGGGTCCTTCAGCTTGGCTGAGACGTCGCGGGCTTCGGCAAGCTCATCCAGAACCCCACTGCGACCGACCGACGTTCGAGAGAGAATCGATATGAAACGGACAGACTCGTTGCGAATCGCGCCTTGGATGTCGGACCAGAACCGATCACCGCCGCGTAGCTGATCGATGTCCGCCCATACTCGATAGCCTCTTGCAGTCAGACGACCGCATAGCCATCGCGTGATCTCATTGTCATCAGGTGTTGCATGGCTGATAAAGATCAGGCGGCGGTTCGAGGTCTTAGAGTCATTGCCGACGCCATTCACACTCGATCCTCCATGAATGCTATTGGCAGTCCGGCAAGCGCTAGGGCGTGATCCATGTCGAGTAGCCGAGCGGCCACAACATCCGCCATGTACCGCTGAGGGAGCTCTTCTGCGAACTTGATGCTGTCCGCTGGGTCATCCCAGATACCCATTGCTTCTTTGTCGAGCGACAGACTCCTCACGCGCTGAAGTAGCGCTTCTCTTTGCAAGTGCATTGGCAAGCTCACGATGAAATCATCCGCAGAGCGCACCTCAACTCCGCTGCCTCGCAGTGCCTCCATCAGTGCTCGATTTGCGGCCAAGCCGCCGAAGGTCCACCACTTCAGCCGATCTCTCTCGGCGGAGATAACCGTACCGTCACCCACCGGCAGGAAATCGTACTTCTGGCGCAGCGCCTCAAGTGTCTCCGCGGCTCGTCGACTTAGAGAGGTTGACGACGTATCACTGGCCAAGAGTTGCTTCGCGCGCTGCGCCACTTCGAAGCTGATCCCCCGCGCACCACCATCCCATCGAGTGGGCCGCGCCGAATCGGTCGGCTCCACCCACGCGCGCTTTCCTTTCCAGTCTATCGAGACCACATGCCATGCACGGCCCGCGAGGCCAATGGAGGTTGGTTGATCCGGATTCGGCAGCAACACCACTGGGCTTACAAAACCGACTTCTGCCTGCCCGTGCAGAATCACGAACTGAGGTGGACTGACGAAGACGGAGGTCACGCTCATGAAGTTGCGGCGCCCAAACAACTTCTCGCCTTGTAGTCCGAACCAAACCACGCCTTCGTTGCTCCAGAGAATGGATCGTTCGCAGAGCGAGCGGATGATGTCCTGAATGCCTTGGACGGGCAGCTCCGAGAACAACATAGAGGTCTTGCTTACGAGCTCATGCTCGGGCAGCGCTCCGTGCTCGAGCAACAACGCCAGCATTTGCTGGAGGACGACATGCCAAGGCTCCGCCGGCGACCGCACCTGCTCCACGTAGCCGGATTTCCACAACGAGACGATCGCAAGGGTCGTCAGTAAAGTTGTTTCGTTCGTTGCCAGGAACAGGCAGTTGCGATTCGAACCGGAACGCCGACCTGTTCGGCCCATCCGCTGCAAGAACGACGAGACGCTTCCTGGTGCGTCAATCTGAATGACGCGGTCCAGGTCACCGACATCGATTCCAAGTTCCAGCGTGCTCGTGGCGACGATGACGCAATCCCGTGCCTCGCTGAACGCCGCTTCGGCCTGACGACGCTCGTCCGAGCTGAGCGACGAATGGGAAACGAATGTTCGAATACCGAGGGCCCGCAATTCCCGAGCGAGATCCTCCACTCTCGACCGGCTGTCGCAGAACACTAAGCGCTTCTCTCCCTGATGGAGGCGAGAGATGACCAACGCCGCATTGACCGTGGAACCGACGAAGTCCACTTCGATTTCGGCACCTACACTGGGACTCGCCGTTCCGACAACCCTGCCGCCGCTGCCCTTCGTGAGCCAGTAGATCAGTTCCTGTGGATTTCCGACGGTCGCCGTCAGTCCGATGATCTGCACTGGGGCCGAAGCAATTGAGCGGAGTCGCCCGAGGAGTGCTCGCATGTGCCAGCCACGATCGTCGCCCGCGAAGGCATGGAGCTCGTCAACAATGATCGACCTCGCGCCGCCGAGTAGCGGAATTTGTTCCACCTTGCGTGAGATGAGCATGCCCTCCAGCGATTCTGGCGTTGTGAGCAGTACATCGGGTGGGTCACGAAGCATTCGCGCCTTGGTAGATTGTCCAATGTCCCCGTGCCACACGCCCACTCGTCGACCTAGCAGTCCCAGGTACTTGCTGAGTCGATGCTCCAGATTGTTGAGCAGCGCCTTGATAGGACAGAGATAGAGTACGGACAGACCACGCCAGTCCTCGGCCACCATTCGCGACATCACGGGAAAGAGGGCTGCCTCGGTCTTGCCGCCAGCAGTTGGCGCGAGCAACAGGCAGTCGTGACCCGCAATGATCGGCTGGATCGCTTCCAGCTGGGTCGGCCTCAACTCGCTCCAGCCAAGACTGTTGACGATGTGGTACTGAACCGCCGGATGGAGCTGATCGAACGCACTCACAACTCTAACTCGATGTCATCGAGCGACTGCGGCTTCCGCGCCGCCCTCTCCGTTCGGCTGAGTTCTGCATCGTTGATGGTGAGGGCGTAGTGCTGGCGAGGATCAAAGTCGGGAAACTGATCGACCCGATCGAGAACGTCAGCGACAAGCTTCTTCAGGAACACGCGCGGCGCAATGCCGACTCGCCCGCCGAGCTGTCCCGTCACTGCATCTGCCAGAGAACGGATGTAGGGCTCATCAACGTGCTGCGCGATGCGATCCGCCGAGGACGACTGCTCAAGGTAGATGTCGCGAACACGTTTTCCCACCTGAACGAGTTGATCGAGACCGAATCCCGGAAGACGAATCTGAACCGCACGAGGATTGTCGAACCGCGCGTCGGTGGCGAAATCGACGTGCAATCTCTGCGCGAGTGGCGCGAGTCTTTGCACGCCTTGAGGACCCTCGAAGAATGCGGGCGTCCCCGTAATGAGCAGATACAGACCAGGAAAGCGCCCGGCGTCGATCTCGTCGAACCACTGGCGCAACGCATTCAATCCCTTCTCACGCGTATCAGCTCGCATCCGCTGCAGCGTCTCGACTTCGTCGAGCGTGAGAACGAGGCCGGCGAAGCCTGAATCCCTGAGAATCACGAGCAGTCCAGCGAGAAAGTTCGACGCGCCGAAGTGATCGATATCGCCCTTGATGCCCGCCGCACGCCTGATGTGTGCGGCAACGTTGGGCTGTCCCGATAGCCATGCAATGAGACCCTCGGCGAGATCTCGCTCGTCTTTGACCAGTGCCCGACGGTAAGCGCGAAGCGTCGCAGCATAAGCAGGTGCAATGCGGCTCACCGAAGCGAGTCGCGTTTCCAGCAACGCTTCCGTTCGATCCAGCAGTTTCTCCTCATCTTGCGCGTCGACCGGGTTCTCTGCGAGCACGTCCTGCTCCAACGCGAAGAACCAGCCGTCGATAATCGCGCGAAACGCACCCGCGCCGGCATGCGCGGTCGAGATACGCTCGATAAGACGCCGATACACCGTCTCCATTCGATGTAGAGGCGTCTCAGTCTCCGAGATCTGCACTTCTGTCGATGCGAACGCTCGCCCGCGTGCACGCTCCTGCAGCCAACGCGTAAAGAACGTCTTACCGCTTCCGTACTCACCCCGCACGGCCTTGAGTCCACCGCCTCCAGCCGCGACTCGCGTCAGCTCCTCATCCAGCGTGCTTTCAAAGCGCTCCAGACCTACCGCGAGGGCGTCCAGGCCAAATTGAGGAACGGTTCCTCGCCGGAGTGCATCGATGATCTCTGCTCGCCTTTGGGGACTGACCATTGACGCCCCTACCGTTTCCGCAAACCAAATTGTGTTTCGAGGAGTTCGCGATTCAGTTCGATAGCACCGCTGCGCTCATCGAACGTGAGTACCGCGGCCTGATCGATATTCAGCACTCGCTGCGCCGCGCTGATGAAACCCGAAGTGCGCGATGGGGACAGCGACAATCGCATCGATAGCGCGGCCTTCGATAGCTTTCCACCCCTCTCTGCCAATGCCTGCAGGAGCCTTCTGACCATGTCGTCTGGCGGTGCCACGCGCGCCGCGAGAGTCTTCTGCGTGCGATACGTCGGGGATTCGATGAGCGCCGAGGTCCAATCTTGCTGCTCGGTCTCCTTCTCAACGTCAATCGAAGACAACCAGTCCGCTTGCGGTGCTTCCTTGGCGGGCACTGTTTGGGCGGCCGTGCGTCGCACGGGTCGCGGCGCCTCGGCAACAAGCTGCATCGGCGTCGCATCCCACCAGACCGGATACACAAGCGTTGTTGGTGTCCATCCGGGTAGTTGAGTTACGCTCGGCGCCAGCACGCACAGCGGTACAAGTACTTCTTGAGGTGAAGCACCGCCGTGATAGCCGTTCTTTCGAGTTCCGTAACGGAGCCGTTCGCTCCACGGGACGGTCACTTGCGTTTCGCCGGTTGGAGTAAGGACTCGCCCTCCTTCGAGCGTGATCTCTCCATTCCGCAACGTTCCATCCTTGAGTCTCCAGCGATCCCCGCCTTCCGATTTTTGACTTTGCACCGTATCGTGATCGAGCACGTGACCGTGATCAGCGGTGAGCACGATCACTCTTCCCGCCGTGCGCGCTTCATATAGGAGCGGACTTAACATGCGCAGCCGATCCAACGTCCATTCCATGTGGATCTGATTGGCGCCGTCGAGCTGATCGTCGATCGCATTGTAGACAACGGCAACCACGCGTGGTCCAGTTGACGACAAAGCCCCGCTCACGTTGGGCGCGAGCGTTGCGCCATCCATCAACTCACCTTTGTGAAACAACATAGGCGCGCTGCGTGACTTGCGGGCAACGGAACCATGCTGCGCGAAGCCCGTCTTCTCGGCCTGCTGCCCACCTTTAGTCAACCGGCCACAGAAGAGGCTTGCGCGAGAAATATCGGTCACCGTCGGAAGGGCCGCGATTGCAGCCCCCTTCCATGGTCCTTGCGCGGGTCGCATGAGATCCCAGCCAAGTCGCACGACATCGTCGAACAACTCAGCAAAGACGGCTAGGCTGAGTCCATCCATGACCAGAAGTAGCACGGGCGCTGCATCGGACAGCGGTGCGACGACTTGCTCGATTATCTCCTCGACGGGAACGATGCCGTCGGTCGTCGATCGCATCTCGTTCCAAACCTTGAGCGCTTTCGCAAACGCGTCGTTGTGCTGCTCGCGCGTTTTCCGAACTTGGTTCGCGAGTGCGTCGAATGCTGCTGCCAGCAGCCCCAGTTGATCCCCGCCCAATAAGTAGAGACGTGCCCGATCGACGAAGGCGCCATCGGCAACGTACTGTTGAACGAGGCTCTGGAAATCTCTTACCGGGACATTGGAGGCGATCCACCAGCGCACCAGACGCGAGGCCATTTCGACACTGTCGACTCGTCCGGGCGACTGCGCCGCAAGCGTGTGTTCTCGAACGTCGTCAGCCAATCGCTGCAACTCCGAGAGTGACTGAGCATCCTTGTTGGTCAGGCAGTGCTGGAGGCCAGCCGCGAACGCGGCAAGACGGGCTTCGAGGCCGCTCGGCAGGGCGCTACTGACAACCGCGAAGTCCGCCAAGTAGAGATCGGCCAATAAGCGATCGGCGCGACCGAGAACGGATCGGGCTTGCTCAGACCCAAGTTCACGCAGCACGCGCTTTGAGGCTTCCGCCCAGCGCGCCCCCATGCTCACGTCGATTCGCCGGCCACCCATGTAGCGCTCTGCGCGCGCCGCTGCCGCAGCAAGCTCGGAGCCGGGCGGATCTTCAGCGATCAACACGTCGGCAATTAGGCCCAGCGGAACTGCGTCTGCGCAGTACCCAGACTCGACGACACTCAGGATGAGCTCTGCTGCCCTCCCGGAAACCTGGGCAAGCCACCTTGAGAGACCGTGCTGCGCCGAGTCGGAAAGTGCGGCCCACTGCGCTGATGCGTCAGCGCGAAGAGTCCACCGCAGTAGGTCCTCGATGTCGGGGCGGGCAGAATCGATGCCGAGCGTTATCTGAAGAAGCGCTCTCCACGCCGTATCGACATCCAAGATGCCGCTCGGCACAGGCGCATATCCTTGCGCCGGCATGCGTTCAATCAAAGTGTCGGCCAGCCACCCCGACGCACTGAGCCTTCCATCGATCGCTTTGGCGCGGAATGCGTTGCGAACAATTTCCCATTGATGGACACGGAAGATCTTCGAGCGCGAAAGGCGCGCAATGACGTCTGCTCCGAGATCACTTTCCGCAAGCGGCGTCATAAGCACGAGTCCGTGCTGAGACATCTTGCGCGCTTGCCGCAACGCGAGCCGGAGCTCGAGCGGCGACTCGCACCATGCAACCTGATACGTGCGATTCTCAACCGCCACACTAGGAGGCCACTCGGCTCTGTGGGCTGCATGCATTGCCACGATTCGCGCGTCTTGGTCGCGCGCCAGAATCGCGCTGATTTGCGCGCGGATTTCGGAAACCGAGGGCGTCACTTGGAGCCGTCCTCCCGCACAATCGTCCAGATGACACTGAGGCGGTTGTGCTCATCGAGCTCCGATTCGATGCCCCGCAAGACCTTCACGGCCGCTGACCGACCAAGGTTGGTCTCCCGTCCTTCCTTTACGATACGCGTTCCCGCAGGCGGTGATGGCGTCGCAGGCTGTGCGGTCGGAGCGCGCGTGACAGCCTGCTCGACGAGCGCAAACGCGCGCTGCTCCAGCTCCTTCAGCTTCGGACGCAGTGAAACGGCATGCTCATCGCTCGCCAGCGCCTCGCCCACCGACGACAGAATCTGTTGTGCATCTTTTCGCCGTTCATCGGTGATGCCTTTGAGCAGCGAGAACATGTTCGAAAGGTTTCGCACGGCTTCATCTAATTCGCGTGCCTTCGCGAGCGTTTGCTGCATGGCTGCTTCGGAAGTCGCTATGGAAGCGGACGCGAATGCCTCGATTGCCGCCATACCCGTCTTGTCGCCAACGGCATTTAGCAGCGCTCGCGCTGATCGCGCGGTCTGCAAACGCGCGGCCCTCTCCGGCTCGTCGACGTGCTGCGCCAACGCGCCTGGCAATGCGTTCGCAAGGCTTTCTATCGCAGGCCGCACGGCGGCAATCTTCTGTCGCAGCGACTCATCGAGCCGCTCCATATTCGTGGCGTTCAAACTCGCGCGCGGCGGCTCTCCAAACAGAACAGACAACCTCTGATTCGCCTGCTGCCACACTGCTTCGCTGGGTAATGCCTGCTCGACGAGCTCGAGCTCACCCGGCAGTTCATCTAACCTGGGATCTGCGGGCCCACCTCGATACCGAAACGAGCGGTCGGTTTGAGCCGCGAACGTCATGATGAGGAGATTTGCCGCTTCCGTCGGCAAGCCCATCGGACGCGGCTGATCGAGCCACCCACGCAATCGCTGGACGGTCAGCGGCCCGGGCTCTCGTGCCTCACATTGAATGAAGTGCGTGCGCCAATGATCATGCAGATGCAGATGCGTCGATGACAGCTCGCCGAGCTTCAGCGGTTGTACGATCTCCCGCACTACTTGCCTCGTCGCCCGATCCTCCACCAACGCCCGGTGATCCCGCTCGCTCGCTGCCTTCTCAATCTCCGCCCACGCCTTCTTCAGAGTCGGCAATCGCACATCGACGCCGAAGGACGGATGGGCTGGAAATTGATGCGCGAGCGCCTGATCCAGCAACTTCTCCAGCGCTTCTTTGAGATTGGCACCGACAGGCCGCTGCGGTGCGAAGGTAGGATCGAGGGAAACAAACTGCTCAGAGCGCTCTATCGAGAGCTCAAAACCATCCCGTGGTTCCTCACTGATGCCATACGCTGCCTCGAGGCATTGCCGCAGTCGCGCCTTCAACTGATCGCGCTGGTTCTCTGCTAATGCCTTTGCCTGCATCCGGTCGGTGTAAGACAACTGGCTTGCTGCTTCGGCAAAGCGTTGGTCGCCTTTCAGAATGTAGTCCAGAATGACGAGCCGCCCGAGATCGCGCTGCGCCTTATCGCTGAGAAACTGTGGCAGCCAGGCGATCGTGCGCGTCGGTCCTCCCGCATATTTCTGCAGACGCGCGCGATCATCCGCCGGGCTGTACTGCGATTCATCGAATGGAAAGTCGATGACAATCGTCCAATCTTCCCCACTTGTACGCAGGCGCTCGTCGCTGACCTCACGCACGTTATCGTAGAGGATGGAAACGTCTCGTCGAGTCCCACGCCAATTGAACAAGTACCGCGCAAACAGATCCGGCTTGTCATCGATCCCGAGCGCGTTGAACAACATTTCGCGTATGAGGCGCTTGCGATTCCCTGGGCTATCCTGAAGCTTGGAGCCGGCGATGATGGGCTCAATGTCTACACCCGTGACTTGAATGGAGATGATCGGATTCTGATCGTCGCTGATCTTGATCTCGCCGATCTCCACCGCCCAATCGCGGCACTTGCGCAGCACATCGCTGGCCTCGCGTCCCGGAATGGGTGAACGGATCGTTCCATGGTTCAAGGCCGCGAGTCGCTGGCCAGTGAGCGCACGAAGTGATTTCACTTCGGGTACCAGGGCCGCCAAGAGCAGTGTCTTCAGCAGTCTTGCATCATTGCGTAGCGCTCGAGCCTTGGTTGCTTCCGCCGAACCGTCGCGCATCGATTGCCATGTCACGCCATGTTGGCGCTCGAGTCGCGGCAGCAGCTTCTGTTGCCAAAGGCGCTTCGCATTGTCGAAATGGATGCGCATCTGCTCCGAGAACGGCTCGTCGCCTTCCGCGATGACATCCCAAAGATCGCCCACACCGACGATCTCTCCCAACTCGAGCTCGTCGCGCCGCTCGACCAGCAATTGCAGCAACAGCTTCAAAGCCGTTCGCTCCCGCTGCAGCGCAGAGGACACCGCGATCAGAGTCTCGACGAGCGCCGGACTGAACGGGTAGAGCTTGCGAAACATGGTTCGATCCGCATCGTCAGTGAGCAGCGTTTCCAGCACCTCGTTGCGAACGTTGAGCAATTTCGTGAACGCGTCATCGAGTGTCGCCTGCGCTTGCGGTGAGATTGGCTTGAGAATGCGGCTTTCGACGATCGCGGGCAGATTCCGATCTTCGAGCGTGATCTTGTGGAAGCGCGCTTCCCAGTATTTGAGGCTATCTGCGAATTGGGTTTGCACCGCCCCAGCCGCCAAGGTCTCGCCCACGAGCTCGCGTAGATCACGCTGACGCGCAACGAAGCTAATGAGAGGAACAGGTCGATCCGCGTGAGTTGCCTCGACCAGTTTTACGAGCTTCGTGCCTTCGCTTGAGACGAATGAAACGTCGGCAGCCCGGCTTGCCAGCCACAGGATCAACTCGTCCAGAAACAAGACGACAGCGTCATAGCCAAGCGCATGTGCGTGCTTGCTCATGATCGACAGGCCATCGTCGAGCGAAACGAACGATTCGCCCTTCGAGGCGGCCATCGTGCGATATGAATCGAAGTAGACATCGATCAAGTCGCCCACGAGCCGCATGCGCTCCTCGCCCGCTGGTGGTTCAAGCATCGCTGCCTCGAATGCCTGGGCATCCCAGCCGCCTCCGAGTGCACCCCAACGCCCCGCGCTCCTGCCGGAATTCAACTTCTCAAAGAACGGTCCATCCGTCAGTTGCTCGCGCAGCCGCTTCGCATCCCGGAACAGACCTTCAGCCAGATAGAAACCTGGCACCGGCGCATCCGGATGAAGCTTGCGAATGTGGGAGGCATAGCCGCCGAGGATGGCGGACTCCATATCGTCCGCGCCGATCATGTGATACGGCACGACGAGGAACTTGCGTCCGTCAGTCCAGGCGTTGTGACGTGCTACGACGTCCGAAAGCTGCGGGATCGAACGCGCCTTTACGTTACCGTTCAAAAGCAACGACAGCACGGCCATGAAGTGGCTCTTGCCCGAACCGAAGCTGCCATGCAGATATGCGGCCTTGCTGCTGCGTGACTCAAGACCACTCTTCACAAAGGCGAGCGCATTGTCGAACGCGCTCACAAGCTGCGGTGTCACGACATAGCTGCCCAGCGTCTCATCGGCATGCTCCACGCCTTCCGAGAGTTTCAAAACGAAGTCGCCCTGATGTACCCGCTCAGGAACGTGTATGAGTTCTCTAATCAGTGTCATGTTGTTCTCTTGTGGGCTGGCAGTGAGACCAGCGAAGCGCCGCGGCCCCGTACGTCAGGCAGCGCTCACCAGCGACCCATCCTTGTCGGTCGGATGCGGCTTGATGGACTTCAATTTCTTTTCGATCCGAGAACGGGCGAGACGGCGGTCATAGTCGGCCTGCAGGTTGATCCAGTACTGATCGGTCGTGCCGAAATAAGCACTGAGCAGCAATCCCATTTCCGCCGAGATGGAGCGCTTCTCCAGCACAATGTCGTTCACGCGCGGAAGCGGCACACCGAGCGCCTTCGCGAGCTTGTACGGCGTAAGGCCCACAGGCTCCATGAACTCCTCGCGCAGAATCGCGCCAGGATGATGTGCTTTGAGTGCCATGCGTAAGCTCCTCATATCGAATCGCTAGTGGTAGTCACAAATCTCGACGTTGTCGGCGTGCCCCGCGTTCCACTCGAAGCAGATGCGCCATTGACCGTTGATGCGAATGCTCCATTGGCCTTCCCGATCGCCGCTCAGCTTTTCGAGGTGGTTGCTCACCGGAATCCGTAAATCTCGGAGATCCCCTGCCGCATTCAATTGCTGCAGTTTCATGAGCGCACGGCTCTGAATGGTCCGCGGAAGCTTCCGTGACAGGCGCTCGTTCCAGACCTTCTCGGTCTCCGTGTCCCGGAAACTTCTGATCATGGCGGATAGTAATGCGGTCCGTTAGTAACGTCAAGCGTTAGTATACCCACCAAACTCCAGCTAAGCCCTGCGCCTGCGACGTGCCGCGGTCGGCGGCCGCCACTTCTGCAGCGCTTCGATCGTTGTCTCGAGCGCGCGGGTTTCGTCTTGCACAAAGCCTTCGAAGTAGTCACCCATGCGTGCGTCGTGCTCGGGATTCCATTGGTTCTGCCATTGTTTCAACCAGGGCACGAGTTCGAGCAGGCCGGCAAGCAAGGGGATCAGGCGCTCTGCGGCCCAGCCTTCGTTTTCCTTCAAATGAAGATAGTGGCCAGCAAGCGCGGTCGCCTGTTGTAGGTGATCCCAGCCTGCCCAACCGAGGAGCAGCGTTCCGTCTGCATCCGGTGCCGCAGCGGGATAACTGATAAAGCGCTCCTTTGGGACGTCCAGAGCGCCGCGTAGGCGCCAGAAGGTTGTGCTCCTGAAGTCGGAGGACTTGTACTTCGGCGGTACGGCGACTTCGCCGATTTCCTTGAGGCGCGCGTCGCTCTGCACTTGCGCGAGACGTTTGCGGTAGTCTTCGTCAGACTCGTCCGGCTTGCGCGGATTCGCATGCGCGACCTTCTCATCCACTGCATCTTCGCCTCTCTGCAGCGCCCAGGTTTCCTCCCAGGCCTCGCGCTTGCGCAGGCCGTCATCTGTGTAGCGCCATGCAGCCAGGTACGGCACAGCTTCTGATTCCGTCAATTGGGCAACGAGCGCACTAACATCGAAATCATCTCGGCCCGTGTAGAGCGCGGCGACTTGCATGAAGTCTGCATCGCTGCGCACCGCATCGGACAACTGATACACGGATCGAAGCTGCAAAGCCCCGCTGCGCTGCCAGTAGCGCTCCGTTTCCAATCGGTCGAGCAGCCACTCGCGAAGCGCGCGTTGTTCTTGTTCCTCCCAGCTTTCGGTGTTCCAGCGGCGCTTGTATTCGGGCTGTTCGATGAGACCGATGTTGCGGTCCGATTCGATCAGCGCGATGCGTCGTTCGACGACTGCGCGATAGTCGTCAGGCCAGTGAGCCGGCAGCTGAGTAATAGGTGTCGAGCCATGTCGTTCGAACCACGTCGTCTGCATCTCTCCCGCTACCAAACGTCGTGCGAGCACAATTTCAAAAGCCCGCTCACCCAAAGCGAGTTCAGGTGGTGCACTGTGCTCAAACTCCGATGCCGGACGATGACGCGGCAGTAGGCCGTACAATCGATAGCAACGCCAATCGAGTTCTTCCTGATCCGCAATCATTGAGCGGAGCATTTGTGCCGCTCTTGACCGAACCGCATGGAGACCGCTACGCGTCGGTAGCTTGCCACCATCACGACGCAGCGAGTCCAAGAACGTAGGCGACCGCATCTCCATTAAGTGCACCGATTTCGTGTTCAGGCGCACACCAAGATCAACAGGTCGATCGTGCGTGAGCGGGAATTGCTTTAGAGCAGTGCTCGTGAACTCATAAAACCGTTCCCAGTCTTCAGATGCAATTCCGCCGCCGATCCCCCCGTTTCCCTTGTCGTGCATGACCTGTTTCATCCAGAAGCATGCGACCGACGAATTGAGCTGTGCGAGAACCCCAGCGTACTCCGCGTCAGCGGTACCTGCGGGCAACTTGATCACGGGTGCCGTACGACTGAATGCGTTGTGCCCTCGGTCGAGCACAAAGTGATTGTGAGTAGCTACGAATGCGAAGACCATCGACTTCGGGTTCTTGAATCGTTCCACCGGAATCTGACCGTACGAATACCACAGCCTGCCGAGCTCGCCGTATGTCTGTCCACCAAACGCCTTTCGATCGAGAAGTACAGCGCGAGAAGGCCATATAAGTTTCAGTGCGTTTGAGAACTCGGCCTCGTTGAGGAACTCGACCTCATCGTCGTACGGAAAAATGCAGACGTTGTTCTTTGCGATCGTCCAATCGCGCACGTCTTCTCCTACCCCGAATGAGCGGATAGCCTTCAACTCAAGACGCTTTCGACGATCCACCCCAGAAGGAATTACGAAAACGTCGTCCGCCTTTGTGATGCATATGAAGCCGAGATCGTCGGTCAGGTTAGACAGCGGCGTTCCTGCTTCTTCCATCGCTGTCTTGATGTCGGAGGCACCGCCACCGCCTAGGGTCCAAGGGTGCTTGCCAAAGACCGCCCGTTCCCTGTCCGTCACACTCACGAACTCGCTCTCGGATCCCGAGTGGTCAATCTGGCGAATGATCGCTTGCCACACTAACCCGCTCGCGGGGTCGTCCGGTGGCCGAGGTTCACCACGCAGACCGGTGACGGTACGGACTTGGCTATCAATCGGCTTCCGATGACGCCCGAATAGAATGACTGTGGGCGTGCCATGACCGGGAATGTACGCGCCCGAAGTATCTACCACGTGGGTAATGTCCACTGTTGGCATGAAATGCTCGATAAGTCTCTTGCCGAACTCACGCTTCATAAACGAATTCGCGGTGATCATGCCCACGAAACCGCCATCCTGCGATGGACCCTCGCGGCTGAGGGCTAGATCGAAGAATCGCTCCGTAAATGGAACGCCAAGCGAATAGAGACCGTGACAACTTCCGAAGCGTGACCGGTGTACCTCTTTCAGAGCGGCATCTCTAGGTGTGATGTACGGTGGATTGCCAACCACCGCGTGATACTGCTGCCCAAGAATCCGCCCCAGCTCCAGCAAGTCCTCCGTTTTATACGCGTGCGCGAGTCCGGTGCTTGCGTAATCCTCCTTGCTCTCGAACATGCCTGCCGTGCCTCGCAAACCAAAGCGAGGTCCGTGCAACAAGCTGTCCCCCGTCGCGAGATTGATACGGAAGTCCGGCGCATCTTTGAGCTTACGAATGTCGCTCGCCGTCAACGCCGCTATAATCAATCGAAAGCGTGCGATCTCCACAGCAAACGGGTTGATGTCTACGCCGCTCACGGCATTGAGGGATTGCTGCACAAGGTCCGGCAAGTTGCGAACCGGTTCCTTCTTTGCCCACAGATCAAACAAACGTTGAAACGCCCCGAGCAGGAAGTGCCCCGAGCCACACGTCGGATCGATCAGCCGCACTTTCTTATGGCCAAACGTCTCGATCGCGGGTGTGAGCGTCCGATCGAGAATGAATTCCTCCACAAACTTCGGCGTCTGCAACAGCGCGTAACGATCCTTCGCAGACTCCGACAGGTCTTGATACAGATCACCGAGAAAGCGCGTTTCGCGACTCGGGTCAGTGAAGTCGTGCACCAGCACACCAGACTCCGGATCGACCTTTTTCCAGAAGCTAAGCAAGGTTATGCCGCCGTCACCCGAAAGCAGCAAGCGGAAGAGCGGGTTGTGCCGCTCGTCATAAAGCCCCTTGAGCCCGGGCAGGCGCGAGACTTCACGATAGGCGTGCAGGAGATACTCGAGGTCTGAATGGTTCGGGTTGGCGCGGAAGTAGCGTTCGTAGTCATCGCGCGCCGCCTCTCTCGCCTCCTTGTCAACACTTGTCAGATACGCGCGCGCCAGGAAGTCGTTGTCTTCGAGGAACCGCAGAAACACGCACGCCAGAATCCAATGCACCGCGGATTGTGTGATGTTCTCCTCACGCCAATCGAGATATGCGCCCGCGGTTCGGTTCGCGGCACGCGCCGCTTCCCACTCCGCTTTCAACTGCCCATCGAGCTCAGGCGATTCGTCGAGCCGCTCGCGAATGTCTTTCTCAAGAGCCTTGAGGAGCTTCTTCGACTCCTGCAGCAAATGTTGACTATCGATCATGAGGCCACGGCAGAGCGATGTTCGTTATTGATCCAGGATTCCGGCACCTTCGCCCATTGCGCAGCGGAGATCGTTGGCACGACCACACCATCGATCGCTGGCGCGTCCGGACGAACCATAGAGACGAGCAGCAGAATCGTCGGCGGGTCGCTTGGCCGGCCGGCAGCCGCCTGAAGCTCGTTCACCATGCTCATGAGATCGTAGCGAGCGAGCAGGCCGGGTTCCGTGATGAGCAGCGGCTGCCTGGATTGCAGCAGCATCTGCTTCACCACAGCGGCGCTCTTTGACACGAGCCGCAATAGATTGCGCCAATCCACGCTCGTGGGCGCTGAACGATCAGCTTCGAGCAGCACGTTCATCTCCACACCGAGCGCTTTGGCTTGATCGAGCATGGCATCCAATAGCAACTCATCGAAACTCACGCTTCGCACGTCGAAGCGCCGAGTCAGTTCGTCCTCCAAGTGACGCGCCAGTCGAGGCATGGTCGTGAGCGCGAGAAAGCCGCCGCGCGCGAGTAAATGGCTGATGCGCTCTTCAAACGCTCGGGCGGCGGCGACGTCAGAGCTTACTTCCGCTGGCATCACCGTCTGTGTGGGACGGCGGTGATACATCGTCGTACTGCCGACGGAGAGACTGAGCACGTGCGGCGGCACATAGCCCGCCTCGTGCTCCCCACTCGCCGGTTGCCAAATCAGCTCGAGCCCCGCTTCCAGCAACACTCGATCGAGATCGGGATGACGAGGCAATGGCGCGCACACTGGGAATCGTCCGCGTACGCGTTCGTGAAGCTCTCGTTCGGTGAGCCGTTGCGGACCGCTCAATGCACCGAGCGACTGCCGAATCGCCTGGAGCGCTGACATGCCCACCGGATAAATTTCCGAACGGCTGGAGAGCGCAGCATTTTTTGAGGCTGCGGCAGCGAGTCTCAGCAAACGCTGCGGCAAGAGCGTCGGGACGCCTTCCGGCGCCTGCACCGCTTCGAGCTCGCGCATCACCGTCGTCGGCGAGAGCAATGGATCCTGTTGCGCGAGTTGGTCAGCGGCAATCCCGAGTCGATTGGCGAACTCGGCCAGCTCCGCACTCGTGGCGATCAGCGGCTGCAACAGCTCGAAGAGTTGGAACCGCGGCTCACCGCGCTGCTGCTCGGCCTCGATGCAGGCGCGCGCAACCGCGAGGCCCAAGCGCATGCGGGTCGATTCATCATGTTCGATGGATCCCCTCGCTAACAGCAGCGCTTTCGCCAACTCATTGGCCGTCATCACGTTGCCGTGTGTCTGCAGGAGCGCAGCAATCTCTTCGCGCAACTCCGTTAGCGCGGGCGATTTCAGCCATCGTTCTCGCATGCGGACCAACGCGTCCGCGACTGCCGAGCGCGCAACACCGGCGGCGCTCGCAACTTTTCCCAGGGAGAGCCATCCGGGCGCGTCGCTATGCGAATCGAGGCCCAGATAAAGCGCTATCGCCTGCTCGTCAGTGCGATCGTCGCCGGCGGGTCGCTTCGGTAGAAGTTGAGCAGCCAATTCATCGAGACTCTGCGCAGCGCCCGCTTCTTCGTCACCTGTGATCGTGGGCCGCCCCGGAATCAAATCCGGGCGCATCTGCGCGAGTCGTTTGGCTGTGAGCCGAATCTCCTTGCGAACCTTGTCGCTCACACCTTTCAGGTACAGGTAGCGGAATTTTATGCGTTCCACTGCCAACAACTCACGCACGTTGTGGACACCCATGCGCTCGAGAACGCTCTGGGCCTCTACGCTGTATCCAAGCTCGCTGATGGTCGAGCTCGCAGTTGCCAGGCGCGCGACGGCATCGAACACATCCGGGGTCGTATCAGGACGGCGCGCGGTATCAAAAACGCGCCGCCAGTGCCGCAACATCTCCTCAGCGTTGTCGAAGCGCTCGCGAATATCTCGGCGAAACGCCTTCGCGAAGAAAGCCGTGAGCTCGTCTCGCAAATTGGGATCGAAAGCATCTGTGTTCAGCGTGACCTCGCAGTCGAGCATGTCTGGCGCCGAGTTGCTGTCGCCCCAGACGGGCAACGCCCCCGTCGCCATTTCATAGAGCGTGACGGTGGCTGCGTAACGCTCAGCGTAAAGATCCCATCGCGGCAGCTTGCGGATTCGCAGAAATGGATCGAGATAACCCGCCGTGCCCGCTTGGATGTTGTCGGGCGAAGTCCGCGACAGTGAGAAATCGAAGAGCACAAGCTGCTTCTTGCCGGTGCCGCCGATCGCGGCGATGCCGATGTTGTCCGGCTTGATATCGCGGTGGGCAACACCGTGTTCCTCGAGATAGTTGAGGACGGTGAGAAGCTCATCGCCAAAGCGCCTCAACATGTCGAGCGACGGTTTGCCTTTTTCACGTAGGTCGCGCGCTAGTGAAGTCTCGCCCGCCTTGTGCATCAGAATGGCGCGACGTCCGTTGACCTCGACGGTATCGACATACTTCACAATGTTCTGATGCGTGAGCTTGCTGAGCGTGTCCGCTTCATCGACGAGGCGATCGTTGTAGCGAGGATCCGTCGCCACCTTGAGCACCAGCTCCTGATCGTTGGCGTCGCGTTTGACGAGCACGACGTCTGCCGATGAGCCACGGCCGAGCCATTTTATGGACGTGAAGCCGCCCTCGATGCGATCGCCCGGCTTGGCCACACTCGGGTCAACCCACTGCTCCGGTTCTGGCGCCGTGAGCTCGTCTTCGGCCAGCTCAAGGTATTCGCTGAACTCCTCCATGGAGCCGATGCGTGCGCTCACATCTGGATGTGTGCTCAGGCTGACCAGGTCCTGCAGATGCTTGGCTGCACCGTCGAGCGCATCCGACAAGCGCAGACCCGGCCCGCGGCGCAGCTTGTCCATCAGTTCGATCGTGTCGGTGGCCGGCGGTTTGCTTGACAGGACGAAGTGCGCGATGGCGCCCAAGGCGAAAACGTCGAGCAGCATCCCAGCGGGTGCGACCTGCAGGGCTTCAGGAGCCAGGTAAACGCGCGAAGGATCCTCGACGTAGTCCTCGACATGCTGAGTGCCGACGGTGTGCAGCGTCGCATTCGATCCTGTAGAGTCGCGTGCGCCCGTCTGCCAATTCACGATCTGCAGCCGCAAAGGACGATTCACATCGCTCGTCTCGCGCACGAGCACACACGCCGGGCTCAAGGCGCGGTGATACAAACGCTTCGTGTGCGCATACCGTAACGTGTCCGCGAGGTCGCGAAGAATCTGGAGCCGCTGCCCGATGTCGAGTTCGGCGTGCTTGCGCTGAAGGAAATGATCGAGACGAGTCGCGCCGTTTTCAGGTTCGAAAACGAGCGCCGGACCGAGCTCCGTGTCCTTGTAGTCGAGGACTTTCAGGATGCCGGGGTGATCGATGCCTTCGAGAATCTGAAACTCGCGCTTGGCCTGTCGAGCGAGCGATTGACGCGCTTCCGGTGTGCTCGCCTTGCTGTAGCTGTAGATCCGAATCCGCCGTTTGGTCTCGACCGATACGTGCTTCGCCGACCAATCCTGATAGTTCACGCCTTCGGCCAGCAGCGAGCCAAGGCGGTAGTCACCCACTTGACGATGCCTTGCCGAAGGCCGGATCCCGGCTTCGGCCATGGCACGAACAATCGCCTTTGCCTGCTTTGCGTCCACGCGTTGCGTGGTGAGTGCGCCGGTATTCGAAATCGCATGTAGAGCGGCAACGATGCCGTCATCTTCTGGGTGCTGCGGTCGCCCGCGGAGATAGGTCTTAGCGCGTGCTGGGCCGTCGAGGTGGCATTTCAGCTCTTTCGCGGAGAGAAAAATCGCGGGCTCAACCCACGGCATTCGCTCCCGCGCCTTCAGGAACGATGGCTGCTTGCGCAGCAGGCTCGCCAAGCGTTTCGCTTTTCGATTTGCGAGATAGACGGGACTGTCGTAGGAGTACTCGCGCCCATCGTTAGTCCATGTCCAGGTGTGCGCATCGCCACGCAAGATCCCTGGTCTGCTCTTGATCTCGACCAGGAAGAGTCCAGCCGGCGCGAGCACAAGAACATCAACCTCGTTGACCTTGCCCTCATCGTCGATGAACTCGAAATTTGACCAGGCATGCCAAGGCTCGCCGTCCGGCAGCCTCTCCATCAGCCACTCGATCGCTTCCCTTTCCCAGGGGTACTCGGAGTCGGCTATGGTTTGCCAGCGAGGTGCCTTCATTGAATAGTCGTTCCCGATGCGTGTGCCGCCCACGGCCGGCGACGCCGTCCGTGGGCAAAATATTCAGGGGTTAGTCGACCCTTATCGTAAGTGTTTGATCTAAAAAGCGCTGCGATCGACTAGTAATTCGCCACGATACCAGTCAACCCCGCCTGCCTCAACAGTACATTGACCATGCAGCATATTGCGGAGAGTGTGTTAGTATTCTCTCCAATATCACTGAGGCGCACCGTTATGGAAACAGATCACCGAGACGAGCTTGAGCGCGCGCCAAGCCTCCTGCATCGGCTCTTCGCCCAATCGAAGCGCCCCACCGCGCCTGTCCAGATCAAAGAGCATCACCATGGGCCAGCGGTGGACCTGGCGCTTACCTTCTCCGAATTGAGCACCTATCAAGCGGAAGCATTGAAGCGCGTCGCGACGCAGCTCGTCGATCTCACGAGCCTCGCGCGGGAAGAAAATTTCGAAGCGCGTGTGCGCTCCATCATGCGCGCCTTCGCACCCGAGGATCCTGAGGCCGATGCGCTGCTCAAGCTCGCCGGTGATGACGCGCGAGCGCGCCAAGAATGGTTCTCGCAGGTGCCAGTGTTGGACAGCAAGCAAGTGGCCGAGCGCGCCGGCTACAGCTTGCGAAACGCGGCGCAGACGGCCTGGCGGTGGCGGACCGCCGGCAAGATCTTTTCCGTTAATCGCGGCGGAATTGACTACTACCCCGCATTCCAATTCGGTGACGACGGACAGCCCCTGCCGATCATCGGCAAGGTGCTGGAGATACTGCGCACCGATCCCACGCGCACGGATTGGCAGAACGCCTTTTGGTTCGTGGGTGCCAATGGGTGGCTAGGCGGAGCAGCCCCCAAGGACTTGCTGCAGAGTGATCCCGATCGGGTAGTTGAGGCGGCTAAACACGCTGTCGCTACTCAAGAGTACTGATCGAGCGAACACACACACTGCAGGAAGCGCGAATGATAATCAGGGTCCCCTCCCCGCCCTCGAAACTCGAGCCGGCGCCGAACATCGATATCCTCGATGCCAGCGTGCCGCTGCATCGAATCTGGAACAAGAAATTTGCGGCGAACACCTTCAATCCGGGCAAAGGAGACCTAACCCGGTTCGCGCCAATCAATACGGCGAAAGGCGAAGTCATTCCAACGCTGTACGCCGGAAGTTCTCAAGAGTGCGCCTACCACGAACGGTTGTTCCATGATGTCCCGCTCGAGGGCCCATTGCGCAACTTTCCTCTCAACAAGCTGACGGATTTGATGTACGGGACTGTCGTGCCGACGCGCCCGCTCAGGGTGGCAAAGCTCTTCCGGCCAGATCTTGCGCTTTGGGGTATCACACGCGAGCAACTGGTGCATACCGATGCAGATGGCTACTTCATGACTGCACGTTGGGCCGAAGCCATCCATCGCGATTACTCCCAAGTGGAAGGACTGGTGTGGACCTCGCATCGCTGTGATCCGGATCTAGCGTTCGTATTCTTCGGCGATCGCATCGATGAGAGTGACTTGGCACCCGCAGGACCGGCACGTTCTTTTGCGACGGATCTCGCGCTCCTTGATGACTTGCGCGGCTACGCGAAGCGCGCCGGCATCTTGCTCATCAGCAGTTGAGGAGTTCAACCGCGATGTCTTGGGAGCTCGTACTCGGAATCGTCGTCCTAGTCTTGGTCGGCATTGCAGCCGCCGCCGTGCGCAAGCAAACGCCGGCGACTGCAACAGATTCGTATGTGCTGCGCGCAACGTTGTTTACGGCGGCAGAACGCTCATTCCTTGGCGTCCTGGATCAAGCGGTCGGAACCGACTATCGGGTCTTTGGACAAGTGCGGTTGAGTGACGTCGCAGATGTGAAGCGGGGCGTGTCGGCGCGGGTGCGGCAAAGCGCGCTCAATCGCATTCAGGCCAAACATCTAGACTTCGTGCTATGCGATCCAAGCACGCTTGAGATCAAGTGCGCGATAGAACTTGATGACGGCACGCACGCACAGGCCTCGCGTCGCGACCGGGATAAATTCTTGACTTCCGTCTGCGCGAGCATCGGGTTACCGTTGGTGCGTATTCCAGCCAAGCACAGCTACTCCGTCGCAGAGATTCGCGCGCTTCTGACGACTGACGCACAAACGCAAGTACCTACAAGCTCGGTTCCTCCCCCGCTCTATGCGCAGGCGTGTCCCAAGTGTGGCGCGCCGATGGTCGCGCGCACGGCGACGAGCGGTGCATCGAAAGGAAAATCATTCTGGGGCTGCAGCACGTTCCCGAAATGTCGAGTTGTTGTCGATCTCGTTCCGGGGCAACCGCATTGAGTAACGATACAGCCGTCGCACTCTCCGTCAGAGGCACTGTGGAAACGCTATGGTTAGAAGATGAAACTCTGAATCGATCTTAGAGGCACAACGGGCTGTTTTTGCGCAAAGCGCGAGTCAATCTTGGAGGCAGGAGTGATGGGGATCTTTACGAAACTGGTTACGCCGGCGGACCAGACGTACATGCCGGAGAGCAAATGGAGCGTGCAGGTCCGACCAAGTGGGATAATGGCGGCAGTCATCACGGACACGCCCGAGAATCAACAGCAATCGACACCGATGAAAGACATGCAGGAGGTCTACGTCATCGTTCAGCATTTCGGCCACACAAACGACATTTCGGCGAAGCTCTGCGGAATCCAGGTAGTTCGCCAGAACCAGGGGCAGGAGCCGGAAGCATTGTTCGAGATGGTCATAGAGGTCGGCTCCAATGGTGCGCCGCTCAGGCTCGTGTCGAAATTTGATATTGACCCGTCGGATCAAATGTCACCTGCGGTTGATCGGGGCCTGATCCCAACCTCAAACGGGTTAAAGATGGACAGCTATATGTTCCACACGAAGCAGCGGTCCCCGAGGAAGTGACGGCCTCCAAGCTTGCAGCTGACGGCCGCACAAGAGTTGCCGGAAGAGCCCGCTGTAGACGCTTACGATGAAACTGACGTCACCGTTCTGGACGTCAAAGACACACAGCCTCGTGTCGGAATTGATGCGCCCAATGGAGAGACCGTGCATCGAAAGGAACTCTACGGGCGCAATGGAAGCCGACAAGAGAGTGAGCACAGCTCACGCCGTCGATGAGTCTACGGATCGCTACTCTATATCGATGCGCTCGCTTGCGGAGCGGCGTGCGCGCTCAGGTACGTGTTCAACCACGCCTTCGCAAAGCGCAGTGTCCGAGTCACGCTCGCCTCTGAAATGTTGAAGAGTGCGGCGAGCTCGGGGTCTTCCACGCCGAAGAAGTACCGTAGCTGCACCATTTCCGAGGCTTCAACACTGTGCGCTCCGAGCGCTTGGAGCGCGGCGTCGATATCAATGACATCGATCGTGTGCGCTCCCATAAGACCGCTCGCGATCGCATTCTCGAGATCCCCTGTGGCCGGGCGCTCGCGCTTCTCACGATGCTTGCCGCGTGCGTGATCGATCAGCACTCGGCGCATCGCTTGTGCAAGCAGGAGGTAACAATGTTTGCGATCGTGAATCTCGATGTCTACGCCGGCGAGGCGCAGATATGCCTCATTGACGATTGCGGTAGGCTGCAGTGTATGTCCGCCGCGCTCCGTTCGAAGGAGCGTGCGGCCGAGGCGACGCAATTCGCAATAGACGGCCGGCAGCATGGCCGACAGCGTATTCGGGGAGCCTGCGTTCGGCTCCTCTGTCGTTTTCGCAATGTCTTGTAATGTCGACGCAGCCGACGTATCCAAAGTCCGCATCCGCAGGTGACAAATCAACCGTCGGACGATGATGCCAGATCGGCGGCGGCCTCGATTGCAAGCCTGCGGCTCAGCCTTGTCCGGCGGCGCCGCGCGCGCACGATACCCGGCCAAATCATCATGTGGACAAAGCCGAGAAAGTAGGCGAGCTCCCTGCCCTCCTCTGTCGCCGCATCCGGCATCCGCCCGGATCTGT
Source organism: uncultured Steroidobacter sp. (assembly GCA_937864115.1). GTDB lineage: Bacteria > Pseudomonadota > Gammaproteobacteria > Steroidobacterales > Steroidobacteraceae > Steroidobacter. Next base: position 177,383 of record CALMII010000004.1, on the reverse strand, counting down.
GCAAGAGCGGGTCAATTGGCGCTTTGAGGTGACAGTCGAAGATTCTGTTGAATGTCTCCACGAGGTTCTCATCGCAGGCGCAAGCCCGCACGCAAACCTCAAATGCGCTGTCTCCTCCTTCTACGCTGGTCATGCTCACGTTTCCGCACTCGGGACAAGTCGCAAGGTTGTCCGATTGGTCGCATCATGACTCCGCTCGGCTCCACATTTCACTCGTCGTTGCATCAAGCCACGCATAAATTGCGACCGTCCTCACGCTCGTCACATGCCTAGTTGCGTTTCTTCATCAACGCTTCCACCTCCGGCCGTACTTCTTCCGCGAGCTGCGCCAGCCATGTTGCACTCTGGCTGGCGCAGTTCTGTAGGATCTCAGGCAGATACGGCAGCATGCCCGGCGGCAGGTCCGGCGCGATCCGACTCTCCTCACCTTTAAGGATAATGACGATCACGCCGTCGGCCTTCGCCTTTCGTTTCACGAGCTGAGCCAGGTCAAAGTACTTGCGCTTATCAGGATCGGCGGCCATCGAGAAGTCCCCCAAAAATTAAACTGCGTCAGTCACTCCGCGCTCGGCGGGGGTCAGTGCGCGACACTTGAGATCGGATGCCGCGCGCACGACCGGCGGCTTCTTTCGGACCGGCTCGTGCGGCTTCCACCAGACAAAGTCCGACGACTAGAGCCCTCCACAGCGCAAAGACTTCGCTCAGAGACATCTCCCAAGAGACGTAGACCGAACTGACGGACGAAAGGGGTACAACCGAAACGTGCCGCATCGCCGTGCTGGTCAGGACGCGCGCGTTCGGCGTCGCTGCTTGGCAGAGACTGCTCGTAAGTGACGACGGCGGAAGCCGGCGACTGCGTCAGTCGCGTGTGTCATTGGAGATTCGCCAACGCGCTGCGAATGCCTCGAATCGCAGGCTCGACTGGCGCAGCTGCTCCCCATAGGGATTCGCGCTCAACGTTGTGAAGAACTCATGGAAGCCGATCGCCGCATCTGCGTACGTTTCCGCAAGTTCTCTGCATACTTCGCGCGGCAGCGTGCGCAAGACTCCAACCAGTGAATGCACGTCCATCGGTTCCGCCTGCTGATAACTGCCTTCGGGATCGAGCAGGAGCACGATGCGCTCGTAGCGTCTCATGCATTCCTGAAGCCTCGCGGAATCTTTGGGCGCGAGAGCTGGCGTGATCCTCAGCAAGTCGACGCCGCAGGCTGCATTGTTGAAGGCCGTAATGAGTTCGATGCGCACCGGATGTGATAGCTCGCTCAGGACCTCACATAAATACCGGTCGCTCAGCAGCGCGCATCTCCCACGAGCTACGATCTCATCGATTCGTCGAGCGGGATCGGGAAAGTACGCCAACATCACGCGCGTCGCTTTAGACCCACGAAGCTCGGCCATATATGAATTGGGCACACGAGTCCCCGCCGATGTGCGCGCAGACGAAATCGAACCTAGTCTGAGGGCGTCGCTTCGCGATTGGCTGCCCGTGTCTCGCGGCGTATGCGCTCGTAGATCTCTTCCCTATGAACCGCGACCTCCTTGGGCGCGTTCACGCCAACACGAACCTGGTTACCCTTAACTCCCAGAACCGTGATGTCGATGTCGTTTCCGATCTTGATGGTCTCGCCGACGCGGCGAGTCAGAATTAGCATGTGAGCGTCCTCTTTAGATTTCTGCTGTGCCTGCCAATCAAGGATCTCTCGTCGATTTCGTCCGCAGCTCAACCGGCTGCAAGGAGTTGACCTGAAATCGTGGCCGGATCGTCGGCGCTTCACTGGACTCGCGCTCTGGTCAATACCTCGTCCTCGTCCGGGACATCATCGAGGGATACTCCTCTTGCCCTCAAGTACGACTTGACGTGCTGGTGCGCAACGAGTTCTTCCCTCTGAACCACTTCCAGTGGTAGGTGAAGCTCACTAGCAATTTGAGCCACGTCTTTCCGCAACCGGATGCGCATGTAAACGATTGTGAGCTGCCTCTCTGACAACCCCCGGAGCGAATCCACCATAACGCGGCTGCGCCAGTGGTCCTTACTGTCCATGCCGAAAGCCCCACTCTCTTCTGCGCCCCTTGCACCTTGATGCTGCGCGAAAATTCCGCAGGTTGGAATACGTATCGCACCGGCAAAGTTCTTGAGTGCCGCCTCTTCAAGAGGGCGAATTTGTTTAGACCGGTCCGAGGACATCAATGACCCCCGGCGACTGGTTGTTTCGTCAACCGTGCTCTTAAATTGTGAGGACATCGCGGAAACCACCCGGCCGATTGGCTCGGGAAATTGTCCTCGTCAGTGCCTGCGAGTTTTGATGTTCCCCATCAGGGAATCGTCGGCGCCGAATGCCCTCCTCTGGCAAGCTCAGCGCCGACGACGCCAAACGAAGTTAGGACAAAGGAATCGGCAGACCGAGGTTCAGCGGCTCAATTGCGTCGAGCGTGTCGTCCATCATGCGCACGACCGTCACCATAACCGTTCTCAAGTCTGCTTCGTATGCCTCGAATTGATGCGCGCGCAGCACGTTCTCGACGGCCGAGGCGACAGCCCAAGCGCGAAACAGCTCCTGCCGCGGCGCTTCGATCAAATGCGCGAGCGCCATCGGCGCGAGGGGGCGCCTCGATTTCAGCTCGACGACGAGCGAGCCGAGCGTGGCATTGATGCGCTCCAGCATGTCACGCACGACATCGCAGCAATACCCCAGGTCCGCCTCGCCAATCTCGAAGTCGTACGTCTCGTGCAGCAGCTTCGCTTGGGAGTCCACGATCGCACGGATCTCCGTGAGCTGCTGGCGCTGCGACTCGATCGCCTGCGTCAACGCTTCCGAACTCGGCGGCGTGCGCTCTTTCGAAGGGGGCGCCTTCGGGTCTTCGTCGGTCATGACGCGCCCCCTTCACGATGACGCTGAATCGAATGATCCAGCTCCGTGTACGAGCGGAGCAGCTCCGTCACGCCGCGTTCCAGGGTCAGCACCGCCGCGCCGATCGCGCGGCCGACGCCGGCGGTTTCCTGGGCAGCATCGACCCCGCTGTGAGCGCACTCCACGCTCGCCAGGGTCTCGGAGCAGTGGCCGAGTATTTCATCGAAGTCGGGCGGCTTCAGAGCCTTCTTGCCCGCCGCGCGGGCCATTCGCTTCCATCCGGCGGCAGAGGCCGCCGGGGAAGGCGCTTCGGGGGCGGGAGGGGACGGACGACGGGGGCCGGCACGGCCGGACGGCCGCTTCCGGCTAGAATGACGGATAGCCATATGCTCAACCTCTACGGGGTTGGGTGGATGGTCAGGCGTCGGGCGGTGTTAGTCGCACCGCCTGGCGCCGCTGGGTGCCGCTGCTTCATGCGGCTGTCTACAATCCTCGCGCACAAGAACGGATATGCAACGCCGCGCATACTGTTGCCGCTTGCGTTTCTCAGGGGGCAAGTCGAGATCGCTGCACGCACCAGAGGAGAATGCAAGTTGCCGAACTACGATCGCCGTTGGCTCGCCTTCGAAGCACAGCTCGCTGAATGGATGCGAGCCTTCGAGCGTCCGGGCATCGAGTTCTGCGCTGGATACCGGCGGATACCAGGCTTTCCCGTGAGCGGATTTCGCGCCGACGGGTTACTCACGGATGGGAAGTGTTTGGTTGCCCTAGAAGTGGAAGTCCGACAAACGCATCCAGATACCAACGTAGGTAAGTACTGGCTGCTTTCTGAGCATCACGCCTACGAGCGCGTCGTCCTGTTCCATGTGTACACGCCGGCATTCAATTCGTATGGCTGGAGAATGCAGCTTGGACAGTTCTATGCGCGCAAGATGCAAGTGCAGTTGCCGTTCGAATACGTCCTGCTTGACCGTCGATCTGATGTCGACGTGGACGCAACATTCAGAGACGTCACATCGATCGTTGGAGCGCGCGTCGAACGCGAGTTCCCCGAAATCTCGGCAGTCAACAGACGATAATCGCTCCCTGCGTCAGCTTGCAGATGAGACTCCACTGCTCTCAATACAAGCGACTTGCGCGCGATCATCTTCAAATGATCGTATTTCACAACGATCCTCACCTGCGGTTCGTTTTTCTACCGCCGATGCATCGACGACGAGCTGTGCGAGTTCTTCAGTACGCCGCGCGCGTTTTGCTTGCGCCGTTCTTGTGGCTCGAGGAATTCACGGTTCTCGATCCGAATGGAAACTACGTTTTGTGGATGACGATCGATGACGAGGAGTCTGGTCTCCGCGGAGAACGAGCCCTCGTCATTGAGGTCGCCAACCTTCGCGAGCGCGTGATTCAATCAGGGCTGTGGGCATTCCGGGAACCTGGGTACTGGCACTGCTTTGATTCACACGCAGTCGCGCTGACCTCGGATTCCCTTGACACGTATCGACAACAGTATCTCTCGGCCTTTGGCTTCGATCCCATCGAGCGCGATCAAAGCAAGTCGAGCGGATAGCACTTCTTCGATCAACCTCCAGCGGGTATGCCGCGTGATGGTGGACTTGGAGACTGGCAGCGGCATAAAGGGTCAAATGGACGGGCTCGTATTGGAAGCTGCCGGCGCTTCGCGACCCACAGTACCGGTGTCGCCCACAACCTTGCCTTCAAGGCCACGCACCGGCAGATCGCCTCGTGGCTGTATCGGCGTAGCGTTTCTCAGCCCGCCTACCTTCGTGGAGCCCATGCCGTGTCAGCCGTCACGCAATCTTTCTTGAGAAGCGTCCTAGTCCTAACTTGGTCCTTTGTTGCAGTCAGCAGCTTCGTGATCGCCGCCGAAGTTGACCCCGTCGCTCGCCGCAAAGCTGTCGAGGCGTTCTACATGCTGGAGGCGAAGCCGTGGGACCGTGCGTCCATGCAACGTGCCGTTGAGAGATTGCGGGATGCTCAAGCAAGTAGTCAGCAGGACCCGTGGGTTCTGATTTCCATCGCCAAAGCGATCATGAGTGACGATGTGCCCGCGCACTTTCCGGAGGCACTGAAGTACACCAAGGACGCTGTTCGCAGAGGACCACGCGAACCGTTGGCGCACGCGTACCATGGTTGGGTTCTCTACAATATGGGCAAGCACCAGGAAGCCTGGCGCTCGTATCAACAAGCGATCCGCCTAGATCCCAAGGAGCCTCTTCCTTACCTGTACATCGCGCGTGCGTTCGCGGACACACGCGATGCTCGACAACTTGAGAAGTGGCTCTCTGACGGCAAGAGCCGCAAGAACACGAATGACATCGATGGTCGGATCTTTGAGCTCGAGCGGCAGCTTGCCAACCTGCGCAAAGATGGGACTGCAGTCGAGCGGAGCTTTCGGGATCAGATTGCCAAGCAAGCGGACAACCCGTGGGTGAGGTCGAACTACGCGTCCTTCCTGATGCACAACCGCCGATACGACGAGGCCATCCCCTACTTCGAGGCAGCCCTTCGGCTGATGGACTATCCAGCGGCTCGCGACGGCTTGAGTAAGGCCAGGGCATTGCTTGCGAATCAGCAGGCCGCCACTCGCTGACTTGCGTGCAACGATGGACGTGTTGTCCTGCCGATAGGATTTCGCCGCGAGAGTTTCCAGCCACATCCCTGTGGGGCATCCTATAGGTAGTTCTCCGAGGGGATGAATGACCGACCGCTTGGGTCAGGCTCTTGAAGGGGTACAGAGGGAGGGAGGGCAGATGGGATACCGGGGAGCCACTCTAAAAGACGTCAACTTCCGCCAGCTCGTGAAAGCCTGCGCGAGCGATCCTGAGATCGTGGGATTTTTCAACGAGGCCCACGGGCTCGACATGAAGTGCCCGATTCGAGCGCTTGTGGAGCCGATCTTCCCGCTTGAGATGAGTGACGAGGAGATGCTGCACGTTGCCTGGTTCGTTGCGTGGGTCCAGCACAATCAGTGGCAGCGACTCAAGGCTGTGGCCCGAAATCTCGCGAAGCTTAAGAAGTCGCACGATGTCCATTAAGCACTGACCGAGCAAGGCTTGCTGACGTTGTCGCTGGACTGCTGCTCCACGGCGTCGCTGATGCGATCTCAATGGAATGGCACCAGGCAGACGCCTGGTGCCACTCTCTAAATGCGCTTGTCAGAATGATGCCGGCGCTCTTGGCGCACGCCCCAAAAATACACTGCGAGCATGACGCCCAATGGAAGGCAAAGTGCGAGCGCGAAAGCTAAGTTCATCGTGACCCTACCTATCATCGCTCCTCCTGAGCCTTCGAATCGGCATCCTTAACGCGTTGAACGACTCCGACAATCCACACAACGGTACCGCTGACCAGCATCAACAAGGCCTCCAGAGTGGTGACCTTATCTTCGCCGATCAGAATACCTGCGACGCCCGCACCGATCAGCGTAAGACCGACCTTGCGGAAGTCTTCACGAGCTCCCTTCGTATCGATTTTCATCAACAGTGCCATGTATCTCCCTTTCATGTGAGATGACACGGCACGCCCGAAGGGGTGACGCATCACCCCAGTGGGTTAACGATTGACCAGACGCCTGGTTGCAGGCGTTGCGCTCCATTTCACTGGCCACCGAAGCGCTCTTACAACGATCCGACGATTGCAAAATCATCGCAGCACGTCAATTGTGGGCGTTGTGCACGCAGAAGGTGCGGCCCCCGGGCGCGACATCGAACACGTACACCCGACCACGTTTGCGTGCCTTCAAGGCTCTGTTGAGAGGACTCGATACTGACGAACGGATCTATGCTGTTGCCGCGTACGCGCTTGGACTGCTAGGGGAATCATCATATGAAACTGGAATCGCGCTCTCATGCGCTCTTCATGGCGGCAGTCAACTTATGTACCGCGTTGTTGTTCTTGCTGATGACACAAGTGAACGCGGATGCTGGCTACCCCAGTACGCTCGTGACGATTCTGGGCCCGCTCGGGGCCGCAGGCTTCGGGCTGTGGACGTGCACGTGGGTGCATGGATTGTGGAAGAGCGCTCGGTCGATTCGCGAGCAGCTCCACGCACTACACGACTCGGAGACCTCGGTCCCTCGTCGGATGTAGTGAACGATCGGTCAGTCGAGGCACGCCGCGGACACGGATTCTGCGAGCAGCGATTGAATGCGTCTGGCGCAGTCTTCGGCGGCATGCTCGACCGTTCGTGCTGAGAAGCGCTCAATCCGCCATCCAAGATCTCGAAGGGCGAACTCACGCGCAACGTCCGCCAACGTTCGTCGCCCGAAGATATCCAGGTGGCCTTCCTTGCCATCGATCTCGATCGCGATTCGTACGTTGTCGGTGATCACCGCGAGGTCGACCACAAACCGCCCGACGGGATACTGCGCGAGAGGCCGAATCTCCAATCGCTCGAGCGCATCAAACAGCACGGCTTCGTGCGGGCCTGCTGGAATGCTCCTGCGCTGAACACCGCGCGATTTGTGCTGCCACCCCGCCGCTGCCGCGAGTGCTCGAATTCCCGCGATATCAGACGTGCCGGCGGCTGCCCAATCACCGACAACAATGACGCGATGCCTCGCGCGCGAGACGGCGACATTCAGGAGATACGCGGTCTCGCGCAAGTACGCCTCGCATCCCGCCGGCATTTCCTTGGCGACGCACAAGCTCAGCACAACCGTATCTCGCTCATCGCCCTGGAGCGCCTGCGGTGTTCCTACAGTGAGTTGCATCAGGGCCCGCCACGCCGGCGTCGTCACCCGCTCGATCGATTGCCTGAGTAGTCCGACCTGTGCGCGGAACGGCGAAAGGACGGCAATACTTTCTACATCCTCTGCGCGCAGCTCAGGCAATAGACGCTCTATAGCGGCGATCTCGACAGGACACGTACCCCCTCCGCCAGCATCTCGCTGAAAGTCCGAGTGCACATCGATCCAGTGAATGCCCGCCTTTTCGACGTCGCCTCTGCATTCCGTGCTCACCCGTCTCAGACGCCCTTCGTACCACAGCTCGTTGATGTAAGTAACGATCGCCGGATGTGATCGATAGTGTGTGCTCAGGAAGCGGACCGTCGTCGCGGGTGAGGCAAGCGCAAGATCGAAGACCGAACTCGTCGTGTAAGCGAAACGCCGTTCGCGCGTAGCATCGATGCCGTGTTTCGCCATGAGCCATGTGTCGATGCGCCGCCCCACAGATGTGATGTGACGCAACTGCTGTGCGTCGCCGAGGATCAACACGCGCTTGGCCCGCAGCATCAAGGGAAACGTCGAGGCGATATCGCTTTGGCTTGCCTCATCGATGATGAGCTGATCGAAGGACTGCGCACACAGCGGAATCGCTTGGTGCGCGGACAGACTCGTCGTGCACCAGACAGGATAGGAGCGCAGCACGTACTCGAAGAGAGCCTGGACCTCGCTCGGGCAAGCACGGCGATGCTCGTCTGTCTGGATCATGCTTGCGTAGGTGGCCAGCGCTGCGCGCTGCGCGCCATCACGACAAGACCGACGAAGCATGAATGCTCGTGCTTGAATGTACTCGCGACTACAGCTGGACAGTTTGCCGTCGGTCTCGCTCAGCAACGAGAGAAGTCGCGTAATCGACTCACCAGCAAGGCGTCCTTTGCGCATCGGTGGCGTGTGCTTCGGTTGGCCCGCCTTCGTTCGCAAGGTCGTCAAGAGGTCGGTCAACGCTGCCAGACATGCCGCCAGCCAGCTGCGGTGCTGCGCACGCGTGCGCGCATGTCCGTCCAGCATGCTGCTGAGGCGATCCTGCAAGTGGTCTTTCAACGATGAGAGTCGCTCACACTCCGCAATCGACGTCGCGCACGGCAACACGCTGCCGAGGCCCCCGCTGCGCAGCGCTCGCCGGAGCTTCTCGACGAGCTCTCGCCTCAGGTCCGCCCCGCTGTGACCGACGCCGATCCGGAGCGCAAGATCCGTTCCCAGCGTTTCCTCCAGGCGGCTTTCAATCACATTCAGCGCTTGGTGATTGCGCGAAGCAACGAGGACCGCTTCACCTCTGGCGAGGCAATTCGCCACGACGCCGACGACGACGCGGGACTTACCTGTTCCCGGGGGCCCAGTGACGGCAACCACCCGCGAGCACAAGGCGCCGCGGACCGCTTCGCGTTGGTCCTCATCAAGTGTCCCCGGTTCGAGGACAGGAATGGCCGTTGAAGGCAATGTTGCTTCGGCATCGCCGACCAAGGCCGCGAGCGATGTTCCGTTCGCGTCGAGCGACTTCATCCGTCGCAATTCCGATTCAACGCCACGCGTGAAGGGGTTCGGTTCGGTTCGCACGATCACCGCGCGATTCACGAGCGCCGGACGATTGAGAGTTGGCCACAGTCCAGATGCGAGGTTCAGAGATATGCACTCCGCCGCTTCGATCTCGGTCTGCTCACGGAGGATCCGCGCCACCTCGATCAGACTTCCATCTTCGGCGAGGCTGCATGCATCAGACAGCACGCGCCCAAGTCGCTTGATGTCTTCGACCTGAGCCTGCAGGGCCGACAGGAACTCTGGATTGACAATGCAGGCGCCGCCCGTGGGCTCGAGCGCTGTCGCTGCGCGCTCATGCCGATGAGTGATCGAGCGGATGATCACCGGCACGACCTGGGCGGGACTTCCGTTCGTTGCCGGAATCGACCAAACCGGCCAGCCGTACGCCCACCCGCGATCGCATTCCTCGACGATTTGCGCCTGCTGGTGGCTGAGAGCTATGCGCCGCAACCCCTGGCTGTGCCATTCGCAACGCAGATCGAGCTCGAACCAACGTGAGTCGCTCGCAACGATTCGCGCGCCCAAGTAACCGTCGGTCTCCAGACAGGCGAGGTAATAGTCGATCAGGCGTTGCAGCCGAAGCGCGCTCACAATGCGCACCTCGCCTCGACGCGAAGTTCGAGCGATCGCCTACGCCGATACTCATTCTCCACGAGCGAGTAGACGAAACGGGCTGTCTCGCCGTTTGTGATCGGCATTGCCGCTCGCGGCGACTGACGCGCACGAAACCACACGCCCCGCAGCATGACCCGACCGCGCGTGAGATCCATGCTCAGGTGCGTTTCATCACCAATCGCACGAATGTTCGACACCTTGAACTCGCCGTCGAAGCGCGCCGGCTCGAAGCCTCGCCCCGTTGGCTCGAGCACGCGAAGCGCATGCACGGAGTCGAGAGTCAGTTCCTCCTCGGCGAGCTCACCGTCCGAGTGAACGACGGGTCCGACTTGCTCCTCCGTCAGCTGCTTGCACGCCAGGTCTTCGAACAGTCGTGCGAATCGCTCGAAATCCTCGCGTCGCACCGTGGCGCCTGCGGCCGCCTTGTGCCCGCCGAACTTCACAATCAACCCTGGTGCGCGCGCGTGGATCTCCGTCAACGCTTGTTGAACGTGAAATCGGTCTCCACTTCGTGCGCTACCGGTCACCAGGTCCGCGGCTCCGATGGACGGTGAGAAGAGGAACGTTGGCCGTCCAAATCGCTCCACCAATCGCGAGCTGCAGATGCCCTGGACGCCGCTATGTCCGTCCGGCAATAGCAGACAGATGCTCCTGCGGCCGAGCTGTACCAAGTGCGCCGCCTCACTCACCGCCTCGGCGATCATCTGGCTCTCGATTACTTTCCGCGCCTCATTCTCGGCATGCAGCAGCTCGGCGACGTCGCGCGCCCGCCGATGCTCGTTCGCCATGAGTAGATGCAAGGCGGCAAACGGATCGGATAGTCGCGTGCGTGCATTGATCCGTGGCGCTATCCCATAGGCAATGCTGTCTGCAGAGAACTCATCGCAGCGAAGCAACCGGCTGAACTGCTCCCAGCAGTGCCGAGTCATTCGGTTCATGGCATCGAGCCCCGCGCGTACGACCGCCCGGTTGTTGATGCTGGCCAACGACACGCAGTCCGCGACGGTGGAGCAGGCCACGTAGTCGAGCAGGAGCTCGAGCGAAGGCGTCTCTCTCGAGAGGTGACCTGCGTCCTTCAGAACTCTCTCGGTCGCGCGGAGCAAGAGCCAGAGCACCATTCCACCGGCCACTGCTTTGTCTGGATACGTGCAGTCAGGCCGCTGCGGATTGATGAACGCATACGCACTGTCGGGCGCTGCGTTGAAATGATGGTGGTCCGTGACGATGACATCGATGCCGGCCGCCTTCAGACGGGCAATTCGCGGTTCATCGCTCGACCCGTTATCAGCCGTCACGACCAAGGTCGCCGGCGACGCCGCTATTCGATCTGCGACGGCATCACTCAGGCCATAGCCATCGATGAGCCGATGACCGATGAAGCTTAGGACGCGGTCCTTCGGATGGCGCCAAAAATCCACCAAGGCGCGCACGAACGTGGCGTGGGCGCCGATCCCGTCCATGTCGTAGTCCGTCTCAATTCCGATGCACTCTTGCGTAATGATAGCTGTCGCGAGCCGTTGCGCCGCGATGTCGATGTCGGCAAGCATGGATTCGGGCGTGAGTTGTTGAAGCGTCGCATTCAGGAAGGAATGGACGCTACTGCCCGCAACGTTGCGTCGCGCGATGACGCGCGCAACCGGCTCTGCAATGCCCTCTCGCAGCGCGTTCTGATAAGTGACTTCGACCCACGGCCGCCGCTCAAGACGCGGAAGATCCTGCTGAAAGAGACTGGACGATTCGATCAACGAGGCAACCATGGCAGCTCCGGTGGAATGGATCTCTGCCAACCTCGCATGCTTCCGAGCAACTGCAACTCACCGCGTGTCCTCTAGGGATTTTCGTCGTCGCGTTTCGCGAGCGAGACGAACAAGCCGGTCCCGATCAGCAGCGTCCCGATCCATACACCATGTGCGTGGAAGAACCAGAGCACGGCACTGGAGCTCGGTGGTAACAGCACCACGAGGCACACGATGACCACACCAGATCCGATCAGCACACGAGGTGGTGCCCGGACGATGCGTGCTGCGATTCGCACGTAGCGAGTCAGGAATGTACTAGCGGAGGCAGGCGCCTCGGGACGTTTGAGGTCTGGCATAGCCCGTTGCTTTTGGTTCTAAGCGTTCTAGAACGATCGATCATGGTTGTTTTGCCAGTGTGGGTCCGTCGCTGAAGTCGCCCACAATGCTCGCCACGGCTTGCACCTCGCACGATCGATCCGTCGACGACAACCATGCGTCGATCCGGGGATAGCAGTGCCTCATTGCGCGGGCGCTCATCGCCGCCGAACAACTCACGAGCAGAATCGGCGAGACCGCAAGTGCAGCCAGTAGCCAGGCGATCGGATTGGCGGAGCTGCTCCGCAGCGCTCCATTCACCACGACATCTAAGCCACGAATCGTGGCGAGCACGGCGAGCTGCACGTACTGCCAGAGCCCGTCGAAGAGCGCATGACCTGAGCGGATGAAGACGCATTGCCGGGCGAGCAGCCAATGGAGCTGCTCGGGCGCCATGCTCGCGCTCGCGCGTTGCGGCAGCACGATTGCGTGGCCCCAGGCTGTTGAGTACGACCACGCTGCTGGCGACGGGGTGCTTCCCTCGTCGTAGAACAGCACATGGGGCACCGCGATTCTTGCTCTGCCGCAGAGTTTCTTGAGGACCGTTCCTGTTTGTTCCGGCCGCACGACTTCGAGGGTTGCCTTTTGGACCGACCGGCGGGCGAGCACGGTCGGCGGCACAAAGAGATATCCCAGCAGCACGAGGACGAGCAACGCCGAGGCGCCCAGGCACGCCGCAATGAGGAGCGGGAGCACGAGTGGCGGCGGCATACGCTCCTGTAGAAAGCTGAGACCGTGGAGGAACGCCCAGACGAGTATTGCGCTGCCCGCAAGCGCAAGCAGTGGCGTACAACACACGACGTAGGTTGCAACCAGCACATGCGCAAACCGGACTGCGTTCTGAAGTCGCCTGGGCATGACGGCAGAGTAAGGGTTCCCTGCACGTGAGGTCCGTGCTGAAGAGTGCCTTCGAGGCCCGCAAAATTCGGCAGCGGAGCCGTCCGACGCGTCAGGGTTAGATGAAGACGGCGGATAAGAGCCACCCGTAGCCGTGGGACAGGGCAGTTTTCGCCCACCGGTGTTGACGATCGAATTTCCGATTCCGCACCATCAAGCCACCAGGTTCTCCTGCGCAGTAGCCGAACTGGACTACCGAGACCTGCGAGCACCCAGCTCGGCGCGTTTCGAACGCACACCTTTCCCTTGAGCACTTCGCTCTGTGCTTTCGAGCCGCGCCCTCGGTTTTTTGTCGATGCACTTGTTTGCATCGCGACTGGGAGCTCACCAGATAAATGAGCCTGTATCGGTGATGTGTGCATGCATGCATCATCCCTGCGACTGCCAATCGCAGGTGGGCATCTAAGCGCCCGCGTACCAGAGCCTGGCCCGCTCTAGCCGTTCTGAGCGTTCTCGCTCATCTGAATCGAATGGTGGCTTTTCGTTGCCATTCTTACGGCGTTGACGATGCTTGCCGTCGTCGGGCGTTCCTCCCTTTCGGGAGGCGCTTAGAGTCGCTTGATCTCAGGCGGTTCTAAGCGCCTTCTGTTGCAGTCGACGCTTCTCTCGCTGCTCGCGCACCTCGTTGGCTTCTCTGCCGCTGCGCGATCCCCGCGCTCCCACCCGTTTGCTTCGGATTGTTCGTGACTGAAATCAGTCACGTCATCGTGGTCGTCGGCCACGCTAAACAACCGGCCAGCCGCATGTCGCTCATGCTGCTGCCCCATCTTTTCCGAGGTTCTTCGGTGCCGGATGGGGCACCAGAGAACTTTCCATCACTGTTGGAGGATCAAACCATGGAACTCGCACACCAAGAGGCCTCGATGGAGGTCCTGCGCGAGAAGTACTGCAAGATGCAGGAAAGCAATGTCGATGACGTTCGCCGTCGCGTGGCGAAGGCGCTCGCATCGATCGAGCATGATGATGCCGAACGTTGGGAGACTGTGTTTCTCGACGCACAACGTCGCGGCGTCATCATGGCCGGGCGGATCAACTCGGCGGCCGGCACGAAACTGTCGGCGACGTTGATCAACTGCTTCGTTCAGCCCGTTGCCGATTCGATCGCGAACGAAGACAACGATTCCTATCCCGGGATCTTCGTCGCACTTCGCGAAGCGGCCGAGACCATGCGACGCGGTGGCGGCGTCGGTTATGACTTCTCACGCATCCGCCCGCGCGGCGCGTACGTGAGGACGACTGACTCGGACGCCAGCGGTCCCGTGTCTTACATGCACGTGTTCGACTCCGCCTGTCAGACGGTGCAATCGGCCGGCGCCAGACGCGGTGCACAGATGGGAATTCTGCGCATCGATCATCCAGACATCGAAGAGTTCATTCGCAGCAAGGATTCGAAGGGCGCATTGACCAACTTCAACATCAGCGTCGCGGTTACCGACCAGTTCATGGAAGCGGTGTCGTCGGATGCTGATTTCGAGCTGGTCCATCAGGCAGCACCGAGCCCGCACCTGGCCGGCTACAACGACGTCGTTCGTCGTGCAGACGGTCGATACGTGTACCGTCGCGTGCGTGCACGTGAATTGTGGGATGCGATCATGCGTTCTACCTACGATCACGGTGAGCCTGGCGTCGTTTTCATCGATCGCGTCAATGCGGAGAACAATTTGCATTACTGCGAATCGATCGAAGCCACGAACCCGTGTGCCGAGGAACCACTGCCGGCCTACGGGTGCTGCTGTCTTGGCAGCATCAATCTGGCTGCCCTCGTTCGCGATGCATTCTTGCCGACGGCACGGTTCGATGAGCAGTCCTTCCGTGAGCTCGCTGGCGTTGCCGTTCGGATGCTCGACAATGTCCTTGACTTGACGCAGTGGCCATTGGAACAGCAGCGGGCTGAAGCCGCGAGTAAACGTCGCGTGGGTCTAGGCTTCCTCGGTCTGGGAGATGCTCTGATCATGCTGGGTGTTCGATACGACACCTCAGAGGCGCGGGCCTTTGCGAGTCGCGTGGCGGAGCTCATGCGAGACGCAGCCTATGAGGCATCGGTGAACCTCGCAAAAGAACGCGGTGCGTTTCCGTGGTTCGATGCGCAGGCGTACCTTGCCGGTACCTTCATCAAGCGTTTGCCCGTTGGGATTCGAACATCGATTGCAGAGCACGGGATCCGCAACAGTCACTTGCTGGCGATTGCGCCGACCGGAACGGTCTCGCTCGCGCTTGCTGACAATGTGAGCAATGGCATCGAACCGGTGTATGAGTTCGTGACGAAACGCCGGCGTCGTTCTCGCACAGCCGCTGACGGCTGGGAAACGATGGACGTCTACGATCACGCGTACCGTGTGTTCGTTGCGATGGGAAATGATCCGCAGCGTTTGCCCGATGCGTTCATTTCGGCGCTGAACATTTCTGCAGATGACCACGCCAAAATGGTCGCTGCGGTCCAACCCTTCGTGGATGCGAGCATCTCAAAGACGGTCAACATCCCTTCGGACTATCCGCTCGACACGTTCAAGGCCCTCTACCAAGTAGCCTGGCGTGAAGGCGCAAAGTCATTGGCGACGTTTCGGCCCAATCCAATTACAGGGTCGATCCTCGGGGTGGACGCAGCGGCGGAGCCTCGAGAGCCGGCCAGCGTGTCGGATATCCAGAACCGCCGGTTGGTATTGGAAAAGATCGCAACACCGACGCTCAACAGCCTGCGTTGGCCGCGGCGACCTCAACTGACGGATGGCAACCCTGCGCACTGCTACATGGTGCGTCATCCGAGGGGCGAGAAGTTCGCGCTGTTCGTCGGACACGTCGAGAACGGATCGAGAGAGCCGTTTGAGGTGTGGGTGAACGGGCTCGAAGCGCCGAGAGGACTCAATGCCCTGGCCATCAACCTGAGCTACGACATGTATGCGAAGGATCGTGGATGGCTGAAGCACAAGCTGGAGATGCTGGCGCGCTGCCAGTCCGCCGGTGAGAGCTTTTCCTTGCCCATGCCGCCGACGGGCGCGCCTCGCCAGGTGCCCGGCATCGTCGCCGCCATGGCGACACTGATCCATCATCGGTGCAGCGAGCTTGGAGCGTTTGACGGCATCACCGAGACGCCAGTCCTGAACGCGCTGATGTCGACGCACGAGCCGACCACGGGCCCGCAAGGCACGTTGTCGTGGACTGTGGACATCAGCAACGAGGGATCGAAAGACGAGTTCACGCTTGCACTCAAGGAGCTTGAGTACACGCGCGGTGCGTCGCTCGAGCGCAGACCGTACGCAATGCTGTTGGCGGGTCACTATCCGCGAGCGCTGGATGGTTTGTGCATGGCCTTGTCGATGGACATGCGGGTGATTGATCCGGCGTGGATCGGCAAGAAGCTTCGTGAGCTACTGAACTACGCGGAGCCCAAAGGCGACTTCTTTGCGCCGGATCCGATCGCAAAGCACCAGCGGGTCTATCCGAGCACAGTGGCTTATATCGCGCGGCTGATCATTCATCGGTTCGTGATGCTCGGCATTCTGGACGAGAGTGGATTGCCGGTAGAGCCGATGGGAGTCGTTGAGGCCCCCGCTCCGAAACTTGCGTTGGTTCGGTCCGTCGGCGCAATGGAAGTGTGTCCGGGCCGACTGTGCCTCGCGTGTGGAAGCTACGCCGTCGTGACTCACGGCGGATGCAAGCTCTGCACTGCGTGTGGCGAACAAGGAGAATGTGGATAGACAGCCCTTCCGCGGCGCTCGCAAGAGCGCCGCTTTCTTCAAGCGCTTTATGGAGCGTTTGAAGAAAGCGGAATCGCAAGCCCGATAATGTCGGGACGCACGTGGTCACTGGCCACGCAAAACAAGCAGACAGAATGCGGTGGGTCACGTCCTGTGCCCTCCCCTCCCCGCTTCGCATGCGGGGTTGAATGCTCAGCGCAATCTCTTGAAGAGGAGTTGTCATGTGATGAGTAACGCATCGCAGGCGCCTGCGCCTGCTTTTGAACAATCGGGCCGATCCTCACGCGGGGATTCGAGACCGACTCTGTTTCGCAGCCGCGTCGTGCGGTATCGCGACGCCGCGATCCACCACTATCTGTGCTCGGACGGGAAGATCCGCCGCTACGTTGTGCTGGAATCGAAAGCGTTGCGACAGAAGCTCGGCAAACCGCGGCGATGTGAGATCGATCGCTTCGTCTATCGAGATGAGCAGCAGGAGATGCGTACCAGCGATGCCTGGGAACGTGTCGAGCAGGAGGCGGTGAAGAGCCTGCGGATTCTCTACTCGAAAGTGAAGGAAATCGATGCACTGGAAGGTGCGCTCACACGGCGTGTGTCGGCGCCGGGCAAGTTTCTGCCGGTCAGTGCCGACGAGTCGGCGAGCGTACGCGGACAGCTGCTGTATGCGGGACCCCGCGATGGGCTCGTCTACTGCGTGGACTTGCTGGATGGGGATACGGGACAAGTCCGGCGCATTACCGGCATCGACCTTGCTCGAGCGCTCGAACAATCGGGCGCGAAAGTCGGCGAAGTGATTCGAGTGCTGAGGCTCGGATCGCACTCAGTAACCATCCGTGCGCAGACCCAAGGCTCGCACGGTGAGGCGAAGAGCACGTTTCAACGCAGCCGCGATACCTTCGAAATCGTCAAGGAAGGAATCGGTGGCGACGTTCGCGCGCGCGCTTCTTGAATTCATTGGAGGAGTGTGATGACGCAAAAAGTCGTAACTCTATTCGACGACCATGGACACAGCTTCGACTACAAGCGCTTTGGCGCGCGGCTTCCGGACTTTCTGAAGACATACCCCCCTTCGGAGTATCGGATCGAAACTGTCGTCACCGACCTGTTGTCACTGCAAACGGGCCGGTTGGCATTGCTCAAGGAAGCGATCGCTTGTGGAAAGAAGCCTGCCGATGTGGGGCTTCCAGGTATCGAGGCCGACATCAACACGCTGGTGTGCACGGCGGTGATGTACGACCGGCAGAACCAGATCATCCGCAAGGCCAGCGCTTCCATGTGCATCTCGGAACACAAGGATTTCGAGTCATTGGAAACGGCCGCGCAGCAGCGACTGATCGCACTGCTGGGTTTCGGCGGCCAGGTGTTCGACGGAGACGAGGATCACGACATGCGCCGCCAGGGGCTGTCGACGCCGAGTCCTTCCGTCATACCCCAAGTGTCCAGTACTGAGGGCGAGCCGACCACGTCGGCGCCCACTGGCCGCACGCGAGGCGTCCCTGTCGCGCTTCGTCGCCAGGTCGAGAATCTGGCCCGCCAGTTGTCTGTGCAGGTCGGTGAGATCTCGACCGAAGAGCAAGCTCGAAGCGAGCTGCAGCGACTCGGTGAGATTCAGAAGGAACGCCGAGCCAGCTGAGGATTTGCCCTTTGGGAGTGCGAACGCACTCCCCTTTCTTGTGCGGTCGATGCCGACCGTAGAACAAAGGGGATTATCGAGGACGCATCTGCTTCCTCGTTCGGTTGCTGATCCGACAATCAGCGAGAGCATTGGATGAGGCGCACCACGCGCTCATTCAGAACTGTGACGGAGCGTTGATATGCCACTGAACTCAATGCGCGAAGTGGCGAGTCATCGCCTAACGATGCAGGAACGTGAGATCGCGACGGAGCGACGCGTGTTGCGAGAGGTGCTCGAGTACCAGGGCGATCGGCAGATTATCGGCCGCACGCTACTGGAGGTACCGACGCTATCGCGGCAAGCACACGTCTGGACGTTCGATGATGGCGAGCATGTGTTGCTGTGTGTGGAGCTTGGGCGCTATCGCTACTGGATTGCCAGTCGACAACCGCTCACGCAACTTCGAGATCAGGCTTGCGAGTGGCTGACGGAACCGCGTTCCGGTCGCCGAGCCCACTAGCACTGGCCTTTTCCTCTTCCCCGCGCGGGGCGACCCGCCGGGTCCCTCCGTGCGTCATTCCTTTCAAAGCATGGAGGTGACCTGTGCGAATGCGGCTATCTGCGAGTCAGGTTGTCGCGAGAGACAACTGCGCTCGGATGCATTGGTATCAAAGCGTGGCAAAGATTAAGCCCCGCTTCGTTTCCGCGAACTTCGTATTCGGTAGGAGCCTGGATCGCGCGACGCGAGACTATCTCATCGCGATCGCGACTGGCGCGTCATTGCCGGATCCCGTGGCGACCTTTAAGTCGCTGTGGCAACGCGAACGGCAGAGCACACCGATCGTCTATGCCGCCACGCAAACCCCAGAGGTTTTCGAGCGGATGGGAAGCGATCTATTGCGGCAGCTTCCTGGGGCCTGGGATCAAACGGGCTTTCAGGTAGCGCTCGATCACGAGAGTCGACCGTTGATCGATGTGCGCTTGTCGATGGAGCTCGGTTCGATGCATGGCGTTGAGCTGGCCTATGACGGCGTCATCGATGTGATGGTCTATGACCGAGATGGCGATCTCGGCGTGGTCGATGTGAAGTCCTCGCAAGCATCACACACCGAGTTGTATACGCGACGCTCCGATCAGCTGACGAGTTATCAGATGCTGATTGATGCGAACGCTGAGCTGCTTGGGCTCCCTCGTCTTCAGAAGCTTGGCTTCTGGGATTTTCTGAAACGGAAAAATTCTTCGGTGATCGAAGCACCCGTCATGGTGGCCCGTCGATCGCCGCTCGATATTTCCGAATACAGGGAAAAGGTGTTCTGGATGGCCGATGACATCCGGCGCCGCCGCTTTCCGAAGAGTTCGCGGATGCAGTTCAACACCCCGTGTGAGCTGTGCGACTTCTCTAAGCACTGTGTCGATGGCGACGAAGAGGATCTGCTCTTTCCATCTAAGGACGAACGCGCGTCCGCGTGAATTTCCGCCTGTGCGGCAACGCACTTGGATTTCTGGAGGAACACTCATGAGTACGACGATGGGTGTTCAAGCACTTCCCCAGCTCGAGCTGTTTGCTCTCGCGAATGGAACTGACGCGGTCATTGCCGCTCCGCCGGTTTCCGTCCGCGAGCGAGTGGCTCAAGTGAATGTGCTTGACGAAACAGAGGCCGATGAGCCCGCTGCTCCACAGATGGGGCTGCCCTTGCCGGCCTGTCCACTCAATGACGTTGATTGGAGCGAGAACGAGATCTACGGGCTGCTCGAACGCATGCTCGTCGATCAGCTAAGAGCGCTGAATGACGATCGCACTTCGGTGGAAATGCGCCGCGAACTGATTGCCTGGGTTGCAAAGCCCCTTCGGCAGTCACGCGCGGCGGTGCGCGATGACCCCTTCTCTTTCCAGAGCTGCTGTTACGCGGCGGGCTTGGATCCGGAGGAGCTGCAAGAGCAAGTGCTCTTTATGTTCGCGCCCGAACGTCTGACGTAGTCGAACCAGAACTGGGAGTGCTGACCGCAACGGCCGTCCTTGCAAGGGCTGCGGTCAGCTCTCTCGCGATCTCTTGAATCGAGGAGTTTTTCAATGGATCAGTTAATGCATTTGAAGGTGAAGCAGTACTCGATGCGCGAGGCCTTCGGCGATCGCTTTCCCGACACGATCAAGGTGACGGGGTTCGAAAAGAGTGAATGCCCGTTTGTGCCGGATCGAGATCCGGAGTGGGTCTGGGATCGCAATGTGTTGCGCGATCTCGTGATTTGGTGGCAAGACGGTGGCAAGGATCCCGCGCTGCTCTTTGGCCACACGGGCACCGGTAAGTCGGGCGCTGCGAAAAACTTTTGCGCGGCGCTCAACATTCCGATGTACGAGAAGACGATCGTACGCACGACGGAGTTCGAGGAGCTGGTCACGCGAGTGGATCTCGCCGGTGGCAGCACGATTCCCTCGTTCTCATGGCTGCCGCTCGCGATGGGCGCGGACGGATATCCGGGCATCTTTTGTCCGAACGAGATCGATCGTGCGGACCCCGGGATGCTCGTCGGGTTGTATGAAGTGCTCGAAGGTCGACCGTTGACCGTGAGCATTGGAGGTCTGGAGGTCATCAAGCCATCGCAGTTCTTCCGAGTCCTTGCGACGTCGAACACGAACCTGATGGGTGACCCTCACGGACTCTACGTGAGTGCAACTCAACAGGATCTGGCGATCGTGGATCGGTTCTGGAAGATCCGGGTTCCGTACATGGATGCGCAAACCGAGAGGGATCTGCTCGCCAAGATCGTGCCGCAGATCGCGGGCACATCGACGGGCCGCAAACTCACGGATGCCATGGTGGACGTGGCGAATGAGATTCGACTTGCCTTCATGGGCGAGTCGGATGCGAATCAGGCGCTGCCGCTGACCATGTCGACGCGTTCCCTTGTGAGGTGGGCGCGGATGTCGTGGCTGTATCGCGGTGCTGCAAGCCAAGGTCAGAGCCCGGTGCTCATGGCGTTGGATCGAGCACTGTTGAATGCCGCCGATGGTCATCCGGGGGTGCGTCGCGCGATCGAGGAGATCGTGAAGGGCAAGCTCGGCGAAAGCCCGGGAGTGTGATGCCATGGCCGACGATAAGACGCAGTATCAAGTCTACGAGTCAGACAGCGTCAGCGGCGGCAAGTTGTGGGCCATTGGCGTGTCTAGTGATGGTCACGTCAGAGTCCGATTCGGGGCGAAGGATCGCCCGCTTCGGTTGCGAGAAATTCCGCTGCCGACGGGACAAACGGCGGACGCTGAGGTTCGCACAAGGGTAGCGAATAAGCTTCGCGAGGGTTACGTGCTGCTCGGAGAGGGTCACTTTGACGGACGTGGCGTAACCTTAGAAAAGAAGCAGGCTGTTCAGGTCTTCTGGGAGATATCCGCGAGGATTTCCAGAAGCAAGATCCATGACGAGCTTGCGTGGATCGCTGAGCGACTGAATGAGGGTCCGCTGCCCTGCGATGTACTGTTTGATGGTGCGTCGTGCACGATCTCGGTAGCCGGACATCGGACTTGGGCGTTTGGCTACAGCAACGGCATCATGGACGATCGAGGCGGCGGAAGCGTTGATCGCAATCAGCTCGTTCCGCTACTGATTTTGCTGAGACTGCGCCGCGTGTTTCCCGACCGTTTTGGGTTGTGCATGGGAGATGAGGAACTGCAGAACCCTCAACTCGCTGCTGATGATCGCGTCTTTGGCGCGCATGTGTTCGATCAGGAACTCGTGCAAGCGCTTGGGATGCGACTGGATCTTTGCATCGGAAGAGTCTCGTTGGTCGAGATTGCATCGACTGGCGCTGACAAGTGCATTTGGTTCTAGAACTGGGACAAAGGATCGCTCGCACCCGCGAGCGATCCTCTTTCCAAATCGCACGATGCTGCGTGATTTGGAAAGAGATCCGATTCACTCAATGAGTGATTCGTCGTAGTCGCTGGCTACGCTAAACAACCAGCCTGTTCCGCGGTCGAGTGCGTTCGCACTCATCCGCTTCCCCCATCCGAGAACATGAGAGGGCAATGCGCAAGCCCTTGTCGTGCTCTCACGCCTATGCATTCGACGGAGGTTATCTCAATGTCGACGATGGCTGTTTTGAACAAGACGGTCTGCATCCAGTTGTCGATTTCGTTGTGGACTGGACAGCGGCGGCTGAAGGCTGAGGACTTCGGCGATGTCGCGACGAAACTTCCCCCCAAGACGGTAGCGTCACTAGGGAGCTTGAAACTGTGCGACCCGGCGAAGCTCGATGAGCTCAAGAATCTCAAACGAGCCGCCGAGCGTTCGTGTCATCGCTTGTGCGTTCGATTTCTTGGCGGATACGCCACGAACGACGATGTGTTGCCGAAGCTCACCTCGGAGCTCGACACACTCAGCAAGGAGTTCGCCACTAAGGCACAGGCCTTCGTGAACTCGCTTCGATCCGAGATCGAAGACTGGAAGAGCAAGCACTCGGAGTGGAGTGCAGCGATTGAACGGGCATTGCCCGACATCGGATACGTGGCCGGCCGGCTTCAGTTTGGATACGAGGTGTTTCGTGTTCAGCCTGTCTCCGGCGATGTGGCAGACACGGTGAACAGCGGTCTCGGTCGAGCGATTGGCGGACTGGCAGGCCAGTTGTTCCAGGAGATCGAAGCGGAAGCTGAGGAGGCCTGGAAGCGCTCGTACGAAAACCGTGATGTTGTGGGCCAAAAGGCCTTGCGTCCGATCTTCTCGATCGAGCGCAAGCTGGAAGCCTTGCAGTACCTGGATCCGCGCATCGGGCCGGTGATCGCTCAGATTCGAAATGTGCTCGGCACCATGCCGAAGCATGGAGAGATCAATGGAGCCAACTTGTTTGCGGTTGTGGGACTGTTGTCCCTACTGCGATCCGCTAATGCGATGTGCGCACACGGCGATGCAGTGCTTCGCGGTGGCACGACGGGTGTCAGTGATGTGTCGACCCCCACCTCACATCGCGCGCTGATCGAACCGATCGAGACCGAGTTGGAGTTCGATGAACCTCCGATTCGCACCCCTGCCCTTCCCCCTGTGGTGGAGCCGGCGTCCGGATTGTGGTTCTAGGAGGTGATGTATGAGTGGTTCGATACGACGCGCTCAGACAATTCAGTCGGCGCTTCCGATCGTCGCGAAAGCGATTGGTCGGTCGATGAAGGTGGATGTTCGCATCGGCGGTGAAGAGGCGCGTACTGATGGGCAAACCATCGTGCTGCCGACACTGCCGTTCGAGGATCCCGACGTGGAAGTGTTGGCATTTGGATTCCTCGAGCACGAGGCAGCGCATGTTCGCTACACGACGGAGGTCCATCCGAGGACACCGCTCGAGCATGAACTGTGGAACACGTTCGAGGACATCCGAATCGAGAAGGCACTCGGTCAGGAGTACCCGGGATTCGAGACTAATCTGAAGAGGTTGGTTGGGAAGCTCGTATCTCTTGGCCAGTTGGCGGCTCCAACTGCCCAGTCGAGCGCGCGCGAGAAACTGGGGAAGTACATCGCCTTTCGCCTGCGCAATGAGCTTCTGGGACAGGACGCGTTGGCCGAACATGCGGAAACTGCAGAGGGCATTTGCCGCGCGACTTTTCCCAAGAGCGCGTGCATCCGAATCGGTGCGGCAATCGGTCGTACGGCACAGCTGCAAACGTCGCAAGACGCGTTGCAACTGGCTCAAGCGGTCGTGGAGATCATCGAAGAGGAAGCAAAGGAACCGCCACCGCCCTCCCCTGCTGGCTCAGGTACGGGCGAACAGGATGGACAGGAACCGGCCGGTGGCAACGACGGCACTGCATCGGGGCCCACCGATCCGACGAGTGGAAACGCGAGTGGATCAGGGCAGGATGGTCCTGGCAGAGACTCGCTGCGTGAGATGCTGTGCGACACGGGTGCGCCGTCGCCTGGTACCGGCGAGCTCGCTGGCCAGGCGCTCAGTGAGCAAGCGGCGGACGCGGTAAAGAAAGCGGGCGCCGGCGCTGACGTGGGTCGGGCGACCACACCGTTGACCGAGCCGGCTCTCTCGCCGGCGGCGGTGCTGGCTGAAGTGGCCGGCGCGACCTGCGCGCTGCGCACTCGGCTGCGCGCCTTCGTGGAGTCCTCGCGACTCTCGCAGGTGCGGTACAAGCGGCAAGGTGTTCGAACGGACCCTCGTCGATTTGTGAAAGCAGTGTTGGGAGATCCTCGGGTCTTCAAACGCAAAACGATGAGCAAGGACATCAACACTGCGGTCACGGTGTTGATCGACCGATCGGGTTCGATGAGGAGCTCGATGGGATTCGCGCTCGATGCGGCGTTGGCGTGCAGTTCGGCATTGGACTCGATTCGCGGAGTCAGCGTGATGAGCTGCGTTTTTCCTGGCGTCGACTCCGACGTGGAGATTCTCACGAGCTTTCGCGAACAGCTGTCGAAAACTGCGCATCGCCACCGCGGCGTTGAAGCCTGCGGTGGAACGCCAATGTTGGAAGCGATGCTGTGGTGTGCGGCGGAACTCGACGCGCGTGATGAGCCTCGCAAGATGCTCATGGTCTTCACTGACGGTGAGCCGCCAGCGTCGCAGTGTCAGGGATGCATCGAGACTGTAAAGCGCTGTTGGCGCGGCAACATTGAGGTCTATGGGATAGGCATCAACGTGCCCGGGATTTCGGAGATCTTTCCGGTCTCGCGGACAATCCAGCGAATGGAGGAACTGGCGCCGGTGATGTTTGAGATGCTGCAGGACGCAATGACGCGACCACGAGCAGCATAGGAACTGAAATCGGGGTGGTGAGCGCGATGCTCGCCACCCCATTTTTTATGGGAGGCTGAGAACTTCAGGCTCGCTTTCTAGCGTGAGCCTCTTCCTGCTGAATGCGCTCGTACACTTCTTCCCGATGAACGCTGACTTCCTTCGGCGCTTTGACGCCCACACGCACTTGGTTTCCTTTCACCCCAAGCACGGTGACTTCGATGTCGTCGCCGATTTTGATTGTCTCGCTGACTCTCCGAGTGAGGATGAGCATCTAACGTCTCCTTGTATCTGTCGTTATAGGTTGACCAGAACACGATCCATGAACCGCAGTTCGCAGAAGACGTGTATCACGGGCCAAGGCCGTCGCATGTTCGAATAAGTGGCCTATTTCGGCAGTTTTCCATGCCAGCTGCGCCAATGCCATGGCGTACTGTTTAAGACCCCGTCCAACCTGGGGTCTCAGATGCGAATAGTGATTGATCTGACCTCCGCAACCGACGCCGTGCGGCGTCAGTTCGAAGAACCGATGCTGGATTCAACGCTCGACTCGATCCGCCAGGCTGTCAAGGACCCCCACGCGAAGGTATCCGTGATTCGGCCTCCACAGTTGGGAGGTCGTAGAGAACACGGTCGGCGACCGTTCGCGACAGGTGTTCGCGCGTTCTTCGAACTGACGTAGATCGCCCCCTCCCCAGCCCACTGCGATCGACTCGCCAACATCGGGCGGCGTTCTTGTTGGCGTGCGAACCGTCCTTCCCCCTCCGCGTCTTTGATTGCGCTTGCTCTCTTTGCTTTTGCCCAGCTCTATATAAATCGTCCGGGCAAGACAGGCTTTATTAAAGGGGACATACAGGGAGAGCCTATAGGAGGCACGGGGTTGTCTCGTGTAATCAACGACTTGTGGAGGTTTGCCGTAGCGATTCAACGGCTTGGTGTTAGAGACGGCCTGGCTGATCGTTAGAGATTCCACGAAATGCGTCAGAGATGTGCGTTGCATGTCTAACAGTTCCTTACAAAACACGGACTTAGAACTACAAGAACACGCCAAAATATTCCTTCTCGATGCACGGATCGAAGAAATCCGCTGATTTTCTTGGAGTTTTTCTCGCAAATGCCGTCGGAAATTTTGTTTGTGCCGTTAGGGTTGTAACGGCATCGATCCGATTCGACGGTGAGTGCTGGGAGCGGATAGGTTTCAAAGCAGCGCCTGGAAGCGCTCCGGGACGCAACTTCAGCTCTTGAGGAGCTCGCGGATAGCGCGGTTCTGCACATGCGGCCGTGAAGGCTTGAGCAGGATGCCTGAGTCCTCTACGGTGAAGTTGGCCTCGGGATAGACGCTGTGCACGCGGCGCAGCGATTTGAGGAACCAATGTCGGAACACGCGGAGCTCTGTGTAGGTGTGACCGATCTGCGCTGAGAGCTGGTCCCAGAGCACGCGCGAGGGACGCCCCAGGGTGTACAAGCGATGGACGAGCCATGCGTAGACGTCCAAGTCCATCGGACTCTTGCGCAGCTCCTGGATTGCGGATGCCTGCAGCGGTGCGGAGCGCTCGAGCATTGACTGGAACACGCCGTCGTGCACGAGCAGTGTGCTGCCGCTACTCGTGACGAAGTCATCGTCCCACCAAAGCAGACCGTCTTCAAACAGAAGTGTCTGCCTGAACCGCAGACCCTGCCTCCCTGCACCGTCCTCCATGGTCTCGTTGATCGAGAATTGTGTGTGGATGAGACGCTGCAACTGGTTGGCGTACATCGCCATGGATCCACGTTCGCCGCGGGTAATAGGGACACCGATTTTCTTGAGGAAGTCCTGAAGAGATCGTCCGAGCCACACTTCCCTACTCCGCGTCCGAACGATTTCGGTCGTGATGAAGATCGTCAGAAGTCGTGCGGGCGTTCCGTACGGAAGACCGAGCTCAACGCGGCTCGTCGCGATCGTGAGTTCCAACCGGCCATTGCGTCGCGTGAACGCATTCGCCGGCGATACGTCGCTGTGCGGGAACGAGCATTGAATGAGCGGCACATATTGGAACGCCAGTTCGTCCTGCTCGCAGCGGCTGAGGGTCGATGTCGGAGTCTGCTGGGGCACGGCGAGCGCGGTGGCGTTGTTTCCGGCTGGCGCGGCGCGCGGTGCGGTGAACTCGGGAAACACCTCGCGCACCACTCGTGGATCGAAGAAGCGCGACAACATCAGGAACGCGTCATAGCGCGTGCATCCGCCGTTCAACGCCTGCTTTGTGCGCTCCTCTAGTTGCGCCCGAGCCTCGGGGTCGACCGGTTGAGGAACGATCAGCTTGTCGCCGATCACCTCCCCTAGCGCCCTCATGGTGGATTTTTCTTGCACGTGCGTCCGGCCTGTGTATCCCTCTGCACGCATTTTTGGTAGTTTCCACCAGAAATCCGTGCAAACAACAGGAGCGCATTGTGCCTACAGTGAGTGCATTAGACAAGCTGGACGATGTCATCGCGCGGTGCGAAGACTTCCTTGCTTCGATGGTCCGGCGAGGCTTTTCGCCTGACGAGCGCAAGACGCTGCGGCGTCTGTTCTCACCCGCCGAAGCCGCCGTAATGGTCGGGAAAGACCGTACCACACTCGCTCGCTACGAGACGGAACTCGGAATTGAGCTGGCGCGCAATCCAGCAAACGGTCGCCGCGTAGGTTACACGATGGAGCACATCCAAGCGTTCAGGGAGCGCTTCGGCACGCTGCCTTGGCGCAACCCGGAGACCGATCCGCCCATCACCATCGCATCGCAAAACTTCAAGGGCGGCGCTGGAAAGACGACGACCTGCATTCACCTCGCGCACTACCTGGCCCTGAAGGGGTATCGAGTGCTCGTGATCGATGCCGATCACCAGGCGACGACCACATCGATGTTCGGGTATCTGCCGGACCGCGATCTCACGGACACCGACACCATTCTGGCGTACCTGTCGGGTCACGTGAACACGCTGCAGCAGCTGATCCGCACGACGCATTGGCCGAACATACACCTGATCCCGGCCTGCCTCGCGTTGTCGGAGGCGGAGATCGGCATCATCGTGCACCTCGCGCGTCAGGGGCCGGAAGGCGTTCGTGAATTCCTGAAGGAGCTCCGAAATGGAATCCAGGAAGTCGCCCAGAACTACGATGTCATCCTCATCGACAGCCCACCCTCGAACGGCATGATTGCGCTCAGCGTCCTGATTGCTGCGGATGCGCTCCTGGTCTCGGCGCCGCCGAAGATGTACGACTTTGCCTCGACCGTGCAGTTCATGAAGATGATCCGAGGCTACATCGCAGACATTGCTCCGGATCATCAGATTCGCTGGATTCACATCCTGTGCACGCTCTTTAACCGACAGTACAAGTCCCACAAGGAGTTCAAGGATCTCATGAAGGAGAAGATGGGCGACGTACCATTCGAGCGGGTGTTCATGCACAACCGCGACGTGATGAACGGGGCGATCATGTTCCGCACGCCGTTCGAGGAAGAGAAGCCGCCGCGGGAATCGTTGCAAATGATCGAGAGCGTGCTCGAGGAAGTCGAGATCGCCATCAAGCAGGAGTGGCCTTCGAAACAGGCTGATCTACTACAGAAGGGGATAGCGTAATGGCCGGCAGCAAATTGTTTGGAGGCAAGTCGCTTCTTGATTATGCGAAAGAGGGCGACGGCAAGTCGGAAGAGAAGCCGACGACCACCTCAACCGGCGGACCGACCGCTGGCGGAACGGAGGCGAAGGCCCATTTTGCCGCGTCGCAGATGGCCCTGCGCGGCAGTCCGGTTCCGATGGCCGAACGTCGGGCGGTGCTGAGTGTCGACGCGAAGCGCTGCAAGCTCTGGCCGTATCACGACCGGGATCCGATCTGGTACACGCCGGAGTCATGCGGTGACGTGATCGAATCGATCCGGCAAGACGGACAGAAGGATCCAGCGCTGGCGCGGAAGCTCAAGGGAGATCCGAACTTCGACTATGAGATCGTCATTGGCGGGCGTCGGCGATACGCGTGCGAGACGTTGGGGATCCCCCTCAAGATCGAGGTCGCCGAGATTTCGGATCGCGAGGCAGCGGTCCGGATGCATATTGAGAATCATGACCGGCAAGGGCTATCGCCGATGGAGTCTGCGATGTCCTATGCGAGGCACCTGAAGGAGAAGGTGTTCCCGAACCAGGAGGAGTTGGCGAAGTCGATTCGGCGGTCTCCAGCGCAAGTTTCGAAGATGGTGCGCGCCGCCGGCATCATGGATGTGGGGGCGATACGGAAGCTCTTCCCGGACGTGCGCGAGATTCCGGTGGAGGACGCGGCGAAGGTCGCCTCGTTGATCGAGCAGGAATCTACCCGTGGCATCGTGATCAAGGCTGCGGAGCAGATGGGACGGTCGGGATCCCACAAGGACAAGCGCGCGTCCGCGCGACTGAAGCTGCTGATAGCGGCGCCCCAGCGCTCCAGCCTGAGCACGGCACTGAAGAAGGATTTCAACGTCGGCAAGCAGGGCAGGGCGTTCGTAACCCGAAATACGAAAGGGAAGGTGACCTTGGCATTTCCCAATGGCATCACGCCTGAGAACCGAGAGGATGTGCTGGCGACGGTCAAGGAGATAGTCGATACCCTCACGCAGGCGTAGCGGTGGTTTCGTGACGAAACCGAGTTAACTCGCTGTTTTGAAAAGAAAAAGCGGAAAACTGCCCGGGCCGTCTCCCGCTTGCGCCGTGGAACATTGGCGTGGAACATCCGGAAAGATTTCTCATAATAAAATCAACGTTTTAGGCTTGAATCGATGCCGTCTGAAGGCGGCTGCCAAGGGTTCGAGCCTGCGTCATGCGCCTTAGGCGTTGCTTGTTACGAGTCGTTACGGATAATGCTCCCACCTGCGAGTCGGAGCATGTTCGCAAATGCGGCAATGGGTCTCGGATGAGCAAATCGAAAGCGCAATCGCGTCGCTGTTCGCGACTGAGGCGCGCTGGGCCGACGGCATCCCCGGTGTTCGTGATGTTGCCAAGGCGCTGCGTGCGCGTGTGGGTCACGCGGGCACTAACGAGCGGATTCGCGCCGCGCTGAATCGAGTCAGGGCTCGGCCCGGTGCGGCCCCTGGGCCAGCGCAGGCTGACATCGTCTGGGCTGAGCGCGCCAGAGAGCTGCAAGCTGTGGTGGAACGCAAAGACCAGAAAATCGGAGAACTTGAGCGCGAGCTCGTCGCCATGAGGGAGCGCGCCGAACTTGCCGAGCATCGCGAGCTGGCACACCAGGATATGTATCTCGGTCAGATCTACGATCTGCGCCAAGAACTCAAGGCGCGCGAAGCGCTTCGTCCGCGGGGCGTGCACCCCGACGTCTATCTAGCCGCTAAACGAGAACTACATGCCGCTCAGTGCGAGAACGCCGAGCTGCGAGCTCGGCTCTCCGAAACCGAGCCGCGACCCAACGTGGAGGAGGGAAGCTAAATCAACTTGTGATAGCGAGCGTGCTTCGTGAAGTTCTCCCGGCTGATGCTGAGCTTGTGACGAATCGTCACTGCCCGATTCCGAACGGATTTTTCGCTGATCGAGAGCGAACCCGCGATATCCGGGATCGGCATCTTGTTGGCCAGCATGATGAAGATCTTCAGTTCCTCAGGGCTGAGCAACGTTCGTGGATGCTGCTGGGTGATACCCGTCGTGTGATACAGGGCGATCTGGTCGGCCATGCCGGGCATGAAGTAATGCTCGCCCTCAGCGACCCGCAGGACGCCGCTGCGTAGCACTTCGGGCTCCGCAGTCTTGAGCACGTACCCCTTCGCTCCCGCCTCGTAGATCTCAGACACCAATTCCGGCGCCTCGTACGTGGCATACACCAGGATCTGCGCATCCCCGTCCCGCTGAAGCACCGCCTCGGTCATCGCGACGCATTCCGGAACCGCCGATACGCTGAATCCAAGGACGTAGGCGCGTTGGGAACCGGCGGTGATAGTCCCGAAAAGCTCGTCCTGTGATCCCGCCTCGGCAACGATCTGAATGTCGGGTCCCCCAAGCAGGACGCGCAGCCCCGCGCGAACGGCGACGTGAGGGTCAAACACCACGATCTGAGCCATGTGCCCTTCTTGCGCCATCGAGAATTTCGTCTTGTGTTTATGAGTTGCGCGATTTTGCCAGTGTCAAATGTGAAAAGGGGAGAGCGTCACGTCCCAACATGGTGCGATTCGGCTAGACGGGATGTTCCCGGCCACGTTCCCCTCCGTCGCGACCGAAAACCGGCGAATTTCGCCCCGACCGCACGCTCAACTACGCGGTGGAAGCGACCACAGATGTACAGCAATCCGCTATGAAGCAGTTCACGTATTGCAAGCGCACGGGATTCGCACTATGTTCCACACGCAGCGACGGTCAGGACGGTCCCGTTTGTCGTCCCGTCCGCATCCCGCCGTTAACACCCCGGGTTTCCGGGATACACCAATCGTGAATCTGGCCCGGACAGGTGACTGGTCGTGGCCATGGGGTGAGGGAGATGAAACTGGCATACCTGGCAACCGGGCTTTTCGCCGTTCTCGCGGCGTATTGGGTCACCGAAGCAGCAGCGATCGAGGAAGTCGTCGTCACAGCGTCCCGAAACCTGATCGATGACCCGCCCAAGGTTGTTTCGAAACCTCCCGCCTCATGCGCCCACCCGAAGGAACAGGAAGCCTCCCTATCTCCATGGATGGTTTCTGCAACTCGATTCAACGTCGACGCTCTTGATCTGTACGCGATCGCGCTTCAGGAGAGCCGGCGACATTTCCCAGACGGTCAGGTCAGGCCGTGGCCTTGGACACTCCATTCGCCGAGCGTGGGCTCGATGTACTTCGATACGTGCGAGCAAGCCGCGGCGAAGCTCACCGAACTCATCGCGCAAGGTATCAGGAACATCGATGTCGGGCTGATGCAGATTAGCTGGCACTGGAATGGTCATCGCGTCAGCAATCCGGTCGATCTGCTCGACCCGACGGAGAACATCGATGTGGCCGCGGAGATCCTTCGCGAAAACCTCGATCAATTCGGGGGCGACGTGCGCATCGCCATCGCGCGCTATCACAGCGCGAAGATCGAGAACGGTATCCCGTATGCGGCCGCGGTTCTCACAATACGAAGGGAGCTCGATAGCCTGAGCTCTGTGAAGCTCGCACTTGCGCTTTAGGAGACGCGGACATGGAAGCCAACGTCAATGACCTCATCACCATCAATCGTGAGTTCTTTCGCCTCGCGTTGAACGCCGAGCTGAGCTGCCGAGTGTTGCGACTGCTGGGCGCAAGTGATGCCGTCGCAAACAAGATCCGAAACTCGACTGAGGAAGGCCGGGCAACGGCTATCAAGTGTCGAATGCCGCTCGTCGTACTCTCTGATGCGGCGGAGGAGTTGTTCACTCGACACCCTCACGACTGGCCTCCTGATCGAAAGACGGTCGACCTCCCTGAGGATCTGCGCGCGCTCACACGATTCGTGCTCGAGGTCGTCTGGGGCATGGCTCGGCTCGATCTCACGATTCCGCAAATGCAGTTCGGTCTTTCGCGTCACGCGGTCGATGATCTCTCCCGATACGGTGTACGCGATCTGTACGCTCTAGCAGATCGCTCCACTGCGCTGCTGAAACTGCGTGCACCGCTGCAACCGCTGATCTGGGATCGATTGATGATCGGTGCGCGCTGCGAAGGCCCGCGCGCTACTCGGATCTCGCAGCAGACTGCAATCATGACTGTCGGCTTGGAGGCGTAGCTCAGAACTTATCCGGCGACCGATCTGACGGCGCCGATCACTTCAAGAACAAGGGGATTCACATGCTGAAGAGAGCGTTGGCGTGCAGTGCGCAGGATGTCGTCCTATCCATCGAGCTTGCAAGACGCGGAGCCGGTACGACACTGATTACCGAGCTCACGGGGTTTGGAGCGCGCTTTGTTCGACAGATTGTGCGCGGACATGGTGGTACGACGGGCCGCGCAAATGACTCGCGCATCTGGTTTCAGCAGGATCCGCACCGGCTGGTGCACGGCCGCTTGCTGTTGCAGGCGTACGAGCTTCAACCATCGAGCTATACGCCAGGTCAACGATTGCTCGCCGCCTACGATGCCTATCGCGAATCCGCGTGCCAACCGGGCGTCCTCGGTCTGCAGCATTGCTACAACCTCGTGCAGCTTTACCAGAAAGGGGAGGTCGCCCATCGAAATTGCGGACAATGTCGCTTGCCGTACCTCATCCTCAGCGAACGCACCGTATGTCCAGTCTGTTACACGGTGGGTCGCGTGTTTTGCTTAGGTTGCGGCACATACTTGCGCTTGAGCGATGCAACGATCGCTCGCGGGCGCCGCTACTGCGATGAGTGCGCCCCGCAGAAGCGCCGCGTTCGTCGCTCGAACCAGAGCCTCGTCGTACGCTCCACCCGAATGCGGTCACCGCTTGTCGGGCACAATCCAGCAATGGCTCGGAACGAAATTGCGGAAGCGTAGCGGTGGTCTGGACACACAACGCGCTTGACCGTTAGAAGCGTCGTCGAGCGCGGCGGACTCTACCGTTCTCGTACAGTCGCTCCTTCGGGGTCACCTGCACGACAACCAGAGTACTACTCGGGAATCTCGCCGCGTCAGCTGCCTTCTGTGCAGTGCTTATCCCAATACTCGGCGATGTCCGAAGGCATGATCGTCGTCGTTACGATCTCCCAGTCGCGCGACGTCATCTCGGGTGAGTCCTTGCAGTGTCTGAGCCACGCGCCACGCAACTCTTCCTCGCTCGCAGGCGACGCACGCAGATCGAGCTGCATCGTGGCGCTTCGCTGAGCGGCGATCGGCACAACACGCTCGGGGGCGGGCTGTGGAGATAAGACCGGCTTGATCGGCAGCTCAGCGGCGCGGCGCTGTTTTGTAGCCTTGGACTGTGCCGGACGTTTGATCTCATTGCCGGGATACAGGACGTGTTCCACCGAAGATTCGATGATGGCGACACCCGGCTGGAAGTTCACGCGCGCGAGCCCAATGGGCGCTCCGGCCTGCGCGCTACGGGCCAAGGATGCATCCGAAGATGCCAAGTCATTTGAAGGTTGGTTCGCGCAAGAACTGCAACCTAACGCAAGCACCAATGCTGAAAAACGTTTCATCGGCGACCTCGTAGCAAATACCCATCTACGCCCCGATGGTGAAGTGTGGCCGTGACACCTCGGCGCATCTCGCATGGCCTTGAAAGCACGCTTGCGCACGAACGCGTGCACTGTCCATCGCTACATTGCCTCCACTCCCTGGCGTGGGCGAATGGTGTCGCAATGTTTAGAAGCTTTTTCGGAACACAAAGCACCAAGCGATTTCCGCTGACTCCGGAAGTCGACGAAGAGCGTGCGCAGTTGAACATAGAGCCACGTCAGCTCCTTCTGCGCCACCGACAGCGGTTGACGGCGGTGCGGCTCGAGAGTGGTTACGCGCGGGATGATTTCGATCGTCTCATCCAGGCGCTCGTCCTCCAGGCCGCCGAGTACGTTCATCTCGTCCCAGCGTCGCGCAACGAGAATCACTCGGAAACGGGCGGACTACTTCGATTCGCAATCGAGACCGCCTGCCTCGCTTATCGACGCGCAGATGGGAAGTTTCTCTCCGGTCCCATCAGCACCGACATCCACAACCGGGGGCGCGATCGGGTGTGGCGATATGCGACGTTCGTGGCCGGATTGTGCCGACCGCTCGGCCGAGCCGCAGTGAATGCGAAAGTCGTGGCGACGGAAACGGGCGAGGTGTGGGATCCATTTGGCGAACCTCTGTGGGGATGGATGAAGCGGACAAACACCTCGAAGCTCAATGTCCAATGGCGCGACAAGGGCGACGCCCGTCCGGTGGAGGAGGCAGGGATTTGGATCGCCTCTCGCATCATCACGGCATCGGGTCTCACCTATCTGCAGTCCGCGGGAGATCACGTAGTCGAGATGATTCTCGGTGTTCTCGCGGGACAGAAGCATGGTCGATTTGGCGAGCTCGTCGACGCGGCGTACCAAGCGGCCATCGACCAGGATCTTTCGCAGAAGGGCACAACGCAGGCCGACACCGTCTCAGGCGTCCAGATTCACCATCGCATTCTCGAGGCGCTTCGAGGTCTAGTCCGCGAGAAGTGGACATTGAACGATCCCAACGGTCGTGTGTGGCACATGACGAGCGGTACGTACCTCGCGTGGAAGACGGCAGCGACCGACCTCCAAGTACGGCTGCGAGCGCTGGGTGTGACTGGCGTCCCCTCTGACGTGGATACGCTCGCGGAGCTGCTGACTTCGAACGGCATTCTCGTGCCGAACCCACACACCACTCGTGGCCTCAAGCACTACTACAAGATCACCCCGGACGCGCGCGGCATACCAAAAAGCGGACTCGAGGTCGTTCGACTCGCCGACCCTGAACTCATCGGATTGGATCTCAGCGGTGTCGAGCCGCTCGAAGTACCCTCGAGCGCTGGGTCCGCTGAGGTGGTCAGTGTTCAGCAGGATCTGCTGTCCCCTTCGGGCAAGCATCCGGAGAGGCGACCCGCGGACACCACACAAGCGGGCGCGCTGGAAACCGAGGATCAGGACGTAGTGCCTGCCGTCGAGCGAACGAACGTAAGTACCGCCGAAGTCGGCAGAGCACACACGCCCGCGGAATCTCAGCTCGCGGCATCGGATCTGTCAGCGCTGGGACGCTATGGAGAGGCCGGCAAGACACTGCGTTCCGTGGCGCTCAAAACACGAAATGATCCCGCGTTCAAAGTCGTGTTCAAACACTCCGAAGGCGTCGCACTTGCGTATCCGGACGGAATCGAGCCGTTCACAGAGCGGCCGCAAGACTTTCTCCAGGATTGTGAAGCCCAGGGTCTTCTCGTTTCAGGAAAGGGCAGTGGGCGGCGCATTCAACGAGCCCGGCCAGGGCAAGACCATTTGCCTGAACAATTTATCGTCCTTACGCCCAGGATTGCATCGTTCTTCATGACGGGCGGATAGCGCCGTGCAGCTGTCCAGCCTGCACTTGTGGCGTCCTGCGTATGAGGCTTACACGAGCCTGACGTGGTGCTTCGCCGCAGTGTTGTGCGCGATTCTGATCGGCGGAACTCGCTATCCCGATCCACCCCTCGTCATTGCGGCGATCCTTGCGGCGAGCATTGCCGCCTTGAGATTCGGTCAGGCGATGAGCGTGTGGAAGTACCGCTTCTGGCTGGATGGCCGCGCGCCGATCGTGATCTCCGTGGCGGAAGTGAAGAAAAAGATGGATGCGCGCCCCGGCCACGTCTGGATGGGCTATGGGTTCGAATGGCGCCGCGATCACACGCAGCGCCTATATGACCTGCAGAAATGCAACCGCGATGCCTTGCGCCCACCGTGCTCCAGCTTGCTTCGGCGCGTGCTCAAGCTAGGCAGTCCCTCGCACGGCGATCCGATCCTTCACGGCCTCGAGCCGCGCGAGGAAGACCAATACATTCCGATCAAGGACATCAAGGGCCATGTGTTCGTGCCCGCGAAAACCGGCGCGATCAAGACGCGATTACTGGCGCTGCTCGCGACGCAAGCCATTCTGCGCCAGCCTCGAGAGACTGTCGTCATCCTGGATCCAAAGGGCGACAAGGAGCTCCTCGAGCTCGTCCGCGAGGTATGCCGTCTCGCAAATCGTGAAGACGACTTCGCATACTTTCACCCCGCGTTTCCGAAAGACAGCGTCTGCATTGATCCGCTCGCGAATTGGACGCGCACGACTGAAGTCGCAAGCCGCATCGCCGCGCTCATCCCAAGTGAGTCTGGTGTCGATCCGTGGTCCGCGTTCGGCTGGCGTGTCTTGTACCTGGTTGTCGAAGGGTGCGTATACACGATGGGCGAACGTCCAACGCTCGCGACGATTCGCCGCTACGTCGAAGGTGGAGTGGATCAACTGCTCCACAACACCATCGTCAAACAACTGACCGAGGATGGCATCGACTGGCGTCAGGCCATCGAGCCGTATCTCAAGAATGTTGGGAAGCATCGGCGGCCGAGCCCGAGCACACCGAACGAAACAGTTGCACTCGTCGAGTACTACAAGCGCGAGCGCCAGAATCCTGCGCGCATTGGTCCGGTGGACGGCCTCATCCAGATGTTCGAACACGATCACGCGCACGCGCAGAAAATGCTTGCAACGCTGCTTCCGGTGCTCGCGATGCTGACCGCCGGCGATCTCGCCGAGCTACTCTCGCCGAACCGCGACAATCCAGTCGACACACGGCCCATCTTGAATGGCGCGACGATCGCGGATTCGGGTGCGGTGATCTACGTGGGCTTGGATGCGCTGTCAGATGCCGTGGTGGCATCCGCGATCTCCTCGATCTTTACGGCGGACCTCACGTCGTATGCAGGCGCGAGATTCAACAGCCAGAAGTTCGAGCCGAACTTGAACGTGTTCGTCGACGAAGCAAACGAAGCGGTCAATCAGCCTTTTATCCAGATGTTGAACAAGGGACGCGGTGCGGGCTACTGCGTCATCTTCTTTTCGCAAACGTTCTCGGACTTCGTCGCGAAACTCGGTTCTGAGGACCGCGCGAGGCAAGTGCTGGGCAACGCCAACTCCACGATCGTCGGCCGCACGACGGATGGGATGACCGCACAGTTCGTGATGGAAGGTTTTGGCAAGACCTTCGTGAACAGCGTCGCGAGTCATCACGGCACGAGCACTGTGGCGGACGGTGAAGTGCTGAATCATGTCGGCTCCTACGGCGCGCGCGGAAGCGAGGAACTCATGGAGGTCGTACCGCAGGAAGCGTTGGCGCACTTGCCGGACCTGGAGTACTTCGCCTCGTACTCCGGTGGAAAAATTCGGAAGGGCAGAATTCCCGTCGTACTACCTACCGTATGAACCTCACAACGACCGAGAACGACGGCGCGGCCATCATCCTTGACGCAGCCCGCTCAAGGCACGCACACCAGCCGCAACAAGTCGTGCGACGTGTGTTGCGTCCGCTCGATCGCTACTCGCACTGGGAGTCGATCACACGCGCCTGGTCGCCGGTGCGCGGTATGACCTTCAATCTTGCGCGGTACCTGACGACGTGGATTCCTTCCGTGAATGATGAGTGTCCCCTGCTGACGCGCTGCATTCATTTCGGCATCGAGGGTTGGGAAGGCGCGGAGGAGGGTGCATCTGACCGCGAGCGGTACTACGCCTACCTTCGCGGTCTGCTGTATCCGCTGCCTGAAGTATTGGAGTGGCGGATCGGGATCTCCAACTCTGAGCAGGTTGGTGCGTGGAACCCGTTTGAAGCGACTCTGCTTGCATGGTGGAAAGCGGCGGGCGGTATGCCGACGGCAACGCGCCGCCGTCGACCGGCGGACTCGTCATACGTCGAGGTCTCGCCCGCGGATTTTCGCCTTATCGTTCTCTTGCGCTTTCTGCTGCGTGGGGCGGACACAGTCGCGCCGCTCGCGGGCCGGCTCGAGCACCTTGTCTCGCGATACGGATAAGAGCCATGGGTCGCATTGTGGTGCTCGTGTTGTTGTGGTTGATCCAGGCGGTGTTTGTTGTCGTATTGGTGAACGCCGAGTGGATTCAGGACCAGTTGAGTCGTGAGCGCCAGCTGGTGAGCGTCTACCTTGGCCAGCGAGTCGAAGGCCTTCTCTCCGATAGTACCGAGCAGACCTACGACGGCTGGTTCGTTCGTACCGGAGCAGTGAAGGCCGGGTACGAAAAACTGCTTCCCGATCCCGCGATCCCGAAGCATGGAATGGAGAACCTCGCGCCGTGGTGGTTTAGTTGGCTCGAAGAACGTCTCGATGCCTTTTGGTGGGTGATCTACCAATCGCTGTATCGATCGCAGCTGATCCTGCATTGGCTCCCGTTGATCGCATTTTTCGTGGCGTGCGCGCTGATCGAAGGCCTCGCGCAGCGTGCGCTCAAGCGTTCCACCTTCGCCTATGCGAGTGCGGACAAGCATGTGTTCGCGAAACGGGCTCTCGTGCTGTTATCGATGAGCCCGCTCATGTACTTCGTTCTGCCCTTCTACGTGCATCCCAGTGTGGTGCCGATCTGGGGTGCGGCAGTGGTCTTTGCGACCACTGTGCTCATCGCAAACGCCCAGCATCACGTGTAACAAGCTGACGATGTGAGCGCGCGGCCGAGCGCAGGACGCACGAAGGCGTGTTGACCTTGCGCGTGCGCTACGACCGTGGTGTGCACCAAGGCGTTTTCACGCCTTCAAGGCCGTGGTCCGCTCACGTGCGCTGGAGTGCATTCAAAGCACGCTTCCTACGTCCAGTCACGCCGCCGCGCCATCGTTGAATACGCTCGACGATAGGCGAGGTGCCCGAATGAAAGCCGTTCGAATGCCGCAAACACTGGATGATCAGTTCTACATCCTGATGTGGCCTGCTGATGAGCTACTGCCCGCGATGTTTGTCTTCGTGCTGGGCGTGCTGCTCAACCAGAAGGTTGTGTGCCTGGCGCTCGCCGTCGTCATCACGAAACTGTTTCGCAGGATGAAGGAAGGGAACCCGGACGGTTTCCTGCTGCACCTGGGCTACTGGTACGGCCTCATTGGTGGCGGCAAGGCATACACCATGCCGAATCCATACATCCGCGAGTTTGTCCCCTAACGGTGAGCGAGCAAGCATGCGACTGACTGGTCTGCGCAAGGGGCTCGGCGAACTCAAAGCCGACAACCTGAAGAAGAACACCGTCATCGTGCTGTTGGCGGTGACCAATCTCTTGGCGGTACTCGGGTGGTACCAGAAGGATGAAATTGTCCGACTGGTGCCGGCGCACCTCGAGAAAACAGAGAAGGTGGGCTCATCGACTGCGTCCGAAGGCTACCGCGAGGCCTTCGCGCTGATGGTGGCGCAGTTGTCGGGGAATATTACCCCGGGTAACGCAGACTTCGTGAAGACCTCGCTTGGCAATCTTCTCTCACCGTCTGCCTATCGTGCGATCGAGAAGGCGCTGTCAGATCAAATCGTCGATATCAAACGGGATTCACTGACTGTCAGCTTTCAGCCGCGTCAAGTGGTTCACGAGCCGGCGACAAACAAGATCTTCGTCACTGGCGAGTTTGCATCTCAAGGCGTGTCTGGAAAGGCCATCAAGGTCACGCGCACGTACGAAATGATTGTGGACATTCGATTCGGTCGACCGTGGATCACGGCGTTTAAACCATATCAGGGCTCGCCGGTCACGGCGGACACGCCAGCGGGCGATCGGCGCACCGCCGCCAATCACTGACGGAGATCGTTGGAAATGAAGTCCTCACTGCGGTTTTTCCTGTTCGCTCTAATCCCGGCATGCGCACTCGCGGCGCCGCCGGGAGTGGAAAACGTAGAGCTCGCACAATCGAAGGCCAAGGCGGATGTGCCGCCGGTCGAAGCCGTGGGCACGTTGCCGCTGCCGAGTGTTCCCGCGTCGGTTGCAAAGGAAGCAGTCGCGGCCTCGCGCCAATCCAGCGCATCGCTTTCTGAGCGGGAGAACGTTCTTGGCGAGGAGGTAGAGACCAACGTTGAGTTGAAAGTGAAGCCGGGTACGACAGAAATCATTCGCATCGCCCGGGCGTATCTCAACGAGATCGTGACGCCGTTCGAGGATCCCATTGTGATCACGGCGAACCAGGTCGCGTTCGAGAAGCGTGGCTCGTCGATCTTCATCACGACGGACGAAGAGCGACCCGTTGGAATTCACATCCGGTCCAGCGACGTCGAAGACGCACGAAGCATCTCGCTCGCGTTAGTTCCCGCGCGGATTCCTCCCAAGACGATCACTCTTCGCTGGCCCAACGGCATGGCAGGCGCGTCGGCGCCGGCGTCCATGACAAAGGCGAAGCGTTGGGAGGAGTCTGCGCCTTACGAAGAAGCTCTCTTCAATCTCGCGAAAACCGTCGCGCAGGGACAGATCCCGGAAGGCTACTCGCTGGAACAGACGGCCGATCAACTGCCGTGCGCACTTCCAGAGATCGAGTTCTTTACCGGGCAGCGCCTGACGGGACATCACTTCTCGATGTTCGTGTTGCGCGCGACGAATCGCAGCAGTTCCACCGTTGAGCTACTCGGACACGCGGGCTGCAACGTTCCAGGTCTTGCACTCGTGGCTCCATGGCCGGCAGCGTACCTGGAGCCGGGCGCGTCGACCGAAGTCTTTGTAGCCGTCGCCAATGACGCTTATCGCGCGCAGCCGACCGAGATGCTGCGGCCGTCGTTGCTCACGCACTGAGGGCGCCTGCCGTGGAACAGACGAACACGATCAAAGACTGGTGGAAGTCCCTCGCTCCTGAGAAGCGCAGGACAGTGATGGGGCTTGCGGGCCTGACGCTCCTGCTTCTGCTGCTGTGGATTTTCATCAAGGCGGGTCCAGAGCCGA
Source organism: uncultured Steroidobacter sp. (assembly GCA_937864115.1). Classification (GTDB taxonomy): domain Bacteria; phylum Pseudomonadota; class Gammaproteobacteria; order Steroidobacterales; family Steroidobacteraceae; genus Steroidobacter. The sequence continues at coordinate 136,314 of CALMII010000004.1, read as the reverse complement.
AGAAGAAGGGGACAGCGGAGGCCAAACCCGATCTCGCGCTCTTGACAGGCAGCGACACGCGCACGCTGGGCATGGAGCAAGTGGGGGCCGAGATTCGAACCCTTCATCAATCCGCGACCAAGACCGCGGCCCAGATCGAGGCGATGCAACTGGAGCGCGTCACGAAGAAGGACTTCGAGACGATGAAGGCCCAACTCGATGCGCTTCAGAAGGCACTCGAGACTTCCCAGCAGGAAGGAGACAAACGCCTCACCGAGGTGAAGGAGTACGTCGATCGCTCGCGCGACGGCAACTCGGCTGCGCCGACGCCAGCGCCGACGATCGACCCCACCGATGCGACGCGAGGCGGTTTGTTCGATCGGGAGGCCACACCGGTCAGTTCGAACCCGCGCGCCGGCGCGAGGGGACCGGCTGCCGCGCCTCAGTTGCTCAAGGTTCAAGTCCTAGGGCAAGCCCAAAACGTCGAGCCGAAGGGGATCGAGGGAGAGGGCGATGTCTACATACCCGCCGGCAGCATCCTCTCAGGCGTGCTCATCACGGGCGTCGACGCGCCCACGGGTTTGGAATCGAAGCGCGACCCCATTCCGGCGCTGATGCGCGTTCAGCACGACGCGATTCTGCCGAACCGATTCAAGTCTGATGTTCGTGAGTGTTTCGTGATCTTCGGGGCGACGGGAGATCTGTCCACCGAGCGCGCGCTGATGCGAGCGGAGACGTTGTCATGCATTCGACGCGACGGTGGCGTCATCGAAACGCAGCTCGACGCATGGGCTATGGGTGATGACGGCAAAGCGGGAGTGCGCGGCCGATTGGTATCGCGCAATGGTTCGCTCGTCGCAAAGGCCGCGTTCGCAAGCTTCGCTGAAGCACTCTCGCAGATCTTCCGTCCAGTGGCTCTGCAGGGCTTGAACACATCTCCTGGTCGCACGACGGAGTTTCAGGCGCCGGATACGGCGGAAGCGCTGGAAGCAGCGGGCTACGCGGGTTTTGGCGGAGCGATGCGGCGCCTCTCTGACTACTTCGTCGACCTGGCGGACGAGATTGTTCCGTTCGTGGAAGTGGATGCCGCGCGTCAGGTCGAAGCCGTTCTCATCAAAGGTGTGACTCTCAAGGTGCGGCCGTAATGAGTAGAACTCTTTTCGCTTCTGTATTGGGTGTGGCGTTTGCTCTCAGCTCGATGCCGGATGTGGCAAGTGCCGCCGATGCGTTTCCGCGCGACTACCTCCAAGGGATCAAGTCCATGCAGCAGCTGCCTGCGGAAGGCTTTCACGTCGTCGAGTCGAACGACGGTCGCTTCATGCTGGTGTCCACCAATGGGCACTACGTAATTCTGAACCCGAAAATTCTCGACATGTGGAATCAGGTCGAAGTGAAGTCGGTGTCCGATCTCAAAGCGAGTGATCGCATTCCGTTGAGCCGCATGGGGTTGTCCGCGGACAAGCTCGGCGGCGTCACTCTCGGGGACAAATCGCAAGCGAAGCGCACCACAGTCTTTCTCGATCCGGCGTCTCCGGAGAGCAGCAAGGTTCTTCCCGCCGTACGCGAGCTCGCCTCGAAACAGCGCGTGGACGTCGTGTTCTTTCCAGCGGCAGAGAACCGTACCGACACGACCCGCGCGCTCGTGTGCGATCAAGAAGCCGCAATGCGCTTCGTTGAGCGAGGACAGCTTCCCGCTCCGCGCAGCGCGTCCGATGGCTGCGGCAACGAAGCCATGCAGCGAACGCGCGTGACCATCCAACTGCTGGGCATCGAGGTGCTGCCGTTCACCGTCGCGCCCAATGGCGCCACCGTGATCGGAACGCCCAAGGACTATGTCGCGCTGGTGAACAAGAACCTGGAGTGATTCATGAACAACGTGCGCATGCGTATTGCGTCGATCAGCGCGCTGCTTTTGCTGAGTGCGTGCTCGACGGTGGGTGAGAAGGATTTCGCATGTCCGGGCCGTCCGGCAGGTGTGCGCTGTATGAGCGCGACCGAGGTTTATAACGCGACGCACACCGCGGGCCGCGTCGAAGCCACCTCGGCCGTAGCGCTTGGGGATGATCCAGCGAAGGCGGAGAAGTCTCGCGCGAAGACGGCGAAGGCCGATGACAAGCATGCCGGTCATTCCCATCCGCAAGTACCTGCGGCCGCGCCACCGGCTCCGGCAATACCCGCGCCCGCTCAGCAACCGAATCTGCTGGTGTCGAACGCACTGATTCCGGCGGTGCAGAAACCGATTCCGATCCGCACACCTGCGCAAGTGATGCGCGTGTGGATTGCGCCGTGGGAGAACAGCGGTGGTGTGTTGAAGGGGGGCGGTTACGGTTTTATCGAGGTCGAGTCGCGCCGATGGATTGTCGGCGAGTCGGACCCATCAGTTCAGCCTGTACGGTATTTCTCGATCCAGAACGCAAAGGTGGACTCGAAGGAACCCGTCGGCAAAGGCCAGACCGAGCAGAAAGCTGCGAGCGCTGGTTCGAGTGAGCGTGTAAAGCGACCCAACTCATCTTTGTCGAACTAAAGGAGTTTCACATGAAGTCTGCCTCTGTCATGTCGCGACTGCGACTCATCGTTGCTGCGCTCTTTGCCGTGTCCCTCATGCCGGCGATCTCACTCGCCGGTACGGGCGGCGCCGAGTTCAACGGTGCCTACACCACGGTGACCGACTGGTTGACGGGCGATCTCGGCCGCTTGATCGCGGCTGCGCTGCTCGTCGTCGGTCTCGTCATGGGTGTGATGCGCCAGTCGATCATGGCCGCCGTTCCCGCGATCGCATGCGGGCTCGTCGCGACGCTCGCGCCGGGAATCATCGACACGGTGGTGACCGCAGTCATCTGAGCGCAGGTGAACGCAGCGGCGGTCTCAACATGCCGCTGTCGTTTTGAGCAATGAGCCTCCCTGGTCGGGCGCGTCGTGCGCCCCACCAGGGAGTAACTCGGATCGGTGATCGACGCGCATACGCGCGATTAATGCATTCCAGTTTTCTTGCGTCCTTCGGAGTGTCCACATGGAGATCAGTGAACGGCAGCAGCGGCTCTTAGAGCGCGAAACGCCCAACACATTGCTTTCGGCGCTGGCATACAGCGAAGAAGACGGCACCTACTTCCACGCGGACGGCACGCTGGGATTCGCGCTGCTGTGCTATCCGATCGTCGGCGTCGAGGAACGCATCCTCCAGCAGCTGCAGGTGCTGCTGTCGCAGCAGTATCCGAAGAACACGGTGCTTCAGCTCTCGATGTGGACCAATCCTGATATCGAAGAGTCGTTGATTCGAATGAAGGCCCTACGCGTTCCCGCGAAGGGCGAACAGTTGTCATTTGGCAGGCGCGTTGCGTCATCGCTCGTGTTCAGCCGAGCCGATTGGTTGCGCCACCACACCCGGGAACGCATCAGCGAGTATCTGCCCGCGTGTTTACGTGACATCCAAGTGGTTGTCTCTCTCAAAGTGCCATGCGGCGGGGCCCTGCCGAGCCAGGCGGAGCACGAGCTCATCGGCCGGCTGAAACGCTCGACGACGCAGGTGCTGACTACGCTCGGCATGGCGCCTCGGACACTCGATCCAGAGCGCTACCTACGTCTAATGGGATCGATCCTGAACTGGGACCCCGAAGCGTCCTGGCGAACGCAAGCACTGCTCTACGATGAAAAGCGCCCGGTCCGCGATCAGATCTTCGATCCCGAGACGACCGTCAGCGTCACGGAACAAGGGCTGAGCGTCGGCAACCAGCATGTCGCGACGTTCTGCGTGAAGCGGTTGCCGGAGTACGTGCATCTCACGCAGGCGGCGCAATTCCTGGGCGACGCGAAGCTCGGTGCGCGTGGCATCCGGGAAAACATCCTCATCACCTTGAACGTGCTCTTCCCGGATGCCGAGCAGTCGCGCACCGCGATGACCGCCAAAAAGAACACGACGACGTGGCAGCGGATGGGACCGCTCGCGAAGTACATGCCGAGACTGCAACGGCAGAAGGAGGATTTCGACACGCTCTTCGATGCCATCGAGGATGGCGATCGTGTCGTGCAGGCGTACCTGTCCTTTTGCCTGTTCGCGCGCAATGAAGAGGATCTGGAAGGCGCGAAGGGCAATCTGCTCACGTACTACCGCGAGCTCGGCTACCGCTTGCAGCAGGATCGATTCATCGCGGTGCCGGTGTTCTTCAATGCGCTGCCGATGAATGCGGACCCGTCCGCGGCGCGCAATCTCGTGCGATATCGCACGATGGCCGGACGCCACGCGGTGCAGTTGATGCCGGTAGTGGGCGACTGGAAGGGAACGGGCAATCCGGTCATGACGCTGCAATCCAGAAACGGACAGCTGATGTCGGTTGATCTGTTCGACTCGCAAACGAACTACTCCGCAGTTGTCGCGGCCGAATCGGGCTCAGGCAAGAGCTTCTTTGTGAACTTCCTGGTCACGAACTACATGTCGCTCGGCGCGGATATCTACCTGATCGAGGTGGGTCGCTCTTTCAAGAATCTCTGCCACACGTTGCGAGGTGAGCACCTGGAGTTCACGGCAGAGAGCAACCTGTCGATGAGCCCATTCTCGGCGATCGAGAAGTACGACGAGCAGAGCGACCTGCTGAATGCAGCCATCATCAGCATGGTCTCGCCGAAGGGACAGATCAGCGAGTACCAGGAAGCCGCGCTTCAGAAGGAGATCGCGGAGCTGTTCAAGGAGCGTGGCAAGGCCGCGACGATCGATGAGCTTGCGGCGCGCCTCGAGCAGTGCCGCGATCTCGACGGGAAGCTCGATTCACGTGTGAATGATCTCGGCAAACAGCTCTTTGCGTTCACGAGCAAAGGCGAGCACGGACGCTGGTTCAACAAGCCGGCGACGGTCACGTTCAACAGCTCGTTCACCGTGCTCGAGCTCGAGGACCTCAAGGGCCGGCCGCACCTGATGAAGGTCGTGCTCGTTCAGCTGATGGCGATCATTCAGCGCGCGATGTACCTGAGCGACGCCTCTCGGCCGAAGCTCCTCATCATTGACGAGGGCTGGGAGCTCATCACGTCCGGCCCCGAGGGCAAATTCATCGAGAAGGGATGCCGGCAGTTGCGCAAGTACCGCGGAGCCGCGGTCCTCATGCTCCAGTCCGTCAACGATCTGTACAAGACTGAGGTTGGTGAAGCGATCTGGGAGAACACCGCCAACAAATTCCTGCTCGGACAGACTCCCGAGGCGGTCGAGAAACTCGTCAAGACGGGACGACTCGCGATGCACGAAGACGCGATCGAAGTGCTTCGCGGCGTTCGCACCGAGAAGGGCGTGTTCAGCGAGATCTTCATGCGCACCGGCCGCGGCGCGGGCATCGCACGCTTCGTCGTCGATATGAAAACAGCGTTGCTGTACTCGACGGATCCGAACGACAAGCAGGCATTGGCGTCGCGCTTGAGTCGAGGGCTCTCGCTCGAAGAGGCAATCGCGGACGTCGTGGCGAGTCGAACACAAAGGCTCGCGAAGGCGAGCTAGCTAAGGGGGGTGAGGTCCTATGCACAGCGGGTTGCTCTCCGTCTTGATCGCGGCCGTGGCCGGCGCCATCGGTGGCGTCGCATACGAGCGCTTCTCGACGCCGCCTCAGCGGTTAGTCGTTGTCGACATGGAGGAGATGCTGAAGCCCCTCGCGACCGATCCGGCCCTCGACGACAACGAACGCAAGGTGCGCGCGAAGCTCATCGCTGAGGCGATTGCCAAATCCGCGGACGATCTCGTGCAACAAGGTTTCATCGTGCTCGATGGCTCAGCAGTGCTGCGAGCGCCGAAGGACATCTATGTCGAACCCTGAAGTGCGCGAGCCCCTCACGTGGGGCGTCGCTAGCAAACGGCTCATCAAGTTGTTGGTCGTGGCCGCGATCATTGGCCTGCCACTGCTGTACATGCAGGGACGCTACAAAGTGGTGTTCGATAACGTCAAAGGCGCGAACTGCCTTCCGTACTCCGTATTCCTGATCGATCTCCGTGACAGGGATGTTACCCGCGGCGACTACGTAGCATTCGCGGCCGACCAGATGGAGCCGTTCTACAAGAAGGGTACGCCGGCGGTGAAGATCATGGCTGGCGTTCCAGGCGATCGCGTCGCGGTCACGGAGCAAGGCATCTCCATCAACGGCAGGCACTGGGGACCGCTCACGCATGTGCAGCCGGGCGAAAAGCTGCGCGAGATGGGTCGCAGGCTCGATGAATTCCTGCGCGACGAGCAAATCCCGACCGGGCAGTTCGCGATGCTAGGGACTTACGAGCGCAGCTTCGACTCACGTTACTGGGGATACATCCGCCATGATCAAATCATCGGTCGCGCGGTTCCTCTCTGGTAGCGCGTGCCTCGTGCTCGCGCTTGCGAGCATGACGGCTGCTGCGACCGAGGAGGACGAGGCCTGGCTCGAGCGCTCAAGAGCGATTCTCGATCGCGCGCAGGAGGAGGGCGCGCCTGACTGGCTGCGAACGCAACCCAGCGATCAGGCGATCGCAGTGGCCGAGGGAATCGCGGACGCCTCGGTGCCGCAGGAGTTGCGCGAGCGAAGAGAGCAGCAGCGCGGGATCAGTTCACACAAGACGCTGATCTTCGGCTCTCTGTCATTACCTCGTGCGACGCTCATCGCTCTGCTCGAAGAAGCAACGGCGCCCGACGTGACGTTCGTGCTGCGCGGCGTGCCAGAAGGCAAAAGCATCCAGGATCTCGCCCGGCAGCTTGGCAAGCTCGCCAAAGCCGAGTTGGGCGATCGCGTTCCCAACATCATTGTGGATCCGACTCGGTTCAAGCGTCACGCCGTGACCGTCGTGCCGACCATGGTCACGTTTGTCCGCCCTCCACATGAGGTGCGCATCGAGGGCGACGTCACGTTGAATCTGTTCCGTCGCCTGGCCAGCACGGCCGCGAAGAACGAGAACGTGAGTCTGCCGCGCCGGGGCACGGTTCATGAGATCCGAGAGGCAGATCTCGTCGTCGAGATGCAGCGCCGGCTCGCGTCAATAGACTGGCAGGCGGAGAAGGCCAAAGCGGTTGAACGATTCTGGAAGAAGAAGAGCGACTTCGTGCACCTGCCGGATGTGAAGGAAGCACGCGAGTACGCGATCGATCCCTCCGTACGAGTGACCGAAGACCTGCACGACGCGAAAGGCGCAGTGCTGGTACGTGCCGGCGAGACAATCAATCCGTTGTCATGGACGACGCTGTCGAAGACGGTCATTGCATTTCGCGGCACGGACCCGCGGCATGTGAAGAAAGCGCTCGAGGAAGCGAACCGGGTAAGAGCGACAGGGCGGGGCGTCATCCTGCTCACATCCACCGTCGACGTCGATCGCGCATGGGAGTTCCTGACCGAGCTCGAGCGTGAGCTCAAGGGCACGGTCTATGTGCTGCCCCGCGTGTTGGCGGAGCGCTTCCAGATCCAACGCTTGCCGGCGGCGGTATCGACTCGCGGAAGTCAGTTGCTCGTGCGCGAGATCGCGCTGGGAGAAACGTCGTGAGCAAGCTCTGTTTACGCGTCGTCGCTGTTCTCGTCGCCCTTGGATTCGGTCTTCAGGCGCGCGCACAGGTCACGACAACCGATCCGAACGACATCATGTGTCCTGACGGTGAGGTATGGGGCTCGGGTCTCGTTACGAACATTTGCTGGTCTTGCCTGTTCCCCATGCGGATCATGGGCGCGGCGCAGATGGGTGAAGGAGAGGTGCCCGAGGAAGCTTCCGAGGAGGCCATCTGCTTCTGCGAGGGAAATGGCGGTGTGCCCGAGGTGGGTTTCACGCTGGGGATGTGGTCGCCGACCGCGCTGGTCGAGCTCGTGCGCAAGCCCTACTGCTCACCGGCGTTGGGCGGCACGACCATCCGAGAATCGTACCGGCTGTGGGGAATGAAGGACGGATCTGACGGCGGAAGTGCCAGCAATCAGTTCTACAACTTCCACTGGTTCTCCTTCCCGCTCTACGAGATCTTGGAGCTGCTGCTGGCCCCGGAGTGCAACGCGGGCGGATTCTCCGATTTCGACCTCTTATATATGAGTGAGATCGACCCGACCTGGGTCGAAGACGAGCTCGCCGTTTTTACACAGCCCGAAGTCGCGGTTGCAGCAAATCCACTCCTTCAGGCTGCTTGTCCCGCGGACTGCGCCGCCACGACTTTCGGCAACCCCATCGATCGGATGTGGTGGTGCGCCGGGTGCTGGGGAAATCTCTACCCGTTCACCGGAAACGTTCCTGCCGGTGGCAGTCCGCCTCGCGTCACTAGCTTGCTTGCAACACGCGCACTGGCTTCGCTCCATCGTCGAGGCCTTGCCTGGCGCACGATCGGCGATGACGCGCTTTGCGGCGGCGAGATCTATCCGATGATGCCGAAGCAGCAGTACAAAATGTCGCAGCTCTATCCGCTGCCCGAAGCCGACAACTCCACGCGCATCCCAACGCCGGCAACGACAGGCACGGGCGTGCCCCAGATCGACGACTACCAGTGGACCCAGAGCTGCTGCCACAACATCGGCGTGCCCACTTTCCTGTGGGGCGAATGGCGAAACATTCCATCGATCGGCGAGGACTTCGTGTACGTGCTGTGGCGCTGGACGGATTGCTGTCTGCGCTGAAGAGGAGTGAAGGCCCGTGGAAGCACAAACCTTGATGGGAACGGACACGACGGTCGAGCAATGCTGGGACGAAGTAGACGCCGCCTACGCGCGCGCGAAGCAGATCGTCGGCAAGGATCGGAAGCGCATCATCTGGATGCACGTTGTCGATGCGTACATCGTACTCGCGCGCGCTGCGGTGACTGCTGCGCTCACTCTCGTCACAGCAATCGTTTTCTACGCAATGCTTCGTTGGCCGGAAGTCCGTTCCGCCACCGATGCAGTCGACTCGCGTGTCTTGTGGACACCGTTCTGGATCCTCTTCGCCATCTATCTAACCTTTGATGCGGGCCGGTTTACTCGGACCTATGGCGCAGAAGTATCCAAATTCGCATCAGAGATCCTCGAGCGAGAACGCATACGGGCCGAGATAGACAAGCGAGTGGCGCTAGCGCTCGAGAAGCATGCTCTTCAGAGCGCGGGCTCTGAGGGAGACCTTTGACGTGAGCACCAGGCGCGCAACGCTTCTCATGGGTGCGAAGCGAGTCATTTGCGGACTCGTGTCGATCGCGATCGTGACTCAGCCGATGTACGTCACCTATCTGACGGCAACCGCTCTCGGTCTGATGGCGTCTCCCATGATGGCGTTCGCGCAAGCGCCACCGCCGCGGCCGCCAGGTTCGCAAGAAGGTGAGGACTTCGGACGTTCCTTGCTGACCGGTCCTACGACTGATGGAACGAGCATCTACTTCCAGGGTCAGTCAGGCGCCGAATCCATCGACGCCACGCAGCTGTTTCAATCAAGCGGTAGCCAGGACGACGTGACCGCCATGATGGACGCCTTCGGCGATCACCCGGCGGCGTTGGCGATCAGTTCCGCCGTGTCGGGGCGCATGGAAGGGGAGGCCTCCGCACAAGCAGAAGCCGTGCGGACCGTCCGTGACAGCGCGACATCGCGATCGCATCCGGACATGAGCACCGATCCGTCGATGGTGCGCTCAATGGAGATCCTTGACGGGGATGACCCGATCTTCGACACGTTCTTCGGTGAATGCGAGTCAGTCGAGATTCCCACCGGATCTGGAAGCTCAACGCACGTTGAGGACTTACGATTCTGCAATCGCGTCGTGCTGCCGGAAGAGAGCTGCGAGGTCGTGCACGAATACGACGCAGGTCTGGTGCAGCTCATCGGTGGCGATGGAGGTGTCGCATCGTGTGGCCCGGGGTGTCTCGACGTCTTCGTCGGGCGTGTGGGCAACAACTACTGGGCCGGTCGCTGCACGATCTTCGAACAGAATGTCTCTGTTCAAGTCGACAACCCTGCTGCAATTACGAGCGCACGGCTCGAGCAAGCGATTTGGGACGACTACATGCAGATCTACCTGGCAGACGATCTCGTCTGGCAGGGACCGAACGCCAACTTCCCGCCTGAAACCGGCGGACCGTGCGAGCTACGCACGAACTGGAACGTGAATCCGGGTGTGGATCTCACTGCCGCGTTTCAGGAGGAAGGCGTTCTCAATTTTCGAATTCGCGTGTCGGTGTACGGCAATGGCGAGGGCTACGCGCGAATCAGGCTGCTCTACGACGAAGCGGCGTTGGTTACTCAAGACCAGTGGTACTACGGCCCTGAGTGCGAGGCCTTGATCGGCGGTATCAACGATGGCGCGTGCCAAGTAACAGAACTTCAATGTGTCGATGGACCGGCGATGGATGTGCCGTGCATCAACATCAATGGTTTCCCCATCTGCCAAGAGACGCTTTCGCCCGGGCCGCTGCCGGGCTATTCGTCCCTCTGTCGCCGCGGCACGATCAACGCGAACTGCCGGCCGTTCAACGGCGAACTCGAGTGCTTCACGGATGCGCAGGGAGTTCTTCGTTGTCCGGTGAACGAAGGCGGCAACCCTAACGGATGCGCACAGTTCGAGACGAACCCTGAGTGCGCATACGTGAGGTCGACGTGTCTTCCTGGAGCGATGGGCGAGTCGGGGACCTGCTATGCATGGGGCGAGACGTGGGATTGCGGTTACGACGTTGGATTGCCCGGCGGCTCGACGACTACGGTTACATGTGATGGGCCGATTCGTTGCATGGGAGATGAGTGCATCACACCCACGCGCGAAACGAATCCCGATTTTGCTGCGGCCGCCGGCGCGCTGACCGCGATGACGTTCATGTCGATGGAGATGGACTGTCCCGACAACAATCTTCTGTTGTGCGAGATCTTTGCGGGCGAAGCAATGGAGTGCAAGCAAGCACTCGGCGGATATCAAGACTGCTGCAACATGCCAGTCGGCGTGAGCTTGTCCGACTACCTTCAGCTCACGATGGCCAGCTACGACTTGGCTCAGAAAATGCAACTGGGCGAGATCCTCGCGAACGCCGGGATGAATGTTCCCGGCGCATGGAGCGCGGTTCAAAACTTTGCGGCGGAAAGCTGGAGCACGATTACTCAGCCGTTCACTTCGGCGTGGGGAAGTTTGACTCAGAGCTACGGTGGAGCCGCGGTTGAGGCGATCGAGTCGTTCAGCCTGGAAGCGCTAAAGCAAGAGATGGTCACAGCGACAGCAGAGTTTGTCGCCGAAACATTTGGTGCCGAAGTAGCTGGCATGTTCTTTGGTGGAACGACAGACGCCGCGACAGGGGAGTTCATCGCAAACGGCGCGTTAAGCGAAGGATTCGCTGCGGTATTGAACGTGATCGCCTGGGTGTACGCCATCTACCTCATTCTCAACATTCTCATAGACATCATCTGGGAGTGCGAGGAAGAGGAGTTCATGTTGTCAGCGAAGCGCGAACTGCAGTCATGCAATCGCCTTGGTCAGTACTGCGCGTCCGACAGCGTGTTCGGTTGCGTCGAGACGCGCGACGTCTACTGCTGCTACGACTCTCCGCTTGCGCGAATCGTGATGGAGAGTGCGACAACGCAGTTCACGATCGACACCGGTCCGCTTGAGGCCGCGCAATGTCCTGGCCTTACGATCGAACAGCTTCAGGCATTGGATTGGGAGCAAGTCGATCTCGAGCAGTGGTACGGCATTCTTGCAGCCAACGGAGTCATCCCGCAGTCGGCGCCACAGTTCGATACAGACTATGCGCTCGATAACGTCACCCGAAATTCGTCTGCGCGGTTCCCTGCGCCGAGTGCGCCGGAGCGCATCCAGGACCAGGTGGATGCCGCTGAGTACTTCGATGAAGCACGCGAGGACATCCGGGAGGATCTATGGTCAACCGCTGGAGACTGACGCTCCTTGCGTTCTGCTTTGTGTCGAGCGCAATCCTCGCGGCGGAGGAACCGGGTGTTCCACCGTACTACGCAGAGAAAGAGCGTGGCTGGTATTGGAGGGAACCGATTCCTCTCCCGGAGCCGGAGACCAAGGCGGAAGAGCCTAGCTCGGAACACGTATCGCCGCCGGAGCCGATCGTGTCGTCATCGCCGGAGCCCGCGCCCTTCTCCGCTGCGTGGATGAGGGAGGCACTGCCGAAATATCGAGACGCGGCGCTCGAGAATCCCACCCCCGAGAATGTAAGGGCGTACTTTCTGTTGCAGCGTTACGGCATGGATATGGCGGAGCGCTTCGCACTCACTGCGCAGCGTGTGGTCATGTCGGATCCAATGCTTGATGAGAACAATCGACGTCCAATCTCAAGCTACGGTGCGCGAGTCTTCGATGAAGTGGCGCGCGAAGCCAGCGAGCAGGTGGCAAAGGACATCGCTGGGTCGGCGGGTATTTGGTACTTCTATCGCTCCGACTGCCCCTACTGCAAGGCGCAGAACCCGATTCTGAAGCGAATCTCTGAGCGCTTAGGTTTTGCCGTTCTTCCGATTGCGCTCGATGGGCTGCCTATGCCGGATGGCGCGTACCCCATCTTTGTGCCGGATCGCGGGCACGCACGAGAACTACAGGTCACTCAGACGCCGACACTCTTTCTTGTGAAGCAAGGCGAGTTCGCGCAACTGAGCGAGGGTTTGGTGACGGACGAAAATCTGGTGGGCCGGATCGTGGCGGCCGCGCATGAAGCGGGCTGGATCACTGATCAGCAGTTTGAGTCCACACGACCGGTGAATGGAACGACGCTCGTTGTGGACAGCGACGCAGTTCATGACACCGGCGCAGTGACTCCTGAGGAGCTCGCGCAGATTCTCAAGATTGCCCCGAGGTAGCCCAGAGAGCGCCATGGAGATAGCTATGAAAAAGCCATTCAGTCGTGTTCTGAATGCGGTCGCCGCATTCCTAGTTACATCGATGACGGTACTGCTGCCCACATCGAAAGCGAACGCGGACAGCCAAGCGCTGATGGACGAGATGCTTGAGACGTATATGAACGTCACTCCGGGGCAAGTGCTGGAAACCCAGCGTCGCGGTGGTATCACGTTCGGTTCCGTTTATGCGCGCAGTCGAGTGGTGCGACCAAACTTCATCGCGAGTCAGCCCCCAAGCTTCCGCGGAGGCTGTCAGGGCTTTGACCTGATCGGCGGATCGTTCAGCTTTCTCAACGGTGAGCAGCTGCAGCAGTTTCTGCGGTCAATCGCGAGCAACGCGCTCAACTACGCATTCACGCTCGCGCTGGAAGGCGTCTGCCCGACTTGCATGCAGAAGATGGAGAAGCTACGCGACTGGTCCGAGGCCATTAACGGGAAGCTGATGGACTCATGCCACTGGGGCGAGGCGCTGGTCAACTCCACCAATCTCGATGAGTGGCACCGATCGCAGTACGAGAGAGCGAAAAACAAGCAGACGAGTGCAGGTGTCGTCGATGACGCCTTCGAAGCTCTGGAAAACTTCGTATCGCCCTTCCTGGCGGATGAGAGCACCGGCGAGCTGACGTCGCAGAACGTCGTCATGGCCGCACTGCAAAGATCCAATCTCCAATCGTGGTTTGGTGCGATCGGCGACCAGGAACTGATGGAGGTGGCGATGTCTGTGACGGGCACGATCGTCAAGCGGCCGTTGAATGAGGCCGGTGCGGAGTGCACCAACACCGAAGGCGAGCGCGACTACTGCATTGAACCGCTTCCAGACATTCTTGATCTCGAACACTTCATCAACGGGACGGATACCGGACCCGTTCGCATCTATCGATGCGAAGACTACCCGACGTGCCTTGAAGTCACTGCGACCGAGACGACCAACTGGCCGGGCTTGAAGCGCCGTATCCGCGAAATCATGTTCGGGCCGGCGCCGACGTTCACCGGCGGTCTTGTAGACAAGTTCCGAGATCCGGCAGCGACTTTCACTGCGGCGGAGGAGCGATTCATTGAAGGCGCGCCCATTCCTGTCATGACACTCCTCCAGGGCGTGGCCAACTACGACGGCTCACTTCGAACCATGGGAGAGCAGCTGACCGAGGTCATCACCGTACAAGTCGCTCGCGATCTGATGCTCGAGATCGTCGGCAACGTCCGTAAGTCGTTCGGCACTACCGGCATCCAAATGAGCGAGGTGATGCTCAAGCGCATCTCGGAAAAGCTCAACGCCTTCTCGACACGAGTGACATACGAGGACCGCCAGTTCGAGAACATGACTCGGCTCTTGACCCTGCTTCAACAAGTCAAGAAGCACGTTCGAGAACAGGATCCAGCCAGCACCGTGGCCGCAAGCCGCGTGAGCAGCGGGAGATAGTGAGACACCCGTATGTTCGAGATTATCTCGCTCGGTCGCATGGACTTCTTGATGGCGGTCCTCAATGGGCTCGCCATCTTGACTGCGGATGATGGTCCGGCGGGTTACGGTGGTCTGGTGGGGCTGGGACTCCTCATCGGCGTGCTGCTGGCGATGGTTCGCGGTGTGGTGACACAGAAGCTGGAGCTGCAGTGGGTCTTCGCCGGCTGGCTGTTGTTCACGACCCTGTTCGTTCCGAAGGTGGACGTGACAGTCGAGGATATCTACACAGGCGAGACGAATACCGTAGCCAACGTACCGCTTGGGCCAGCAGCCATCGGCTCAATCACGTCTACCATCGGCATTACGCTCGCAGGTGCATTCGAGACAGTCTTCGCGTATCCGTCGCTCACAACTGCGGGATACATGGACTCTCTCGATCTGATCAACGCGATGCGCGAGATTGACTTTGGCGGCGCGAACGACGGAGACGCGAGCTCGGCAGTAGCGAATGTCGATCTGCAGCGATCGATTCGCGAGTATCTCGTTCGCTGCGTCATGCAGAGCATCTCGATGGGCATCCCAGGCATCGGACCAAACTGGTCTAATCTTCGGGAAACCGACGATCTACTGGCGGCGATTCAAGTCAACACGAACATCTGGACGACCACAGTCTATCTCGATCCCGCGGAGCCCACTGGAGTCGCCCTGGGATGCGGCGACGCGTACACGCAGATTGTCGCGTTCATCGACGATTCGTTCTATCCCGCGTGGACCGCATACATTGGCGCGCAACTCGGGCTAGATGACACGGAAGTACAGGTGCAAGATTCGCTCGATGCGTTGTTCGGACTTGGCGCGGATGCTCGCAACTACATGCTGAACTCACTCTTGAAGCGTGAGATCGAGCTTGCTGATCTTGGCTATCACGCGGGCGGCGGTAACGACGCCGGCGTGCTCATGCGCGTCCAGGCAATGGAACAGCGGCGCGCCCAGTGGGCGGCGGAGCAGAGTCTGTGGGCCGAGATGGCGAGGCCTGCGATCTCGTTCATCGAAGGCTTTTTCTACGCCGCGTCGCCTTTCATGGGCTTCATGTTTTGCATCGGCGCGCCCGGAATTACGATTTTCGGTCGCTATCTAGTGTTCGCGGTGTGGATCCAACTTTGGATGCCCATCCTGGCCGTGACCAACCTCTACATCACAATCGCAGCCCAGAATGATCTGCAACGTATTCAGGCGAGCGGCACGAACCTGTTGAGTATGACCGGCCTTGAGAGCGTCTGGACGGAGACGTCGAGCTGGCTCGCTTTCGGCGGCAATATGGTTGCAGCGACACCGCTGTTAACGTTCATTCTGTTGACTGGCTCGTACTTCGCGCTGACGCGCCTCACGGATCGTTTGGGCGGCGCCGATCACGTGAACGAGCGCGTTACCGCTCCTGACATCGTGCATCCAGCTCCCGTCGCGAGCATGGGCGCGTTTGGGCAGCAAGCTCCATCGTACGTCACCGATGCGCATGTCGGTGGCCGAAGCTACGGGGCGGAGGCGATGTTCGGCAACATCAGCGCCGGCGCCGCTCTAGGTGCTGCAGTCAGTTCCCGGACGAGTGGAGTCGTTGATGCAGTTCAGCGACTTGGTACCGAGAGTGGATCGTCAGTCGACTTCAGTCAGCGCGAGCAATACGAGCGCTTTCTTGCAAGTAGCCAGGGTGCATCAACGCAGTCCCGTGACACGCAAACTGACCAACTTCTTCGTTCGATGGCCATCAACGTAGTCGGAGGACGTGAGCGATTTGCAAACCTAACAGAGACAGACCAGCAAACAGTACAAGGGATGGTCGCGTTGGGCCTGATGGGTATGGGCACTGGAGGGAGCGTCAATGCGCTCGGTCAGAATCTTTCCTCGGCGAGCAAGAGCGAAGTTGATAGATGGAGTGATGCAATTACCAACGGTGTTTCGCGAAACGCGTCGCATGCGGTTGAGTTCGCGCGCGCCGTTTCTGCGGATGAACAGGACGGAGTGAGGAGCTCGGCACTGGTTGGACTCGGCGTAACGAGCAGCGAACGTTGGTCAAAGTCCGTAGCAGCAACGCAATCCGCTGTAGACGCCTATGACGAAGTCAGAAGCTTCCAGGAAAGGATGGGCCATGATTGGAATGACAAGGCCCTTGCTGTTGGAAATCGGCTTCGCGGTACGGAGGCGGCCAATGAACTGTTTGTGCTTGCAACGAGCAACGGGCTTGGCGATGTCGTGCAGACAAAAGCAGGAATACTCTCGCGGATGGGGGACGTCGACAAAGAAGTCGCTTACATTGCTGTCGCTGCGAGCGAGCTTGTCTCTTCCGGGTCACCGGAAGCAGCATTGTCGGCGTTGAGAGTTCTTGGTGCTGTCGGAGCCCCATCGCTGCAAGGCGATATGGACGCGCGCGGAAACTCGGACATCGCGAACGATGCGGAGAATCTGCAACCACAAGCGATTGGCGCCGAGGTCGAGGCAAGAATACCGGCCTCATTGGCTGAACCATCGGAGATTCGCGATCGCGTCTCGAGCCGTGTGGGTTCGACGGCGTGGGGCACAAGCGTGGACCAGCATAGTGCTGGCGGCGCGGAGCAGGTTGTGAGCGCGCACGAAGAATGGCGCGCAGCCCAGGATGCGCGTTTCCAAGACCATAGAAACGAGATCGAATTTCTGTCTCGCGGCGAGGAGCGGTCGTTCGTGAACGATCACTTCAAGGACGAGCGTTCGTTCCTCGGAGCACTCAACGACAATTCATGGCTGAAGCCAATCCTCGGAGACTTCAAGGTGCTCGGCGGCTCGATGGAGAAAGCCAGCCAAGAGTACAAGCAAACGTACGACGACGTGCTCGAAAAGACCGGGAGTGAATCGCTTGCGCGCGCCGCTGGCGCGTTTGCCGGTGCAAGAGGGTTTGTTAATGGCGGTGATGTCGCAATCAAGGAGACTTACGCAGATGCCGTAGTCGAAGCCCGTGAGCATGATCTGCCGGATGCGGCGGCCCATTTTTATGGGGTAGCATCGTCGATGACCGAGTACGCGACCGGCGGTGCGTTTTCCGACATATGGACGGAGAAAGAGGAACTACGGCAATTGAAACATGAGACGGAGAGCCAGATCGGATCGAGAGCGACGGAGGCGTTGTTGCGAGCTGCCAAAGGAGATGGGGCTACTACCGAGAGATATCTTTCAGAGGCTCGCGTCTTGGTTGATCGGAACGGGAACTAGGTTTGTTGCTCACCTCAGGGTGAGATTCGCGCCGAGTTGAGTCGGCGCCGGAGCGGATGCGGTGAGGTCTGCCTTGCCGGATCTTTGATTGCGAACACAGGTTCGCCTTTGCAACCCGGTTACGGGGCATGTGCCCCTAATCGGCATATGTCCTTTGCGTCAACTTGAAGCATGGAGGACATATGATCACGCTTACCTCAATGATGAATCTGTTCGTGCTGGCGCTCGCGGCGTATGGCGTTTACACAACCTTGGTGCGCAAGCGTCGACGAGTTCCTGTCGAACCGCGATCGACTCGAAAGTCAGAAGTGACTCAAAGTTGGATCGATGAAGAAAGAACTGACGAACGCGTCGTACGTGGGGAGCCGGAAGCACAGGTGATTCCGGAACCACGTCGAGCGGGTACCGGTCGCGCCGCAAATGTCTCGTCTAGTGGACGGCTAGTTCGTCTGGAGGAGTTCGCGATCGGCGATCACTATGTGACTACTGTCACGAAGATTGATCGTCGCGGCCGCGGACGGGGCCTTCTCGGCGAGATGCCTGGAAGACTCGAGGAAGTGGCGAAACAGATCGCTTGAGAGCTGGGACAACACAGAGCTGCAAACTCTGTGTTGTCTATCCTTCGTCAATTGGTCGTGTCATCGACATCGACCGGATCGTACGGCCCGCGGGGAGTCGCCCGGTCCCCAAGTCCCCGCCGTGGGGAAGTGTCCCACCAGGACAGTTGTGCCATGGCGTCATCGTAGTTACGCGCGTTCGACGGCCTAAGCCGGCGGACAAGCCGGTAAATGCCTATCCCGGCAAACGCCAGGAGAAGGATATTCAGCAGCGCGGACAACGTGATCATCAAGTGCAACTATATTGGAGAAAGGGCAATTTTCAAAAGGATCTGCTGCTGCATCGCAGCGGAAGGAGTTTTGACCATGAGAAACGGAAGCTTACGTGTATTTGCCAGTGCTGCAATCGCGTGTCTTGCGTATGTGTTGACCACAGATTTCGCGTCGGCCGCAGAGCAAAAGTCCGAAGCTCTGCTGATAGCCCAGGCAAGCGGGCTAAAGAAGTTGCGAGATGTGAACGAGAAGGACCTGGAACGCGCGCTGCGGAGTTCGGGGGGCGTCCCCACCGCGACGCTGGCGACCCACTCCCTCGGTACTGCCACCGGCGCTTTCCCAGCTCCACGAGGGATCTCGTCAGGTGCCGCTGCAGGTATCTCCGGAGCATTGGCGTTCCTAGGAACCCTGCCAGTAGATCGACCCGAGAGGCAAGCACGGTTCCTAATCTGGTTGCCGGAGAGCGAAGCGACAGATCTGAATGATGCCCGCCGAAGAGTCACTGAGGTCATTCGCGGGGCGATTTCGAAAGCACATCCGGAAGCGCGTGTTGAGCTCGGCAAAAGAGAACAGCATCCACGAACTGTAATTCAGATTCCAGGTCGCGGAGCTTTGTCATCTTGGGTTTTTGATAATGCGCCGCGCGTGATCGATGCGCCGCCAGGTTTAGGCGGGCAAAGAGCATATGTATGGGGGGGATTCAACAACGAAGGTGTTGGGACGTTGGATGGATATCCACTGACTGACCCCTTATTGACGCCTCAACAGCGGATAGAGTTCTTCACGTCTGTTAGCGCCAATCTGCCAAGCTGGATCTGCATATATTTGCCGCCGGATGATCGGATAGCACCCTATCCGCAGATCTTGCGCAACGGGGAAACGCTGTTGTTTGTCGAGCCTGGGCTTCTAGCCCAGGTCTCGACAGACGTTCCCGAAGTACCGAGGGATGTTGAAACCCAGTAAGTGCTCGGCCGATGCGGTCCAGACGTTGCCCCTCGAGTGCGCAAATAGCTGATCACCGTCGCGAAGGTACTGAGGATTCTCTCCCGGTTGCACCGCGAGCTGAGTTTCTTGGCCTTCAAGGCCGACTTTCGGACCCGGGAGCAGTGCTGCCACCCGCTAGCCTTTGCGAGCGCAACAGCTCAAAGAGGTGGCGGTCATGTCTATTCCATGGAAGCACGGGGACTCACACTTTGACCGCAGCTTGTCGCTAGATGCGCTTCGGTTGTGCATCAGGTCGGCCGACCAGCGGATCGTCGTACTCGCCGCGCCGAGCGGTTTCGGAAAAACGGAGCTCGCCCGTGCGTACTGCGAGTCCCATCCTGACGCCGAGTATGTCCGTGCCACGGAACCGGCCGTGCTGAGGCGCAGCTCGGAAACGAAGGTTCTGTTCGTCGACGAGGCCGAACGCCTGAATGGGACACATCAGCGAAGCTTGCGAACGTGGCAAATCTGGTTCTTGAACAGTCATCCGAACGCCGTGCTCGTGCTTATCGCTCAGAACGCACGAGAGCTGCTCTCAAGAGGTTTGCTGCGGAAACCGATTTGCTTGGAGATTCCTTCGTGGATCGACGAGCGCGCCGGCGCGCGACCGGTCATTCGTCCACAAACCGCGATTTCCACTGTGGAGCCAACACAGGCACCCACGCCAGGCTCGGCAGTACGCGCGCCAACGCCGGTCGACTGGCTGTTCTCGCATTCCAGCGCAATGCGACAGAAGCTCCGGATGCTGTTGAAGCGGCGGATGCGTTGGCTGTGGCAAGGCCGGAGCTGAGGTGGTAGGTCGAGGCTACGCGAAGCAATACAGAAGCACGGACGCAAGCAATCCAACGCCGAGTGTGTAGTTAACCGCACGCCATCGGCGATGCGCGCGAGATAGTTGATCGAGCCGGTGCCGCGTCGATCGCAACTCGCTTGTGCAATCTTCGATGATTCGGTGGCGGGAGCGGATTGCTTCAGCTAGATCGACCACCCGAATGTTCTCGCGCCAAGTCTCCACTCGCCGAAGCTCGCCTAAAATGATCGGCGCCGATGATCCTTCGATCGGATCATCAGAGGAGAAGCGATACCCATGATTCATCCACAAACGGTTTCGTGCTACCCGATTCGCGTCGTCGGTGGCATCTGCGCGCGACAGATAGACAGGAGTACTCACTGCGGAATTCGGTGCGTGTTCCTGCAACCACCCGATGACCTCGGACAGCATAAAAGTGCCGATGCGCCACCCTCGCACTTCGGGTAAGTCGAGGTTCACTGAGCCAGTCCGGAATGGATCGAGGCAAGAAACCGAAACACGCCCGGGCTGATGGAGGGTATTGAAGCTCGCGTGCCATTCGCGCGTTCGAAGTCCTTCATCGGCGCGATGAGCAGGCGTGAGCGCCAGACGCAACTGACCGGCTCCGCATTTGCGGTACTGGTCATAGAAGTAGGTCTCGAGACGGCGTACCAGATAGCAGCGTGGAAGAGAGTCTCCACGGCCGAGGCGTCTCGGCGGCGACACTTCGATCAGCAGCCATCTGCATTCCTGACTTTGGGAGTACGTACCAAAGGGATTATCCGGTGCGAGAGGGCTTGCGACGTTCATAACTTCCCATGTTTCCGTCTTCGCGCGCTTTGGTTGTTGGGTGCGCTGACCCCGGTCATGCGGATTCTAGCCCGGAGGTGACGGGCACGCCGGAGAGGTGCTGAGCAGGGATTCCTTGACTGTCACGTCCTGTGCTTGCGACGCACCGGACGCGGCAGGCATGATGGCGCCTGCGGGTGACAAGGGGATGATCCGAAACGACCTATGTGAGTCGCGGACCCCGGTCCAAGGAGTTGGGTCTGTATGGAAGCCGATGATTCTGAATCCTGGGCACGTTCTTGGCGTGTCCTCGCCACCGCACTGGCGATGGTTTGCCAATTTCCCTGCCTTGCCTTCGCTTCTGAATCATCCCAGCGAGTTTGGGAATTCGATCTCAGAGCTCCTGGCACCTACAAGGTGCAGGTCCAGCATGACCTCATCGACGCTGATGGCGTAGTGCCGGGGGTGACCAAGGTTACCTATGCGATCACGATCGGGACGCAGACTCAGACGCGCGAGTTGTTGCTGGTTGCGAATCAGCCATTCATCCCACTGATTACAGATATTGCGGCCGCGCAGAGAATGCGCGTCGCCATCAATGGGCTTTCGAAACCGGTCCTTCAGCGCACAGCCGTGCATGCGTTCGACGCATCGACCGTGCCTCCCGGCGAATACTTCGATCCAAAGAAGAACGACTTCAGGGAGGCAAAAGCAGTCCGGAGGCTGCTCCACCAATCACCGGAGTCTATCGACCTGGTCAAGGCAAAGTTGGCGATCGACAAGATGATCGATCCCAAGATCGACGTCGAGTCGAACCAGCGGCAGCTCGACTCCATGGTCGCGCAAATCCGATTGCTTCCGGAGTTCGGTGACTCGAGCACTGCCAAACTGCTAGCGCTCAAGAAGTATGTCTATGAACCCGGTCCATGGAATGGTCATCGAGCGTTCGAGTACGACCTGCAGGATCCGTTGGGGACAAGGATGACCAATAAGCTGCTTCCGACGTATCTCGTCACACGCAAGGGGAACTGTGTGACGATGCCACTACTGGTCGTGTTGCTGGGTCAACGCCTCGGCATTGACGTAACCGTCGCGACGGCTCCGAAGCACATCCTGGTTAAATGGAAGAATGAGGCCGGCGCGTGGATCAATCTGGAAGCAACGAGCGGGACAAACCCCGCCCGCGATGTGTGGATTCGCCAACAGATGCCAATGACCGATGAAGCATTAGCGAACGGCATCTACATGCAGCCGCTCACAAGGACAGAAACTTTGGCTGTAATTGCGAACACGCTAGCGGAGCACTACCTGGCGAAGGAGGAGTACGAAAAGTCGATCGCTATCGCCGATATCGTGCTCGAGCGCTATCCGAAGGCGGCAGAAACGATGGTATTGAAGGCTGTTGCGTTCGGTCGCCTGACACGTCAGAAGTTCATGGCGAAGTACCCGTCACCGGCGCAGATCCCGCCCGCGGAGCGGGGTTATTTTCAGTATCTATCGGATAACAACCATCGCTGGTTCGCGCAGGCCGAAGCGCTTGGCTGGCGTGAGGAACGTGCCCAGGATGAACAGCGCTACTTGGAAACCGTGGATCAGGCGCGGCAACGGCCGACACCCATCAAATAAGGGAGCATGCACAATGTCGCTGAGGAAATGTCTGGCACTCACTCTCACCTTGGCCCTGGGATATGTCGCACCGGTGTCCGCGCGCTACTTGCAAAGTGATCCGATCGGCTTACAAGGGGGCATCAATACGTACGCGTATGCACTCTCGAACCCAGTCCAACACTTCGACCCGGATGGACTTGAAGTGCGGTTCATCTGCAGAAACCTGGCTGGATTGGCACAGTACACGGGCAAGGTGCACTGCTTTGTTCACGTGACGTGTCCGAAGGAGGGATGGCAAAGAACGTTCTCGCTGTTTGGCGCCGACGGGATGTGGCCGAGTCAAGGGTACAAGGCCGTCAACGATCCTCGAGATAACCCGGCTGGCCCACATCCAGTGAATGAGGTTGTTGATCCCGGACAGTGCTTCAACGAGACCTGTGCCTACGAGAGAGCCGTGTTGAATCGATACAGATCCTTCCCCAGCGTGAGGATCCCATACAGTCCTCTTGGTCCCAACTCAAACTCTTTTGCGCGAGATCTCGTTCTGGGAACACCCATTCCCGTTCGCCTGCCGCCGGGGGTTCCGGGGCCTTCGACGGCGCCTGGAATAGACATGCCCCATCCTGCATTTCCGCCGGGCTTTTGATATGGCAGCAGCCCTCGCACTAAGGTCGGTCTTGCTGATCCTGGTGTTTGCTGTCATTTCGACCGCTTACCTTGCGTTGCTGGCGGATCGCATTCCGGGTGCCTATGCGCTCTTTATCAACTTCATATTGATCCCTCTCGCCATGGGCTTCGTCTCGGCTTTCCTCTTGACGGGACACATCGCCGTTAAGCTTCTCGCCCTAGCGGTTGTGCCGATTGCACACGTTGTCTATTTCGGCGGTGACGAGGGAAAGCCCGGGCTTGAGAATGTGGTCGCCGCGTGCGAGTTCGCGTTTCTTGCGATCGGCCTCGTGATCGGCTCACTACTGATTCGGTTTCGGCGTGCACAATCGCGCCACGCGCACTGAAACCAAGTCGAAAGTTGCTGATAGAGATTCCTCACCCGCTCGCTCGGGCAACTGCGCTTATCGTCCGGCCGCAGTACGTCGCCTTCTTGACGCCCACTGATATCGATGCGCTCGTTCGGGAGCGCTTGGTCTCTACACGAACGTGTTCCGACGGACCGTAGGTTCGGGAGAACTTTGCGTTTCCCGAAACTTGGCGATGCCCTCTTCGAGGGCCAACAGGACGTTGTGCTTGTGTGCGACGAGCACAGGAAATTGCTGGAGCTGCCATGGTGAGAGCTTCTCGAAGAACGCCGCTCCCCAACGCGTCAGCGCACATTCGGGATGCGCGTAGTGACGCACGCCGTACTTGACGAGAGTGCCGTGCCAGTCACGGCAAAGGCGACACGTATTCACTCGTGCGCCTCAGTGCGCTCGTTCCCGATGCCTCGCAGTTCTCGTTTCTGCCGCGACCGCCAGATCTGGCGACCGTTCTCATCCAATGTTGGATCCGCAGTCAGGCGGTGCGACCGGATCGCTGTGATTGCGATTCGAGTGGACACCGAAACCGGCGGGGCAGACGGGCCCTCGAGGTGATACAGCTCGCGGCACGACGCGCTAGGAAATGGAGGTTCGTAGCGTTGAACGAGGCGCGAGCCCTGCGACAAGGCTCTGATCAGGCTCCTGACATCCGTGATCACCATGGCGCTGCTCTCATTCCGCTTGCTTGCGCAGCAGCGCCGGCAATGCCTGGTCTCGATCGCATCGGACATCGACCAATAACCCGTTCGGCGGTATCCGACGTCGCGCCTCTGCAATGGCTTGTTCCAGGCGGGCCGCGGCCTGAGGGTCAGGAGAGACCTTTGGCTGAAACACCTGCGGTCCTTCGAAATAGCGTCGGATCACGTCGATTGCCCTTAACTTGCGTCTATCTCTGAAATTCGCATGGGTTCGATAGACTGCAAGTTCCGGCGGCGAGAGGTGTTCGATCGACTGGAGCCTTCAAAGCCCGCTTCAGCGGACACCCGAGCACACGCGGGCGCTAAAGTGGTCGAGGGCAGGGAAAGGATTCCGAATGAGAGACGAAGTCAGCCAAGCTCAGGCGAGAGCCAAGTCAGGCATTACAAAGCTCAGCGTGAGCTCGACCGCCATCGTTGTCGGCGGGATGACCGCGTTCATACCCGGCCCTCAGGCCAAGGTCGTTGCGGCCTGGCTCGTTGCGGCTGGACTTGCGGGTGTGATCTCGTTCGTGCTGGTGGACGCGGCATACTTCACAAGCCGATCAACGACCCGCGGCCGAATGACGGGAGATGTGGTTAAGCAGGATGTGCAGTAGATGCCGTCGGCCACTCTCGAACTTGTAGAACTCGCTTGAAACGAGAGAAGTCCTTGTAGGCGGGCCAGTTTGCCTGCGAGCCCTGCTTCATGAAGAACGCCACCTTGGCGCGCGCGCATTGACGCCGGATGTCTTCAGCCCATTCGACCTCCATAGGACGCGCATCGCCGCCGCTCTCGCCACCGACGATGACCCAGTTGATGTGTGGACCGCTTGCGAAGCGAAGCGCATCGAAACCATCAGAGACGTCATCGATGCTATTGCGTCCCTCTGGCCACGGAATGCAGGAGAAATTGATGGGACCCAGAAGCGGCTCGCACGACACGAAGTGAATCAAGGCGGGTACGGCCAGAAGTTTTGTGATGTCCCGGTCTGCCTCGTCCTGATTCGCAATGGTGGCGCCGATCCAGACGTTTGGATACCCATCCATCCAATCGGCCGGGAGCATGCGCCGCGCGTTGCCGATGCGCTTTGTCAGCAATAGCCAATCGAGGTTCGGCGTTGCTTTGACTAGCTGAAAGAGATCGGCGCGCCATTCGTCGGGCACGGCGTTGTCGAATACATCGGCGAGCGATGCACAGAAAACACGTGCGCGTTCCCCCGATGCCGCCGCCTCCCTGTCCCACTTGATGGGTTGTCGCCAATTCTCGGGGCGTGTTCGCCGCCGTTCACCATCAGACCAGAGTTGACGCTGTCCGGTCCGTCGGGCCCACAGCTCCGCGTAACAGTGATCGCACGCGGGGCTTACGTTGGTGCAACCCACCCACGGGTTGAACGTGTGGTGGGTCCATTCAATGTTGCTGTTCTTCGCCACGCAGCGAGCTACTGACGCCCCGACGTTTTCAAGTATCTGTAGAAATCCGATTCCGCGGGCACCATAAGCGTAGTGTTGGCCCCGAGCGCGGAGTAGCTCTCGAGCGTGCGGAAGAACGCGTAGAACTCGGGATCTGCACCAAAGGCCTTGCCATAGATCTTCGTGGCTTCAGCGTCGGCCTGGCCAATGATCTCCTGCGCCTTGCGCTGCGCGTCGGAGCGGATGGTCAGGAGCTTTCGTTCCATGTCGCCGAGGATCTCGTGCTTCTTGCCTTCGCCCTCTGACCGAAACCGTGCCGCGATCGCCTGGCGCTCGGAGATCATCCGATTCTCGACTTGCGCGCGAACGCTTTCGATGTAGTTCACTCGTTTGATGCGGATCTCCATCAGCTCGATGCCGAGCTCCGGCGTGAGACGCGAAGCTGCGACAAAGATGTCTTTCTCGAGCTGAGCGCGACCCTTCGTCGGCTTCTCCAGATTGGTGTCGACGACTTCGGCTTCCTCAACCGCCAACCGAGACACGTCCACCTGCCAGTCGCTGGAGCGCACGATCTCTTCGAGCTCCGTCCCGGAGATCGTGTCGCGAGTGGCGGAGTCGATGATGTCGTCGAGTCGGGTGCGTGCGCCGTCTTCATTGCGCACGCGACGCATGAACAGCATGGGATCCGTGATCCGCCAACGCGCGGTGGTATCGACGAGCACGAACTCGCGGCCGAGCGTAGGGACCTGCGAGACGTCGCCATCCCATCGCAGAACACGTCTGTCGAAGCGACGCACGCTCTGAATGAATGGGACTTTGAAGTGGAGTCCCGGCGTGGACACGATACCGCCGATGGGCTCGCCGAACTGAACGAGGACCACTTGTTCGGCCTGGCCGACGGTGTAAGTCCCGCCAAGCAGCACCATCAGAGAAGCGATTGCAATAGCGATCCACTTGTACATGACTACTTTCCTTGAGTTGCAGTATCGCGGGCCTGCACGGCTACGGGAGCGGCGACATTCCGCAGCCGCTCCTGATTGGCAGGCAGGTTGAACACTGGAAGTGGCGAGGACGCGTGGTCCTCGACGACGATGACGGAGCCGACTTGTGGCAAGGCCTTGGTCAGGGACTCGAGGTAGAGCCGGGCTCGGGTGACTTGTGGTGCGGACCGATACTCGGCGAGCACGGCAGTGAAGCGACTTGCCTCACCCTTGGCGCGATTGATGCGTTCGACGGCGTAGCCCTGGGCTTCTGCGACCGTGCGCAGTGCCTGGCCTTCTTGCTTCGGAATCGCTTCGTTGGCGAGCTTTGTCGCCTCGTTGATCATGCGCTCGCGTTCCTGTCGTGCTTCGTTGACGTCGTTAAACGCGGGCTTCACGCGAGTGGGAGGAACGACGTCCTGCAGCTCGACCGTGACTACGTGAAGTCCGTTCTTCGCCTGCTTCATTGCCGTGTGCAGTTCGTCGCGTGCGGTGGCGGAAATTTCCACGCGGCCCACAGTGAGCACCTCACTACCGATGCGATTGCCGACGATTCGTCGCATGATCGATTCCGCGGTGTCGCGCAGGGCGCGCTCAGGTTCCCTCATCGCATACAGGTACTCGATCGGATCGGCAATGCGGTACTGGACGATCCATTCCGCGTTAATCAGATTGAGGTCGCCCGTGAGCATCAAGGACTCGTCTTCAAAGTTACCGTCCTCGTACTCGGTGCGGCCGTCGTCATCAGTTCCCTTCGTTCGAAATCCGAACTCTTGCTTCAGCACACGCTCGGTTGAAACAAGTCGGACCCGTTCGATCGCAAGCGGCCACTTAAAGTGCAGACCCGGCTCGGCGATACGCACGACTTCACCAAACCGAGTCACTACAGCGCGCTCGTGCGGATCGACCGTGTAGAACGACGTCCATAGCGCAACCAGCAACAGCAGTAGCCCACCGCTACCCAGCATCAGCGTCACTCGCGGCGTGGGGCTTCGGATCATTTGCGCAAGCCGCGCTGACAGAGAGACTTTCGAGGAGGGCAGATCATCCCAACGATGTACTTTCATGATGAAACCCTATGAAGTGAGCGGATCCGATCAGCTTGTCGCTGACGGTGATGGGGATGGAGCGGCGCTCTCCGGTGCGAGCGGGAGCGACTTCGTCGCCTCGTTTCCGCTGAGCTGCCCTGTGAGTTGCTTGCGCATGGCGGCGATCTTTGCTTCGGCGTCGCTGCGCAGCTTTGCGCCCTCTCGGTGGATCCGCCGAACGTCATCGACCGTGGCGAGGAGCTGCTTGTGGACGTTCTGCAGCGTGTCAACGTCAATGACGAGCCGTTGATTCGCCTTCGCCGTCTGCACCGCGTTCTGGTGCAGCAGCTGCGCATTGCGATTCAGGAATTCGTTCGTGGCGTTGTCGATTGTTTCCGCGAGCTCCACCGCATTGCGCTGCTCGTTGAGTGCAAGCGCGAGCATGAACTGGCGCTTCCAGGCGGGGATCGTGATCTCCTTGATCGTATGAAACTTCTCGATCAGCTCCGTATTGTTTGTTTCCATGACTCGGATCATGGGAAGGCTTTGCAGCGCGGAGTGTTGAAGCGCGACCAGGTCGCCGACGCGTTTGTCCAGTTGATGGTGCAAGCGCTCAAGGTCAGCGACTCGGAGATGCTCATCCGGGGTTGAGGCGCGCTGCTTCAATTCTGCGACCTGAGTCTTCAGCTCCGCAGTCTTCATTCGCCCTGCAATGATGTGGGCGCCAAGCAGGCGATATTCCGTCTGCACCTGCGCATGCATGACGCGCAGCGTCTCCACTCTCACGGCGAGGCCTTCTTGCGTGCTCGCGATACCCTTGAGCAGTCCATCCACTTGCTCGCGAGTAGTCTCGAACTTCTGCATCACTTGGCTGCGCATGAGCGTAATCCGGTCGATCCACTTCCCGACGACGGGAATGCGAGAGCGCTGCTTTGAGAGGACGCCGAGATTGAGGGACTGCGCTGCTGACACGACTTGAGACAGACGCTCGCCGATGGCCCCGAGATCGCCGTTTCGAACTTCGTCCAGCAACCCATCTGCAAATTGGCTGGTGACATCGGCGACCTCGCGTCCGAAGGCGGCGATACTCTCTGGCTGGTCAGCAATCTGCTGGTGAATGGAGTGGATGGACGGCAGATCAGCCGCTGTGAGGCCGACCTCGGCGAGCGCCGCGGGCGCCGTATACGCCGTGACTGCGGAATCGCGGCGGAGCACAGAGAGGGATGACTGCATGGGTGGAACCTCGAAGAACTTGAAGTATCGACTACGCGGCGAGAGCAACCGCCTTAGATAGCGATTGCATCAGTTGATCGTGCGCTTGTAATGCCGCGGCCGTGCGCTCGGCGTCCCGGTCGGCATTCGTCAACAAGCTGAGCGTGTGCTGGCGCCATACGGGGACCAGCACATCGCGGACTTCGTAGAAGCGGTCCAGCAAGGCAGTCGCGCTCTCAATGGACAGATTCAACTGTGACTGAGTCAGTTGAAGCGACGTGCGCAGCGTCGCGAGGTTGGTGAGTCGTCTCGAGAGGCGGTCCATTGTCGTTGGTGGTATCTCCTCACCGGTCGCCCGTGGGTCATATTGCTCGAGGGCTCGATGGCCGACTTCCAGGCACTCATCCAGGTAGGCGATTCCTTCGTGCTTTGACTGAAGTACGTAACGCAGGCGATCGAGAAGGTCATTCACTTCGGCCGCAATCTCATTTGCGGCATCGAGTTGTCGGTCGAGCTGCTGATGGGCGCGCTGGTAGGAGACGGTGCGCTCGAGCGCGGCGCCGGTGAAGCGGCTCCACCATCCGGCCTGCATTGTCAGAACACGTGGATCTGCCGCCTTGACGCCCGTCACCACCCTCTGCATCGCGCGCGCGAGACGACTGACTGGAGAATGGTGTAGAAGCGATTTAAGTGCGGATTCTGCGGCAGGATCCGCGGGGAGCTCACCGAACCGGGAGATCGCAGAGGCATTGCGGAGGTCGATCTTCGATGAGCGTGACGGCTCTTCCTGCGGCTTCAAGGACGACGTCGACGACACAACCGACCTCCTGCGATTGGCGCCCCGCGCGCCATTGAGATCAGTCTAGGACCGCCGTTGGTACGGCTTAGGCGAATAGCGGGCCTTCAAAGCACACTATCGCGAGCTTTGTCTGTCGCTATCGCACGCAGAGGTCCGGCCCATGGCTTATATCGGCTGTTCCTCCGCGACAGGCGAGTCACAGTGTGCGGTCAGGCGCTGGTGACGGCGCAGCAATTGGCGCGCGAACAGCGTCAGCGCGGTGCCGAGTAGGAGCAGCAAGCCTGCGACGCTTGCTGAGACGGCGACACGACCCTGGGCGCTCTCATACCGCGCGTCCAATGGGCGATCGTACTCAGCCGCCAGGCTTTCCATCCCTGCGCGACGAGCCATCGTGGCGACGCGCCGAGCATCGAAGCCCACATCACGCGGCCGTTCTTTCAAACGACTGAGGCACTCCCGCAGATCACCATTTGAGCCGGCAAGATATGCGGCTTGTGAGCACACGTAGCTCGATGCCGCATGGGGAACACTGCGAGTTTGCTCGAGGACGTCGTTCCACTTCTGATCGCGCGCCAAGGCGACGACGGCCGGGATGGGCCGCTCGATGCTGCCGCCATCCGGGACCACTATCGTCCGCACAACATGGGGAAAGGTCAGTCCCATCGCCATGCACGCGGCGCCCATGACCATGCGGCCTACATCTCCTCGGAACAATCCCACGCCCAGCATCAGGGCACCCGCTAGAACAGGCAGCGCGGAAAAGATCGGTGACTCAATCAGGCTGAGAACATGTTCGCTTGCGGCCGCGTACGGATAGGCACCTCCGGCCGAGGAAGCTTCAATCTCAACTTGGTCCGTCCCGTAGCTCGCGGGAACGTCGATGTCAGAGAACGTTGTCAGCGGAGCATTCAACTGTGCGTACACGAACAGACCAAGTGCGATCACCGCAAAGGCGGCGCCCAGTGCGAGGATGCCTACTCCGAACCGCTTTGTTCTTTGTCCGCGGCGGTGCAGTTCGTGGAGGGCGTGGCCGTCGATCGCAGTCCGTTCGGAGACTTCAGTAGCCAGAAGCGCCTCAGCGCCCAATGCGGTCGTCTCGTCCATATGTCCTCCTTCGTGCGAGGACGTGACCGTATGTTCGGCGACTCTGGATCAGAGCGCGCGTAGGGGACGTTGAAGGCCACCCAAACAGCATGGCCGGACAAGCCAAGGGTCTCCGATGCGTGTTTCTCCGCGCACGCCGACGCGCGATTGCGTGGCCTTGCAGTTGTGGCGACCTGTGCTATGACGGGCGGCAGGCGTTCTCAAAGGAGTATTTTGATTGGGCCAGTTAGTCCATTTCGACAACGTGCGCGCTCCGTGGGATCGAGGCATCCTGCGCGCGAGCGGGTTGCCAGATCCGCTCAACTGGCGCGTAGTGCCGCGCCCTGCCGATGGCTGGATCGTGCGCGGCGTACGAGCTCGGCCTCACTTTGTCGCGGCCAACAATGATGAACTGCGAGTGGTGTCGCTGTGCGCTGGAGAAGCGCCGGAACGCCTTTCGCCAGAGTCGCTGATCTGTGGGGCGCTCGAACTCGCTGTCGTGCTGAGAAAGTGTGCGACCGCTGAGCAGCCGCGCCTTGGGATGTGGCGTGCCTACGATGACGGGAGCCATGTTGAGGTCGTACTGTCACGTCAAGAGGTGGACGCGGTATGGGAGCACGCGTGTCGCCGCATGAGGCAGGGATATTGCGCGGCCGCGACCTGCATTGCGCTCGCAGGTGAGATCGCCGTCGAGATCTAATCCTGAGCGGGTTTGACGGCGACTGAAGAATCGCCATCGAGAAATTTCAGGATGTCTTCGGCGCGCTCCACGTCGAGTCCCGCCACAATGCCCTCAAGGAGCTCCTCGCGCGTCTCAACCTTGCCGACCGTGGTGCCCTGCTGAGCCGCATGCGTCCGCAGCGTCTTGAGTTCGCGTGGCGTGAGATGGACTCGGTCCTTTTCGAAGATCATTCGCGGCACTCCCAAGAGGTCCTTCGATGAGACCGGATGATACACTATCGCTTCCTGGAACTCGGGAAGTGGGTGCATGAAGCGACAGAATCAGAAGAAGCGAATCGTTCGTCGGTGGACGAAGGCTGATTTGAAAGACTTGAGGGCCAGAATTCGCCGTGGTGATCCGGTTCGATCGATAGCAAAGGGACTGAAGCGTTCGATTGGTGCGATCTATCAGCGCGCATCGACGGAAGGCATTCCCTTCCCAGGCCGCTAGCCATTCGGCGCAGTGCGCGGCTTCTCGCGCACGTAACGCTTGAAAGCGCTAGCCATGGATTCTCTGAACGCGTTGCTCGTCGGCGCCGGCCGAGACGCAATTTCTCGACGAGTGCTTTCGCCTGCCCGAAACCGCAGCCCGTCCAGCATCAGGGATTTTGCAAGCTTGCCGCGCTGGTAGGGTGGGCAGGTTGTCAAGAGCTGCCGAAGCGCGCTATCCGTGCGCGCTCCGAGGCAAACGTTCACCCGCAAATCGGATCGAGCCTTCATGCCGCGGCTCCGCTGCTGAGAAAGGCCTCGCCCATCATGTGAAACCCGCGTGCATTTGCGCAGACCGGATCCGCGAGCGCGTCGATCGCGACGTTGCGAAAAGTGGACGCGAGCGCCTCGCGGAAGTACTCCGCCCCGCCCCCGACCAGGCAGACCGAGTCGATTTCATCGACCGATCGAATCGAGTTCCGCAGCGCCTTCATGGCGCGATCGATGACGCCCGCGCCGGCGTGCCGAAACGTTCGAGGATCGATGTGTCGGCCTCCAATAGCGAGCGATTGCCCCGCTCGGAGCGCATGGTCCAGTCGCCGGAGGTTGGAGTAGGTTTCACCGATCTCCGCATTGATCGCATCGAGGATCGCCTTGAGGTAGTCGGACACGCCGCACTCGACGCCGCCATTCAAACCCGGAATCTCTTGCATATTGCGCGTCACCATCCAATCGAATGTGAAGTAGCCGGGATCCACCAGAAGTACCGTGCGATCGCGAGTGATCTCCCAGTTTGTGTTGCCCTCGTTGTGGGCGATGAGTCCGCCAAGGGGCTGCGGCATCACTGCGACATCGTCGATCTCAATCGCCAATCCAGGTCGAATGGTGTGAGTCCCCGCGAACAACTCCTGCAGCCGGGCAGCCTTCGACGCGTGGAGGTGAACCGGTAGTCCTAACACGAGCAGGTCGATGCGGCGGACCTGCATCGAGTCGAACGCGCCGTACATGAGCGCCCGATACTCCGGAGTCTCTACGTAGTCCTTGTGCAACACGGGGACCTCATCGAAGAGGATGGTGTCCGGACCTACCTCGAATACAACGCCATCGACGTGCACCGGCACCGTGCGACGCTCACGCAGCGCAAAGCCTCGAGAATCAATCTGCGACTTCGCTCGTGGCGCGAGTGACGGAAAGAGTCTCGTCTGCAGACGATCATCCACGGTGAACTTCGTGTTGCCGTAGCCGATATCGATCGCTCGAACAATGGGAGCCGTAGTCATGGGCGGTTACCTCGAAATCGAAAGTGATAGAAAAAGGGGTGGGCACGGCCGCCGCGCGATGGACGCGGGCCGTTGATGAGAATCACGAAAATCGGGAGTGGCGGTAGGAGCCGAAGAGCTCCGGAGCCGAATGCGGTCGGCGAAGAATCGCCGAGGAAGCTAATCAATACCACCGGTGAGTAAAGCTCGTAAAGAGGTGCGGCACGAAGTGGTAACCAATTGCGTCGATGACATGCGCGCGTACTTCGAGCAGCAACGAGTGGTCTCGCGCGCATAGATCGGTCGCGTGAACGCGATTGAAAGCTCTAAAGCGAGGAGTAAGCCGTGTGCGCGTGACCTCTGGGAGGAGTCTTTCTCGCGGCTCACCAATTATCTGTTTCAACATAGAGTGGATGTGAAATGCCGAGAAACATAGGCACTGATGCGATCTCAACGGCGGTCGCGGACCACCGCGTCCGTAAAAGAGTAAAACCCAGCCCTCGTTCGGGGCATTGACAGGTGCAGATTCAGCGACAGAAGATGCGCGCCGTGGTCGACGAGTACATCGGTGCGTCGACACGCGTACAGCGATAGGAATTGAAGGGGCATCGCATCGATGCCCGACAGCCCGCAGGAGCTGAAGGAGTCCTGCCAGAAGTGATGTGCACATTTCTGACGGCCCTACGTCAGAACGGGGCATTCACCCGCGATCTCATCGCAACGGGAATGTCTCGTAGTAGAGCCCAGCGCACTGTGTTGTCGTTGTAGCGCTGGGCACCGGTTTTTCCATCAATCTGTCCTTGGTAGTGCCTCGCCACGCGTTCTGCGGAGCGAGCTACCGCATCGTGTTGCCGCATCTCAGCGGCCGTTCAACGTGGTTCTGACGCAATCCGTGTCATGCGCGCGCTCGTGCGCAGCAATGCTCTTGCCACCCGGCGAGGGCCTTGCTCATTCGCGGCAACTGTCCCCGTCTTTGGCAAGCGGCAAGCGCGTCAGTTGAGTCAGCAATCACACCAACCATTCACTCTGCCGTCCTCGAGAGGACGCTTCCTCACCGGAGTCAGGACGAAAGGGACACAGCCGTCCGGAGCAGCCAAGCACTCAAGTCAAAGCCACCACCTGGACGTGATGAAAAGCGCGCGGACAACCGGAAACCTATCGCTGAACAGATGACCTATCGATCGAAGCAAGAAAGGAACACGACCATGAAATGCACATGACGAGCGTTCGAACTGTGGCCACAGATCGGGCACAGGTGGCACTCGCGCAGCACGCGCGCAGTGCGGATGTTTTTATGACGGAAATGAAAGGCACTACGGCTGTGTCATCAGCCAACGAGAGGAGATACATCCATGGCGACGGAAGATTTAATCACCGCGCATGCCGATGAGGCGTGCGTGGGCACCTCAAGCGGTGAGAGTCATATCCAACGAGCGGCGCCCGAGCAGCTCAGGAGTCATGACCTCAGAAGACGGGAAAAGGATCGAGGCAAGACAAAAGGGTTGATCACGAGCTATCGAATGCGCGTGAAAACGTGGCGCCGCAAGTCATTGCGTCACGATGGCGATGTGGGGCCGGAGACAGTACGAGCTCGCGATCACTTCTGGAGCAGCCGCCTGCGATCGTTGCACACGATCCATGGGATGTGGTTGACCTCTGTGGACCATATCAAGTGGAAGCACGTGCGAAAGATCGCGGAACACACGCTGGAGCACTACCCCGTGGCGACCCAAAAGGCGTACTTCTCGCATCTAGCCTGGGGGCTCACAGCATTAGAGAAGCCTGACCTCGTGCATCTCTTAGCGAAACATCTCGCCGGTCGTGGAGTTCGGCTGCACCAACCGCAGACGTAACGCAACACGGAGGTGAAACATGCGATCGACAAACGCACATGGCCAGGGCCAGACAGCCCGCACCCATCGGTGGGCGCGGAGCCTCGCGCCAACGGCCTTGAACGAGCCGCTGATTCGGCGAGGAAAGCTCGGGCGAGCACAAACATCGTGTTTCGAATTGGCGGAGACGCGCGGCCGCGAGCGGAAGTTCAGGGCAGGCGTCGTCGGCTGCAAGACCACGCAGGACCGACTGACGTTCCTCATGATGGCCGTGGGGGTTCTTCACGAGAAGGGCTTCCGGCTCTCATCGGTTCGCAACGTAGAGCAGAAGCACGTTGCCGTGCTCATCGAGTGGCTCGTCGACCGGCGGTACGCCAATGCTTCTCGCGCCACGTACTTGAATCATCTGCGATGGTGGGTGCACGCCGTGGGCAAGCCTCATCTTGAGCGGTACATCCTCAAGGAAGGGGCGCGGATCCATCCGCAGGTCTGCAGGAGCTACATTGCCCGGTACGACAAATCGCTCGCCCCCACCGGTGTGAGTTTCGACGAGATGTTCGGCAGGGTACGCGCCATCGATGAGCGAGTGGCGGCGTGCCTTCTGTTGATGAACACATTTGGCCTGCGCACGATGGAGGCATGGCATATGCGTCCGTGGAAGGTGCATGACAAGAAGGGAAGGATCACGATCGTGTATGGCACGAAGGGTGGACGCAGGAGGACGTTCCGCAGACCGTTAGTCTCGAAGGAACTGGAGCAGGCGGTCCTCGACCACGCTCGCGCCTTCGCAATACATCGGTCCGACTCCATGATTCCGCCGGGGAGCACCCCACAGCAAGCACGCGCGCACTTCTACTACGTCATGCGTAAGGCGGGCTTCACACGGAAAGACATTCAACGCACGCCACATGCGCTGCGGCATGGTGTGGCCCTCGACATCTTCGCACGCCGCTATGGAGGCGCTGCGCCCGCGAGAGGGGGATTGTGCGAGGACGCGAAGCGCTACCGGGAAGCGCAGGCGGAGTGCGCGGAGTACATGGGCCATCGCAGACCTGACATCGGGTGTGCATACAACGGAAGCCGTCGTCAGGCTGCGCGTCGCAGTGCACGCCGTACGGCGAACGGCACGGGTTCTCAGGCATGGATCGACGAACCGACCGGCGCGATCGACGTGGCGAGCCGACATGAGGATGCCCCATGAACTCCGCGTCGGGCGTGGCGTGTGCTCGCTCATCGACTCGCCACCGCATTGGTCAAGAGAATGCGTGCCGCGACGTTTGAGCCGCGAAAAGGACGCAGAGCCCCGCAGAAGAATTTCACTCATCGCCCATAGCGGCGTTGAGAGATCGCTCGGACCACCGAGCCAGAGTGAACCCCAACCAGGGCGCATCGCCCCGGTCGGGCTCGTGCGCCTCATTCCTCGGGAGGTGCATGATGTTGGAAAGAACGTCGCCGACTCAGCTGACGTTGCCCGTGCCGGCTGGACGATGGATTGACCATCGCGACGAGCTGCAGCGGGGAGAATGGTTCGCGGTCGAGCGTCATCGCAGCCAGCGGCATTTTCGTGTGCCAGTGGCCGTTTCTCGGAGCGCGTTCGATGCGAGCGTGCATGGGCTGTTGCCGGAGCACCGGCCACTCAGTGATGAAGAGGCGGATCAGCGGTTTGACCACCTGCTGCTGTGCGTGGCGCTTTGGTCGCGTGTGGCCTGGCAAGGCGCGGGTCCGAGGGATTGCGAAGGCCAATGCAGGTTCAGCCCGGTCGCGCGCCCTGGCGAGCGGCACTTGCCACGGTTTGCGTACACTGTGGATCTATGGGTGAGAAGGCGGATCCGGCGTGGCGAAGAGCCCTGGATACTCATCGCACGGGACAGTGATCGCAAGAGTTCATCTGAGGAGGAGCGATCCTGCTGAAGAGGGCGGGGGACGATCGAAGGAGGAAGGCACGCCGTCTGGTGTGCCTTCTTCACTCTAATTCATAACCCCTTATCTGAGGCGAAGGTACTCGGACACTGAGTTCCTATGCGGACAAAGCATAAGGACCGACGCCCTTTGACTCGGCTCACTAACCAGCACGGGCGACATGTTTTCCAGAAAGCTCTGCGCACCTGCGCAATCCCGGAAGCCCGCCGCGATGCCCGCAATCACGTCATCTTCTGCTCACTTTGGGCGAGAGCATCGAGCTCGGTTTCAGACAGATCACGCCAGCCGCAGAAGGTATGCATGGGATTGCCGGTGCTGATGCGACCTGCGGCCAGCCGATAGCCTTCGCGCTGCAGGCGATGAACGACTTCGTATGCCTGATTGAACGGGACACGCTCGAACAGGCGACCCCATCTGTTGTCGTGGGTAACAAACAAGAAGGCGTACATGCGCTTTCTCCATGCCTGCGTGCCGACACGTCTCAAACGCGCCAGGTGAATACGAAATTCCCGGGATGGCGCTGAGCACGCAGCCAACCGATTTCCTTCAGCCGAGCCACATACCGAGCCCCATTCTCCTTCAATGTGCGTGAGGGTGCACCGCCCTCACGCAATCGTGCCATCGCGTACCCTTCTCCTTGCTCTCCGAGCCGGATCTTCGAAAGCAGTCGGTCTGTAATACCCTCGCCGGAGGGTGTTAACCACAGCGTAGTTGGGCTCGATCGACCGCGATAGCTGGCGTTCGTGGCACGGTAGATGGTACCGACGTGTCCTCGTTTCACGAGCCGGCCGTCGATGTCTCGGCGCTCGATGGGATCGCAGTACGCGACGACACCAGAGATGCCGGGCAATTCGCGTCGCAGCAGCCGGTTCATGCGTGCGATCGCCCAGCTCTCCGCGTTTGCGGCCAGTGAGTCATCGAGCACGAACCTGCCGAGCTCCACCCCTTCTCCGGAAGTGAGATTGGGAAAGTAGGCTGGAATGACTTGCTGATTCATTGGCACCGAGAACACGCCCACGCCGGCGAGACGTTCTCGTCGGAACGGCTCTTTCACAAAAATGCCGGCGCGGAATCGAGCCGCAGGATATGTGCCGGAGTAGTGATGCGTGACGACGAACGCTTTTGCCTGGCGTTCGTCGATGGGTTCAACGGATGCGCGCTGCGGATCGAACACTTCGCCAGCGGGCCGATATCGCGCGCGTCGAAAACTCCAGCGCTGACAGTACAGATCGAGCTGAACAGGAATGTTCGCGTCGGGCGAGCGCGCTTCCATACGATGTTTACTTGGCGTCGGTACTGGAGTGCCGAACGGCCATCTCCGTCCGAAAGTGATCGGCCACTGCGAGTGCGAGGTCCGAGGCGAGCGCGTCATCCGTGTCGGCAGGGAAAAGGCCCACGCTGCAATCGCTGACGCGCAGTTCCGCGATGGT
Organism: uncultured Steroidobacter sp.; assembly: GCA_937864115.1. GTDB lineage: Bacteria > Pseudomonadota > Gammaproteobacteria > Steroidobacterales > Steroidobacteraceae > Steroidobacter. The sequence goes on along the minus strand of CALMII010000004.1, from coordinate 98,125 downwards.
GTCCGCGAACCAGGATTCATCGAGCTCCTGATGGCGCTGTGCCACCGCCTCGCGGTGCGCGTAAAAGTCCCGCAACCACGCAAGCGCTCGGCGCTGACGAACGAAGCCGGACTCCGCGCTCCCCGCATATCCTTCAATGAATCGCGCAGCTTCATCGAGCAGATCAAGCGCCGTACGATTCGGTGTGGCTGCAACGCATTCTGTGGCTTGCTTCGGGCTCATGATGATTCGTGTGATGGATGAGGATCGTTCCTGTATAGCAGCCGAGCGTCACACTGCACGGCCAGCGAAAGAGGCCTTGAGCGCACGGTTGTTCGACGAGCCGATCAAACGAGAACCCTAGAATCGTCCCGCGTGGACAGGGGTCTGCCGGGAAACCTAAGGCCCGTGCTCAAAGTCGAAGAATGAGGAAGCTAGGAATGTTCGGAATCGACACCTTCGCCTGGATGGGGCTTGGTCTGCTGCTCGCAGCGTTGGCGGCCGCGGCGAAACGCGAGAGCGCCAAACTTCAGGCGGCGGAACGCGTCGTCGACCGGCAGTTTGATGTGTTGGACGAGGACGAGATTCGTGACTTCATGTCCGTCACGCCTGTTTCAGAACGGAAGGACTTCAAAGCGTGGCTTCAGCGCGTTCAAGCTGCGAATGACGGGACCGTCCGGCTGGGGCACATCTATTGGATCCGCGATGTGCTCGATGGGCGCATCACGGCGGCCGCGGCGCCCAGGATCGGTCCGTCGCCGGACGCGCCCTATTCAGTGCGTGCGGATGTCGGCGTTCCACACTTTCGCAGCTACGTGCGACACCGACGCAAAGGCGAACTGGTGGAGGCCTATCGAGCGCTGGAAGCGGGTGCGAGTCGAAACAGCCCGTTGTGCTTGAACGCGTTCGGCAGCGCCCTCGTCTAAGGCGAAGTGCCGGGTCGCGACAGAGATCCCTCAGCGATCGAGATGATGGAGCGCGCCGTCGAGAGACGCGCTTTCGGCGCCGAGGTGGGGTTTCTATGGCTCGAAGGAACACATGCGCCGAAGCAGACGACCAGGGCGCTTGAGTTGCTCGAGAACGCAGCCGCCCGCGATGCTGGCACCGCGGCCGAGTTGGGGCTCGTATATTGGAAAGGATTGCACGGAGTGCCTGCGAACCGCATTCGCGCGGTTCATCTGGTGATTCGGCATGCGCCGAAGTGGCGCCAGCTCGCACACCGGATGGGGCTGGGTCAGGAACGATGGGTGGTCGCCACGTTGAAGGAGGTCGAGCGGCTCAAGCGCACGATCGGCAGCCCAGTCGCGCCTACGAGAGACTTCTTCTAGCCGCTAGGGACCCAGTCTGGAAGCGGTCTCGTTTCCGCAATTGGCGTCTCCTCTGCGATTCGATCGCGACGGGCCTGGCGTTCATCTTTGCCGTCCTGCTGTGGAAGCATGGGTCTGGCTGGCGTGTAGCAGCGGCCCTGTTCATCGCAGGAGCTCTCGTTCACCTTCTAGGAATCGGCGTCTGAACGGCTGGCTTGCACGCGGCGGTCTGTCGAAGCTCGCGCTTTCGCTCGAGCGCGCAAATGCACGCAGAAAATGCAGTGAGCGCAGCCACGTTCGTGAGATGGCGGATTCGCGTCGGAATGGTTTGCATCCTCGTCGCGTGCGCACTCGCAGCGATGAGCTTACGGTACTGGTGGCCGCCGTCTTTGGAAGTGGCGTCGGCGGATTTTCTGCGCGCTCTAGCCTTCGTCTGCGCGTCGATCCCGCTCGCAGTGTTGGCGAAGCTGATGCGTTTTGGGGCGAGTGGCGATGGCCGCTTGCACGTCACGATCATGCTCGGCAGTGCTGCCGCTGCAGTCGTGTTTGGTGCGGCGGCCGCCCTGATTTAGGCTCGCTAGGCTCGCGCGGTTGCGCCGCCCGGCTCGTCTGAGGCTTGATGAGTGACATGACGGACCGAAATCCATCCACGATGGGATCGGATCCACTCGGCGATGATGGTGTTCGACGAATTCAACGCCCGATAGACGAGACAATCCCGCTCGCAGTTGACGAGCGCCGCGGAAAGCTCGTGCACCCTCGTTTCCGGCAGTTCCGTGGCCCCTTCCCACACTCGCCCGTCTAAATAGATTGCTTGAATGCGCATATCTTCTCCTCCGATATGCGCGTCATCTTCAACCCCATCGCGGCAGATGCAATCTCGGGGGCACTATGCCTGGCGCTTGCGATCGCGCAGCAGACCTGAACACATCGACGATGGAGCGCTCCCCCTCAACTGCGTGCTCGCACTTCCTGCCTGCTGTGCATCTCACAGACTCTGACACCGAGAGCGCAGCGATACATACGCCACGCAAGCGTGTCACGAATCCTCCGGACCGGTATCGAGTACGATACGCGCCGTCGTGGCCGGGCCACTTAAAGCGGAGATTTCCAAGTGAGACTAGAGAACTTGCAAAAGGAGCTCAACAAGATCGAACAGCGGCGTGCCACGCTGCAGGCTCAGATAAGCAAGGAGTCCGCCGCCCTTTACACGTCACTGCCGAAGAAGTTGGGGCTCAAGAGCGTGGACTCACTCGTAGAAGCGCTTTTGCCGTACGCATCCCAGAACTTTCGCGCCAAACTCGGCACGCGGCCGACACCGGCCGCAAAAGGCGCGGCGAGCGCAGGGACCGGCGTAAAGAAGCGGCACGAAGCAAAGGCAAGTGGTGCGACGAAGTCCAGCACATCACAGAGAAAAGTACAGCAGAAGCATTCCGAAGCCGTGAAGTCGGCGGTGAAGCAAGATTTTCAGCGCGGCGTGCCCGGTAAAGAAATTGCTGCCAAGCATGGCGTTAATTTCTTCACCCTGAAGAAGTGGAAGCGCAAATGGGGTATGACGAAAGCCACGAAATCAAAAGCGAAGTAGCGGCGGCGCAGCGCGCTTGTGCAGACCATGCATAGGTGCGCCTCATCAACATTCGCCGACGACGGTCGCGGTCGGAACCGGCTTGCGCGTGCGCCTGTATGAAGGCAATGGCTTGCCGGATCGCAGCAACGTGAGCTCCCACTTGCGCATTGTTCGGCATCGCTCCCAGCCCCTTCGGCAAGCGGCGTGCTTGGTGCAGTAAATGAAGCCCTTCTCACCGATGTGAGTGACCGGCTGCGTGCAGTCGCTTTTCATGTCGCAGCGCAGGGCCTTGCGCTCTGGCACATGTTCGGAAGCACCGTGTGGATCAGCGCGAAGCGTGCCGCTCATGGTGTGGCTCCCATGCGCGAGAGATGGTTTGGGCCGACGACGTGAAGATCGGGGTTTTGAAGAATCAGGCGCGCAGTGTGGACATCGCGCGGGTCCACAGAGAATGCCTTGCGGAGCACGGCGTCCAACGCGGGGCGTGCTTCGTAGTAGGCAAGACCAAAATCGAACGATTGCCTTACCTCACTGAATCGACACGTTTGCTGTTTGGAAAGCAAGAGGAAGTCAGGGCGCCATTCGACTTGAGTGGTCCCGCCATCCAACGCGTCCAGTTCGCGCGCCTTGGTCGCGAACTGGTACGTTGTGAAGTCGATTACGACGTCCGCGCATTCCAGCCAGGTGTGATACATCAGACCGGACGCATTCGCTGTCGTTTGTGATTCGGCCTGTGGAACGTGTGCGATCACATCGCCGGAGCCAGGGCCGATGCGCCACGCGGCGTATCCCACGACGGTATGCGCCTGGATGTCTAGATCCGCCAGCAGCAATCGTCCAAGTTCTGCATGCGCATAACAGTCGCGACCGATTTGAGGGCTCGCGGCGATGGCGAGCTTTCGAAGAGCAAGTGAAACGCACGGCACATGGTCCTGCAGAGACTGCAGCACGCTTTGTGTTTCCATCGATCGACGCTTGGCTTGGCCCACTGATACGCACTCCGAGAGAGATTCGTATGAGCAATCTCGCTCGACGATGCGAAAGCGCAACTCGGGGCGCCGGTAGAGGAAAGTGCGGGTGAGGGCGGATTTACAACTTTCGCCGAGTCTTCCCCTCTGAGTGCCTAGTGAGCTCGCCGCTGCCACATCCGACGTTCATCCCGCCTGAGCTCCGCTCCATTCTCTGGTCGCTCCGCCATTGAGCTTCATGCGAAGCAAGCGCAGAGGGCTCTGCGTGGCACAGCGAGAATCGCATCGAACCCGGTCCTCGCGGATGCGCTTGAGCCGCCTGTCGTGATCTCTTAGGATTGATTGAGCCACCGCATTCTGCGCGTGGCTTGCGTATGGGACCGGAGTTGAATCACAACTTCCGTCCCGCTGCTCATAGCATGGCGATTACTGCTTCTTGATCTCGATATTCGAAGTTCGGCGATTTCCGCCCGCGCGGTGCCGCTGTGACAGTGATTGCGCGTAGCGGGAAAGGCCGTGAATAGCGGAGGTCAACGCGGCGAGCCCTCGCGGTGTGAGAGGCGCCGAGCGTTGCTCGATCGCATCTGCGTACTGCCGAATACGGCAAGCGGCCGCGAGATACTGCGAACGTCGGAGAGGGGAACGCGGTGTCTGCTTCATGAGGGCGACGGAATGACCAGCCAGAAACGCTCTACCTATCTTCTCTCGCGCTGCTGACTTTGCCACCGAAGTCGTTTAGTTCAGCGCATCTGCATTTCTGGGCGGCGCACTGCGTCACCCTCATTGCTCCGACTCGGAGCCCGTAACGCGACGCTGACGAAGAGTCGGCTCAGCACATTACCCACCCATGCGGTGTACGACACCGCAGAGGGTCGTGCGCCTCATGCTATTCACTTGGAGGAAGCACGATGACGCACCCTTTGTATCACGCGCAATCCAGCGTGCGGATCTTCGGCGGAACGCCGGAAGACTATTTACCGGTGCATCAATGGTTCGATGCGACGAAGGAATCGTTCTGCGATTTCCGTCACCGGGCGTTGCGGCACCACGCGGAAGGGATTTTTGAAGCGGAGCGAGTGTTCGGCGTCACGATCAGAAACAGCGAAGGCAAAGACGTTCCAGTTCGCCTCCTGGGCGAGCTGCACGTCCGTGAAGACTGTGGCGGCCGCGTGCCGTCGCTGGCGGAGTGGCTGAGCTGCATGCAACCTCAACCCTGGATGTCCAGAGGGCAAATGATGCACGCCACTCGGGAGGCCACGCGATGAGCGCGGCACTGAACGTCAATGACCGATTGCACGCATTGCCGCGGAAGGTGGGTATGCCGTTGACGCGCCTACTGGAGAGCGAGCACATCAGTGCGGATGTCTTGGAAGGAGTTCTCGACGCAGGCGAACTTGCTGGCAATCGAGATTGGTTGCTCGGCTTCACGGTGTCCTACCTGCACATGCAGGCCCAGGGCATTCCGGTTCGAGACGTGATTCGGATGGCGCGCGCGCAGAGGCGACGCGTCAAGTTGAGCTGGAGTCCGCGGCGCTGGCGAGACGAGCACGATCGGCTGTCCAGGGCCGAGACACTCGTACGACTTCGTGCCGAGAATGTCTCGTACGACGTCGCGAAGTATGTTTCGAGGTTACCGGAGCACTTCTGCGGCTATGTCATTCGCAACAGCCGACGGCTGGGCATGGAAGGCCTGCGACAGCGACATTGTGTTGCGAGCTACCATCAGATGCTCGTGGCGGGCTATGCCGTGATCGTGGTGGTCTTCGTAGACCGACGCCGCTGGACGGTGCAGGTCGCGGAAACCGCCGGCGACTGCAAGCCACTTCGCGTCCTGCAGATCCGCAGCAGGCTGAACGAGCCGCCCTCCGCGGAAGTTCGATCAAAGGTTCACGAGATGCTCGGCATTCCGATCATGCAACGTGATGTGGTAGCGCTGCCTGCCCAACGTCACGTGTACATGGAGAATCTGAGACGAGTGCTTCCAATGCTGCGTCAGCACGGCGTCGAGACGGTGGAAGTCTCGTTCGACGGAAGTGGGGACAGCGGCTCCATCGATGGAGTCGCGTTCATTGGCGCAGAGATCGATGGTGATGCGATCGGCGTCGAGCTCGAGGGGATTCGCCAGTACTACGAGAATGGCGCGTACGCCTCGGAACGGACACTGCGTCAGCTATCGCTGGAAGAAGCCATCAAGGAGATCGCCCAGGACTATCTCGAAGAGACGGGCGTCAATTGGTACGACAACGATGGCGGCTTTGGCGAATTGTCTATCGACGTCGTCCAAGGCACGGTGTCTCTCGAAGTCAACGTCCGCGTCTCCCACAGCGACGTGGAGTTCCGGGCTACCAAGGATATCGAGACGGGAGAGCCCGTTGACTAGGTGAAAAACTGTGGCGGGGTGAGGCATGGAAGCCTCGCCCCGCTGCTCTTCTTTACAATCTCATGCAGGCTGGTACGGAGTGATCTCAACGCGAACCGGGGAGGCGCGAAGCACGTATCCATTCGCACATTGCGATGAGTCGATCGTGCTCGGAAAAACGACCATCAGTGCGAACTGCCAGTCTACATCAGCGCCGACTTGGTGATTGATGATGAACGTGATCTCAGGCGCGTCGTCCATGGAGCGAAGCTCGATTTCGCATTCGCGACCGTCGCTGAGAATGACATACGAATCCCGTGCGCCGGGCTCAGTGATCGCGCTGATCGTGATCGACTGGTACGTTCCCTGCGGCACTTCATAGTCGCTCGCCAGTTGCCCCCATCCCAAGGGGCTATTTGGTCGACCCAACGCATCGATCGGATAGATATTCACGAACGGTTCGAAGCCGTTGCTGGTACAAGTCGAGAATCCTCGTGCATCTTCTGCGCAGGTTAGCTTCGCGCCGTTGTTGCCGAAGTTGTCAGTGATCACAGCGGTGTGGGAACCATCGGCGCGACGCAAGACCGTGGGCTTCATCCGAAGCACAAGTTGGTCTACGCCGGCCACGAGGGCGGTCGGAAAGAGTCGTATCCGGACCTCTTGGACCGGAACAGTGTCCTGCCCGCCGCTGCAAGCCGCGGTCCCGGCACTCAACAGGCAGACCATGGCGAGTAGGCGGCCGGGGCGAATCGTCGATTTCATGCTTCGCATTCCTCGAAAGCTCCATCACTCGGTTCCAGGATCATTTCGGCAACACATTTAGAGATAGACCGGCCGGCGCGCGCACATAATCCCCCCATCTAGCGTTCGCTATCCGGGCGTGCGGGCCGCTCCAATTGTCTATGCAAGCGCGAGCTGCGTCTGCTGCGCGATCCCCGTCTCACCGCGAGCGTGCTGTGCCGCAAGACCGGCGCGGCTGTCGAACGCATTGTCCGTCTTGCGTCGGAGTCGGTCAGCCATCTGGGTAAATCGCTCGCGCTGCTCAGTGCGCACTTTGAAATTGGCATCGACGATGTCATTGACTCGCGCCCATTGATTCCACGCAAAAGACCGTCCGAGCCCGACGGTTGTCGTGGTGCTCGGGAAACGATCCGCATTCCGGACGAGGTCTTCCCAGCTCGCACCGAACTCAATTTCATTGAACCGGCTGTGACGGCCCGTCAGAGCGCGTCGCTCGATCAGCAAAGCGCGTTCGAACAAGTCGGGATGTACCGCGGCGAGCCACCATAGTTCCCATTCCTTCGAAGCGGGGCAGAAAAATTATGTAGTCGGTGAGACATTCAATGATTGGAACGATCTGCCTTTGACGACAGGCGCATCCGCGTATCATTCTTCAGCGTGTGTGGCGGAAGAACGCGAGGTTCCGTCCGCTAGGAGAGGATGGAATGCATCTCTTCTCATTCGACTCAGTGCGTGGCTGCGCCGCTGTCGTCATCGATGGCCAAGTCATCCTTCCCAAGATTCTCAGTGCGCGCTCGCCGAACGGTGCAACTCGACTCGCTCATGAGCTTCCGGAAGAGGGCCTTACCCAGTTCATTGATGCAGACGGAAACTTGGTTCGGGAGCTGAACGCCTTCATGACGTTCCTGCGATCGGACGGCGTGTCATTGAAATCGGCTAACCACTATGCGCGCGATCTCCATGTCTTCGCACGATATCTGCGCGACCTGCACGATAAATCCATGTTGGACGCAAGCAGCGCAGACATCGGCGCCTACCGTCGGCTGCGCCGCGAAGGGCCTGCCGACTCCGCCTCGCCGGTTCGTCCTGGAAGCGCGCCTCCATCGCATTGACGCGGTTCTACCAGTTGGCAGCAAGCGAAGAAGTCGGCCTGGTGACCGAAGCGCCGCGGACGAAGTTCCGACGCGACGGAGGATATTCTGAGGACACCGTTCGCATGGTGTCTCTCGACGACTACGTCGCCTTCCGAGACCGCGCACTGATGGGAAGGCACAGCCGAGCACCGCTTCGCGATTCCGCATTTGCCGAGCTACTCATCACGACCGGCATGCGGCTTGAGGAAGCCTCCAGTCTCCTGATCGGAGAGATGCCGGACGCGGAAGCGGCGATCTTTGCCGGCCGCCGCAGCGCTATGGTCGAGCTGTCCTCCGCGATTACGAAGGGAAGGAAGCCGCGGTCCGTTCCCTATCCGAAGCGCGTGGCGCGGCGGTTTATCGAAACTTACCTCCGTGAGGAACGGACCCAGCTTGTTGATCGCTGGCGCCGCGCAGGCGGAATCCGGCAAATGCGGCAACCGTTGGTCGGATGGCGCGTGGATGGCGGGCGCTTGGGGATCATGGGTGAACGCAAACCACGCCGCGTCGCCTCGCTGCATATCGAGGAGCGGCGAAATCTCGTCCTCTTGCCGAAACTCGGCGCATCAGTGGACACCGCGCAGCCTGCGGCGCTGTGGTTGACCGAACGCGGGCAGCCGATGACTACCAGTGCTTGGCAATCGATTTTCCGGAGAGCGAGTCGCCAACTATCGGAGGACTTGGCGACGGAAGTATCGATCTCGCCGCACACGCTCAGACATGCGTTCGCGGTCCATTGGCTCACCCATCTGATCAACGCTGAAGTCACCAGACTGGAAGCCCAGGAACGCGCGGACCGCACGCAGGAGGTGTATCTCAAGGTGGTCGGCGATCCGCTGCGGCGAGTGCAGCGCTGGCTTGGTCATGCGAGTTCGCTGACGACGCAGCGTTACCTCACCTATGTCGACGAAGCGTTCGAGACGCTGGATCACGCGGCCGCGGCGCTCGATGGCCATCTCCGCCCGTAGTGTCCTGATATGGCTCGGCCGCGGATAGCGTTCGAAGCAGACATGGCGGAGCGAACTGCTCCGGACGCGGTGCTGACATACCGGCATCGCGACGGTGTGGGTCGGGCACTGATCTGGCCGCTGCACGATGTCGGGAATGAGGGACTCGGCCGCGACCTTGCCATGCATTTCGGTCCCCTGATGGGTGACCTCTTTGACGGGCTCGCGGTGCCGACCGTTAAGCAGCATTGGCAGAGCTGGACCCAACTCGGCAAATTGTTGACGGCATCGGGGCGACTCTCCGGTGGACTGCGGACACTGACTGCGGCGGATATCGATGCATGTGATGTCCACGGCCAGTACAGCCGGTTCCGCTGTTTGATTTACGGTCTGCGCGTAATCGGCAAGCATGCTCCGTCTTTGCTCAGCGCCGAGGTGAAGCACCGTCTGAATTTCGTAAGTCGGCACTCGGGGAAGGCGCTTGCGCCACGCGAACCACTCACTCCGTTCGTCGCGGAGGCATTGAAGCGAGCCGCGGATCGGCGAGTCGCGGCAGCCCGCGACCGTATCTTTGCCGGTCGTAGGCAACTCGACGCTTTGCGTAGCGAGCCCAATCCGTCCTACTTCGATCGTGCCTTCCTGCGAGCGGCTGAAGGCATCCGCCCGACGAAGGCCGAGTTCGATCTGTTCAGACATCGTCGTGTCTCGATCGCGGCAGCCACGGGGCTTGCCGTGACAACCTTGCCCGACGCGGTTTACTTCGTTATCGCACTCGCGTTGCGAGTCGAGATCCCAATCGAATGCCTGCGGACGTTGCGCCGGGACTGCCTTAAGAACGCTTCGCGGGGCTTTGTCACGATCGAGTATGTGAAGAGTCGGGCCGGACCGCGACACACGATCAAGCGCGAACGCGTCCGCGACGGTGGCATCACGACACCGGGCGGTATTATTCGGCTCGCCCTTGATCTATCGCAGCCGGCCGCGGAGCGCATGGCTGGAAGAGGCGACGCCGACGCAGAGTATCTTTGGGTGGGCTTTGTCGAGAAGGATCTACCGACTTGGCGGCGGTTCAGACTCTGCACGAACAACTTCCGGCGCGCGATATCGGCCCTTAGCGTTATCGACGAGAACGGAGTGCCGATCGCTTTCATCGCACCGTCCCGGCTGAGAAAGACGGTGAAACGGAACAACTACCTTCGGCATGCGGGGCATCTGCGTCGGTTTGCAAGCGATCACTCCCGATCCGTCGCTGCCAGGCACTATGCGGCCGTGGAAGCGCTGGACGAAGAACATGCGCAATCCATCGTAGCCGCGGAGACGCAGCTCTTTGATATCGCGATGAACCCAGTCGTGCTATCTGCCGAAGCGGAGAACAAGGCTCGCGTGGCAGGTCTTGCGCTGCCGGGGCGAGCGATGGATGGGCCCACGGCGGCCACGCTTATGGCGGGGAGCTCCGATACGTTCCTGGGTATCTGCATGGACTTCTGGGCCAGCCCGATTGAACGGGCCGATGACGGATCATGCGCCGCGGCGTTCACGGGCTGCTTGCACTGCCGGAACGCGATCTTTACGCGGCGCAAACTGCCGGCGCTGCTGACCTATATGGACTGGCTGAGTGATCGGCGGTCCGTGCTGTCAGAGACACGCTGGAACGATGAGCATGGCGCTGACTTCAACCGTATCACACAGCAGATCCTTCCCGCGTTCACAGACGCCGACATGGAAAGCGCGCGCCTTGTGATGAGCGAGGAGGCCGTTCAACCCGTCCTGCCATTGCATATCAAGAGGGTATGACGATGCTGGCAACAGTGGAGAGAGATGAGGCGGCTCAGTGGCGAATCGACCGATCGACGCTCGCCATCCCAGCGCACCTCGTCATCAAGGGTCGCGAGGCATCGAACATACCGCTCGTCGGCGATGATGAGTGGCTGCTTGAATGCTGTATGGCGCGCCCGGCGAAGCTTCATGAGCGACGAATCTCGTTCACGAGCATCCTCGATCCCAATGAGCGTGAACTCGTTCGCGAGTTCCTGTATTTGGGGATGAACCATGATCACGCAGATACGACGCGTCGCAGGATCGGCCGCGTGATGCCGGGCAGCTTGCCGTACCAAATGAAGCTCCTTCGTCGGTTCTTGCAGGATGTCAGAGACGGCGGTCGCACGCTTAGCGAGATCGATCAGCCATGGCTCGATGGCTGGTTGGCCGCCCGACGACATCTCTCGCCGGCGACCCTCGTTCATCGAATCATCAACATCCGCAGGTTGGCTCTCTATGCTCCGTGGTTGTCGTTCCGCACGCTCGAGATACAGCCCTGGGGAAACCGCTCGTGTACGCGCGTCGCCGGTTATCGGCCCGGCCGCACCGAGAATGTCACGCAGCGCATTCCGGAGGCAATCAGCGCGCCGGCGCTGAGATGGGCCATGTTCTATGTAGATCACGGTGTCGATGATTTGATCGCTCGTCACCGGGAAAGCGGCCCGATAGACGGGCCACGTCAGAGGGTGAGTCCGAAGATCAGCGACCGTCGCCTGCAGGTCTATCTCAATCGCCTCAAAGGATCGGCGGCCGCGTACCGGTTCATCCGGATGGCGAGCCGTCGTGGCCCGAGATCTGTCGCAGCAGTGGGCTGAGCATGGCAGTCATCGTGGCCCGCCGGCACAAGATCGATCAAGCCATAGGATCGCTGGGCAGTGAGTTGCCAGGGGCCAGCTACAACTGGAATCTACTTCCGGGAACGACAGCGGCGTGGCGCGCGCACTTGCAGGGATGGGCAACGCATTGGGCATTTATACCGGCGCTCGGGGCCTGCTATCTGGTCGTGGCGCTGCTCTCCGGCATGCGCGGCGAGGAGGTCGCAGCGCTCGCGCGCGGTTGTCTGCGCGAGCGTAGAGACGCCAACGCGCGCTTGGTACGGTATGAGGTGATCGGGCGAATCTTCAAGGGCCGCAAGCACAGCGGCGCGCGCCACCGGTGGGTCGTTATCGAGCCGGTGGCGCGTGCGATCGCCGCGGCGCGCAGAATACAGGATCATCTTCTTGCAGTACGCGATCCCGAGGCGCGAGCCTCAGACGATGATCTCCTATTCGTGCCGACGCGCCTGCAGGACGAGGCCAATCGCGTTCTCGCCGGAGGGCAACCGACCGACTATCTGAACTACTTCGCCGCTGAGTGCCAACGCCTGACGGATGACGTCCTCTCCCGCTGCTCACCCGCCGATGCCGCAAAGATCGAAGCGCTCTATCGCATCCCAAACGACGACGTAGCTGGGCGTTGGCGTTGGCAGGCCCGGCAGCTCCGGCGCACTCTCGCATGGTATATCGCCAGTCAGCCGTTCGGCGTCGTCGCTGGCATGATCCAGTACGGTCATGCCAGTACCCTCATGTTCGAAGGCTATGCCGGCGCCTCTGCGTCGGGCTTCCGCGCTGAGATCGAAGAGGAAAGCCGGCTGGCGCGGCTCGGTGATATCGTCGAGATGTACGAGAACTGGAAGAATGGCGCCGCCCCGGGCGGACCGATGGGACCGAGGTTGGCCGCTGAATTCACTGCCATACGCAAGGATCTCGGCGATCTGCCCGGCGCGATCGTCAGCGAAGGACGCCGCGCCAAGATGCTAGAGAACACCGCGGTGACTTTGCATCCCGGGTTCATCAACGACTGCTTCTTCTACGCCGACCATGCCCTCTGCCTGAAGCATGATGACAAGGCTACGGGTCCTGCGTTGAGCCGATGTCAGCCACTCAAATGCCCCAACAGCGTTGTCACGATGCGTCATAAACCGGCGCTGCTCGCTTGCCTCGCCGATGCGGAGTCGATGAAGGCGGGCAAGCATCTCAGTCCGTTGCAACTGCACGCGATCGACGCTCAGATCGAATCGTACCGAAAACTACTGAGGCAGGCCGAACAATGACGCATCGGAGTGTCGCGAGCGCTCGCGTTCCTGCCCGGAGCTCCGCGACTACAGTAGCGTTGTTGGCGGCGCATGACCGTCTGCGCAATGGGCAAGCCACCATCACCGATGGCAAGGTCAGCGTCGTGAATGTGGCACGCGAAGCTGGGGTCAGTCGAGCCACCGCCTATCGGTGCATCGAGCTACTCAGTCTGTTCGAACGCGTCCCAAAAGCTGGCGTAGACGAGTCGAAGGCGGCCCGATCACAGTCCGGCGACCGAGAGCTGCGAGCTGCTGTTCGGCAACTACTGAGCAGGATCATTGTTCTGGAAGCATTGCTGGAAACACGCGATAGCGAGATCGCCCGACTGCGCGCTTTGCTCAAGCCCAATGGTCGGTGATGAACTATGCCAGCGATTAGCGCTAGAACTTCCGCTCAACGTTGCTCGCACGGTCCTCGGCTCTACCGGATGAAAGTGGATGTCGGCGACGGGTGAGGATTCGTTCCTGCTGAATGGCTCAGGAGGCTACACCTGTAGTGGCTGCAGAGTAGAAGGCGTGGACACGCATCCAGCCCCTGATCGGTCAGCTGCTGCGACGACTCGGCGAATGCCCGCAGCCATCCTTTAGTGCGACGAGTTCTTCGCGCACCGCGCGTGGACTTGCTCAGCACGGGTCCTGCGGCGGAAAGATTCTTGAGAATGGCGCAGTCGCGGCCCAGTCGATCTGCCCCACATTGCTCGCGAAGATGTTGTAACTGCTGCTTCAATCGCCGCAGTTCTCCGATTCGCTCCGTTACGTGATGGATGTGGGTGTCCAGAAGCGCATTGACTTTACTGCAGTGCTCCTCCGGCGTGTCCTTCACAAGCAACAGCGCCCGCACCTCATCCAACGTCATATCGAGCGAGCGGCAGCGGCGAATGAATGACAGCCGTTCCCGCTGGCGCTCGTCATACAGCCGGTAATTCCCCGCTGAGCGGGTGGGCGCGGCCAGTAATCCTTCGCGCTCGTAGTAGCGAATCGTCTCGACCGGTAAGCTGAATTCGTTCGCGAGTTCACCAATCCGGTAAGTTTTCTCGGGCACCGAGGGCTCCTCGCTTGACCCTGAAGTGGGTACAGGCTATAGAGTCTGCCGCCGCTGCCGCCTCGGGTCGAGGCCCGGCGGATGGTGCTAGGGCCTGTAACACTTTTTGGACATGGTTTGACGCGATGCATCGGGATTCCCGCTTCGGGACTCAACTGATCTGGGCGCTGTTTCTGGCGCTGCTCGCCGCTCGACTGAGCGGCGCGCATGTCCATCTGTGCTTCGATGGTCTTGAGCCACCCGCCACGATGCATGTGCAGAACCATGCCGGCCAGCACCACGCTGACCAGACAGGCGGGTCTCACAACGATGTCGATCTGTCCGCCGTCGCCGAGGCCCTGGTTAAGAAGGCCGGCGACATGGGCGGGCTCGATCTCCTGCCGCTCCTCGCAGCGGCCGTCCTGTTGCTGATCGCGCCGCAGTTCACGCGAATCTTTCTTCCCCAAGCGCGCCGCGTCGCTCTGCCGTCTTTCCCGGCGTTCTTCCTGCCTCTCGCACACGCGCCTCCTCGATAAAACCTCCTTCTCGTCTGCTTTGAGTTGACGCCAGCGGCGCGCGTGAAGCGCGCCCGTCCGTGGAGGTTTCATGAAGTGGTTATCCGCACGCGCGCGAATCGCGTGTGCTCTGCTCGGCATTCTGAGTGTCATCGAGGCCGTTTCGGCGGCTGAAGTGAATCCGCCACGCGGTCCGCTGGCGCTCGATCAGGCCGTCGAGCTCGCTTTGCGCCGCAATCCTGAACTCGTCGCAAGCGCGTACGAGCTCAGCGCCGCGCGTGCGCGCATCACGCAAGCGGGCTTGCGCCCGAATCCCGAACTCGCGACGGAGCTGGAGAACTTCTCTGGCAGCGGCGTAGCGACGGGGACGGATGCGCTCGAGACGACGCTCAGCCTGAGCCAGGTGATCGAGCTGGGAAACAAACGCGGCCGCCGCGTCGGAGCGGCGCAAGCCGATCTCGATCTGGTGAGCGTCGAGCAACGCGCCCGTCAGCTCGATGTCCTCGCGCAAGTCACCGCAAAGTTCATCGATGTCGTGGCGGCACAGGAGCGCGTGCGCTTCGCGGGTCTATCGCGCGACCTTGCGCAGCGCACGCTCGATGCGATCTCGGCGCGCGTGACGGCGGGGCGCTCGCCCGAAGCCGAGCGCAGTCGCGCCCGCATCGCATTACTGCGTGCCGAGCTCGATCAGCAACAGGCCCAGAGCGAGTTGCGCGGTGCGCGCTATGCAATGTCGAGCTTGTGGGGCGATGTCGAACCACAGTTCACGGACGCACAGGCGGATTTGTTTGCGCTGCCACCGGTCGTGCCGCTGGCGGAGCTCACCGCGCGCATCGAGCGCAATCCTGACATCACGCGCTTTGCCTCGCAGGCGCGCCTGCGCGAGGCCGAGCTGCAGCTCGCCCGGGCACAGGCCCGGCCGAACCTCTCCCTTGGCATCGGCCTTAGGCGCCTCGAGGAGACGAACGATACGGCACTGGTTGCGGGCTTCTCGATGGGGATTCCTGTCTTCGATCGCAATCAGGGCGCGATCCGGGAGGCGCAGGTGCTGCGCGCACAAACCGATGCGGAGAGGGACGCGACGCTGATCCGCGTACGAGCGAGCCTCTTCGCGTTGTACCAGCAGATGACGACGGCCCGTGAGCGCGTCGCATCGCTGCGTGAGCAAGCGCTGCCGCAGGCGCGCATCGCGCTGGATCAGACACAGAGCGGCTACGACCGTGGCCGCTTCTCGTTTCTCGAGCTCGTGACCGCTCAACAGGAGCTGCTTGAGCTTCAGTCCGCCACGATCGATGCCGCCGCCGATTACCACCGCTTGCTCGCAGAGACCGAACGCCTCACGAGCGAGCCGCTGACCACGAACGATATTGAGGCGCCCCTGCCATGAAAACCAGTGCTCTCACTCAAGTGACAATGATGCGTACGACGACGTCGTTAGTTGCAACGATTCTTCTGGTGCTGTCGCTCACGGCCTGCAACAACAGCGAACCTTCAACAGCCCGCACGCCTGCGGCACAAACAAAAGACGAGCACGCCGGGGAAGGGCACGAGGAGGGCGAGGAAAGCCATGAGGAAGGCGGAGGCGATCACGTGAAGCTCACGCCTGAGCAGATCAAGAGCGCGGGCATCGGCTTGGCGCAAGCGGGTCCAGCCAACGTACGGGAGCACCTTCCGCTGTACGGAGTGATTGCACCCAATGCCGAGCGTGTTCTGGAAGTGGGCGCGCGCTTCCCCGGCGTGATCCGCACTGTTACCAGGCGCGTGGGTGACTCAGTGCGTCGGGGCGAAACGCTCGCCACTGTGGAGAGCAATGAGAGTCTTCAGACCTACGCAGTCGTGGCGCCGCTGACCGGTGTAGTGACTGCGCGTAACGCCAATCCTGGTGAGCAGGCCGGCGACAAAGCTTTGTTCACCGTGGCGGATCTCTCGACGGTATGGGTCGAACTATCGGTGTTCCCGCGTGACATTGCCAAAGTGCGCGTCGGCCAGGTCGCCCATGTCAAGAGCGCGGACACGGGGCTGAGCGCGGAGGGCAAAGTCGTCTATGTCGCGCCCTTTGGCAGCACCACCAACCAGACGCTTTCGGCTCGCGTGCTGCTGGACAACGCCGATCGCAAGTGGCCGCCCGGCCTGTATGTGACTGCGGAAGTAACGCTCACAAACACGGCAGTACCGCTTGCCATATCAAGTGGCGCTCTGCAGACGATGGAGGAACGCACGGTCGTCTTCGTACAGGGCGAGGAGGGCTTTGAGCCCCGAGCCGTTCAGCTCGGCCGCAGCGACGGCGAAGTGACCGAAGTGCTCGCAGGTCTTGAACCCGGCGATACCTACGCAACCAGGAACAGCTTCATCCTAAAGGCAGAGCTCGGCAAGGGCGAAGCTGAGCATGGGCACTAAAAGGAGGCTGCAATGATCGACGCTCTTCTGCGTTTCTCCATCGCCCGACGCTGGATCATCCTGTTTCTGGTCGTGGTGGCCGCCGCAGCCGGTGTCTGGAGCTATCAACGGTTGCCGATCGATGCGGTACCGGACATCACCAACGTGCAGGTGCAGATCAATACACAGGCGCCGGGCTACTCGCCACTGGAAGTCGAGCAGCGGATAACTTATCTGGTTGAGACGGCCATTTCCGGCCTGCCGCGCATCGAGTATACGCGCTCGCTGTCGCGCTATGGCCTGTCGCAAGTCACCGTCGTGTTCCTCGACGGCACCGACATCTACTTTGCGCGAAATCTCATCAATGAGCGCTTGCAGCAGGCCAAGAGTCAGCTGCCCAGCGGCATCGAGCCAGAGATGGGCCCGATCGCGACGGGCCTGGGCGAGATCTTTCTCTACACCGTCCACGCCGATGAAAAGGCGCGACAGCCCAACGGCCAGCCATACGACGCCACTGCCTTGCGCACGCTGCAGGACTGGGTGATCCGCCCGCAGCTGCGCCAAGTGCCCAATGTCACCGAGGTCAATACGATCGGTGGTTATGAAAAGCAGTTCCACGTCACGCCCGACCCGGCGCGACTGCTCGCGTTTGGCCTGTCGCTAGAGGATGTTGTCAATGCGCTCGAGAGGAATAACGCCAACGTCGGCGCCGGCTACATCGAGAGGAACGGTGAACAGTATCTGATCCGCTCGCCTGGCCAAGTCTCCGACATTGCGTCGATTGAGCGGGTGATCGTCGCGCACCGCGACGGCGTGCCTGTCACCGTGCGCGATGTCGCAGACGTTGCCTTCGGCAAGCAGTTGCGCACCGGCGCCGCGACACGCGATGGCGAGGAGACGGTGCTCGGCACGGCCGTGATGCTGATCGGCGAAAACAGTCGAACGGTGTCGAAGGCCGTGGCTGCCAAGCTTGCGGAAATCGACAAGACCTTGCCCGAAGGCATCACCGCGGAGCCGGTCTACGACCGCACGGTGCTCGTCAACAAAACCATCTCGACGGTGCAAAAGAATCTGCTGGAAGGCGCCGTGCTGGTGGTTGCGGTGTTGCTGCTGATGCTTGGCAACGTCCGCGCGGCGTTGCTCACGGCGATGGTGATTCCGCTGTCCATGCTGATGCTGATGACTGGCATGGTCGAGAGCAAAGTCAGCGCCAATCTGATGTCGCTGGGCGCGCTTGACTTCGGTCTCATCGTGGATGGCGCCGTGATCATTGTCGAGAACTGTATTTTGCGGCTGGCAGGCAGACAGCATCATGAAGGACGGCTGCTGACGCTCGAGGAGCGGTTGCAAACCGTCTTTGCAGGCACGCGCGAAGTCTTCACGCCGAGTCTCGTGAGCGTGCTGGTGGTGATCCTGGTGAACTTGCCGATCCTGGCGCTGACAGGCGTTGAGGGAAAGATGTTCCGGCCCATGGCGCTCGCCGTCATCATCGCCTTGCTGTCTGCGCTCGTGTTGTCGCTGACCTTTGTTCCGGCAGCAGTGGCCTTATTCCTGCGCGGCCGAATCGAAGAGAAGGAGAACGCGATTGTCCGCACCGCGCGCCGCCTGTACACGCCGGCCTTCGATGCGGCCCTGCGCTTTCGCCTGCCGGTCCTTGGAGCGGCGGTTGCGCTCGTCCTCTTCTGCGGCTGGCTCGCTTCGCGGATGGGCTCGGAGTTCATTCCGAGTCTCGATGAAGGCGACGTCGCCGTGCAGGCGCTGCGCATCCCGGGCACCAGCCTCACGCAATCGCTGGAGATGCAGTTCCAACTCGAACGCGCGCTCAAGGACATGCCGGAGGTGAAAACGTACTTCTCACGCGTGGGTACGGCCGAGGTCGCGACCGATCCGATGCCGCCGAATATCTCGGACGGCTATGTCATGCTCAAGGATCACGCCGACTGGCCCAATCCCGATAAATCCAAGGCGGAGCTGCTCGAAGAAATCGAGCAGAGGCTCGAAGGCTCGCCCGGCAACGCCTTCGAGATCAGTCAGCCGATCGAGCTGCGCTTCAACGAACTGATTTCTGGGGTGCGTTCGGATCTCGGCATCAAGGTCTATGGCGATGATCTGGATCAGCTCCTGAAAACCGGCAACGCGATCGCCGCGATGTTGAACACCGTCCCGGGCGCCGAAGGTGTGAAGGTCGAGCAAGTGGCAGGCTTGCCAGTGCTGTCGGTGGAGCCCAATCGCGCCGCGCTCTACCGCTATGGGCTCAACGTCGCAGATGTGCAAGACGTGCTTGCCGCCGCGACGGGGGGCGAAGAGGCCGGCCAACTGTTCGAGGGCGACCAACGCTTCGGGTTGGTGGTCCGTCTGCCCGAACACCTGCGCAGTGATCTGACGGCGCTCGGGCGCCTGCCCATCCCATTGCCCGAGCGAGATGGCGTGCGCGGCTATGTGCCGCTCGGTGAAGTCGCGATGCTGAAAATCGCGCCTGGACCGAACCAGATCAGCCGAGAGAACGGTAAGCGTCGGCTGGTCGTGTCCGCGAATGTACGCGGGCGCGATCTCGGCAGCTTTGTCGCGGAGGCCCGCGCGAAGATCGAGCAGCAGGTGAAACTCCCGTCCGGCTATTGGCTGGCCTACGGCGGAACCTTCGAGCAGCTTGAATCGGCAACGCAACGCCTGACCCTGCTCGTGCCGGTGACGTTGATCATGATTTTCGCGCTGCTGCTGATGACCTTCGGGTCGGCGAAGGACGCCGCGCTCGTCTTCAGTGGCGTGCCACTCGCGCTCACGGGCGGGGTGATCTCACTCTGGTTGCGCGACATTCCGCTGTCGATCACGGCCGGCGTGGGCTTCATCACGCTCTCGGGTGTTGCCGTGCTGACCGGTGTCGTGATGGTTTCGGCGTTTCGCGATCGGCTCGCCCAGGGCGCCACGATCGACGACGCGATCCGTGAGGGCGCGATGTTGCGCCTGCGGCCGATTCTGATGGTCGCGCTGGTCGCCGCACTCGGCTTTCTGCCGATGGCGCTCAACACGAGCACGGGCGCCGAAGTTCAACGCCCGCTCGCCACCGTCGTCATTGGTGGAATTATTTCCTCCACGCTCCTCACGTTGCTCGTGCTTCCCGGCCTATATCGCATGACGTGGCGACAGCCTCAGCCCGTGATCGGAACGGTCGCCGTCAAGGAGTCCTACTCATGAAACAGATCAAGGCATACATCCACCAGATCCGCACCGCGCAGGTCGTTCAGGCGCTGGCGGACGCGGGCTTCCGCAATCTTGCACTGCTGGACGTCAAAGGCACGCTCAAGCCTCTTAGCGACAACGAACGGTACTACTCCCCCGAGGGCATTGGCCTGTTGATCGGCGAAGTGCGGCTCGAGCTCGTGTGCGAAGACCACGAAGCGGATGCCGTCACGGCGATCATCCGCACTCACGCGCAGATCGGGCCTCAAGTGTCGGGGTGGGTCTATGTGAGTCCCCTAGAGCAGGCGCTCCCGATCGGCGGTGAACCGCCGGCTGCGCCGACCTCATGACGGATATTGAGGTTTACGGCGTTGTCGACTCGAAAGCGCATGGCCGATACCCGGGCCTTCTGCCTGGTGATCGTCGCGCTCTTTCTCATCTCACGTTCGGCGTGGCACGAGTCGAGCGGGACCGTTGCTCACGTGTTGACGCCGATCGGAATCGTACTCGCGGCCATCGGCGCGCTGGGACGACTCTGGTGCAGCAGCTACATGGCTGGCAACAAGAATGTGCAGCTCGTGAGGGTCGGTCCCTACTCGCTGACGCGCAATCCACTCTACGTCTTCAGCTTCCTCGGCGGACTCGGCATCACG
The DNA here is from genome assembly GCA_937864115.1 of uncultured Steroidobacter sp. Lineage (GTDB taxonomy): Bacteria > Pseudomonadota > Gammaproteobacteria > Steroidobacterales > Steroidobacteraceae > Steroidobacter. The sequence continues at coordinate 77,451 of CALMII010000004.1, read as the reverse complement.
ATCACGACCGAGACACTCACTTTGCCCGTGCTGTTCATGGTGTGGTTCGCCTGGTACTACCGGGATGTCATCCAACAGGAAGAAGTGCACCTGGGCGACCGCCACGGCGCACGCTTCGTCGATTACAGAGCGAGCGTGCCGCGGTTCTGGCCACGACTGTCCGGCTACTGGGAGCCAGGGCGATGGGAGGTCTGTCCGGCCGCGCTTCGCCGCTCGCTGACGGAAGTGGTCTGGTTCGTGATCGCGGCCGTGATCGTGCATGCCTTGCACGATCTGCGCGACGTGTTCGCGTGGCCTTCGTTGTTCGCACTCTACTGACGGAGGTGAGCCGTGTCGCAACCTCGTCCTCCCAGGCGCAAGCCCGCAGAGGCTGCGTCACCCAATCTCAAGAAGCAGTTATGGATTGTTTTCGGCGTCGCCATTCTTGTGAGCGCTCTGGCGGTCGCGTTGATGAATTTGGACTTTCTCCGCTCAATACCGCCAGAACAAGTCATCCGTGTCTACCGGGTCCACGGCTGCCGCTGTGTGTTTCCGTGGGCGCGTGCCTTGGAAGCTGAAGGATTCATCGTGCGCTTGTCCGAAACCGAGACCTTGAAGAACACACGGACACGCCTGCAGGTACCCGAGAGCCTGCATGGCTGCCACCTCGGTGATTACCTCGGCTATTTCGTCGAAGGACACGTCGATGCCTCGGCGCTGCGAGCGCTGGCGGCGCAGCGCCCCGATGGACTTGGGGTCGTGACCGAAGCCGTTGTCGGGATGGAGAAGGAATATTCAGTGAGCGTCCTCGATGAGCGCAGTCCCGTGCTGCTGGTCGACCGCAGCGGACGCACGCGCAAGTGGTTTCAACCGGCCGGTGATTCACGAGGGGGCTCGCCGTAATGCGTCCGACATCGGAGGCAACATCCGATACGAGTGCCTCTGGCCGCTGGTGGAGTTTTCCGCCGTTGCGTGGCGCCTTGCTGGCGGCAGTCATCGCTGGCACGGCGTTCGTGTGCGAACGGCTTGGCGTGCTGCCTCATCAAATCGCCATCGGTGCCTATGCGCTCTCCATCCCCATCGGTGGCTGGCATTGGATTCGCGAGGGAATCGAAGAACTCATCCACGAACGCAAGATCGGTATTGAAATACTGATGATGGCGGCCACTGCCGGCGCGGCTGTGTTGGGCCTGTGGGATGAGGCGGCAGCGCTCGTTGTCCTCTACGGCGCCGCAGAAGGACTGGAAGAGTACACTTACGCTCGCACGCGATCCTCAATCCGCTCGCTCCTCGACTTGGCGCCCAAGGAGGCGCAACTCCTGGAGGGCAGCGGCAGTGAGCGGACGATACCTGCCACGGAACTCAAGCCCGGCGATAGATTCGTCGTGCGCCCCGCACAAGGCGTTGTGACCGACGGCGTGATCGTCGAAGGGCGTTCGAGCCTCAACGAGGCATCCATTACCGGTGAATCGATGCCGGTGGAGAAAGGGCCGGGCGACAAGGTGTTTGCCGGCAGCATCAACACCGAGGGTGCGCTCGTGGTCGAGGCGACCGCCGCGTTCGCCGACAACACGCTGTCGCGCATCATCCATCTCGTCGAAGAAGCGCAGGAGCGCAAGGGACGCGCGCAACAATGGATCGAACGCTTTGGCCGACGCTACAGCCCGGCGGTGCTGATCGCGGCGGCGTTGCTGCTCGTCGTTCCCGCGCTGTTTGGGCTGCCCATCGATTTTTGGGCGCGGCGCGCGGTCGTGTTGCTCGTGGCGGCCGCGCCCTGCGCGCTCATCATGTCGATGCCGATGGCGATGGCCGCTGCGATCGGTAGCGCCGGGCGACACGGCATTTTGATCAAAGGCGGCGCGCACCTCGAACATCTCGGACGGATCCGCATCATCGCCTTCGACAAGACCGGGACGCTCACCATCGGACGGCCGGAAGTCACTCATGTCATCGGCAATCCGCTCGAGGAGAACGAGCTGCTGCGCAAAGCGGCGAGTGTCGAACATTTCTCGCAGCATCCCCTGGCGCAGGCGATCGTGACCGAGGCCGAGCGACGCGGGCTCACGCGCGAGCCCGCACAGGACTTCCAGTCGATCACGGGCGGCGGCGCCGAGGCCATGATCGGATCGCAGCGGTGGCTCATTGGCAGCCCCGCGCTCATGCGCGAGCAGGGCATCGCGCTCAACGCCCTCGACGCCAAGATCACAGCGCTGCAGCGCGAGGGCAACACCGTCGTCGCCGTGGCCAACGCGGGCAAGGCGGTGGGACTCATCACACTACAGGATCAAGTGCGTCCGGAAGCGGCCGAGGTGGTACGCGAGCTCCAGCGCCGCGGCATACGCATCATCATGCTGACCGGTGACAACACGCTGACCGGCGAGGCCGTGGCGAGACGCCTGGGCATCGAAGAGGTACGGGCGGAGCTCAAGCCACAGGACAAGGTCGGCGAGATCGAGGAGATCATGCTGCATACGCCGGTGCTCATGGTGGGCGACGGCGTGAACGATGCGCCGGCGCTTGCCGCAGCCACGTGTGGCATCGCCATGGGCGCAGCCGGCACCGACGCTGCCATCGAGGCGGCGGATATCGCGCTCATGGCCGATGATTTGAACAAGGTCATCGTCGCACTCGATTTCGGCGAGAAGGCGCGGCGCGTGAGCCTTCAGAACATCGTCCTTTCGATTGCAATTCTGATCGTTATGATTCCGCTCGCGGTGATCGGGCTGATCGGCGTCGCAACGGCCGTGCTCGTCCACGAGAGCGCCGAGCTGCTTGCCGTTGCAAATGGCGCGAGAGCGGGTGCGATCGCGCGTCAAGCGAAGGAGGGCTGATCATGCGCGGGTTCGTTTCTGCTCTTGAGTTACGCGCCTGTCTGGCCAGCATCGTTTGCATTTTCGCCTGGGGTCTCGCTTATTCGGATGAACCCCATGAGATCTACAAGTCCACGGACGCTGAGGGCCGGCCGATTTACTCGGATCGGCCGCTGTCGCCCTCGGCGCAACGCGTGATCGTCCGGTCGACTCGTGATCCGGCCGCTGCCGAAGCGGCAGCGGCTCAGGTCCAGGCCACGAATGAGCGCGTCGAGGCGTACCGAAAGCAGGAAGCAGACAAACGTGTCGCCAAGGAGGGCGAGCAGAAAGCACAGGTACGCAGACAAGAGGACTGCCGCCGAGCGCGCGATCGTTACCTGATGTTCGCCGAGAACAACCGGCTCTACCGCCGCGACGAGCAGGGCAATCGGGTGTACTACACCAGTGTCGAGATCGACGCCGAACGAACCAGCGCCGAGAAACGAATGAAGGAACTGTGCGACGGGACGCCTCGGTGAAGTCTGTGACTAGAACGCCCATTGAGCTGTCGCAGCGTGCTCCTGACGGTGCAACGGCGAGTCGCGAGGCACAAACGAACGGATCGCTCGGTGAAGTCGACGACACGATGCTTCGATCTCTCGCGCGGGCCGCGCAACGACTGTCTATGCGACGCCCGGAGATATCCGTCGAGCTGTGTGTGCTGCTTACATGCATGTTCTTCGCCGTCATCAGTAGTGCGCCGTTCTGGAAGGCGCTGTTGGCGGACCGACGATGGGCCGACGCGTCGACGTGGACGTTCGCTGCGCCGGTATTCATCGCGATCACGCTGCTGCACTTCGCTGTGCTGGCTGCGGTTTGCAACCGCTGGACGGCGAAACCCATCCTGGCGGTATTGCTGCTCGTGAATGCCTGCGCGATGCCATTCATGCAGGACTATGGCGTGTATCTGGACCCGACCATGGTTCGCAACATCGTACGCACGGATGTTGGCGAGGCGGGCGAATACTTAAGCGTTACAGGGCTCATGCGAGTGGCGCTTTATGGGGGAGTCCCGGCTGCGGTGCTCCTGACGTTGCGGTTCTCCCGCCGGCCGCTCGCGCGCGCTGCAGTCGTGCGATGTGTGCTGATCGCCGGCGCAGTGCTCGGCAGCCTCCTCGCGCTCGCGCTGGTGATGAAGGACTTCGCGCCGCTCATGCGGGCGCACAAGCAGATGCGCTATCTGATCACCCCTGGCAACTACCTGTACTCAATGACGCGTGTGCTGACCGGCACTATCCGTGGCGAGGCACCCGCTCGCACTCATCTGGTCGGGACGGATCGCCACACTGCATCTGCCGCCATCGCCGACAAGCCCGTGCTGTTCGTCATGATCGTAGGCGAGACGGCGCGAGGCGATAACTTCTCGCTGAACGGCTACGCACGCGACACCAACCCCCGCCTCTCGAATCTCGATATCGTCAACTTCCCGGACGTGACGTCGTGTGGCACAGCAACTGAAGTCTCGCTCCCGTGCATGTTCTCTCCGTTCGGCCGTGATCGCTATGACGAAGACACCACCCGCAATCACGATGGACTCCTCAACGTGCTCGCCCATGCCGGCTATCGCGTGCTGTGGCGGGATAACAATTCAGGATGCAAAGGCACTTGTGAGGGCGATGGAATCGCCCTGCAGACCGCCTCGCAGCTGTCGAGCGTCGAGTGTCCCAGCGGACGATGCTTGGATGAGGTCCTGCTCCGAAATCTGAACGTAGTCGCCTCGACCGGCGCGGAGAATGTGTTCCTCGTGCTGCATCAGCTCGGTAATCACGGACCCGCCTACTACCAGCGCTATCCGCCGACGTTCCGCCGCTTCACGCCGACCTGTGACACGGTCGAGCTGCGGAAGTGCACACAGGAGCAGCTCGTCAATACGTACGACAACGCGATTCTTTACACCGATCATTTGCTCGGAGAGGTCATCGCCTTCCTCAGCGAGCGCGCGGATCAGTATCGCACCGCGATGCTCTACGTAGGTGATCACGGCGAGTCCCTTGGAGAGGGCGGCGTCTATCTGCACGGATTGCCTTACGCCATTGCGCCACACGTGCAGACGCATGTGCCCATGCTGATGTGGATGTCCGAGAGCTTTCGCGAGGACTTCAAAGTGAATTCGCAATGCATCCGCGCACAGGCCACGCGGGCCGCGAGTCACGACAACGTCTTTCACTCGATCGTCGGGTTATTGGCGATCGAAACATCCGAGTATCGGGCCGATAGCGATCTCTTTGAAAGCTGCGTTCGACATGCATTGCGTGCTGCCGGACGGACATAGGCACACCGCACCCAGGAAGAGCTTATGAGTATTAGAATCGCTGCTTGCCTGCTCTTCAGCGTAGCTGCGGTCGCGGGGTTGAGCGGCTGCGTGCTCTTTGAGCCGGAAAGCAAACAAACACCAGAAACCTTTACTGAGGCGTTGCAAGTCTGTCGCATGCAGCAGCCCGGTCGTGCCAATCGTCGCGTGCATCTGCCGCCGACGCACGCTGGCGTGGCCGGGTGCCTGCAGCGCCGCGGATGGAACCCGGACGGCTCACGCATCCCGCAGTAGTCGCAGACTAAGGGGGATCAAATGAGAACTATCTCAACAGGCGGAATGGCAGCAGTCGGAATGGTTGTGGCGCTCCTCGCATTCAGCGCCCCGTCGGACGCCGAACGATCAGCCTGTGCATTGCTTCCGCCCGAGCAAGTGAGCGCGATCGTGGGTTCGGCCGTTCATGTGAACGCCGCCGAATCATCGAAGGCGGAGTCGCAGCTGGACGTCTGTGTGTATCGCGGCCAGGACTTGACCATCCGATTCTCAATCCACACAAGCGATAGCGAGCTCGCCGCACGTTCAGCGTTTGCGCAACACGTAACAGAGGCTTTCAGTCGTGACACACCCGATCGACTCCTTCGCGGTGTGGGTGCGGAAGCGCGCTTCGGCACGGTGGAGCGCACACGCTCAGGTATCGTCGTCGCCCGCTACGACACGACTGTGATGGTGCTGGTCGGTCCTCATGATCAGTCTTTGCTCGTTGCCCTGGCGCGCAGCGCCATTGCGGAATTGAGTGCCGCACCTCACAAGGCTGATCCGTGACGCTCTGAACCGGCTGACGAGCGCAAGCACGCGGCGCTCACGCGCGGATATCCGCGACTGCATTGCGTCAAGCCGTGCGTGTTTCGACTGACGTTTGTCCCGTGAGCGCCTACGCTGCAGCTCTTTTCGCTGGATTGAACCGCCGGTGCTTGCGTTGGGGACTATGATTATCGGTGGTCGAAAAATGTGAGGCGCGGAGGTGGGACCGATGCTGAAGCACGCGGGTCGTGCGGCAGCGCACTCATTGCCGATGGCGCTTGCCGCCCTGTGCTTCGTTCTGGGCAGTTCAGCGGCGATCGCTGATTCGGGCGGTGGTCATGGAGGCCATGGCGGCCATGGCGGTGGCGGCCACGCCGGCCACAGTGCTGGCGGCCGCAGCGGCGGTCATGTCAGCCACAGCTCCGGTCGCATGGGGCACGCAGCACGCGGCGCGCATGTAGGTGGTGGCCGACACACGGACGCGTTCGATCACCACAGCACGCTGCACGCGACGCATTCGCTGCATCATCCCAACGACTTGCATCATCTGAACGACTGGCACGACGGACACCATCATGACGGCCACCTTGATGATGGGCACCACCATGGGTCGTTGTTCTTAGGCTTTACCGCGCGTTCGACGTATTCGGGCTACGGTTATCGCTACGGCTGCGATCCGCATTCACGCTACTTGTTGACTCGCTGCCGCCCGTTTTGTGCGCCCTTCCTTGGCTACAGCGGGTATGGCTATGGCGGGTCTGCGTATCCGTATGGCGTGGGTCCGATCTACGGGCTCGGCACGGATGCCGCTTATCGAAGTGAACTGCTTTCTCTTCCAGGAGAAAGCGACTTCAGCGTTCAAGGTGCAACGATTCAACACGCACCGAATCAGTCCGGCCCGAGGCAGGTTCCGCTGGTCGCAAGTCCCGTGCCTCCGGAAGTTCTGCCGGATATCAATCGCGAGGAACAGGTCGATTCCGCCACCGTCGATGATGCCGATCGTGCGCAGCAGGAAGGTGCGCAGCCGGAGGATTGAGGCCGTGTGCTCACTCAGGCCTCTTCGACTCGCTCTCGTGATGGGCTCACTGGTGCTAGTGGGTTGCATCACTTACGACGAGCAGGACGAACTGCACGGACCAGAATCGAACGTGGCCGCCGCACTTGCTGGCAACTCGGCCGATCGGGAACGCGGCGAACCGACGCTTGCAGCAACGCTGGGCTGTCCGACCTATGACGAACGCTCCCGTCACTGCCTGCTGCTCAAAATCGACTATGGGGTCGACTCGGGTGCAGGCGCGTCGCCGATCACCCGTCCACCGCTGAACATTGCGCTAGTGCTGGACCGATCGAGCTCCATGCGCGCAGAGGAGAAGCTCCCGTATGCGCTCGCCACGGCGCATTGGCTCGTGCAGAACCTGACCGAGCGCGACATGCTGTCGATCATTGCCGTCGACGAGCGTGCCACGCTCCTTGCAGCGGCGGGGCCGATCGTCAATAAGCCGTTCCTCCATCATCGGCTCGACGATGTCTTTGCGAGCGACGGCACTGCCGACCTGAGCGCCGGCCTTCGCGAAGGCATGGCTCAGATGGAGCGCGTCGGCACCGCGGGCCGGCGAACGCACGTGACTCTTCTGACGGACGGCCTGGCCGCTCGAGCGCAGGCCGTCTCAGCGGACCTGGAAAAGATCGTGAAACAGGCATCCCCGTTGGGGATCTCGGTATCGACCTTCGGTGTGGGCAAAGATCACAACGGCCGACTTCTTGTCGCACTCGCTGCCGTCGGCGGCGGCCGCGCCGCGTACATCAGGATGCCCGAGCAGTTCTCGACGGCATTTCGCACCGTGCTCGGTGAACCCTTACCGCTCGTCGCGCGCGATGCCGCGATCCGCGTGACGATGAAGCAAGGCCATATCGGCAAGGTGTACCGCCAGCTTCCCGCTCCGCCCATTCAAACTCAGATCGTCCCGCTCGGCGACCTGCGTGCCGCCGATCGCGGCTTCGTGCTCGCGCAGCTGGAACCCGCTGCCTACGCGTTCGGCACAACCGTCGAGGGGCGAGTGTCGCTCGACTTTACCGACCCGCTCACCGGCAGATCGCAAAGTCAGGAGGTTCGCCTGCAATCCTCGTATGCAGCCGGCGCCCAAGGTGCCTCCCGGGGAGGCGAACCATCTTCGCCATCGACGCTGGCCGACGTGCTCGCCGCACTGGAGACCGCGGACTCAGCTGCGCGCGGACTCGATCTCGACGCGTATCGCCAGTTCAAGGCATCTTTCGAGCTGCTCTATGGACGTGCCCATGAATATGCAGTGCGCAATCGCGACCAGGAGCTGCTCAACCAGGTATTCGTGCTCGGACATTTGATGGAGGAGCTGGACGCGGCGAACAAAGAGGGTCTTCTGCACGGGCACGAACAGGCCCGGGCGCAGCTCCCGAACGAGCGTGACTACCTGCTTTACCTGCTGACGCATCATCGTCCGTGAGCGCCGTGATGATTGGCCAGGCAAGGATCGCGCGAACGAATCACGACCGTGACGTCCTTCCTGTCGCGCAATTGGAAGTATCTCAAACCGTAGACTGCAATAGTTTTGCCGAAACATGCGCTTACGATGAGATGAGACACCTCGTGCGCACATAAGAAAAAGCAGGCGGATTTGATGGGCACGTACTCGGCGCCGAGGGACCGTGTGATGGCATCCGCGCAGTCCGCGCGCGTCCAGCCGATGAGTTGCAGCGGATACGCATAGTCGAAGTCGACGTCACTGGAGGCAATCGCGCCGGCGCGACGTCGATCAGCGCGTCCGCTGTCGTATCCGATCAGCTTCACGATCCGCTCGCCGCGTGCCTGGGCGCGCTGCCAGATCGGATGGGGTGGGCATGCATTCGGTCCACGTCGCACGCCTTTGATGAAGGCATCCTGAGGAGCGGCCTTCCACTTGAGGGAGCACGATTTCATTCCGAACGCCAACGAGGGAAGGGTCTCGTTCGTCACGCAATTGCCTTCCAGATCGGTGTATCCGGTCTCGGCCTGAGTCGTCTTCTTGCAAATAGTGATCGAAGGCCACTGCCAATCGGCGAGTAGGCGCTGCATGCGTTCCACATGCTGCCACGTCTCAGGCTTCTCGCCGCCCGTGTCCGCCATGAGAATCAGTTCGGGCGCAAGTGCTGCCTCACGAAGAGCGACGAGCATCGCGGTGGAGTCGACGCCACCGCCGAAGCAAAGAACGCTCGTGCGGCCGCCGAGCGAGGTACGCAGTGCGCTGACCTGATCAGTTCTCAGTAACGAAGTCGTTTCGATGTCGGTGCGATGCATGGGCGGTGTCCTGGGTGGTGGACACAGCATCGAACGCGAACGCAAATGCGCAACTCGTGCGGCTCTCAAAGGTCGGACGCAGTCACGCGGCGCGAGATGGTAGGCGCGGGAAGCGATTCTGGAGTGCCTCTTCGTGGGCCAGCAGCATGCTCGCGTCGTAGTGGACACCCAGATCCTGAGCGGCCGCCTGGTAGGCATCGAAGAGACGCTGCTGGGCGCGCGCGGTCTCCTCATCGCTGAAGCGTCGCGTGGCTTCCCAGGCGAGTTGATCGAGATTGCGGATCTTCGCGGTGACCTTCTCGGCCTTTTCGTACTGGGTCCAGAATGCATCGGGCACTGCGTTCCTATCGTGCGGCAGCCACTGGCGCGCCTCTCCGACCAGCCGGTTCATGCGCTCGATGAGATCCTTGCGGCGCGGGAAGAGATGAAACGTGCCGGCCTTGCGGTAGAAGCGGACGTCGAAGTAGTCCGCGCTGACGCGCTCGCCGGATTTCAGCGCGTCCCACTGCTGCGCAAACACCCACTCAATGCCTTTCGTCGTCGCGTTGTGTTTGCCATCCAGGATTGCAAACACCTTGTCGAAGTCGCGAAACCGTTGCAGGTCATCCCAAGTAAGGGAGTTCGCAAAGCTGCAGTACCAGTCGCGGCGGTGGGCCGGCAGAACGAAGCGCGTCGACTTGATGCGAAACGCATTCAGCCGATGCTTGTCGTTTGATCTCCATCCTTGGTAGTAGGCGCGATTCTCGCTGTGGTACTTCGTGATCATGTCGAACACGTCGCACACCATGTCGAGTTGGATCTGCCCTTGCTGTGAAATCAGCCCGTCCAGAAAGCCCCAGATGTTCTCGTAGGTAAACTCCAAGGCGCACAGTTCCTTGAAGCTGGCTTCGACGCGCTTCTGGGCTTGGCTCGACAGCTTCTCGAGCACCGCGGCTGAGCGCAGCACGGTCGACCAGGCGCGCTCCTTTAGGTCGTCATAGGCTTTATTGAACGAGTCGGCGACAAACAATTCCACCGTCGGCGCCTCGTCCTCAGTGGAGATCGATTTGGCAAATCGCCGGGCATAGTGATTGGCGCGGGCTTGCGCCACGCAGGCCTGCTTGGAGGCCTCGACAGCACACTCAAAGCTCAACACGAGATTCTCGATGAAGTTCCGCGGAATGATGACCTCAGCAAAGGTTTCCGGGGCCGGCGTGTGACGCTGCTCAACATCTCGGCGCAGCCCATCAATGAAGTTGGTGTACTCGGTCGAGGCCTTTGTCAGGTGCACGAGCGCGATTTCGACGCGGGTCGTTCGCTTGGTATCCGCAGTCATGAACGCTTCGTGCAGAAACTCGACGGAACCGTGATCGTTGATGAGTGTGACGAGCTGCCGGCGCTCGGCGCTGTTCGGATTGAGCAGCGCCTGAGCGTTCAGGATGGCGACGATTTCCCCCGTGAACAACAGTTCCCACGCATGGAGCACATGCTTCACGCCTTCGCGGAAAGGCGGGTTCATCAGGATGTGCGAGTAGACGGAGGCGCCCCGATATCGCAGGAAGTCGGTTCCGACGACGCGATAGCCCTTGCTGCGCAGAATCGCCTGGTTGGCGAGATCGAGCTCGACGCACTCGACGACGGGCGGGTGATGCCGGGACTGACTGTCCATCAGCACGTCGAGAAGATCGCCACGCCCCGCTTCCGGTTCAAGCAAGCGCGAGATTCGTGTTTCCTTGAACTTGGAGATCGCCCTGCGCGCGAGACTGGGCGGCGTGGGGTAGAACTGGTTGTCAAATGTCGAGAATGCGCCGTCGTCAATCATTCTTGGTGTTCTCGCCTACGGAAATCGCTGGTCGACAATCAGAGGACTTCGATGATTCGGATGGTGTCGCCCAGGCTGAGCGTCCAGCCGCAGATCACGTCCTCAGCCGCTGCGGCGATCTGATCGTCGTTGTCCTCCGCAGAACCTTCGAGTGTGACGAGTTGGCGTTCGAGCTCCGCGCCGGAACTCTCAAGAACGACTGCAAACTGCATAGCTCTCTCCCGTGATTGAAGTTGAATGAGGGCCCTTGAAGGGGCGAAGCGGGGCTACTGTCCCGTGCGAATCCAGATTCGGTTCCATGCCCGGGCAGCAGCGATGTAGCGAGCGCGCCAAGCGGGATCCGCCGTTCGGCGCGCCAGTGCCATGAAGCGAACGCGTAGCATCCGGCTGGTCATCGGTGCACCAGGCGGCGTGGTCAATCGCGTGCGGTGCGCGGGACCGTGGGCGCGGGCATCTGTGCGCGCGCCTTCGCTTGGGCCACAGGATCGTCGAGGAAGTGATGCAGATCGCGCTGCGTGGATTCCGGCAACCCGTGCACGATTGCCTCGATCAGTTCATCGCGCGTATCGACGTGATTGACGACATGTCCATTGAGTGCGTTCACCTGGCGCAGGCGGTTGAGTTCCTTGCGCGAGAGATGAACGCGGGGGCCGTTGAACAGCATGGGTCGTGCTCCTTGATAGCTCGTCCTGAGAAGTAGCTTCGAGCAAGAGCCGACAACTGCAACTTCCGGCGCGAGTCGGATGGGGAGCGCAGTCAAGACGAGCGTGGATCGACACGAAGCGGTGCGGGATCCGGGTACTGCACCACGTGGACCTGATTTATCGAATGATGCTTGGTACCAGCGAGTTCCTCGGATGGTCATAGAGGGCCGCGCGCCATGCCTGAGCATGACCGGGGAGGCCGGAGCGGTTAGGCGGCGCCTTGCAGCGTGGGCACGTGCGTCCAGCTCGTGAACTGCTCGATGGCCCGTGCTAACACATCTAGAAAGGGTTCATCACCCTTGGACGTGGCCAGTTCTTGCGACCACGCGCTGGCGCATGGATCCTTGCGCGCATCATTGAAACCGTAGGTCAGCACGAACCGAAACCGCTTCGGTCCGATGTAGATTCCCACACGCTGAACAACGCGAGCTCGCCGGTGAACAGAGTTCAGCTGCACATTCAGCCTCTGGCCGACCGAGTGTTCGAGCAATGCGGTGAGCACCTCCCGGATCTGCGCTTCGCTCCGCCAAGGCAAATGCGAGGGGGGATAATGCGGCTTGTAATGGCGAAACTGCATCTGAAACTGTGCGCCCGGATGGATACCGCACTGCTCGCGCCACCGCATGACTTCCGGACGATGACGATCACTGCCAAGCAGCGCGTAAACGAACCGTTGCTTGAGGTCATCAATACTCGTGATGGCACGGCACGCTCCGTTCTGCGCGCCCTCTCCTCCCATCAATCCCACTGCGCAACTGGTGTGCCATTGGTGGTGTTCTACGAACCTCGGATCGCCGGCACTGGCGATCAACCAGCGTAGGGCTTGGAAGCCCATTTCCAGACTGTAGGGCCACGGCCAGTAGGGATCGGGACGAAGGAACTCGATCAGATGAATCGCCGCCGTGCGACGCGTTCTAGTTCTTTGCATGTGAGGTTCTCAACGAGGGTGCTTTCGACGGTCCATCGTATCCATACATCCGCCATGTGTCCGGATCGATGAGCATGGGTTCGATGGAAGGCTCGCGAGCATCGGCGAGTACCCCATGAGTCTGAGTAGAGCCGTGTCGAAACAGCTTCCAGAGCAGACTCACACCGGCTTCGGCGAGGAGCGCATTCGTGAAGAGGTCTTGTTGCCGAATGGCTTCTGCGGCTGAACAGCTCGGAGTGTTCCTATCCTCGATGCGCGACAACTCAGGGAAGAGATCAACCACTGTTGGCAGGCGCAGCGACGATGCGGATTCGTCACTCTCGCCGGGGTGTCCGAGGACGCATTGACCGGTGTGCTCCCCATTGCCGAAGTCGAGCCAGAGCACCTCGCTGCCCAAGCGAGCAGCAGCCTGCGCCAGTTGAACGCGCACCTTCGCGCGATCGACACAACTCACGATGAGGTCCGTGTGGTGCCAGCGAGGACCTGGCCGCTTCGGCGTCCAGTGTTCCGGAGTGGACTCCCAATCCGACCCGAAGAAGAGATTCAGACGCTGTACGAGCACATCCGTCTTGAAGTGACCGATATCGCACTCCGCGAACCGTTGGCGGCCGATGTTCGGCGCTGCCACTCGGTCGCCATCCATGACCGTTACGTGCAGTCCACCAGGATGGCCGAGCGTAAGCAGGAGCTTGTGCATGCGAGCGAGGGCATAGAGCACTTCGCCGCCGGTGCCCCCTGCACCAATGAGAAGGACGCGCACGCGTCGCTCGATCAGATGGGGAGGCGTGTGAAATGAGATGGCCATGTCGAGAGTGTGGGTCACTACGGGCCGAGTGCAACGTCATCGGCCGCATCAAGAAGGTGATCGAAACGATCAGCGCTGCCGCCAAGCAGTTCATCCAGTCCGGCCCGCAGTGCATGCGAGTTGCCACGCTGACGTACGAGCGCAACGGCCACGGCCGCATCTCGCTTGAGCGACCACACGGCGTCCAGGTGTTCGATGTCACGCTGCATCAGTAAGTCTGCGTGCTGAAGCGCAAGCGCCTCGATGGCGAGCGCTTCGAGCGTGGTCTGGGGCGGTGAGTCCAGAAGTGTTGCGAACGATCGCTGAAGGGTGGGCTGTCCTACGAGCCGCGAGACAACCGTGTGCTGTCGTTCAGCCCAACGCCGCATGCAAACGATGCGGAACGCACTGTCGCGCCCGGCCGGGCGTTCACGCCGCGCCGCGAAATCCCAGGCCATCGAGTCACAGGACGCAAGCCGGGGATGAGAGGCGAGCGCAGCCAGTGCATCGCTCTTGACTCCGAACAAGTGCAGTTGGACGTGCGGCGGGAGGATGCCGTCGAGCGCCTCCACTACGGCGAGCACCCCTGCAGGTCCGCGCACCGCGCGTCGACATACCGACCCGACGCCGACCAGTGCCGGCCAGCCATCTAGACCCATCCAGCGCGCACACTCGACGTATTCCGACGGATGCCAACCCTGGAGAACAGGCACCGGTGATGACAGACCGCGCTCGCGGGCGGCGCGCTCGCACACCCAATACAGCGAGGCGGTCGCGGCCATCCGCAGGATGCGCAGCGCACGGTCAGCGGCGACTTCCGGTTCACAGCAGTAGTCCATGCTTGCCCACCACGTCCATGGGTGAGCACGTACCAAATCGAGATAGTCATCGACAGTCCATCGATAGTCGCCGTAGCGAACGGCCGCTACGAAACCGGCCGAATCGAGCGCAGCGTCCACGCCCTCGAGAAGGTTCGCTCGCGGAAGCGCAAAGCGCCGAAACGCTCGCTCGCGCTCGTGCCCACGCCGGTAGGTCCGTGCAAACGCATTGGCGGAGAACAGTACCGGGTAGCCGCGATCGCGCGCGGCTGACACGAGCCGTGGCGTGCAGATGGGAATTCCAACGCGTACCACGGGGCGCGCACGGTTCGGAAGCTGCGATGAATGACGCATGGGGGGTGAAGTGGGAAAGCGAAAGGGCGCTCCCACAGTGCATCACCGCATCGCAAGCGCAACCGCTATGCGTCTTCCCACGGATGCCACGGCAATTCGATGAAGGCTCCATCAATGACAAGTCGGCTCGTCGCTTCGAGCGTGAACTGCGAATCGCAGCGGCCGAGCACGCTTGCGAAGTAACAGCCGTGGCGTTCATCGCTTCGGTCATCGACAGCGCTGAAGAAGGCGGGATAGCGGCCGTGCGTGTGGACATCCAGCACGAGGAAATCCTGATCGATCATGTCGGTGCGGTAGGTGATGTGCCCGTGCCCCGAGTCCGCGACTTCCGGTATCGACAGTTCGTAGCCGCGCGTTGTGGGGTTCCAGTGAATGAGGCAGGCCCACTCATTGGGGCTGTACTTCAGCGCGTGCTGAGCGATCTGAGCGAAAAGCGCTTGCGGAATCAGTCCGCCGACGAGTTCGATGCGAGGCTGCAGGTCACCAAAGGGCGTGACTGCTTCGGCGAGCCGGCATGTGACGGAGAGCACTCGACTGCGAGCCTGCAAGTACAACCCGTCCGCAGCCACGATGTACCGCCGCCGACCCACCTCCAGCGTCGGCAGTGCGCCGAAGCGTGGCATAGGGACCAGCGGGGTTTGACCGAACAGGATGGCGTCACGCGGATCGCTCGCATTGAGCGACTCCGACAAAGTCGCGCTCACCTGCCGCTCCCGTCGAGCCACTCGGCCACGGTGGTGCTCAGCGGTGAGAGCGCGGTGGATGGAAAGCGGTCCGTGCGTTTATCGTGCAGTCCGCGCCAGAATTTCAAATGCGCGCCCGCGGTGACTTCCCTCGTGCCTCGAATCCGCAGAGTGTCGCCGTGATTGACGTGAGTGAAGTTGGTTTCGAACACGATGCGCTCGAACTCCCCCCGATTCTCGAACGCATCCCCCGAGGGAAGGGCGGCCGTGCCATTGCACAGCGTGGTATCGGCGTACACGTTCATGAGCGGCGCATGGAACAGCGGTGTGGTGGGCAGCGGGCGCTTGTTCGTGCTCATCGCGGCGAGCCGCAACCGTCCGTCGCGCACACAGAACAGTAGCGTGGGCCACGGAACCAAGTAGGGGCGAGTTTGTGTGCCGATCCGAACCCACATTCGACGACGCTTGCCGGGAACGCACCACGCGACTTGATGTGCGCTTCGGCTCAGAATCTCCGCTGGCAGGAAGGACGTAGTTGTACTGCATGCGTTCTTCAAGATCGCGAGCAGCTCTTCCTGATCATGCGACGTCATGAGGCGGCCTGGTCCGACGCTCACACCTTCTGCGCACTGGCGGACTTGATGCCACGTGAACGCGAAGCGCGATGCGTTGCCAGAATCCTCGAACACCAGCAGCGCATGTCGCGGCTCCAGACTAGAGGCGCGTTCCCGAAAGGTACTGAACATGCTCACTTCACAGGCTCCTCAAAATGCTCATTGGTCCACTCTGCGCGCAATAAGAGGCCGAGGCCGATTGCACAGTCCTCCAGCATGCGCATGAGATCTCGACTTGCAACGACATCCAGGGCGATCCCGTCCACCGCCTCTTCCCCGCCTTGACTCATGCCGTCGTACAAACACTCGGCGTTGTAGCGCTCGGCAGCGGAGCCGCTGTCGACCCACAACGCGTAGCACAGTGGTACTTCAAGCTCCTCATGTTCGAGACACGACTTTGAGAGTCGCTTCCGAAAGCGTGTGCGATCTGCGTCTCGGGGGTAACGTGCGAGGACTGCGCCTGTGACGTGCTCGACATAGGCAATCCAGGCGCCGCAATCCCGGGCAGCCAACGCCTGTGCGCGTTCTCTAAGTGAGCGGGCTCGCGCGGCGGGTGGGTGCGCGTGATCGAGGGTCATCCAGCCGGGCCGACCGTCGAACATCTCGCGGGCGAGCGCGAGCTGCTCGCGCAGCGACTTCACATCGGCGCTGAAGTGGTAGAAGTCCTTCTCACCGGCCAACTTTGCGCAAGCTTCGAGATCGCCACCGGAAAGGGCGGTGAGTTGCTCATACTCGTGCCGCATGTCCTCGACGAGGCCCGAGTACTCCGAGGTCCACACTTCGTGCGGCAGCAGGCAATGCACGAAGCATTCCGACACGAGGTTGAGCGCCTCGTATACGAGCCCCGCGATGGGTGACGGCAATCGGTGTAGCGTCGAGACATCGAACTGATAGTACCCGCCGAGGTATCTGATCAACGACGGCGGCGCGTACTGACTGGCAGGTGCGAGCGATACCTCAAGCGCGGCCGTGCCCTTTGAATAGCCAGCCGAGTGGTGTTCGACCACCGCATTGAGATGCGCCGCGAGCCGATTACAGGTTTTGAGATAGAGCTTCTGCAACCGAGAGTAGGGATGGCGGCTCGACATCGCGCGCGCAATCTCCGCGTCTGTCGCGAGATCCAACTCGACCATGTGGATGAACCACCACGCGATGGAGCGGCGGGCGTGGGGCGAGAACGTCGCGCGCGCTTCATTCAGCTCCCGACGTACGTGCTCGGTGGATTTCGCCGTCAAGCGCGGTGGCGCGCTCAAGCTCACGGGGGTGCGATCCACGAAGGGCAGAGCACATTCGGCGCTGATCCGTGCTCGCGGCTTGAGAACAGGTGTCGGACGCGAGCGGCTTGTTGCGGTGTGAGTTCGCATGGGCGGTCGGAGGTCGGGTGATCATGCGGCAGCGGGCACGCATCGCCGCGTGCCCATGCCTTGAGAATCGAACGGGCCTGCTGTGGCGACACACGTTATCCCTTCGTCTGGACGGGAGGTTTCTCCACCTCGTAGATCACGCGCGTGCCTTCCGTGCGCGGCTCGGACAGCGTGGCGCGTTTCAGATGGGGGTACTGCGCGCTATAGAGGCGCAATGCTTTGATGGGCGGTTCGAGATCCGGCGCAGGATCGGGCAGCTCGATAGAGCCCATGCGGAACACACGTTCAAGTGCAATGGTGGTCATCGGTGCAACCTCACAGCAGGCTCATGGGTTGGCCGAAGTCGTCTTGCGCTTGGGCGAGGGCGGGCGGCGCGGGTTCGGCTGTGGGTTTGGCCGGTGCAGCGTTTGCGGTGCTGGCCGTGGGCTTCGGTGCGGCGGCGCTCTTGGTCGATGCTTTCGCCTTCGCCTCCTTGCTTGCCTCGTTCAGTGCGCCGAGCAAGGCCGCATAGCTGCCGTGTGCGTCTTGCCGGGCATTCGCGTAGCCCTGCACGCGCGCATTGAATGTCGCTTCGAGTTCGCAGGCCGAACCGGCGAGGCGCAGGGGCAGCGCCAAGACAGCGCGAATGTGCTCGACCTCCTTCGGTACGTCTTGCGCCTTCGCGACGATGGGCTGGAGCAGTAGGGCAAGTCCGTCTGTGCGCTTCTGAATCGTGAAACGCAGGGACTCGCCGGCCACGAGCACCTTCTCTAATGATGAAAACAGCGATTGAGTCATGTGTGTCGACCTCGTCGATAGGAGAGGTTCATTCTCCGGGTATGGAGGAAACTGCAACTCAGGTGACCTGCTGCTTCACGACGGTGGGCACGAACCGCGTGAAGTCGAAACCGCTCGCGAGCACATCCTTGACGATCTCCGAGTGCTTGCGAGCGAGCAGCTTCTTGTAAGCGTCCGCGTCATTGGTGTGCGCTGTGAGATAGCCTGGAAAACCCGCTTGGCGCAGGATCGCGTCGATACCGGCCTTCGTGTGCGCTTCGAGGAATTCGGCGTCGAGCGCGAAGTGAGACGCGAGGTCCACTTGCAGCGTGCGCAGTGTCGCTTGCGCCCCATTCAGGTAACGCGGTTGGACTTCCGTATCGCCCAATTCGCGTGCGGCGATCATGGACGCCAGTTCGACCGTGATTTCGGAGAGCGTCTCGGGGTCTAGGGCAAAGAGTGGACCGAGCAGCGCAGTTCGATGATCAGGACGAGACTGGCGACGGATGCCGCGCTTCTGCAACGGATCATGCGCATCGCGCTCGCCCTGAAGCAGATCCAGTTCTTTCAGTAGCGCGAGTACGGCATACACCTGCGCCATCTTGGGACTGCGCAATACCTCGATGGCGGCAGCTTTGCGGTGAAGCGCGTGAACGAGGCTCAGAACTCGTTTCGGCGGTGCGCTCGATGCCGCAGGCTTTCCCTTCTTGCTGCTTTGTTTTGCTGAAGGCGTGGAGACGGTTGCGCCCGCGTCCTGCGGTATCAGTGCAAGGGCACTATCCGCGGTCTGTTGGGCCGCGTACTCGGCCTTCTTCTGCGCGTGACATGAGAGGTTGAAGCACACCTCCGTGGTGAGCCGTCCTGCTTCACCCGGACGCGTGGAAAGTAGGCAGCCGAAATGCGCGCACTGCTTGCAGCCTTCGTTCAATTGCGTCGCGCCGACATCGCGCTTGAGTACGAGGGTCCATGAGTCGCGATGCCGTTCCGTGTCGAGATACACCGCGTTGTGCTCGTCCTTGAGCGCGGTGCGCTGCTCCTGCAGATGCTCGACCGTTTTCTGATGAAAGCACGGGCGGTTTGTGCAGCGACCTTCACCGACATGCTGCTCAAATAGAGAAGCCTGTCGCGTCGTGTTGTGCGGACAGGCTCGACAGCCATCGAGATTGAAGCAAGCAGTGCCAAGATCGAGTGCAAAGGCGTCGAGCTTTGCGCGTAGTTCCTCGACGGGCAGATTTCGCTCGATGACATCCTGCAGGGTTCCGGCCTGAGTGGTCTCCGGAAGGCAGCTCAAGAGTTCTGCATGACCGAGCTTGATCTTGCGTCGTGCGAGCGCGAGCAGTACGGCCTCGGACGCTTGCGTCAGCAGCAGTCGCGCATCGAGTGTGCTCGGCGACCATCCCAACCGACGCGCGGCTTCAGCACGGTCACCCTGCGTGAACCGCATCATGCGAAGCGCTGTGCGAGCCTCCTCACCGGGAGTGACTCCCGCGCGATCATCATTCTCAGAATGCGCGAATGCGAGCGCATGCTCATCGGACAGTTCGCGGATCTCCGCTGGAATGGTGTCGAAGCCTAGCTCTCGTGCAGCGCGCCAGCGGCGTTCGCCGGCAACAATCCAGTAAAAGCCTTCCCTGCCGGATTGCGGGCGCACGAGGATCGGCTGGATCCAACGCTTCTCACGAATCGAGGTGACGAGATCAGCAAATTCCTCCTCGTCGAACCACAGCCGAGGGTTGAAGCCTGGCTGGACCTCGATGCAATCGAGACTGAGATGGCAAAGGGCGCTCGCACCTACACTAGGCGCGGGCTGGGACATGGCGGCGACGGCTGCGTTCATGCGTACCTCCGGTGAAAGTCGAACCAGAGTTGCATGAGTCGAACGGACTGCAACGAGAGGGCGCATCGGTGCGGCGACATGCGCAACGTGGCCTTGAAGGTATGCGAGAGCACACCTGCGCAACGCGGGAGCCGAGACACGATGCGGCTCGCAACAGGCAGTTGAGAGCGTCATGCTGAGCAGTCGCAAGGTGCGCGAGAGCGCCCGGGCCATCCTGTGCAGGTTTCCGCGCCTGCATGCGCTCGTGGGTAGCGCGCCGCTTTGGCGGTGGACACGGCGATCTGTATGTCGCGGTATGGCGATTGGCGTCTTTTTCGGCGTGCTTATCCCGGTCGGTCAGATACCAGTTGCCGCCGTCGTGGCCTCTGTATGTCGAGCAAACATTCCTGCGGCGCTCATGAGTACGCTGGTGACCAATCCGGTGACCACCCTGCCGCTGTACTACCTGGCTTATGAGATCGGCGGCCTGCTGAACCTCGGTTTGGCACCCTCGGTCGCGCCGGGGGAACACGTCGTGTCGATTCCCTTCTGGAAAGCGGGGCGAGCACTGTTGATCGGCGTGCCCGTCATGGCCTCAGCCGGGTCCGTGTGTACGTATGTCGCAGCCAACCTGGCGTGGGTGGTGTGGCTTCGCTGGAAACGGAAAGCGCTGTTCTCACGGCAACGAGCATCGGTCCCTCAACGGACCCGATGAGGTTCAATGCCAGTGACGATGAGTGCGACAATGAAGGGCGCCGGTCACGAGCATTCAATATGAAGCGCTGGAAGCTACGCCGAATCACGCCGGGTGCATTGCTGACGGCCCTGGTCTTTGGCAATGCTGCAGGCGTGGGCGTGTACTGGCTGTTGACCCGCCGCTCCGCGTTACCAGCCTGTGCTGAGCACGGCGGTGGCTGCATTCATCACGTGACGACGGCCACTGGTCCCGATTCATGACGCAGCTCATCACCTTCGACAGCGAGGCATGGGGCGTTGCCAGTGAAACGGCGAACCCCATCAATCCCATAGCCGGCCAGGGCCTGCTCAGTTGGCTTCGAGAGCAACTCGTTGCCGCCGGCTACGAAGCGACCGACCCGGAGCCCGAGGATTGGGGTTGGTACCTCGTCGCAAAGCGCGGAGATGCTTCGTACCTGATCGGGGCGAGCTCAGACGTTGCTACAGCCATGCCACGGGAA
This sequence comes from uncultured Steroidobacter sp., assembly GCA_937864115.1. Taxonomy (GTDB): domain Bacteria; phylum Pseudomonadota; class Gammaproteobacteria; order Steroidobacterales; family Steroidobacteraceae; genus Steroidobacter. The sequence goes on along the minus strand of CALMII010000004.1, from coordinate 56,443 downwards.
TGGACCGTGCAGATCCATCGCCAACGCTCTCTCAGTGACCGATTGCTCGGCAGAAACAAGCTGCAGGCCGGCGATCCGCTCATGAGCGCTGTAGAGGAGTGGATTCGCGCACATCCGCGCACGCGGAATGTGCGCGTTGACAGGACCGAATAGTCATCTATTCAGTCGGTGCGTCGCCGAGCTGGCGCACGTTGTTCCGACCGTGGGCGCGATCGTGGAAATCGCAACGGGAGGAGTACTCGATTCGTACGGCTCCGGCTCGTCGCGGCCGTTTCGATATCGGCGAGCAATCGGAACCAGGGACCGAGCCTGCGATCTCGATTGCTCACGCGGGTGGATCTGGATGTCTTAGCGCGTCTGGCAGCCATAGGTGCCTCCTGCAGTAACCCACTTCCACGGTGCGCCCGCGCGTCGAGTATGCAATGCCGATGGGACGATCTTTCGTGTAGTGACCGTGAAAGCAGCCTGGCGCGCGACCGCGAGCGGTAGAGGAGGGCAACAATGATCGTCTTATCAACTTGGAACGAAACAATGCCGTGCTATCCCAAGTGCAACCCTGCGGGAATGCGTCGTCTGATCAGCGAGCGATCGGCATGAAGCGCCATCTCTATCACACGTCCCGTGATGGCCGCGAAGTTGTGGTCACGCTATCGCGCGACCGCCATACCGCAGAGTTCAGCCTGCAGGTGAGCTACGTCGATGACACACTCACGCCCATCTACTCCAGCTTGTCGGACTCACGCGCACGGATGAAAACGCTGGAGTATCTGCGAACGGTGCTCACGCGCATCGGCATTCGGATTCCTGAGTCAATGTTCACAGCAGTAGCAAGCGACACAGACAGAACTCATGAACAGCAGATCGTCGAGCATTTCGACGATGGAAGCACAAGGATCACCAGACTCTAAGCGACGGTTCGCTGCGCCTGCTGCCGCATCCAAGCGATGGTGGCGGCTTGACGCTCTGGATCGGTTTCAAATAGTTGGAGCAGACGCTCGCCGCTCACCAGGATGACGTGGCGAGACAATGCAGCGTATGCCGCGGCGCCTGTCCGGCCGGTGTGCACGAAGAGGCCGATCGCATGTTGGACCGCGCAGGTGTGGGCGAACTGCTCCACATCGCACCAATCGATGTGTCGCCCATAGCGTTTGACTTGAATCAGCCAGAATCTGCCGAGCCAATGAGCCCGTCCATCGATGCCTCCGTCGCCCGTGTAACGGGAGGAGGGGAGCATTCGAAAGCCAAGGCGGCTGAGTAACAGCCCAACCAGCTCTTCGAACACGAACGGTTCAACTTTTCGTAGGTAGCTCAGGCGCTGCGGCGCCGTCCATTGACCACTCTCAAGGCGATCGATGACTCGCTGCGCCGCTCGAAGCCGCCAGCGGCGCGCACGCCTGACGCGACGGCCGCGAACATACCACCCAACGAGCAGGGCGAAACCCAGGGACAAAAGCAACAGTGCGATCGCTGACCACGGCATTCTGGCAGGGTAGAGCGCAATGTCATCGCGCGGACTCGTCATGCGAGCGTTCAAGGGCACCTATCGATGTCCAGAGAACCGCGCAGGAACCTCGGCTCCCAGAGTGGTAGCCTCGGGCTATGGACGAGGCGCAATACTGGGCAATTGTCGAGCGCGCAAAGGCGCGCGGCGGATCCCATGTGCATGCCCGCGTTTCTACGGTGCGAGATGAACTTCGCGCGCTGCCGCTCGAGGGACTGATCGCATTTCACGAATGCCACGTGCGCGTCTATCGAACGCTGCTGACGCAGAGCTTTGCGGAAGCAGCAATGAAGGCTGCGTTGGCCGACGACGACGAATTCGCACATGCTGCCGTGAGCTGGGTATTGAGCGAAGGAGAGCAGCTCTATTCTGCGGTTCGCACGGATGCGGCTGTTCTGGGCGACTACCCGGTCAGACGACTCGCGTCCCTGTTATCGGAGTACGCCACCACTTCGTACGAACTGCTGGCCGCCGAGAACATCGTGGCGGTGGATCCGCTCTCGCTGGATCCTTCTGCATAGATCCCGCGGGACGCGTATTCGTGTAGTCAAACCGCAAGGTGTGATAAGCGCCGTGGCGCGACACACATAGCGAGCCCGCGTCGGTCCTCCCACGTGAATACGTGGGCTTTCAACGACCGCTATTTCAGAGTTCATCCTCGCACGGGCCGGTAACTTCACGCTCACCCGTGAGTAACTGAGTGACGTTTGTGCAGCGTTTGATTCTGGCCGCTGGCGACCGCCCCTTCACCGACCGAGATGCGGCGGACCTGAAGTGCGATCTGCTCAAACGCGAACTTGGCGCCGCAATCGAGCTGCAGGTCGTGCCGCATCCGCAGGGCGGGTTCGCCGTCAAACTGGGCTCTGACCTGACAAAGGCGCCAGCGACTCCATCGAAGCCGGCGCAACGGAAGATCTCCGGCGCTGCCCTGCTCGGGGCAGATTTCGCCACTCAGCCTGCGCGCGCGTTCGACATGCCGCAGTACCCGATACCTCCGCCCCCGATCGACACCGAGGGTCAAGCGTCCGCGACCGAGCCGCCGGCGACAGCGGTGGAACAGGTGACACCACAACGGAGTCGATCTCGAGGAAAGGCGTATCCAGACAACTTCACGCTTCAGCCGTCTCCACGAGCGTTCGCAGTTCAGTTGTTAGCCGCAGCCATCGGCGCCTTCTGTGTGCTCAACCCGCAAGGGGTGTTCCAGCTAGCTGCGGGTGGAGTTCCCGAGAATCCGATGTTCAGCAGGGTGGGACTCACGATCGTCAGTGTGGCCGGCCTGGTCACGATGCTCATGGCGATCAGCCGCTTCATGACGGCATATCTGTGCAACTCCTATGTCATCAGCCCGAGCTCTGTCGAGCAGGTGCAGTGGTACATGAAGGGCTGGCTGCTGCGTCGTCGCAATCCGCGTGTGCAGTTCGCTCATGTGCGAGCGGTCGACGTCGATCAGGGAATGCTGCAGATGCTGTTGAACGTCGGCACGGTGCGCCTCGCCGCGGGAGGCACGGACTCCTATGAGGTCGAGCTCAAATACATCGCCGCACCGCGCCGGCTACAAGAGGAATTTCAAAGGCGGCAACTCAAGGCAGTCGAGCGCAACGAGCCTCACCGCGCCGCAATGGATCTTTGACAACGGGTGAACACCGCATGACACAGAAGCACGAGGACAACTCAGAGCACACACAGCGAACGCTCACGACAGCCGTTGGAGAGCTCTCCGAGGTAGTACGTACGGTCATGGAATCGCAGCAGTCGCAGCTGCGCACGCAAGAGAAGATGCAGCGGCGTGACATCCGTTGGCGAAACATTCGCACGGCGCTCATTGCGATCTCAATCGTCGCCGGACCGCTGATCTATTCCATCGGAATTCAGCGCGTGCTCGCGCCCCAGAAGTTCACGGGGGACTACGCCGCGATGGTTCGCATCCAGGGAACAATCGATGCGAACCAGCGTGCGAACGCCCAGAAGGTGACGCGCGAACTGCAGCTTGCGTTCGAGGATCCGAAGGCAAAGGGTGTCGTGATCCTGATCAATTCACCAGGCGGCAGCCCCGTGCAGTCGTCGATCATTCACGACCGCATTCAGCAGTTGCGCAACGCGCATCCGGAGAAGGAAGTTCGTGTCGTCGCAGAGGACATGCTGACAAGCGGCGCGTACTTCATCGCGGTGGCGGCGCCGAAGGTGTGCGTCGATCGCAGCACGATGACCGGCTCGATCGGCGTCGTGATGAGTGGATGGGGCCTGGACAAAGTCATCGGCCGTTTCAACGTCGAGCGCCGCGTATTCACGGCCGGCACCAACAAAGTGCGCCTTGACGCATTTCAGCCGCTTCGTAAGGAGGACGAGCAGAAGGCGTCCGAGCTTCTCGCAGCGATCCACGATCACTTCATCGATGTGGTCAAGAGCGGTCGCGGCGATCGCCTCAAGGGTTCCGATGAGGTGCTGTTCTCAGGGGACTATTGGACTGGGGACAAAGCGGCCGAGCTCGGGCTGGTCGATGGCTTGTGCAATGTCAGCGACGTCTTGGACGACCTGGGCGTGAAACATGTGAAGGACTACACCCAGCCGGCGAGCATCTTCTCGAAGCTGTCGACCTTCGGTGTGTTGGCCGAGCAGCTGCTTGCGGTGGAGCAGTCACCGTATCAGCCGATGCTGCTGCCGTAGCGAGGCAGCGGAAACATGCAAACCGCGGCTCATCGTCGCGTAGAGGGAGTGATTCATGACTGAGATGCATAGACCCCAGCAGCGGGATCACAGAAGCCGCATGGTCATTCAGACCGCGATTCCGGAGTTGACCCGCCCCATCACGCTCAAGACGGCGTATGCGCAACGCGTATATCGCAGAACCTTCGAGCGACTCAAGGCCGACCTGTATGTGCTCACCGTGCGGCTGCATGCAAATGGGCTCGAGGATGCTGCCAAGCTACTCGAGAGTCAGTGCGAGGAGGAGTTCACGAAAATCGGCGCCGATCTGAATCGTGAGATCGAGCGGGTCGATGTTCTGATGAGCGACGCCGGTGTCACGGGCGAAGCGTCGTACGAGCGTTCGGAAACGTATCAGGCGAAATTCTCCACTCCGCTTGCGAACGAGTTCCTCAATCTGCTCGTCCGGATGGATTCGCTGCTCGCGCGGTATGACGTCTTGTGGCTGATGAAGACGATCTCGACGCACGCGCGAGTCGACAATTCGATCAACTGGCAGCGCCGGCTCACGAAGGCCGCGAACCGACTGCGAGAACGCGGCAATCAGGCTCGGGCAAAGTGCGACGAGATCTATCGCGATCGCATGAAGCGTGGCAAAGCGCCCGAGGGTGTGGCGGGTAAGGAGCCGACGGATGTAGCCGCCCTCGACCTGGACGATGCAGGCGACGTCGATGGCGAGCTGACCGCGGTTGATGAGGACGCAGCGGACGTGGGACGGGCCGCCGCAGTCGGGGAGTGATAGGACGCCGCACATGGACCTCGTCCTTGCAAATCGACCCGGAGCCGACCTCTCGATACTTCGTACGCTCACCGCGGAAGAACGAGGCCTCGTCTTGTCGCACTACACGCGCCAGGACGAAGACGCTGCGACCGCGGCGATGTTGGAGCGATGGTGGCGAGCGAAGCACTGGATCGCCTGTGATTGCCGGGCCGCGCGCTCGGCACGGCCCCTTCTTTACGTGCGCCGCACGTTCCGTGGACAACACGTGCTCGCGCGGATGGGGGAACGACGCGTCCATGCGCCGAACTGTCCATTGGCGGCTACACCCGCGCGAGCGAGCGCTGCGGAGACTCGCGCCCCCGTATTGCCAAAGCTTCCTTCGCTTCTGTTTCGTTGGATATCGGCAGCGCGACTGAACGTCTTGTACCCGTATCGCGCTGCGGACATTGCAGAGGCGCAGTGGGGTAGTCTCAAAGAGGCGGCGAAGCAGATCGATATTGAAACCGGCAGGACGCTCTTCGATTACTCGCGTACGCATGCAAAGGGTCTGAATGACCTCTTCGCTCGCCTGGCCACGCGCGGCCCGAAGGGTGAGTCGTGGGCGGTGTTCCTGTCCGTCGTGGAGAGGGTGTCGCTCGAGGAATGGCGGAACGCGTTCTTGTACCAGGACACGGGACTCACCGTAGAGGAGGTTCGACGCTGGGGCGAACCGAAGTTCGAGTCGTTCGGCGCGCTCGTGTGCGAGGCTGGGCCATACATGCTGCTCACAGAGTTCGTGTGCGATGCGTCACTCAAACGACCGCGAGCCCGCACGGTGTTCGCGCATCCGGTCTATTCACGAAAGCACCTGATCCCCGTCGACGGCGCAGATGAGCGACGCACACTGCGCGTGCTGATCGAGATGCAGTTCGCATGGATGTCGGAATCGCAAACAGCGCTGTGCATTCGAAAGACGCTTCCAGGTACGGCCGTGCATGATCGCGGCGTGAGCTTCCAACTACAGCGGATGCGTCCGAATGGGTTGCCGGAGGATGCGTGGGACGTGGTCAGTGCTCAGGGTAGTGATCCGACGAGATCGCCCCGGCCGGGCGACGCGATCTATCACTGGCTAGATCCAGGTGCGCCGGGAAATGCGGATGAGCAATTCCGAAGCGACCTGATCGCGTCGACCGCCGCTTCTCAAGTCGGCACCGAGCGGTCGGGTGACGCGCCGGAGATCGAGCGGAGTCGCGCCGGAGAAGTGCGACTGGCAGCGGGAGAGCAGACCTACTAGCCGGAGCAGTTCCGCAGATGTGTTCGAACACGCTCACCTCGGTAGTCTTCTCGGCCCTGCGGACGTGGGATGCACAGCGGACTTGGGAGAAGTGTTTCGGTCGCGTTGCTCACCGATCCGCCGAGACGAAGCACACCGCGGATTCGGTGGGCTTGCGCCCCGCCCGAGCTGAGGTAGCGTGAAGCTATGCGTGCCTCGATCACCGCCGAAGCTTCCACTGGATTCGCATCCGAGTCTCCGGGTGACATCGACCCTGCTACCTGGAACGCGCTGGCCTGGCAGAACATGTGCGCGGAGCATCAGGAGCTTGCGCGAGAGATCATGATGGCTTCGCGGTCTGGCGTGCAGACCATCACGCTGGAACGAATGCCGAAGCCAACGCAGCGCTACGTTTGGGAGCTCATCAAGCGCTGGCGCCCCGCGCTCGCAGAGCTTCTCACCTCTCCAGGGTTTACAGAAACGAAGCAGCGCTTCGGTGGCAAAGTCCATCTGCTCTGGCGCGACGTCGTCGACATCCTCGCTGAGCAGCATCGTGCGGGTACGCATTGAGCATGCGGCAGGAGGCGAGCGTATTGCCGCGGCTATCGCCCGCGATACTTCACGACATACGGCGCGCTCTATTGAGCGATCTGGACGCGTGGCAACTCTTCGGACTGCGCCACGTACCTTGGATGACGGCGTGCCTAGTGGGGGCCATCGTGAACGTGCTGCCGCTCACGCTCACCTCGTACGCTGCGTTCGCCGGCTACACAGTCGGCACGCACGCAGGCCTTCGCCGGTGGTTGGCGTGGCGCCCGGCCTTTGGCGAACTCGCACGGTTCGACTGCCGCCCGAGCGGACACGAATGCGATGAGCAGACGTACTGGAGATGTCGCCGCCGACGAGATCTTCTTCATGCCTTGCGGGGAGCGATCGGAACGCCTGCAACGCGCATTGGCGTCGCGTGTGGCTACGGTGCGCTGGTGGCCGGTGCATTGCGAACAGTTTGAGGCATCGATGAGGCGTCCATCTTGATCAGTGGAGTCTTGTTTCAAGCAATGAGGCAGGCAGGGAAGCAGTCGCGTGATCGGGTCGTCTTGCAACAGCGGCGACGTCTCCTTCCGCTTTCGCTGGGCGATGGATTTAGCGCGTTGTCCACCGGTGTGCTTGCAGCCCTGCCGGCGTACGCATTGCATCGCCTGGGCGTGCTGTCGGAGTGGCACGTGGCGGTCTTCGCCCTGCTGGCGGCCGCCGCGGTCATCATGGATGGGCTGATACCGAGCGGGTCTCGATTCGACCGCCGTCGCGTGAGAGCACAGGTGACGCTGGTGGCAATCGTGACGATGGCAGCATGTGCAGGTCTGCTCGTTGTGCTAGACACGTAGTGAGCGAGAACGGCGCTGTGCCACGGCGCGACTAAGCACTCGTCGTTGAAGTGCTTGGCCGCTCAAATACAATCCGTACTGTTTTCCTCGTCGTACCAACGACGAAACGTGGTCGCCAGCCACGCGAAAGAACTGGCCTGATGTTCATTTTGTGTCACCCACTTGGGGGCCTTGCGTCCCCGTGTGGGTCGTCTTGCGCCCTCGTATCCCAACGAAGGAGCAAGATGATGGCAATGCACACGAGCAACGCTGAGCGCGAAGCAATCGTGGTCTTTCTGCAGGACCTCGCCGAACACAGACGCGTTCGTGAGATCCGCACACGACTCGTTCAACGCACTCAGCAAGAACCCGAGAAGGTTCTTCTGTATCTCAGCACGCTTTCCAAAGAGGCTGTTGACGCGGACGATCTGCTACGCATGTTGCGCGCTGTCGCCACTCGTGCGGTAGCAGAAAAGCAGGAAATCAAGCTCATCCCTTGAGCTTGTCTGAGATGTAGAGGGGTGCTTCCACCCCTCTCGTCTTGCCGACACTGCAAGCCCCATCCAGACGAAACGTACACTACGAGATCGGCACGTCCCTCAGCAGACGCGTGGTGAAGGAGAAGTATCCATTCTCCAGCCGGGCGGCCCGACTACAACACCAATCGTTCGCTTCATCGCTTCGTAGCGCCTCTACGATCGCCTCCAGTGACATCGCGCCTGAGTTGATGATGCTCAGGTTGTGATTGACGGGCAGTACGCCTGCTGGCACTCGCACCAGCTTGAGAGTCTTCGCTATGCGCGGAACGACGAGCGAAGGCCGAGATAGATCGAATCGATGGAAAGGCTCTGGTGGCATCCATCGAACGGCGCCGCGGCCGCGCGGGCACATCCTTGGGAGCTCGCGATCCAGATGCGCCATGACGTGTGTGTCCGGTGTGCGGTCGGGATACGTCAGAAGGGCTATCCGCCTCGGAGTGCGTAGCTGTCCGCCAGTGATATCGTCGGTATCTATCGCGGGAATGCAGACGGATTGATTCCAGCTCGCTGTCACGTGTGACTCCACCAAGAAGATCCCCGGAGTCCCCAGCCACGGGGCGAGGCGCACATCCGCGACCTCACCAAGCCGCAATTGAACGTCGCTTTCGATGCCCTTCGCTTCAGGATAGATCGGTCGCGGCCCGAGCGCGGTGCCGCGCTGGCCCACCGGCTGCAGCACGACCGCGACTGGATGAATGCGAGGCGGTGTTCCCGCACGCCTGTGCTTCGGTCTGTAGAACACCGATGAAGCATCTAGCCGCCGTACCTTGGCAAGCACAAACCGCATTCCGACGACCTCACGCAGCCGCGCCGCCCCTTCATTGAACAGCCATCTGTCTGCTGTGACCATTGCGAACTCGCCGTCCGGCTCCAGGACGTTCGCACATCGATCGATGAAGCTATGCAGTAGATCCGCCCGCGCATATGCCGGCAACACCTGCTCATACTCCGCGCGAAGCAACTGAGGCACGTTCAACATCCTAAGGTACGGAGGGTTGCCTACCACCGCTCGGTACAGGCCTTTCGCCGGACCCTCCATCAAGAAGTCCCCGCACCGGATCATCTCGCCGGCGGCGAGCGTCGCCCGTATCGGGCAGAACCCATGTTGAGCAAGAGTATGCGCCACGCGGGTTCGAGCATCGGAGGCCGCAAGCGGATGTATCTCCCAACCATGAACGCGTTGAGCGAGCGCATCGAGCGTGATATCCGCCTCAGCGGCGATGAGCCGTTCAACAGCGCGGGCGAGAAACGCACCGTCACCACAGCTGGTGTCGATCGTTGCGCCGCCGCCGCGCGGCCACGCGATCTCATCGAGCAGTTCAAGAACAACGGGATCGCGTGTGTAAAGCGCCGTGGCGGAGTGCAACGTTTCGATGGCGGTTTCGCGCTCGCTTCGTGCGAAGAGATCAAGGGAAGTGTTCATACCTTCATGCTTACACAGGATGTGCAGAACGCACGCGAGCGAAGCGGGGCGCAAACGGCCCCGTCACCGGTCGGATATGGAGGATCGCGGCGCGCCCGATGATTGATTCGGAGGTAACGCCGGAAGACCGTTGATGCGCTGGCGTTCATTCTCCCAGAAGGCTTGTTTCCGATGGGAATGCGGGCGGTCGCACTCGATGTAGATGAGTACTTCCACTCGACTCATGCCTAGGAAGTCTGCGAGCTGGAAGGCGTTTGCATTGTCCAGGGTGCCGCCATGCTTTACTACGCGACAGCGTCGCTTCAGCAATGCCAGTCCTTCTCGATAGTTGATACCAGGTCGCAGGCGCGCATCGGTTGCGTGCGAGCGCAAGCAGCCGCTGCGTGTAGGTCTCGTCAGCACACCTCGTATGACCGCGTCGGATCGCGATTCAAACGCTGTTCCCGATCGCGGTTGCAACTCGCTCAACGATCGAAAAGAAGTTGGCCACGAGCAGGACGTACGCAAACAGAACCAGTACGGCGGCGATCCAGCTACGATCCAGGCTTCGTCGAACGATTTGCAGAAAGGCCGTGATCTGAACGACGAAGAGGACGCTCAAGAGAATCGGGCCCGCCGTGGTGTGGCTGATCGGGCGTATGCAGAGGAAGGCGAGGTCGGCAAACAGGCTGACCAACAGCAAGGAGCCGGTCGCCTGCACGAAGCGATCACGGAGATCGCACACGCGGAGTGCGACGCCGATGATGGCAAGTGCGATTCCGATCTCTCCCAAGGCATGTACGGCAGCGCGCGCGAGGGTCACGTTCGGCAGACCGACTCTAACCAAGATCGCTACCAGAATAGAAACAGCGAGCAGTCCATAGAGCGACCGCTGGGAGGTTCGCATGTCCGCCGGTGACCCGCGGAAGACGATGAGCCGACCCACATGAGTGATGAGTCGCAGAAAACCTGGACGGCCTTCGGAACGGGCTGTGGGTTGTGAGGACATAGTGAGTCTCTACCTGAGGCAGCGCAGGCGCGAGGCGAGTCCGGAGAAGCGGGTGTCGCTGCGCACGCTACGAAGCGCAATCTTGAGTGCTCGATCTTCGCCAACGAGGATGACTCTGCGTTTGCCGCGAGTGATCGCGGTGTACAGCAGCCGTTTGCTCAGAAGCACGTAGTGCTCCATCGTAAGAGGAATGACAACGGCGGGGTACTCGCTCCCTTGGGACTTGTGGATGGTCATGGCGTAGGCGAGTGCGAGTTCGTCCAGCTGGTCGAAATCGTAGGTGACCCGGACTGAGTCGAAGGTCACTTCCAGCTTCTGGTCTTCGCGATCGATGGCGGAAACAAAGCCGGTGTCCCCGTTGTAGACGCCAAGGTCATAGTTGTTCGTCTGCTGGATCACGCGATCGCCGACGCCCAAAGTCATGTCGCCGTACCGATGTGCCGCCAGTGGTGCTGCGTTCAGCCGAGCCTGCAAGCGGGCGTTCAGCTTGATCGTGCCGAGCTCGCCGCGTCTCATCGGAGTGAGGACTTGCACATCACGAAACGAATCCATTGCGTGCTGATTTGGCAGGACATCACAAACGAGCTGCTCAAGCAGACCCGGTATCTTCGTGGTGTCATTCTCGATGACAAACTGGAAATCATCGGCCGGGTCGCTTGAGACCTCCACGTTTTCTCCGCGGTTCACGCGGTGCGCATTGACTACGATTCGGCTGTCGATGGCCTGCCGATGTATCTCGGTGAGCCGAACCGTGGGAATGGCGCCCGAGCTGATCATGTCGAACAGCACCTGACCCGGGCCCACGCTTGGGAGCTGATCGACGTCGCCCACACAAATCAGGGCTGCATTGGAGGGCAGGGCCGCGAGCAGTGCCGCCATCAGCTCGATGTCCTGCATCGATACCTCGTCAACCAGCACGACATCCACATCCAGCGGATTGCGCTCATTGAAAGTGAACTCGTGCGAGCCGGGTGTGCCGAGCAGCAAACGGTGGATGGTGACTGCCTCGAGGCCGGTGGCCTCTGCCAAACGACGTGCGGCGCGGCCCGTCGGTGCGCAGGCGAAAATGCGAGAAACCTTCTTTTGCAGCAGCGGGATCAGGACGCGCGTGATGGTCGTCTTACCGCTGCCTGGCCCGCCGGTAATGACTGATACATTGTGACGAAGGACTTCTAGGATCGCGCGTCGCTGCGACAGCGACAGGTCGAGCCCTGCCATCGCCTCGACCTCCCGCAGTGCGGATTCGAACGAGCCAGTGCCCCAGGGAGGCGCGGCGCCCAGCAGCGAACGAAGCCGCTCCGCGACGGCCAACTCAGCTTCATGCAACGCACGGGCGAAGATCATGTCGCACTCATCAACCCGCTCGCGGACCAGCCGCTTCGTTCGCACCGACTCATCGAGCACCGGCTGCAACGAGGCCTCATCCAGCGCGACGAGTTTCGCTGCGTGGCCAAGGAGGCGATCGACGGGTACGGCGCAATGCCCTTGCAATCGATGACGGTGGATGACTTCCCGAATGGCGGCATAGAGCCGCTGCGGATCCGTCGCCACGATGCCCAGTCCCTTCGCGATCGCGTCGGCGGATGCGAAACCGATGCCTGCAACGTCGACGGAGAGTCGATAGGGGTTCTGTCGGAGAACGTTGATCGAATCGTCGCCGTAGCGCTTGTAGATCTGCGCCGCGCGTTGAGGTCCGAGCCCGTGTTCATGCAGAAACAGCATGATCTCGCGCACGTGCCGTTGCTTGCGCCAGCCGTCAACGAGTCTCCTCCGGCGTTCAGGTCCGATCCCACGCACGGCCTCCAGATACGTCGGATTCTGCTCGAGCACCTGTGGGAGCCGATCGCCAAACGTCGTCACCAACTTCTTGGCGTATCCCCGGTTGATCCCGGGGATGGCGCCGGATGCCAAGTACTTTTCGATCGCCGCGGTTGTCGCCGGAGGCGCAGTTACGGCATGACACATCTTGAACTGCTCGCCGTACCGCGGATCTCGAACCCAGTATCCAGTGGCGCGAATGCGCTCGCCGGGAGCGATCGTCGGCAATGTGCCGGTCAGCGCAGCCATTTGACCCGTGTCGGTTTTAACGTCGACAACGGTCCAGCCGGAATCCGGGGAGTGAAAGCGTACGCGGTCGATGACACCGGTGAGTTCCGATTGAGTCGAGGAAGGCGGTGCAGCTGCGGCGGTGTTTGAACGCATGGTGAAGCTCACGGTGAGAATGCGTTCAATGATACGGAGCGCCTGGAAACTGCAACTCCCGGCTAGGCGGCGAGTGCTTCGAGTCGCCGCAGCAGCTTCGGGACGGAACTCACTTGATAGTCGACGTCAAAAGCACGCTTGATGTACGTGACGATGAGATCGTGAGTCCAGCGTTTGGCCTTGTTCCCGGAAGCCGCCGGCGGATTGATGAGCGCGTGGCGTAGTTGCCGCAGCTGCGACTCGTTGAGGCGACATGCGCCGCCGGGCCGCAGCCCGAAACTCGAGGTGATCCGCGCGCGCTTGAGCAGCGAGGGTATTGCGCTGGGCTGATAGCGAACGCCGAACGTTTGCAGCACATAGGCGGTGATCAACTGACGCGACCAGACATTGCCTCGAATACCTGCTGCAATCGGGGGACCATTTAGAGCCGCCGCGAGTTGCGACAGCTGCGTCTTCGACAAGAACGGACATCGTGTCTTGCTGCGCGGGGTCTCGATCTCCCATCGTCGCAGCAGTCGTCGGATCGACTGCGGGTTGTAGCGAACGCCGAATAACCGTTCTATGGCAGTTCCGATGTGGGTGTGCGTCCACGAATCGTGCGCGATCCCGAGTTCACGAGGCGAGCGGTGCAGCGCTTGCCGCAGCTTTTCAACTTGCGACACCGTCAATCGGCGGCGTTTGCGCGCGAGCCGAATGCCATGGTCACTCGTACGCAACAGATAGGTCACGTACGAGGGTGCGACGCGGACGCTGTAGCGCTGCTCGATCAGCTGGGAGATCAGGGGGCGCGTCCAGGCGTTCGCATCGATGCCGTAAGTGCTCGGAGGTACCTTGAGCGCATCAATCATTGCAACTCGATACGCATCGGCCAGACGAGGTTCTCGCGCGCACTTGAGACGGAGCTCGACTCCAGCCCGACGTAGACGACTGGTCACCGTGCTGCTTGAACAGCGAACGCCGAGGCGCTCTCGCAGGAAGGTGGCAATCCGCTCAGGATTCCAGCGGTGACCGGGCAGCCCGTGCTCAGCCGGCGTGCCAGCGAACACTTGCGTCAGCGTGGCCAACTCGGCAGCGCTGAGTGCCTTGAGCTCGCGAAGTCGAGGCGTGGGCCGCGCGGCCAGCGGCCGCTGCGACATTGTGGCGAGATCCGCGCTCATACGTGCACTCGGGCAGTTACGACTAGCGAGGCGTGAGCCGTGCTGTCTTGCTATCGGCGGTCTTCAGCGCCGCATCGACAGCCGCGGTCAGGCGTGCGAGTCCGATGGCGCCTCGGTGGCGCACGCCGTTCACAAAGATGGTCGGAGTGCCCTGCACACCGAGTCTTTGTCCTTCAGCCGCGTCTGCGCGCAGACGCTCCCCGAAGCGATCGGACTTCAGGCAGCCATCAAAGGCTTGAACGTCCAAATCCATGGACTTCGCAATCCGGGTGAGATCCTCATCGGTGGGTTTGGCGGCTGCGAACAGCGCGTCGTGATACTCGTGAAATCGCTGCTGCTCTCCGGCGCACATCGCTGCGGTGGCGAGCTGGCTGGAGCGGTCATGTACGCCGAAGTGGCGATAGACCACCCTGATCTGGTCCGGATACTTTTTGAGAAGTGAATTGAGATCGTTCGAAAGCACACGGCAATACGGACACAGATAGTCCGAAAAGACGATGACGTTGACCTTTGCATTTGCGGCGCCGATTGAGGGTTCGAGTGGACCCTGTACTTGCTCCGCAGGGGGGGCAGGGGGTGCAGCGAGCATGACTTTCGCGCCATGTTTTTCGAAGAGCGTCGTGACGAACTGGCGCTGCTGTGCGCTTTTGCGAGACATCGAGATGAACGCTGCCGCCTGCTTACGATGACGTGGATCCGTGGGATTCATACCCGTTCGAGCTTGGAGCAGAGAATCGATGTCCCCCTCGCTGACAGACGCGACCTTCGGAGTGACTTCCTTCTCGAGCAACTGGTCCACGGTGAGCCCACGGCTGTCGGCTTCGCGTTTGAGGAGTTCGGCGGAGAGCAACTCGTAGAGCGCGCGGACGCGAGCTTCGTAGTAGGCCTGAGCGGCGTCGTACACGGCGCGGCCGCCCGCTTCCTCCAGTTCAGCCGCCGTGATCGAGCGATCGCCGACGGTGGCGACGACAGGAGAGTTACTGAGCGCCGCCATCGGCGTGAATAGAGTCAGTGCGGCGAACGCAGCAAATCGAGGGAATCGCATAAACACGCTCCTGTGAGAGAGGGGAACTAGAGCTTCTCGAGAGTCAACAGATGAGGATTCGCGGCGCCGTCGTCGGACTCCGCGGCGATACGCCGGCACTCGACGATCCGGCATGTGTGCTCAGCCTCGTCGTTGGCTGCATCGACAACGCGTATGTGCACGATCTCCCCTTGCTTGAACCAGCCACCGATCCGCACGGTGAGGAGTGCTCCGTCGATGCGGTCGATGCGCGCGGTGTGAAGCTCATGTGCGACACGCAAGACAGCGCGGTCTGGATGTGCATGGGTCCGGATGAGCGGGTGATTGCGCAGCAGTTCTTGATGCGCTTGCCAGACGACGCTTCGGTAGATCGGAGCGAGCACGCGGGAGTCGATGCGCATGAGGAGGCACTCGACCGCATCGATGAGTTGCTCGAACGTCGTGATCGGCGCAGCGGTGAATGAGGACGATGTCGAGGTCATGAGCAGGGAGCTTGCGCCGACAGATCTGACCGCCGTGCGTAGGTAGTGAGCGTTGAAGGCTCAGCAAGGCGGAAGCAAAGACATGACCGAAGCAGGCCGCTTGACAGAGCGCTGCGGGCGCACGTAGGTTTCGGAGTAGGCGCGGACCCTTCTTGTCCGCCTGATGCTGTCGCGCTGCATGTAAGCAGCCGATAACGCTGTCTACGTGGCACGCCACCTTCCCCTGCGCGCCACCAAGGACCTGTTATTTCGTCGTGCTACTCGCACGGGGCTGCTGACCCTGATCAGCCAGAGCTTGGTCGTGCGCATTCCGCGCATCGACTCCCATCAGTTTTGTTGTGCGTGTCGACCACGCCCAAGGAGGTTCGTGTGAGTTTCAAAGACCTAGCGAGCCAATGCCGTGGCCGTTGGAGCGACATCGTGGTGCGACTGGCACCGAGTGAGGCCATGCAGTCGGCGATCGATCGAGGGCCTCGACGATTCGGTTACTGCCCCGTACACGGAGGTATCCACAGGGACGCGTTTCGCATCTTTGCGGACTTTGAAGATACCGGCGGCGCTGTATGCAACAGCTGCGGTCGGTTCTCCAATGGCTTCAAGCTATTGGCCTGGCTTCAGGGGTGGAGCTTCGGCGAGGTTGCTCGTCAGATCGAAAATGTGCTCTCGAATGGCGCGATCGAAGTGCCCATCGTGCGCAGACGTGAGCTTCAGACGCAGCAGAGCAGTCCCTCGCGCGCAGTCACCGCCGAACGTCTGCTCCAACTCTGGAACGAAGCCCATGATTTCATGGATGAGCGAGCACGACCTGCGAGGTTGTACTTAGCGAACCGAGCTATCGACGTTGCTGGTCCGATGCTGCGATGTCATCCCGCGCTTCCGTACTTCGATGAGAACCGTAAGCGTGTGGGCGAGTTTCCAGCGATGCTGGCACAGCTCCTGGATCCGACTGGCGATCTGGTGGCCCTACATCGAACCTATCTGACGCAGGACGGCGCCAAGGCGCCGATCGCACAGCCGAAGAAGCTGATGAAGCGAACAGACGCGGTGCTCACAGGTGCAGCGATTCGGCTCTATCCGCCGACCGGATGCATCGGGGTGACGGAAGGTATCGAGAATGCACTGGCTGTGCGCTCGGCAACGGGCATGCAAGTGTGGGCGGCCACATCCTGGCCGCTGCTGGCGGGCCTCGAGCTTCCGGCGACAGTGCGGTCCATTGTCATCTGGGCCGACCGGGATACGCCACGGCGGCAGCGCGACGGATCGATTCTGGAGCCGGGCAGGGAAGCTGCCAATCGTCTCGCTGCGCGCCTGCGCGGCGAAGGACGATCCGTGTGTGTGCGAATGCCCCCGCCACGCAGCGACGATGCGAAAGTCGATTGGAATGATGTGCTGAAGGTGCACGGAACGAGCAGCTTCCCGGTCGTTGTCGACCGGTTGCCGAGCGCCTTTGGCATGCGCTGACTGA
The DNA here is from genome assembly GCA_937864115.1 of uncultured Steroidobacter sp. Taxonomy (GTDB): domain Bacteria; phylum Pseudomonadota; class Gammaproteobacteria; order Steroidobacterales; family Steroidobacteraceae; genus Steroidobacter. The sequence continues at coordinate 39,622 of CALMII010000004.1, read as the reverse complement.
ACGAAGTCCGTTCACTCAGATGTTGTGTGTCCCGAGAGGGTGTACGCCCTCTGCGGGTGTATGCGCCCTTTCATCACATAGTGAGGTGCATATGCCTGTCTCAATCAATTACGAGCAGCGACTCTTCGTGATTCCCTGCGCGGGTGGAGGATTCACTTGCCTCGCGTTCGACGTCTGTCGAAGCAGAGCGCGCGCGATCGCAAAGGAATTGGATCGAGCGGACCTGTTACCGACGGCGTACTCACTATCGATGCTCTACGAGCAGTATGAGCGCGCGGTGAAAGCCGCCATGGACGAACATCGGCGGACCGGACGCAGACTGACGTGCGAGCTCACGCCTCAGCTCGTGGGTCTCGAAGGCAAGCGAGTGCGCGTGAAAGACAAAGCCGGTGAGCGGCGGACCTTCGTGGTCGGACGCTCGAGCGGCTTCATTCCCGTCCACATCGAACTTCCGCGGCGAAGATCGATGTTTGGGATTGCGGTCTCTGGCACGCCGTTCGACGCTGTCGAGATCCTGGCGTGAGGGCGCCGCTGCATCACCGAATCGTGGCGGTTTTGAACCGAGTTCGAGATGCACTGGCATCAATAGCATCCTCGACGAGGTGCCCCGGTGCGTACACGGTTGCCATCAAAGAGCAGACGGCCGAGGGCGAGCTCTTGTTCTTCTCTGGCCACTTCGAGTATGAGGCGGCCGCGCAGGAGTATCAGCACGACCTCGCGTGTATCTACAAGCCGTCGCTCGACGGTGCGACGTGCTCATTCACGGTCGTCCCATTGGACCACGTGATGTGACGCGCTTGCCGGACGGATCTCACCACGTTCTCAAGTGGGCCAGCGGGTAACCGCCGGCTGAGTCATTTCCTCTGGAGCACCGACGCGAGTCGGTGCTCATCTCACGCACCAGGTATCCGTGTGCCCGCTCGTGCGGGCAGACCGATGTCGAGTCACGTGTGCAATTCAAAGAGGGCTTTTCACATGATCAGCGATGTCAGTACGGAACGAGTGATCATTCGACGATTCTCTGAGCGCTGCGACTGCGCCGCCCTTCCATGGACCGCATTGACGCGTACGAGCGAACGCGTTGTCGCGCGCTTCGCGCGTCGAACCGAGGCTGACCTGTTCGCGGTCGGAAGGGAGCAGAAGGGGTGGGGTTCGGCGCCTGCCGCCCGTCGGGCGCGCGCCATCGTTGTGGTCCAGCACGGCTATGCGCGTGTTCTGACCGAAGGAGACGTTGAAGTCGTCATTCTCGACCTCGATACGCGCCGATCCGTCGGCGAGCAGGATCTCGCGCCTGTCCATTGTGAGTATGCCGCACTTCTTGCGCGCGCCGGCGTCGTTTGGCCGGTCTCGCAGGATGGCCGCAGGGATGTGAGTCAGCGCGTCATAGCGCCCACCGCGGAAGCCGTGTGAGTGAACACCATGCATCAGGCAATCGATGCACGTGTGCGGCAGCTGGCCGCAAAACAAAACCAGCGGAAATGCGGCATTCACACGAATGCTGCAAGTGACCGACTCAGCGGGAGTCTCGGCTTCCGCTGTGCGGCCGCGCCTCTCCCTGAGTCACTCGTTGCTTGGGCTATGAGCCCAGAGGAGTGAGCATGAGACGAGTCGTATGGGAAATAGATGTGGAGGGTGCGCGAACGCCGCTCGATGCAGCGCTTCAAGCGTACAGGGCGATGCGCAAGCCCGATACGACGGCGACCGTCTTCAAAGTCATCGATGAAGACGGGTCCGTTGAAGAAGTTGATCTCGACGAGATGAGCGCCTCCAAGCGACGCAAGCTCACCGCGAGCGATCCGCTGGCAGTCGCGCCACTGTTCTACCTCTTGCGAGTGGAGCCCACCGGCGTGTCGCTGTTGGGCCCGTACGCGGACGAGATGCACAGGATGTTGGCGCAGACCGAGATGCCGCGCACAAGAGATGCACGGTACTACCACCTCGATCTTGCGGCGTTCGATGTGTTCGTAGCGCCTTCGGAGTCTTAATCCAGTCAAACGGAGCGATGAAATGATCGAACTATTGTCATGGTTGGGGGCGATCACAGGTGCGGCCGGCGCACTTCTGATTGCTACGCGTACGAAGGTTTCCAGACACGGCTGGCTGGGGTACCTGCTGTCCAATGTGTTCTGGATTGCCTATGCAGTCGTGATGGACCAGCAAGCATTGTTCGCAATGCAGTTGGTCTTCACTCCGATCTCGGCCTTGGGCTACTACCGGTGGTGCTGGATACAACGGCGCCGTGGGTGGGGGAATCTGGCCACCTGGCACGATGCCTCCGTGCTGACGGCTCGCCCGCTGCGGGACTCCACGCTCAGGTCATCGGCGTCGTAAGTCACGGATCGCGGGAGGGGTGTGCTCGGTGCACCCTTCCTGCGGATCGATGTCGCTCATTCCGAGAAACAGGACCTTCACCGCAATCCTCAAGCCCCCGGACGCGCCGCGTGGGATGCCTAGACTTCCGCTGACACGAGGCCGTCCCGATGTTGTTTAACTCGCCAGAGTTCCTGCTGGTTTTTCTGCCCATATCGTTCGCGCTATTCATGTGGGCGCGGCAGCGATCGGCACGGCTTGCACTGACCAGCCTGCTCGCATCCTCTCTTGTCTTCTACGGCGTCTGGAATTGGCGCTATCTGCCGCTACTGTGTGGCAGTGTTGTCCTGAATTGGTACCTCGCCAAAGCGCTAGTGCGAAGCCGCAGTCGGATCCTGCTTGCGATCGGCGTCACCTTCAACGTCAGTCTTCTGCTGCTGTTCAAGTACGCAGACTTCCTCGGCGGCGCGCTGTACACGGCGCTCGGCTGGCAGTGGCAGGCGCTCGAGTGGGTCCTCCCGCTGGCACTGAGCTTTTACACCTTTCAGCAAATTACATTTCTCGCCGATTCGTACCGGCGCATCATCGGTGAGGTTGCGCTGAAGGACTACTTTCTCGCCATTGCGTTCTTTCCGCATCTCATCGCAGGCCCCATCGTTCAGCCCAAAGAACTACTGCCGCAGTTCGCCCAACTGCATCCTCGCATCGATCATGAACACCTTGCGCGGGGTTTGGTGCTCGTCATTCTAGGACTCGCGAAGAAGGTGCTCATCGCCGATCCGATCGCCTCGTATGTCGATCCGGCCTTTGCGCAGCCATCGACCTTGAACTTTGTCGATGCGTGGACAGCCGCGCTCGGCTACTCCTTGCAGCTGTACTTCGATTTCAGTGCCTACAGCGAGATCGCCATTGGCCTGGCGCTCATGATGGGCTTTCGATTGCCGGTGAATTTCAACGCGCCGTACGAGGCCTGCGACATCCAAGACTTCTGGCGGCGGTGGCACATCACACTGGGTCGCTTCCTTCGCGAGTACATCTATGTGCCGCTCGGAGGCAATCGTTGTGGTGTGCTGAGGACGTGCGCTGCGATTACGGTGACCTTCGCCATCGGAGGCCTATGGCATGGTGCAGGCTGGCAGTTTCTCGTCTGGGGCTTGATGCACGCCGCTTTCCTGGTGGCGTTTGTACTCTGGCAACGTTTCGGCATTACGCTGCCGCGTGCCGCAGCATGGCTACTGACGTTCGGCTCGGTATCGCTCGCGTGGGTCATGTTTCGATCGAATAGCGTGGCCGATGCGTTGGTGCTGTACGAAACGATGTTTGGTCTGCGTGGTGTCGAATGGCCGATTCTGTATCAGGGGCTACCTGGCTTTGAATCGGCTCACTTCGTGCAGTCGCCGTTCTTCAGCGGTGCCGAGATTATCGTGCTGATCGGTCTTCTCGCGCTCACTGCAAATACGCGCGGCGTACTCGCGCATGCCACATCACTAACGCCGACAAAGCGGGTGGCGATCGGTTTGGCGGCACTGACGGGCATGGTGCTGCTCAACCTCGGGCAGGCGACGTCTTTCCTTTACTTCAATTTCTGATGAGTAGCGATCTCAGCAACTGGCGCTCGTTCAACACCTTCTTGTTCGGGCTCCTTGCATTTCTGGCGGGTGCGATCGCACTTGGAAATCTGTTGGTCGATCCCTATCGGGTGTTTCGAATTCTGAGCTGGGCGCATGGATACACGGACAATGAACGGTTCAACAAGATCGCGCGCGTGCTCGAGCAACCGACGCGCTTTAACGGGTTCATCGTCGGATCCTCGCGGATGGGTGTCTACGACCCTCATTGGCTCACGAATGCGCTACCGCAGCACACCTTCTACAACTTGAGTGTGTTCGGCGGCGGGCCTGAGGAGGCGCGACGAATGCTCGCGACGCTCGCGGCGCGCGGTGTGAATGTCCAAAGCGTCTTCATGGGCATTGATCTGTTCAGCTACACGGGCCGCTCCACGGCCGTGACGCCCGCGTACCATCACCATCCGTATGTATCAGGGGAGTCGTGGGTGCGCTTCTATTCGCGCTACCTGTTTGCCCCGAGCCTGTTGCACAGCCTGATGAAGATCCAGCAGCAGGGCAGCGAGGTCGCAGACGTACGCTTCGACTTTGACACCGGACGCTATCACCTCGATCGATGGGACCGGGAGATCGCGCTCGATCATCGTCGGTACGTTGAACGGGCGTTCGGATCAATGACGGAGCCGGCCTCGCGCGAGGTGCGGTGGAACGAGCGGGCGTTTGCAGAGCTTCACGCGCTGAAACGATGGCTCGACGCGAACTCGGTCGAGGCCCATTTCTTCATTGCCCCTCACCATCGTCTCGAGCTTGAGAAGCTCGGACCAAAAGGACTCGAAAACTTCCGCGAACGAGTCACAGCGGCCGTCGGCGCAACTTTGATTGACCTTACCCGCCGGGATTGGATGTCTGCCGACGACTGGTACTACGAGCCTACTCACTATCGGCCGGAGCTCGCGAGTCATGTGGTTCGCGAACTGATCGAGTCGCGGGAAGCGCAAATGGCGAGTTCACGCTTGCGCAACTGACTCGCGCGTAGTCTTCGAGCGCCATGCGCAGCACAGTGCCGTCCGTGCCGGGAATGCGCGCTCGCAATTGCTGCAGGACCAAGAGCTGCACATAGAACGCGTCTTCCAGGCTCATCGGGGTGCGTATCGGTTGCGCGCCGTGGGTCACGGTGACGAGCAGCTGCGCGCCTTGCCTCAAGAGTCGAAACGACTTGCTCCGATCGGCGCCGTGATGACGAAACTCGCACTCTGGCCGTTCTCCGCCGAGCGTGAGTGCGAGAGCAGGCAGTTCCCTCGCAGTGAACTGCAGCGTGATCTTGCGCTCCCAGGCGTAGCGAGGTTCCGCTCCAGCGGCGCGTGCGGTCGCCTGCGCGGCATCGACCTCGATTGTCGGCACGTCGCGTCGGGATTGAGTCTGGCGCCACTCCAAAGCCGAGGACGATGCATAGACCTTGATGATCGCAGGACGAGTAGCACCGTCGGCGGTTCGTTCGGTGGACATTGCTTGGCGCATCGGGATCTATCCTACGGCGCGCAGTTCACGTTGGCTGGGCTGTCGATCCTCTGCGAGATCCAAGCCTTGATGGTCGCGGCGGTGATCGTGCCGCCGGGTGATTGTATCGAAGCGATGAACTCGCGTTTGAAAGCTTGATGCCAGCGCGCTGCGAATCGGGAACACACTCCCTGGTAGCACTTCACGGGATCATCGTCGCGCTCGGCCCACTCGATGTCATCGTCCATGGATCGACCGATCGCCGGTGGAAGGAATGCATTCAGAATATTCAGCGCCAGGTCCGCTGCACCCGACCCGCCATAGCCAAAATTGAAGCCATCCGGGGAATGCCAGATGACTGACCGCGGGATACTCGCCCCTGCAGGTTCAGCCGTGTGTCCGTTCCTCCAGATGCGCACGTCCTGGTTCCAAGGTTGGGACGGTAATGGATCGAGCTCAACGGACATGTGGGCAGCGCTCCAGACGCAATTGACCTAAGCAAAGGAGTGTACGTTGGACCGACCGATTTGCCACCGCATCCGTTAAGGGCGCACGCTGCTAATTATAGGGGGAACATATTCCGCCATCTTCCTCTGGTCATGGTCCGCATCTCCCCCGTTCTTTTGTCTTTCTCGCCTCTTCCTTCGTTCTTCTCTGCGATCAGGCGGCGCCCCTGGCCACGGCGGAAAGGCGGTGGCGTGGCGCTAATGTTCCCCCTATAATTAACCAATGGAGAACAGCGACAGTCAGCTGCCGGAGATTGCGTTGCGCGCCGCGTTGCGCACCGTATGTCGTGAGCTCGAGGAACGCTCAGAGGCGCTGGCGATCGCGGTGAAGAGAAGCGCCCTGGATTGGTGGGCCTGGCGCGAACCAAACGGGCCGGTGGGTCCGTTCGAGCCAGTGCGGCCGTACGCGCGCGAGGAAGCGCTCAGTCACATCCTCACCGCCATACGTGCGCTGACCTACGAGAAGGGACAGAAGCCGGTCGGAGCGAAACACTTCCCGGGTCTGGTCTGCATCCCTGCGGAAGTCCTCACGCTCGTGGGCGAAGTCAATTACCTCAAGAGTGAGTTCGAGAAAACGGCGAACGCCATGGCCAAAGAGGTCAAACAGGAATACAGCGAGCGCCGTCAACGCCTTGAGCAGATGTCGCTCCTGCGATTCGCCTTGCGTAAGAGCCGCCATGCCGACATCAACTATTGGCAGGCCCGCCGGCCCTTCGTGTTACTGGATGTGGCACCTCGATCAATCGGGTACTCATGGATGCACTACCAGGACATCACGACTAAGACGGTCGCCCAGGTGCGCGAAGCGATTCTCGAGCAGAACCTGGCGGGCTCACTCGCGGAGGCGGTCGCTCGGGATCTCGCGCAGCTCAAGCGGCTGCCGGAAACGGAGCTCCTGGGACGGCGTATGACCTGGACGGCTCACCCGCGCGCAAACATCGTGATGGAAACCACCGGGAAGGTGCAACGGTTCAGCCGCAGCGGTTCTCTGCCCATCTTCATGCCGGGAGATCGGCTCCCGCCGTTTCGGCCGCTCGCGCCGGCCCCCATGCCAGAGGGCTATCGGGCGCGGCGTAGCGACATACGCTTGGAAGTCGAACCGATCGTGACGACGATCCCATTTCATCGTTTTACGAAGCGCCACCGAAAGTACGCGGAAGAGACAACTGCGTAGGCGATGTCGCCTCGTGTTAATGTGTTGGTCGCAGTCGATTTTGATTCGGAGCCACTCCTCCGCGGATGCACCCGCTGAGATCCCGGGGGTGCCGAACCACGGCTGTGCTTTCAGGGCCGCTCTTTTGCGGCCCTCTTCTTTATCCTCCCTGCAAAGGCGTTGCGTGCTAGTGGCCGGATCGGTGTCGGCCGCGAATAGCGCGACTTCGATACATGAAGAACGAAATCACGACCCAGAGCGGGAACACCAACAAGAAGTGCCACACGCCATCCAAGCCCATGCGATTTCCGAGCATGATGAGGCCGATCAACATCAGCAGATCGATGACCGACTGAACAAAGATAGAAAAGCGCTGTCCAGGCTGACCTGCGACGTGGCGCCAGAGCTTCTGTCGAACTGAGGCCTGCGAAAAGTGCACTGCGTAGGCAACGACCATTCCCACTACAAACGTCGCGCCGGCGCCGAGCTGCATCCTCGTCGACATCTGGTCCATCCAGAACAAGGATACGAGCGCAGCAAAGCCGATCAGAACCGCGACACGCATGGTCCATCGCGCGCGCGTTGACAATTGATCCATGTACTTGCTCCCTCATTGGTTCACGTGAGGAACACTACAATGCATCGTGCGCTCGAGTATTTCGCGATATCGAGCCTTCAACGCACAGCACGCGCGAGTGCTGCGCTGCTCGAAGTGGCTATCTCATGGAGCGCTCGCGTCCGCGTCGTGCGCGACCTCCCTCGCACGCGAAGGCGAGATCGACGCGCCAGTAGCAAGGTTCAATGCACGCAGCGTCGCACGCCGCCGTCGTTCGAGTTTGCGTAGTGCGTTCGCTACGCGCTTCTGTTTGGTTTGCCACCGTTTGATCGCCGCCTCGATCTCGCCCAGACGGGCTTCCCGCTTCTGATCCGAGGTCAGCGTCGACTTCTTAGGCAGCAGTGCTCCCTCGAGCCAGCCTTGACTCACCACATGGGCTGCGATCTGCGCTTCGAGCGTTGCGTGACCTCCGGCATGAGGCCGGAAGTTTGGATGCCGCCGACGAAAGATCGAGTGTGATACATCATGAATCAGCCGACCCCATCCTTTCAGGTGGCCTCCTGTGGGGTTCTTCGAAATCCAACACCGACGCACGCGTCCGTTGAACTTCGCCGGATGCGTCATATGTGGACCACCCAGCGTCACTGACCCAAAGTGACGAAAGATGCGCCGTGCGGCTCGCTCTGCCTCCACGCGTGAGATCGGTGGAAGCGTTGCCGGCAATGCGGCGCGGACGCGGTCGTACCGCAGGTCATTGTGCATCGATGTCTCGCTCCACTGCATTGGTTGAAAGGGTTCTGCCTCATCAGCCGTTATGCCGCTACGCCAGCCGCCGCCGTGAGCGCCGTTCTGTGTTTTGCTCGCGAAGTGAGTGTTGTGGCTTCAGTCGCATGCGACGCCTGCTCTTCCATCGCGAGCCAGGCCGGAAGCTGGCGACGATGGAAGCGGGTGTGGCTCCAATACTCCCGAGCCTGCTTCTCGATCGACGCGCGATGGAAATCTCCAGCCGCGTCCTGTCTGACGGCGCGCAACGCTTCCTTCGTCGGCCCAGCGATTGAACGTCGTCGTGCACACGCCGGCGTGTATCGCTGCTTCGCTCAGCGGCAGCCAGATCGAACTCACACGGCGCACCTCGCGCGTGCCGGACTTGGCGAGCGCCGCGAGTCGTTCCAGCATAGGCGCGGTGATGTACACACGCCGTCGATCCCACCTGGTGCGGCTCACGCGAACACTGCCGTCGCGAATGCGTTCGCGAACCCACGAAACGTCACGTCGCAGGCGCGCCGCAGCTTGCTCGATGGTGTACCCCTCGTTGGACTCGAGACGCTGCTGGGCGGCGCGAATCACCTCGATCGGAACGGCTTCAGCTTGCCGCCACCGAAGTCCTCTCAACAAAACCCGAAGGCGCGCGACCGACACGCCCACGCGTCGTGCGGCTTCTCGCTCTGAGTAGCCGAGCTGCGCGCGCAATTTCGCGCACTGTTGACGGGCGACGTAACGAATGCCTTTCATTGCGCCATCGGCGCCGACCTTTGTTTGCAGCACACCGGACTCGATGAACTCGAGCAGCCTTGCGCGAGAGAATCCATAGAGCTTGGTCGCTGTCGGTAGCGCGAGCCAGGATCTCTCACTGCCTCCCGTTGGACATCGTCGAGCGCGCCATCGGGTCGCTTCCGTGTGCGAAATGTACTTGCGACGCTCGTGACAGCAAACCTTGAGTTGCCCATTGGCGATGGCGCGGGTGACATGACTGACGCTGGTGCCCGCTGTTGCTGCGAGTTGTGCAATCGTCAGTCCCGGCGACCATTTCATGGTGAGATGGCGTTTAGCGCCATGGACCAGCGGCGGATATCGCTTGCAGTAGTCATCGAAGTCTCGCGGCGCTCCGCGCGGTCCCCATATCGTCCCACACGTCGAGCAGCTCTTCGGATGGCGGCGCGCCATGAACAGCTTCCAGGTCGCTCGGAGGTTGTCCAGCGTCGGCATACCATGCCAGGGCATTGGGCACCCGCGTCGACGATCGACGATGAGCTTCTTCGCGCGGCGTTCGCGGATGTACCAGACGCCATACTGCGTGGACGGACCACGCTCACCGATCGGCATCACGCGCAGGACATCCGGGACGTAGCCCATGCGAGCGTATTCTGAGAGTTTGTCGCTTCTGATCGCGAGCGCCTGACGGATCGAAGCCAGTCGAATGTATCCGGCGGGCGGCGTGGTTCGCTTTGCTTTCCAATCCTCCCACACGTTGTGTGGGATCACGAGGTAACGGCCCACGCGTTGCACGGAGATCTGCTTTGCGCGAATCGCATGGTCGAGGATCGAGCGCGAGCCGATCTCACGCGCCGCTTGGCTTGCTGTGAGCCCGCCGAGAACGTCGGTGCTCTGAAGCCCAAGCTTGTTCATGCGTACCTGCACGCTGACGGCAGTCCGGCACGCGCTCACATCACCCGTGATTCTTACGAGTCGCGCAGTCAATATGCTTGCGATCTGCTTGACGTCGATGCGCCCGACCAGCGACGCAAGTAGCGCCATCTCCGGTGGAAGCCATTCATATTGGGTTCGAGCGCCGAGACGACGCGGCGCCGGCCACTCATCATCTCCGGGGGCTCGTCCGTGCCACAGTGAAAACAGCTCTGCAAATCCTTTCGACGCTTGACGCGGGCCGTGACCGCAGCGAACTCCGCTACGGAGCGCCCGTATGGTGGACTCCGGTTGCCCTATGATCGCCGCCAAATGATCTGCCCGCACAAACGCCCCGTGCGCGGCGACGAAGGTTCGCCAGTCCTTCATGCTCGTCCCTCCAACTCATCTTGCAGGGCGCGCCCACCGCTCGCGAGCTGCTGGTTCGACAGCCCTGCCACGGAACTGAGCAATGCCACCACTGCCGGGGTCAATGCGCGAAGGCGTTCTGTGGAAATCTCCCGCATTGCGCGATCCCATTGACTGAAACTGCCCGGCAACGCGGCGCGCGTGCGGCGCGCTTTCGGCGCAACCGCCGCGAGCGCCTGCGCCATAGGCATGACGATCTTCTCGACCCCACGGCGGCTGCGGCAAAAGAACTCACCCGGCGCAAGCGATGCGAGTTCGTTGTAACCAATCCCAGTGCCACGGAACTGAGCGGAGAGGGCAGACCATGCGCTGAAGTCCTCCTGACAACCGATCAGTGTGAGGTTCTTGCTTCCGAACACCGCGCGATTCAAAGAGCCAGAGAACCGCGTCGCAGTGATGAACAAATCGAGCGCTCGCTTGCGTCCTCGTAGAGCAAAGTCGTTCAGCAACTCCGATGCCGCACCGAGCTCCTTCTTGCGCTTACGGGAAGTGCTGAACACCTGGCCTTCATCGATCATGAGAAACACCGGACGCCGCACGTCATTCGCGACATCGAAGATCTCTTGTCCGTATGGCAGGAATTCCGCCGCATCGCGAGCGGATACCACTAAGAAGGGTTCAGTCCGGGAGAGGAGTGCCGACCTCAGCGCTGCGGGGGAGGGGACCATCGGTCCATACAGCGCTTCGATCTCGCCCTCGGGGTCTACCATTACACAGACCCACCCTTGGGCAGCGAGCTGCTCGGCAATCAACAGACCCGCATTGGTCTTGCCAATACCACTCGGACCAACCGCCACGATGCGAAGGCCCGTGGTTGCGTAGTCGGCGAGTTGGATCTCGGTCGACCCCAGGCACAGCTTCGCCTCGAATAGTTCCTGTCTGCGAAACACAACGCGCGGCATAACGAAACTCCTTAGGACTCTGAGGTGTCCTCGCACAACAGCACATCGCGTAGCCGATGCACCTGTGCAGGCGTCAACGAGAACACCACTGCGAAGTCATTGATCATCTGCGCGGTCACGCACTGCGCGACACCTTCCGCCCGTGCATCGCGCACGATCTTGCGTAGGTTCGCCCAGTCCTGCGTACTGGCGGTACCGCGCAGCGTGCGCAAATGGGCGTTGAGCTGCTCCAAGGTGTATGGCGACGCCTCGCCGTGATCCGCCCGAAGCCGTTCATTAAGCAGGCTCAGCAGCTGCGCCGCCGGCAAATGCACGTGGATCCTGCGAATGAGTTCCTTGTCCGCCACCGTGAAGTCGCGCGGTGCAGGGCGCACCTGGCTACGCGTCGCGCTGCTACGAATCGCGGCCGCCTCGGGTCGATCGAGACAGTGCAAGCAAAGGCAGGTCACAAGGTCATCGCCCTTGCCGCCTAGCTTGCAGTCACACAAACGACAGCGTGTGCGTGCCGCGGTGTGTGTTGGGACGAGCGTCACGGCTTGCGGCATAGTGTTGTTCCCTCTCGCGAACTGGAGCGTTAGAGAGATGGTGAGTCACACCGCGCAATCCGCAAGCGCGTGGGAACCTCCCGCCAACCGCTTCTGTCCCGTCATGCACTATGCAGGAGTCGGTGTGGGTTGTTCAGCGATGGCGGGTCGTGGAAGCGGGGGAATGTCATCGTGCTCGATCGTGTCCCAGCACCAATGGGGCTCTCCCTCGTCGACGTAGTTCACGATCCGAATGCGCCGCTCCGTCTGGTCTGCCTCTTGTCCGTAGATCACTTCGGCGGGCAGTGCTCGATCGCCAATGTCGGTCAGCAAATAGCTCGGGAATCGGGCCGGGGGCGTGTCGTACCACATGGGTTTCAGGAAGTGTCTGTGTTCCTGGATCAAGCGACGCGCCAGGCGCGCTTCCTCGATCGATGCCACCGGCACGTACTCTTCCGTGGTGACGAGGTGCGTAAACTCATCCGCAATCCACTGGCCCGATCGATCGCGCTGAAGCGTGAGCAAGACCATGAGATGGAACAGCGGATTGACGGAAGGCCACGTCAAGAAGGCAAACTCACTGCTGCGCTGGACCTTCGCCAGCGTTTCTCTGCTGCAGCGGACTTGAAACTCGTTTGGCAGATGCGAGAAGCGCAGTGCCCATGTCTCGTCCGTTTCAACGGCGGCGCGCCATTGCGCGAGCAAGAGAATTCGCTGCGGGGCGCCTGCTGGCGTACGCATTTTCTCCTTGAACAGCTTCTGACGTCGCGCTTCGATATCGAGCGCGTTGTCAGTCTGAAAGGTCTCGGGGATGTAGAGGTGTGCCGACAAGGCGGCGCGTCGTACGACGATTTCGTCGGCCGCGCGCATCAGGTACTTGTGGACTTGACGATAGTGCCGTCGACCGGCCATGCGAGGCGACCATCGATTAAATCCTGCACGCTCCCAGAGCAGGTGTAGCAGACCGCGAATTCCGACTCGATCACGTTGCGAACGCGCGCTGGAAATTTCGGGCAACGCGGTCGGGCCGACGCCGCCTGAGGTTCCGCGAATCACCAGCGGTACATCCATCTTCACCAGGACGCGGCCATCGGTTCGCTCCTCGATTGCAGCCTGGCTGTATCCGCCGCGGCCGCTGAGTGTCGGGTCGGGCTCGAAGCTTGGGCAGTGCGCAGCGTGCTTCGCTCCGGAATTCGGCATGCGAGCGAGATAGAAGTGCGTTCGCTTCGCGATGTACAGCGGCAGCCCGCCCGCGACGCACAAGCATTGGGGATATGCGTCCTTGCTTGCGGCCATGAGTTCCTGTGCACGTTCAGGATTGCGCTCGAGCCAGTCGCGTGAAAAGCGACCTTGCCCAGGGAAGTCGATGTAGACCGCACGCATCTGAGTGGCTCCACGCGAAGGCAGAAACGCTACCTGTGTTGGGATGCACAGCGATGCGGGGAAGCGAGCCTTCAAGGGCAAGCATTTGCCGACCGTCGACGCGGGTGTCTCTCCGGCGAGGGGGCATGACCCCTGGATACCTGGGGTTCCGCCCACACGCATAAGCGTGCGTTGAAGGCCCACCAAGTCGGTCTGCCATCACAAGTTTCGTCGCAGTGTGGGAGCAACTGTACTTCGAGGAGTTTCCGAAATGGCTTCCAATCCCGAAGCAATACGTGCGCAGGGCCAGGTGCTGAAAGCGCCATCGGTTGAACATTGGCCGTGGGCGATGACCTTCACGTGGCTACGAATCGGATGCGTGCCGCTGTTATCGCTGTTGTGGCTCGCCTCGGGCGCGTCCTGGGCAGTTCTGAGCGTATTGATCTGCGCCTGTGCGTCGGATTGGCTGGATGGATTTCTCGCGCGCAGGTTGAACCAATGTAGCGAGCTGGGCGCGTTTCTCGATCCCGTTGCCGACAAGCTCATGGTCGTGAGCGCGCTGTTGCTCCTGCTGTCGGAACACGCTTCGCTCACCGCGCCGATACTTGTGATCGTGATTCGGGAGCTCACGGTATCTGCCCTGCGCGCGTGGCGTTCACCCGATCAGTTGCGTGTCGATCGATTGGGGAAGGCCAAGACGGCCATTCAAATGCTGTCGCTGTTCTTGCTCGTACTCGCCGATGTGATCGATAGCGGAGCCCTGTTCAGCGCGGGCCTCGTAGCACTGTGGGGAGCGGCGCTGTTGAGCGTCGCGTCACTTGCAAACTATCTGCGACGATTGGCTGCGGCGAATTGCCTGTAGAGGACGCGGCGATCTCTCGCTCGCGAGCGCGTGTCTATTCGTCCAGGTCATCCCCGCGCCGATGACTCAGCCAATCATCGACGTGAGAAGTCACTGCGTGAACGAATCCCTGCACGGCCGAATCGGATACCGGCTTCATCGCAAGTTGGGCCAAGTTGTGGAGGATCGCCTCGCGCTCGCGCGAATCGTCGAAGCCTCCACACTGGTCGACAAGATTACGACCGAGCGGCTCAGTGCAAAGGCGAGCTTCAACGCACTCACGCACCCGCTGGGCATGCGCATTCAGCAGATCGAGGAGTTCCAGAACGCTGCGGGTCTCGTCCGACTCGAGAATGGTGTACTGAACCTCCGATCCCGCGTCGTCCTCACCTTCATACACGATCGTGTAGCGAGCCCGGTGCCTCGTGAGCTCTCGAGAGTTCGACGAATCGGATCGCACGTAAACGGAGAGCCCGTCGCGACTACGACGCATCACTCGCATCGCCGCTCGGCGGCGCCGCGTGACGTCCTCGAAGTCGCCTCGGCGAAGCAATTCGAAAATCGGCTCCGCCGCCTTGGTAACACGCGTGCCGACTTGGGAGTCAGTGACTGAAACCGCCATGGAAAGGACTCCATCCCTTCGGAGAAGCAGATTCTTCTTCGGTGCGACCGAGCATAACTGACACGCGTGGTAAGGGAAAGCCCCTCTGCGAAGATCGCACCGGCTGCAGAACAGGCGCGAAAAGCATGCGAAGCGATTCCGCTGCTTATTCGTATGGCTTTGTTTTTTCTAACAATGCGACGCTCTCAGTGAATCCCTGTCGGGTTTGGGATGGCAGAAGCACCTCAGCCGAGGTAGGATCTGGTAAGGGAAACCCCCGGATACACAGGTCGCGCATGAAGAACAAGACTGCCCGCCAGCCTATCCCCAAGGATGCCGATCCTCTCCCGAGTACACCCTCCGTGGGCCGCAAGGTGGCTGATCAGGAGCGGTTCTACGTGCTCGAGCTGCCGCTGTCTGACTGGCTGGCGTTCGCCGATCATCCGCGACATCGAGATGTCGAGCGCCACGCAAAGAAAGCGCATTGGGAATTTGCGCGGCGCGCCGACGGACCCATGGTCGCGACACTCTGTTCCGTGTCGGCCGCGGATCTCAATGGTCAGCTGTTCAAGGTTGACGGTCACACCCGGTCTTATCTGTGGGCCACCAATCGGCTGAATCCGCCAGCGACTGTGATGGCGACCGTGTATCGCTGCCGCACGCCAGCGGAACTACACGCGCTCTACAACATGTTTGACAGCCAATTTGCTGTCGAGGAGCGATACGAAAGCGTGCTCGCAGCCTACCGTGCACACAACCTGACGCTGACCTCGGCTCGCTTGCGCGAGGGTATGGTGGTCGATGCCCTGTACATCGCTGTGACCGGTGTAGCTCGCAGCAATCAGAAAACAGGGGATGCGTCGAACGAACTCGACATGTTCAAGGCGATCGGCTACTTCCGCGATGAGCTACAACTGCTCGACAGCGTCAATCCTCGGGGAGAAGTATTCCATGGCGGCGTAGTTGCCGCAGCGCTCCTCGGATTGGCGATTCGTCCAACCGGAATTCGATTCTTCGAAGAACTGGCGAAGGACGGAAGACGCGGCGGGTTCGCGACTGAAGCCGGGCCAAATGGCAAGCGTGATCCAGTGGCGGCGCTGCTCCAATGGTTGTGGGAGCTCAAGCAAAGTAAGAGCGCATGGGTGAAGCGTAGCCAGGAAGATCTGTGTGCGCGCACGCTGCACGCGCTGTTCAAGTTCTTGCAAGGACCCGAGTCAGAGGATTACTGGTTCGAGGATGTCCCAGCACCGGAGGACATTGCACCCATCATTCAAACCGTGAGGCACCTCAAAGGCATTGATGAGCCCACGCTCGCCTCCTGACGTACAGGCGGGCGGCACAAGATCGAAGACCGAAAGAACGCGCCCCTAAGGCGCCGTCCAAAAGGACATCGGCATGGAAGGCGAAGAATACACACGGCAGATCTCCCAGTTGCTCGGCAGCAAGCGACTGCAGGACGCGTCGCGCTGATCGCACCGTCCAGAACTCATGAAGATTCTTGGTCCTCCGAAATCATTTCGACGAGAGCTCACCGTGGCCATGGGCGGCGCGCTCGTACTCTGCGCGTTGAGTTCCGCGGCGCTGGTCATGATCATCACGTTCGGGCGCACCACTCAACTCGGAAAGGAACACGCGGAACAGTTCGTAAAGGCGGTCGCGCCCGAAATGAGCTACGGGCTCCTGATCGCGCGTGAGGACGGAAAGGTCGCAGAGACGATGCTGAAGACGCTCGCTCAGCGGCCCGACGTAATGTTCGCGCAACTTTTCGACGCAGACGGTAGTCCCGTCATGAGCGTTGGACGCAGTGAGGATCGCCTTGCGAACGCCGATTTGACGCGCCTGCGCGCGCGTTCCTTGAGCGGCGTCGCATCCTCCGCAGGAGCGCACTGGCACGTAGTCGCTCCCGTGGTGATGCAAAGCACGCTGGGAGCCGACGAGGCGGCGCGCACGCAATTACTGGGACATTTGTATGTGATTTGG
Source organism: uncultured Steroidobacter sp. (assembly GCA_937864115.1). Taxonomy (GTDB): domain Bacteria; phylum Pseudomonadota; class Gammaproteobacteria; order Steroidobacterales; family Steroidobacteraceae; genus Steroidobacter. Next base: position 22,993 of record CALMII010000004.1, on the reverse strand, counting down.
TCCCGGGATCAATACGAAGAGATCTACACGTCAATCGCGTTGGCGATCGGCGCCGTATCGCTGATAACGATCGTCGGCAGTCTGGCGTGGACAATTCGGCGAAGCCGACGGCTCACGGCACCGATCGTCGACTTGGCTCGTTCGATGGACACTGCCTCGCTCAGCCACGATGTTCGTGCAATTGGAAACGGCACAGCGGAGATTGACCGCATGGCGGCCGCCTTCAATATGCTCATGGAGCGGCTGGCTGATCATCGAGATCACCTAGAGCAGACCGTGCAGGCGCGCACTTCGGAGCTGCAATCGACAAACGAAGAACTGCGCCTTGCGATGCATGACGCGCAGCAGGCGGAGCGCTTCAAGAGCGCATTCCTCGCCGCAGTGAGTCATGAGATGAAGACGCCCCTTCATTCGATCGACGCGTATATCCGCGATGCACTCAGCGAGCTCGAGTTCCTCGGCGATGCAATCGACTCGGCCGAGGTGCGATCACACCTGATGACTGCCTTGGCTCAGAAGGAGCAGTTGCTTGGACTCATCAAGCAGATTTTGGAGCTTGCGCGCGCCAAAGCGGGCCGACACACGCTCCGGCTCGCTGAAATCAACGTCAAAGACTGGCTTGCGGGACTGCGACAGACATACAGCCCAATCGCGAAGTCGAAGAAGAACTTATTGGCGATCACGCACGAAGGCGCTCCTCACCTGGTGACCGACCCCCAGAAGCTCTCGGCGATCGCGGAAAACCTGCTCACGAACGCATGCACATACACCTGCGCCGGCGCCGTCTCGCTTCGACTGACGTGCACTACAGAAGAAACAACGCTCATCGTTTCGGACAACGGCTGCGGAATCGATGCGAACCTCGTCGATGTCGTATGGGAGGAATTTCGACAAGGCGACATGGGCGAGACGCGTTCGACCGGCGGCACCGGGCTTGGGCTCGCTGTCACGAAGGCGTACGTCGAATTGCTTAAAGGCTCGGTGAAGCTCGAAGGCGTGAAGAACGAGGGGACCACGATCACCGTGGTGCTTCCCGTGCTCGAGAAAATACCCACCGCGGTAGACACCATTGAGAAGGAACCATCAGATGCTCGCGTATGAGACGCTCGATGCGATTGCAGATGCTGTCAACCCAACGCTCCTGATCGCCACGTTGCTGCTACCGGCCTGGCCGCGGCCGCGCGCCGCAGTGGGCGGGTTTCTCAGATGGTATGCCTGCGTGGCCGGCATCTTGATCGTCGTGTACGGGATCATGGCGTTGGATACGCAGCTCGGGATCTGGCACTCGATCGGCGCCGACTACAGCACGCACACAGCATTCGCGTTGGGTCTATCCCTTCTCTGGTACGCAGCAAGCCGCACTGCGTTTGCCGTCATTTGCCTTGTGCTCCTCGCATACATCGGACTCATGCTTTACCAGCGCTATCACACACTGATGGACATGTTCACGACCGCGGTGCCGATATCTGCGGCGGCGCTCGCTCTGATTTCGATCAACCGTCGCGCAAGGACGAAAGACGTAGGCAATGAGATCTAGAACAGCGTGGAATGCCCAGTCGTCAAAAGCGTCCAACCAGAGTTGGACGCGGCCAGTCACACCATGCGCGGTCGGCTTGTGCGCATTTGGGCGACATTCGTCTTCGTCGCGCTGCTGCACACAACACGTGGGTACGCGGCGGACGAAACCTACGCGCTCATCTATCCCCAGGCTACCGAAGCGACCGAACGGATATTCCTGGACGTTCGCCGTTCAATCGCAATGGGCGTCTCCCAGCGAGGTGGGCGCTTGATCGAGCGATCGTTGCCGCAGAACCAGGATCATCGAGATGCCATCCGGAAGTGGTTGGCGGAAGTGAAGCCCACGCTCGTCATTGCGCTCGGTCGCACTTCGGTCGACGCGCTTGCCGGACTTGAAAGGCGTTACTCGATTGTCGCTGCGATGGCAGATCTTCCGCCGAGCGAGAACCCCGAGCTGAGCGCGGTTACCTTGTTGCCCGATCCGCAGGCCTTGTTCGAAACTCTGCGCACGCTGACTCCGCGAACACGCCGCATCTTTGTCGTGTATGACCCAGCACGGCATCGGTGGCTCGCCGATCTTGCCGCCCGTCAGGCGAAAAGTCGCAACTACACGTTGGTCGCACTACGTGCAGACGACGTCCGTGCCGCGTCGCTGCACTTTGCGAACATCTTCCGCTATGCAAATCCGGAGACCGATGCACTGTGGATCATCGACAGTCAGTTCGCCATCGACGACACCACTTTGCGTGTCATCGTCGAGGAAAGCTGGCTGGCTCGATTTCCGGTGTGTTCGAACGCGGTTCAGCACTTAACCCGGGCGATTCTATGCACCACCTTTGTGCCGCCAGCGCTCACGGGGCAGCTCGTGCTGCAGCTTGCGGACGAACGGCTCGCCGGTCGCGCGCCTCGCATTCTTATTCCTCGCGAGGCGAGTCGGGGTATCAACATGCGCGTGGCGTCGCATCTTGGAATCATGCTGAACAGCTCAGAAAAGCGCAGTTTCGAGTTGGTCATCGGCGAGTGAACATAAGCAGCGTTGCAGTCCGATGACAATTGCACGACCCGACAGAACGCGTACATTTGTAGGTAGCCGAAGACGACGGAGAACGTCTGACCAGCAGCGGAAAGGTCGAATTCGGCTCATCGCAATTTCCAGATTTTGTGTCACAGCGGAGCTCCGCGCCGCAATCGTCCCATGCGTCTCACATCGTTTCGCCGATCGAATTGAGGATTCGAAAAAACCAGCCTGAAGGGAGTTCATATATGGAGCATCGTCATCAGCGTGCACTCGTCCTGATGCTGTCGAGTTTGGCCGCCGCCCCGAACGTCGTCGCTGCACCCGGCGAAGACGTCGAATCGGTGTTTGGGAGTGGAGAGGTGCTGTCGCTCGCAACGGGCTATGGGGTGCCGATCCGACGCGCACCGGCCACGGCAACCGTGTTGACGCGCGAGGATCTGGACGCGTTCGGTGCGCGAACGCTTAAAGACGCTTTGAATCTGGTTCCCGGATTTCACGTGGCGACTGCAGATGGTCGATCCACATTCTCCACCGTTCGCGGCATCACCTCGCGAGTGCTGGTGTTGATCGATGGCATTCCGATCACACGAACGATGATCGATCCGTGGGTTGGGTTCGACAACGTCTTGCTCTACAACGTTTCAAGAATCGAAGTTGTGCGCGGCCCGGGCTCCGCCATCTACGGCGCCGATGCGGTAGCCGGTGTAATCAACATTGAAACCAAAACCGCCGCACATGGTGACCGCCAAGAAGTCGGAGCCGGCGTGGGTTGGAACAACACTTACGATGCCTGGAGCATTCTGTCCGGTGACTTCGGTGGGCTCGAACTCAGCGGCTATGCCGCGTTCAGCAAAACGGATGGTTCGTCCCAGACGGTTGAGGTCGACGCGCAAACGATGATCGACCAAGCGCTCCGGACTACTGCCTCACTCGCGCCGGCGGAAATGCCTCAACGTCGCGAGTCCGTGGACGTTCGGCTGGATGCACGACTCGGTGACTTTACAGCTCGCCTTGCCTACTACGATCAGAATCCTCTTCAAAACGGCGTGGGCGTGGCGTACGCGCTCGATCTCGACGGCGAATGGAATTCACTGCTGAAAGTGGCACAGCTCAACTATCACAGCGACGTGTCCGACGATCTGAAGATCGACGCCTACGTGGACTTCAGTGAAGTCGAACAGGATGCATATGCGAATGTGTTTCCGCCGGGTGCCTTCGGGAATGCCTTTCCGGACGGAGTGATCAGTTCGTTTCTGATTGAGAACCAGCGCTGGCGAATCGAGAGCACGGTTCTCTATACCGGTTTCGAGACACACACGTTGCGCGCCGGCGGCGGGTATCTCGACAACGCTTTCGAGACAGTTCGCGATGTACGTAACTACGTCGTGCGCAACGCTCGCTTTATTCCCACTGGGCAGCTGGCGCCGTTTGGCGGTGTGGGAGATGCGCCGCTAATTGGCGATACAGACGCCGATACCGTTTTCGCGTACGTGCAGGATCAGTGGCAGTTCGCGAGCGACTGGACACTCACAAGCGGCGTACGCTGGGACCGCTACTCCGACTTCGGTTCTACGGTGAATCCGCGGTTAGGTTTGGTCTGGAATGCGCGCCACAATCTCAGCGCCAAAGCGTTGGTGGGTCGCGCGTTCCGTCCGCCGAGCATCCTTGAGCTGCAATCCAGCGGCGTGTTCAGTGCACGTGGCAACCCGAGCCTCAATCCCACGACCATGGACATGGCCGAACTCGGCCTCAGTCTGTACGAAACAGCGTACGAAGCAGACCTAACGTTCTTCCGCTACCAACAGCAGGATCTCATCCAGGTCATTCCTGATCCGACTTCACCGAGTCGCACTGCGTATGTGAATCGCGGCGAGAACGATGGGTGGGGCTATGAAGCCTCGTTCTCGTATCGACCGATCGAAACGCTTCGCACTTCGCTGAGCTATGCCTATCAGGATCGCCTGGGATCGGCTGCCGACGATAACGCGAATATCCGGTTCGCTCCGCACCACGTTCTGGTGGCGACCATCGATTGGCGCCTTCCCCAAGAGTGGCGCGTTGCGCTCACCGCTCGGGGCGTGATGGATCGCGAGCGGCCCATTTCGGATCCGCGCCCGGATCCCGATGACTATCTGGTGGTGAACTCAATCCTGGCGCGTGCGAACGCGTTCTCGCTCTTCGACCTCGCCCTCGTCGTCAATAACGTGTTCGATGAGGACGTTCGCGACGCCAGCCCTTCGGCGACTACCTTGCCATTCGACATCCCGCTGCCGGGGCGAACATGGATGGTCAACGCGACGGCGCGCTGGTAGCGCGAGGGGGGCGCCATGAGCTGCGATATTCTGCTGCTGCACAACGATGTCGCCGTGTCGCGGCGACTACGAGAGGCGTTTCGGAACATTCAGGCGCGCGTTGCATGCTATGCGTGCGGGAAGGACGGTGTTCGAAGCTACAAGCGCGCTCGATTTGACGCCCTCATCACTGCTCCTCAGCTTGCGGACATCGATGCCTGGCGGCTCGTACGCATGATTCGGACCGGCCACTTCGGATTTCCTGGCATACCGATCTTCGTGGTCTGCGAACCGCACCAGCGCGCGCTGTACGAACCGCTGCGCGACCAAGACACACACGTCGTCCCCCTTGACGGCACACCGGCGGCCTTCGCACACGACATCGTAGAGTTGATCAACGCTCGTCCACGTCATTCGTTGTTGTTGGTCGAGGATGATCCGAGCGCGGCCGCGGCGGCTGTGCGAGCGTTGGAGAAGTACTTCCATGTGGATCTCGCCGTGGATGGGCAATCAGCCTTAGACGCCTGGTTTGCCCGCCGGCACGAACTCATCGTCCTTGACTTGATGTTGCCGGGATTGAGCGGAGAAGAGGTCCAAACGAGAGTTCTGGCGGCCAACCCTCATCAGCCGATCCTGATTCTTACCGCACTGGATGATCCGCAGCGATGTGAGGAGCTCATGCTGAACGGAGCTACGGATTTTGTCGGCAAGGCGACGAACTTGACCGAGTTTGCGACGCATTGTCTGCGAGTACTTCAGCAGTCGAGGTATGTCGATGCGGTCCAGTCGGCGATCGAGAGCCATGACAAGCTCGACGTCGTCTCGCAGAGTATACGGGCCGCGAATCTCAGCCTGGCACGCGGTCAAACCCACGAGGCCACCCATCACTTAAAGCACGCGCTCGCAGCCGGATCGGCGGAAGACATGTCGGACGATACGTGGGCCCGGGTGCTTCGTGTCATCCCGCCAGGGCCTCCACCGAATTCATAGAGCCGCACACCGGCTTACTGAGACGTACCTAGAGCGCACCTTTCGGCGCGTGCAGTTGCTTTTTTTGTCGATAGTGTCGTCACCCAAGGCATCCCGCCTTGAAAAGAACATATAGGGAGATCCAACCGTGTTCCTCAGACATGCGCAGCGCGTCTTGAGCGCGCTCTTTCTGATATCCCACGTCGCCGTTGCGAACTCTGACAACGCTCCGGTTCTTCAAGCGTATGTGTCAGCGCCCGACGCTGCCTATCGTTACCAGCGCATCACCACACAACCAGTGCCGGGTGCGACAGTCCACTTTCTTGAGATGACGTCGCAGCAATGGCCCCGGGAAGGCGATCCGGCACGTGCGCCGTGGAGGCATGCGTTGGCCGTGGTGTTGCCGGCGAGCACCGCATCAAGCACGGGCCTGATGTTCGTTGGTGGCGGAAGCAACGCTCTTCCGTTGCGCGTTTCAAACACGGAGCTGCAGCTCGCCGTTCAGATTGCGATCGCGTCTCAAACCGTCGTCACGGTACTCGGCCAAGTGCCGAATCAACCGCTGCTTTTCGAGGATGCGAGCCCACAGTCTTTGAGTGAGGATGCGTTGGTCGCGTACACGTGGGATCGCGCGATGGATACAGGCGATGCCTCGTATGTTGCATACCTTCCCATGACCAAGGCCATTGTGCGCGCCATGGACACCGTGCAGTCGTTTGCTGAATCGACGCTGGCACGATCTGTCGATGACTTTGTCGTCACTGGATTCTCGAAGAGGGGGGCCGTGACCTGGTTAGCGGCCGCGGTCGATGATCGGGTGCGCGCGATCGCGCCGGGCGTGTTTGATTTTCTGAATATGGCCGAGCAAGTCGAACACCACTTTGCAGCATATGGATTCTTTGCCCCGGCAGTCATCGACTACGAGGGATATGACATTCTGAAGCGATTGCGGACGCCTGAGGGCAAAGCACTCCGCGCAATTGTTGACCCGCTGTCGTACAAACGCAGCCTGTCGTTGCCAAAGTTCTTGATCAATTCTCCCGGCGACCAGTTCTTCACGCCTGACTCGTCCCATCGATACGTGGCGGCGCTTCCGGGCGAGACGCGGCTGAGATATGTACCGAACACGGACCACTCATTGAGCAGCGTCGATCGCGGTCCGGAGGACGCGCTGCTCGGGCTTCTCGGCTGGTATCAATCCGTTCTTGTCGGCGCCCCACGGGGGCAGGTGCAGTCGTTTGTGAGTCGCGATGAAATCGTCGTGCGCACAACCGGTTCGACAGTCCTTTCGGTCGCGCACTGGAGCGCATCGAACGAGAACACGCGTGACTTTCGCCGGGAGTCCATTGGGCCGAGCTGGACCTCAATGCCCCTCGTACCTCAGAGCGATGGCACGTACCGAGCGCCGCTCACGAGGCCTGCGACTGGTTGGTCTGCACACTTTGTCGAAGTGAAATTCGCGGGCCCGGTTCTGCCGCAAGTCTTCAGCACGCCCGTCTACATCACGCCCAACGCCTATCCATATCAACTGGATGATCCAGTGGCCGAGCCTCGCAGCGAGTACTACTGGAGGAATCGTCTATCGCTGGAAGTCACAAATCCGATGTCGCCTTTGCGCAGTGCCTTTCCGATGCCGGTGCTCGGGCAGTCGATTCCGTCCTTGGAGCATGCGAACGCATTACTGCATCGTTCTGATCAATCGAGCCTGCGGAAGTGTCTTGCCAGTCGACTGAACGTCGCTGATGGGCAAGTGGGCTGGTACTCAAAACCGATCGGTACGGGCCCGAACTCCGTGTACCCCGTGCTGTTGCTGTGGAACTGGGCTTACGAGTTTCGAAACGCGGGAGATGCCGCCGGAGTGCTCTGCGAATCGATCAACAACCTTGACGCATTCTAGCTAGCGATGGGCGGACGGGCATGAAGCATCGTGTCCGCCCGCCGTCCCAGATTGGTCGCATCAATGGAAGTTTCGCGCGGAAATCTGAAGCTGCCCCAGCCACCCCGTGCGGTCGCGCATCGAATCCGCGATGAGGTGTGTCACACCGCTTTCGTGCTGAATTCTTCCGGAAACCTCGAGCAGGTGAGACTGGAGAAATGGCGCTCGGTACTCCGCCGCGACGCTGCTCCAGACGATGACATTCACCTCGCCGGTTTCATCCTCGATCGTCATGAAGGTCGTGTTGTTTGCAGTGCCCGGACTCTGGCGTAGCAATACCAAGCCTGCGGATGTGACACGGCTACCTGTGAGTGCGCTCTTCAGTTGGATGGCGGTCAACACTCCACGACGCAGAAATCGGTCGCGCAGCAAAGCGATCGGATGACGCCGCAATGTCAATCCGGTGCTGCGATAGTCCGCCGCGATGTTCTGCGCCTCAGACGGAACAGGCAACAGCGGTGTGCCCTCGGCAGCCGTGGCGCCTTCTAGCAAATCCAACCCGAGATCAATGCCGGCCAGTTGCCAGGCCGTGTGATGACGATTGCCGGAGATCGTGGCCAGTGCGTTGGCGGCCGCCAACGCCTCGAGGTCTGATGCGTTCAGTTGTGCTCGCTTCGCGAGATCCTCCGCGCTCAGAAAGCCACGTTGCTTGCGAGCTCGCACGACGCGTGTTGCTCCCGATGCCGATAGACCCCTCACTAGGCGCAGCCCCAGACGCAGCGCAGGTCCACCTCGTGCGTCTCGCTCGAGCGTGCAATCCACGTCACTGACGCAGACGTCGATGGGCAGCACCACAACATCGTGTTTACGCGCGTCTCGGACCAACTGCGCGGGCGCGTAAAATCCCATGGGCTGAGAGTTGATCAACGCAGCGGTGAACGCCGCAGGGCAGTGGCAATGGAGCCAAGCACTGGCATAGGCGAGCAGCGCAAAGCTGGCCGCGTGACTTTCAGGAAATCCATACTCACCAAATCCTTGGATCTGCCTAAATAGGCGATCGGCAAACTCTTCTTCATATCCGCGCGCCAAGAGTCCCTGGAGCAATTTTTCCCGGAACGGTTCGAGGTCACCGGCTTTCCGCCAACCCGCCATTGCACGGCGCAGCTGGTCCGCCTCCCCGGGTGTGAAGCCGGCCGCCACCACCGCGACCTGCATCACTTGCTCCTGGAAAATGGGCACGCCCAACGTTCGCTCGAGGACGCCGCGAATCGCTTCGCTCGGGTACTCGATCGGCTCTTGACCGGAACGCCGTCGTAGATACGGATGCACCATGTCGCCCTGAATCGGTCCTGGGCGCACGATCGCGACTTCGATCACAAGGTCGTAGAACCGCCGCGGTTTCAGGCGCGGCAACATCGACATTTGCGCCCTGGATTCAATCTGAAAAACGCCGACCGTATCCGCTTCGCAGATCATGTCGTACGTCGATCGATCCTCAGGTGGAATGGTTGCGAACTCGAGCGAAGTCCCGTGAAACTCGTTGTGAAGATCCAGGGCCTTACGAATCGCAGTAAGTATCCCAAGCGCGAGCACATCGACTTTCAGTAGCCCCAAAGACTCCAAGTCATCCTTATCCCACTGAATCACGGTTCGATCTTGCATGGCTGCGTTCTCGATGGGAACCAGCGTTTCCAATGAATCGGCGGCAATGACGAAGCCGCCGACGTGCTGCGATAGATGCCGCGGGAAGCCCATGATTTCGCCCACGCGCGCGAGCAACATCGAAATCGTCGGGCTGTTCGGATCAAATCCTGCTTCTGCGATCCAGCGGCCAACCTGCGATGAGTCCTTGTCCGCACGACGAGTGAGCGCGAAGATCAATCGCTCGATCTGCAGCGGATCGAAGCCCAACGCTTTGCCCACGTCGCGCAGCGCGCTGCGCATCCGATATGTGATGACAGTGGCGGCGAGTCCCGCGCGATGGCGTCCGTACTTGTCATATAAGTACTGCACGATCTCTTCGCGGCGCTCGTGTTCGAAATCGATATCGATGTCCGGCGGCTCCGCACGTTCCTTGCTGATGAATCTCTCAAACAGCACCTCCTGTCGTGCAGGGTCTACGGCGGTCACGCCCAGTGCGAAGCACACAGCAGAGTTGGCTGCCGAGCCTCGGCCCTGACAAAGGATGCCGCGCCGGCGTGCTTCACGTACCAGATCGTGGACTGTCAGAAAGTAGGGCTCGTACTTGAGCTCTCGGATCAATGCCAGTTCGTGCTCGATCAGCTGCTGCACGTGACTCGGTACGCCTTCCGGCCAACGAGCTTTCGCGCCGTCGTAGGTCAGTTGTCTTAGCCACGTTTCCGGAGTCTCCCCGGCCGGAACGATTTCTCGTGGGTACTCATATCGCAGCTCATCCAACGAGAACACGCAGCGATCCGCGATGGCGACCGATTCAGTCATGAGGTCCGCGCCATACAGAGGCAGCAACTTGCCCAACGGCTTCAATGAGCGTTCTGCATTGGCCTCCAGATCGTACCCACATTCGTGTACCGGCTTTACCAGCCGAATCGCCGTGACCACATCGAGCAGGGGTTGTCGATCGACGTGGTGCATCAGTGCGCCCGTGGACGCGACAGCTGGTATCCCAATGCGCCTTGCGAGATCGAGTTGCGCGACCCGTTTCAGCGCGTCGTCGCTCGTCGTGTGAAGCTCAATCGCGAGCCAAAGCCGATTTTCGAAGTGCTGACGCAGCCAATGGCCATCCGCATCGTCGTTGCAACGTGCGATCCACAGCAGCAAACAGTCCGGCAGGGTTCCGCAAAGATCACCGCGATTGAGCGAGTAGTGTCCCTTAGGCGCAGCACGGCGCGCGCGGGTGATCAACTGGCTAAGCGCCCCATAACCATGACGGGTTTGCGCGAGCACGACGACGGTCAGCCCATCGCTGCATTTCAACTCGCTGCCTACGATCAATTTGATTCCGCGCTTCTTTGCCTCCTCATGAGCGCGGACGACGCCCGCGAAGGAGCACTCATCCGTCACGGCGATGGCCGCGTAACCAAGTTCAGCGGCCGCTGCAACGAGTTCGCGAGGGTCGGAAGCACCGCGCAGGAATGAAAAGTTCGAGAGCGCATGGAGTTCGGCATATGCACTCATGCGAACAGTCCATGCACATACCAGGAGCCTGGCTTCGTGTTGTCGTGAAAGATCCAGAGCGATTGACCGTCGCGCGACCTCACAGCGTAGTAGTCGCGATCGACCGGTTCTCCGTCCCACCAACCGGCACGAATTCTCTCGGGACCTCGTTCTATCAAATACGAACCCGATGACCGTCGCCACCGTGCCGGCGTCTTCAACAACCATATGGGTCGTGCTGCGTTTTCTGATGGAACACCGACGGTCGGTACTGGCGCCCCAGGAGTCGCGCGATCGCTCCCCGCAGCATTTTCAGGCCGCCGATCGGCACGGTGGCGCGGCTGGCGAATACTGCCGGGTCCGAGGCGAGTCTCGAGAAGTTCGAGCAGCTCGGCCTTTGCCTCTGCAACGCATCGAGTCGGCTGCGAGCTCGGCAATAGTGATTCCGAATCGCTGACCTGTGCCTCGAAGCGCTGCGCAATCACACAGACGTGTCGCACTGGCGCGTCGAGGGGGCGAGACGCGAGCTTCTCACTGAGTATGCGGCGCATGCGATTCACGTCGGACGTCGGCGAGGCGAGCGCGATGGTCAAAATCGTCGCCGACCGCTCCCGATGCTCGAGCCGCACTTGAATTTCGCGGACCGCACGAGCCCTTTTGCGTAGAAAGCGTTGCAGCTTGTCGAGCCGAGGTTCAAGCAATCGCTCAAGCAAACCCGATGTCTCGACCTCGAAATCAAGGTGCATGTGATCGGCATAGACCAGAGGCGGTTGGACGGTCCTGTGCACGCTCGGCACGCGGCCGCGTGCCTGGTCCAATTGCCGCAAGAACTCGACGCCAATCCGTTTTGCCAGGCCATCGCGGGGCAGCCGTAGCAGCTCTCCAACCCTGCTGACGCCAAAGCGCCTCACTCGTTGCGTCAGAGGAAAAGGCCAGTCCAGCACCGCGATCGGCACTTCGCCGAGCGTCCTCGGAAGCTCCCGCGGCGTAACCACTCGAATCCCGCGACTGATCACGGTGCGAGCGGTCCACAGCGCGGACCATGCCGTCGGCGACAGGGTGCCCTGCGGATGCCAACCGAGACGCGACAAGTCGTCACGCACGCGATTCACCAAAGCATTCACTCCGCCAAACATCCGCAGACTCGCCTTCACTTCAACCAGCAACTCGCAATCCGATGCGACGGCAACGGTGGGTGAGTACTGATGGCAGAGCATCGCGAGCTCATGGAGTAGCTCGCGCTCTCGCTCAAGATCTCGATTGACAAGGTGCACGTCAGCGTTGATCGCGATCGCGGCATTGAATGTGTGGCCAGCCCGAATGCCACTTCGCATGGCGAAGTCGTTGCACGCGATTACACGACGTTGGCGGTCATCGTCGACGACCGCGATCGCCGTATGCTGCGAAGTCACCTCACGTGTCGCCGCCACGAGTGGTAAGTCAGTGAAACGCAGAGAAAGCCACGCGTTCCGCCGGGCGGCGCGGTGCGCCGATGAAGACTGTGGCGTCGCACCCGAAACGACTGGCCGCAATGTCGGATTGCGACCGGCAGGCGTATCGACGAGCGGCAATTGCACGTTCTGGGCACGTTGTTTCATAGGACGTGCGCTCGATCAGAACTTGGCTGCAACGAGACGTCGACGACGCGTGGTTGTAGAGCACGTTGTTTGAAGACTTCGATCCGTAAGTGAGAATCGTGCGTTGCCAACGCCGCGCGCAGACCCGCCGGAGAAGGGCAAGCACGGACGGCGTTCGGACGGAAGAGGACGCATATCGTGCGCGTCTCAGCGCATCCCAGCTTTATTCGGCGCAGCTGAGTCGTTGAGGTTCTCGGCAGCCAACCAACGATCATCGCGCAAGCTCGTGACCGAACGCCCGCCTCAATGCAGTACGCAGCGTCTCGATCATTCAAGTTCCGGGCGTACCAGTGGCTCGCGGGCTCGATGCCATGCTGAATGAGTGCGACCGCATTGAGTTCGTGTGGGACATTGATCCACAGCACGATGTTCTCGGAGCACTCTTGTTTCAACGCTCGCATCAGCGGCAGCAGCAGTCCGAGTTCGCCGATGCCGTCGTGTTGCGTAAGCAGCTCGATCAATTCGCCGGTGGGCCAGCCTCCCGCAAGTGCATCATCGAGCGCCGCGTATCCCGTGGGCACAACTGGCGCACGCGCGCGCGCGTTCCCGGCAATGCCGCGCCATACGTTGGGAATGTTGTCCGGGTCGATCGCTCGCACAGTTCACCATCTCGCAATTACTCGCGTTCCTTGCGACGCTGATTGATCCCGGCCCAATGCTGATATGGCGTTCCGGCTGAATTCATCGTGGGGCGGACGGGCCGGTCCTGCCGGACGCGCGTGAATGCGATCGGATCCATGAACACTGAAGTGCAAAACGTGCAGCAGTAAAAGCTCGTGATGTAAATCGTGCCGTTCGCGCGCGGTACCTTCACTCGTTGGTACGACGTGCTTTCGCAGTTCGGACAGCGGAATGTCTCCGGACGATCGGGCATCGGCGTGACGCTAGAAGCTGGACAGATATACAGTAGGCTACACCTCGAAAAGATGCCGGGCCAGATGGAAGTTCCCTGAACGCGAGAAGCAAACTGGGTGCGTGGCGCGACCGCTCGGTCGTAACTATTTGAAATGTCTGGGACTGATGGCCGCCGTAAAGGGCGTGGGCATGAGGGGCCGCGGGACGCTCGCCCCGCCGAAATCAGGCCGCTAGTTCGTGCTCGTAGAACGGCCGTGACCGGGGTGTCGAGTATTGCTTGCCCATTCCGCCGATCGATTTTCCCGCAGGCGAGAACCGGGCATCACCGAATCCAGGTTGATGATTATGCTGTCGTGGCCCGCTGCACACGCTTCGTCTGGCGGATCATCGGTCACCCGCTGCAAGAGACAAGAATCCGCATGAGGATGGACCCCGTCATTGCTGCGATAGCTGGCGTGCGCTCGCGCGAAAGAAGCTCACGGTGTTGGACGAGCTTGCGGAACGTATTCTCCGAATGCGTGGCGCGTTGGAACTCAGCCTGCAGTGTGGTCGCGTGCGCCTGGAGGAGTGTTCCCTTTCACCAGGTGAATATTTCGCAAGCAACGCAGCGGCGCTCGCAGGCTCGGAGCGGCTGCGCTTGTTGATTCTCAAAACGTTCGCTCTGTTTGTTGTCACCGCCGTCGCGAGTTCCACAGTAGAGAACCGCTCTGGCCGAAGTAGTGCAGGAAGTCATGCCGACGATCGATTGCGCTCATTGCGGCGCTCGGTGCGACCGGTGCGCCGCACCCGGGCACTCAGGCGGTCACTAGCCGGCGCAACAGGAAAGCTTCAACACATCCCTATCGAACGCCTGCGCAGCAAGCTTCAAGCCCTCGACGGTCGTCAGGTACGGAAACAAGGTGTCCGCCAAGTCCGTAACGGTCAACCGATACTTGATCGCGAGCACGGCGGTCTGAATGCTATCTGCACCCTCCGGGGCAAGGATGTGTGCACCAAGCAAGCGGCCGTCTTTGGCATCCGCGATGAGCTTGATCAAGCCCCGCGTATCACGCGCAGCGAGCGCACGCGGCACATATTCGAGCGGCAGAACCGATGCCTTTACGGACAAGCCCTGTGCTCGGGCATGGGCGTCAGTAAGCCCAACGCTTGCCACTTGAGGATCCGTGAAGACGACGGCGGGCATTGAAGAAGCGTCGTAGCCACGGCGATCACCTTCCAACGCGTTCTCTGCCGCGATCTTGGCGCCGTAGGCAGCCATATAGACGAACTGGTCTCGTCCCGTCACGTCGCCGGCGGCGTAGACGCCAGGTTTCGTCGTGCGCATATGCGCGTCGACTTTGATGGCGCCCTCGGCGGTGCGCTCGATGCCGGCTCGATCGAGCCCGAGATCCTCGGTGTTGGGCTGGCGACCGGTTGCAAGGAGTAGCTGCTCGGCCTCGATGCTGATGGAGAATCCGCTCTGTAGCGCTTCCAGCACGATGCCAGTTGGTGTGTGCCGAATGCCGCGATAGCTGAGGCCGTCGCGAATATCGATGCCTTCATCCCTAAAGTATCCGCTGAGCGCGGCGCTGATCTCCGGCTCCGCGGTAGGCAAGAGCCGACTGCGGAACGCCAGCGTGACGGCCACACCAGCGCGAGCAAACATCTGAGCAAGCTCCGCACCGACATAGCCTCCGCCGAGGACAAGGAGACTTTTCGGAAGCTCAGTCAGAGACAGAGCGCTCGTGCTTGTCAGATACGGGATGGTCTCCAAGCCCGCGATTGCTGGCGTGGCTGGACGTGCGCCGGTCGCGATGACGATTTTGTCAGTCGCGATTTCTCGGCTGTCGAGTGACAGGCCACCTCTTGTGAGCTGCGCCGGTCCGGTGACATACGTAATGCTCGGGTATTGCGGGAGCAGGTCAATGTACTTGGCCTGTCGGAGCGTGCCGACCAGCTCGTCCTTCTGTCTCACGGTTGCAGACCAGTTGAGGACACGCGCGTTTGCATCGATACCGGCGAAGCGGTGCGCGAAGCGCGCGCCGTGTATGGCTTCGGTGACTCGGATGAGAGTTTTCGATGGCACGCAGCCGATGTTGACGCAGGTTCCGCCGATCGTGCCATGACCGATCAGCAGTACCCGTGCGCCAAGCTCGGCGCCACGAATCGCGGCAGAGAAACCGGCTGAGCCGGCGCCGATGACCGCGAGGTCATACCCGTTCTCATGAGCGGCGCGCTCTGCGCAGCATGCTTCAGTCATGTCGTGATCGCTCCGCTTGGCCCTGTCTTCAGACTTCTCTCGAAGATTGCTCGGGCTGCTTCGAGCCCTTCCTCCATGGACAGCCGAAAACCGGGAGACTCGTTGGCTTGTTGCCGCCGCCAGGCCGCAAGATGTTCATCGCTGCAGAAGAACGCCAGGACCTTGCACAAGGAGTTCGCCGCGCAAGCGTGTTCATAGCTTATGCCGGACCACACGATCGCCATCTCGGGCGTCCAGTAGGCGAGTTCCCTGCCGCGATTCAAGGTCGCGATCTCGATGGAGGTCCCGCACAGTCTGCAGGTCGATCGGATCCGAACGTCTCGATCGTACATGGCGCCAATGCCGAGCGCGTCGATCGCGCACATGGCATTCAAGGTCTGTGCACCCAAGTCAACGCGATGTTCGGTCTGTGCTTCGGTGAACGGATACGCACCGACGATCCGACCGGTATCGTTGTCGCGAACGATGACATCCCGCACCTCAAGACTCGTAAGCGTTGCTTCCAACTGCGATGCGCTCAGTCCAACTCGTATAGCCAGATCCACGATCGCCGGCGCGCGTCCCCGCTCGGCGTACATTTGCAGAAGGGCAATCCGCACGCGGTCGTCCTCAACAGACAGTCCGCACCAACTGATGAGAGCGCCCGCGTTCTCGATTGCGAGCAGAGCCTCTCGGGTGCGCGGCGAGACTACGTCGGACGGACGAGGTGCCGCGACAGGCGCAAGCCCGCAGCAGTGCTGAGCATCGTTGCTCACGTGAGTCTTACTTCTCGACAAGATGAGACGGGAAGCCGGCATCGCCTGTTGCCTTGGTGAGGCCGTCGACTGCGGTGACGGTGTCATCGAATGTGACCGTAGCGCTCTTCTCCTCAAAGGAAACGTTGGCGTGCTTCACGCCCGCGACACGCGAGAGAGCTCGCTTGACGATATAAGGGCAACTCGCGCAGTTCATCTTGTCCACGGCTAGCGTCACGGTGCGTTCGCCAGCGAGCGACGCTGAGCTGACCAGCAACGCCGCGGAAATAGTGATGACGCGTGCAATTCTATTCATCGAAATCTCCTAAGTGCTAGGCGCCAAGCAAGACGGGCGTGATGAAGGGGAACATGAGGGCTGCTGCGACCAACGCTGTGGCAACCCACAACGCGATCTTGACGAGTCGACTTGGCAGCGGGCGCGCGCAGGCCGCTCCGTCTGCACAGTCCACGGTCGGGCGGCGATACACGAAATGGAATCCTGCCGCCAGAAACGCGATGGTGATCGTGACAAAGATCCATTGATAGGGAGCAAGGGCAGTCAAATTCCCGAGCCAAGCTCCGCTGATCCCGAGGCTGAACAGGACGAGCGGCAGCACGCAACACGAGGACGCAGCGAGCGCACCAAAAAGTCCGCCTACCGCCAGAAGACTTCCACGGCTGCTGCGCTGCGCGGGCGTAGGCTGCACCGGGCTAGTGGGTTCGTTCGTCGCTGTGGTCATCTCGCACTTCACCGAAACTGGGACGAGCGTAGACTAGAACCTGTAGTGGCTACAGGTTCAAGAGGAATCGCATGAATCAGCGAGCGGCTACGAAGCCCGCGCAGTTGACAATCGGGAGAGTTTCGACGCGAGCCGCGGTCAACATAGAGACGGTCCGGTACTACGAGCGCATCGGTCTGCTGCCGTCACCGCCGCGTACCGAGGGCGGACACCGGGTCTACGGAGAACTTCATGTGAAGAGGCTCACGTTCGTACGGCGCGCGCGTGAGCTCGGCTTTACGCTGGAAGAGATTCGGGCGCTCCTGCGACTCGCTGACGAACAGCCACCGTCATGCGCCAGGGCTCGCTCGCTCGCAACCAAGCATCTCACCGATGTGCGTGAGAAGATCTCGGACTTGAAGCGCATGCAGCGGGTGCTTACACAGACTATCGCCCTGTGCGAAGAGGGCGATCGGCGCGAATGCCCACTGCTCGAGACGCTCTTTCGCGAGAACGGCTCGGGACGCTCATCGCGACGCTTGCAGCGCGATACCAATACAGGTTAGGACCGGCTCTTCGCACACGCTCATCTTGATTTCAATTCGACGTGAATTGGGCATCGTCAATCGGCGCGCTTGGCGAAGCTCATCAGCGAGGGAGAACGGAACATGACTGAGGCCGGTGGAGAGCAAATCGAGCGCGCATGTGGCGCTATCTCGCTTTCTCTTTAGCGATCTCACCTGGGTTCTCTACGAGGGCCTCGGTCGTGACCACGAGATTCTACCGTCGCAAGCTCGATGACCTTGCCTGAGCCAACAACCTGATCGGTTAGCGGCTGCGCCGCTATTTGTTGCTTTGCGACGGAAATTCGCGCGGACAGCGTCAGGAGCCCTGGGATCAGGCGATGACATGCTGGGAGCCAGTTTCTCCGAAAATTCGGGTGAAACTCGCAGGTGAACTTCCGCACGTGTCGCTCGTTGTTGTTTCGTCCGTCGGCTTGAGTTTGGGACGAAGTCGCCGCGATTGTCCGGCCACCAGATTCGGAGATCACCATGATCACGCGCACCATAAGCACGGCCTCATTGGTATTGTTACTCGTCGGGTCATCGGTCCTGTGGGCCGCGGAGGAGAAGCCGCCGCAGGGCTCAAAGCAAATGGATGAAGCTCAGGTAAAGAAGCATTGCGATGACATGATGAAGGGCAAGGACATGTCAAACATGTCCGCGGCGGAACACGAAGCGATGATGAAGAAGTGCCGCGAGATGGCGAAGCAGCAGGACGCAGACAAGAAGAAGCCGACGCAGTAGCGGGTGCACTAAACCGCAGTTGCAGCCGGTAAGCCGAGCCGTCTCCACTCTGCCTCGCATGCCCGTCGGCGGGAGCCGCTGCTCGCGCTAACGATCAAACCCTGAAGGGGTCTTGCTGGTCTCCGACCAGGAATCGAGCGCGACGCCTCCTGTGCGCGTTGGTTTGCTACAAGTCGCCGCGGTAGTTCCTAATAATCATCATAGAGCGGTGCAGGTGATTGACCGCCTGCGTGCTCAGCTCGCCGTCAACCTCTTCTTACGGCTCCACCGAAGGTGATTCGGCATTGGCGTCGACATGTTCATGACCCTCACTGCCGGAATGGCGTCCCTTCAAACCGACGAGCGGCTGGTAGTCGCAGATGGAGAAATCGCGACACAGCATCTCACGCATATCGGAAATGTCGTTAATCTGGCTATGCACAATCCCGGAGCAGTAGCGCTGCAGCATGTGATGATCGAGATCTATCGAGACTTGGCATTGTGTGCTGGGTACGAGTGCGAGATAGTGATGTCGACTCAACACTTCCATGAACAAGTGATCAAAGTCTGCGCCAGCCGGAGCTTGCTCCAACAAGGCAATCTGTGCCTGCCCACGGCGGTCGATGCGTGGCTGATACTGGACGCCGTACCAGTCGCGCAAGAAGCCGAGCGCCGTTAGGATCTCTTCGCGCTGCATGCGGTTGTTGCGACGTGCGAGAGACTTGAGCTCCGGGGAGTGCGCCTTCGCTTGGACCGCTACGCTGTTCGGCGTTGGTGAAGTGCCTTCCTCAGGGGAGATCGCCGGATCGCGCATCGCATCTGTGCCGGCGGCCAATTCCGTCATGCGAAGGGCCGAGAGATGGTGATCTGCGATCATCTTCAAGTAGGCGATCTCGAATCGCGCAGTAAGGCCACGGCCAGGCTCTTCGCCGAGCGCACTTGAAATGAAACAGATTGCGGCCAGGCCGCTCAGCGCAGTGCGGATGGTTTTGGCAGACATCGTCCTCCCTCCAGGTCTCTTTGGGATTGCCGTGACTATTGGTGCATCGGTGCGCTGGAACGCTGGCCTCGACCGGCCGTCGAGCCCTGGCCGGACATCCGGCGACACTCCTCAGCGCATTTGCGGCAGACGGCGGCACATTTTCGACAATGATCCATGTCGTGCCGTTCGCATTCCTCTGCACAGGCGTCGCAGATGTCCGCGCAAGTGGTGCATATCGCATGCGCGAATTCACTGTCGCGACTCATGAAGCCGGTGGCCGTTCGGCAGACCTCGGCGCAATCCAGATCGAGCTCGATGCAACGTGCCAGTGATTTCACATCGGCTTCGTGCAAGCAGGCGCTCGCACAATGGTTACAGACAGTCGCGCATTCGTTACACGCGTCGATGCAGGTTTGCATGGTCTCGTGCGGCACACGAGTCTCCTTACGATGTCCGATGCCTAACGTCGGGTGAGAGTGGTGGGGGGCGTGCTTTGTCAATCCGCAACCGCCTTTGTTGTTCCTCGAAGCGGCTTGATTGCTAAGGGAATCTGGAGTTCGCTCCAGATTCCACGGCGGACCGGCGGACTGGCGTAGGGGAATTCTTTAGCCGGCTGCAATTGCGGCGCCGGGCCACGGGCGATACCCTAACCGGGTGCGGCGTCAATCTCTTCAGTGCTGGTCCATCGTTCTGCTGCTCATCGCGAGACTCGCGTTGGGCGAGCTGGCGCATGCGGCGCCACATCAGAGCGAATCCGGCAATATCGAGGCAGCCGCCGCCGCTCACACCGAGGAAGTCCCCTGTCCGGATCATGCGGCGAAGTCAGACGCGCCTCAGGTACTGACCGATTCGGAAGCTGCGACCGCCAAACCTCTGGATACCGGCTCGCACGACACAAACTGCTGTAAGAACGCGTGCGATTGTGCGTGCTTGCACTTGTCTGCGCTGGCGACGCCCGCGCCGGCGAGCGTTGCAGCGCTTGATCAACTTCTCGTTTCTTCCGCCACCGTCGGCCACATGCCGAATCGGGTTTTCCTCCTCTTCCGCCCGCCCGCCTGACGCCCGCTCCATCGTCGCGGCATGCGCCGCGGCAGCACGGCTGCCGCAATCAAACGCGCTTGCTTCCGAAGATCCGCTGAAATCCTGCGCCGCCGCGCGTGAAGCGCTTTGGTGCATGAATGCAGCGAGATGTCCGCGGAGTCTTCCATGCACACGTTATCGATTGGCCGGCTCGCGAAGCTTGCCAATGTCAGCATCGACACCATCCGGTTCTACGACAAAGCCGGTCTGTTGGCGCCGCATGTCCGGCGTCCCTCCGGATTCCGCGAGTATTCGAAAAGCGATCTGAAGCGACTCAGATTCATTCGCTGTGGGCGCCTGTTGGGCTTCTCGCTCGAGGAGACAGGTGATCTCCTCGCGCTTGCTATCAACCCAGAGCCAGCGCTGGGCGTTGCCAAGCAGAAGCTGCGAGTCATCGATTGGAAGATCGAAACGCTCCAGCGCTGGCGCACATGTCTGCGCGATTTAGTCGAGGAGCCGACAACGTCGGATGCTCGGCGATGCTCCATCCTCGATAGCTTCACTGAAGAATCAGCAAACACCGAATCCGTCGTGCTCGCGGCGCGAGCACCGCAGAAATCATCAAGAGATTGCAATGACCAAAGTTGATTTAGCACGCGGACCGGCTTGGGCAATGAGTCGCCGGCATTTTCTTGCTGGCGCGGGTGCCGGCCTATTCGTACTCGGCGCTCCACGAAATCTCGCCTGGCCGCAGAGCACGACTCAAACGGTTCTCTCCGGTACGGAGTTCGACCTGCAGATCGGCGAGACGCCCGTGAACTTCACGGGCAAGACGCGGATCGGCACCGTCGTGAACGGGCAGATCCCGGCGCCGCTTCTGCGCTGGCGCGAAGGCGACACCGTCACCCTGCGAGTCTCGAATCGATTGCCGGTACGAAGCTCGATTCATTGGCACGGCATGATCGTGCCGGCGGACATGGACGGCGTCCCGGGCGTGAGCTTCGAGGGCATTCCGAGCGGTGGCATGTATGTGTACCGCTTCAAAGTGAATCAGTACGGAACGTACTGGTACCACGCGCACTCACGCTTTCAGGAACAAACCGGGTTGTATGGACCGATCGTGATCGCGCCGCGCGGAGGCGAGCGGCATCACGCCGATCGCGAGTACGTCATATTACTTTCCGACTGGACCGATACCGATCCGGAGCGAATCTTCGCGACGCTGAAAAAGCAGAGTGACTACTTCAACTTTGAGAAGCGGACCGTCGGCGACTTCTTTCGAGACGTGCGCGAGAAGGGCTGGCGCGCGACGGTTGCAGACCGCCGCATGTGGGGACAGATGCGCATGAACCCCACGGACATCCTGGACGTCTCTGGCTACGCATACACCTATCTCATGAACGGCGTCGCGCCCGCGACTAACTGGACGGGATTATTCACGCGCGGCGAGAAAGTACGGTTGCGCTTCATCAACGGCTCCGCGATGAGCATCTTCGATGTGCGCATCCCCGGACTCAAGCTGACCGTCGTTGCCGCAGATGGCCAAGATGTCGACCCGGTGACTGTGGACGAATTCCGAATCGCCACCGCGGAAACCTATGACGTGATCGTGGAGCCGAAGGACGATCGCGCCTACACGATCTTTGCGCAGGCAATGGACGGCTCGGGCTATGCGCGCGGCACGCTCGCACCTGCGGCTGGCATGCAAGCAGAGATTCCTCCCCTCGATCCGCGCCCACTCCTAACGATGGGGGACATGGGCATGGCTCATGACATGGGCGGCATGGATCACGGTGGCATGAACCATGGCCCGGCCGAGCAGCAAGGGGTAGATCACAGCACGATGAACCATGGTGGTCAGCGTGCCAGTGAGCAGGTCGATCATGCAGCCATGGGACACGGAGGAATGCAGCAGGGCGACGCTAACTCGGTGGCTTTGCGTCATGCGCCGAGCGAGTACGGGCCGACGGTTGATTCGCGCGCGGAGAAAGCTAACACCGCATTGAGCGATCCGGGCGTGGGCTTGCGTGACAACGGTCGGCGGGTGCTCAGCTATGCCGATCTGCGTACGATCGGCGGCCCCATTGACCGGCGAGACCCTGGCCGCGAGATCGAGCTGCACCTCACTGGACACATGGAGCGATTCATCTGGTCATTCGATGGGCAGAAGTTCTCCGAGGCGGAACCGCTGCGGTTCAACCATGGTGAGCGGCTGCGCATCACTCTCGTGAACGATTCGATGATGACGCATCCCATTCATCTGCACGGAATGTGGAGTGAAGTCGAGAATGAGAAAGGCGAGTTCCAGGTTCGCAAGCACACGGTCACCGTCAATCCTGCACAGCGCATCAGCTATGCGGTGACCGCTGATGCACTCGGCCGCTGGGCATATCACTGCCATCTGCTCTACCACATGGAGGCCGGCATGTTTCGCGAAGTAGAGGTCGCGGAGCATGGAGCGCATCAAGGAGACAACACATGAGGCAGATTGCAGGCTATGTGAGCGCTCTTGCGTTGGCGCTCGGTGGAACGGCGGTACAGTCTGCCGAAGATCATGCGCAGCAAGGTCAACATGACCAGCATGCACAGCCCGAGTCGCAGGATCACGGCGCGCACCAACAGCATACGGAGCAGGATTCACAAGAGCGAGCACAGCACCAGCCGGCAGCAGACCCGCATGCGCAACATGCGAATACAACGAAGGACGAGCCTAC
>CALMII010000003.1 GCA_937864115.1 uncultured Steroidobacter sp. | reverse complement strand
GACCGACCGGCATGGCGTGAAATCGGCGACCGGCATGCCGCGAAACGAGCGACCGGCATGGCGTGAAATACGCACCCGGTCTACGGCGCGAGAAGTCGTGAGCACGTATGGGGCGTGGGTTCGTGAGCCAACCACACCGCAGACGGTCTTGCGCGCGACGGACCTTGCCGAGCTTGCTCAAATCTCGTTTTGGGATGCTTTGATCATCGCTGCAGCCGAGCAGGCCGGTGCTGCGCAGCTGCTCAGTGAGGACCTTGATGCCGGCCAGGAGATTGCTGGCATCAGGATCGTCAATCCGCTGTTGACGACGTGATAAACGGTTTCTCGATGGCAACCGCGTTTTTTCTCTCGCGCACGCATTTCTGCGCATCCTGCATAGATATTCGTCAACCCTGACGCTCGGCAGTCCGGCACAGTGCACCCACACAGGTCAGGGATGATCTGTGGTGTCCCGGGACACTGGTTTCAGGGACTGTCTTGAAAGGCGGATGTCGTTTCGAGATTCGGTCGGTGGAGGGCGAGGGAGTTGCCCTTCTCCGGCCATCTTTTCTAACGGAAGATAAGAAGCTTTCGAACTTGGCCGCGGGCCCGTATCGGCTATCGCAACAGCAGCGGTACAGGAAATGAGGCAGCTCAATCTTCGGCCGTCGATCCAGCTACGGCCGGATGGCCTCAAGCGTTTCCCCGCCAGTGGGACCAAGTCAGAGGATGTACGTCGGCGCGCCAGCTCTTCAAACTCCTGAGCTTGATTGGACGTGCATTCATTCCCTGTTGAATGTTCCGCCAACTGTGTGCAATCCGTGCACGGCCTGCCGAACGTCCCTGGGGGAGCTGTTGAACCCATTCCTTGGGCCTTCAGTGGTTCCCAACGAGTAAAGCGACGTCCGTCGGGAAATTCCCTCGCACAACAAAATGACATTTCGGTGAAGAATTTTCTCGTTGGCCGAATTCGAGAAGGTCAAGGAGGGGGCGCCGCGCCCGAAGTCTTCATTCAAAACTTCTACTCGTTCCAAGGGTCGATGACCCTCAAGCCAGCGGCCAGGAATGGGCTGGTGTCGCGCGTGGCAACGGCCAATCCGTTGGCGATGGCATTGGCTGCGATGTATCCATCGGCCGCGCCGAGCGCCAAGCCTGCAGCACGAGTCCTCGCCATCAGCTCTGCATAGGCTTTCGTGCAGGCCACGTCGAACGGCAGCACGCGCCCGACGAACAGTGGCAACACGCGCTTTTCCAGATTGTCGTTCAGGCCGGTCCGGCGCTTTCCGGCAGGTAGCAATGCTACGCCAGCGCGCAACTCAGCCACGGTTATCGCAGACAGGTAGAGAGTTTCCAGCGGTTGCGCATCGATCCATTCGATGACGCGCGGCTCAGGCGCATGACGCAGCGGCTCCGAAACCACGTTCGTATCGAGCAGGATCATTCAAAGCCAGGCGCGCGAGCCGGAGTCTTGTCGCGCACGCTTTCGAAAATGTCGAGCTCATCATCGGTTAGCCTGGCCTTGCGCCCAATCTCGGCCAGCAGGGAGCCCAGTTTTACCCGGCCCTGGGGTTTCACTGCGGATACCAAGATTTCGCGGATCTCTGCCTCGGTGCTGCGGCCGTGTCGAGCGGCTCGCACGCGGATAGCGCGATGAACTTCGTCGGGAACATTCCTCACGGTGATGGATGCCATATTTCAAAGCCTCGCGATGATGTAATTGATTGCAATCTATCGAAGTGCAATCATCAGTGCAACGCGGAGAATCGGGGTGGCGCCAAGGATCTTCCGTAAGGATGTACGTCGGCAGGCCAGCTCTTCAAAACTCCTGAGCTTGATTGGACGTGCATTCATTCCCTGTTGAATGCTCCGCCAACTGTGTGCAATCCGTGCACGGCCTGCCGAACGTCCCTGGGGGAGCTGTTGAACCCATTCCTTGGGCCTTCAGTGATTCCCAACGGGTAAAGCGACGTCCGTCAGGAAATTCCCTCGCACAAAATGACATTTCGATGAAAAAATTTGCATTCCGGTCGATTCAGGGGCTGGGGACCCATTGTTTGAGTCCGCGCATTAGGCCCCGGTTGTCCAGCCGGCGGATCGCAGATGAAGAATTTTCCTTTGGCAGCCGATTGGACTTGAGCTAAGCTCGCCACAAAATTTTCTTATTCTTCCGTAGGTTATCGATGAGACTGACCATTTTCGGCTCGGGGTACGTGGGGCTGGTTACGGGCGCCTGCTTTGCAGAAGCCGGAAACAACGTCCTTTGCGTCGATGTGGACGCCCACAAGGTCGAGATGTTGAAGCGGGGGGAATCCCCGATCTTCGAGCCGGGACTATCGGAGCTTCTGAAGAAGAACATCGCCGCCGGACGCATCAGTTTCACTACGGACGCCGCGGAGGGCGTCCGGCACGGTCTCTTCCAGTTCATCGCCGTGGGGACCCCGCCGGACGAGGACGGGTCAGCCGACCTCAAATACGTTCTGGCGGTGGCCGAGTCGATCGGCCGCCATATGAGCGAATACCGGGCTGTGGTCACCAAATCCACAGTCCCCGTCGGGACGGCGGACAAGGTGAAGGCGAAGATCGATGCCACGCTGAAGGATCGGGGTACGGCCATCGAGTTCGATGTCGTCTCCAATCCGGAATTCCTCAAGGAAGGCGCCGCGATCAACGACTTCATGAAGCCCGATCGCATCGTTGTCGGTACCGACAATCCGCGCACGGCGGAGTTGCTGAAGGCGCTCTACGATCCCTTTACGCGCAGTCGCGAGCGCATGATCGTCATGGATGTCCGTTCATCCGAACTGACCAAGTACGCTGCGAACGCGATGCTGGCGACCAAGATCAGCTTCATGAACGAACTCTCGAACCTAGCCGAGCGCATGGGTGCGGACATCGAGAAAGTCCGTCTCGGCATCGGTTCCGATCCTCGCATCGGTTATCACTTCATCTATCCCGGTGCGGGGTACGGCGGTTCGTGCTTCCCCAAGGATGTGCAGGCACTGTCGCGCAGCGCTCGCGATCATTCCTTCGATGCCGAACTGCTGAATGCCGTGGAAGGGGTGAACAAGCGCCAGAAACAGGTGCTGTTCGAGAAGATCCACAACTACTTCAAGGGCGATCTCAAGGGCCGCACCGTGGCGCTCTGGGGGCTGTCCTTCAAGCCCAATACGGACGACATGCGTGAAGCGCCGAGCCGCGTCCTGATGGAAGCGTTGTGGGAGGCGGGCGCCAGCGTGCGTGCCTACGATCCGGTCGCGAGTCACGAGACTCAGCGCATCTATGGCGACCGTACGGATCTGGACATCGTTGCCAGCGCGCCGGAAGCACTGAAAGGTGCAGACGCACTCGCAATCATCACGGAGTGGCAGGAGTTCCGCAGTCCCGACTTCGATACGATCAAGAGCGAACTGAAACATCCCGTGATCTTCGACGGTCGCAATCTCTACGATCCTGCCTTCGTGAAGCGGTTCGGCCTCAGTTACTACGCGATCGGTCGGGGCGACAGTCTGTGCTGATTCCCGTCATTCTCTCCGGGGGCTCCGGTACACGGCTGTGGCCTCTGTCGCGTGAACTCTATCCCAAGCAACTGCTCCCGCTCGTCAGCAAAGGCACCATGCTTCAGGAGACGCTGGCGCGCGTCAGCGGCGTGGAGAACGTCGGCGAGCCGATCGTCGTTTGCAACGAGAGCCATCGATTCCTCGTCGCCGAACAGCTACGGGAGATCGGTGCAAATCCCCTGTCGATTCTGCTCGAGCCTGTCGGCCGCAATACGGCACCCGCGGTCGCGATCGCCGCAATGGCAGCCGTGGCCGGCGAAGGCGGCGGCGCACGGGCCAGCGACGATGCCCTGTTGCTCGTGCTGCCCGCCGATCACGTCATCCGCGACGTCGCGGCATTTCGCGCGGCTGTTGCGATCGGTCGCAAGGCGGCGGAGCAGGGCAAGCTGGTGACTTTCGGTGTCGTGCCCACCAAGCCCGAGACGGGATACGGCTATATCAAGCGGGCTTCCGGCAACGGACCCACCTATCCGATCGCGCAGTTCGTGGAAAAGCCGGATCTCGCGACGGCAACCGGCTACGTCGAGTCGCGGGAGTATTACTGGAACAGCGGCATGTTCCTGTTTCGCGCGACTGCCATTCTCGATGAGCTGAGATCGCTGGCTCCGGATATCTACCAGGCCTGCACCCAGGCATTCACGGCGGTAAAGCGCGATCTGGATTTCACGCGCCTGCCGACCAGGGAATTCAGCGCCTGTCGCAGCGATTCCATCGACTATGCGGTGATGGAGAAAACGCAGCACGGCATCGTCGTGCCGCTCGATGCCGGATGGAGCGATGTCGGATCGTGGTCAGCATTGCACGAAACCGTGCCCGCCGATTCCAATGGCAATGTCTGTCTGGGCGATGTGCTGGCCGAAGATACGGGCGGTTGCTATCTGCAGTCGACCAGCCGGCTCGTCGCGACGGTTGGCTTGAAGGATCATGTGGTCGTGGAGACGAAGGATGCGGTTCTGGTCGCGCCGAAAGATCGCGTGCAGGACGTCAAGCAGCTCGTGGCGCAATTGAAGAAGCAGGGTCGCTACGAGACTTCGGTTCATCGCGAAGTCTTCCGGCCCTGGGGCAGCTACGACAGCATCGATGCCGGCGAGCGCTTCCAGGTGAAGCGGCTGATCGTCAAGCCGGGTGCGGAGATGTCGTTGCAGTTGCATCATCACCGCGCCGAACATTGGATCGTGGTAGCCGGCACCGCGCGCATCACTCGGGGCGACGAAACCTTCCTGCTCGAAGAAAATCAGTCGACCTACATTCCGCTCGGAGCCAAGCATCGCATTGCCAATCCCGGCAAGATCCCGCTGCATATCATCGAGGTCCAGTCCGGTACCTACCTTGGCGAGGACGACATCGTCCGGCTCGAAGATCGGTACGGAAGAGAAGGCACCTAGTTTCGGTTGAACGATCGTTGTCTCAGGAGGAGACATGGCAGGGATGGTTCGGTATCACACGGAGCTCAGAGTCTGGCATTCGAGCAGGTTCCTGGCGCGGGCCATCCACGGAATCGCCCGGCTGCTGCCGAAGGAGGAATGTCCGGAGCTGGCCCACGGAATGAAGCGGGCCGCGATTGCGGTACCTGGCAACATCGCAAAGGCCTGCGGCAGCGGCACTGCGCGGGAACTGATCCGCTTCCTGCGAGTTGCTGCCGGGTCGCTCGCGGAGCTGCATTCCCACGTCATGCTGGCATGCGATCTCGGATATGCAAAACTGGCGCTCGATCATCAGATCTTCGCGGACATTGCGGACGTGACTCACATGCTCGAGAAGCTCCTGATGTCCGTTGCGGACGGTTCCGCGCAGATCACCGACTGATCAATCCGACTGATCGCATTGCTTCAACTCAAGTTTTCTGATCCGACATGAATCCCATCATCGGCTTCAAAGCCTACGACTATCGCGCTCGTCTTCCCCACGAGCTGAACGCAGACGTCGCTTATCGCATCGGTCGCGCCTACGCGGAATTCCTCAAGCCCGGGCGCGTGGTGGTGGGGCGGGATATCCGCTTGTCGAGCGACGAGCTTTGCGCGGCTCTCACTCGTGGCCTGCTGGATTCAGGCGTTGATGTGTACGACATCGGCTTGTGCGGTACCGAAGGCGTTTACTTCGCAACTTTCGCAGAGAACATGGATGGCGGAATCATGGTCACTGCCAGCCACAATCCGCCCGACTACAACGGCATGAAGTTCGTCCGCGAACAATCGCGACCGATCAGTGGCGATACCGGTCTGAAGGAGATTCAGAAGATCGCCGAGACAGATGTCTACTCGACGCCGGCGCGACAAGGCCGGCGTTTCGAGATCGATACGCGCCAGAAGTACATCAACCACCTGCTGTCCTATCTCGACCAGGCCAGGCTCAGGAAACTCAAGATCGTCGTCAATGCAGGCAACGGCGGCGCCGGCGCGATCGTCGACTTGCTCGAATCGCACCTGCCGTTCGAATTCATCAAGATCAATCACCAGCCCGACGGCACCTTCCCGAACGGTGTGCCGAATCCGATGCTCGAAGAGAATCGCGAGTCGACGATCCGCGCAATTCGCCAGCACCAGGCCGATCTGGGCGTCGCCTGGGACGGCGACTACGACCGGTGTTTCCTGTTCGACGAAACCGGCGCGTTCATCGAGGGCTACTACATCGTCGGCCTGCTTGCCTCGATGTTCCTGCGCCGCGAAGCGGGCGCGCGCATCGTGCATGATCCGCGGCTCACCTGGGCGACGGTGGACATGGTCGAGTCCCTGGGCGGCAAGGCAGTGATGTCGAAGTCCGGTCATGCCTTCATGAAGGACGTCATGCGCCAGGCGGATGCGATCTACGGCGGCGAGATGAGCGCGCATCACTACTTTCGCGCATTCGGATATTGCGACAGCGGGCAGGTGCCATGGCTGCTGGTCGCGCAGCTCATGTCGGAAACCGGCAAGCCGTTGTCGGCGCTCGTTGGCGAGCGCATCGCAAAGTTTCCGGCGAGCGGCGAGATCAATCGCAAGGTGGCCGATGCCAAGGCAACGATCAGGCGGGCGCAGGATCGCTATCAGCCGCAGAGTCTGTCCGTGGATTTCACGGACGGCCTGTCCGTGGAGTTCGAACGCTGGCGTTTCAATCTGCGCTCGTCCAACACGGAGCCGCTGATCCGGCTCAACGTAGAAAGTCGTGGCGACATGGCGCTGATGCGCGAGAAGACGCGAGAGCTTCTGGAGCTGATCGGCGGCGAGGAGGCTCACTAGGCAGGAGGTGTTAGGGGATTCCCTGCAACTTCCCGCGTTATGCCCGAGCGGCCGCGAATCCCCTTTGCCACGGCCGGAAAAATCCCGTCGTTCCGGGTCGGGCCGCTTCCTCAACCTGCAGTTATGGTCGCCGAATGGCCCACCATGAGCAGTATTGCTGCATTTTTTCTTCTCCACATCGCGTAGGATCGGCCGTCATCGCGAGTGCACTCGTTCCCGCTCATGTGGGGAGCCGCTCGCCGAAGGCTTCCCCGAGCAATGGCTGAAGAACAACAGGGGAAGATGGGGCAACAAAACGTTGCTGAGGAGCAGCAATGACGGATCGGTACATCCTGCTGGTCGAAGACAATCCGGATGACGAGGAGCTGACCCTCCTCAGCCTGCGCAAGAACAACCTGTCGCACGAGATCATCGTCGTCAGGGATGGCGTGGAGGCGATCGAGTTTCTGTCCGGACAGGGGCAGTACGCCGGTCGCGACACGTCGCGCCTGCCGACCGTCATCCTGCTCGATCTGAAACTGCCGAAGCTCGATGGACTGGGCGTTCTGCGCCGTCTGCGGGCCGATGAGCGTACGCGCATGCTGCCGGTGGTGGTCCTGACGTCCTCGAGTCAGGACGCCGATGTCATTGCCAGCTACAACCTCGGCGCGAACAGCTATGTGCGCAAGCCGGTGGAGTTTGGGGCTTTCGTGGATGCCGTCAGCAACCTCGGCATGTACTGGCTCATGCTCAATCGCCCGCCGCCTTTGCGAGCCATTCCCTAGGCAGGCCGGGGTTTTCTTTAGCTCTCTCGCGTTGACCGCCCGGAAGGCGGTCCCTACACTACGCCCCCGTTTTCTCAGACTCGATCCAGACGATCGGGCGGTTAGCTCAGCGGTAGAGCACTGCTTTCACACGGCAGGGGTCACAGGTTCAATCCCTGTACCGCCCACCAATAAATACAGCAACTTGCGTCGAAGGCTCCGAAGTCATTCCTACGCAGCTTCCTACGCAAAAGGAAGCCGGCCGCGTCTGATGTGGCGGTTTGAATGACGGAGTCCGGCGAGGCTTCAGACGCTACAGTCACGACGCATCCCTGCCGCGCACCAGTGCCGGACCCATCTTCAGAGGCCTGACCTTCACAAGCGGCGCCAGCGCGTCGAACAGCGCGTCTACGGCGGCCGCGGCGTTCTTCAGATAGTCGGGCTTCAGGTGGACGTATCGCGCCGTGGTCGCACTGCCAGGCATGCGATGCCCCATCCAGATCTCATGCTCACGCTCGGGTACGCCGTGCTCCGCCATCCAGGTCGACGCCGTGTGCCGGACCGAGTAGGCGACCACCTCGGGATCCGTGATGCCGGCACGCTCCTTCAGCGCATCGAATGTCTCCCGGACGCGCTTCAGACGCTTCCCGTGGAACGTGACCAGGTGCCCGAGGCGAACCTGCGACTTTCCCTTTCGAGTCACCTTGTAGACCAGGTTCTCCGGCTGCATCCAAAGCCGTAGCCACGGCACCAGCGCTGCTGGCATCGGCAGCACCGGCTTTCGCTTCTTCGGGATCTGCTGCTCACCGGGCGGCAGTAGGTTCAGGCGCAGCCGATCCAGGTTGACCTGCTCGCGCTTCGTGGTGATGCCCAGCACGGCGCCGGGCCGGCCCGCGGTGCCCACCGACAGCAGCATGTACCGCCACTGATGCTCGGTCTGAGCTGCCGCATCGAACAGCGCGGCGAGCTCGTCCAGCGTCAGGGTGCGCTCGCGTCGCTTGTCGGGTGCCGCAACCGCCATCACGAACGGATGCGACTGGATCTCCTGCTGCTTGTACGCCCAGGTGATCGCGCCTCGCCCAACGCCCCAGTCGCGGGCCACGCTACCCATGCTCATGCTCTCGCTGCGACTACCGCGCGTGATCGGCGCCGACTTCAGGTGCTCGAGGAAACGCGTCTGGTTCGCGATCGTCAGGTCGGCGACAGTCTTGCCGGTCCACCATGCTCGCCACTTCTCGATCGAGATCTTGGCGCGTTCCGCACTCTCCAGGTGCCGCGCATGCCGCTCCCAGTAGCGATCGAAGATGACGGAGAGATCGACGTCTTGCGGTCGCTCATCACGCAGCGGCGTGTTGAGCAAGACATGCTGCGCTAGGACTCGCTCGGCTTCCGCAAGATCTGTTGTGCGAGTCGAACGCCGTCGAGTCTGCCGCTTCTCCGGATCGAACCAGGTGATGCACCAGACTTCGGGCGACTTCGGATCGTGGCTGAGCCAGTAGTCACCGATCTGGGAGACTCGCTCTGTTGGTCGCCCTTTTCGCACGGTTCTTTCTCCTCCCGGCAGTTGCGCCGGCATTTCTGGAGATACCGGTCGATCTGCTGTTGTGTGTACCTGATCGACCGTTGCCCGATCAGGGTGTATTCGATATTCCCGCGCTTGCGCTCGCGCATCAACGTCTGCGCGCTGCAGCCGAGCATGGCAGCGGCAGCGCCCTCACTGTACTTAGCGGCCGGTTCAATGCCGGTCATTTTTCCGCCCCAGCAAAGGTTGCGTTTTCCAGCGTACGTGCGCTGTAGCGACAGCCATACGATCGCACCATGCGACATGCTTCGCGGACCGAGTAGCCCTTTCCCACCAGTTCGCGAACAGCCGGTACGTAGGTTTCAGGCGTCTCTCTTTCGGCCGGCGGAGCGCTCTTCGCGAGAGCAAGAATTTCATGAGCCGACGATCTTCGCGACGCAGGCGAACTCACCCAGGGGCGATCAGGATCTGCAACCCGCTTGTGCGCGCCGCGCATCTTTCGACAGCCGCACGATTTGGTATTGCGATACGTGAGGTCCTTTGCTCGAACGGCGGTCGTGTTTCCGCACTGGCATTTACACAGCCACATTTTCCCCTGCGGTCCGGCGCTTTCAACAGAGATTGCCGTCAGCAACCCGAACACATCGCCCGGCGATACCGAGGACGCATTCCACCGACAGCCGCAGCTGTTTGTCTTGCCTGCATTCAGGTTGTAGCCCAGCACCGAGTGAACACTCCCGCAATCGCAGCGACACAGCCAGCGGGATCCATTACCGTTGCCGGAATCCTTTGACAAAACCTTCAACATCCCGAACCGCTTGCCGGTCAGTTGCAATGGAACTCCGATTGGCATCTTCGATCACTCTGCCGTCGTTGAAAGATTCATCGGACTATCACGACCGTCCGCATCAAGAGCGCGGCGTCACAGATTCGGCAATGCGCCGCGCGAAGTCTTCTTCGGCCACGCGCTTTGCGCCGTCCAGGCTACTGGCGCTGGCGAGATAGCCGGACTCGATCCATGCGGCATAAACGGTGTATCCCGGATAACTCTTCCAGGACTTCCACTCGATCGAAATCTTTCCGAACGGCGTCTCGGCCGTGACGTGGTCGTAGTGGCACGACTCATCCGGCGGCGTCGGATCGGTCCACTGCAGTGCGATGCGACGCAACTCGCCGTCGCCCATGCCAATCACCGTGACGCCGGGCGGGATGGCGCTGTGGAACTGGTCGATCTCGTCCGGCGACGGCCGGCGATTTGCCTTCCACACCAGCAGGTCGCCTGGCTTCAGGCTTAGCCGCTCGATCGCGCCATGAGTGATCGGCGTTGCGGATGGATCCCATGTGCTGTCGCCAGCAACCTGCGCTGGCGTGCGCAGCTCGGTCAGAACGCGAGTCTGGAATCCGCCGGGGCCTATCGGCGAGTCAGACGGAGCGATGTGTCCCATCGGCGGCGATGGACGTTCCTCGGCGACTGGTTTGCGCGTCGATCGCGTGTCATGAAAGCGGGCTTGGTTGTACGGTCGCTGATAGTCCGGATGCTCCGGCTTCATCACGCGAAACTCGATCACGTAGCCCAAGTCCTCCTGGCTGATGTTCACCTGCGGCGCAGCCGCGAGCATGTTTTCCCATAACCGAAGCGCACTGGACTCTGCATACTGATCGCCCGGCTCCGCGACTGATTGAATCATTTCCTCGGTCGGCTCGACCGGGACGATGGTGTAGTCGGTCATTGCTCCACTCCGGTTTCTAGGCAGATGATGAAGATGCTCATATCGACCCGTCGAAGCGATCGGGCGCCAGACGGGCTCTTCCTGCTTCAGCCGCTCCGGCGCGTTGCACTTCTTCAGCCATGCGTGGCCGAGGCGCAGCATCGCTTCGGCCTGGCCGGCGTTCTTCGGGATCTGGATTGACCCTCCATCCTTGAGTGCAGCCAGTTCCGCGCGAGCGGCATCGAGGCCGATCGCCATGCAGTTCGGACAGCGAGTTCTCCCTTCACGAACAGGGTGGCCGGGCAGCGCTGCAAACCTGTGATCGTTGTCGCAGGTATCGATTACGTGGTCGCCGCTCATTGCCCATCCCTCAGAATGACTCGCGCCTCCCCGGCGCCGGCAAACCACGCATCGGCCTGCGGCGTGCCGATGTCGAACGGGCAGGGCGGATACGTGTAGAGAACGCCGTCCTCACTGCACTCCAGCATCGCGCGCACGCCGGCCTTGTACTCACAGCTCCGCGGCATTCTGTGCGCATGGAAGATCTGCGCCATGCGCGCGTCGACGTCGGCGGAGCAGGGCGCGGCGGGGCGAGCGTGGGTCATGCCGTTTCCTGTTGAGCGCGGCTCGGGCAATCCACCTCTGGCTCTGCATGACGCTCGCCGCAGCACGTTGCGGGCGGGATCCGCATGAATCCTTCGGACAGAAGTGCAATTCGCCCGAGCGCTGGGAAATCAGACAACGCCTGCCCTCTGAGAGCCAGCGTGGCCACGCCACTGATCTCGTCCAGCCGATCGCAAAGCGATGTCACGTTCACTTGCAGGGTGTCGCAGTCATTGCGCAACTGCCTGATCGCGGCGCCTATGAAGCCCGGATCGCAGGGCTGCCCGCTTGCGATCATGCTCTCAGCGGCGTCGAGGTCCTGCTCTGTCAGGCGCTCAGTCATACCGCTACCGTGAAAGTGTCACCAGCACGCATCACATGTGCGCCATCTACGGTAGTACCCGACACCGAAATCTTGACTGGGCACTGAGACATGCCGTCGCCGTTCACCGCGTCGATCGTGAGTACGATCTGCCGCTTCGGCGGCTCGCGATCGATCCGCGTGTACCCATCCTCGAAGGCCTTCGCCGGCGAGAACGATTCGTAGCCGTCCTCGTATCGCACGTAATATCCGCCGGTCTGCGGGCTGTGCTTCGAAACCCATTCCTCGCTGACCGAGATCGGATGCCAGAACGTTCGCGTATCGCCGGTAGCAGCGGCGAGCGCACGCTGCAGGCCTTGCTCCGTGGTCTCGGTTCGATCATCGACATGCAACAGATAGCCAGCAGTGATCCTCTCGATGTGGACGATCTTCAGCGCCCACACCTTCTTGTGGCACTGGTACTGCGGCAGCATGGATTGCGTCGACATGTCCCCTCCTGTTGTTGAAACAGCCCGCCGCCTCGGACTAAGGCGGCGGACCGGCTGTGACGCGATGACCCGCTAAGAACACCGCGTCTTGCTCGAAATGGACATACAGAGCACTCC
The DNA here is from genome assembly GCA_937864115.1 of uncultured Steroidobacter sp. Taxonomy (GTDB): domain Bacteria; phylum Pseudomonadota; class Gammaproteobacteria; order Steroidobacterales; family Steroidobacteraceae; genus Steroidobacter. The sequence goes on along the minus strand of CALMII010000003.1, from coordinate 218,865 downwards.
GGCCAATCCACGAACGCCTTCCGTTGTGCGTTGCCAATTTCTGAATCTTCCCAGCCTTCATATCCGCGGCGCTTCACCGAAGAAACCAACAAACCTTTTCGCGTGCATTACTCAAATTTGAGTAAGAGTCAAGCGCCCCATATCGTCAGCCCGATCCACAAGGCAAGGCCGCCGTGGATGATAACGGCGAGCACGTCCTGCCATGCGTCGATAGACTTCTGGGGGTCCAGGTCAAGCCCCATCCATCGCGCAGATCTCGACCATGAACTCCGCCGTCTTGTGCTCGTTCGCAACGCAGCGGATGCCCATGTCCTTTTTCCCGCGCAACTTGAGTCCGCAACTGCAGATCACTGTCGTGTCGGCTCCCGCCGCTGTCAGTCCGCAGTCGGCACACCGATAGGTGCGCGCTCCATCATTTGCATCACGACTCAGAATCCGGCCAAAGCATCGGCCGCAGCAGTGATCCTCAATCCGCCACAGCGAGTTCATGGGAATAACCTCTGCTGCCGCGGGAGGGCGGTCGCATGGAAGCCGATCGCCACTCGATGCTTCGACTCGCGCAGCGCGGTAATCACGAGCTCGTCTGTGTCCTTCGTCAGATGCCGCCGCAATGTGCAGGGCTCACGCCCGTTCAAGTATCGAATGCATCGCGGCACCAGCGGCGTCATCTTCACCGGTCTGCTGCCTTTCGCGTTGCGCCCTTTGACGAACTCGTATTCGCGGTTCTTGCACGAGACGCAATGCTCGCCGCTGATGAGTCTCGAGGCCGGTCTGCGGCACCTGGCGCAGATCAATGATCCCTTGATGGCCGAGAGGCTGGCATCGGGTTCATTTGCGTGAATTGCGCCGAGCGGGCATCGCTTGCAGCGCTGTCGTGACTCTACATTGTTGTCATTGGCCTGACGCCACATCCCTGCGCAGGCCTCGACTGAGATCGCCGCGAGGAGGCGATCGCACTGGAAATGCTTTTTTCCTGGCAGTTCCGGTCGTTCGAAATACTGCGTCATGATCGATCAGTCCCCGTTGATCAAATTTGAATAATAGTAAGTCCCGCGCCTCATAATTGATACACGCGCCGCGCTCGACTTGCAAAGGGTCGACCGCATCCTTTCGACGTGCTGCTGATGCGATTCAGTGACGCACTTCTCGCGGACGCGGCTGTCGACACTGACTCCGATTGATAGCGTCACGACAGTGGCGACGCACTTCACTATTTTCTTCATCTCTCCCTCCCCGGGATTGTTGTTGGCGGGGAGAAGCGACAAGCATGAAAAAAAAACCTCATGACCGTGAGGGTGAAATGCGAAATCAGAGAACTCGCTAGCACTTCCCGGTCCGCGAAGGCTCTTCGCTGTGACGCTGTGAAATCGGTCGCTTGCTGGCCGGCTGGCGTGACGGGGTGTGAAAACCGGGTCGGTTTCTTTTTGGTTTCTTTTTTTGCCTTTCATTTCAAGTAGTTGCGAGAAAAGAAACCGGTCGGTTTCTGCTTGGTTTCTGTCTGTTTTTACTTGAAAATCAGTTTCTTACCTCTCTATATCTATATAAAGAAACCAATATTTATTTAGATAGACACGTAGCGAGACCTAAAAATGAGGGTTCCTTATGGGTCTCTCCGTATATACGTCTGTCTCTCCTCGCATCGGTTTCTTTGGTTTCTTTGGTTTCTTACTTTAGATTCAATGCGTTAAGAGAAACCGAAACGGTTTCCGGTGGTTTCCTGCATGGTGTCCTGTAAGCCATTGATTAAAAAGAGAAGAAACCAAGAAACCGAAATTCAGAAACATAGCGAATAGAGCGGTCTGGCCGACCCGGCACTGAAACCGCTCACCTTCCCTCTTCCTGCTCGCGGGGCCGGCGAGAACTGCGCAGCGGCCCGGTTTCAGGGTCGGTTGCCCCTCTTACTCAAATTTGAGTAGCGCGGGCCGAATCGTGACAGTACACTCCGATTACTCAAATTTGAGTAAGGCGAATGAGACCGATCACAACGATTCAGGGAGACCCCTATGTCAGCCGCATCGAAGTTGTTGGAGATCACGGGTTCGTCGAGCGAACCCACCACTGCGAACATGCTCCCGCGCGACTCGAACTCGCCCGCGACTTGGAACCAGCGCGCGATCTCGGCGCCATCGCTGCTGCCTACGCCAGACGTGACCAACACTGCGCGCAGCGATCCGGATTCCTGGCTCGTCGCGCGACTCGCGACGCTGCCACCAGGCTGCGAGCTGCACGAGGCGTGGCGGCGTGGGCCAGCCGCGCTGTTCGCATTCTTGAACGCGCTCTGGGTCACGGCTGAGCGACCCGACCCCTGCATCCGCCTCGACTGCGGCTCCGCACGCTTGAAGGTGCTGGCCGACCTTTGCAACGACGACGTGCCGGTTGGCGCGTAATCCCCATCTCGGAGAGCAATAGTGAGAAACACATCGATCTTAGGTCGCCTCGCGACCGCTGCGCTGCTTGGCAACGTGCTGGTAAATGCGACCGGTCCGACTCCGCGCCGCCGAAACCACCGCATGAAGGGGCAGGGGAGCAACATCAGCTACACGCGGAAGGGCCCGGGACGCCGCGCACCCTCGCGCTATGTCCGCGACCCGGTCTCAGGCTCCTATCGGTTGCGCGGGCAGCGCCGGTACCCGTTCGCGACGGGCGCCGACAGCATCAATGCGCCATCGATCGCGCGGCAGATGATCCGCGAGCTCGACGCGCTCAGTCAGGCCGTCACGCAGAGGCAGGTCCTGATCGTGTCGAACTACATCGACGCGATGCGGATGCATGGGCACGAGACGTTCCTGCTCGAGTACGCCATGAAGCAGCGGTTCGCGGCGTGATGCTGGGCAAGCTGTTCGGTCGTCCAGATGACCGACTCGTCGTCGAGGCGCCATTCCATTTGCCGGCTGACGTGGACCCGCGCGACCGACTGGGTCGTGTGCGCGGGTTCCTGCTGCGTCGGAAAGCGCGCTCGTTGAAAGAGAGGGCGGGGCAGAAGCGGAGAGGGATCCGGGAGTGAGCCATCCCACCATCGCTGTCGTCTCGAACTCAACCGGCAAGGATTCCGGCATCACAGCCGAACTCGCGATCGAGACGCATGGTCCCGAGAACGTCGTGCTTGCGCTGGCCGATACCGGCAACGAGCACGATGCCGTCTACGAACACTGGGAGTACCAGAAGCAACGGTATGCCGGATCGAAGCACGTCGTGCTGAAGGCAGACTTCACAGACCGGATCGCCAAGAAGCGGGAATACGTGCAGAACGTGTGGCCGACCAAGGGCGTACCGGACCCGATCATTGCGAACGCGTTGAGCGTGCTGCATCCCACCGGCGTGCCGTTTCTGGACTTGTGCTTGTGGAAAGGCAGATTCCCGTCCCGGATGGCGCAGTTCTGTACGCAGGAGTTGAAGAGGCGTCCGCTCGACAACTACATGCTCGATCTCATGGCCCAAGGATTCGAGGTCGAGAGTTGGCGCGGCATTCGGCGCGACGAGAGTGAGAACCGACGTCATGCCAAGGCGATCGAGATCGCCGCAGAAGGGTGGACCGTTGTTCATCCCATTGTCGACATGACAGCTGACCAGGTGATCGCCGCACACCATCGGCGCGGACTGAAGCTGAATCCGCTCTACATGATGGGCATGGGCCGTGTCGGCTGCATGCCTTGCATCAATGTAGGGAAGGACGAATTGCTGGAGATCAGTAAGCGGTTTCCGAAACACGTCGACAAGGTTCGCGAGTGGGAGCGGTTGGTATCGATGGCCTCGAAGCGCGGATGGACCACGTTCTTCACTGATTCGGCGCTGGAGTCGAATACTCCGCGAGAAGGGTGGGAGCACACCACTCGCGCGAAGCCAGACGACAACGGCGAGATCTACTACGTCGACGTGTGGATCGAGCCGGACCACGAAATTCACGAGCGATGCCGAGTCGACAAGCGCATCGAGTGGGCTACAACGGCGCGCGGCGGCAAGCAGATCGACTTCATCCGGCTCGAGCCAGCACAACAGTGCAGTTCGGTCTATGGGTTGTGCGAGTAACCGAGAAATGATCGCCAGCGATACCACAGAACCAAGTCTCGGCCGCTTCGTGATGACGGCCGAGTGCACCAACGGTCAGCGCATCAGTGTGGAGTGCAGTGCCGAGACTGGGTTCTCGGACATGCTTGATGCGGTAGAGACGTATTTGATCGCGATCGGCTTTGATCCTGGTCGCGTGAGGGAGGCGCTGAAGTGAAAAAGACAGAATGGCTGAAAGAGAAGCGCGCCAGATTCGACGCTCGTGAGTTATGGCCTCGCAGCGACACCGAGGCGCTGTTCAACGAAATTGATCGCCTGCAGCGGGAACTCTCCGAGCAGAGGAATCTGAATGACTCGATTTCGGTTCGTCTGGCCAAATCCGGGGCCGAGAGCGATGCGAGCGCGCAGCCTACAGTATCGAATCAGTGGGGCAAGTGGCGTCAGGATCTGGAAGCTATCGGCGGCTGGGCCAATGAGCTTGTCTCGGTTCCTGCTGGCGCTGTCCGCCAAATGATTGAGCTTGGTGAGCAGCAGTTCGCCGCGCTGACAGCAGCTATCGATCCTCCAGTCGATACAGATCCGAGTGAAATTCTGCTCCTACTATGCTGGGCTCGTCGGTGTTTGGCCGGAACGGATTACTACAGGGACTGCATCGCTGCTCTGGATGCTGAGATCCTGAAAGGGACATCATCGAAACCGCCGCCCATATATACGAGGGCTGACGCCTAATCCGTACCATCCCAATGACACGTCGTGATCAAATTACCTCCCTGCTGGCGCGTCGCGCCGCGGCCAGGGAGGCGAAAGACTGGCCGCATGCAGACGCTCTGCGCGAACAGCTCGCGGCGCTAGGCGTCTCTGTGAGAGATACAAAGGCGGGCCAAGTTGTGATGTCCGGTCTGGAGCCGACAGAAGCGGAACAACTCCGTATCCGAATAAACTCACTATCCCGGAAACTGGATCTGGAGAAGCATCGCAGTGCTTTCTGGGAGCGTCAGTACAATCGCATCTCGCGCCAGAAGGATGTGGAGTTCAGGAAATTCGCAGAGATCGCGATTCGCGCCGGTGAGTGGCCATCGCTCACGGCCGACGACGCGCAGACACGAGCCGAAACCCGCACCGCGGACAACTCGACTCCTCAACCGACGGATGATCCCAGCTGAGCCTGCAGGCCCGCGCGCCGCATCGCTTACAGCGTAGGCGCTTCTCGACGTCCGAGACCAGCGCGGACTTGCCCATCGCTGCGACAATCTTCTGGATCGGCGCGATCGAATAGTGCCGGCACCTGCTGCAGACCGCATAGACAGTCGGCCAGCCCATCATCATTGCGGCGATGGTTCCGGTCGGTTTTCGGGGCGGCATCCACATACTGTATTAATGTACAGTAGTTTGGTGCAAATCAAGTGCGGACCTATTGACGAGGTGCGGACCTATTGATACTCTGGCGGCGTGGTCGATGAGAGAACCTGATCGGCCAGCACAGGATTCCCACGGTCACTACCGACCGACACCGCCGCCGGTGAGTAGGCGAGGAGATAGAGAGATGAGCAAGCAGATCAAGATCAACGTGTTTCGCGACGGCACGGAATGGTTCGGCGCCCGCTGGATCGATGGTGAGTATGACGGCTGCGATTCGCTGGAGATCGCTGACAGCTCCAGCGAGGCTGAGGCGATCCAGACTGCACACGCGATGCCTCTGCGGGTCCGTGGTGAGCGCATCGTGGCTAAGGTCGATGACGTCAACTCCGCGGTCGGCTAGTCATGGATTTCTTCATCCCCAAGGCGTACACAGAAATTTTCCGGGCAAAGGATTTCCCGGAAAATTATCTGGATTTCTTCGACTTCACGCTGGCGGAGCATCCCATTTCGACGGCATATGACCTAACGTGGATGCGCCGGGATACGGGAGAGCGATACCTGGTAATCGAACGATCGAATGCTGATCTGAGATCAGCAGGCGTCATTGTTGGCGCCGCGACCACTACCAGCGGCGCGAGAAAGATTGCAGGAGCCGCTCTTCGGGTCGCTCGTGATCGCCATGCCGCCGCTCGCTACGACGTGGTGGATCGGTCACTGGTGGCCATCAAAGAAACTAGCGCACCATATGGCTGCATGACAGCGGATCGCGCGCGATGAGTCGCCAGCAATTCTCCCGCCGCCCACTCGGCCCGACATCCATCCGGGCCGCAGTGCGCGATGTGCGCCGCCTCGCCGACCGCATCGAGCGGTACGCGGACCCGGAGGATTCCACCGGCCTGCGCCATCTGACGCAGGCCATCTACGGGCTGTCACGCGCGGCGGCGCTACTCTCCGCGCGTCATCGCGGCGTGAGCGTCGCGGAGGACATGCGATCCGCCGACGACTACGACGCGGCGCAAGCCGAGACGATCACGAGAGAGGACTACGATGCGATCGAGAGTATGCGCGCCGATGGCCTGGGCCACTGGCCCAGGGGCAAGTCGCGTTCCACGCTGACGGCGGCCGAGCGTGACGCCGTCATTCGCAAGCTGCGCAAGCAGGCAGAAACAGAATCGATCCGCAGCATTGCGCGCACGCTGGGCGTGTCCGATCGCGCTATCAGGAATCTTCTCAGCGGCGAAGATCAGCCGACCGAACGAATGCAGTCGCTGGTCATGCGACTGTAGCCGACGTCACTTCTCGCTACCCCAATCCCAGCGTCCGTCTGGGACGCCCTCCGGCGCGACGATACGTGGCGGCTCGTCGGCGATCAGATTCGCGATCGGCACGCGGATGCATTTCGTGTCCACGCCGTTGAACTTCATGGTCTTGTTGGCGTTGCGGTCGGCACCCGCGATGCGCAGAAGCATGCCGCGCAGGTCGGCCGCAAAGGATGAATCAGCGACGAGGCGGCGCGGTTCATTGCTGCTGTTTGCCAGAGCGAGGAAGCCATCCGTCACGCGCATGCCGTGGCGCAGCAGGACGGCGTCAGCGCTCGCGCGCGGAATCTTCGAGGTCCCGACATCGCTGGCGGCGCAGACCAGTTCGTAGACCGTGACGTCGGCCCCGCCCTGAACTCGGATATGCGCCTCCATCAGGGCGGAGAGCGCCAGCATCGATTCGTCGGTCTCGGACCGGTCCCGATGCTCAGACCAGTCGTAGCTATCGATCAGTCGCGCCGCCTCGGCTTCCGTTGCGGGCGCCGAGGAGGTCATCGACCAAGCGCCGGCCAGCATCGTGCCGTACTGGTCTCCATCGCGCTGTCGGCCAAACTTCGCGGCCGCAACCGTCGTGAAGACTTCGATGTTGTGGTTGATCGTCGGCAGCATGTTGATGGCGCGGCGGAGCAGGCGAGCCGAGATGGTCCGATCGCGGCCAATGATCGTATGCATCGCCTCATCCAGAGCTGCCCATTCTCCTTTCGGATCCTCGCCGCCACTGTCGAGAACGAGCAGCGTGAGTCGGTCGACGTCGGCCTGATGCTTGATACCGACCTGAATAGAGCCCAAGCAGAACATGGACCGAATCAGGAACCGCAACGCATGCCCGCCTGGCGTGCCCTTCAGCGTGCGCGCCTGCGACTCGGTCGAGGCTTGCCGGATCAGCGACAGGATGGCCTGCACGCGTCTGATGTCGGCTTCCTCATTCTGTTCGCCCTCGTCGATCGTGACCGGGATCGCGTCCGTCATGAGTTCCTGGCGGATGCCGGCTTCAGTCGAGTTGCCTTGCGCGAAGATGCCGGACTCGCCGACCAGCGCATTGACGAAGCGGATCAGGACGGTGCTCTTGCCGGTACCGGCGCTGCCAGTGATCCAGATATGCGGGCGCCAGCGCAGAACGCCGCAGATCGGCGCGAGGAAGGCCCAGCCCGCCAGCATGACGGCGCTCGCCGGCTTGGCCCAGCGGAACATTTTCGCGATGTTCAGTATCTGCTTGCCGTCCTCGTCCGAGAGCGGCCGCTCGTCAGGATCAGGCAGCGACTCCTTCAGTTCGTAGACGTACCTGGAATTGATATCGGTGACGGCAACTCGCTGATTGTCGACGGTCAGGTAGCCGCCATGGTGATAGATGACGCGTCCCTCATCCATCCATGCGCCGCGACCGCGGATGCGGCGGATATCGTAGATGCCGCGCGCGTGCGCAACGCTGACGAACCAATTGAAGGCTGCCTTGCGGTTGACTCCCTTCTCGGCGGGGAAGTTCTCTTCCCAGAAATTTATTTCGGCAACTTCGATCAGCCCGTTCTCGGTGAAGTCGGACTTCGTGTAGGTGAGGATCTGCTTCTTGCCATAGTGGAAAATGAAGTAGGTGCCGTGGTCATAGCCGAGGATCTGGAATCGCCCCAACTTTTCGAGGTCCGTGATGCTGGTGCCGATCAGCCGGGGCGGGGGAGAGGGCGGATTCTCTGCCGCAGTCGCATCCTTTGCGGGTGGCTGAGCCGGCGCTGTGAGCGCATTCACGCGGGCCGGCACCAGCACGCGATCGATCTGGGTCCGTACCGCTTCCTCGCCCTCAGCCCTGCACAGATCGTTGAAGTCGGTCGGCTTTGAAGCCAAATCAGCGAACTGCGGCACCGCGACGAGACCGTTGACGGCGTCCGCCGCCTCGAACGCGCGCGTGACGCCGGGGTTTTTCACCGGTCGCTCGGTCCACTGGTCATTGTCAGCGCAGATGACGATGCGCAGGTCCGGCATCGCGGCGCGGAACACTTTTGCGACAGGCTCGAGGTTGCCGGCGTCGAAGGCGACGACAACCAGGTGGCCGGTGCACTCGTGCAGAGTGGCGCCCGTAGCGTAGCCTTCGCAGAGTAGGATAGTGCTGTCGAGCGGTTCGGATCCGATCGTGAAGAAGAGGCCTCGCTTCTCGCCGTCGCGCAGGAAGTCCTTGTCACGATGCAGCGGGTTGCGGTCGTTCGGAAAGATCGCCTGGAGACTACGGATATCGTCGAGCGAGGCGCGGATCGGCACCAGCAGCGCCAGCTTCGAGACGATGGTGATCTCGCCAGTCTCGCGACTCGTGACGGGCCATGCACCGACCTTGAGGCCGTGGCTCTTGACTGCCTTGCGCTGCAGATAGGGGTGATCGTTGTCGGCAAGCTCGGCGGCATTCCACATTTGCCGAGCCAGCGCGGCTGCATCCTCGTGCGCCTTGCGCTCGGCGGCGGCGCGATCGCGCTTCGCCTGCTCCATTTTCCGCTTCCACTCGCGGCGCTGCTCCGGCGTCAGTTCGGTCGCGCCCTGGGCCGACCAGGTGTACTTCGTTCCTTCCTTCATGGACCCGAACGCGCCGGCCGGCTTGTCATCGCAATGCGCGATCAGCCAGCCGTTGCGCGAGCCGCGACGATCGCCCTTCACATGGAAGCGATGGATCTTGCCGTCCGCAACGATCTCGGCATCGGTATCGATACCGTGCGATCGCATCGCGTCGAGCAATTGTCGTGTTACATCGTGCTCATGCATTCCTGAGCATCCCGACACGAAGAGTTTTCATACGTCCCCTGCAACAACGTCTGCCGGAGAACGGAAGCGGTCAACGCTGGCAGGAAGCGCTTTCGGGTCGCGAACCCTAGACCGCACCGTATACGATGCGACTTAATCAAATTTGATTAAGGCGGACAATACTCATTTATGATCAACTGCGCCATAGCTGGGCTTGAGGCGATCCCTGAAATTCCACCCGCTTTGCGGATGACCTCGCAGAATTTCTGCTGTTCCGCAGTGACCTCTCCGCCGCCTGACTCCTTTGCTTCGATCGATGTGAAGACGGCGACACGGCGGCCTACCATTTCTGGCGTGATGGTGATCGACGTGTAGCCGACCAGGTCATGCATGCCATCAGGGCTGTCGCCGTTCGTCTTTGCAAGGCCCAGGGCGATGGGCCGCGCGAACGGCACAACGACGCTGCCGTCCTCGAGTCGCCTCACCTTGCCGCCGCCGCTCAACCATGCCTTTCCCGCATTGTTGCGGAACAGGACGGTCGTTCTTGCAAGTGCGAGCCATATGAGACGCTGTACTCCGCCCTCCCGCATGAATCACGCCGCCGTCTTTTCGCTGGCGACGCGATTGGATCTCTCGGCGAGCCAGAACATGGCGGTTTGGATCGAATCGATGACGCGATCGTTTTCCTGGCAATAGGCGGGGCCCTGCTGGAACTGCTTGAGCCGGTCCGAGACGATGGCCAGCAACACCTCGTTGGTGATGCCATTCACGCCGAGGCCGAGCCCGACAGCGCCGACCTGGAAGTCAATACGGGCTACGCCGCCGGTCGCGCCGTTGTCCCACTCCGCGATGTATGCGTGATTGTCGCCACGATTGTCCGGGTCAGCCCAGACTCGAATTCGCTCATTGCATGCATCGACCCGATGCTCTGTCACCTCGCGCATGGCGCGTCCTCCTGTGCTTGATCGTCAGAACGGGATATCCGAGTCGAACCCTCCCTCATCGACAGGCGCCCGACGTTCCTGCGCCGGTCGTGACCGGCTCTCGCCGGCATTCTGGTTGTCACGACCACCGGAGTCGGAGCGGCCGCCCAGGAGTTGCAGAGATTGGCCCACGATTTCGGTCGTGTAGCGATCACGACCTTCCTTGTCCTGCCACTTACGGGTTGTGAGCTCGCCCTCGACGTAGCACTGGCTGCCTTTGCGCAGATACTCGCCGGCGATCTCAGCCAGCTTGTCAAACATGACGACGTTATGCCATTCAGTGCGCTGTTGCTGTTCGCCGGTCTGCTTGTCGTTCCACTTCTTTCCGGTCGCGATGCTGAAATTGCAGACGGCCTTACCGCTCGGCATGTAGCGAACCTCCGGATCCTTGCCGAGCCGGCCGATCAGCATGGCCTTGTTGAGATCTGACACTCATCCTCCTCAACGGTCGTACGCCGCAAACAGTGATTCGAAATATTTGTCCCGCGACCCTTGGAACCGCTCTCGAGCGCGTTCCTTGAATCCCCACTTGATCTCGGCCCACTTCTCCGAGTAGCCGTACTTGGCGGCGAGCGCCTTCAACTCGTCCAGCGTCTTCGCCTTCGTGATCTCTTTCTGTTTGCTGCGCTTCATCTGCGCCGCCATTTCCGGCGTGATTTCCTGCAGCTCGCCGTCGACATGCTCGATCTCGCGCTCGCGCTTCGGCATCTCGTGACCGTTCGGGCAGAACGGAGCTGGCGGGAACACGCAGAAGCATTCCGGGCATTGAGCGATGCGGACATTCGCGCCGGCATCCTTCTTCTTCCGCTTCTGCTTTCGCATACCGTCGAGCGTCCATTCGCGCTCTTCGTCGGCGAGCCCGTGCCGGAACGTGAGTCCGGCGTGATCCAGGACGTAGCAGACCTTCTTGTTCGGATGCGGACGAAGGCCGCGGCCGATGACCTGCAGATAGCTGACCAGCGACATGGTCGGACGCAGCATGATGACGGCGCCGATCGCGGGACAGTCCACGCCTTCGACCAGGAGTTGGCAGAAGAAAACGACCTTGAGTTCGCCGCTCTCCAGCGCAGCCATGGCGGCATCGCGCTCCTCACCGGTGTGCTCGCCATGCAGCGCGATCGAGGCGATGCCGGCCGCATTGAACTCGGCTGCAGCATGCTCGGCATGCTTGATGTTCACGCACCAGCCGATCGCCGGGACGCCATCGCAGATGCGGCGGTAATGCTCGACTGCGGAGCCCGTGATGGTCGGCCTGTCCACGACGGCAGCAAGCTGCTCAGCATCGTAGTCGCCGCCCTTCATCTTCACCGCGGACAAGTCGAGCTGTTCGGCCGGCGCATACACGACGGGCTGCACCAGGTTGCCCATGTCGATTAGTTCGCGGGTCGTGGGTCCGAGCACCATCTGGTCATAGAAGCCGCCCGCATGCGTACCGAGCCCCTTGCCGTCGAGGCGGGAAGGGGTCGCGGTTACGGCCAGGATGGATGCATCTGGAAGGGCGTCGACGATGTCACGGTATGACTTCGCCATCGATAAGTGCCCTTCGTCGATGATGACCAGATCGAACTGGTAGAGATGCGGATTCTTCTTGATCCGCCGAACCATCGTCTGCACGGACCCGACCTGCACCGGGCAGTGCGGCTTCGGCGTGTAGCCAGCCATGATGATGCCGTGCTCGACGCCGTATTCGGTCAGCTTCCTGCCAGCCTGCTTTATCAGCGAGTCGCGGTGAGCGAGGATCTGAACGCGCGTGCCCATCTCGGCCGCGCATCGCGCTATCCATCCGAACGTAACCGTCTTGCCCGCGCCGGTCGGGCACACATACACACCGGCCCGCACCTGCGAGAGCATGGTGCGAATGTCGGAGACACCTTCCTGCTGATAAGGGCGCAGTTCGAACATGGGCTTGGGACGATTAAAACGTCCCGACCGTAAGCAACCGCAATAGCTGCGGCAGTGCTTATACTGGATTACTCAAATTTGAGCAATCTGGTTTATGTCGAACGCAGAACGGATCGGGGTCAGTCGCTACCGCGTTTCTTCTTGTGCTTGGCCAGCGCGGCTTCCATCTCGTCGATGACCTTGACAGTCTTCGGCACCTCCATACGCCAGCGATCCGGCGTTGCGCGCGAGATCTTCGCCGCACGGCAGATCGCCGTGATGCTGCTGCCGTGGTCGCGCGCATCGCGCTCGATATCGTCGAGTCGCTGCTGAAAGACCTTTGAGAATTTCTCGCGCGGCACCGTCTGATCCCCAATTTCCAAGCCACTGAACGCAGTGGAAATTGTACCGAATTCGAGCACTTACGCAAATATGAGCAATTTTGCGTCCTGACTGGTCGTGACGGTCACATACCGGAATTGACTAGGCGCTACCGAAAACGCTTGCGAATTACTCAAAAATGAGTAATCTGCAGGTGTACCGAATTTGAGTAACGCGCAGAACGGGAGGCGGCATGAGCAACAAGCCAAAGAATTCTCGCGGCATCGGCGCTGTCCGCTACGTGCATTCGAAGCGCGCGCGCGTACTGCGTCGCCGTGGCGAGGATGTTCGGCACTGGGGTTTCACTGGTGCTGGCTCGCAGCGGTTCGTGTGGTTTCCGAAGCGGTAACAGGAGGACGGCATGTATCCGCGAAGCGAATTTCCGATCGAGAAGTTTCCCGACATCATCCGGAAGAATGGCTCCGTCAACCGCGCCGCCCTGGCGATGCGCCTCGCAGCCTTAGGCTGCCCGAACGCGAAGCCCGAGGTCGCAGCCGCTCTCATCAATGCGGGCCATTCCATCGACACCGCATTCAGGCTCGCGATGCTCGCGCACTACATGGATGACGCGTCCATGCACTGCGTTGAGCGAACCTGCAACGCGATCGTCTCCGCCACGGAGAGGGAGCACGCGAGGCGTTTTCCGCACGGCAAGTGCGCAGAGGACATCGCCGCCCGCAGGGAGGGGCGAGCGTCGCGATGGGGGCTGCCTAGTTTTCATCGCGATCCGACGCCGACCCCACACTACCCGGCGTCCTCGGTCTGAACTGAGCATCGTCATGACCCCATCCGAACCTCCATTCATCGGCCCGCGCAACTACTTCGGCCCGATCCTCGTACGCGAGTGCGGCGCATGCGGTGGTTGGGGTTCGCATGAGTTCGGCCGCTGCGTTTCGTGCGAAGGCGGCGGACTGGTGTCGGTCCCGAATCCGCGGCGCACTGGAACAGAAATCGTGAATGGCCCTGCGCTCGCCGCTGCCGTTCGACGCTGGGATGCGATCGCAATTCGCCAACTCGCCCAGGCAGCCGTCGCGCTTGCCGAGGAGAACGAAACGCTGCGCATGCGCGCCGACTTCGCCGAGGACTGCGCCGTTATGTGGGAGCGCACCGCAGAAGCCGAGCGGGATGGGTGGCAGATCGGACTCACTATGAATGGCGCCATCACGACGATTGATGACGATGCGGAGTATCGCTGACCGTGTTCGCGTACCGCATGAGGAGCACACGCCACTCGTCCGTCAAGTTCGGGCCATGCGAGTGCTGTGATCGTCACGCGACCGAAGTCTTTGTGATGACCGAGTTCGAGGCAGTCCCGTATCTGATCAATCTCGGATCAACCGAGACCGATCCATCACGGGATGACTACTCGCATGTGCGAATGATGTGGGGGCATCGGGAATGTTTGATTGGGCAACAACAGTTGGGAGCATGAAATGAAAGAACTGAGCGTGGGTCTTGTCGGATTGATGATCCTGTCCTTCTTCGTCGCGTTGGGCATGTGGGGATGCCCGAACTACAACGTGTGGTCGGCACGCCTCGCCGGCGAGGCGGAGTTCAACCGGGCAGAGCAGAACCGGAAGATTGCTGTGCTCGAAGCGCAGGCGAAGCGGGATTCCGCAAAAATGTTCGCGGATGCTGAGATCGAGCGGGCCAAGGGCGTTGCGGAAGCGAATCGCATCGTCGCCGATGGTCTGAGGGGGCACGACGAATACCTGCGCTACTTGTGGATCGACAAGGTTGCTGGCAGCCCGCAACGCGAGGTGATCTACGTGCCGACCGAAGCGAACCTCCCGATTTTGGAGTCCTCTCGCAGTGCGCATCGGGCCGCACAGCCTGTGGTGGAGCAATAGCCTTGCGCAAGCCCGCTCACAGGCCTGCGGCGCCCTGCGCCGACAAGGCGCCGCAGTTCGTGATCCGACGTCGGCGCTGCTACGTCGCGCTTCGCGTCGGTCATGAAGTCGCGCCATGCGAAGTGAATCCGCGCGTCTGGCGTCCCAACAACTGGCAGCGGGTCACAAAAGACCAGCGCGGGGAGGAATGATGGTTGCCGTACTCGAAGAGCGTGAACTGTTCGGCTACGTCGAGATGACGAACGAGCAGTACCACGATGCTCCAGGCACCTCGAAGTCGCATCTGGATTGCATCGCGGAGCGGTCCGACCGCCACTACTGGGCTGAATACGTCGATCCGAACCGCGTGCGCCAGCCGAGTACACCCGCGCTGTTGCTTGGCAATGCGATCCACCGCGCGATTCTCGAGCCCGACCTGTTCGAGACCGAGTTCTTCATGGCGCTGGATCTTCCGCATCGCTCGAATGCCGACAAGGAAGCGCACGCCGCGTATGCGGCTGCCAATGCCGGCAAGACGCTGCTGACTGCGCAGCAGTATGACGCATGCATCAAGGTGCGCGACGAAGCTCACCGGCATCCGGTTGCGTCAGGGCTGCTGACCGGCGGCGTCTCTGAACAGTCCTTTTTCGCGCCGGACCCTGAAACGGGCGCGCTCATAAAGTGCCGTCTCGACTACCGGATCGGTGATATCGATGGCGGCATCGTGATCGACGTGAAGTCGACCACGGACGCGAGTCCGGACGCGTTCGGCCGTGATGCCGCTAAGTTCAGATACGACCTGCAGCCGGCCTGGTACTTCGATGTGCTGCATTCCGCCTACCGTGTCCGCCCCTCTCAGTTCGTCTGGATCGCGATCGAGAAGGAATGGCCCTTCGCGGTCGGCATTTACTACGCGGACGAGGAAATGATCGAGCGTGCGCGCGTCACGGCGCGGCGCGACTTCTTGCGGATCCTCGAATGTCGCCAGCGCGGCGAGTATCCCGACTACGGACACACCATCCAGAAACTTCAACTTCCGAACTGGGTACAGCGATGAAAGTCACGCGAATCAAGTTCAAGAACGTACTCGGATTCGACGAGTTCGAGTTCGAGCCGGGCAAGGGCTTCACCGAGATCACGGGCCGCAACGGTCACGGCAAGTCCAGCATCATTTCCGGCATCCAGGCGATCGGGATCAAAGGGCATGACGCCACGCTGCTGCGAGAAGGATCGAAGGAGGGTGAGATCGTCCTCGAACTGGACGACGGCATGATGCTGCGCAAGCGCATCCAGCCCGAGAAGACGGATGTCGAGGTCCGCGTCGGGCGAAAGGTCCAGCCGCGACCAGCCGAGATTGTCCAGTCGTTGATCGACCAACTGTCGAACAACCCGGTCGAACTGCTGAAGGCGAAGCCGGCGGACCGGATCAAGATTCTGCTGGAGACCATGCCGCTCGACGTCGACTATGGTCAGCTGACCGAGATTGCCGGGTTCCAGGTGAAGCAGATCCCCGGCGTTCATGGTCTCTACGCGATCGACACGACGCGCGGCCAGATCTTCGAGGCTCGCACCGGCACGAATCGGGCCGTCGACGAGAAGAAGAAGACGATCAAGCAGCTTCGCGAGTTGCTGCCGGAGGAGTCTGGCGCGGCTCTCGGGGGCGAGGATGACATCGAGGCACAGATTGCCGCACTTGAGGAAGAGCGCGATGCCGAACTGAGCCGCATCGACACCAAGCTGTCGAGCCTCAAGGCGGCCAACGACAAGGAGGTCGCCGACATCAAAGCCGCAGCGGACCTAGACATCGAGGTCTATCAGGGACAGATCACTGGTCTGCAGAACCGCATTGCCGAAATTCAGGCCTGCATCGCTGCGCGCCGTGAGCATCGTGCCGCCGATGCCGAAGCGAAAACGGCGGAGTTCCGCGAGATTGCGGAACTCGCCGGCCAGCAGCGTCAGATCACGTTGGAAGACCATGCCGCGGTGAAGGAGCCGCTGCAGGCTCAGTTGACCGCCATCCGATCGAACCGCGATGAGTCCGCCCGGCGTGTCCAAGCGCTAAAGACCATCGAGCAGATGGAGGCCGAACTGTCCGTGCTGGAAGAGGAAGCCGCCGCGCAGACGCAGGCGCTGAAAGAGATCGATGCTTACAAGCTCGACCTGCTGAAGTCGCTGCCCATTCCTGGCCTTGAGCTGCGCGACAAACAGCTGTACCGCGATGGCGTTGCCTTCGATCGCCTCAACACTGCGCAGAAAACGGACATCGCAATTGAGATTGCCAAGCTGCGCGCAGGTCGCCTCGGCCTGATCTGCGTCGACGGGCTCGAACTCATGGATGACGAGAATTATGAGGCTTTCCGGGAGCGTGCGCTTCAGGAGAAGAACCTGCAGTTCGTGGTGTCGCGCGTCGCGAACCACGATCTGGAAGTGAACACGATCTAACCCGAATTCAGCAACACGAGAGGACTCATGGGCGTCATTACGATCAGAAAGGCAGTGCGCGAGGGCGCGCGACTCGTCATCGCATTCTGCGGCGTGTCCGGCAGCGGCAAGACTGTCACGGCGATTCACTTCGCTTACGGGCTCGCGAACTACGATGCATCAAAGGTCGGGTTCCTCGATACCGAGAACCGCCGCGGTTCGCTGAATGCGGACGTGCTCGCCAATGCGACGCAGCCGACCAACGAACCGTTCCTGATCGCCGACCTGCATGCGCCCTTCAGCCCGGACCGGTATATCCAGGCGATCCGAGAATGGGAGCGCGCCGGCATCGAAGTGCTGGTTGTCGACAGTGCGTCGCACGAGTGGGAAGGAACCGGCGGCTGCACCGAGATCGCGGACGCGAACAAGGGCATGTGGAACAAGGCGAAGGCCGAGCACAAGCGCTTCATGAACGTGCTGCTGCAGAGCGACATGCACATCGTCGTGTGCTGCCGCGCACGCGAGAAGGACAAGCCCGAGAAGGCGATGGTCGATGGTCGCGAGAAAACCGTCTACGTGCCGCTCGGCCTGCAGCCGATTCAGGAGAAGAACTTCCTCTTCGAAATGACTGCCTCGCTCATGATGCACGACGAAGGCACGCGCCAGACCGTCATCAAGTGCCCTGGCGCGCTGCGGAACATCCTCGGCCGGAAGGAGGGCTACATCACGGCTGACGACGGCAAGCAGGTGCGCGACTGGGTCGATGGCGCCCTGCAACTGGATCCGAAGGTCGAGAGTTACCGCAACCGGCTGCTGAGCAATGCAGAGGGTGGCGTTACGCATGTCGAGGCGTGCTGGGCCAAGACGCCGGCGGACATCCAGTCTGCTCTGGGCGAGGAGTTCCACAAGACGCTGATCGCATCCGCAAAGGGATTCGACGAACTGAAGGCCGAGGAATCCGGTAACGGCGGCGGTAACGATGCTGCCGCAGTGATCGCCGCTCAGGCCGAACGCGGACGAAACGCCACACCGCCGCCGGCAGCACAGCCAGCGGCTCAGCAGCCTGCATCGCCGCCCGCGCAGAAACCTGCTGCGGCGCCAGCCACTCAGGGCGCAACGAGAACCCCGAGCGCTGGTCAGCAGGCCGCACGCACGGCACGACCGGCGGCTTCTGCCTCGCATACCGCGCCGCGTGAGCCCGCATCGACGCGGACGCCAGCGCCAACAGCGGCGCCGGTCGCGCAGAAGCCGGCAACCAGGAAGCCGCTGTTTTGAGCGACGAACTTCATCTGACGCCGCGGGAACTGTGCACCAGGCTCAAAGACCAGGTGACGGTCGGCACGCTGAAGCAGTGGAGGTATCAGCGCAAGGGCCCGCCCTACGTGAAGGTCGGCGGCGCCATCCTGTATCCGCTCTCATCGGTCATCGAATGGGAGCAGAAGAACACGGTCAGGCCGGAGGAATCTCGGCAGGACGATTGATCCCCCATCCATACACAAGTGAAGAGCATGAAACCCACCTACACAAAACTGATCCTCCAGGACAGCGAATTGATCGCTGTCCCATCCGACTACGCCGAGCGGCACGAGCTGGTGCGAGTTGAGATCCCGTTGCTGGCGCAACCGATCATCGTTGCGGCCTACGCACTACCGTCGAAGGCTTACAAGGCGGGTATCGCAGCTGCCGAGAAGCACGCTATCTACGGCCGATCGATGCGGGCGCCAACACCTGAGGAAGCATTCCTCATCTGCGACCGGTCGCAGTTTCCTGCACTGCCGAAGCTCTACTTCCCGGACATCGAAGAAGCGCCCTGGACATGGACCTCGCAGCCTTACGCTGCCCGTTCGGGCGCCGCGTGGGTCGTCTATCTCGTTAATGGCGACGCGAGCTGGTACGGCCACGACGATCTCTGCCAGGTCCGCGCGGTGTGCGCCGGTCAGTCCTAGGCTCTCGGACATTCTGGAGTAACACATGAAATCTGCCAAAAAAGCGAAGAGCCTCAGCAAGCCTGTGACCCGTCGCCGTGCTACGACGACCATCAGCTTGTCCGAGCGTGTTTTGCGGTTAGAGCGTGAACTGCTAGTGAGGCCAGCTGTTCCTGCCTTGCCGCGGTATGTGAATCTCGGCGCTGACTGCAAGCCGACAACCGGTGACTACGTCGCGACGTGGGATCGAAGCACGAACCTTGTACATGTCGCAGCTCCGCTGCTGAACGGCAAGAACGTGAACCATACCGACGCAATGCAGGCGTGCGCCGATCTGGATCTGTTTAACCGAAAGGTCTGGCGACCATACAGCTCTCCTTACGAATTGCTGTCGATCGTTGACTACGATCGATGCAACCCGGCTGTGGACCCGGCGCATTTCAAGGGTCCGTTCGGCTGGACGTGGACTGGCAAGAACTGCGCTGCCCGTTCGGGCGCCGCGTGGGTCGTCTATCTCAATAGTGGCAGCACGAACTGGGGCAGCCGCGACGATCTCTGCCAGGTCCGCGCGGTGTGCGCCGGTCAGCAGCTTGGCCTCTCGGGAATAGAGGCCTGATGTGAGTGACGAGCTTCCAGCCATTGCTAAGGATGCGGCCCGTGTCGCTGCCTGTATCGAACAGGCAGTCACACGTTTTCCAGTGAAGTTCCGACATAGCACTGGAAACGATGTGCGGGCGGCAGCACGCCATGTCGTGCGATGCGTTCATCTCGCTTGGTACACGAGGGGTCGAATCAAGCTGCAGAGGGTCCACGAACTGTCAGAAGCCGTGGACAATCTGAAGATCGAGATCAACATCGCAGATCTGGTCAAAGCGTGGGGAAGCAATGGACAACTGGAGGCCGTCTCCAGGCTCGTTCGAAGTCTCGGCATGCAGGTAGGTGGCTGGCTGAACGATCTGTACTCGAAGGGCCAGAATGCGGCGGCCGTAGGCCAGCCGCAGCGAGCCCAGACACTGAGTTCCCGTGACGCCTCTCGCAAGGGGGCAAATCCATGACGACGTCTGGCTACCTCGATGGATGCCAGATGGGGTCCGAAGTTCGCGGGATAGCGTCTGCCCGTTCGGGCGCCGCGTGGGTCGTCAATCTCAATAATGGCAACACGAACTGGAACAACCACGACAATCTCTGCCAGGTCCGCGCGGTGTGCGCCGGTGAGTGTCACGGTACAGCTACGTTTAGTGCCCTCTATTCTGCATGGCGTACAGCACGCCGTGGAAAGAAACCTTCACGCGATCAACTCGCGTTCGATTGCAATGCTTTCGACAGCATTCTTGGACTAGAAGAACGACTCAATACGTTCTCTTGGCAGCCATCGCCGCCACTGTGTTTCGTGCAGCTCACGCCGAAGGCGCGCGAGATCCACGCTCCTGCCTTTGCTGACAGGGTGGTTCATCACTGGCTCGTGCCGCAGCTGGAAAAGCTGTACGAGTCTCAGTTCATCCACGACAGTTACAGCAATCGTAAAGGTAAAGGAACCCATTCAGCAGTAGCCCGGCTTAGCAAGTTTGTCCGTCAGGTCGCGAGCGGGCAGGGCGGCGGCTACTACCTTCAACTTGACATCAGCAACGCATTCAACTCGCTGCATAGGCCTACGCTTTGGCGGATGCTGAAGCAGCAGATGGAACGCGGGAAAGTGCCAGAGGTTGCGCAGCGTGCCGCGCATGCCTTGATCAATCACTCCATCGCACGCACTGGCGTTGTGATGGCGTGCTCCAAGGAAGAGCATGCTGCTGTGCCGCCGCACAAGCGGTTAGCGAACTCTCCCGCCGGATGTGGGATTGCGATCGGCAACTTGTCCAGCCAGTTCTTCTTCAATGTCTACATGGACCCGCTGGACAAATTCGTCAAGCACGTCCTGAAGGCACCGCGATACCTACGCTATGTCGATGACTTCGTGCTCGTACATCACGACCGCGATCAGCTAGAAAGATGGCTGGTCCAGATCACCGATTTCCTGCGCACAGAACTTCGCCTGGAACTAAAGGCGGAACAGAAGCTACGCCCGTTGGCTGATGGTATCGACTTCCTCGGATATGTAGTGCGTCCGACGCACACGCTCGTCCGGCGGCGCGTCGTTGCTCACTGTCGCGACAAGCTTGCCAGATGGGAGCGCCAGCACGTACGCAATGGCGAGATCACGTCGAATACGGACGCGCTGGATCAGGTCATTGCGATCTATGCCTCATACATGGGGCATTTCAAGCATGCCGCCAGCTACCAACTACGCCAGGGACTCATCGGTCGCTTCCCGTGGCTAGAGCAGCTGGTGCCATTTTCAGCCGAAGCATCAGAAGACTTGAGGGCAGAACACAATGACGCTTGATGAGCAATACCAGTTTCTGACCAAGGAAATTCAGCAGTTGCAGGGCCGTAGCGAAGGCTGGGCCCGGGACAAGCTGCAGAAGATGGGAGTCGTTCGCGAGACGATCCGCGCCTTGCGGCAGCAGCAGGTGATGACTAGCGAGATGACTGGCAAGAGGATCGGATCGTGAGCGAGACCGTTCATCTCGGGTACGAGGTCGGCAGCGCGAAGCCGGTCGAAATTCCGATTCGGAACATGGTCATCGTGGGTCAGACCCAAGAGGCGGGAAAAACGACGACCCTCGAAGCGCTGATCGCGCGATCGGGTCGATCCGCACTGGCCTTCGTCACAAAGCGAGGTGAGCGCTCGTTCGCTCGCGCTCGCGGAACCGAACCGTACTTCCGTGAGCGCGCCGACTGGCAGTTCGTCGCATCCGTGCTTGAAGCCACGCTGCGCGAGAAGATGAAGTTCGAGCGCAACTGGATCATCAAGGCCAGCAAGGGCGCTCGGACGCTGTCTGACGTGCAGCGCAATGTCCGCACGCTGCTGAAGACGGCGAAGGGCATCAGCGAGGGCGTCTTTACCACGCTGGATGCCTATCTCGACATCGTCGTGCCGCGTATCGCAAAGGTCCGATTCGCTCCGAGGCTTGACCTGCACGCTGGCGTGAACGTGCTCGATCTTGCGAACCGCGACAAGTTTCCATCCGAGTTGCAGTCGCTGGTCATGCGCTCATGTATGGAATGGATCTACGAGCACGAGCAGAACACGATCACGATCATTCCGGAAGCCTGGGAATTCATTCCGCAAGGCCGCGGATCGCCAGTGAAGCTCGCCGCCATCGAACTGATCCGCAAGGGCTCCGGCCTCAAGAACTATGTCTGGCTCGACAGCCAGGACATCGGCGGCGTCGACAAAGAGTTGCTGCGGTCCTGCCCGGTCTGGCTACTCGGCGTGCAGCGCGAAGCGAACGAGATCAAGCGAGTGCTGGACAACATCCCGGCCGGCGTAGCGAAGCCGACCGCCTCAGCGGTTGCCCAACTGGAGAATGGCCAGTTTTACGCGTGCTGGGGAAAACACGTCGTTAAGACCTACGTGCAGCCGACCTGGATGACCGAATACGGCGCCATCTCCGTTGCGAAAGGGCAGAAGGCGGCGACGGAATTTACTCCGCCAGTTGTTCCAAACATTCCTACCAAAGAGCCAGAGGACACGATGAGCAAATCGACGGATGAGAAGCTGGATACGCTGATCGGGCTGATGACCACACACCTTTCGAGCGCAGCGGCGCCCACGACGACAGCGCCGGCACCGGCGGTCCACAAGCCGGCAGAGGACGAAGGTCAGTATCCGACTGACGATGATGCGCTGTATCAGCGCTTCAAACTGCGGCTGATGAACGAAGCGCCAGCGTTGCTGAAAGTGCTGGCCACGCGTCCTGAAATTCAGGTCACAGTACAGCGGACCGTCATCGAGACCGACCTGACCGCGTGCCGCGGCATGGTCGCGAAACTGATCGTCGACGGCTTCTTCGACTCCACTGTCACTGCGAGCGCAGCACACAAGGAACTGGGCCGGCGCTGGAACTATCGCGGCAATGCGGCGCGCGTCTATGAACAGTGCGACCAACTCACCGCGCTCGGCTTCCTGACGAAGGAGAGCAGCGGTTATCAGGCCGTGCCGGACTTCAAGAGCAGCATCGTGGAACGCGACTGATGAAGGCGCTTACGATTGCCCAGCCCTACGCCGAGCTGATCGCTCTCGGCCAGAAGCGCGTCGAAAATCGCGTCTGGTGGACTCGATACCGCGGCCCGCTCTACATCCATGCGGGGAAGAGCCGCCAATGGCTGGATACTGAATTCAGTCATGACGGATACGAGATCGACCGGCCGACCGGCATCTATCTTTCCATGATGGACTTCGGCGCTGTGATCGCGACAGCGGAACTCATCGACTGCATTCACGTCGATACCATTCTGCGTGGCGCATGCGATGAACAATATCCATGGTTACGCGCGCACAAGCATGTGAGCGGACCGTACTGCTGGGTGCTGGATCATGTCCTCCGTCTGAGCAAGCCGGTCCCATACCGCGGCGCGCAAGGCCTCTTCGACATTCCGTTTATGGTGGCTGCCTGATGTGGTCTCCGCAGCAGTCCCACGCGCTTCGAACCGTGCTCGCATGGGCGCTGGATCCGTTCGGAAAGCAGGTGTTTCGTCTGTTCGGTTATGCCGGCACGGGCAAAACCACCCTTGCGCGGGAGATCGCCAATTCCATCAGCGGCGCGGTCCTATTCGCGTCGTTCACGGGCAAAGCCGCCCTTGTCCTGCGATCGAAGGGGTGTCCGGGCGCCAGCACGATCCACTCTCTCATATATAAGGTCGAGGAGCAGGACGATGGCACCGTCCTGTTCAAGCTGAACCAGAACAGCCCAGTGCTGGCAGCCAAGCTGGTCATCATCGACGAATGCTCGATGGTCGGCGACGATCTCGCGCGTGATCTCCTGAGTTTCGGCACGAAGATCCTTGTGCTCGGCGATCCGGCGCAGTTGCCGCCGGTCAGTGGCACCGGCTTCTTTACCGAGGCGATGCCGGACGTAATGCTGACCGAGATCCATCGCCAGGCGGCCGACAATCCGATCATTCGCCTATCCATGGAGGTCCGTGAGGGCAAGCGGCTATGCCGCGGCGCCTACGGTGACAGCAAGATCATCGCGGGCCGGCCAGATCCTGACGATGTGCTGGCGGCCGACCAGGTGCTGGTCGGCACGAACCGGACGCGGCGCGGCTGCAACATGCGGATCCGCCAGTTGAAGTGCTACGCAGGCACAGCGCCGCAGCAGGGCGAACGGCTCGTGTGCCTTCGCAACAATCGCGAGAAGGGACTGCTGAACGGCGGACTCTGGACCGTGGAGAAGGCATCGCTCGCCCACAAGCTGGTCACGATGGACGTGTCATCGCAGGACGACGACACGATCACCAGGCCAGTGCCGGTCGATGTTCCTGTCGAGTTCTTCGCCGGCGAGGAGGCATCGCTGCAGTATTCGTATCGACGCCGATACGACGAGTTCGACTTCGGCTGGGCACTGACGTGCCACAAGAGCCAAGGCTCGTCCTGGCCGAACGTCATGATCTTCGACGAGAGCTGCGTCTTCCGGGATCAGGCCACTCGCTGGCTCTACACGGCCATCACGCGCGCAGCGGAGCGCATCACGCTGGTGCTGTGAGCGACGAGAATTTACAGGCGCGAGTCGCGGCCGACCTCGGTATTTCTGATGACCGGCTGCGATTCATGATGGAGTGCTTCGCACGGTTCGTGATCCGACAAGGCTATGGTGCCATGGCGCCGAACAATATAGGCAGCCAGTCCGCGCCGATGTACGAGTCATGGCAGGATGCCGGCAAAAGGCTATTTGGAAACCAGTTCGTCGACGTCCTCATGGCGGAGATCAGCAAGCATCGGCAGACGAGGAAGGAGGGCAAGGCAGCGTACGTGCGGCGGCAGCCGCAGACCCGCGAGCATCACTGTCATTGGCCAGGGTGCGAGAAGCAGGTGCCACCCGCGGTCTGGGGTTGCCTTCAGCATTGGAAGCGGCTGCCGCAAGAGATCCGCGACAAGATCTGGGCGACGTACCGCAAGGGACAGGAGATCGATCAGCGACCCTCACCGGCCTACGTAGAGGCTGCTCAAGAAGCGCGCGCTTGGGCGATGGAATGGAACCGCCAGAACGACACGACGGCGCAGGCGCCGCAGCAGGCGGGCCTCTTCTAAAACCTGATGCCGACTCGGATGATGCCGCTCACGCCATGCTCGCGTGACTGCATCAGTTCTGCACCGACGCGCAGCGGACCGATGTCGCGATCGAGGAAGGCACCGTACGCTTCTTCCTGCGGCGCGTAGAGCGCGCCGGCCGCCCACTTCAGCTGCTTGACCTGTTCGGTTGCCTGGATCGGGATGTCGACACCGCCGAGTACTTCGCCGTCGCTTGAATGCACGACGACGCGACGCGTCTCGTCCGGCATCTTCACGAGACCGATGTCCAAGTTCACAGGTGGGCAGGGCTGGACTGCAGCGATAGGCGTCTTCGGCGCAACCGTGATGCGCACGGCGCGCTCAAGTTTCGCCTTTCGGTCCAGTTCGCGCGTCGCCTGCTTGAGCGGGACTGGCACGGGGGCCTCCGGCTCACGCTCGAGCGCGATGCTGCCGCTCGGTAGCTGCTCTTCTGAGGCATGCCCCTCGACAACAGGCGCCGGCGGTCGCCACAGGAACCAGCCGATCGCCAGTCCGATCAGAATGCCGATCGCGATCATAGTGAGATCCCGGCTCATTCGCGCGTCTCTTCGGCCCATGAACGACCGCCATCCATGTAGATCTTCGACACCCAGCTACCCATGCCCGTGACGGCCGTGACGACGAACGTGGCGAAGCCAGAAGCCTCCAGCGTGCGCTCGGCGACCGGCAGGTGCTGGTACCAGCGCATCAGCCCATCGACCAGCCAGACGATCCAGAGCCAGTATCCGAACACGAGCAGGCGCGGGATCACGCGCCAGGCATCGAATACCTCGGCAGCATCGAGCAGCCAGCGCTTGAGGAGGAGTTCTCTCACGGCGTGCAGCGCGGCGCCGCGGTCTCGGACCGTCGTCCCAGAGGCAGGCTGTACGCTTTGAGCGTCGTCCACGCATTGCTCAACCAGTTCATATGACCACCCTATTGAGTACCCAGCCGAAGTAGAAGTCTTCCTTCAGTTCATTTGCCTCGGCCTGCCGGCGGTAGTCGCAGGTCTGTTCCGAGTTGAGTCCGCGCAGCAGTACGGTTTCGCCATCCTTCCCGCGTCGGCGCAGGAATTCTCGAAGCGCCGCAATGGTCTTCTCGCCGATCCGGCCGTCGACGACGACGTCCGGGTAATGCCTCTGCTGGCTGTTCAGGGCATTTAGCTGCCGCTGCAGGAAGTAAATGGCGGCACGGCCACCCGCCTTGTCGGCCCACATGTTGAGGTTCGTGTCGAAGAGTTCCTGCGCGATCGCGTCAGACAGTGTTGAGATCTCGTCGAGCCGGATAACGTCCCAGTATTCGCGCTTGGCGATCTCTTCAGCCTTGACCGCAGACAGGTCGCGCATATCACCCTTGAAACCGTGAGCGCGCGCTACGCGTTCCGTGATGCCGTGATTCGTTCTTCCACCCGGATCACTCGGATGATCGACGTATCCGCCTTCAGCGCGATGCGTCTTCTTCCACGCGCGGATGAATGCTTCACTCATTCGACCTTTCCGCCGTGAACAAGCGTGTCGATACGCCGATGGATGCCAGTGACGGTGTCGTCGATCTTGTCCAGCTTTCCCTGCGTGTTCCGGTTGTCCTCACGGCGCTCTTCGCGCATGGCGCGCATCTCTTCCTTCCAGCCGTCCGTCGCGACTTTCAGATCACCCTTTGTGGCGTACGTTGCCGGCATGTCCATTACCTTCTGAAGGAAGTACCAAACGACGACGCCGAGACCGCCCAGCGCGAACGACAGGATGGTGAGCCACAGTTGGAACGCGTGTTCCTCATTCATCATCCCCTCTCCACCATGAAGCTGACGGTGAATGAGCCGAGAATTGTCGTAGTACCGATCAGGCGGATATCGATTCGAATATTGGCTAGCCGGACCCCAACTCCCGTTGTCGTCAAACTCCAGAATTGCTCCTGCCCGAGCGAGAGCCACGACCCCACCGTCCCCGATACAGTCTGCCCAGATATTCTCGTAGCCATGCACTCGTACGAGGCTTCATTGCCGGGCGGGATCAGCCACGGCGTTACAGATGTCAGAATGCTGAGGTCGTAGGCATAGACAGATCCATCCGGTCTCACCGCCAGTATCGCGCTGGTGTCTTGGTTCGATCGCCAGCTCGAGATGGTGACCAAGGTGAGATTCGGATTGACTATTTCACTCCGATAAATGCACCGAGCGGTGCCGCCGTCGTTGACCCAGCGCTCTTTGATCTTCCGAGCGGTGCCGCCGTCGTTGACCCAGCGCTCTCTGATCTTTCGAGCCGTGCCACTGCCGTTTACCCAGCGCTCAGCAACCATGGCTCAGTAGTACTCCCACACGTCGCCGTCATTCGACCCGGAGATACTCGGCGGTCCAGATCCAGCAGCGAGCGTCACGTTGGTGCCGACCTTTCCCGGGAAGTTTCGCGTTTTCAGGTTGCCCTGATGCTGCGACACCGCGTTGAGCGGAACGAGGGAAGCGGAGATCGCGCCGGCATTCAGATTGCTGGCGTTAAGGAAATGCGAGGCAGAGAGTCCGTTGAGCAGCGCCGCGTCGACCTGCGACCACACGTTGTCGCCGCGCAGGAAGGTCGAGCCGTTCGCCGTTCCAGAGCCGAGTCGGGCCGTCGGTACCGTGCCTGCATTCAGATTGCTGGCGTTCAGGAAGTACGCGGAGGATTGTCCTCCCAATGTTGACGCATTCACCGCGGCCCAGACGCCGTCACCGCGCAGGTAGTTGCTGCTGTCTGGCGCACCGCTTCCCATCCGGGCCGTCGCCAATGTGCCGGCATTGATGTTCGATGCGTTCTGATAGAAAGCAGCGGCCTGGCCGTTGAGTGAGACCGCATTCACCGTCGACCACACCTGGTCGCCACGAAGATAGGTCGTCGTATTCGCCGCGCCGGAACCGAGGCGCGCAGTCGGAACTGTGCCGGCATTCAGGTTGCTCGCGTTCAGGTAGTAGGACGCGGCTTGCCCGTTCAGCAGATTGGCATTGAGGCCGGCGGGATTTGGCAGAATCAGCAGCCAGCGACCGGAAGCTGGGTTCGTGTTGGGGCGAACCACGTTGAAGCCGTCGTCGGCAGCCGTCGAGTTGAACGACCAGCGATACGTGCCGCCGAGGCCATCTCCGAGCGTTGCGCCGCCTGCCGTGATAACCATGGCGATGCGCGCGTTGGAGATGGCTGGAACGGGGCATGCCCGTAGCGCCGGAATGGTCTGCACATGCAGTACCGTGCAGGCGACGCCTTGCACCTGATCTGAATCGCTCGGCGTCAATCCGGCCTGCGATGCGATCGCGTCCTGGCGCGCTTTCAGAAACAGCGTGCGTCCGCCGAGTTGGACATGCGGCAAGTTATCGATGCCGCCGGCGCCGCCCTGGATGGGATCGGTCGTCTCGAACTGGTAGACGCCTGATTCCCAGAGCACGTTTTCGGGATTGTTGGCCATTAGAAACTGATCCCCCACGTACCGGTCAGGGAAATGTCACTGGTCTTCACGATTGCGGTTGCGCGCGTTCGGCGCGCGAACATTCCGTTGTTCGCGCTCAGCAGGGCGAACTCGCGGATGGACAGGCCGTTCGCTTCGGTGCTCTGCAGCTCCCATGCGAACTGAACTGACGAGGAGGTCGGATAGGAGGCGGCACCAATGGTGCGTGCGTACAGATCCGTGAGCGTGGTATTGCTGGCGATCGGCGAGGTCCCGTCCGATCCGAACCCGATCTTTGTGATTGTGCGGTTCGTCGTATCGCCAGCGACGAGATGGGACATCATCGTCTTCATGTTGTCGACGATGAGGTTTTCCTCACGGACCGACTCAATGAGACGACCGCGCCAGTACACGTTGTACGCCAGCGTGCCGCGCGCTCGGTCCGAATGCTCAAGGAGTTGAATCAGGCCCACATGACACCCACCCACGAAGGTTCGGGCATCAGTGTCGTGTCACGACCCTACGCGCCAGTAATGGTGATCTCGAAGGTCTCGTCGCCGCTGTCGTAGACCTCTGCGCCGTTGCGTGTCAGATCGCCGTTGTGGCGCCGCGCGACAGCCGACACATACGTCTCTGAGAACGGCTCGATCGCGATGTTCAGAATCTCGGTCGGTACTACGGACACCGTCGCTGACGGAGCGGAAACAGTCGCCACGCCGGGACCCGCCGCCGACGGTCTCGCGCCCGCCGAGATCTGCGCGTTTGGAGCAGCTACAGTCGAAACTGTGCCCAATCCCTCCGCGACTCCAGGCGATGGCTCGCCGGCGGTCGCGCTGGGCGCGAGAGTCGAAGCCGCTGCGCCCGGGGCGGAGATCACAACGCCAGCGCTGGCGCTGGCATTCGGAGCGATAGCAGTAGCTGTAGCGCCCGCGCCGCGCGCGGTCAGCGAGCCAGCGATCGTGACAAAGTCCTGCCATGACCCGCTATCGACCGCATCCTGCATGGACCCTGAAAGCGACATCCTGCGCAGGTGATTGCCGGCATCACGGAAGTCATTGATGATCGCAGCGATACGCGCTGCATCGAACGCGATCGGACTCGAGAAGTCGACGTCGAAGAGTGCATCGAACAGATTGTGAGCGTAGATCCCTTCGCCGGAGGCGTGCGGGAATGCGCCATTGAAGAGGATGGAGCCGTTACGGAAGCGATTGATCACCGGTGTGTCGACCGAGTCGACAATGCGGGCGCGCAGTCCGTTCGACACCTGCTCAATAGCCGCCGCGATCGCAATGTTGTTGCCGCGCGGCATGAGAACCGTCGCAATGATGCGCGGCCCGTACTGAGCATCGAGCTCGCCTGGCCGACGCTCAACCGCGTAGTAGCTCCCCAACTCGTCGAGCCATTCCGCATCTGCCGTGCGCGTGCTGAGCTGTTCAATCGCCTCGACGATCTGCGCACGCGCCGTCGTCAGTTCGACCGCGTTGGCCTCCATGTACGACCACAGCAGGCTGCTGTATGCGTACAGGTGATCTCCGTTCGATTCGTTGATGTCGCCCTCGCCATCAATCAGCGTCGTAGCAGAGACTGGTGGCAACGGGTCCGGCGGCAGAATGACTTGATAGCCTGGCTGGGCGGCAAGGAATGTCGCCAGCGACGAAAGGGTGTACTGCCGAAGGTCGACAGACAGATTGTTCTGGGGCAGGTCCGCGACGAAGGTGCGCAGAACGGCATCGGCAATATCCCAGTTCATGGGTGCGCTGTGCCGGAGGCGAAGCGCGAGGAATCGCTCCGGGTCTTTTTCGAAGACCCGGTTGATGCTAGACAGCAGCTTTGTCGTAAGTTGCATCGCTACGCCGCGGTGATCGTTATTGTCACGGGCATCAATTTCTCGTCGCTATCCGCCGTCGTGTTCGCCGATGGCGATGACAGCGTGACATCATAGATGCCAGCGATCTGCTTGATCATCGCGATCAGGTCGGAGTACAGAGCGGCCTGTCCGATGCCTAACGACAGGATGTATGTCCGAACCGCGATCGTTGCCTGCGCGGCGAGTTCGGAGCCGGAATATCCGGCCAGCACCGACACTGTCCCGGTGACGTTCAGAGGCACTTCGGTTGCGGCAGCCACGGTGACACGCGTACCGGCCGCCTTCCATCCAGGCACAGCGTTGTTGTTCGCGTCGTAGTAGCCGTAAAGCACTGTTCGCGCTCGATTCACGAGTTGGACAGACGTGCTCCCAACGCCGTTATGGATGTAGCAATTGACGTAGCCGGGCTCCTCTTCCTCGTCTTCCTCGTGTGGCTCTACGACAGATGTGTATATGACGCGCTCGATGGGATTGCCGGCGGCGTCCGCCAGGAAGGCAGTCCGCATGCCATAGTGCAGAGAGGGGACCGTGCCTCGAGAAAGCGACTGAATGTACGAGCGAAAGCGAGCCTTGCGAGACTCCTCGGTCTCGGCGTCGGCGCCATTGATGAAGGCGGCTCCGTTTTCAGCGCTGATGAAGCCGGTCGGCGACGGACTCAACGTGAACTCAGTCTCGGCTGGAATGTTGCCGGCGAGGCCAGGATCGACCGCGGCGACCGCAACGTCGACGGTCGTATTCCCTGGCGAGATCGTGACGTTCTGAATCGCCTGATACTGAACACCGCCGGTCGCCGGCACGAACGTCGTGCCAGCGCTGATTACGATGGCGGATGCCGCGCTCGTGACCGTCACGGTGACGAGTCCGCTCGCGGGAGCAGCAGGCAATGCATCGAACTCGAACGAGTGATAGACAGAGACAGGAATCGCTTCTTTCAGGCCGATGAAGATCTGCTGATACAGTTCGTCGACCTCGGCAGCCGGCGCCTCGACGAGCGTGCGGGCAATGCCGCCGACGTTGAAGTCGGTCACCTTCCGCTGCGTCGCTCGCATCCAGTTCATCATGCTGGCGGCGATCGATGAAAAGTCCTTCGTCTGAAAGGCCACTATGCGTCTCCCATCACGGCGCCGCGGTCAACTGGAACGGCCGGCCCGCAACCGGTTGCAGTTCGATCGATACTCGGATCGTGTCGCCACTCACCTCGGCGGTCGCCTGCGTAACTGTCGCGACGCGCGGATCCATCAGAACGGCACTCTTCGCGTACTGCGCCGCAAGCAGCGAACTGGTCGGGCCATTCACTGCGCCGATCAGGCGCCGAACGAATGAGCCGTACTCGGGATGGAACAACAACTCACCGCGCTCTGTCTCGACGCGATGTCGCAGCGCCTGGTGCAGGTTCGGCCGGCCCGCCACAACTGCAAAGTCGCCATCAACGGCAATGAGCTTGCCCTTCGTCAGGGCAATGTCCGCCTCGAAGACCCGCTCCGGATCAGAAGTCGTCGAAATGACCGGCGTCGGCGCCGGAATCAGGATCTGATCGCCATACCGAAGCACGCCCGCGCTGGCGACCGCGGCGATGTATGGCGGGCGCAGATCATTGAACGAGATCAGTTCCGGCCAGCGCGTCGCATCCTGCAGTTCTCTTGCGGCGATCGACTGCAGCGTGTCGCCGTACTGAATCTCGACAAAGCGATAGCCGATGAGCGGCTTGTCGAAGATCGTGTTCATGAGAACGTGACTCCGTCGACGATGCTGCTTACGGTAGCGCGCAGGTCTGGCACGCTCATTGGGTTGAGGACGACATCATTGGAGGCGAGCAACTTCATGCTCCGTTGCGACTCGCTCGTTGCCTGCACGGGCGGAGCAGGCGGCGTCGGATTCACGTAGTAGAACGGGTTCACGCCGGAAAGCGGGCTCGGGGGACGGCCGCCGCTTGTCGATGAGCAGTTCGAAGCACCGAACAGCGGCGAGTAGTCCGGATAGAACAGCTGCTGGTTGACGGCGTTGCGCAGGACGCAGAACACGTTCGAGTAAGCACCTGCGACCTGCATCATCCTTGTGCGGATATGGGACGGCAGATTCGCGATCGCCGAAGCAGTGCGGAACAGATTGAGCCCGGCCTGCGACGACATTCGCGCAACGCTGATCAGCGACTCGGCCACGTTGTCGCCGGCCGCGATGGCGGATTCGACGGCGCGATACACGCGCGCGGTCTGATTCATGAACTTCGCAACCGGCACGGCAAGCGTCCGATCAATGAAGTTCTGAACGTCCTTCGCGTACTCCTCGATCCGGTTGATGGAGCCGATCAGGCTGTCCAGTCCGCTCGCCTGCAGTTCAGAGGTCGTACCGGCTCGAGAGCCAGTCCCGAGGTACTGTTGCTGATCGATATTCGTATCGACCACCTGCATTGCGATCCGATACTGATAGAGAAGGGGACGTGCCTTGTTCCGCAACAGCGTGAACGACATCGGCACGACGACTACAGCGAAGCCGTCAAGCGCATCGGCGAAGATCAGCTTGATGTTGTCTGGGTCGCTACCGGCCGATACGGCATCCTTCCGCCGCTTATGCCAATCATCGAAGACCTGAGTCTTCAGCGATGTGAACCGCTCGCCGCCATCCTGGTCATCGCTACCGCGCCGCCAGCCGGTATGCCCGGCGATGTTGATGATCGGGATGCCGGGGCCGAAATTGTCAGCCCAAGCCTGAGTCCCGAGAGTCTGCTGTGCGTTGATCCGGGACGAGTCTGTCCTGGAAAGCTCTTCGGGCCTTACGTACAGAGTTACGGCACGATCCGAGGAGACAGCGTTCGACGTGCTGCTCTGATCTACCAGCAGGAAGCTGATCGGGCGCGCATCGGCCTTCTGACTTGCTGGCGGACTTCGGTTCATTCTCCGGAGGGTATCGTCACGACAGTGGACGCCCACGGACGCCTACGAACGCCAGCGAACGAGTATGGACAAGCCATGATTTCAGTTCAGGGCATGCAGCAAGCGCCGAGCTGAAGACTGCGCTTGCTCAAATTTGAGCAATGATGCAGACTATCAAAAGTCATGCTTGACACCGGTATTGGCCGGGCATATGGTCGCTTCTACGGAGCCTAAGAACCTCCATGATTAGCGGAATCCGCACCCGACAGCCATGCGGATTTTTTATGCCCGACAGTTCTATGTCGGGAGGGCGGCGGATATAAGACCCGAAAGGGGAAGAAGCCGCGCCGAGCTAGTCTTCGGTTCTTAGCCTCCCGACACCTCTTCGGGGCGACACCTAAGAACGTTTCTCCGAAGTCTGACATTCTCGACTTAGGAGTGATGTTCCATGTTCACCCTCGTTCCGCAGCCGGCTCAAGTCACTTCGTTCTCATTTTCTACGCAGCAGCTCCGCGTCCTGACTATCGATAGCAGCCCATGGTTCGTAGGAAAGGACGTGGCTGTGATGCTCGGCTACACGAACCACAACAAGGCTTTGCGAGATCACTGCCGTGGGGTAACGAAACGTTACCCCATCGTCGATAGCCTCGGTCGCCAGCAGGAAGTCCGGATCAGCTCTGAGTCCGATCTGTACCGCCTGATTGCCCACAGTCGTCTGCCTGCGGCGGAACAGTTCGAACGCTGGATCTTCGAAGAAGTCATTCCCTCTATCCGAAGAACCGGCGCCTACAGACACCGTCCAGCCGAACCGTGCTCCGCCAACCGTCATGAAATCCGACAGTTGCGGGGCCCCGAGTTCTCGGTCCTACAATACGACCAGCGCAGAGTCCGCATCGCGCATCGTGAGGATGGCATCTGGGTTTCAGCCTGTGACGCCTTCGCGGCGATGGGATTCAGCACGGCAACCAGCCATCTGTCGAAGAAGCTGCCGCACGGGGAGGCACAGACGATAGAGGTCGGATCGGAAACAGCCATCAGTGGCAGGCTGATTGTCCTGAACGGCACCGCGCTGCAGCGGATCGCGCGGCGCAGCCCGAAACCGACCGTCAGGCCGTTCACCAACTGGCTGAACAGTGCGGTCGAAGCGACCGGGCTACGACTGGCGACGAGCGGGTATCAGTTGCCACTGCTGGAAGCCGAACAGAAACCGAGAAACCGCATCGAGCAGTTCCAGGCCGAACAGCGCCGGCAGTTGGTCGGCCGGGCGCAGGTCGCCAAGGCTCTGATCCGGCAGATCGAGCTGGCGAACGAGGAGAGCATCGAGGCCACCGGTGAGGAAGACGTGCCGCGAGTTGCGAACATCCTGTTCGAATCGATTCTCGGCACTCAGGACTTGCAGGGCCTTACGCTCGGGCTCGCCGACTATCTCTGCCGCGCGATCGGCGGAACAACGGTGTCGGCGGATGAGTGGGAAGTTCTGGACGGGATGATGGGGTCGCTCAGACATGACCGAGGGCAGGGGAGGACGCTACCGAATCTCAGATGACGACATTGAGTCGATCATCATTCCATCCCTTGGCTCGTTTCTCTTCATCCCGCCACCTGCCGCGACCGGCTTTGGCGGGATGGAGTTCATCCATTCCTATATGAGATTGCTGTCGTCTGACGAGTATCGCGACCACGCGGAGGCGAAGGATCGTCTCATCGGTCACTGTGACGCAATGGCGGTCATGAATGTGATCAGGTCGCTGAAGCGGCACTACGAATGGTTGATGACCGCCAAGATAGAAGGCGGCACGCTCGCGACGCTTTCGGAGACAAGACGCCACTGCCGGTCTTGCAGCACACGAGTCGGCGAGGTCATTGAGATTGACTACTTGCTTGCGAAGTTCCAAAGCGGAAGGCCGGAATTCCCGCATGAGATCTATGTTGAGGAATCGGCTGCATTCTGCGAAGGGCTTTACTACAGATTCAATATGCTGCTACGCCCCGGCGATGACCCGAATTTCACGAATGTCTGGAAAGGAATCTCCGATGAGTAAGTCTTATGCTGCGGCGATGATGGCGCTCTTGCTTTCCGCCTGCTCTCCGAAATGGGGCGCGGAACAAGAGTCGTTCTTTGAATGCGCAACGGCGTACGGTCACGCAGAGAATCTCCTTGTCGACGAAAAGGAAGCGATTGGACAACAAGCCGTAGAAGCTGCTCAATCGAAATGCCGCGGATTTTTGGAGAAGTACCAAGGATCAATGTACTCCAATAAGGTGTCTGAGCTATTGCCAGACATCGACTACTGGCGAGACTACTGGGACACCGCTACGTCTGTCAGAGAAATGGCAGAGATCCATCAATTTGATAAGGCGATACAGCTTCTTGAGGACAAGAAGGATCTTCTGCAAAGCACCTTCGACGCCCGAATGCACTACATCGTGTCGAGTAAGCATGAGCATGAGAAGAAAGAACACGAGCGCGAGATGATCAAAAAGGCATTGGCCGGTCCATGGTACGGGTCTTGGGTCGGGCTACCGACATGCGAGAAGTTCTCTAAGGGAAAGATCATTACACCAGAGGATGTCGCCGAGGCATATAGAAGAGGCGGTAATCCGCTGATGCAGATCGCCTACTATGACGATTATCAGGTCGCATATGGAATTTGGGGCGGTCGAGTCGTGGCAGCGATGGGGCTTGGAAAGCAGAACTGCCACAAAGCTCTTCAATACATTGGCCGAGACGGACGGATCATCTGGCCTGGCGCCTAAGGGGGCGCTGGCTACTGCGGCTGCCCCGTATTGCTGCCGCCAGACTGTACTCCTGGGTGCGTGTGGTGCATCGTGCTGATGCCGCCGGCGACCTGGTCGCCGTCTGACGTGATGGTGCCGCTGTTGGTCTGATCGCCGTTGATCGTGACGTTTCCGTTGATCGTGGTCTCGGCGTTGATCGTCATGTTTTCCGTCGTGATCTCGGTGTCTCCCTCCACCTCGATCTCCGCATTACCGCTCGTCGAAACTGACAGATTGCCGGCATGCTCGATCGTGATGTGCCCGTTCGGGTCGATGTTGATCGATGCCTTCACTTCGCCGCCGTTCGCGACCGTGAGTTGAATATGGACCTGCTTGTCCGTGTTCTTCTCTATTTTCCACAGCTTGTCGTAGTCGGTCCCTTCCAGATTCTGGTGGGCTGCGGCAGTACCGATTCGCAGGTACGTGCCGCTCGGGTGGAACAGTTCGGTGTTTCCGTCCTTGTCGATCGTCGAATAGACGTCCGATGCGTGTCGCATCACGCGTCGATTCTTCTCCTGGAACGAGATCTGATTCTCCTGCGGCAGGAGAAAGCCTACACAGATGGGCAGGCCGCGGTAGAACGCGATGACGGCCTGCATTCGCCTAGCCGAATCCTCCGGCGTGACGGTCCATCGAGTGTCGTCGTCGGGTCGGCCAATGTCTGGAAGGTCGACAGTACCGGTGTCCGCGCTTCCTGTCGGAGTCATGACCTGCACATTGCTCACGCGCTGTCCGGTCTCCGGAAGCAGCACATCGATAGAGTTGCCCTCCGGGTAGGTCGCAACCACGATCCCGATGCGAAGTCCGTTCATTGCGAGTCCGCGAGTTCTGACCAGTAAGGGGACTGCGAGCCTCCACCCTTCTGTGCTCGGTCGATGAAGCCCGTGCCGCGGTCAAACTGGACCGTGGTGGCGAACTGCTGGAGCGGCAGAAAATCGTGCGTAACCGATACGCAGTAGTAGTGCGATGTCATATTCCCATATGCGAGGCGGAGGTAGCGGCCCGCTCCGATCCGCTCATTGCCCTTGAGCCGCATCGTTCCATGCTCGAACACAACATTGTCCTTGTTCTGTTCGATCAGTTGCTGGCGTCTGGCATTTACGTGGGAAATGAACGCGGACTCATCAACATCGCGTTGTGATCCGGCCGGTGTGCCGTTGCCGTTGTACCGCTCGCTCACGTCTCCCAACTGTGTATGCCCGTCCATCTTCCTTGTGCCGTAAAGCTTTGGATTCACGTTGCCATAGTTTCGGACGAAGAACGACTCGCTTGAACCGGTATATGACATGAGTTTCGAAGGATCGTAGTTCAGGAAAAGGCGAGGGTTATCGACCCAGTAGTAGTTCGCCACATTGGCATCGGTGCGCTTCACGTCCATGGACACGATGTCGCTTCGTGTTATGTCGACGAATTGCGGCTCCTGGTCATCGCGCTGCTTGTTGATGAATGACTTGCTGTCGGCTGTCATGAACGGGTTGGGCCGATACACTACGTACGGCCCAGCATCACGATCCTCGATGTAGAGCTCGTTCCAGGGTCCGATATCACAGTGTTGAGTTAGCAGTTCATAGATGGAGCCACCCGCCCAGGGGCCGATGGCGAACGGCGTCACCATGCCGTCTGAGGCGCGGATATCCTTCGTGATCGTCTGCAGCCTGGTCTTCGCGGCGTCATTTGTGCCTTGGCCGGCCATCTCCTGAATGTATGGATTCACGATCCTGTCGAAGACTTGTCCGACGAACTGATCGACCGGCTGCGTATTGAAGTCCAGGCCGAAGCGCGCGTAGAACGGGAACGATGTGATGGCGTTGTAGCCTTCCGGCGCACTCGGAAGCATGAAGATCTGCATCATCTGCCAGATCTTTCCGTAGTCCTGCCCACGGATCGTGACTCGCCTGGCCGGCCGCCCGTTGGACTGCATGCTCTCGTTGCGCGAGACGTCAGAGACGAATCCGCGCATGACGATTGGAAGTGTAGATCCCTGCGAATACTGATACGCATTTCCAGCCATGCGAATCTCAATCAGATCCATCGGCTCGATGAGTCCATACAGCGTGTCTTGGTCCCGCCCGCTAATCTTGTCGGTCAACGTCACCGAGAAGCCGCCAGCCGGGTCGCGTATGGACTTGGTCACGCTGACGGAGCCGAACTCGCCGAGGAAGGGGGCGAGATCGATCTCTGATCGCTGGCCGGCGAAGCGCTCCGATACTGGAACGCCGCCGCTCAGGGTGGAGCGACCGACGTTCTTGAACAGCTTTACGGAAACCTGCGGGTGTCTGACCGAGACGCGCATTACTGCTGCACCACCTCAGCCTGGCCAGAGGCTGATGGCCTGCGTACGCGGACATCGCTGCGCGACTCCGACACTACGTACCCTTTGCCGTCCTCGAGCTTCACAGTCGATCGTAGGTCTACGACGACCGGCTTCTCGCCTGTGGGAGACTTTGCATCTGGTGGCAGATAAGTGACCTCACCGGACGCATCCGTCGAGGGTACGTATCCTTTGTCGACCATCGCAGCGGCCTGATTGAACCGCAGTTCGGTCTGCTTGTGCTCCGCTTCCTCCTGGCGCTTCAGTTCCTTCATGCGCAGATCGTACTGGCGTGATCCGAATTGCACTCGCCCCTCGTCTTCGTAGATCTCGTCCTGACCGGTGCGCGCAATGGCTGCTCGGATGGAGTCATAGCGATCCGAGATGGCGGCATGAGCATTGCTCCGAGCGTCTTCCACATCGGTCTTTCGAATGCTTCCGATCATCTTCGACAGACCAAACTCTCCCACGCCAAGACTGGCGAGCAGCGCATCTCGCATCGCGTTCATAGGCCCGAGGAGTGCGTCGCCGACCTTGATCTGCGTGCGCTCGATCGCGGCGAGGCTGTCACGAGTCTTCGAGCCTTCCGTTTCCACCTGATCCTTTTCTGCGGCAATTCGGATCATCGCTCTTCGAAACTCTTCGGTATCGCCCGTCGCGCGAGCAGCTGTGATTGCATCTCGTTCTTGCGGCGTAAGCGCCCCACGGCCTGTTCGACCGCCCATCTCACGGAAGATGCCAGACAATTCGTTCATGTCGCCTGCGAGTCCGATCCGAGTTAGGGTCTGCAAACCCTTCTCATTCACTTTCATCGGATCGACGCCGGAATCCCGCAGAGACTTGCTCAGCGCGCCGAACTGGCCGGATTTCCCCTGCAGGTCGTACAGCATTGCGCTCTTCTGCAGACTGCCGATGCCGAAGTAGTTGTCCAACGACTCGATCTGCATTGCCTTGCTGCCACCCAACGCGCGGATCCTGCTGATGACCGCCTCCATGTTGGTCACGTCCGCGCCTGAACCACCCGCCAACGTTGCGGCTCGATTGCCCAGCGCCTTACCGAGCGGCGTATCCGACCCGAACACTTGCCGCCGTGTACCGAACAAGCCGCCCTGAGCGAGCGCCTGCGCCTCGATCGGGTTGATGTAGCCGTAGCGACCAAATGCTGAGTACGTGAAGGCACGGCCAGCTTCGCCGGCTGCGCCCATCCGCATCATGTTGGCATTGGCCTGCATCAGCAGATTGACGGCATTCTCGCTGTCCATACCAGGCGTCTTCGAGCCGACCAAGGCAGAGTAGGAGCCCGCGAAGGCCGCAGCGTTCGGCGATGTCAGCGACATCCTGGCCGCCACGCTGGTGAAGCCCTGGATTGCCTGCATGACCTCATCGGCGCGCGCTGACATACCGGAGCGCGATACGGCTTCCGCCAGCATCGTTGCGAGTTCGCGATTACTCTTTCTGGGGTCGATATGGCGGATGCCGGCGAAATAGTTGTTCGCGACGTTCGGATCAACGCCATAAGCGCGCGCGGTGCGACCAGAGACAACGACGGAGGCGGCCAGATCCTCCTCCGACTTATCAGCGCCGCGGCTCAGCTTGTTGTAGTCCTCCATGAGTTTCGCGGCATGCTGAGAATTGACGCCGAATGACGCGCCGACATGATCACTGGCGGCCTTCAGTACTTCGAAGCTCTTGCCCAGATCACCCATCTGGCGTTTCAGTGTGTCGAGGGTGAAGGCGCGCTCCTTCGCCATCTCGTACCCTTCGTTGACCGCCTGACCCGCTTTGAGAGCGCCGAAGGCGAGCGCGCCGATGCCGGCACCCTTCAGTAGACCGAAGCCGCCACCGATAGCACCGCCTCCGCCGGAAGCGCCAGCGTACGCACCGCGCGCCGCATAGCTTGCAATCGTGCCGAACCCGCCGCCAACGCCGCCGGCAAAGTTCCGAGCGACGTCGAAGACATCAGGATCCTGCGCATAGCGACCGCGACGAGCGCGTGGTCCGGTCCCTGACGGCGCGGAGGACGCCGACGAAGGCGCTGAAGACTGCGGTGCCGACGGTGCAATGATCTGACCGACGACATTCTGAGCGGACCCCATGCCGGTGCGGCGCTGGAAGTCCTTCACCATCTGCTCGACCTTACGCAGGTCGCGCTCGATGCCCTTCAGGTCGATCTCGACCGGCTTCCACTTGACCTTGGCGTGTTGCTTCTCGACCGTCTTGCCGAGGTCTTCAACCTGCTTCTGGACCGGTTTGACGTTCGCGCCTACATTGATCTTGACGTCCGTCACGTCTTCACCTCTTCCCAAGCATCCGGATCATTCTCGTCGGCTCTTGCCTGTGCTTCGATCGCCGTCAGTTCGGCGGCCAGATCAAAGGAATCGTCTTCAACCTCGTCTGCCTTGTTCTCCGTGTAGTAGTGCGCCCAGTAATCGGTGATGATTTCTTCACGCGTCGCAGATAGGTAGCGCGCGTCTGTCGGCGGCAGGTTGTAGCGCCGACGGAAGGCCATCTCATACGTGTGCGCCAGCTCCTTCCCCTGTCGCTTGCATCTCTGGTGCAGGTTTTGGCCGAAAAGACGACTCCTTGGCGCTGAGCGCCATGTAGATCTTGAGGATCTTGTCGTCCCATTCCTCGTCGACGATCGGGTCAAGCCCCTGAAAATCGAAGTCGGCCGGCTGCGACACAACAAGGACACTGATCGTTGCGAACCCGAGCGCAGACAGGTCGGCTACATGGCCGTTCTCGTCGGTGTTGTTGTTCGTCAGCGCGCCATACTCGCCACGAATGCGGTACGTATCACGTATCGATCGGCGAGCAAAAATGAAGCGGCCAATTCCTTCGACGTCGACGTCGAAATCCGTCTTGCTGGGTACACGAGCCATTGGCTCCTCCTGTCAGATGAAAAGAGACCCGCTCGCGCGGGTCTGAAAGCGCCTGAGCCCGCATGAGCCCTGGCGCTGGGGGATGCTTTAGACGCCGACGCCGATACCGGTGACGTCGAGCGCGTTGAACGTGCCCGACTGCATCACGATCGCGTGCTTCGTCACGTCCAGGTCGCCGCTCGCGTACGAGCAGCCCAAGTACTTGCGCAGCAAGCTGCCGTCGTCCTTCGAGAAGACCTCGATATCGAACACGATGCCCTGAAGCGCGCCATCGCCATTCTCGACCGCGATGCCGAGATCGAGCATCGCTTTTCGTTTCAGGACCATGGCAGACACGCTGAGGCTGTGCCGCGCCATGCTCGGCACATACTCGGCGACGTGGATATCGCCGATGCCAGAGGCAGGCTCCGGACCATAGTCGTCGTTCATGCGAACGCTCTGCACCAGGCCGATCTGCTTGCCGTCGAACGACACGACGATGCGATTGCCGCTGAGAACGTTCTGATTACGCGAAGCCATGTGCTACTCCTTCAAGCCGCAACAGAGCCGCTGAACGGCACTGCAAAAATTGTGATCGGGATGTAGTTGACCGGGATGACCGGCGAGCACTGGAATTCGACCCGCAGAACGTCGCCATCGATCGAGGCGTTGATGTTCTTGTAGGCGGGATTCTGTGCGTTGCCGACGATCACGCCGGGGCCTTGCGGCTCGGGACGCGCCAGTTCGCGCAGCGTGGAGTCCGTGATGCTGGCCGCGCGTGAGAGCGTGGTCTGAGACGATTTCTCGCCGCGAAGCACATCCAGTGCCAGGCGCACACTGCGCGAGACGAAGTCGACCGCAGCGCCGACCGACACTTCGACGCGGTTGTAGTTCGTGTTCGTCAGCCAAGTGCTGATTGATTTGACGACCTTGTAGCCGTTTGGAGTGTTCTCGACGCACATGACGCCGCCCTGAATCAGCACGTCCGTGTCCGTCGGGTTGCGCAAATTGCGCTCGAGACCGCGAGCCTTGATCGACTTGTTGGTGAGTGCCGTCCCGGGATTCACACCGCTGAACGCGCCGGCGAGAAGGGCGGCGAGAATATAGGGCGGGTACAGCACGAGTGCGCCCTGCGCATCATAGTCGTAGAACCCGATATGCACCAGCGAGGTCCGGTCGCTGTTCAGTGCCTTCGCAGCGCTGATCGCGGCAGAGTCCGTCGTTCCGATCTGCGTGCCGACGATACCGCGGCGCTCAGAGCGTGCGACCGTCGACATGAACGCGCAGTGCGCATCATTCATGGCGTGGATCGAAGGTTCCGGCGTTACCGGGCATACCCACTGCACGCCCTCTGCCTGGAGCGTCGTGTACGCGTTGCTCCAGTCCTGATTGGTGATGACGCCGTTGGTGCCGCCGGTCAGATATGTGAAGCCGATGTTGGCGGGCGCGGCGCCGGCATCCGCGGCTCGAGTCGCGTTCAGGTAGCCTTCCGCGTTGTTGTTGATCCAGTCGATCACCGCCTGGAGATCGGCGCGAGCCGTGTACGCGGACGTCTTCACATCGACCGCAGACACATAGTCTAGGCCGTTGAGAGAGATGCGTTCCGCGTTGCCTTCGAGCACAGCGGCGGCGAATCCGCCGACCGAGTTGATACGGTCGGCCAACTGCTGGATCGTGCGATACACGCTCAGGTCGATCGATGCCACGGTGGAGCCGGACGGCGCCTGCAGGGTGACGATCGTTCCAGTGATGGACATGGTCGCCGTCAATTGCGGTCCCGTGTATTGCACCTGGAACGCATTGCGGGCGATGTTGTCCTGCGTGTAGTACTCGTCGCCGAGTTGAGTCGTGATCTTCTTGCCGGCAGTGCTGCCAGACTCAACTTTCACCTTGATCTGGTTCGTATAGGCGCCGTAGTCCGTGCTCTGAAGTGAGATCACATCGTTGGAAGAGCCATCCTTGAGATTCAACGACGCGCGCGCAGCCGGATTGACGCGGACCACAACGACCGTGGATGGACCATCAGTCTGCGAGGACGGATCGAACGCTTTCTGAACCGCGTTGAGCAGTTCACCGGAACGCAGAACCGCCTGGGCCTCCGACGGACTGCCAAACCGCAGCGCCTTATTCGGCTCGCCGCCTTCCGACGCGCCGATCAGCGCGACAACATTGCCGACGGAGAGGTTCTGATTCGCCAAGGCCGAATCATCGACGGTCGACATCGTCGTCGGCGAGACATACAGGCGACCGTTGAAAAATACGCTCATTGATGCGACCTCAGACTGGCTTGTTTACGAACTCAGCGAACCGAGCCGAGAAGGCGCTGCTCGAATCCTTGACGCGACCAGCAGCTGTCTCGGACGCGTGGAACGCACCGATCAGTTCGACGCGGCGGTCGCTCTGGCTGAGATGGATGCAGAACTCCGAAAGCGTGGTCTCGGACATTTCTGGCAGCGGGGAGGCGGAGGTCTTTGCCATGGATCGATTCCTAAAGAGTGGTACGCACGACGGTATTGACGTCGGTGATGCTTCCGACCTTGCTGCTCACGATTGCTGGTGCCAGGCAGGTGATCGTGCAAACCGCCTGATGCACCGGAGCGCTGTACGACTCCATGTCGTCCAGGTCCTGGAAAGACACTTCGATTTCAGACATGGAATTGCCTTCGAAGACCGGCAGATTGCCGATCACGATGCGGCGGATGGATTTGCGCAGCGCAATGCGTTCATCCGGATTGATGGTCCAGCCGATGACGGTGAGCTGCGTACGCGCCAGCCAGCCTTCCGACTCGGTCCACTCGCCGTTGTCATCCTCGTCCGGATCAACGATCTCGCCGAGCCCACGACCCGATGGGGATTCCTGTTGCAGGTGAACTGTGACGACGGGCCATTGCGTGTCTTCGAACACCGGAGGGGCGGTGAGAACTGGGATCTGATTGTCGGCATGGACGAGATCACCGCGCGCACACTCGACTGCGAGTCCATCCTCAAGGCGGGAGCGGACCACGCTGTGCGGGTCTACGCTGCGATCGAAGTAGGAGGCCTGTGGGGTGCCTGCACCGGTATCGGTGATGCTCCATTCACCATGCCGATACTCGAACAGCCGGTAGTAGTAGGCGCGGCCATTGACGAGCGCCGTGTCATCCATGACGAAAATTGCGGCGTTGCCGACGCCTTCGGACACAACGAATGCCGACTCGTCGTCCCAGCCCGTGAACTGGTCATCTTCGCGCCGGAGAAGCCGGTATCGGGCCGCACTCAAAGGAATGCGCAGTCGCATTCTCAGCGCATTCCCGATCGGCAGCGGTGACACAGCCAAAGTCATGCCATGAAGCTAGCGTCACGACGGATGGGGCGTGACGCCACAATCAAGCGATGGCGGAATACACGATATCGGTCGACCTAAGCGCCGTTGCGGTCGAGGCGGGGGACATTGTCAATGAGCAGGTGTTCCCACTCCTGGCGCAGGCTGTCCGCGCCGTCGCCCAGAAGGCTCAGGAGAACTGGGTCGACGGCATCTACGACGCCAAGCTGTGGAGCGGCGAGAAGGATGCCTACGCGGCCAGCGTGAAATGGAAGGAAACCGGCGCATTCACCGCGACGGTCTGGTCAGACTACAAGCACGCGAGCGAGATCGAGTCCGGCAGGCCGGCGCGCGACCTGAAGAAGTACCTGGACACCAGCGCCAAGGTACGGCGGTCGGAGAAGGGCAGGCGGTATCTCATCATCCCGTTTCGGCACGGCACGCCAGGCGCCCATGCGCACGCGAAACCGATGCCGAAGGATGTCTATGAGATCGCGCGCACGTTGCGCCCGTCGAGGGTCACTGGCAGCGGCCAGCGCATCTCTGGACTGCTCGC
This sequence comes from uncultured Steroidobacter sp., assembly GCA_937864115.1. Lineage (GTDB taxonomy): Bacteria > Pseudomonadota > Gammaproteobacteria > Steroidobacterales > Steroidobacteraceae > Steroidobacter. The sequence continues at coordinate 173,962 of CALMII010000003.1, read as the reverse complement.
GTCGGACATCAAGACGCGCGGGCCGCTGATGGTCGCGCAGAACCTCTACCGATGGGGCGAGCACTTGCCGGAAGGCCACGGGGTGCGACTTCGATCACATCACAAGACGGACCAGTACGCCGGCATGTACCGGTTCAACGCGACCACGCCCGGCGGGCGCCGCTACTCGACGTATCTGACCTTCCGAGTCATGGCAGAAGGCCAGAGCGGGTGGGTGATTCCGCCGAAAGCGGGACTGCTCATCGCCCAGAGCGTCGCGACGAACCTACAGCCGCTCGCGGAGAAAGCGTTCGGCGAAGCGATGCGACGCTCGGTCTAGCGACCCATCAGATCGAACAACCGAAGCACGACCTTCCGCGGAAGACGCGCGCCGTGATGCATGGCGCGATCCTGAGTGAACGGCCCCCAGCAGAAATACTCCTTCAGCCGCGTTCCGCTCACCGTGTACATGGATCCGGCAGGTGGCGCCGAAATATCCGGCTCCCAGGTAAGTTGACCGTCGGAACTGAACATCGGTACCGCGCCTTCCACGATCGCGCCTGACTGATTGAGCCAGAAGCACCGATTGATGGTCAGGATCGCGCCAGACAGCCGATCCTTGCCGCGCGTGAGCGGAATTGAGAACGGATCGCTGCTATTGAGCATGACGACGCGATCGAACTGCCCCATCTCATACATGGGACTGTCGCTCGGCAGTGAGATTACGACGTCGCCACTCTGCCAGAGACCGAACTGCGCCCACTGCTGCTGCGCCTTCTGGCCGGCCGCTGCCGCAGATGCGCGCACCGCGCTGCCCCAAAGCCAAGAGCGGCCACCGCACTGCGGACACGTCTTCTTCGCCGCGCCCGAGTTCGGATCTCGGCAGGGGCATGCATAGGCGCGGCGCCACATGAAGTCCTGTCCGAGATGGTGCAGGTGGCGATTGAAGGCGGCAGGATTCAGCTGCACGGCGACACCAGCGGCCCGCAGTCATCGGTGCCGAACCGCTTCTCCATCGGCTCGCCGACTGGCTCGTACCAACCATTGCCGAGGTATCGCATCTGTCGACCGTTCAGTACGACGATGTCGCCGACCTGTATGCGCACTTCGTCTTCCATCATGCCCCCAGCACCGTCGTGCGAATGCCATGGATAGCCGTCATCAGGCCGCCATTCGAGCCCTTCGGACCGTTCAGAATCGTCTCGATCGTGTCGCGATATTTCTCCATGTCGGCGCTCATGGATTGCGACAGGCCATCCGCACTGATCGAACCAGACTGCGGCAAGAATCCATCTTCGATGATCTTCAGAACGGCCATCTTCTTCACGGCATCGATCAGATCCGGGTAGGTCTGTTCTACATTCGATAGACCTGCGACGTACGTCCCCTCGATCGCGAACGGGATCGTTCGACCACCGCCGAGGGCCTGGAGCATGAAGGCGCCCAGCGGCGCGGCAAACGACGAACTCGCTGGCACGAACCGCATGTGCCCGTACTTCTTGTCCATGCGCAGCCAGTCGAGCGGGAATTCGTACACGCTGTTGTCCGGTCGCGGATACACGAATTCGACCTTCGACACGCTGATGATCGGCTTCTGGCGGGTCACGATGTAACCCCACTTCTCGCCGCGGAAGAACTCAGGATCGTAGTCGTACCCTGGATCTACGGCCCACGGCATGCCGTCGAGCGCATCGATCTGCTGCTGGGATGGATCGTTCGGGAAGAACTGGGTGGGGCAGAGCGGCACTCGCAACTCGTGAGAGATCGAAGCCTCAGCGGCCAAGATCTTCTGCCAGAGGAAGTCATCGCTCAGCGTCAGTCCGGCGAAGAATGACTGCGCCATGATGGCGAGCTGATCCCGCCGGATCTCGTCGATGACGAAATCTCTGACGAACAACGCTGAATGCGTCGGAACGTCGGCGGCTTCGACGGTCAGCTTGAACCGCTTCAGGAAGCCGGGTCCGGTGACGACCAGCATCACGGCCGCATCTACCAGGGATCCGGTCGTTCCATCGTCGATCGAAACAGCGACGACACCTTGCGCCCAATTCGCACCGACCGCGCCGGCCTGAGCCGGGACTGGATTGAACAGCGCGGTGCGACCGTCCGCCGTGAATAGCTGGGTTTCCACGGCAGCGCTTGATGCGATGGGTAGCGCGACGCCGTCCGTCATGATGGTGACGGTGAACTTCGCTGCCTGCCCTTTGATGATCGTGGTCATTCTTGGTCCCAGAAATAGAAAGCCGCCGCACGGTATTAGCCCGGGCGGCGGCCTCGAGCCGCAGGAGCGGGAACGTGACTACCGACTGTTGATATCGCGAAGCGCGGCGATACCGTTGCCGGTAAGACCAGGAGGAATGCCGCTGCTGTCGTAGTAGGTCACCGTCAGCGATCCGGTATCAAGCGGCGTAGTTCCACCCACGAAATTCGAGCCTGTCGCGTTGTCCACCACGATGAAACCGATCAGCGCCCTATCGAGCGGAGTCGTCGGCAGGAGCGCAATGGCCGCAGCATGAGTCGCAGCGTTGGCCGTCTTGGCGCTGGTCGTCAGCGTACCTGCCGCATCGACGTAGAAAGCCCATGCCGCGCTGTTCGCGTTCGCGAGAGTTCCGGCGAGCGCCGCCATATCGGTGTTGGCCGCCTTACGCACGATCGTGCCGTTGACGACTGCGGCGAACGCCGAGCCCGCCTTGACGATTGCCGAACTGCCGGCCTTGATCACGAGTCCGGCCTTCGACAGCACGACGCTGTTCAGCCGGGCCACCAGGTAGTTCCAGCCGGTCAGCAACTCATTGGCCAGAGTACCGAGCTGCGCATGACTCGCCGCTGGCGACATGCGATTCAGTTCATCAACGTTGTTTCCGGTTCCCAGTGGCATGACCTATCTCCGAGGATGTGTGATCGAGAGCGACTGCTACTTCTTGCCGTCGCCAGTATTCTCGCCGCCATTGCCGGCAGCCTTCGCTGCTTCCTCTGCCGCGGCGTCTTCGGCCTTCTTGATCTCGTCGGCAAGGCGCTTCGCGCCCCAACGGCTGTCGAACTGGATGTTCAGCGCAGCCGCCTTGGCGCGCAGTTCATCGCGTTCATCGGGCTCGCCCGCATCCGACAGCTCGTAACCGTCGATCGAACAGAAGCGCTTCGCCTGTTCGTCGTTGATCTCTTCCGAGACCATCCCGCTCTTGTGCGAGACGAACCGAACGCCGTCGATCAGTTCAGACGCATTCGGCAGCCTGCAAAGTACCTTTGGCATGATGTCCTCCTTATTGCTTAGGGGAGAGGCCTCGCGGCCCCTCCCGTTACTGTTGACGTGCTCTCAGATCAGCCGAACGGCTTCCACTTCGCGGTCGCCGGCAGGATGTTCTTGATGACGACCTGCTGACGACGCTTCGTGATGCGCAGGTAACCGAACAGCAACTGCGCCCAGGGGATGACGGCCGACACGGTCGGATAGAGCGGGAACTTCATCATCGGCAGCAGCTGACGCCAGTTGATTGCGCCGTAGCCCGAGGCCATGTTCAGCACATAGGCCTTCGTGGTGCCCGGGATGTCACGGTTCAGATCCACGAACGGCGTGGTGCCGCCGGCTTTCGCGACGCGACCGATCAGACGGAAGTCCGACACAGCATTCGTGCCGTTCTTGCGCGAACGGTACACAGCGTAGCCGGTCTCCTGCCCGCCACCAGATGCGGTGATGGTCAGCGTCACTTTCTCGCCGGCCGCAACCGCCTGCTGCGAGGAGATCACGCCATCAGACTGACCGTTGGCGTTGAGACCCGTCACCAGGTAGTAGTAGTTGCCGGCGTGGCCAGCCTCGAACATCGAAGCCGCATCGCTGGTCGCGGCAGGCGACACGGTCGGCTTCATACCGGTGTTGGCCGTCGCGACGCTCGGATACAGCGACTGGAACGGGACGAGCTGGTCGGGATCGCGCACGAACACGTCCGGCACCGTCTTGATGTTGCCGTGCGAGGTACGGATACCGACGACCGGCGCACCGATCTGGATACCGCCGCCAGGCACGTCCGGCAGCGGAACGCGGAAGGCCGGGTCGAGACCGGTGTCGAAGTCCGCCTGCGTGAGGTTACTCATGAACAGGTGCGTCGGCACGCCAAAGTTGCCGTAGCCGGCAATCTGCGCAGCCGCCTGATTCACGAGGTTCACACTCGCCAGCGATGCGGCGCGCGCATCCATCACGTTCGCACCATCGACCTGACCGGCGGTAACGCCTGCCTGGATCTGCGCGAAGATGCCGTCGAACTCGGTCGGGACCACCGTCGAGTCGCCTTCGAAGGACAGGAACTCTGCGTCGGTCAGCAGCTGGATGGCGCCGTTCTGCGCTTCCGCCGCTTCCGCGCTGACGATGTTGTTGCCCAGCGTGCTGACGAAGCTGACCTGACGACGGGTCATCAGGTACTTCACCAAGCCGACACGGCGGTTGTACTGACCGGTCTGCTCGGCAATCGTGCCGGTTTCCGTGTTGGTCGAACCGCCCAGGAAGCCGCCGATGCCCGACTGCTCGGTCCATTCGTCGACCGTTGCGCCGGCATTGGCCTTCGCGAGTTCATTGAACAGCTTGAAGTGCTTGTTCTCCTGAATCGTCGCGTACATGGTCTTGTCCAGCGACTGAATGCGGAACGCGCCGCCGCCGCTCAACTGAGCCACGTCGGTGCCGTAGCCGGCAGTCAGTGCCTTTTGCAGCGCTTCGAGATCCGACACGGCCATTTCGCCGGTCGTCGACATCCCGCTCGCCAGTTCTGGGAAATTGATTTGGGGAAGCATTCTCTAATCCCTCAAGGATGGAAAGTGAAACGGGACGTCAGTTACGACAGGACTTTGGAAACGATCTGTTCCGGCACCTGCGTGCCGCGGTTGATGTAGCCCTCGGCCAGCGAGAGTTCGTGGCCGCTGATCTTTCCGGCGCTGTGCGCGCTCATCGCCTTCACCAGGAACTCCTGGGGCGTGACGCCTTCCGGTTCATCCTTCTTGCCAGCGGCCGAACTGGACTTGGCCAACACCGTGACCGTGGTCTTGCGTCCGCGGCCTTCGCCGCCGAGCTTCGAGACCTGGTCCTGCAGCGACTTGATCAATTCGCCCTGGTCGGCGATTGCCTTGGCCTGAGACTTCAGCAGTGCGACGCTGGTCCCGAGCGCCTTCAGCATCGACACCTCGCTCTTGTCGAGGCGATCGGTGAGCGCCTTCCCGAGTTCCGTGCCGTCCTCGGCCTCGATCTCGGTGCCGTCTTCCAGCTTGATCTTGAAGGACTTGGCCAGCGTGTCCTTGTCCTCGCCGGCGGCAGCGGCAGGATCGCCTGCGTCAGCGGCTGCATCGGCATCGGCCGTATCGGGATCGGTCGCGCCTTCCTCAGAGGGAAGCGCCTTCGCCAAGATATCGAGTTCGCCCAGCAGTTTTTCGAACCCGCCAGTTGCAGCAGTAGTCATGATTTGCTCCGTCTTGAAAGACCTGTTTTGACATCGCGCATGAAGCGCTCCACCAGCTCGGCCGACTCATCTGGCGAGAGACCGAAAACTTTCGAGCCGTACTCGACCAGCTCGCGAGCGCCAGGGTTCTTCCCCGCCTTGCCGCTCGACATCGCGTCGGACAGCGCATCGCGCATCTGGAAGTAGGAGTGAGCGGCACCATCGAGCGACTGCTCACGCAGCGCGCTGCCGCCCTGAAGGGAGGCAGAGTCGGTGCCGTAGCCGGCAGTGAGACCTTTGATGACAAAGCCGCCGAAGGCCTTCGCGAACGTGCCGATGGGCGCCATGGACGCTTCCGGCACGGTGGCATTCACCGGCGTGCGATCGAGCGCCAGGTTGTTCCAGCGGACCTTCTCGACGACCGCGAAGCGACTCTTTGTCTTCGGGTCCACCTTGATCGACTTCGCCAACACAGCGCCACCCACGGACGGATACCAGCGCATTGGCGGCTTCTGCTTCGTGATCGAGTCCCAGACCATGCTCGCGTTGCGAGCCTGCGGCGAGTCGCCGCGATACAGTTCGCACTTCACGAAGGTCTTCGAGCCGCCCACACGCACCGCAGTGGGTCGCCCGATCTCGTAGTCGAGATGGTTCGGGATGCCCTGCTTGAGGCCGATCAGGGAGTAGTGGGAGATATCGACGTTGCCGTGACGCAGGAAGTAGTCCTGGCTGTCGGTCAGCGCCTTCTGCAGCACGATCTCATTCTGGTGGTCGCGGTCTTCGTTGCTCGCTTCCAGATAGAGCACGCGCGCATCGCCCTCCTGAGAGGGCGTCGCCTTCAGTAGCCCGCCGATCGATATGAAATCGGGGCAAGCCGCAAGCAGCGCTTGTTCATCGAACATGCGTGCGACGGTATTGTCACGACCATATGAAAAAGCAGCCACCCGAAGGTGGCTGCAAAGTTCAGGGGCCTACAGGAAGGAAGAGGCCCCTTACTATTCGCGGAGAACGGCGCGTGATTTCAAAATCACCTGATAAAGAACGCCACGTTCTTCGACGAGTTCCTGATATTTTTCGGCGGCCTCTTCATCGACCATCATCTGCGATGGCGTCAGATCCTTCAGTTGCGAGTCGACCTCGGAGAGCCGCTGTTCAGCGCCGGCGAGAATTTTGCGCTCCATCTCCTCGGTCTGAGAATCAAGCGCCGCCAGATCAGCCAATTTGCTGCGGGTTTTCTCGATGCCATCGTTCATTGGTCGATAATACTCAAATTTGAGTAAACTTCAAAGCAGCGAAGATTGCTGCTGCTCGACCTGTCGCCGCTTCAGGAAATGCGCAATCCCAGTATCGTCGAGCCCTTCCATCGGCGTCGTGACCAGTTCACGCAACCCGTATTTTCGTTGCAACCGCTGCCGGGCCCGATGCACTTCGGGATGATCCTGGACGGCATCGATAACCTCGACGTCATTCTTCTGGCCGGTACGAAATATTCGGCCATTGCGCTGCGCATGGGTGAGTGCGGTCTGCGGCGTGTCGGCCTGATACAGCCACTGGCCGCGCTGCGTGTTCATGCCGGTTGACGCAGCATCCGAGGCGACCAGGATGTCCGCCTTAGCCTCGCCGCGCTCCGGATTGAACATGAGGCGCTTGCGCTCCTTCTCCTTCGGACTGTCAGCACCATCGATCGTAACGACGCGATGCCCTTCCTTGGCGAGTCGGTCCGAAATCGCTTTCACAGACTCGAGGGAATGAGCGAACACGATTCCAGGCTTGCCCTTGCGGGCCTTCGCCTGCGCGGCGATATCGTCGACCGTCGGGTTGTCGGGATGCGTATGGATGATGCGGTTGATGGACGACGACTTCAGAATGCCCAGGCTCTTCTGGACATGACCGGCGATCTCTCCATGCTTCTCGGCTGGCGCGTCACGAAACATTTCCGGCGCGATCGCCTTCGCCGCGTCGACGTCGACCTTTCCCTGCATCCGCGCCAGTCGCGCATTGGCCATGTGCCTGTCGAGGTCAGCCAGCGACTTCTTCTGGCCATCCGACAAGGCGATGTTTCGCGTCGTGCGCGTGATGCCGACGTCCGGGTCTATCTTGCTCGGATAGACGTAGCGCGCCATCTCGCGCCGCAGCCCATCCTTTGCGGCGATGGTGTCTGCGCCGTACCGCCGCAGAAATGCGGCCCGGTCTTGGTACCGATCCGGGTCCATTTTCGACAGCAGGTCATGCACCTCGCTGGCGTCGTTCTTCACCGGGTCGCCGCTCGCGGTCATGTAGTAGGGGGTATGCGCGGAGAGCGCATCGACGACGTTGGCGAGTGACGAGTTCTCCTTACCTTGGCGGTTCAGGGTGTTCTGCCCCTCGTCGACCGTCAGGTAGTCGAAGTCGATCCCTTCGTGGTCCATCAGTTCGCGCATCCACTGCTTTCGCTCGTCTGGCTGCATCTTGCCGAGTCGGCCCGACATTTCCTCCTCGCTGATATCCGCCTTCTTGGCACCGAGGTGGACCATGTCGTCGCGGAACGCGGAATGCGTCATGACAGAGAAGTGGTTCTTCGGGTCCTTGTACGCGGCGATCCGCTCGTCGCGACTCGCTCCTGGCTCGATATGCCAGTTGTACTTGCCCGGCTCCAGGTAGCGCAGAGCCTCGCCGGAGAACTGCATCTGCACGATCGACGGCACCAGCGCGAGCCCGCGCTTTGCCTTCCCCTCACCGTGCAGATGCGTGAATCCGGCAAGCTGCAACAGACTTTTGCCGGAGCCAGTACCGAACGCAGCTACGACGCGCTTGTTGGCCGCCAGCATCTTGATCAGACGTTGCCGCGCCGCGTTCTTCCCGCCGCTCATCGATGGCGCCCACAACTTCACGGGCTGGCCAGCCCGGAAGTTCTTGCCGACATGGGGCATCATGCCGGCAATCTGTCGCTCGGCCTGGTGCCCGATCGTGTGCCGCTCGTCGCCGGCCAGATCCGCGGGTTTATCGGCTGGATGTTCGTCTGCAGAGAAAAATCCCATCTGCGACTGATCGAACGCCTCCTGACGATCGCGAGCGGCATCCATCTTCTCGGCAACGCCGCCGGCCGCGTACCGGCCCTGTGATCGCTCGCGCAAGCCATCAATCAGCGCACGTTCCTTCTCCTGCCGTGCCGCCCGCGCCGTCCGGTCGGTTGCGTCGAGATGGTTCAGGTTGTTCCGGACCACGGTCTTGCCCAGCTTCAGTGGCGACTTCGGATTCAGCTTGTTGTGATGCTCGACGAACGACTGCGAGATGCGGGACCGGATCAGGTCCTGCACCGCTTCGTAGGCGCGCTCGTGACCGTGCATGGACTCCGCATACTTGGCCCAGTTCAGCGTTTCCGCGCCGGCCCGTTGCGTCAGATCATCGCGGCGCTGCTGCCACGACGTCCACTCCGGCTTCGTTGCCTTCTCGCCGAACATGTCGACCGACTCGCGCTCCGGCTCGTTCTTACCGTGCTCCTCGAGATCCGCGCGCAGCCGAGCCCCCTCCGGACTCTCCTTGGCGATGTTCCGATGGAAGAACTCGCGGAGCGCACGCTGGTCGCTGTTCTGCAGTTCCCCGATCGGCTTGTAGGCGGACGCGCCTTCCGGCGTGTCGGCCAGCGCCCGGTGCAACGCATCGACGCTCTTCTGGTTGACCTCGAATGACTGCCGATGGATCGGCGCGCGATCACCGCCGCGCTTCTTCGCGAACTCGTCCGCGTACGTTTCGAACCGCTCCGACAGCGCTTCTGCCCGCTGCATCTTGCCGTCGCCATCTTTCAGCGGCGCAACATCATCCAGCGCCTTGCGGTAGTCGGCCGATCGGTCACCGACCTTGCGCATGAAATCGGCCGACTGGATGTCGGCGACTATGTCGGCCGGCGCATCGCCATCGGCCGCGCGCCCACCGATGTAGTCCTTCAGGGACTGCTGAAGGTCTTCGCCAGGCTTGAAGGGTTCCGCCATGCGCGGCGCAACGCCGGGAGAAACATGCATCGTCAAATCGGGGCGGTTCGCTATACCGTGAGGCAGCCATCCATCCTCGTCCTGTCCGCCGCCGATGATGTCGAGGTTCCTACGAACCTGCGCCAGGTCGGCGCGGCTCACAGGCTTGGCGAGTCGATCCAGACCCACGCCCTTCACGCTCAGGAACGTGTCGCCGCCCGCATGGCTGATTTCGTAGTCACCGCGCTGCAGCCCGAGCGCGCGCGCCTGACGTACTGCGGACTCCACGCCGGTCTTACCGAGCGAGACCTGGAACTGGTCCTTCTTTCCTTGCTTGAGCGCCACGACCAAGGCGGCATTGGCTTCCATCTCGCCCAGCGCCTGCCCGAGGATCTTCTGTGCATCGCGGGTCGCGCCGCGGCGCCGGTCATTCAGTGCCTGCGCGGTTTGCAATTCGTGTCCGGACTGCGCATCGCCGATCTCGACGCTCTGTGCTGACTCCATCAGGTCTGTAGCCTGCTTCAGCGCGGCCGCGCTGGTCTCGGCATAGTGATGCAGATGGAAGTCCTGCACGCCATCCGTGACCTGCTGGATCTCCTCCGGCCGCAGATCGGTATGCAGTCGCCGGGCAAGTACCTGCGCGGCGCCCGCAATGCCCAGCACGTCAACGACGCTGCGATCGACCAGTGCATCGCCACCTGCCGCCAGGGCGAGCGAGTTGATAGAGTTGAAGGCGCCGATGCCGATGTGATTGCCGAGACTGTCGAGCCCCTTCTGTCCGGCCAGTTCGTGAGCCTTGGATAGAAATGAGCGGGTCTGGACAGTGCGCAGATCGTTCGCCAGATCCTCCTTCACCTTGGCGTCCAGATCCGGGTCCGCACTGTATTCCAGCACGTATGCCTTCGGTTCGGACTTCGCGCGATCGATCTCGCCGGCAGCATCCTTTGCCTGCTTCTGTACCTGCCGCAATTGCCGGTGTGCCTTAAGAAGGTCGACGGCCTTCTTCGTGTCCACGATGGACGCCTTGGCGTCGATAACTGGTTCGCGGAGGTTTTGCAGTTCGGCGCCGATCGCCTTCGCAGTTGCGGCGCGCGACGTAACAGCGCGGCGTTGACCTTCGGTCATGTCGGCCTGCTTTCGTTCCTTGATCTCGGCCGACTCCGTTGCCAATTCCTTCTCGTCGAGCCCCTGCCTCTCGGCCCGTTCCTTGTATTGCGGTGCGAAGCCGAGTCCGGTAGAGGAGGGCGCGACCGGATCGATGTCGTGCGTCACGATCGCATCGGGATCGATTTTCGCCTCGGATCGCGCGTCGGGATCAGTGATCAGTCGCTGCCGCTGCAACTCAACTGCGTCCGTCGCGCGCTTCAGCAGTTCGCGATGGTGCTTCTCGCGCAGCTTGCTGACCGCGCCGTCGGATAGGTGAGCGTGATCCTCTTCGCGGAACTCTAGATCCTTGCGGTCCCAGCCCATCGTGTCAGCCACCTTGCCGACAAACTCCGACTCGTGCTTCAGCCGCTGAACCTTCAGAGCTTCCCTTGCCACCTTCTTGGACTCGGCAAGACCCGCTTCCTTGTCCTGCTTGCGCTGCTGCTTCTTCTGGTCGGCCCGCGTCTTCTGTCGGTCTGAAGCCTCCTTCTTGTACTCGGATTCCTTCCGGACACCGCGCAGCTTCAGGTAGTTCAACTTCCCGCCAGCGCCGCCAATGACGTGCGCAGAGCCGTCCGGTTGTGGCTGGATCAATACGGGCTGGCCCTTCGAGTCGGCGCCGTTTGGATGGATCGTGATCCAACGCGCACCTTCTGGGATGCCGGCCTTGATCAAATCCGAGACAAGTAGTAGTGTCCCTTCCTGACGCGAGCGGCCACCTGCGTGTGCGTCACTGGGGTCGCCATCACCGGCACCCGGCTCGACTGAGCCAAATACAGGAACGGCCGGACAGGCTCCGACTGCTTTAAGCATCGGGGCCTTTTTCTTGCCTCGCGTGGGCGCCGGTCGCTGTCCGCGCTTCACGGCCTGACGAATTTCATCGCTGGTCCAGACGTGTGCGCTCTTGAAGAGATACGCACGCTTCGTCGAGTCCCACGACAGCGCGACGCAATAGTGCGAATGTGAGTCGACGCGCTCGAAGAAAAGATCTGCATTGCCAGGAGCGGCAAGCAACGAGTGCGGCCGCTCAATGGTGCCGAGAATTCGCGACATCAGCCTCGCGCGTTCCGGGGAGAACGCACGGGCACTCACCGGATTCGATCGGTCGCTCTTCGCTGTGAATGCATGGTCATTGCCCTTCGCAAAATGGACATTGACCAGAAATTCGCCAGCCTTTCTGTGGACCGACAGTTCGAGCGTCTTGCCGCCGAGGTTTGTCCCCCACCACTGGCGCGCTTCCTCTTCGGTCTTGATGTCGGCGCTTGACGGGAGGTGCGTGCCGCGCGGCGGACCGTACCAACCCGAGCCGCTACCACCTTTCCGGAATAGAGCAAGCATCACAACAGCCCAGCCTTCGCGAGTGTGCGGCTCTTCGCCATCGCGGCAACCAAACGGTCGAATGCCGCATTGATGCTGGTGCGCTCATCACCTTCCGGGTATGGCTTCCACTCGATGCCGAGTAGCGGGTCGACGTGGTACTTGTTGTCGGCATAGCTCGACAAGTAGTCGTTCTTGCGTCCCTGATCTGCGAGCCGATCCTCAACCCAGGACTGGAACGCGCGCGCCGCCATCTCGTGCGCCTGAGCGTAGTGGGGCTTCGCGCCACCACCGTCGAGCCTGTGCGCCTCCAAGGCAAAGGATGACATCGGACGGCCATACTTGGAGATGACCTCGCCACCCTCCGGATTGCCGCCGAACCAGGCCACCGCAAGTTGCCGCCAGTCCGATGCGCGCTTCTTCTGCTTCTTGGTCGCGCCCTCAAGATCGGCGCCGAACGTGCGGTCGATCGCGGCGAGCGCGGCAGGGAGGTCGGCCGCCGCCTTGATGGATCGAGCAACGGAACCAGGATAGATGCTGTCGATATTGTGCTTCGCGAGCTGATGGTCGCGCGCCGTATATGCGAACGTCTGGGATCGCTGGTGCGGACCGTCCAGCATCGCGCGACGCAGAGCGACTGCTGCATCTCGCAACTCGCCCTCCGGCAAGTGTTCTGGATTCTCGGTGAAATAGTCGTCCTCGCCGGAAGCCCCCATCCCTTCCGCTTCCTTCGCCATGTTGTCGAGTGAGTGGAACCACTCATGCGCGAGCGCGCCGCCGCCACGCATCTTGGTGATGTTGATGACGCGATCGATCGGCTCGTAATGAGCTCGCGGAGCACTGTCGGCCCACCCAATCGCGCCGCTGCCACGCGCGCCGAATGCCAGCGCGAGGCGCCCATTCAGCGATACATGCTGATCGGCGACGCCCAACAGATCGGCCAGATCCGCGAATGCGCCGGCAGACTGCTCGGTATGGAATTTAGCACTGACGGGGTCGCGCAATACCCAGTTGCCAGACTGCACGTCGCGCAGTCCGAACGCATTCTTCAGATCGGCGGTCGACTGCGGAACGATTCGGCGACCGCCGATGCGCTCATGTGAGTCAGCGACTTTGAGTTGGAAGCGGGCCGATTCCTTCGATACGCGAGGCGCCTTCGACGCGCCTTCCTTTTCTGCCCAGGACCAGTCCTTGACCTGCCCACTCTTCGCTGCCGTGACATGCTTGGCGAACGCGTCGGAACCCTTGTGACTTCGGTACCGCAACACGCCAATGAAGCGATCGCCCATCAGATTCCACGCGCGATGTAGTGGATTCTCCAGTTTGTTGCGGATCGCAGCGCGGGCGACGATACCTTCGCGCTCGACATATAGGCCCTCGCGGCGCTTACGCAGCGCCTCCAGCGCATCATTGGTCGCGCTGATATTCGAGGACCACGCGCTATCAGCCTCATTGTGCAGTTTCTCTGCACGCTCGAACTCCTGCTGAAGCTCTGGCTTCGGGGCCCATCCACGGCGTCGGCGGTTCTCGATCTCCTGCTCGGCTCGATACTTCTCGCTGCGAGCCGCAAGAGCAGCGTGGTATAGCTGCTTGCGCGGCTCCTCAATTTCTTCCTCCTGACGCCGCAATTCGCTGGCCTGGTTCCGCAGTCCTTCGTACTGCGCCGCTTCCTCAGCAGTCAGCATGCGGCCGTCGTACTCCTCACGCAGGTTGTCGATGATGTTGGCAACGTCCTCCGGCGTGTTGGCAGCCTCGAGCCGATCACGCAAAGACTGCAGTCCCATGGCGTAGTCCTTGCGAGCCAGCGGCGAGTCCTCGCTAGGCCCCTGTCCGATTGCGGCGTAGATGCGGTCGATCAGGAACCCCGCGCCTGGTGACATTCCACGCGCCTTCAGCTTCTCCCAGTCGACCTGTCCGAACAGGTTCGACTTCGTGATCAGTTGCTTCGCCTGCCGCGGATTCTGCTCGATCGATTCCCAGTCGATCTGGTTGGACAGCACCTGCTCACCATTACGCGCGGCATCCTTGATCTGCCGCGACGCAAGCTCTTTGCGACTGCCGGCGACATAGCCGGTGTCGCGGTATCGGTAGTTCGGACTGTTCGGATCGTCCTCGTCCTGGCTGACTGGTGCGGGCGCTCGCTCGGGTCGTGGCTTCGGAGCGGACTCCTTCTGTTCCTTCCGCCGCAGTCCGAGTTCGGCGGCGATCTCTTCCTCGCTCATCCCCATCGCATCGGCCAGCTTCGTCACCAGCGCGTTGCCACGTTCGCCAGCAGTTCGAACTGCGCGAGAGACGGCTTCCTTCCCGCCCATGTCCTCAATCTGCGCCCGCAGCAGTTCGAGCCTGTCCGCATGATTGTTGCGCGCCGTTTGCAGCGCCGTGTCGTAGTCCGGCTCCGTTACGGCTGTCTCCGCCGGAGGAGCTGCCTCCTGCGCTGGCTCGGTAGCCGCGCGCTCCTTCTCGGCAATGTGCCGCACCAGTTCCTTTGCGCGGTCACTGTGCGGATCGACCGCCATCGCATCGGCCAGTTCTTCTCGCGCCTCCGCTATGTCGACGGCATTCGATGGGGAAGGTTCGGGCTCGGGAGTCGAGCGATGCCAGCGACCATCGCGCAGGACGTACTCGACGCCATCCTCTGTCTTCGTGTCCCCTTCCTTCGGACCAGCAGGCTCGGCGGCGGATTCATCCTTGCGGATGACGATCAGCCGGGCATTGGCGCCGGTCTGCGCTGGCAGATCCGAGCCCTTGAACGTGTTTTCCGGTAGCTTCTCGACCTCGGCGCCGCTCTCCTCGAGCCAGTCGCGGAAAGCCTGAGCCTTCTTGTCGGAACCGAAGAAGACTCCCTCGCCGGCAATCGCCACCAGCTTTCCGCCCGGCTTCAGCATCTCAAACGCGCGCTGGATGTGCGCGGCATCCTGCCTGTCAGAGAATGGCGGGTTCATGATCACTGCGTCGTATCGCTTGGTCGGCTCGAACGACATGAAGTCGCGATCGACCATTCGATGGCCCTTCGCGGCGAGAACATTTCGCAGCGCGTCGGAAATCTCGATGGTGTCGACGTCGCCACCGGCGGACTTCGCTGCGTCCGCCAGACTGCCGTGACCGGCCGATGGCTCGAGCACGGACATGCCCGGCTTCACGCCAGCCATCTCCGCCATGCGATCGGCGAGCGGCTTCGGAGTAGGGAAGAAGTCGACGCCGACCTTCTGCCCGACCAACTCGCGCTCGGCTTCCTTGATCGGATCAGCCTTGGCACGACCCTCCCGGTGGATCAAATACTCTGTGAGGGCGCGACGCAGATCCAGTTCATTGCGAATACCGATCCGGTCGAAACGACCGATGCGAGTGAGATCGCGCGAGAGATACCACGGCGCATCGCCGCCGAGTTTCTTCACCGCTTCACGCGCCATCTCCATATCGGACTCGGTATGGAGGCGCGCTTGGTGATGCTCATGTGCGGCGGGGGCCAAGCGGTAGGCCCATGCGGACAGCTTGGAAGCGCCCTTCATCTTGCTGAGCTTGTCGGCCATGTCGAGCAAGCCGGCACGATGGATGCTGACGACAGGCATCTTCGCGTTGCGGATGTCGTCCGGCGTCGGTGCGCGGCCCTTGCGTCGCTCCTGATCGATGTAGGGGAGACTCCTGTCCGTCTCCGAAATGGCTGACCGGACCAGGTCGTCGAGGGTTTCGACCGCGGCTCTGGTAGTGATGCCCCCCAGATACTTGGCCTCGCCGCTCTCGATTGCGTCGGCGAGATTCATCATGGTGCGACCGATCGCCTCGCGCTGCGCCGCGTCCTCTTCGACACCGCGCGCCATTCGCACACGGCGAGGAGTGTTGGTCAGTCGATCGCGCGAGCGCGTCTCCGTAGCTTGATCCACCTGCTTCTGGCCGGCCTCGCGCAGCTTCTGAGCCTGGACCTTCGAGCGGTCGACATGCGGCGCTTCCTCCTTCGGCTCCGCGACGCTCTGCACCACTGGCTCTGGTGGCGCGGATGAAGGTTCGGCATCCGTAAGATGCTTCTCGCGAATGAACCAGCCGCCGTCTTTGCGGAACGTGTACGGGTCGATCGCGGCAGCCTGCTGACCATTCAGGTCGCGCCGGATGATGCCGCGCAAGGTTTTCCCGCGGCCCGTGACGTGTTCGACAATGTCGTGCTTCGGCGGCTCGGGCGCCTTCATTCCGAGCGTCGCCATCACTGCAGCATGATCGACGCCGCCGACGTGGGCCATCGCGTCGATGAGCTTCGCGCGCTGCTCTGCTGTCATCGACTCAAGTTCGGTCCGCAGATGGTCGGGCCCGCCATGCGACAGAATCCATGCGTCGAGCCGGTTTACGACATGCGATACCGGCGCGTGGTGCGTTTCAGGATTCAGCCGCTTCTTGCGGGTTGACATGTGCGGCGCACGCACATGCCCATGCTTGTCGATGGAGCCGGCAACATGTACCGGCATGTCGAACAGGCCTAGCTGTTCAGATTTCAGAAGCAGCAGCATGAGGCATTCTCCGCAGACGCCTCATGAGCGTAGTGTCACGATTCAGTCGCCGGCGCCGTGGTTCTTCCCGCCGCATTCGCATTCACAGGAATTGCCCTTCGCGTGCCGACAGCGCGCGCCGCACTTGTGACGAGACGGGTTCAGGCTGTATGCGACAACTCGCGTGATTGGCTTTGCGCCTTCGAATCGAACTCGCTGAGAACTGTGCGTGTTATGCGGGAATCCGACACGCATTGAGAAGCTGTCGTCTCGCTTTCCCTTGACGTCGCCGAAGGACTGCTTGAATACGGCGTTTGGCATCGAGGTCGGGTCGAATACCTCTTCGGTCCCCGAGAAATACTTGAAGCGGGCGGCCTTCAGCAGCAGCGCCTTGATCATCGCCGGCTTCTCCAGCGTCGCACGAGCCTTCTCGACGAACTCCGCAACCGGCATTGCCGTGACCGGACCGAGGAATCGCGGGTCGTTGTAGCAAGATAGGAATGCAGCCTTCGCGTCGTCTTCCGTGTCGAAGCCGATCATGCATTTGTCTTCGTCGTACTGGTCCCAGCGGTTCACCTTCCGCGCGTGAATCACGTAGACGATGGGTGCATCGGGGTTCGGTCCGACGAAGCAGTCGACGTGGTCGCCGTCGACGCCCTTCGTGCCCCGAAGGTATCCGTACGGATATTTCATCCGCACTTCCCATGACGTGCCGTCACGGTTCGTGCCGCCGCGCACGCTGCCGGCCTCGTTCTCAACCGAGATCGTCATCCCTTGCCACGGGATCTTGCGCTTGCGGTAGTTGCCGGCCGCCAGTTGATCCTTCGTCGGCTCGTGATGGCGGCGATGGACGGGCATGACGATCATACCCAGTCCTCGACTTCTTCATTCGGTAGGTCTGGCAACGGAACAGTTTGGCCGGCAAGTTCGTGCTTCGAGTCGCCGCAGAACTGAATCTGCCCGTTGTTGATGAAGTAGTGGCATTGACCGACGATGTTGATGCTGGGTGAGAACGATGGATTGACCAAATCGTTGTTCCACGTCCATTTCGCGCCGGTATGGCTGTTCGGCTGGCTGACGTCGATGCGGTGAAGCATCTTGCAGCCAGGGCACCAGTGCGTCGGTTCGCCGTAGAGCAATGCCAACTTGCTGGACAATCGTTGCATCAGCGGATCTCCCGGGGAGTAAAGCTCACATCGAGAGAGCAATCGGCGAAACTCAGGTTGAGCTTGTATGCGATGCGACCGTGTGGCTTCTTGCACGGATCAGTCTTAGAGAAATTCGCAGCAAACTTCGCATTGCATTCATCAGCGACAGCCTGCGGATCACTCGCGTTTTCCACCCAGGGAACCGCGATCAGGTCGAAGTCGTTCGCCAGCGATCCGTGAACGGCCAGCGCGTAGCCGTGCGACCTGAATACCTCAGCCAGCTTCGGGTACAAGCCGGCCGCATAGAATGGTCCATAGTTGGCCGGCTTCATTGTTGGCCACTCAGCGTCTGTTTCAGCCACGCCGCGAACTCGAGATCGTCGCCCTCGCGCGGATCATCGACATGTGTCCACCGTCCGCGGCAGTTCGGGTGCTGCACGCCGGCGGCGACCCAGTAGCGATCACTCTCAGGCCTCTCCGCAAAGCCGCGACCGACGCGTTTCTTCGGCGATGCGGATCGGCCAATGTTCGTTTTCCCAGGCCATACCTGCGTGTCGCCATTCTTCACGGGCTCGTCGGCCGGGACGACTTCCATCACGCGACCGTCGATCGAGCGGCAGAACGCGCATGCACCGCGATACTGCTCAACGCGCTTCAGGTGATGGCCGGGCGGCGTACTGGCGACCACGCCCTGATTGAGCGCTTCGCCAGCCTCGGTCACTGCGATGCGGCGCCAGTCGCGGTTCAGGGCGCCGAATTCATCGAGCAGCTTCGTCTGCAGGCTCTGGCCGGTCGCGGTCGGATCGCCCAGCGTCTGCTTCTCGGTATGGATGCGGATCGCGTTGCGTAGGCGGTAGCGCGCGTCATCGCTGACCTTCTGGACGCGATCGGCCGCGCGTGACGCAGCGAAGTTCAGTGTCGCAAGCTGGCGAGGGGAGAGCCGGAACGCGGACTGCGCGGCGCGAACCGTGAGCGGCATCGCCGCCATGACCTTGTCGGCTTGTGCTGTAGTTGCTTCCGCCGCCATGTTCGCCTGGACACGGCCCATCAGGACCGCGCGCGTCGTGAGCCATTCCGCCTCGCTGCGCATGGCGTCCGCCGGCAAGTAGCGATGCACCAGGTAGTCGACCAGCAGCATCTGGTCATCGAGTGTGAACTGATCGGGAGGCAACGCGGTCAGGTAGAACCGGACCAGTTTCAGTTCCTCGGGCGTCCATCGCAGCATGGCGCCATCGGGTCGCGGCGCGACATGATCCGGCTCGTATCGATTCCCGACGAGCCAGGCAGCCAGTTCCTTGCGCACCGCATCCATGCGCATCATCCCGCGTTGCGTAAACAGCTCGATGAGGCGTCGGACGAGCGGGGAGGGATGCTGATCCCACAACGTGTCATCGTCGCCATCGCCGAGAGCCTTGTAGATGAGCTCTAGCGCATGGTCGGTCTCCTGGTCGGTGAGTCCTTCGATGTCCAAGAGAATCGTCATAGGAAATGCGACAGTACAGTCACGACGCCGTCCGAAGACGGCACCGGAGCGGCTTCCCATTCTGTGCAGGAGGACTGCGCCCGGAGGCGCGACAGACGTGGCCGCCGCGGGCTGTTATCGACACCTGCCCGCTGGTCGGACGATGGGGAATCGTCCTCTACAGGGTTACTTCACGACTCGCTTCTTTGTTGGCTTCATTTCGTGCCAGCGAATCAGATGCACGGCACCGGAAGCGTCGCGAACATGCGCGCCGTGCGCTCCAGGGCGACCGATGATGGTGCCTTCGCCGTCCTTCTCCCCGAGTCGGAACGACACGGACTTGCCAGCTTTCAGTCCGCGATCTTTCGGCAGCGCCTTGACGATGAGCGGGTCAGCTTTCGCCTCGTTCGGAATATTGATGAAGCGGCGCGCGCCGCCCGCATCTTCGACCAAGTGGCCATCCTCACCTCGCTCGACGATGTTGTAGTGGAGCGCAGTGCGTGCCTTGTGGCCGAGCACGTTCTCCCACTTCACGCGATGCGGCTTGCCGCCAATCGTCGCTGTGATGCCGTGTTTGCCGGTCGCGACCACGCGCGCGGAACAATCGCCGCGCGGATGGCGCACGAAGACCTCGTCACCGACGATGACTCCAGGCTTTGGTTCAGGATCCTTCGGTCGCTCGATCATCGCCTACTCGATGAAATCTTGGAGGCGGGGATCGTCACATCGCTCGGAGCCGGCTTTCGACCGCTCGACGTGATCGTCGATGGCGGCGGCTCAGGGATGCGCGGATCCTCCGGCAGGATCACCGGGAGGATGTCGCCCGTCACGCGCGCCGCTGCAGCGTAGGCGCGAATCGATATGATGTTGCCGAACGCGCGCGCTCCGCCCGTAACGATCCCCTGCGGCGCCGAGGCCATGACGACGCTACCCGAGCCAACCGCGGAGTCGTTCGACGATGCCTCGCCAGATGGCGCCGAGCCACTGCCAAAAGGGAGCGAGGATGACGCCTCCGCTGCGCCGGTTGCGCCGCCGGTAGGGACGCTCGCCACACATGCGCCGAAGCCTCCTTGTCCGCGAGCATTGCCTGCAGCGGCGCCTTGCGGCTCGTTGATGGTTGCGGTCGCGATCTCCGCAGTGGCATACCCTGAGCCGGCAACGATGGCGGATGGCGCCAGAGTCGAAGCGGTCCCGATGCCTGATCCGACGTTGACGGACGTGCTCGTGCTTCCGGTCGGAGCGGCTGCCGATACTGACCCGATGCCCGCTTTCGCCGCGGCAGCTCCACCCGCTACTGCGGTCGGCGCTGAGGCGACGCGCTGCTGTCCAGCGCCAGTGGCGGCGGCCGATCCAATTGCAGTTACCTGCGGCGGAACAGCGGATGACTGTCGTCCAGTTCCGACAGCTCTGGCATTGCCGCTGGCTGACGCCTCCATGGCCGAGGCGGCGGCAGTTCCGATTGCGGCGGACGTAACGGCGCTGCCGCGTCCGATCGCACTCGGAGCCGATGCGACGGCTTGCCCGATCGCGCCGCCGACTGACAGTCCGCCCGTAGCGTAGCCGGCGGGCGTTCCCACCGTGGAGGTGCCAATGGCGCCGAGTGCGAGGCTTGGGCCAACAGGGTTCGCACTTCCAAGCGGGATGGCTGCCGTCGCCTCAATGCCGCTGCCTGTCGCAATAGAGGCACCGCCGCCATGTCCGCCGGGCGCGCTCACGGACGCGGTGACGCCAGAACCGATCGCACTCACAGCGCCGATCGCGGCAGCGTCAGGAGCCGCAGCAGTTGCGGATGCAATGCTTCCTGATCCAACCGAACTGCCGGACGACCCGCCGCTCGGCGCCGTCGCTGTAGCCGAGCCGATTGCGCCCGAGGCTGCCGATGCGCCCGACGCGGTCGCGTCCGGCGCAGATGCACTCGAGGACGGGATTGACCCTGCCGCTGTGTTCACCGCTTCGCCGCTCGGCGCGACAGATGCCGCCGATGCGCCGGTACCGGACGCAACAAATGCGTCCGTCAGCTCTACCTGGAATTCCACCCAGCCGCTGCCATCGTTGTACTGCAGCGTGTACGTGCCGCTGTTCTCGTTCGCGAAGATCTCACCGCTCGGCAACACGGTGAATCCGTTCGTGAGTTCGAAGCGTACCGCGTCACCAGGAAGAGGCGTTCCGTCGAAGTTGATGGCATTCAGAATCGAGTTCGGGCCAGTGTATAGCGGGGCAACCAGCGTCACTTCGCCGAACACAAACGCAGTAGCGCTCGGCGCAGTCGTGGTTACGGCCACGCCGTCGCCGGCGGCTCCCACGACCTGCTGACCTACACCGTCTGGCGCGCTCACACTGACCGATGCGCCAGCGCCACTCGACTCTGCCGCGCCGGTCGCAGCTCCGCTCGGCGCATGGCTGGAAGCGGTTACTCCGGTGCCGACACCTGCCGCGCCTGACGCGCCGATCAGGTTCGAAAGGAACCGCCGCCCGAGTCCGTCTCGAAGGTTGCTGAGTAGCCGCATAGTTTTACGCGTAGTCCGGAACGATTTCTCCCATGGAGAAGAAGTCGTCGTCCGGATCGGTTGCGAAAGCGATATAGAAGGCCGGATCGCCGTACTCCAGCGATCCCGCGTCGAACTGCCATGACGCCTCACCGCTTCCATCCGTGGAGCGACCGGTCAGTGTCTGGTCTGCCGTACCGCTGCTCGGCGGTCGCGCGCTGCTATAGAACAGGACGGTGATCCCCGAGACGCTCGCCTGCAGCGCTCCACTGTTCGTGATGAAACTGTTATCGCCCGTGAAATTGAGCGTTGCGGTCGCAGGCGTGAACGAGACCGTGAAGCCGTCCTCGTTCGAATCACCCTCGTCGGTCTCGACGAACAGGAACAGGGATTCGTGGAACTCCAGATCATCGCGAACCGCCGTGATCTGGATGCTCGTCGCCCCATAAGACGTGATGGTCTGCTCGACCGCGTCGGGGTCATCGATGTCGTCGGTCGGGGAGATGACCACCCGGGCAGCGCCCTGCGTGTTCAGGAAGCCGGAACCGGCGATGACAATCCCGGTCTGACCATTGCGCAGGACGCCCGGCGTCACGCCGGAGACCGCAACCTCATCGCTCGGCGCTGTCGTTCCAACGCTGCCGATCGCGAACGCCATTGCAACGTGTTGACTTGACACGCCCGCCGTCGCCTGGAGCGTACCGGTTGCGCCCGCGCTGGCCTTCGTCGCGGTCGCCACCGCAACGGTAGTGTCGGCTTCTGTCGCAGTGTTCGAGTCGTGGCTCTCCGTCCAGCCAGAGGTCGGGTCGGTCGCAGCCGTGTAGCCGCTCACGGTCGTGTTGTCGGCGCCGGCGATTGCGAGCAGCAGCAGCGAGTTCGCATTGGCCGTGGTGATTTCACCGGTAGTCACCGTCGCTGAGTTCGACCCCAGCGTATTGATGGTAGGAACGCCATCGAACGGCGATCCCTCCTCTCTCGCATCTCGGATGGCGACCACTACGCCGCGCGCGACGTCGCCTCCAGTCCGCGAGAAGTCGTAGCTGGGAGCACTGCCACCGCGACGAATCCAGAACGCGCAGCCCGAGGCGATTGAACTCGATGCGGTGGTCGATGTATTGCCGTCGGTCACCTGCACGATCTGCTGCCAACCCGACGGCGGCATGAAAGCTGCGCTACCTCGAGAGGAGATGATCGCGACCAGAATATCCCCGACGGCTGCGCCCGACGGCTCACTGAGCGTGAGCGATCCGCTCGAAACTTCCGCTGCCGTGCTGGTCGACCGTACCTGAGAAGAAGGCGCGCTCGGATACTCGAACGCACCGATGTCAGGAATGGATCGCGAGCGACCCACTACATCCTGTGTTTCTGACGATCCGGTCGCCGCATCTTTGAGTGACGACGACGCGCTGATGTCGAGATTTTCCGACCCAGCAGTGATGCCCGTGAAGTAAGCGCCGCTCGACGTACTGTACGCGATGGATTGATATCCACCGTCACCACTACTGTCACTTGACGCGTTGCGCGCTCTTGTCGATCCCGCCCATCCCGTTCCACCATAAGCAGCGCCCGCGCCGCGATTGTGCGCGTAGTTATATCTGACAGTCTGCACTTCATCGCTGAGGTGTACAGATGGGAATGTGGCGTGATTGCCGATCAGCGTACAATGCTCAATCGTCAGATAGTGATCGTTAGTAGAGACGTTCCCTCGAAACGCGCGCTCCGCCTTCGAGATAATGACGCTGTTGAGTATCGACGTGCGCCGGCCGGCGCTATCTGCGCCACCTGCAGATCGCACGCATGCGCCATCCTCTGCAGCGATCACCATTCGGTCGAGCGAGAGAGAGCCGTAAGCCAAGATATGGGACAATGCGTCGCCGTAGTTTGTCTGCGCTAGGCGAAAACCACGCAGTGACACGCAAACATCGTCGTGGGACAGCACATTGGCGCCGCCACCGGTGCATTTCAACGTGTAGCCAACACTCTCCGATGGCGTGCCGTCGTTATATCCATCTCCAGCGGCCTCAATGCGCACGCAATATGCATCTGTCGAGCCGGGCCAGTTGGCGCTCAGAATACCTATTGCTGTTGCACGACTCTCAACCCCCTCGCGCACTCTAATAACGAATGCTCCGCCGAGCGTTGTGAGGTTCTGTCTGTTTGCGCTCTCCGCGGCAGCGAGCGTTTGATACGGCGATGCAGCGGCAGTCACGGGGTTAGCGTTTGCAACGCCAGTACCATCGTCGCCCGCCGCCGGATCGACATACGCATAAAGATCAGGCATTAGCTCGCACTCCCTACTCTGGTGTATGACGTCCCATTGCCGTACCACAGATACCAGCCGCTCAGGTCTGACTCGCCCACGTAGGGCAGCACAATCGTCACTGCGCCCGCACTCCAGGATATCGGGCGACAGTCAAACATCCGCGTTGAGCCGGCGAGGGTTGGCGCATTCGTGAGAAAGAATCGCTTCCATGCGTTCGCGCCAATCTGCACCAGGTAATCTTTCACGAGATACGAGCTGACGGGCGGCGTTGCCCCTCGATTCTGAAGATATCCGACGCAGTAGATCTGAGTCCATGACGCATCGACCCCGGGAGACCCCCAAGCTGTGCGCAGACCTGTCGATGACGACTGATAGCGAGACGACCCGACCACAGTCTGCATGAAGGCGTCGTAAAGCGCGTTTACTGCGGCTGTCGTATGTGGCCTGAATCCCCACGACCGGAATGTCTGCGCGTTTCTGACGTTGCGCCCGTCGTTCGGCGGGTAATTTCCCGCGTTATCGCTGCCCGTGCCGCCCCAGTACAGCGCGGTGCCGCCGCTCGAGTTTGATCCGACGCTGAACGATTGCGACAGCACCAAGTCATGACCGGCACCAGACACGTTCCCGTTGCGCGTTACCCATACCGATTTTTCGTTGTAGGAAGCGAAACTGGTGGGGGCGTCGGTGTACAGTTGCATCGACACGTAGAACGTATCGAAATTTGGCAGGCCATTCAGGTTCGCTTGACGGACAGTGCCGTCACCCACATGGGAATTTGCCACTGTCAGCATCTGCATCCATGTGTCATCGTCCGGACCGACCGCATATGTCGGCTGATCTCCGCCGCCATCTCCTACGGTCATCTCGAACGTACCGACCACACCCGCGGATGTGACGTTTGCTCCCGCCGATCCGCCGCGAGCGCTGATGTAGCCAACCACGGTTGGCCCGGTGCCAAGATCCGCCGCAGTGCGGCTGAACGCGTACGATTGTCCGGGAGCGAACGATCCGCCGCCGACGGTCCACCCAGAATCAAATGTCATAGCGACATCGCCGCTCGCCTGCGTCGTCGCATTCGCGCTCGCGCTCGTTGACGAGTTGCCCGCGAGATCCAGCGCCACCAGCCGGAAGTAATACCTCGTCGATGCGTTCAGGCCTGTAACGGAGTACGGGAACGATCCATTCGCCAGGCCCGTGACGTTCACGAGATTCGCGCTGAAGCTGGAATTTGTCGCACGCTGCAGCGTGTAGCTCGAAAGTCCGGAGCCAGCATCGGTCGATGGCGTGACCAGCGTGATCTGGATGCTCGATGACGACAGCGCGGAGGCGGCGATGGCGGCGACAGTCGGCGCAGCCGTGTCGTTCGAAATTGCGAAAGTGGCGGTCGCTCCAGTGATGACCGGCGTTGCTCCACCACTGGTCGATCGAGCATTCGACAACGTCAGAGTGCCGGATTGTCCGGCTGTAACTAGGCCGACGGTAATGATGCGGGACTTCGACCCGGTCTCGCCGTCGGCCCAGGTGATTGAACCGGAGGCCGGGGAGGGCGAGCCCTGCGATATGCCGGACAGCGTCCAGTCAACAGCGATAGCGCCGCTAGATCCGTCCGTGCGCGAGACAGTGAAGGTCGCTTGCCGCCCCTCGATCACAGAATAGGAGGACACCCCAAGCGCCAGATTTCCGGCATTGCCAGGCTTGTCGCCGCGCGGATAGCGAGCGTAGTACTTGCCATCCCAAGACGCGCTCGGGATGCCAAACAGAAGCGATGGGCGCGGACTTCCCATGTGCTACGCCACGACGCCCGCGTATACGCCATCGCCGATGGCATGGACCACTTCCTGCCCACGAGCCTCGGCAATGGCGACAGCGGCTTGAATCTGCGCGTGACGCGCCCAGTCGCGCCGCTCCGTCTCGCGGTTGAGCACGGTCAGTTCGCGCGTGCAGTTCTCGCGCACTTCTTCCAGAAACACGCGACGAGACTGCAACTCGTCATCGGTCAGCGAGGCCGGATCGAGCATGCCACTCCCCAAGCAAACAGAACAGAGAAGGGCGAGGGGTTGCCTCGCCCGCCAGATCAGTTCTGAATGCGAAGCGGAGAAGTCACCGTGACCTGGAAGGTCGCGCCGGTGCTGGAAACGTCCGAACCGAAGTCGATGTAGCAGACAAGGTTGTCTGCGCTCGACGCGCCACCGCGGCTCTTGTAGACCACCATGGCACGCGCCGTGATGGTGGAGCTCGCCCAACTCGGGCCGGTGATTGTCACGTCGGCACGATGGTTGGTCGTGTCGAGCGATACCGCCACGGTGACAGCAACGCCGCCAGCCGCGTAGCCGGTGCCAGTGATTTCATTCGTCACATCGCTGCGCTTCGCGTGCGTGCCCTTGTTCGGGGTATAGGCAGCCGCGACCAGCATGCCCTTGAAGCTGTCGCTGGACGGGACCACGTTGCCCTTGTTGAGATCATCGAAGTACGAGTCATAGATCAGAGATGCCATTGCATTCTCCCAATGGGGGTTGCGCTAAGGTTCAATCGTCAAGAGAGGCAGTCCGAAAGACTTGCCGAGCTGATCAGCGCCCTCCGCAGCGGAGTCCGCATCAGTTCTGTCGTCGTCATCGTTGGGTGAGCCGAAGTCGCTACCAGCATCGTCATCGCCGCTGGCGGGCGTGATGCCGTAGTCCTCCTGGCTCTGCTGCTGCGCGGCTTGCCATGCAGCGATGAGCGAGGGATTGAGCGGGGCATCGCCCCACGGCTCTTTGATCGATTTCTCGCCGCGGCTCGCGCGCAGCTCGTTGACCGTGTTGCAGAGCTTCACTTCCTCGAACTTCTGCTTCTGGTCGTCGACTTCGATGCCGGTCCATTCGAACTCGAACTTGTCGCCGAAGTCGGAGACGATGTAGTCGCTGAAGAGGTTGTCGTAGTAGGCGAGCAGCGGCAGCAGGCCCTTGTCCTTCGAGTTCGCCAGCTTCTCGTCCGTGTCGCTGCCCGAAAGCGATGACTTGCCGTCGCTGAAAGATTCGAAGTTGATCTCGTCCGGCGAAATGCTGTAGATCGCGCAGATCAGGGAGGTCAGGAACGACATCCACTTCGAGAACATCATCTCGTTCACATCGACGCCGAACTTCTCGAAGGCTGCCTTCGACTCCTGATCCTTCGAGACGAGTACAGGCAGGGCCCACGCGTTGTTGATGCCCTTGACCATGGCGTTCCAGAACCGCTTGAACGCGGCCAGATCCTGTTCGCCGTAGTTGCCGGTCAGGTGCAGCAATCCCTTCGGGATCGCGTTCGAGTCGAAGTACTTGGTGTTGTACGTGAAGGCGTTGAGGAAGCCTGTCACTACCCGGATCAGCAGTTCGGTCTCAGCAAGACCGTAGCCGCCCACCAGCACATCACTGCGCGGATTGCGCGGGATGTAGATCAGGTCGTCATAGGTGTAGGCGGCGCGGATGTTTCCCTGGACGACCTGCAGCGCAAAGATCTCGTCGTCGCCGTCGTATCCTTCCTCGCTACAGAGGCGGATTGTGGCGCCGTCGACCGCATAGATGCCGTCGATGCCGAGCGACCGGTCCCGTTTGAACTCGGTCTCGATCGGCATCGAGTCCATGGTCAGGGAATCGCGAACCAGCTTGGCCATGAAGTTCGAGAAGTTGTCTCGCTTCAGGCGCAGCCGCTGGCGCGGATTGGACTCCCATCCGCAGTTCAGAAAGAAGCCCTGCAGAGCCTCGATCTGCTTCTTCTCTTCGGCGTTCGGGTGCTTGTCCTTGTCCTTGAGCCGAATCTGGAAGCCTGGCTTCTCGACGCTCTGAACCCGACAGAAGCGTTGCACCTGCCGAATTCGGGTCATGACGACCGCATTCAGGATCGGCGTCTGCTCGACCATTGCGCGCATCGCGTCGAAGCTGAATACCCCGGGCCGCTCGTACCACTCGCCGCGGACATTGATCTGGATGTCGTCCAGGAAGACCGACTGCATGCCCGGCTTGCGCGCCTTGACCGCCTTCGAGGGGAAGGGAATCACGTTCTGCCTGGATAGGGCCTTTGTGATCGCCTGCTCTTCGAGATCGGCGCGGATGTGGTCGATGATTGGCTGGATATCGGCGCGCGGCAGCAGGTCCGACAATGCGTTCGGCATCGTCGCCTTCTGTAGCTGCGCATTCGCGTCAGCCCGCTCGTCTGCCGGCGCAGCGGGATCGAACGCGACCGTGAGGGCGGAATCCATGCCATCAGTGTCGTGTCACGACCCGCCCGACATGACGTAAGTCCGGCCGCTTTCCTGACGCGCTATTCACGCGCTTTGGTCGTGACGGCCAGATGGCCGGTGCCCGCCGAGGCGGGGTTTCTCCATGTGCGCCAGTCCGCCGCCCGGGTCACGGGCGGCCTCTTGCAGCATCGTCTTGCTCAAATTTGATTAATACTCAAAAATGAGTAATATGACCCGAAACCGGGAAACACAACATAACGGGAGGCATCCATGGTGATGCAGGAATTCAAAGATCTGCCGGCGATCAAGGACCGTGAAGAGCGCAGCAAGGTCTGCGCACTTTGCATCGGAATCGTGATCGGCGCGGCCATCCTGGTCGGGCTCATCCTGCTGATCGATGCCGCCACCATCGGCGCCGGAATCAACTGGATCGCCACCATCGTCGACGCTCATCCGCTCAGGTCGGCCGCGCTCGTGCTTGCGTGGGGACTGCTGCTGATCGTCGGCGCCATCGTCTCTGAAGGCGTTGGCAAATACCGATCCATGGCCAGGCACAGCCGCGCCGAGAGCAATTCCGGCGTGCTCCTGTTCGGAAGCCTCGCGCGTGGACAGTAACTGCGACCTGCCGGAAGAGCGCTCGCCGCGCATGGCCGAGGCGTTCGAGTCTTCTGCGCTGCTAACAAAGCGCGAGGCAGACGCCGAGACCGATCCCATGAAGAAGCAGACGCTGATGGATCGGTATCACCGGCTCATGACGGCGGCCCAGAGTTGGGCGTCGCGCTACACCACGTCGACCGGCGAAGCGTATCGGGGCTGCTGATGCAAGCGATGCGCGTCAGGAATGCAACTCTGTATCACGCCGACATGACGGATGTGCTGCCGTCGTTATCCGGTATCGACGCCGTGGTGACAGATCCGCCGTACGGGATTCGCTTCATGGGCCGCGCATGGGATGGAACTGATATCGAGGAGCGCGCAGCGAAACGCGCTTCGCAGAAGCAGTCGCCTGATCGATACGGCAACGACCGCAAAGTACCTCGGCTATCGCGGTCGGAGAGCGCAGGAACCTACGACACTAGCGTGAGCGCTGGACGCGCTTTCGCCGTGTGGGCCGAGGATTGGGCGCGAATGACCTTCGCCGCCATGAAGCCAGGCGCGCACCTCGTCGCGTTCGGAAGTCCGCGAATGTTTCATCGGCTCGTGATCGGGATCGAAGATGCTGGCTTCGAGATCCGCGACACCTTGATGTGGGTATTCGGGTCAGGATTCCCGAAATCGAAGAATCTGCATGGCAACATGGAGGGTTGGGGCACCGCGCTGAAGCCGGCGTTCGAGCCGATCCTGCTTGCTCGCAAGCCGCTCGAAGGCACTGTCGAGCAGAACGTCGCGAAGTACGGCACCGGCGCGCTGAACATTGATGCGTGCCGTGTCCATGCCGACGACGCGCAAGGCGTCGAGTACACGGTAAAGCGTCTCAATCCGGGCGCATCGGTCAATGCGACCGGAAACTGGAAGCAGGAAGCCGAGTATTGCGGCAAGACGAAGCCCGGAAGATGGCCCGCCAATCTGGCCCACGACGGCAGCGAGGAGGTCGTGGAGCGCTTTCCGGATACACCTGGCGCTATCGCTGCGGTGACGGGCAATGAGTCTACGGCCAATGGTTTCAGCGGAAATGTCTACAACGGCGGGATGATTGGCGGTCGCCGCAGCATCTCGTTACCACGAAACGACAGCGGCAGTGCGGCCCGCTTCTTCTACTGCGCTAAGACCTCCGCATCCGAGCGCGGCGAGTTCAATACGCATCCGACTGTAAAGCCGATCGCACTGATGCGCTGGCTCTGCACGCTCATCACGCCGCCGGGTGGACGCATCCTCGACCCGTTCAGCGGCTCCATGTCGACGGGACTCGCAGCACTTGATGCCGGCTTTGAACCGATCCTCATCGAGCGAGAGCGCGAGTACTTCGACATCGGGTACCGACGCATTCTCGACGCAACCAAACAACCACGGCTGTTCGCATAAGCAGGAGCAATGCATGAACTGTCTGAGACACGCTCGAATTCTGGATCTTTCGATCGAAACGCTCAGCCTGCGGCGTCAGCTTGGCACGGTCGCTCAGATCACGGAGGGACCAGCCATCATCGCTCGGTACCGCGAACTCTCTGCCAGTGTCGCCTTCCACTATCGGGGCACGTTGATCGTGGAATTCAGTTCGTGGATAAGTCTTCAAGCTGCTGTGAGCGATGCGAGACACATCGCGACTACGAGGGGATTGGGTCCGGACGAGCCCGGAGAAATCGCCATCAATGTCAGGATCACTGAGCGGTCCACGCAGCTGGCCGAACCAGACCAGCACGCGGTCTCGCTCTATGGCCTGCATTCCAGAGACATCGATCGTGCCATCGAGGCAATTGCAGGCCACCAGCGTGTCGAATCCGAGTATCTGAAGGTCTGGTCGTCGCTATCGACAGATGCGGCCAATCACAAGCGCGTCGCCGAGGTGCAGGACACGTTCTGCGCGAGCAGCTTGTCGGCGAACACGTTCCTGTTGGAGGCGCGCAAGCGCTTCGCTGCGATTCGCCGCGGAGTGGCAGCATGACGACTGCGCTCATCTTCGACACCGAACTCACCGACCGCAAGGAAGGCGAGATCATTGAGGCCGCATGGCTGTCGATCGCACCCGTCATCGATCTGGTCGGCGAGTGCGACCGCATCGATCCGCAACTCACGATCGGCAACGACTGGCATCAGCGATTTAGGCCGTCGAAGCAGATCACGTTCGGATCGATGGCAGTACACCACATCCTGCCTCACGAGCTGGACGACTGCGCGCCATCGTCGGCGTTCCAGTTGCCGCCGTGCGACTACCTGGTCGGTCACTCCATCGACTTCGACTGGGAGGCGGCGGGCCGGCCCGACGTGAAGCGGATCGACACGCACGCTATCGCGCAGTGGCTTTGGCCTGAGGCGACCGGCTACTCCCAGAGCGCACTCACATATATGTGTTACGGAGCCACCCCCGAGACCCGGGAAATCCTCCGCAATGCCCACGGCGCCATGCAGGATTGCCTTATCAATCATGGACTTCTGCGGAGAATCCTCGCCCTGAATCCGGAGATCGAGACCTGGTCCCAACTCTGGGAATACAGCGAGGAATGCCGCATCCCGCGCACCTGCCCGCTGAAGCGCTGGGATGGCGTCCTACTCGACGACATGGAGACCGGCGCGATTCGCTGGTGTCTCGATCAGCACTGGCTGGATCCGTACTTCCACAAAGGCCTGGAGCGCGTGATGGAGAAGCGCCTCGGAGGTTTCCGCGATGCATGGGATCGGTACGAGGACTGAGCCGCCATGACGCAGCTTCAACTCCAGGTCCTGCACATGATTTTCAACCACGTCGGTAGCTACACGCGCCGACGGATCGCGTCCGCGAAGATCTACGGCGGTAACGGCGGCGACGTCACGATCGATCGGCTGGAGTTCGCGTCGTGAGCGAGAAGAAGGAAGCCGTCGACCATCCGCAGCACTACGGCGGCGCCGACAACACGTACGAGGCGATCAAGGTGATCGAGGCATGGCAGCTCGGCTTCTGCCTCGGCAATACCGTGAAGTACATCAGCCGGGCCGGCAAGAAGGACGACATCGTTCAGGACCTGAAGAAGGCGCGATGGTACCTCGACCGGGAAATACAACGACTCGAAGCAAAGAAGATGATGGAGGAGATCAATGCGAATTCAGGTTCTTGACCACGGCTACGTTCAATTCGTTGAAGCGTGGGGCGTCGGCACGTCTGGACCAGGTCACGAGGATCGGGACTTCTACAGTCCGGACTTCGAGACCGGCATCATCGAAGCCGCTCGCCAGTCGACGCAGGGTAGTTTCCGCGGCTGGGACCAGGACCAGAAGCTGCTGAAGTTCCTGTACGAGAACAAGCACGCCACGCCGTTCGAGTTCGCTGGCATGACTATCGAGGTCCAGGCGCCGATCTTTGTCTTCCGTGAGTGGCATCGCCACCGGACGCAGGCATACAACGAAATGAGCGCGCGCTATGCGCCGCTACCAGACCTGCACTATCTGCCGGACTCGAAGTCCGTCCATGAACGGGCCGTCGCGGCAATGGCGTCGAAGAACCGACAGGCCAGTAGCACGGTGGAAACGCCGCCGTCGTGGGAGGACGTCGACGCATGGTTGGCGGTTCAGGCCGATCTGTACGCAAAACAGGAAGCGCACTACCAACTCGGCCTGAGCATCGGCATCCCGAAGGAGATGGCACGCATTGGCATGCCTGTCGGCCACTACAGCCGCATGCGTGCGTGCGCCAGTCTGCGCAACTGGCTTGCCTTCCTGACCTTGCGTATGGCGCCGAATGCGCAGCAGGAAATCCGCGAGTACGCCAATGCGGTTGCCGAAATCGTCCGCGCCAAATTCCCGCGCACTGCGGCGCTCTTCGACGCACATTCCTCATAATTGAGTATTTACACAATTACTCAAATTTGAGACATTCCGCCGTACTGGGCGGCGAGTGCGAGACGGAGTAGTAGATGGCTGCAGCAGAGAAAGTAGTCTGGGAGTCGCTTCAGAACGTCCTGCCGTTCGATGACGAGTTGATCGTCGATCTGTTCGCCGGTGGTGGCGGCGCATCTGAGGCAATGAGCGAAGCGCTCGGCCGTGAACCGGACATCGCCATCAACCACGACCGCGACGCGGTCGACATGCACACGGTCAATCATCCGACCACGCAGCATTTGTGCGAGGACATTTACGAGGCTGATCCGATCGTCGTCACCTGCCGTCGCCAGGTCGGATTGCTGCATCTGTCGCCGGACTGCACCGATCACTCGCAGGCAAAGGGCGGGCAGCCGCGCAGCAAGGAGATTCGGTCCCTGACATGGGTCGGCCTGAAGTGGGGCGGCAAGGTCAGCCCGCGCATCATCACGCTGGAGAACGTCGAGCAGATCCTGAAGTGGGGTCCGCTCATTGCGAAGCGATGCCCGGATACGGGGCGCGTCGTCACGCTGGAGAAGATTGTCGATCCGGTGACGGGGAAGAAGGTCAATCGCGTCGCGGCGCCAGGCGAGCGCGTGCCGGTGCAGAACCAGTACCTGGTCGGCGACCCGAAGCGGGCAGGGAGCAACTGGCGCAGGTTCGTCTCCATCCTGCGATCGATGGGGTACGTCGTTGAATGGCGCAAGCTGAAGGCATCCGACTACGGCGCCGGCACTTCCAGGGAACGGCTCTTCATGATGGCGCGGCGCGATGGCTTGCCGATCGTCTGGCCGAAACCGACGCACGGAAAGGGCCGCGGGCTGAAGCCGATCGTCACTGCGGCCGACTGCATTGACTGGTCTATCAAGTGCCCGTCCATCTTCACGCGCGACAAGCCGCTGGTAGATGCAACGCAGCGACGCATCGCCAAGGGCATTCACAAGTTCGTTCTGAACGCTGCCGACCCGTTCATCGTGCCGGTGACGCATTCCGGCGGCGAGCGCGTGCATCCAGGAACTGAGCCGCTGCGGACGATCACGACGGCCCAGCGCGGTGAATTCATGGTCTGTGCACCATCCTTGGTCAGCGTCGCACACGGCGACAGCGGCGGGCGACGTGAGTATCCCGTGGACGACCCGATGGGAACGATCTCGGCCGGCGGTATTCAGCATGCCGTAGTGTCCGCGCATCTGACGAAGTTCCGCACCGGCGCAATCGGCTCGGCTGCTGACGAGCCAGTCCCGACCATCTGTGCCGGCGGCAATATGAAGCGTCCGGCTGGCGCCGCGCATGCGATGGGCGTCGTGTCGGCTTTCCTCGAGCAGGCGCACGAGGAACTGCCTGGCCGAGATGCGCGCGACTCACTCAGCACGATCGTCGGAAAGGGCTGCACCCAGCGGCTGATCTCCGCGACGCTGACGAACTTCCACGCGAGCAACACCAATGGCGGGCGAGGCGACCCGATCGAACCGCTTCCGACCATCCTTGCCGGCGGCACGCACCGCGGCCTGGTCGAATGCACTCTGTCGCCAGAGGCCGAGGAAGGTGCGCTGCGCGTCGCCGCCTTCCTGATCCGCTACTACCATACTGGCGGTCAGTGGGGCGACCCGCGCAAACCGCTGCACACCCTGACAACGAAGGAGCGCATCGCCCTGGTGACGGTCCATATCAAGGGCCATCCCTTCGTCATCGTCGACATCGGCCTGCGAATGCTGGAGCCGCACGAACTGTTCAAGGCGCAGGGCATGGGTCCGCGCTTCGTGTTCAACCGTCGCACCGATGGCCGGCCCGTCTCGAAGACGGTGCAGGTGCGCATGGTCGGCAACTCGGTGAGCCCGCCGCCGTACAAGGCGTTGCTACGGGCCAACTTCAAACACGAGGAACGATTCAGGCGGGCTGCATGACCACCGACGTCGACTATCTCCTCGCGCTTGCCGAAGAGGCGCAGATGCAGCGTGAGGCGCTGTACCGCGAGCGCACTCGTGAAGCAAAGATGGCTCGCCGGGCCAAGTTGTGCGATCGACTACGCGCCGAGATTCGCCGGCTGATGTTCGAACAGTTCTCCTGGCAGAGGGTTGCATGACTCCGATTCTGATCCACACAACCGAGCGCGGCCGACACAAGTACCGCGTGTTCTTCGGGTTCCTGATGGACCCGAAGCCCGGATCATCCTCGCGCGTGATGATCGTGGATGGAAACGATATCCGCTTCACTACGGTGGACTACCTTCCCCAGAAATGCACACCGCACTTCTACACGCTGCTGAGCGAGGCAGACCAGATGGAATCTGCCATCCGGCAGAGCGAGGCGAAGATGAGGCTCTGGCCCGATCGCGTCGATGACATCGATCGGTTGAAGAAGGAACTGCAGTGGGGCAGGGCGGCATGAGCGACCCGGACCATATCGATTACGACGACTTCGACTTCGACGACGACTTCGACTTCGACGACGATCCGATCGAGGACGAGGAGTTGCTGCTGTTCTGCGATACGCCGAACTGCGTGATGCCGGGACCGCACTTCGCGTCCGAGTGCCACACGCCGGAAATGATCGAAGCGTACGAGCGTGAGGTGGCAGAGGAGATGGGTGATGTCTGACGAGAATCGGTCCGGCTACCTACTCAAGGCGCTGAAGGATCTGGTGCGGCACTACGTCATCCTTATGGAATCGGGCCGTGATCGCATCGTCTCACTCGGCGGGCAGTGCGATCCTGTTGATGTGATGGAGCGCGGCGACCCGTATCTCCGCCAAGCGAAGGAAGCTATCGCCAAGGCGGGGCGGGACGACGAGAAGCCGTCCGACTACAGCGACCTGCGCGTCACCGACTTTGACATCAGCGCGCAAACTGACTCGCTGGTCGACGTCCGGCCCGTGTTCGTCGGTACCGCCATGTGCTTCCTGGTTGAGCACTTGGCGCGCTGGTTCAAGGATACCGGCGCCACGAACTACGTGACGCTGAACGTGACCAACGGTGAGTCAGAGTTCGAGATCACGATGCAACGCGTGAAGAGATCTGTCGCGTCGAGCGGCTGTGGGCGAACAACAACAAGAGGCACATCCGCATCAACCTCAGCGACAGCCTGAGAGATCTGCGCCACGCCCGCGCCGGCATCCGATCGCTGATGCATGAGCAGGACAGGGAGAAGACCAACCAATGAGAGAATGCACTGAAGAACTGTTCCTGAGCGACGTCGCCACGCACCAGATGACCCTCATCCGGGACGACGGCCTGCATCGGCACGTCCGTTTCAAGAAACCAGACTCGGGCGACCAGTACTTCGATCTGATCACCTGGCCGGGCGCGCTCTGCTACACGGGCGACATGGGAACCTATGTCTTCTCGCGCATCCCAGACATGTTTGGTTTCTTCCGATTCTCCAACAGGGAAGGGCCGCTGCGGATCAACGAGGGGTATTGGGCCGAGAAGCTGCTCGCGACCGATCGATGCGACGGGCATCGCGAATACAGCGCGGACACGGCTCGCAAGTACATCGAGTCACAACTGGACCAGTTTAAAGAGTTCTTCGACCTGGACGTCGAGGACGGCACGGGCGCCCTGCAGTTCGCCGAACTGAAAGAGGCAGTCGAAGCGGACGTTCTGGCCGCCGTCGACGATGGGGAGCATGCACTACGCGAGGCCATGGCCGACTTCGAGCATGGCGGCCGCAACTGGTTTCCTGACTACTGGGAGCGACGCTTCGACGAGTACACATTGCGCTTCACTTGGTGCTGCTACGCCATCGCATGGGGCATCCGCCAGTACGATGACCGGAAGTCGACGCCTGCAGCGATCTACAGCTTCGAAGAGTTCTTCGCCAAGGTGCGCGATACGGGTTGGAACCCGACCGCGGATGAACTCCGCGAACTCCTGAAGGACGCAAAGCCGATGCCTGCGATCGGCGACTCGGTGCGCACATGAGCAACGCGGTAAACCTCAATCTCTGCATCCTCTGGGAAGACGAGCTTCGCGCGGCCGCCAGACTCCTGCATACGGCGCATGAGATCTGCGAAGGCGCCAATACGAGCGAGGAAGCGAAGGATGCTGCTGCGTCAGCAGCGTACCAAGCCTGCATGGTCGCGCTCTGGGGCTTGCGAGATGACCACGCAGCCGTTCTCATGGCATCCGGCGAAATTCGCCGGTTCTCAAATCCATGTCAGGAGTCAGAATGAAATCGAACATCAGAACGGCGGTCGCCGCTCTTGCGCTCGCGGTGTCCATCGTTGCATTGGTCGCGCCAGGGCTCCAAGCAGCGACAAAGGCGCCATCGCTGCCGGCCGCTTCCATTGATGTGAGCGTATGGACCGATCCGGGCACGGGATGTCAGTACCTGGTCGACACCCCGACACGGTACCGCGGCAGCATGACGCCACGGATGCAGGCCAACGGTAAGCAGGTTTGTGAGTAGGACATGCAGCGCCCCGCAAAGCTGATCGACGGAGCTGCCATCTCCCGAGCCACAATGATGGCGCGGGAATGGATGTACAGCCATCTGAAGACGGCGGAAAAGATCCACAACGACACGGATCGCGATCGGCGGAAAGCCGAACAGCTTTGCGCGACCTGCTTCTATCTACGCAAGGGATCGATCGCCGGCCAGGCGATCACTGTACAGCCGTGCGGTCTCTGCGCTGCGCCTCAGACGTACTCGAGTACCGCCACGGATGCGCTGTGCATGGGCTGCGCGATCGGTCACTGCCTCTGCAAGAAGTGCGGAGCGGACGTCGAGTTGAAGCAAAGGACGGCGCTGTAG
Organism: uncultured Steroidobacter sp.; assembly: GCA_937864115.1. Taxonomy (GTDB): domain Bacteria; phylum Pseudomonadota; class Gammaproteobacteria; order Steroidobacterales; family Steroidobacteraceae; genus Steroidobacter. The sequence goes on along the minus strand of CALMII010000003.1, from coordinate 136,888 downwards.
TGGCTGTCGAGCGCGAAGAAATCGATAAACCGTTCGCCATGGGCAAGGCCGAGGTCCGTGCGCTTCGACGCCATGCCGCTGGCAACTGGACCGCTGAGTTCGATGTCAATTTCCTGATTCTGCTCAGCGACGGTCGTGAAATTATCGTCAATCGCCGCGTGAATGTGCGGGCGAACGAGCAGCGCGGGAGGAAGAGGGCATGTCGGTAGCTGATCAGCAGGGCGTTGCCCTGTGCGTTCAAATGCTTCAGTACGCATTCTGGAGCGACCACACCGGCGACAGACGCCCGAGTGAGGTGATAGAGGCGCTGAAGTTCTTCTTCCCTGACGAAGTGATCGCAGAGTCGACCGCTGTGATTACCGGCAAATCGACGCCAAGAGTCGCCGCCATCGTCAACGACGCCGGCAAGGTGTGTACGTGCCAGCCCGTCGGCTGCGGTGACGGCGACACGTTTGTGCCAAGCCCATTCTGCCCCGTACACAAGGGCCCATCTGCCGTCGGCCCAGTGGCAACCTCGGGACTCGGCGGATTTTCCTCGCTCACGACCGCACACTTCGACTGCCACAGATGCGCGAACGGCAAGCTGCTTGCCCTTACCTACATGATCCTGTGCCCGATCTGCGGCAACAAGCGATGCCCGAAAGCATCCGACCACGATCTCGCCTGTACCGGAAGCAATGAGCCGGGACAGCAAGGATCAATCTACTGAGGGACGACCATGACGCTCGATGATTCGAAGAACTTCACCACTTGGCTGGCTGGGATCTTCCTGGTCGGCTGGATCATCAACGCATTCGTCTCGGCAGCGATCACCGATCGCGACGACAGCGATCCGCTCGAAGGCCCGCTCAGCAACATGGCGGTGCGTACCGATGCGCTGACGGGATGCCAGTACCTCGAAACGAAGTCGGGCGGGATCACGCCAAGGCTCGACGCGAGCGGCGAGCAGGTCGGGTGCAGAGGGCGATAGTGATGTCCAGTTCCCTCGCTCGGCGGCGAAAGCGGGAGTTCCTGTACGCGAAGCAAGGCGGCCGGTGTCATTGGTGCAAGGGGCCGATGCGATTGCTCCGTCCGGGACAGCATCGGCCGCACGCAAGGATGCTGCCGGACACCTGCACGCTTGATCATCTCGAGCCGCGATGGCATCCGGATCGCGGCAGCATGCCGAACACGCGCCGCATCGTTGCGGCCTGCCTGAAATGCAACAACGATCGAGACCGGGACCTGATCATGCAGATCCCGATCAACATTCTCCACCAGGCGTCTAACGGCGCGCGAGTTCGCGACTTGGTGCGCGAGAACGCGAACGATCTGAGGAAGATTCAACCAGTGCTGAGTGAGCCGCAATGGGAACAGTGATGCCTGAGCGAATCCAACTCCGCCTCGCCAAGGGCTGGCGCATGCCGCCTAACACGGTGAAGGTCGACCGAGCATCGCCGTATGGGAATCCGTTCGTCGTCGGCGTGCATGGCACGAAAGAGCGCTGTGTCGAACTGTTCCGAAATCTGATGGCAGGCTTCGTCGATATTTCAGTCGACAGGCGATGCATTCATGAACAGCATCGGGCGCTGGATGCGGTCAACCGGGACCGCCAGAAACTAGCGGGGATGAATCTGGCATGCTAGTGCAAAGGCTCTCCATGCCATGCCGACGTACTGCTCGAAGTGTTCAACCCTACGGCTTCTTCGGCTCATCCTTCTTCGGCTGAGCGTCTTGCGCTGGCGGAGTAGCGGGCTGCGCGTCGACCTTTGGCTCGGGCGCAGAGGTCTGACCCAGCGGCCGGCCTTTCCGGATCTGGGATTTGAAGAAGAAGACTCGTCGCTCCCGCATTGTCCATGCCCAACTTTTATTAAGGTTTTCCCGCAACTTACTCTAAATTGAGTAAGAAAACTCACGCCTTTGGACTTAATCCTTGCCTCACGACGATTCCGAGGCGACAAAAAGGATGCAGCCCGGATCCTTTGGGCCGACACTAAATTGCCGCTCCTGGCAAAAGTTCCGCTCCGCATCAAATCCGGAACACCGGCCGCATATCTCGCCAGCGGGCAGATCCTGGACCATCTTCACCACGGCGGCTGGCAGGCCCGGCATGGCCTTCTTCACAGCTTCCTGAGTCACGGTGAGTTCCTGTGTTACCTGCGGGAGGATGAAGGTGCCCGTGCCATACGCTCGCGCCCACGCCACGTCGCAGAGCATGTTCGCGTAGCTGAAGTGCGGGTCGATGCCGATCTTCTTGACCGCGCGTCGATACTTGTTCGTCTCCTCGTCCTTCTCGGCGACCAGGGCAGTCTTTGTGAAGTGTGTGAAGGCACGCGGCAGCACAGCGACGACTTGCCGCGTGCCTTTCTCATTGATTTCCTGCACCAGTTCCTGCGGGTCGGGGAACAAGCACAGCGGCTCGACCGCAGTGAAGCGCGCCATCGAGACCTGCATGCATTTGTACTGGTCCATGCGGAAGGTGTAGCGGTCGCGTTCTTCCTCGCTGGTTCGACGCTCCGAGACGTCGAGCTTCGGCGCATCGCCCCACTGGACCATGCCTTCCTCGACAGCGCCGAAGCTGTTGCCGATGAATACCTTGCCTCGGTGTCGACCCGCGAAGCGCTTCGCGTCGTTGTAGTTCGGGTTGATCTCGACTGCACAGGCGACGACGCCATACAGGTTCATCAACTCAGAGCAGCGCAGAAATGGGTCGTCGCTGTAGATCTCCTCTACATGGACGCACGCTTGTCGTCCGTCGGGCAGCCGCTCCTTGATGACGACGACGTTGAAGTTGCCCATCTGGTCGATGCCCATGTAGCAATCCTTCGCGCGGCTCTTCCACTGCACGCCGGCCTTCTTGCCAGCGGCGACGCAGCGCGCCAGGTGCTCAAGCGTGACCGGAACCTGCGACGGGTCCAGATACGGCTTGCCCAGCTTACGGTTGAAGAAGTTCTTCATGTCCGTCGCCGTGTTGTACGCGTCCATGATTTCGCCAGGCGCGATCGTGGGCGACAGGAACTGCGGGAAATGGATCGAGCGAATGCGCAGCGGTCGATCCTTCTTCGCCAGATGGGCGACGGGCGGATCCGCGCCCGGGTTGTTGGCGATCCACTCGCCATGCTGCGGATCGTCGATCCAGTGCCCGTTGGGGCAGACGTACCGATACACGTTGCGCGACTCGTCCCAGCGGATGTTCCGCGGGAAGTAGTCGTCCATCGGCTTCGTCGCGTCGCAGACCGTGCAGCGCGTGGCGAACCGGCACTGCGAGCCGCGCTTGTACCAATGATGAATATCGGCGTCGGGCCAGTTCGCCGTCGAGCCCATCAGCATGAAGCGCAGCTCGCTGGCGGACAGGCGCTCATATGTCTTTTCGATCTGCTCCAGCGTCATCTCCTGCACTTCGTCGAAGCTCAGGATGTCCATCGGGACCGACTCGGTCGTGGCGCGGCCCGAGGTCCAGGAGAACACGAACAGCGCCTCGCCGATGCGCCGGCGCGTGACGTTGCCCTCGCTCGCACGCCGGCCGCTCTCGTCGACGTCCTGACGCATGAGTTGCTTAACCGATGGCACGCTGCGCACGATCGGCATGAAGCGCTCGGTCGACTTGATGCCGGTCAGGTTCATGTCGGGCAGGAACATGCCGACGATCGCCGGGCCGAAGCGCAGGCCCAGGTAGATGCAGGCAAGGATTTCCATCACGGTGAATCCGACCTGCGCGCACTTCATCAACACGATGACGAGGCGGTACGCGTCTTCCTCTGTGCTTGGGATCTGGTCGTAGATCCACGCCATCGCAGGCCGGTTGTCGAGCCGGAATGGCTTGCCGTCGACCTTGAGTCCGTCCGCTGCCAGCTGCTCACACCATTGCCGGAACGTTGTGCCGGGCTCGATCGCCTTCTTCTGGTTGACGCGATGGCCGGTGATCGACTCAAGTCGCGCGATCGCCTCGGTCAGTCCGGACTGGAAGCTGTCGGACTTGGGTCGCGCAGAGGGTCGGCCAGGAGGCATCAGGCCGCGCGCGGATGCAGCGTAACTCTCCGCCCCTCTCGCTTCAGTTCGACGCGCTCGTCAGATTCGAGCCATTTCAGCAGGCAGGACCGAGCGCTCTGGTCGCTGTGGTAATGGTGCTTTGCGTTGTCGACGACTTCCTTGATCGTGCAACCCGGCTTCAGGTGGATATATTGGACTGCGGCATCCATGGTCCGGCGCCACGGACTGGAATACCCGCCGTTCGTGCCTGGCGCATATCTCTTCATGTCGGGATGCAGGTGCTCGGCAATGTACTTCGCCTTGCGATGCGCGCAGCGATGCAACTTCGGGAGGACGAGGCGAGTTTCGAAAGCGATCTCGGGCTGCCGGCTCCACGTCTCTTTGTCGGCCGTGATCAGGCCTACGCCATTCGATCGCATCCATTCGGTCAGCACAGTGCGGCCCTGCGGTGAACTGATCCGCGGCACCAGCACGCTGACATAGTGGGCATGGCCTAGCCACTTCCGGGCTTGCTCAAGCACGTCGGCGCCGAAGCGCAACTTGGCTTCGATGACCCAGATCAACGGACCTTTGCGGGCGACCAGATCAGCGCGGGTGCCGCCGCGGTTTACGGCGACCTCTGGATAGCAGTCCCAGCCGAGCTGCTGCAGGTGCTCCATCAGCGCACCGGCGAGTTCGGCTTCGGAGCCCCACTCGGATTTCACAGTCGTGCGCTCAGTCATGCCACTCGCCATAAATGCAGTGCGCCAACTCGTGGCCGAGGAATTCAGGCTTGTAGCTCACCTTTGGATCGATCGCGTAAATGGTGCAACCGGCTTCGCTCAGAATGGAGAATGCGGCCAGCTCGCGGCCTGCGGCTACCCGCGCGCCGCGGCGCGTGGCAAGTGCTTCCTTGTGCGCGCGTTCCAACGCGGCGGTCGACTGCAGCAGAACCACCTCGACCTCAAGCTTCGACCGCTCGAACGACGGATCGCCGAAGACGTAGCCGTCGGCGGCTTTTCCCTGATGAGGCGCCTTGTCGCAGCCGGATATTGCGACGGCGATAACAGCCAGTAGTCCCCACGCAAGCGCGTAAAGACCGACAGCAGCTGCGCGAGTCATGGCATTCATAGGCGCATGCTCATCGTCATACCCGTCCTTTGATTGAGCTCTGCCAGCCGCTTCAGAATGCGCTGCTGAACCTCCGGAGACTCGGCGCCGATCTCGGCAATGATCGAGTCATAGAACGACTGCATCATCCGCAGGTCCCACAACTCCTGCAGTGCCTTCAAGCCGGTCTCAAGGATGCTCACGCGCCGGGCCACGCTGCGATCGAACGTCAGCGGGTTCTTGATCCGCTCGTTGCCAGCATCGTCCTTGGTCACCGAATACGTGCGCAGCGCTTCCGCGTCGCTATAGAGCCGGCCGATCTCGGCAGTGAAGTCCAGGTTCGCCATGGCGCGCGCACCCTCGCGCGAGACGTAGGCAGGGGAGGGTGCCGCCGGCAAGTCCTTCGCGATGTGACCGACGCCGGATGCCTTCGCTTCCTCATGCCGCAAGATCTTCGCGCCTTCCTCGACGCTCTTGAGTTTCTTGCGGGCACTCGCCAGTTCGGGCTCGGCCGGTACCTCCTTCTTCAGTTCCTTCACCCAGCGCCAGAATGTCGGCTTCGGGATCTCCGGAAACTGCGCCATAACGCCGGGCCAGTCGCGCGAGCCGACCGTCGCCAGGTGCTTGGCGATCGCGGCGCGGCATTCGAACTTCTTCGGATGCGACCGGCGCTCCAGCGGCGTCAGGAACTTGACCTTGTCGTCGTCGTTGTCGGTATCACTCATGAGAGTGAGAGTAGTGTCACTACCGGTCCGCACTATCACTATCAATGATCTCGTCGTAAGCGACGAAATCAGGATCCGCCGGCTCGCCGACGCAGATCGCGTACCGGTCAGTTCCGAGCATGCGCTGCAACTTCGCCCTGGCGCGGAACATGCGACTTTTCACGGTCCCCAATTCCAGCGCCAGACGCTTGGCAACGACCTCGTAGCTATCCTCGTCGATCGCGAGTGACGACAGGACAGGAAGCAGGCTGTCGCCCGTCCGCGGGAAGATATCGTCCAGGATCGCGCGCACCGTGCGCTCGGCATCCAGGTGCCTGTCCATGTCATCAAAGCGCGCCGGCTGCACATTGATGTCGGCGCAGTGTCCTTCAGGCCGGTGGCGCTTGCGGCGCAGGACCGCGAAATACTGGTAGGTCATCACTACACAGGCCCAACCGAGGAAGTTGCCTCCTTCGAACTTGTGCCGGTAGATCCATGCGCGCATCAGGCCGTCCTGCAGCACGTCGTCGGCATCGCTCTGGGTTCCGGTCAGCCTCAGGGCCGTTCGCTTCAGCGTCGGCATTGCCTCGCGCACAGCGCGGTCGAACTCATCGGCCGTGAGCACGGTTTCCCTCGATCGCGGCAGCAATGAATCCGGCAATGTCCTGGCTATATGCGCCATAGCGACGGACCACCGCCGTGAACTCTTCAACGTCGTGCCCGCGCAATCCCCACATTGGCCGACCGTCACGATGGAAGCGCGGCGCACCGTACATGTCCACCTTCTGGATGCAGTGCGTCAGCTCGTGATAGATCAATATTTCGCGCTGCAGTGGCGTCGCCTGCTCCCAGTAGGCACGGTCGAGCACGATCAAGAAGTCCGGCAATCGGCCGAACAACATGAACAGCAGCCACTCGAAGCATTCTTTCAGCTCGCCCTGCACGGATGGCATGTGGGCTGTACCGAGCACGTAGCGACCGCCCTTGATGCGCTCATGAGTGCGCAGCAGATAGTCGATGCCGGCTTCGCCATCGACCAGGTGCGCGTGCTCTGGCAGCTTCAGAATCGACTCGGCAAAGCGGGCAGGGTGAGACTCGTTGTCATCCGGCAGAGCGTACGGATGTGAGAGATCGTCGCTCACTGCAGGAATTGGCTGCCCGCGATCGCATTGGACAGCAGCACGCAGCGCAGCCTGACCTGTCCCTTGTCCGGCTTTCGCTTTCCCGCGTCGACGCGGCCGTTTCTCCAGCCATGCCAATACGCACGGCTGGACTGGTTGCCCGGTTCGGGATCGCCGCGGCGACCAGCCCAGTAGCCGGCCTCGATCTCCGCATCATCCAGGAGGAACAGGTCGTGGATGGTTGTGACTGGCCGAAACTCGCTCATGGGGCGAGTCTGAGGTCACGACAGCACGCGGCGGAGAGGCTTGATCGCGCTCGGCCTTCAGACGGCGGGCGATCGCAATGAGGGGTTTCTGCTTGTATGGCGTCCGTGCCATTGGAGAAGGCTCCTTGCCCTATCTGATGACTATGATGTCCGTTGACGATCCGTTCGGAACGAAGTTGATGGTACCGCAAGGAATGTCGCGTTCGAGCTGATAAGACATATTCGCGAGCCATTCGGCCGCCTCATCTTTGTCGACGCAGGTCTCGCCCATGGCCCGAGCCCGCACCGTGACGCGGTACCGTTCGCCGCGCTCATGGATCTCGACATGCGCGCGACCGTGGAGCAGGTCTAAGTGGACATTCGCGAAGAACAGCTTCGTTTGCCGAAGGGCTTCCGCGTAGTCGATCTGGCGCTGGGCGAGGAGGGTTTTGTCGGTTCCGTTCATGACGCTTCCTCTTGCGCTTTGAGCAGCGCCACTCTTGCCGGGTCCGCCGGACCGTCAGTGCTTTCGCAATCAGCGATAGCTTCTTCAAGCGATCCCCAGATAGATCCGCCATTCTCTTCCAGCAGGTCAGGCAGGTCATAGATCAGGCCTTCCCCGACTCGCTGCAGATCTTCGATACAGCACGGCATGTACCAGTCGCCGACGCGCGGATGGCGCCCGAGCTTGTCGATCACCTCTTGCGGGAACGAGTTGCGCGCCTTGTACAGCCGCCAGTTCGGCGTGTCTGCGCACGTCGGACATGCATCAGCACAATCGTTCAAGGGATGAATCCGATACTCGATCGGAACCACCAGGTCGGTCAGCCAGCCCTTCGGCGGCACAACGACGGGGTCGCTGTACGCGTCCGTATCCTTGGACACGCCATCGGTAGCGCCGCAGATGTCGCAGGTCCATGTGTTGGTTTGAATGACGCTCATGCCACCATATCCTGCCGCAGGTACAGCGATTCCTCCCCATTGCACTTCGGGCACGGCACCCCGCGCTTCGCCTCACTGACGTTCCGATACTCGATCCAGTCGACCTCATGCCCGCATTTACCGCAGCGGAAGCAGGCGATATCAGCGCCATCCTCGCGCAGGCCAGCATCGGTGACGTGCATCATCACGCGGCGCGGACGTCGGGCCAGGCGCTGGCGCGTGGCGACAGGGAAGAGTTCGCCGTTCACTTGCTCGACCTTTCCTTGGCTGCATCGTCCCAGCCGTCATTCGTCGCCCGCTCGCCGGCCGCGCGCTTAACCACACGGAAAATCACGTTGCGAGTATCGCCGTCGATGCTCCACTCGACCGCACTGGACGGGTCGACATCCTCAATGGCAGATCTCTTAACAACCAATTCCCCGCCGTTCTGAACGATTAGGGCGGCAAAGACATGCATGAGATCGCGAGAAATCTTGAGATGACTCGCGTCTACGGCAGCGACCTCATCGACGGCGGCCTGGAGTTCTTCGCGTGTTTTCATCTTGTCTCCCCAGTCGTTCGGCGCCCCGAGCCGGTCCGGACCGATCTCGGGGCGGGGCGCTATGGCCCTCTCTCAGGATGCATCTACCTTACTCAAATTTGATCAATACCGTCAACCAGCCAATCCTACGCATTTCCAACGCGGGAAGCTGTATCCGCTTGATACGTCGTGATACCGCAAGTATCCTCGCGATACGTTAACCCGTTGTATTGGATCAGGTCGCCCGTCATTCACACGGCAGGGGTCACAGGTTCAATCCCTGTACCGCCCACCATCTCTCGTCGCCATGCGACGCCGACTTCGTCCCGCGTCGGGTTCACAAGTCGATACGAACTCAAGAATTCCAGGCGGCTTCATCGCACATGTCCGTTCGCACCCGTTTCGCCCCCAGTCCCACCGGCATGCTGCATATCGGCGGAGTCCGGACTGCGCTGTTCTCCTGGCTGTACGCGAAGCGCCATGCCGGCACGTTCGTGTTGCGCATCGAGGATACCGATCGGGAGCGATCGACCGACGAAGCCACGCAAGTCATTCTCGACGGAATGGAATGGCTCGGACTGAGTGCGGACGAGGGTCCGTTCTATCAGACGCGGCGCATGGATCGCTATCGCGAAGTGCTTGCGAAATTCGTCCAGGACGGGCACGCGTACCGCTGCTACTGCACCAAGGAAGAACTCGCCGAGATGCGCAGCCGGCAGGAGGCCGCGAAGCAGAAGCCGCGCTACGACGGAACGTGCCGCCACCGCACCGAACCGCGCCCCGGCGTCGATCCGGTGATCCGCTTTGCCAACCCCGTCGACGGTTCGGTCATCGTCGAAGACGTGATCCATGGCAACGTCGAGTTCCAGAACACCGAACTCGACGATCTCATCATCGCAAGATCGGACGGCACGCCGACCTACAATTTCTGCGTCGTCGTCGACGACATGGACATGAAGATCACGCATGTCATTCGCGGCGACGATCACCTGAACAACACGCCGCGCCAGATCAACATGCTCAAGGCGCTGGGATCGACCCCGCCGGTATACGCGCACGTGCCGATGATCCTGGGCGCGGACGGCGCGAAGCTGTCGAAGCGTCACGGCGCAGTCAGTGTGCTGCAGTATCGGGAAGAGGGCTTTCTTCCGTCGGCGCTGCTGAACTATCTCGTGAGACTCGGCTGGTCGCACGGCGACCAGGAAGTCTTCACGCTGGAAGAGATGCAGGCGCTGTTCGATATCAAGGATGTCAACAAGTCGGCGTCCGCCTTCAATCCCGACAAGCTGCTGTGGCTGAATCAGCAGCACATCATGCGATCGACGCCGCAGTCGCTCGCGCCGCATCTGCAGTTCCAGTTCGCGGCGCTGGGTGTCGCGGTCGAGGACAACGCCAAGCTTGCCGCTGTGGCTAAGGCGCAGCAGGAAAGGGCCAAGACGCTGAAGGAGATGGCGCAGAACAGCGTGTTCTTCTTCGCCGAACTCAAGGGTTACGACGAGAAGGCGGCCAAGAAAAACCTCACGGCAGAAAGCGCCCCCGTGCTGGCCGCGGTTCATGAGCGTCTGTCAGCGCTTCCGCAGTGGAATGCTGCTGCTATCCACGATGCCGTCAACAGCGTCGCGGCAGCACTCAACGTCGGGTTGGGGAAGGTTGCGCAGCCCATCCGCGTTGCGGTGTCCGGGACGTCGGTATCGCCGCCGATCGATGTAACGCTGGAAGTGCTGGGACGCGAGACGACGCTGCTGCGCATCGATGCGGCACGCAAGGTTGCACTGGCGGCCTGAGCAAGGCATTTCCTGAAGCGCTCGGAACTCCGAAGTTGCCTTGACAGGTCGAGGGCCCTTCAATACATTGCGCGCCTCCCGCGTGGGGCTATAGCTCAGCTGGGAGAGCGCTTGCATGGCATGCAAGAGGTCGCCGGTTCGATCCCGGCTAGCTCCACCAAGCCCCGTCGGTACGTGCGTCCCCATCGTCTAGAGGCCTAGGACATCGCCCTTTCACGGCGGTAACAAGGGTTCGAATCCCTTTGGGGACGCCATTTCTAATCAAGTACTTAGGGTTAAATCAAAGCCCGGGCGGTCGACCCATGGGAAAATTGTGGGAAAAACACCGGTTCCTGGAAGCGTGCGTAGCACTTGAAACCGACTGACGGAGCCGTCAGTATCGCTATCGGGCATCGCCCACGAGGTCTTCGCAAGAAGGCCGCCGCAAAGGCTCAGATCGAGGATCTGGGCCTTTGTCGTTTCTAGCCCCCGCGTTGGTGCCGCCGCACGAGTTCAAAGCAACTGTATTTGGACCCGCAGACCTCGGCTTGTCCCTCCCTCAGACGAATCTCGATGAGGCGCTTTGCGTCTCGCAGTGCCACGTAGGCGCGGTTCAAAGGGTCGTAACCGGCGATAGCCATTGGCCACAAGAACATATCCGCGACTTGCCCCATGGGGGACGACTTTGATTTAAACCGGATCTCGTGAAGGGTCTCAGCAAATTCCTTTGCCGTCAGCGGGGCATAGGGTGCCGACGTCGTTGTCTCAAAGGGCGGGCCCGCCGTTCTCAGGTCACTGTAGTAGCCAACCAGTCGCTCGTCATCGGCTTTGCTGCTGCGCTCTGGCATGACGCGCAGCTTTCGACCGTCGCGTCGCGCGAACTTCGCCGCACGCTCGACCGCAATGGCGAATGCTGTCTGGCAGAGATGCCATTGTCGGCGGCCGTATTTCTCTCGGTAGCGAGCGTCGTATCCCGGTCGATCGATCGCGCAGGTCACGCCTAGGACCTCCATCGCCAGCAAGGTCTTCGTAAGGTCGTTCATGAACCGGCCGTATTCCGTGCCGTCACGCTTCAGCCAGGTGAATCTGCCCGTGCTGTGGCGGATTTCCACGGAATGCAGTGGATAGTTGATGGACCACCGCGAACAGAAATCCGAATGCAGCTTGCGAGCGCCTGCCTCGTCCTCTTCATTGATCAGGACGCCGCCGAGCGCGAAAAAGTCGCGGACGTTAGGATTAAACCTCAATGGCTTGCGATTCGGTAGGCGTGTGCCTGAATCGTCCATGTAGAAATTTAGAACACGTGGCATGCGGGCAGGATCGGATCAGTCGTTGTTCTTGAGGAGCATGAGGCTGTTGATGGCATCTGGGGATCGTAACGCGGTCAAAGGGTCCGCGCGTCCCTACGTGCCCTATACGCGGCCTTCGGGCTAGAAGGCGAGACAGCGGCGCGCATCCCTGCGCGCTTGGGTGGAGGCGTCCTATCCGGCGCTGAAAAGCGGCTCAGTGAGCATGTCCGGCGGCACTTGATTGCCCGCGGCTGAGGATTCCAGGGCCCGGCGGATGCTGGGAGGGGGATCGATATACACAGCCATGGCAGACCGGGTGTCTCCCGCCTCTAGGAGCGCCTGAACGAGTTGCAGCCACCTCCCGACATCCGAGCCCACGGCTCCCTCGATCAGGCTGTACCACTGCCGCTGTTTCTCGGACTGGGCGAATTCGATCCGGCTCAGCCGCTCCTCGCTCTCCCTCAGGCGCTGCCTGAGGGCGTCCCTCTCGCGGGCATAGTGCTCCGCCACCCGTGCGTTGATGGCAGCCACGTCCTGCTGGCAGCTCTCCACGATCTGGCTCGCCTTGGCGAAGTACTCTGCATCGGGCAGGTCCTCTGTCAGTCCGAGGTCGGCCAGCAGTTCCGCCTCGTCCGCCGGTTCACTAGGGTCCGAACTGTCCGCGGTCTGTGTTCTGCAACAGTCGGCCGCAGTGATGGCAGTCGGCGCTGGTGCCGTGGGAGGAGTCGCGTCGATCGGGCTGGCCGACCCGGCGGGTGGTTCTCCCTTTCGCGGCTGGCCCGTCATCCAGGCAAGCACCTCGTCTTCCCGCCATCCGACGGCTTTGGGGCCGAGTTGGATGGCTTTCGGGAAGGAACCCTCCTTGATTCGCGCATAGAGGGTCGTTTTGGACAGGGTGGTCATGGCGCAGATTTCGCGCCGGCGAAGAATTCGAGACATGGCGAACTCCAATGGTTGACAGACGTGGAAGCCATCGGAGAGCCCAGAGCGCGATCTCGTCATGAGTAACATACCCATCCATGGGTCCTCGCCTCAGAGTGCGATGGGAGCACGAGGCATAGGTCGGTTTACTTTGTGCTCCGCCAGTTCTTCCTCGATCACTGGGATATCGTCTCACCCGATCTGGAGCTTGCCATCCATTTTCAGGGTCGCCGGGAGTGCCAACTGTGTCACAGATCTGGCTGATAGTCCGCGGACTGCGGCAGGCGGGGTGGGGGCGATGGGCGGACCGCTTCAGTCTGGATTCGCCGCTTATAGTTTCTATGATCTTCCTAACAATCATCGCCATGGCATTGTCATAGCGATGCAATGGCAGTACCAAGACATCATAACAATCGCGCCATGAAGCTCTGTCAACCGTTTCCGCGCCGAGAGTCCCAAGCAGACCATGCGGGACAGATCACGAAGGAGTGGCGAACCAGGGCGGACAAACTTTTGGGGGCGAGCTGATCTGTTGTGCGCGAAACATGATCGCTGGAAAACAGAAACTTTTTGAGCCTGCCGAAGCCAAGCAACATACGTTGGCTGGCTGGCTCCAGATTTTTCCGGTGCCTGAGCGCGCCCAGACGCAGGCGGCGCCCGCTAGCGGTCCGAGACCATCGCTAGTTTTCCCACTTTCACCCTGACGCGATACACTGCTGTAAGGTTGCGCAGTACAACTACACGGAGGAGCACCGGCGATACGTCGCTGCGTCAGCGTTCTCGATGCCGCAATTCAGAATGCATGTGACGCTGTTCAAGGGCCAAGAGTCCATCGAACTGTCGCGCCTATCTACGCTGCCGGAGGAGTTGGCTAAGCTCTTCAAGTCCATCGGCGACGATGCGGGCCTGTTGCCCGTGGAAAACCAGTGGCGCGCATCCAAGTTCACGGACGGCTCGCTTCGATTCGAGGTTTCGACTCACGAGGGTGTCTCAGCCAAGACGGCGGCAGCCTGCCGCCGCATCGCCACGTCTGTGTTCGAGGGAAAGCCGCAGGCGGCGCATTCTGCTGGCGCCACTGAAAAGACCTTCCTCCAGTACGCCCAGGTCGCCAAGAAGATTCATCCGGGCGAGGCAGTGTCGGTTGCGGTGCTACCTGCAAAGAAGAGCCCCAAGAAGCCCCCCAAGCCCTACTTAGTCACTGCCGAAGTTGTCGAACGGCTCACCGAATCAGTCCGGCAATTCATCGAGTACCACGGCACCGTTCTGGGCGTCATTCACGCGTTTTACAAGGAAGCAGAGCGCCCACATTTCGACCTGCGCGACGTATCCCGCGGCAACATCATCAAGTGCTTCTTTCCCCGCGAGCTATACGGCGACGTCGTCAGCGCCTTGGCACCCAGAGACCGGCGCGTACACGTATCAGGAATGGTGCGCGCGAATCGCCTCAGCAAAGAAATTGACCAGATCGGCGTCGAGCGACTGAAGCTCGTCGATTCCATCACTGACGAAGAGTTCGAAAAATTCTTTGGCAGTGCCCCGTCAATGACCGGGAGTGTGGGCGCGGCGGACTTTGTGTCTGCCATCAGGGACGATGAGCACTAAAAAAATCTACCTCGACGCCTGCTGCTTCATTGAACTTGCGCTGGATGCCAACGGCAAACAGGTGCATGACGGCGGGAAATTTCTCTGGCATCTGAAAACAGCACTCCGTGCTGGGCGCGATAAGAGACTCACGGTCGTCACGTCGCTCTTCAGTATCGTGGAATGCACTTCCGCCGACGGGGACATCAGCGAAGAGACGCAGAGAATTTTTCGCAGCATCCTGACGTCTGGGTCTGGCGGGGTCACGCCATGGCAGACCGATATTTTCGTTCTTGAGCGGGCCAGGGACCTCAGGTGGAAATACGAGATGAACCTGCGGCCAGCGGACGCGCTTCATGTGGCGAGCGCAATCGACGCCCAGTGCGACGAGTTCTGGACCTGGGATGGCGTCGGTAAATCGGCGAAGTCCATTCTCAATGCGAAGGCTGCGATTGCGCGCCAGGGTGTCGCGGTCGTTGTCCCATCCGACACGCAATGTATCCCTTCCGAGTATCGCCAGGGCTTGCTGCCGATTGACCAAAAGCCCGAAGCTGAATCGCCAGCCACGCCAGGTTAGCTTGGGGCGACGCGTGCGACCTGAGCCAGAGAAGGTCAACCTCAACGTCCGACACGATTTGATCCAGACGACTCATCAACTCCTGAACCAGTTCACGGGTGTGAACCGCGACGGTAGAGCAGGCACTCGCATCGGAGCCGTGTGTCAGCGCCATCTCAAGGCAGTGCAACTGTGCATCGACGGTCATCAGATCGGTGCGCACGTTATCGATCGCAGTCGCGAGGTTAGGCATATGTCACCGATCCGCAATTGAGTGCGGCGACAGAAGTCCAAGCCTCGGTGTCGGAGTCGGGGAGCGAATGCCTCGGACCACGAGTCTGCGGAAGATCCTGTCTAAGGAGCGCCCCTCGTGGTTATGCGATTTGCGGTTCGAACATCTGCAAGCTTCACCCCGCCTGCAAGAAGGCCCTGTCTGAGTTCCTGAAATACGTGCTCTGTTTTCTTGGGATCTTCAATCGTAAGCAATACCGAGAAAGGCACGCCATTGGTTGGAAAGTTGAAGCCAGTCCGCGTGAGCCCTTCGATTACCAATCGCCACTGAGAAGAGGCGCCAATACCTTGGAACTTTTTTTCGTACTGCTTCACCGGGGACCACTTCTGGCCATGCTCGATCAACTTCTTCTCGTATGTCTTGTCGGTCTCGCTTCTCAGTCGGCCTGTCCACGCGATGTCACCGGTATTCGAATCGAATGATTCTTGTCTCAGGTGTGCGTCGAGATTTACGCGAACAAACTCTGCGTCGAAAGATCTATCAACCGGTGGGCGGTAGACAAGAGTCAGCTTGACTCTGCCTCTGCAGTTGCCGGATGAATCTGTCAGGCTCGCGGGCCATGAGAAGGGGAAGACCAGCTCCCGGTCGCGCTCTAGAACGCCATTGAAGAGCAGCGTGATTCCATGGTCCTCCGTTTCGAGCATCTGGGCGCTCTGAGCTGGCAACCCAAACCCCACGAAGTCGCGGGCAATCCGGCGTAGTGATTTGGCGGCAAGATCCTTCGGCGTGCGTGCGTGGTGAATTAGAAGGGCCAGGAGTGTCTCTCTTTCCACTTGTCCTTCGATCTGGTTGGACAAGGCTGCGAGTTGTCTGGCAACGAGTGGTGCCGCGTAGCTAGTTCCACAGCCATCCGTCACATTCCCTGAAGTGTCGATTGACATCAACTCATGCTTGGCGCTGCCACGACCACCGACATGTGCCACGTCTGGCTTCATGCCCAGCGCTGCGCTGGGCCCTCGCCGCGTGTAAGTGGTCGGACGCAATGGCCCCGAACATTTCGGAGGATTCAATGCGCCAACGACGAGGGAGCGAATACTCTCCGCCGGCTGCAGGAGTCGATCTTTGCCTGTATGTCTGTAGTCGGCCAGCATCTGAAGCACATCTGGTGGATCATCTGGCCATTCGGACCGGAAAGTTGACGAAGACAGGTTCCCAGCGGGGAGTACAAAAATGACGTCGTGGAGGTCGGCAATAACATCGAGCATCCAAGCGAACACGCCATAGGCATCATCAGCAACCTGTCGTTCCAGTGCGAGGCTCATGTTGAACACTCGCACGCCAGTCGCTTTTGCGGTGAGGATCTCGATCTCGAGCTGTTCGAGGAAATCTAAGAAGCCCCTTGGATAGAAGGCTTGATAGCCGCTACTGGTGGTAGGGTGCAGAGCGAGGTCGAAGAACTTGCACGGCACTTCTGCAAATAGCTTGTCATCATTAAATTGATCCGACGCTGCAACAAGACCGGCAATGAATGTTCCATGCGACCGATCTTGGCCGCCGGTCGAGCCGACAAAGTCAGTTCGACCTGCGCACCAGCCGTCGAGCGCCTTCAATTTCGCGATGCCAGTGTCGATTACGCCGACGACTGGATACTGGGAAGTCTCATCCGGTGCTTTGAGCGTAGCAGGACCAGCGGGGTTACCCGGCACGGAGTGACCAACTTCGACGATCGGCGGCAACATGATTCTCCGAACAGCGGGGTCTTTGTCTAGAACATCGAGGACAGCTTGGTGCTGTGTCAGTTTGCTCCGTGCGTTGTCTGCGACTCGGAGGAAGATCAACCGTGAACCTTCGTACCGAGCTGGGGGTTTAACCACTTCGACGGGCATTGATCGTAGATTCATCCGGAGGCGATCGAGGTTCTGTTTCGCTCGCGTACGGCGAGTGTCGGACGCAACCTCGCGTGGGTCGGCGAATGTTTCAACAATGTACACGCCGCCAGTTTGCGGGTGCTTCAGCCAATTCATCGCCTCTTCGGCGGAGAAGCGTCGGCGATCAGTTGGTTCATGTGGTCTGAGGATTTGGATTGCCCCCACCTCGCCACGCGCGCGGCTGGGGTTGGGTACAAGTTCATCGGTCTTCTTGTTTTTCTTGTAAGCGACCTCGATTTCCGCGCGATCGACAGCTTGATGAACGGCCGCGATGTTTTCGCTCGTAAGCTCGACAATCATTTCACCAAGCTCGCCGCTTCCAACAATGGGCGTGCGTGCCGGAGGAAATACCGCGGTTGTGGGTCTTCTGGTCTTGGCCCAGGCGTCCCCTTGCAGAACTACGTGAGCGTATTCAACCCCTACATCGGGATTGGCCTTCAGCCTTTTTTCTATCTCCGATAGCTCGCCCAGGATCTTTGTCTTGTGAGCTTCGAACTCGGCGTCGCGTCCTTTGAAGAAATCCTTCACCGAACCCCCGCCATTGTCCTCGGGTCTCTCCAGATAGTTCTTGGTATTGAGAATGACCTGGACTGGATTGTTTGCCATTAGCGCCTCCGCGGAACGCCGTCCTGTTTCAGCCATCGGCTAATCGTCGATTGATCGCGATTGAAGATCTGAGCAAGCTCCCCTTGTGTGAACCGGACGTCTTCATCGGTTACCAACGTCCTCGCTAAGGCCTCAAATTCGCCAACGAGCTTCTGCTGCCGTGGTGATTCACGAAAGTCGGCGCTGAGCTGTGCGTTAACGCGAAGAGCTTCAGCCATGCTGAAGTCGTCGGACTTCTTCAGTACAAACATTCGAAGGATCGCATTGCATAGCGTTTCAATCTCGGCGCCACTGCGTCCTTCTGTGAACCAAGCAAGCAACCGTCGATCAGCATCCGATAGTGTAATGCCCGCCGTGTAACGCTCGACTATGGCCTGCCTCGATGCGAAATCAGGTTTCGGTACATGAACGCGGACATCGAAGCGCCTCCAGATCGCGCTATCGAGGAGTTGTTCATGATTGGTGATCGCGAGGGTGAAGCCGATGCTGGATCGCGAATCTAGGCATTGCAGAAGCGTATTGACTACGCGCTTGATCTCGCCAACTTCATGAGGGTCGTCTCTGATTTTGGCGATCGCGTCGAACTCGTCGAGAAGCAGAACACACTGGTATCTGTTCGCAAAATCGAAAAGCGAAGCGATATTGCGAGCTGTTGTGCCAAGGAACGAGGAGATCAATCCATCGAGTCGCGCAACAACCAGTGGCAGCTCTAGCCGCTTTGCGATGGCGCGGGCGAGCTGTGTCTTTCCGGTCCCTGGCGCGCCGAACAGTAAGCAATTGAGTGGCGGACGTACTGACAGTGCGAGAAATTTTTCAAGATGCGTCCATTCTTCGACGAGTGAGTCAACCGCCGGTTGGAGAGAAGCATTGAAAACGAGGGGGCGGTCATTGAGTTGCGCAGGATGAACGATTTGCGCGAGTAAGTTGCCGGTTTCCCTATCAGCCGGTGGCCTTACTGTAGGGCTCATCACTTCGCCTGCAACGACCGCGCGAGTGAGGATCACTCGCGTGGGCTCGATCTTTCCGCTGCGCTCGTCGCCCGAAAGCAGTTTGGAGAGAGCTCGCGCCTCTTCGGAAGAGCCGGCGGAGGTCAACGCCTCCTGCAATCGTTCGAGGTGCTGGCGAACTGCAACATTAGGATTTTGCAATGCGGAACGCGCCAGCGCCAAAACGATTGAGAAGTGGTCCATAATGCATCCGAGGCCGTGTAAAATGCGCAAGATAGCATTTTAATGCATCGTACCCTATGAATTGATGGGTCTCAACCCGAATATTATGCATAACTGGACGGCTGGCGAAGTTTGAGGGCGCTTTGCGCTTTTCCCAGGTTAGGAGCCGTTTTTCCACCGCGCCGCCGTGGGCTCGTGATCATGTCGTCCTGAAGGCGCACAGCATTCGTCTGCTGGCAGAGCTTTTCCGCACTCTCCGCAAACTCTGGGCTTGTACTTGGTTGGGCGACCAGCCATTTGAATTCACAGCTTCCAGCAGTTCATCGACGCCACCGCAGCGGTCGCGCCGTTCTGCAGCACGCGAATGCTGTGCGCCTTTGTCGAGATGTGGCAGGCGGGTCTCCATCCCCATTCGAGAGCGCGTCGCCTAGAGCGAGAGGTATTGATGCGGACATGGCATGAGATTGCGCAGACAGGCTCATCCAAATGCATTTGCAGAATGGTGCGTCCTGGTCGCGGCCCCAAGGCACGCAGGTCCGGAAGAGGGGAGCAGCACGCAGTAGATTGCTGTAGCTCGGATTTTGAGCTGACGTAGGGGTCCCGCTCCTAGTGTCATCAGGATCGGAACAGGCTGCTTCGCATGTGGCCGATGCAGCGATGTAGATACGTTTTCCCACGGTGCCGGAGTAGGCTCATGTCGCACAGTCGTCGGGTGTCGAGTGTCGGATCTCAGGCAGCGCCTCGGCGGCAAGTTCTTGTTCTGCATTGATGGTCATGAACGTCCTTGATCTCAGCGTGCGTCGTGCTTCCCGCAGAACCTCGTTATGAAGTTCTTGCAAGTCGTCAAGTGGCAATCCCGCCTGATAGCTACGTCGCATGAACGCGAGCGTCGTCTGTCGGATGACCTCGTTGCAGACCAGGCGGATTTCCTTGTGGAACACGCCTGGCGCGCGGATCAATGCGATGACCACGCCGACGAGGGCCGATGCGACGATTGCCGGCCAGACCGGTGCCTGTTGGAAGGCCGACACCAGAATTCCTGCCAAGCCGAAGAGAAGGCCGTGGACGACCGAGTTTCTGATCACAAACCGCCGGAAAGGAAACGAGTCGCTCATCTAGCTGTTCACCAGGATTAATTGAACATGTCTCACAGAGTTTCGACCGCTTTGGAGGTTGCAGTCGCCGCGATCGCAGCTGGACTTCTGGCCGGTGCATACCGCCTTTGGTTCGTAGGCCGATTCTGGTGGTTCGTTGGGTTCTGCATCGCCGTCGTGGCCATCATCTACGCTATCGACGCGCTGGTTCGGAGCCGCCAACGGCGCCAGCCGCGACGTACGGCAGTGATCGATTGACTGGGAGCAGGCCACGTACAGCCTGACGAGCCTGCGACGCACTTCCAGCCTGTGCGGCAGCATTGATCCCTTGCATCGCGGCTGCTGTTTCAAGATTGCCACTCGCCACCATCGCAACACCGAGCTTCTGCCCGAGCTGCTGCAGTCCTTTCATGAGCACGTTGCCGGTGTTCGAGTAGTTGACGACGCCTTCCTTCGGCACCTTCGCGAGTACCAGGCGATAGAACTCATTCAGCGTCGCCATGTCCTGCGGAGAGAAGACGGCTTGCATGTTCTCTCTGTATTGCTTGATGAAGAATTGCTCGTAGCGTGACTTGAACATGCGTGGGCTGACGCCGTTGTCCTTCAAGGCAGGGCGGAACACGTACTCGAGCATGCCTTGCTTGAGCGCCTTGTGAGCTGGGCTGTCCTCGCCGTGGATCTGGACGATGCGCTTCGCAAGTGCGCTGTTGAACGCAGCGGACTTGATGACCTGCTCGCCGGTGGCCGATTCACTCTTGAGCCAGTCCTGGACGGTACGGCCCGCACGACGCTCCGCCAGTCCTTCTGCGCGGCCGGGCGAGTAGAGATCGCGGAATCTGGCATACAGATCGCGGCCACGCTTCCAGGCCTCGACCGCTACTTTGTCACCGGTCACTTTGCCGCTATCGATCGCGCCATTGACCATCTCATCGAATTCGCGGCGCAACACATCGAGGCCCATACGATCCGTCGCATCGGCTGATCGCCACTGCGCGTTCATCAGTTTGCGCAGGTTCTCAAGCTTGGAAAGCGGGATGTTGCCCGGCGTCTGGCCTCGCTCGGCGACAGCGACCATCCATTCCTGCCGAGCCCGAAGGTTATCGAGCAGCGTTGCCGTCTTCGGAAACAACGCCGGATCGTAGTCGATGGAGTTCTTGAGCTTCGCCTCGACGCCATCGAGGAACGATCGATAGCTTGTGGAGTTCAGGGCCGAGCCGGCTTCGCGAGCCGTTGCGTACGCTTCACGATACGCGCCTTGCGCCTTGTCGGCTGCGCGACGCGTTGCAGAAAGCAATGCCTGGCCGGCGTCTGCCGTGTCTCCTGCCAGAGGAGTGTTGCCCGCAATTTCCCGCTTTACCAGGCCGAAGCCGGTTTCATTGTTCGCGCCACGAAGTGCAGCATCGGCGGTCTCGCCTTGGCTGCGCATGATGTTTCCCGCTTTGGTGGTGACATCCATGCGGCGCAGATTCTCCTCAAGAGACTGTTGGGCGTAGTCATCGGTCAATTCGCCTTTCGTCAGCGGCACGCCGAAGCGACGTGAGAGGGCCAACCGGTCGGCGACTCCCGGCACGCTGTGAACGCCAACGCCTGCGTTGGCTGCATCGTCGGCGGCGCGTGACAGTTCACGCAGCAACTGCGGGGTGATCTGATCGACCTTCAGCCCAAGCTGGCGGGCGGCGGCGCGGCCCTGCTCGGTAATGGATTCGCCACGAACGTGAGGGCGAAGGGCGTCCCATGCTCGCTTTACGCTCGTTCCCGCGCTTTGCAGCCATCGTGCTAGGACAGGCGCCATAGCTTGACCTGCTGCGCCCGCTACCCCTGTAACGCCCGCACGCACAGGATCGATGCCCTGCTGTGACCCTTGAGGAATGGCGGCGATGTCCTCGGCAACGCTCGTGGCGCCCGATGCTGCCCCCATCAGAGCGACCTTGCCGAGTAGCGGCCGTGCCAAGCTGGCCGTCCGTCCCGCCGGCAAGTACTTGGCAATGCCTTCTCCAACGCCGAGGACGTCACGTAGGGACGCGCCGGGCTTGTTCACGTAGCCCATCTTCCCCTTGTACGAAATGATCGGGGCCCCGCTCGAATCACGAATGACCGTCGCGTCTGGGAGTACGGTACGGATGATGTCCGCTCTTGCCTCATCATTCGGTGATGTCAGGTAGCCGAGTGCCAATCTCCACTTTGCAAGCTCGGGAGCACCATCGGCATCGAATTCACCTAGCTGCGAATAGTCCGGCTCCGGCTCGTCGAACGGGTCGTCGAGTACGCCGTACTCGGAAGCTTGGTTGCCAGCGGCCCGCAGGCCCAATGGCGAGCCCATCGCATCGGCAGGCTGATCGAAGGGATCAACGAGCGGCATACGTGCGCCTCCACTGATCCATGATCTCCTCGTCCGACGCCTGCGGATTCGCAGCCCTCATCTGGTCCAGGTATTCATTCCAGAACACGAGACGACCGCTCTTTGGGTTCTTGCCGGCGAGCGGCGTACGGCGCATGTAGTCGCGCCATGCGCTCTCCCAGCCTTCGATCTTTCCGGTCTGCTGGCGATAGTTCTCGGCGAACTCGGCGCGCTCGATCTTGCGATCGGCGAGAGCCAAGCCGTAGCCGACGATCATGCGATTTACTTCCGGTAGGTTCTTCGCGTTCGCTACGGTTGCCTGAATGACCACGCGGTCACTGTCCGTCTGCGGGCCCTTCTGCTGCATCTGCTTCGAGAGCACGAGATCATTCGCGGCGGCCTTGTACGCGCCAAAGTCGCTGATCTGGTTCAGCCGGGATTCCGAGATCGGCAGGCCCAGATCGGCAAACAGCGAACCGGCAGCAGCTCGGAAGTCCTGTGTCGGACCGGTGCGCGCCTGGTTGTCACGGAGTGTGGAGAGAATGTCCTTCTCATCTTGTGCCATGCGGCCGTCGCTCAGGACTTGGGCAAAGTCCTCGCCAACCCTCCTACCGTACGACTTCTCGGCTTCTGTCTCGGATCGCTGATCGAGCGTGACGCTGACCGGAGGATTGCCTTCGATGATGCGCCTGCGACGAGCGAGGAAATCGTCTTGAGTGATGAGACCGGCGTTGTAGTCCGCGTGGAGCTGTGACAACGGGTCTTGCGGCTTTGCCGTCTGCGGGCTGCTGTAGATCACCCGGCCGGCCTCATCGACCAGCGCACCATTCACGACATGCGCCTTCGGAGTCGGCTGCTGTGCCAACTTCTGCTTGAATAGCATCGTCTGAAGCGCGTTCTGCAACGACTGGTCCTGAGTGGACTGACCCGTGAGCATCGCATTGCCGATCAACTCGCCGGTGCCGCGCGGCGTTGGCGACGGTCCACCACCTGCGAGCAAGGACGCCGCCATGGCCATCGTGGCGCGTCGGCGGGCTGCTTCGACATCGCTTGGTCCAAGGAGGCCACCATAGGTCTCGGCTGGACCAAGAAGTCCGGTCGTGAGGCGATCCATAAACGCCGGCTTCTGCTGCGGCTGCGGCGCTGGTGTGGGGAATCCCATGCTCATGCTTTGGCCCGGCTGCAATGGCGTCGCGGAGGGTGCCGGGTTCGGAGGCAGAGCGGCCGCCTTCGGCACGCGCTGCTGTTTCTCCTTCTCCTGCTCCAAGAGCAGCGCCATGAGATTCGCTTGCGGTTGCGCTCGAGGGAAGAAGGGGGTGTATTGGGCCATGCTGTTACAGCCTTATCTTGGGTGATTCACGCAGACTCGCGATCAGGCGTCGTGCTTCTCGCGTCTCATGCGACCTCGCGCCGTGCTTCCAACTGTTCTGGCTCGACGCCCGCTTTCCTTCCGGCGTTCTTGGTCCCGTGGATCGCTTCCAGGGTTGCCATCTTCGAATTGCCAAAGCTTGCTTCTTGCGACGTTCGACGCTCCAGCCGTTCATGTGACTCCAAAAGTTCGTTTGCTTGAATCGATGTTCCGCGCGCGGTACTGCCTACTCCGTTGTTCACCTGCTGGTGACCACTGGCGATGTTTGCTTGCTTGACGAAGGCCACCGCCGGTGGATTCTTGACCGTGGCGAGTGTCTCGATGGTCGCGCGACACTGTGACTGTGCCTTCAGTGCCAGACGCATGAATGACTCCGACGCAGGGAGGTGCTCTCGAATGTTGAGCTGCGCAAGCACGGCGTACTCGTTGAACAGCGCGTCGAGGGTATGGGCCTGAATAGCGAGCATGCTTTCCAGCCGGCTGAAGTCCCCGGACGAGGCCTTCGCCCCCTGGTCGCTGAGATCCTTCACGAGTTCATTGATGTTGGCATTGCGGAACCGTCTGTTGTTCCAGCTTGCAATCGTAATGCCGGCTTTGACACTCGGCCGCTGAGTGAATGCAGCAAACTGTCGCTCCTGCTCGGCAGGTTCGCGTGATGTGACTTCGCACACCAAAGCAGCCGCAGGGGCGTGGGCGCTCGCAGGAGTTTGCTTCGGCACTTCGCCGCGGCGCCTCGAAGGCTTGGCATTTGTGTGCTTTCGTGCCACCGCTGCTAGTACCTTGCGCTATGGAGCTCGTCTGCCGCGATGACGCCCGGAGCGCTGCGTGAGAAACGCTCCGCCACTTCCAGCAACGTCTCAACGCGGCCCGACTCGAACTCCGAGAGGTCGCGATGCTGTTCATCCGCTTTGGCGAGAATGTCGCGCGCCTCTGCAACGAACAGTTGTGCCGCGACCGTCGCTAAGCTCATGGGAACCTCACATCTCACGACGTCGAAAGCTACAAGGCGCCATTCCCACGTGCACAACGAAAATGAGAAAAGTGAGAATGGAGCCGCGCACGTCAAATGAGTCCGCGCTCGATCGCATCGGTGCGGATTCGGTAGTACTTCGATTGCGACCAGCCTGTTCGACTGCAGACAATCTTGGCCCGCTCGCCGGCCTCGGCGTCCTGCAACAAGCGCCAGAAGTGGAGAAAGCGTTCGACGTTGACTTCCGTTGGACTGACTTGACGATCTTCGGCGCACTGAGGATCGTCGGGCAGGGAATCGCCGCCCATGAGGGCGGCTTGGCATTCGGCCAGCAGGATGAATGCGCGCGACAGCTTCTGTGCTCTGGGTGACGGCAGCTCCCTTGCGAGTTGAGCTAGCTCGCCCAGGGCCAATGCGACCTCCTGTGCGCCAGAGATTCGAAGGGCAGCCTCGCGGGCCAGGTCGGCGTCGCTCATGACGGTCCCCTCTCAGTTGCGAAACCTGCTTCTGGCTCTGTCGCCTCGTACCGATCGCTTTCCTTCACTGCCTCGGGTTTCGGACCATCACCCTCAGTCTGCGTAGCCCCCACCCCCTGAGTCTTAGAGGCCTCCACCACGGTGGGAGCGAGAAAGGGCAGTTCCTTCTCCCCCATGGTGGGAGCGGTATTGCGGTTCCTCGCTCCACCACGGCGGGAGCGGCCCGCTCCACCATGGGTGGTGTGTGGATTTTTCTTGCCTCGGGCGAGGATTGGGCCGTCATCGCCCTTGCGCCCCTTCATGAGACGCGCTGTTTTCCGTACGAACTCGGGCCAATCGGCCGGTCGTTTCCAGCGTGCCCACGTATGGGATGGCACGGGCGAAGTCGCAACGCCGGGGTCGAACTGAACGGACTCGAACACGTCGATACCGCGCCAGGTCAAAGCGAAGAGACTTGGGAGTTTCGTGCCACGTGAGAGATGACCACGTCGGGTGCACACGATCAGATCGGCGCCTTCGAGCAAGCGCAGACCGGCGTACAACTTCCATTGGGAGGTGATGCCAAGCCGCTTGGCTTCGCTGAACGGCAAAGACAAGTCGCCATTGTTGTGGCTGTTGAATCGTGACGCGAGCGCAAAGAGCACGCTTCGACCCCAGTCCGGCTGTGCGTGATAGGCCTCAGATTCCATGAGTTCCTCTGGAATGAGCGCGTAGCGCTCGCCGCGAGCAACTCCGAGGCGGCTGGCATGAGAGCGACGCGCCATGGATCGGAACGTCAGAGGCTTTCATGTCGCGATACGAACATCCGGGTCAGCCGGGTGGCTTGTTCGATCGCCTTCGGTGCCAACGAATACCGCGCGATGTGCGCGGGCTCGCCACCGTAGCCGGCAACCGTGACCATCTCCGTGCGGATGTCGATCCCTTGCTTGCGCCACTCGCTGACCGTGGAGTTCGCGCAGTGATCGAAGACCGGCGCTTTCTCGAGTTCGAAGGAGGTCTTCGGACCGGTCAGAAGAGCGTCAAGCAGTCGAAGTTTCTTGGCGCGGGGCTTGAGTGCAGCGCCGTGATGGCTAGACTCAGTTGTGCAGTGTTGCTGATCTTGCGGGCTGCCAGTCGGGGCGGCCCATTTGCTGTTAGGCATGTTCACCCGCCCTGGGCGCTCATGCGCTCGATCAGACCGCGGATATCAGAAACGCGCCACGCGGCTGCCTTTGAGCTTCCAGTCAGCTTGACCGGCTTAGGATAGCGGCCGGCTTTGATGCCTTCGTACCAAACGGTTTTTGAAACTGGGAAGACTCGGAGAACAGTCGCGATCTTGATGAACCCCTCTGCTGGCAGATCGGAGTTCGGGGGGCGAGCAGCCATGTGATTGAACCCTCGAAAACCTCTGGAGCGACGCGACAGTTCGGGATGAACGGTCTTGGTTGTCCGAGGCGCGGGGTAATCGTTGCTGGTTAGGGTGGAAGCGAGAACGGTGGAACGAGCGCCAACAAATGCTCCTTTCCTTCACCGAAAGAAAGCGAGGGAAATTCATTTCGATTTCTTTCGCCTCAACTCCGCAAGCTGCATTTCGATAACTCTCTCACCCAGCTGCGAACCAACCGCTTGCGCGAGATGCTTGACGATCCCTGGCGAGATGTTCCCGAATGCTGAGTGCAGATCTTCGGCTACGCGAGCGATGAACGCGCGGTATGGATAGCTACTGTCGCGGCGCGTCCTTCTCCGCTGTTTGTCAGCATGCTGCTTGAGGCTGCGCAGTTCATGCTCTAGCAGCAATGTTCGTACCGGATCTCCATGGAATCCGACACCGAGCTTCTGGATATCACGTACCACTGAATCGATGTGACGCGCAGCTGCTTCTCTCTGCGGCGCGGTCGGCTCGGGGTCTGTGTATCCGCCGGTTAGGCGGAATGATCCAATGGCGAGAATAGCGATCCTGAGAAAGCGGAACTCGGCGCGAGCGTGGCGATATCCTTCAGGTGACGTTCGGCGAGTTTGGAGATTCTGAAAAGTGCGCGCCGCGGCTTTGAAGCTTGCCTCCTTCGCAGTGGCGACTAGGGCCGAGTGTTGTTTCACCAGCTTCAAGTGCTCGGCGACTCTGCGGGTCTGTGACGAGCGCAAAGAATCTATGTCAACATCCAATGGAATGGCCAACAGGCCTCCCGGCGGGACGTGCTCTGGATGTAGGGGATGAAAGAACGGGGAGCGTGGATCTATGCCTCGTTCGTCCATGGGATAAAACACCTCGTCCAAAGATGTTTCGCTAACCAATCTATCGAACGATGCGTAGATCGATGGATCGAGCCCATCGATCGTTGCCTTCTTTTTCGGCATTGCGCTACCCCTCTGCGCATCCCTTGGAAAGGACACCGCGCCAGCCCGGCAAGGGTTTCCGGGTCTTCGGTAGCGAGCCTAGGCGCGATGGTTTCTGATCAACTCGCCGTCAACGTAGCCGAATCCTCGCAGCGATCCAGCACAGCTTTCAGGCGCGACGCGGCGACATCCAACTTGCTTGCCGTCAGGCGCAGATAGTCCGCTTCGCGCTGAAGCCATGACGCCGCGTCGGTGTATGTCTTCGCGAAGCCGGGACTCTGGCTCACGCGTGTGTATAGAGCCTGATCGTCGTCACGAAGAACGACGGCCATCATGCGGACGGCCGCGCCGCGCTTGCGGTCCCATCCCTCATCGTATTTGCCAACGTTGAGCTTGAGACCGCGAAACTTCTGGCGCACCGGCGCCGCACGATTTGCCTTGAACTCACGCTCAGCGAGAGCGAACAACTTGTTTCCCATTGCCATATGAACTTCACCCGTATCGAATCGGCCCGACCCTAACGGGCTGAGTCCCTTGAAATGATTTGTGAGGGAGGCCCCGCGACTTTCGTCGGCGGGGCTCGAAATTTTTCCGAACTCCTACGGCTTCCAAATTAGCGGCGACAATGCACTGACGAGTACATTGAACGCCGGAAAGTCCTTTTCATCGTTGTCGCGGATGAAGGACTCGACACGAATGCGCCCGGTTGCCTTGGATCTGGTGATCTTTCTTCTGCCACCTCGCACGCCGCACGGTGGTAGCGAATCGAGTTCTGTGCGACTCACCAGACCTGCAGCGATCAACGCATCAGGAATTCCAGAGACGTTCAAATTGACAGTCATTCGGCCCGAGCGTTCGCTGTGATCTTGGCGATTGTCGAACTCAAAATCCAAACGAAGGACACGCACCCCCGGCCATGCTCGCTCAAGTGCATCCACCCAGCCGCCGCCGTCTGCATTGCACCAGCGTTGGTCATTGCCCGGATGCTCAATGTTCGTCATCTCCGGCCACTCGGCAGCCGATGCGCTTCTGTTAGCCATGAGCATGACCCCCACTGACAAGCGCCTTCGCCTCGCGGATCGTGGCTTCGGCGGTGCGCCAGAACATCGCGGGGTCCATCTGGTCAGCGATTCTGCTGAGAATTTCGTCAGCGGCGCGCAATGCAAACGTCGGGTGCTGGTCGCCTCCTTCTTCTGCTGACAGCGTATCGATCGCGCCGGACACGATTCCCTTGGCCATCATCAAATCATGTTGCAGTTTGACCAGTTGCACAGCGCCCGCGTGCTTTGGTGAATCGATATTGGGCCTTGCCGGTTGAGCAGACCTCTTTCGATTGGTCTTCGACATGATTGTCACTCCTGTGTCTCGAAATAGGGATGGACGGTGAGCATCGGGGCAGGCTTGCGCAGATGCGGAAAGCTGTCCCAGATGTCCTGCCGATACTGATCCGGCTTTGCCGACGAATCAGTCGGCCGAGTGGGCATCGAGAGATGGAGGACGTTGCCGACGCGGCGAACGGGCGTTGAACGCCTTGCCGGTCTACTATCGCGTGTAGCCATATCTGCACTCCCTTTAAGTGCGGTTGTGGTTAGAGGCGCCGGACCGCTGCAACGGGCCGTGCGCCTCGCTTATTGGGGAACCCTTGCCCCCAAATCTGGAATTCTCATTTCGGTTTCAGTGCCTGG
Source organism: uncultured Steroidobacter sp. (assembly GCA_937864115.1). Lineage (GTDB taxonomy): Bacteria > Pseudomonadota > Gammaproteobacteria > Steroidobacterales > Steroidobacteraceae > Steroidobacter. The sequence continues at coordinate 108,008 of CALMII010000003.1, read as the reverse complement.
ACCTTCTTGTCCACGGTGATGCCGAACGATGGCAGCCGCTCGCGAATCGACTCTGCGACATGCGAGTGGGCGAAGTGGCCGTAGTGTTTCTCCACCATGCGCGTGTCTTTGTGGCCCAGCGTCGTCGCGACGAACATCAGCGGCGTACCTTTCTGCACCAGGTGCGATGCGTAGGTGTGACGCAGCGTGTAGAACGTGGCGGGCGGCGAAATCTTCGCGGCCCCGCAGGCGCCGTTGATCGCGCGCACCCAGTCGATCTTCTTCCATGGGCGGCCATCGCTCTGCATGAAGATGAGATCGTGTCCACCCAGACCGGCGGTCAGAGATTCGAACAGGGCAACGCCGTCATCCGTCAGTGGCACGCGGCGCGGCGGTCGCGTCTTGTCGGTGACCAGTAGCGTCTTGGAATGTGGATCGAAGTCGCGCGCTTCGGCGCGAGCGAGTTCACCGGGGCCGCATCCGGACATCAGTGCGCCCTGGGCGAACTTCCGGAAGTCGGGAGCGCTCGCATTCAGCAGGCGTACCGCTTCGGCCTCGGTGAGCCAGCGCAGCCGTGCGGAGTCCACGCGCGCGAACTTGCCGAGCTTGGCCCACGCATCGTCGGTCGCAATCTTCCGGCGACTCTTGGCGTGATTCAGCATGGCCTTCACAGGCGTAATGATCCGGTTGACCGTGGACCGGCGGCGGCGGCGAAGCTCATCCGTGGACAGTGCCGGGATATCGGCTTTCCTCTTCTCAGGCTTCGGTGGTCGAGGCTTCTTGAAGGCGCGCGGGGTAGGGGTGGGAAGCGTCTTCGCCTTGAAACGCCGCGGCCGTTTGAGGGCCCAGCTCAGCCAGGTGTCCATGTCGGCCGGGGTGAGATCGCCGAGGCGCTTGTCGGCCAGATCGGACTCGAGCACGTAGGCCCTGAGCTTGGCTTCGGTGTCGTCTCCACTCTTGTTGTTGTCTTTCGCCCAGGCGACATAGTCGGCCACGGCATCGGCGACGGTGTAGTGCTTGCCGGCGGCAGCTTCCGCTTTGTGTTTGGTGTCCGCCATCACCAGGCGCTGCGCCTGGCTGAAGGTCAGAACCTCGATGCCGTCGGCGTCCCGGTTGTCGTCGGCTTTCGCCAGCCGGCTCTCGGCGTTCTTGCGGGTGAGGGGGTCATATCGGCGGACAATCCAGGCACTCCCGGCCGAGGACTTGCGATAGCCCAGCGCCAGTCCCTTCTCGATGACCATGAAATAGGGCTCAGGTCGGATTCGGAGCTTCCGCCGAGCCTCAATCGAGGAGAGTTCGTTGCTGCGTTTGACCCGTGCCACGGCGCGTCCGATCGCCGAATCGGGCCCATGGGAAAATCATGGGAAAAATACCGATCCGGACTATGCTGGACAGTGTAGGATAGAAAATACTGTATTTCTAGGGATTTCAGTCACATTCTGGACTATGCCGGTCCGCTCCGGACTGTCTTAACGGCCCTTTCACGGCGGTAACAAGGGTTCGAATCCCTTTGGGGACGCCATTAATGGCCGCCAGGTCAACCTGCCAGCAGATTTCGGCGCCCATCGCCCAAGGTCTGCGGAGCACCCGCTCCGGCCGTCTCGACGCTTGTCATTCTCTCCTAGTCGAAACTACGTATTCCCGCGCCCACTGATGTCGCGACTTCGCGACGTCAGGAAACCTTTTCCATTCAATAAGTTGTTTCCTTCAGCGTGCCTGTTGCACGTCAGCTGTGGGCTGCTGGCGACATTCCTGCGGACATCCAAATTACAAGCATATGATTTTTAAAGAAATAAGCGGATCAGTAGCGTTGGCACGACATTTGTAATTCACCACCTCAATGTTTTCGTCTCGACTTTAGGGAGTTGGTAAACGAGTGCAGCCCAGGATTTTTCTCATTCTTTTCGTCGCGGCGTTGATCACCGGCTGTGGTGGCGGGGATGGAGCTACGAGTTCATCACCTCAGGCGAATCCTCCGCCGGTTACGGGCACGAATTCGGCGCCAACGATTCAAGGTCAGCCGGCGACGGCAATTGTCGTGGGCGAGACATACAGCTTCCAAGTCGCGGCTAGCGATCCGAATGGCGACGCGTTGTCCTTTACTGCCGCCAATCTGCCGGCATGGATGTCGCTGAACGCCAGTACAGGCAGGCTGACCGGTACGCCCGGAGCAGGGGACGTGGGAACGTTTGCCGGAATCAGGATTTCCGTATCGGATGGTCAGGCAGAAGCATCCTTGGTTGCCTTTTCCGTGACCGTGTCCGCTGTCGCCACGGGAAGCGCGGCGCTGTCCTGGTTGTCTCCGACGCAGAATACCGATGGCTCGAGCCTTACCGATCTGGCGGGTTTCACGATTCGATACGGACGTTCGGCCGACGAATTGACGCAATCGGTGTCGATCACGAACCCATCGGTCAGTAGCTACGTGATCGAGAATCTCAGTGCAGGCGCCTGGTTTTTTGCGGTTGTTGCTGTGAACAGCACGGGATACGAAAGCGCGCTGTCCAACGTGGCGACCAAGACGATTGCGTGAGGATCAGGATTTGTCGACCTGCATCTGGCAATAGTTTTCGATGCCGATCCGCTCGATCAGTCCGAGCTGCGTCTCGAGCCAGTCGATGTGTTCTTCCTCTGATTCCAGGATCCGTTCGAAGATCTCGCGGCTGATGTAGTCGCTGGTCTTTTCGCAGTCTGCGATCGCTGCGCGCAGGTCGGGATGCGCCTGCATTTCCAGTTTGAGGTCGCATTCCAGCGCCTCTTTCACGCTTTCCCCGATCAGCAGCTTCCCCAAGTCCTGCAGATTCGGCAGGCCATCTAGAAACAGAATCCGCTCGATCAGCTTGTCGGCGTGCTTCATCTCGTCGATCGATTCTTCCTTCGAATGATGTCCCAGCTTCTTAAGCCCCCAGTTGTCGAACATCCGGGCATGCAGGAAATACTGGTTGATCGCAGTCAGCTCATTCTTGAGGACCGCATTGAGGTGCTTGAGGATGGTTGCGTTGCCTTTCACGGCCGAAGCTCCGGTTCGTCGAAGAGAATCGAGGAGCCCGGATCTTGGACGAGCGGGTGCGATCAGGCAATGTGTGAGAAGAGAAAAACCCGAGGATTTACCTTGAGATACGAACGAAGGGGCGAATGCAAATCAGTTCAGGCGGCGACCGGCCGGCTTGCAGATTCGATCTGACAGGAAATGATTTCCTGAGCCGTGTCTTCACAGCGGCCGCAACAGTTTGCCACCGGTAGATAGCACTGCACTTCGGGAAGCGTTCCAGCACCCCGATCCACGACTTCGCGGATCTGCCGATCGCTGATGCCATTGCAAAGACAGACGTACATGCGCTTGCCCGGTAGGATGGGTGAGGGCAATCTAAATGGAAATGCGAATGATTGTCAATTGTCCGCCACCAGAGACCACGAGCGCGGGCGATTTGACAGTAGGTTCGTGTGAAACCCTTCACGCGGTTGTGAGGGTGGAGTGATTAGACTTCGGTCCGCTTGCTGAATGCGGGCAGGCCGGGTTCCATACCGCTGCTTTGCGCAACGCGCTGAATCCTCAAGTGGTTTTCTTGCCGGTCTACGGGCTTTTGCCTGAGGCTAGGCAATTGCATTTACCAAAGGCACCGGACGAAGTGGCAATAAGAATCTTTCAGCACTACTGGCAGCTTCCACTTGCCCTTCTTGCCCTCGTCGAGGCTTCGCTGTTCTTTCTTGCTCTGTATGCCGCCACTTTGACGGGTTTGGATCCGGCGATCCGCCCGGCAAATCCGTTCCTTCCAGAGATATGGCCGCAGGCCCTGTTGTTCTCCGGCGCGCTGTTTCTTTCGGGGACTGCCATGGGGTTGTACAACGCCCGTCAGCGTTCGCGCCTGACTGGCGTCCTTGCGAGAGTGGGGGCCAGCATGGTGGGCGGCGTTCTCCTGATAGCGGTGATCTTCTACCTGTTTCCGGCGCTGCAAGTCGGGCGTGCGTTGCTCATGACGGCCGCTGTGCTTTCTTTCGTCGGAGCGGCAGTCGCGAGGATCATCTTCGACCGGGTTGCCGATGAGGATGTCTTCAAGAAGCGCGTGTTGGTCTATGGTGCTGGCAAACGTGCGCAGAGCATCGCAAGGCTACGTCGTCGTTCGGACCGTCGTGGATTCCTGCCCGTAGGTTACGTCGCGGCGGGTGGCGACGATCCCGATGGCGTGCCAGAGGCAGCGAGAATCAACTCTTCGGACTCGTTGCTCGGTATCTGTCGCAGCCTGGAGGTCGATGAAGTGGTCGTCGCCATGGACGATCGCCGACGTCAGTTCCCGATGAACGAGCTTCTTGAATGCCGGCTGGAAGGGATCGAAATCATTGAGCTCATCAGTTTTCTGGAGCGCGAAACCGGCAAGGTGCGGCTCGACGTGCTCAATCCGAGCTGGATGATTTTCTCGGAAGGGTTCCGCCAGGGACGAATCCACAGCACCCTGGAGCGCGCATTCGACGTGCTCGCGAGCCTGATTCTGCTGGTCGTGGCGTTGCCGTTCATGCTGCTGACCGCCATGGCGATCAAGCTCACGGAAGGTCCGCGTGCCAGCATTTTCTACAGACAGCTTCGGGTGGGGCAGCATGGCAGGCCCTTCAAGCTTCTCAAGTTCCGCAGCATGCGTGAGGATGCCGAGCGCCACGGTGCGCAGTGGGCGCAGAAGAACGACAATCGCGTTACGAAGGTTGGGTCGTTCATCCGACTGACCCGCATCGACGAGTTGCCGCAGATTCTCAATGTACTGCGCGGCCACATGAGCTTTGTTGGTCCGCGCCCTGAGCGTCCTGAATTCGTTGCACAGTTGAACGAGCGCATCCCGTACTACCGGGAACGACACACAATCAAGCCCGGTATCACGGGATGGGCGCAGTTGTGTTACCCGTACGGCTCGTCCGAACAGGACGCCGCGGAGAAATTGCAGTACGACCTGTTCTATGTGAAGAATCATTCATTGCTGTTCTATCTCGCGATCATTCTGCAGACAGTGGAAGTCATCGTCTGGGGCAAGGGTGCACGCTAGTGTGAGCTGGGTGGCGTGCACCGGCATCCGGCGCGCGAGCTGTGTTTCGGGTGTTCTTCCATGAGCAATGCAGGAGTGGCGACTTACGCGATCGCAGGACTCGGCTTCTTATTCCTGACGCTGTTGCTCGCGATCAGTTGGCGCGGCCGCAGAGTTGGTGCAAGGCTGATCGGCGCGTGCGCTGCGACTTGCGTCTGGGCATTTCTGTTCGCCGTCGAAGCCCGGTTGGGTTCGGCACCTCTCCTTGTCGTCTACGTGGCCGAGGTGCTGCGGGACGCTGTCTGGATACTGGTACTCACCGAACTTGCGCGCCCGACGGCGCCGCGGCTGTTGCTGACCGGCGCGCACGTATTGTGGATCGGTTTGCTGGTGTTCGCCTTGGCGACGCCGTGGCTGCCGGGATTCGGCAGCGGGTCGATGCTGTTGTCGCGTTCAGGGCTGCTGCTGACGCTGTGCGTACTCATTCTGCTCGAGCAGATCTACCGAAATGCATCACACGCGGGACGCAACGCGCTGCGCTACGTCGTTCTCGGTATCGGAGGCATGTTCGCCTACGACCTGTTTCTGTATTCCCAGGCCGAACTGTTGCGCCGCATTTCCATCGATGCCTGGATCGTTCGAGGGATTGTCACCGCACTTGCTGTTCCCATGATTGCTCTGGCGGCGCGCCGCAATCCGCAGTGGTCGTTGGAGGTGTTCGTCTCGCGCCAGGTGGTCTTCTATACGACCACATTCGTCGCGGTGGGCATCTATCTGATCGCGATGGCAATTACGGGATACGTCATGCGCGATCTCGGCGGAGACTGGGGCGCAGTAGGTCAGATTCTTTTCTTTGCCGGTGCCGCGGTGGTGCTGGGATTTCTCCTCTTGTCCGGTGTCCTGCGACGGCAGGTGCTCGTATTCATTAGCAAGCACTTCTACAGCAACAAGTACGACTACAGAATCGAGTGGCTGCGATTCATTCGTACGCTTTCGACGGCAACCGAAGAGGACGCCCGGCGCACTGCGATTCGTGCTGTTGCGCAGATCTTCGATAGCCCGGCCGGACTCTTGTTCGTCGCCGACGAGCGCGGGCGGCAGTTCGTCCCTGTCAGTGCTTGGCCAATGAAGCTGGATGATGTAAGCGGCCTCGCGCCGCTCTGCAACGATTGCGATCTGGTGAAGTTCGTCCGCAAGCGTCAGTGGATCGTCGATCTGCACGAGCACCAACGTATGCCCGACGTCTACGAAAACATCGAACTGCCGGCATGGCTGGCCCGGAATGTAGATCTGCGTATCGTGTCTCCGCTGCCGGAACTGGATCGGCTGTTCGGCTTCTTCGTGCTGTATGACCCGCCGCCGCCATTCGAGCTAACTTACGAGGATCGCGACCTGCTGAAGACTGTCGGCAGGCACGTTGCAACACAACTTGCGCAACACGATGCCGACCGGCGCCTAGCGGAAAGTCGGCAGTTCGAAGCCTACAACCGGCTGACGGCGTTCATGATGCATGACCTGAAGAATTCCGTGGCGCAGCTACAGCTCATCGTGACCAACGCACCCAGGCACAAGCACAATCCGGAGTTCGTGGACGACACCATCGAAACCATTGACAACACGGTCGATCGCATGACCCGATTGATCGAACAGTTGCGGCAGTCGACGGCCGGGCATGTGGTGGAGATCATTCGGTTGGACGATATGGTGCGCAACACGGTGGATCGCTGCAGTCTGCGTGCGCCAGTGCCGCGGTTCGACACGGAAGAGCGGGCGATTCACGTCAAGGCTGATCCGCAGCGCCTGTCGGCGGTCGTCGAACACATCATCAGGAATGCCCAGGATGCCGCACCGGCGGGCGAAATTGTGGTTCGGCTATCGTCCGGAGCGGACGTCGCGACACTGACAGTCACTGACAACGGTAAGGGCATGGACGCCGAGTTCGTGCGGGAGCGCCTGTTCCGCCCGTTCGACAGCACCAAGGGGTCTAAGGGCATGGGAATTGGCGCATACCAGACGCGCGAGTACGTGCAGATGCTCGGCGGATACGTGGAAGTGCAGAGCAGTCCCGGTCGCGGAACGCGATTCTCGATTACCCTTCCGACGGAGCCATTCGAGCGCCCCGTCCGCTACGGTCGATAGTCGACATGGATTGCCGTCGTCTACGGATGTGGCGGAACTCTGATTGTGGCTCAACACGCTAACCCATTGCCGAGCCGGACCCTATCGTGAACGACACCAAGCCTAGGCTGCTCATCGTTGAGGACGACGCTGGACTGCAGCGGCAACTAAAGTGGTGCTTCGACGATCATGAAGTGCTCATGGCGTCCACTCGCAACGAAGCGATTGCGCAATTGCGCCGTTTCGAGCCGCCTGTGGTGTTGCAGGATCTGGGTCTGCCGCCGGATCTGGAAGGCGTGGGCGAGGGCATGGCCACACTCAAGGAGATTCTGAATATCGCGCCTCAGACCAAGGTGATCGTGGTCACAGGCAACCACGACCGCGACAACGCCGTGACGGCCGTTTCCTTGGGCGCTTACGATTTCTACGAGAAGCCGGTCGACACCGATGTGCTGCGCCTGCTTGTCAGCCGAGCGTTCAACCTCCACGCGCTGGAACAGCAGAATCGGCAACTGCGGGAGGCGCAATACAACACGCCATTCCAAGGATTGATAGCCACCGATGAGGCCATGCTCAAGGTCTGCAGGATGGTGGAGAAGGTTGCGCCCGCAGATGTATCGGTGTTGATACTCGGCGAGAGCGGGACGGGTAAGGAACTTCTGGCTCGCGCGGTTCACAACCAGAGCGCGCACACGGCTGGCAGGTTCGTCGCAATCAATTGCGCCGCGATTCCCGAGCAACTCCTCGAAAGCGAATTGTTCGGTCATGAAAAAGGGGCGTTTACCGGCGCAGTCAAGCAAACCCTTGGTAAGGTGGAAATGGCCAATAGCGGTACGCTGTTCCTAGACGAGATCGGCGACATGCCGCTGGCATTGCAGGCCAAGCTGTTGCGGTTCCTGCAGGGGCGGGTGATCGAACGTGTCGGCGGCCGCGAGGAGATACCGGTCAACGTGCGTGTGGTATGCGCGACCAACAAGGATCTTCAGGCGCAGATTGCTGCGCAGCAGTTCCGACAGGATCTCTTCTTCCGCATCGGCGAAGTTACGATCAACGTGCCGCCGCTGCGGGACCGACCGGGCGCCGCAACCGTCCTTGCGCATTCTCTGCTGCGAAAGTTCGGAGGGATTCATGGTCGGCCGAAGCGGGGATTTACGGAGGAAGCCATCGCCGCGCTCGAGGCCTATGAGTGGCCTGGAAACGTTCGTGAGCTTGAGAATAAGGTTAAGACCGCGATGATCATGGCCGAAGGAACGCAGATCACTGCGGAGGATTTGGGCCTGCGTGAAGCCGTCGACGGCACATCGCTGTTCAACCTGAAGGAAGTGCGCGCGCGCGCCGAGCGGCAGGCGATCCGACAGACCTTGATCATCACGGACGGCAACATTTCCAGGACCGCGGAGATGATCGGGGTCAGTCGGCCGACGCTATATGATCTAATGGAGAAGTACGGAATTCGGTCACCGCAGTGAGATCGATGCCGCAACCCGTATCAACATACCAAGGCTCGACTTCATATTTGCCATCGAGCGCTGGTTCGGCGAGTCGTGCAAGGCTCTTGGCTTGTGCGATCGTGGCCTTGCTAGCCGGCGTGTTTGTGCTGCATTGGCCCAGTTCTGACTCGCTGCTGCAGTTGTGGAGCGATACGTCAAAAACTACTTATACGCACGGCTTTGCGATTGCCGTCCTAGTCTTATGGCTGGTGCTGCGTAAACGCGACCAGTTCATCGGTAAGCTCTGTCGGCCGAGCATGCCGGCGGCGCTGTTCGTTCTCCTGGCGGGACTGGTCTGGATCGTCACTGTGCGCAGTGGCATAGAACTCGCGCACCAGTTGCTGTTGCTCGCGATACTGTGGTTGTCGGTGTGGGCGGTCTTCGGGAGGTTGATCGCCTTGCAACTGTGGTTTCCGATCGGATATCTCATCTTTGCGATCCCCCTCTGGGATCAGGCGAACTCGCTGCTGCAGGGTGCGACCGTTGTGGCGGTGCAGTTCCTACTAAAACTCAGCAGCATCCCGGCCTACGTCGAGGGAAACTTTGTGCATCTCGCCGCCGGCGTGTTCGAGGTGGCGGGCGGCTGCAGCGGCATCCACTTTTTCATCGTGTCGCTGGCCATTTCGACACTCTACGGTGAGATTGGGCGTGACAGTGCAAAGGTTCGTGTGCAACTGGCCGCAATCGCCGCCGCTCTCGCGTTGCTGACGAACTGGTTGCGCGTTTACATTATTGTCGTCGCTGGTTATTTGACGAACATGCAGCACTATCTGGTGCGGGTCGAACACTACAATTTCGGTTGGGTCGTGTTTGCAGTGATGATGACCGTGTTCTTCGTGATCGCCCGACGCTTCGTGCCGCCGGCCGAGAAGACGACGCAGGCTGCAGGTTTCGCGGCAGCATCGGTGCCGTCATGGAGCAGGGTTGTTCTGGGCATGTTGATGGCCCTGATCGCCATTATGGCTGCGCCGAGCTGGCAGATCCTGACGCCAGTACAGCCGGCGGCGCTACCGTCGATCGATGCGTTGCTGCCGCAGGCTTCGGGAAGTTGGTCACTCATTTCAGATGAGTCGTCGGCGTGGAATCCTGTGTTCGTTGGAGCGGACTACACGTCAAGGCGCGAATACACGAGCCGCGACGGCTTGCGTGTGCAAGCGTTCGTCGCGAGCTACGCCCTGCAATATCAAGGCAAGGAGCTGGTGGGGTATGGCAATGCGTTCATCGGACCCGGAGAGGGCACGGTTGTTGCTTCGACGCGCGAGTATGCAGACCATCCTATCACGGAGCTGATCGTTCAAGGCCCGCAGGAGCGGTCGGTGATTCGATACTACTATCAGGTCGGAACCCATAGAACAGACCGAGGTATCGTGGCGCAGCTCCGGTATGGCCTGGTTGCGATCCGTGGCGGAGCGTCGTCGTCCGTGATCGCGTTGCGCTCCGTCTGCCGTCTCGATTGTGATGAAGCGCGAGCGATACTGACCGGCTTTGCTGCTCCCGTACCAATTACTTCCACGCCCCGGGTTAACAAATGAGAAGCGAGACAATGTGCCCGATCTTGCGTGCTACAGCGCTCGCGTGTGCGATGGCGTTGTCGGGTTGCGATTGGTTCATCACGGGAGAGGAACGCGTCGCCCGGGCCGAAAATTACCTCGCATCTGGCGACGACCGAGCGGCGGTCATTGAACTACAGAACGCGCTCAGTTCTGACCCCGACAACGTCTCCGCCCGGTTGATGCTGACGCGGGTCTCGCTGCGAATCGGCGATTTGCAGGGAGCGGAGAAAGAATTGCAGCGCGCCATACAATCCCAGGCGCCGGCCGAGGATGCGGCCGTGCTCACGGCGGAGATTGATCTCGCCCAGGGTGACTACACAGGCTTGCTGAAGCGAATTGATGAAGGATCGATCCCGCTCGATTCGACGCAGGCATTGACGTATCGCGGCCTCGCACTGCTGGGGAGCAACGACCGCGCCGCGGCCATCGAAGCATTCAATGCTGCGCTTGCCGCTGATGCGACCTCGATCCGGGCTCGACTCGGCCTCGCTGAGGCATTCGCCCAAGGTGGAGAGTTGGATGCCGCGCTCGCAGAGATCGACAAGATTCTCGTGGACCATCCCGACGATTCGCATGCTTGGCTACTGAAGGGGCGAGTTCTTGCGCGGCTTGGTCAGTTCAAGGCGGCGAACGAAGCTCTAGCGGCAGCACGCAGAGTCGATGGAGGTGAGCTTACTGCTATCGAGCACCGTGCCTTACTGTCGGTGCTGGTCGAAACGGAGCTTGCCGCCGCAGATGTCACGGCGGCACGAGAGGCTCTCGGTGAGCTAAGCCGGCGAGCCGGAGATGCACCAATGGTGCACTTACTCGCCTCACGCATCGCCATGGCGGAACAAGACTACTCCACGGCAGTGGCGGAAGCGCGGAAGGTGGTTGCTGCAGTTCCGGAGCTACCGCAGGGCAGACTGCTGCTCGGCGCGGCGTTGCTTGCCAATGGCAGTCTGAATCAAGCGGAGGTTCAATTGTCGGAGCTGGTGCAGCAGGCGCCGGAGAACATCGAAGCGCGCAGATTGCTGGCAGAGGCGAATCTTCGATTGAGACGGTCTGAAGTGGCTATGCAGGTGCTCGCGCCGTCACAGCAGGCAGCCAGCAGCGATCCTCAAGTCGATGCAATGCTGGGCTGGGCAAATCTCCAGCGCGGCGACCACGCGGTTGTGGTCGATCTGCTGGAGAAAGCTACTACAGCGCAGCCGAACAACGAGAATCTCAAGCTGGACCTCGCGTTGGCCTATATCAGCGCTGGCCAACAGCAGGATGCGATCGATTTGCTCGATACGTTGCCGCCGCGTGTGGGCGACGTGCGTCGGGAACGTTCGGTGATTGCGGCCATCGCCAAGGGAGGAAGTTATGAGGCCGTGCAGCGCGATGTGGAAAGAATCGTATCTACCGACGGTAATGATGCGCGCGTGCTCAACGTCGCTGCAGCCTTCTTCGCGCAGCACCGCAACTTTTCTCGGGCTCGCGATCTGGTGCGCAAGGCGCTGGCGTTGGACCCGAACAACGTCGGGACGTTGTCAAACGCTGCTCGATTGGAAATGGCGGCAGGAGACGACGTAGCGGCCGCCAAAGTCTTGCGAGAATTGCTGGCCATGGATCCCTCGTATCAGGCCGCACGCATTTCACTCGCTCGCTTGGCGCTGCGGAAGGGGAATGTTAAGGAGGCTGCCGCTCAACTAGAGGAATCACGGCGCCTTGATGCCAAAGCTGTAGAGCCGCGTTTGTTTCTTGCCGCGCTGTATTTGAATGAACGTCAGACGCGCCAGGCGAACGAGGTACTCGAAGAACTGAAGGTGCTGGCGGATAGCAGCGCGACGGCGGCTGTAATGACCGGTCGGCTCTATCTAAAAGCAGCGCGCTACGACGAGGCATTGAATCTTTTTCGGGCTGCAGCTCAGCGGGAGCCGGGCAACCCGTCGTGGTTGCTCGAGGTGGCGAGCGCGCAACTTGCGCGTGGCGACAATACTGGCGCGCGCGAATCGATCCACAGGTCATTGCATCTGGATCCGAACTCCATTCCGGCGAACGCGATAATGATCGCGCTCGATCTAAAGGAAGGCCGCAAGGATCAGGTGCTGGCACGTGTTGCACAACTCAAGAAGACTCATCCAGGCAGCGCTATGGTCTCCCTCCTTGAGGGTGACGTCTTACTCGAGTTGCGAGACGCGCTGGCTGCGTCCGACGCCTTCAAGACTTCCTACAGAATCGCACCGTCAAGTGCTGCCGCGATCCGCAGTTACAGAGCGCAAGAGCTTGCTCGCAAGCCGGGATCGACGACGCTGCTCGCGGACTGGGTTCGGCGTCAGCCGGCCGACGTCGGTGCCCGCATGATTCTCGCGCAAGGGCTAATGGTGCAAGGGCAGTCCGCCGCCGCGATCCGACACTACGAACAGGTAGTGGAGAGCGGTGGGGCCAGCGCCATGGTGCTGAATAACCTCGCATGGCTGTATTTCGAAGCAAAAGACGCCAGAGCTGAGTCGACGGCGAAGAAGGCCTACGAGCTTTCTCCGGACGTGGCGGCGATCGCCGATACGTACGGGTGGATCTTGGTTGAAAGAGGTCATGTATCCGACGGGCTTCCCATACTCGAGCGCGCGGTTAGCGCGCCTGGGGCCTCCGCCGAAATGCACTACCACCATGCGGTTGCTCTGGCGAAAAGCGGCCAGCCGGATAGGGCTCGTGACTCACTAAGAAAGCTGCTATTGGTTCCAGAATTTGATTATGCGACCGAAGTACGCAAGCTATTGACGGAACTCGGTGGGTAAGAGGAGGGGTGAGGAGACCGCATACCTCGCTGTCCACCACTGAGATCGTGCCTTAAGGACGACGTTCGTATCGGCCAAAAGCTGGGACATCTCTGCCGCCGGTAGCACAGGTATCTGATAGGCTTGCGATGCTCGGCCCGGCGCCGCGGGCCACACACGTAATGATCATGACCTCGATATCCGCCAAATGGCCCCGCCCCTGCGCGGCGATTGGTCAAATGCTGCTGGTTATGTTCGCCATGGTGTGCGAGCTGGGCTGGTCAGCAGTGCAAGCGGCCGAGTCGGCTCCCCCATCGACGACGTCAGCGGCCATGTTGCCGACCACGGTTGCCACCGTTCCGGCGGAGGCCAAAGTCGGTGATGACTACATAATCGGTCCTGGTGACACGCTGCAGGTGTTCGTGTGGCGCAATCCTGAGCTGACCGTCACGGTTCCGGTGCGTCCTGACGGCAAGATTTCGACGCCACTGGTCGAGGACATGGTCGCCGTAGGCAAGACGCCCTCGCAGCTCGCGCGTGACGTCGAAAAGGTGCTTGAGGAATATGTGCGTTCCCCACAGATCAACGTAATAGTAACGCAGCCGGCGAGCGTGTTCAGTCAGATCAAGGTTATCGGCCAAGTCGTTCGCCCGCAGTCGATCCCGTATCGCGATGGGTTGACCGTACTCGATGCCGTGCTGGCAGTCGGCGGCCTTGGGCCGTTTGCCGCAGGCAATCGTACCAAGATTGTGCGCACCGAGAACGGCAAACCTCGCGAGATCAAGGTGAAGCTCGCAGCACTAGTGAACAACGGCGACATGCGTCAAAACATCGCACTAAAACCTGGCGATGTCATCGTTGTCCCTGAGTCGCGGTTCTGACGATGAAAGAGCTGTTAGATCAGGTTCTTGAAATCGTGAGCGGCGCGTGGCGTTTCCGACGGTACGCGCTAATTACAGCGTGGATTGTGGCCATCGTGGGCTGGCTCGCGGTGTTCGCGATGCCCGACATTTTCCTGGCCAGCTCACGCGTGTTCGTCGACACACGCACGGCGCTTCGGCCGGTGCTGGCCGGATTGACGCTCGATCAGGATGTCAACGCTCAGTTGAACCTTGTGCGGCAATCGCTGCTGGCTACTCCGCAGCTTGATCCTGTGGCGCAGGAGGTCGGGCTGGTGGACGTACGTACTATGAGCGCGCAGCAACGTGCGCGCGTGCTCAGTGGCATGCGTGATCGGATTGCGATCGGAGTGCAGGTCGCAGGTGAAGGTAATGATCGCGATGCGGCTGGTAGCATCTATACTATCCAGTATCGTGATCAGTCCCGTGACCGCGGCCTGCGGGTGGTCGATATCCTCAAGACGCACCTGATCGAAAATACCTTGGGTGGCAAACGCACCGGCTCGGAGAACGTACAACGCTTCCTGCACGAGCAAATCCAGGACTATGAGAAGCGCCTACGTGAGGCCGAGGATCGCCTCGCCGATTTCAAGAAGCGTAATGTCGGGCTGATGCCGGATGAGCAGGGCGGCTACTTTGTCAGGCTGCAGACGGAGATCGACGCCGTAACCGCAGGTCAGGGCAGGCTCGCGATCGCGACGTCGCGCCGCGAAGAGTTGCAGCGGCAGTTGCGAGGCGAAGCTCCGCTCGCAGCGGCAACCGGTATCACCGGTGTCGTGGGCGCGGGTTCGAGCGGCGACACCCTATCGCGCATCAAAGAAACTCAGGCGCAGCTGGATGAACTGCTGTTTCGGTTCACAGACAAGCACCCAGACGTGATCGCTGCGCGCGCGACGCTGCAACAGTTGCAGCAACGACGCGACGCGGAGCTAGCTGCACTACGCCGCGGCGATCCCAATGCGGCGGCGGTTAGCGGCGCGAGTTCCAATCCGGTATACCAGAGCATCCAGCTCGCGCTGAACCAGACCGACGTGGAAATCGCATCGTTGCGGCGCGAGCTGGCCGACCGGCAAGGCAAGGTTGCCGAGTTGCGCGAGATGCTCGATACCATGCCGCAGGTAGAGGCGGAGTACGCACGCCTGAATCGTGACTACGACGTAACCAAGGCAAATTACACGGCACTGGTCGAGCGTCTGGAGAAATCCAGACTCGGCGAGGAAGCGTCAACCAGCGGTTCGGTGCGGTTCGACGTCATCGAGCCGCCGACGGCGTCGTTCAGTCCAGTATCACCGCAGCGCTCGTTCCTCATCATCGGCGTGCTTGGCCTGGCGCTTGGTGCGGGTGCCGGCGTAGCCCTTCTCCTGCATACGCTCAAGCCGGTGTTCACCTCTGCGCGCGGTTTGGGCGAGGTCACAGGTCTCCAGGTTTTGGGGGTGATCAGCATGAGCTGGCTCGAGCGCCAACGTCGGGAAATCCGCCATTCGTATTGGCGTTATTCCGCCGCGGTCGCAGCCCTCTTCATCGTTGGAGTTGTCGTATTGCAGTTGAGTCGCATGGGTATTCGACTCGGTTCGGCGGCGGGTGCATGAGGTACGCATGAGCCTGGTAGAACGTGCCCTGAAGAAATTACAGGAATCGCGCGCAATCACGGACGCAAAATCGCATCAAACCTCGGTGCCCGCCGCGCGCATCATCAATGCGCAGCCCTCAGGCAGTGTCGTCATCCGCGGCATGCCAACACCCGAAAATTTGCCAGTGCCGCGTCGCACGCTGCACATCGATCGCGACATCCTGAGAGACATGCAATTACTTGCGCCGGTGGATTGCGAACGTGCGATCGCCAGCCAGTATCAGCAGGTGAAGCGGCCACTGATCAGCTCGGCGCAGGGCAAGAGCGGCGCCTCTATTCCGAGCGCGCATTTGATCATGCTGACGAGCGCGCTGCCGGGTGAAGGTAAGACGTTTACCAGCATCAACCTGTCTCTCAGCATGGCTCTGGAAAAGGACGTCGAGATCCTACTGGTCGACGCCGACGTCGCCAAACCGCACGTCTCGCGACTGTTCGGACTGTATGAGGAACCTGGGTTGCTCGACCTTCTGGTCGATTCCAGTCTGCATGCCGAATCGCTTATTTTGCCGACCGACGTGCCAGGATTGAGCATGCTATCCGCTGGGAAGCCGATGAACACTGCGACCGAACTGCTTGCAAGCGAGCGCATGACACAGGTAGTGACTCAGCTCGGGAAACCCGGGCGCATCGTGCTGTTCGATTCGCCTCCGCTGCTGCTCTCGACCGAATCACGCGCGCTCGTTCACCATATTGGTCAAGTAGTGCTGGTGGTGCGGGCGGATGTCACGCCGCAGCGCGCGGTGCTGGACGCGATCGACATCATCGGCACAGACAAGCCGGTTAGCCTGATACTCAATCAGGCCAATACACCGCCCTCGAGTGGTTATTACGGTTACGGCTCATATGGCGACGTCGGCGGGGCACCAGCAGCCTCCTGATCGCTCGCGCCTGGTCCGGGGCGCCAGAATTTCGCAAGGGTGGATACTAAAGATGGCAACTGGCACTGCAATGCTTCGCGCTGGCGCCCGCCGAGCTGTATGGGTCTTCCTGGCCAGCCTGACTCTTGCAAGCGCTGTCGCTGCGGAGGTTGCGTACGACGTCAGCGTCGGGATTGGTCACAGTGACAACATACGGCGCACGGAAGTGAACGAGATCGACGAGAACATCACTTCGGTCGGTACGCGATTCTCCGTCGACCACCGTAGCTCGCACGTGCGCGCTGACTTGGTTGGCGATCTGGCCTACGCTGAGTATCTCGACAATACGTTCGATTCCGAGGTGCTGGGTAACTTCACTGGCAAGGCGCGCTTCGCGTTCGTGCCGCAACGCTTCGAATGGGTCTTTACCGACAACTTCGGCCAAGTACTGAGCGATCCATTTGTGCCCGCGACGCCGGAGAATCGCGAGAACATCAATTATTTCACGACCGGTCCGGACTTCACGGTGGGATTTGGCTCGCAGACGCGTGTGCGACTGGGCGCTCGCTATTCGCTCGCGACTTACGAGGACTCACCGCTCGACTCCAGTTCCCTGTCGGGGGAGCTGGCACTGGTCCGTCAACTGTCTACGTCGAACTCGCTGTCCGCGCAAGCGCGTTTCCAGCAAGTCGAATATGATGAGGCGGCGCTGAGCGCGGACTACGAGCAGAGTGAGGCGTTCCTTCGCTACGAGGGGCTCGGCGCGCGCACGCACGTTGGCATCGAAGTTGGCTACACGGAACTCGACCACGAAGCGTCGGACCAGCAAGAGGACGGCCCGCTGGTGCGTGTGGATGTGATGCGGCGGCTGTCGCCCTCGACGACCCTGACGCTATGGGCCGGTCGCGAATTCTCCAACTCCGCCAGTGCCTTTGCGTCCACGCAGGATGCGTCCGGTGCCAACATCGGTGCCGCTCCCGGCCGCCAGGAAGTGCAGCCGTTCATGCACGACTTCGCGACGCTCGGTTGGGTGTGGTCGCGTCAGCGCACGGAACTCGGTCTATCAGCCGCGTGGGATGAGCGTTCCTTCGACCAACAGCCGCTGCTCGATCAAACCACGATGACGTACTCTGCGCAGTTGAGCCGCGAACTGTCCTCGCGCATATCGCTGATGTTGGGTGGCTCGCTCGTGTCCAGCGATTTCGAGCAGCCCGGAGACTACGACGAAACCAACGCGACGGTCGGTCTGCGTTGGCGTCTCGGCGGCCATGTGTCGATGAGTCTGCGCTACGAGTACGCGGACCGCGACGGCGATCTGCCGGACGCGAGCTTCACCGAAAATCGCTATTGGCTCTCTTTTGCGATTAGCCGCGGCGAGTTGCGCAATGCTCCAGTCGGGCCTGAGTTCGCCGTAGATCAGATCCCACAAGGAAACTGATCAGTGCGTTCGGCGTCCACTATCCTCAACGCTATGACGGTAGACGTAGAAGATTATTTCCACGTCGCTGCTCTGTCCGGTTCCATCGATCGATCGCAATGGGAAAACATGGAGTTTCGTGCTGACTCAAGCACACGCCGGCTGCTGGACATATTCGATGGCGCAAGTATCAAGGCCACGTTCTTCGTGCTGGGCTGGGTAGCGAAGAAGAGTCCTCAGCTAATTCGCGAGATCCACGCCCGCGGCCACGAAGTGGCCAGTCACGGCATGAGTCACAAGCTGGTGTTCAACCAATCTCCTGCGGAGTTCGCTGCGGAAACCTATGAGTCCAAGGCATTACTTGAGAACCTTATCGCAGCGCCGGTGCTCGGCTATCGGGCGTCCACTTATTCGATCACCAAACGTTCACTGTGGGCGCTCGATATTCTTAAGGAAGCAGGATTCCAATACGACTCCAGTATTTTTCCAATCCGCCATGATGTCTACGGCATCCCTGATGCCCAAGAGGTTCCGGGGCCGATCCTTACGCCCAAAGGCGCTACGTTGGTGGAATTTCCGATGTCTACTGCATCGTTACTCGGAGTGAAAGTGCCAGTGTCCGGCGGCGGATACTTCCGGCTGCTGCCTTTCTGGCTCACACGTGCCGGACTTAACAAATTGAACCACCGCCTACGGCGGCCGTTCATCTTTTATCTGCATCCGTGGGAGATCGATCACGATCAGCCGCGGATTCCGGCAGGCAAACTATCGCAATTTCGTCACTACACCAATCTGCATCGATGCGAGGCACGCTTGATGCGGTTGTTGGGCGATTTCCAGTTCGCTTCGGTGCGCGAAGTGCTGTCGAGCGCCTCCCTGCTACCCGGCGCACACGATGCGCCGTCACTCTTCGGAGAGAGTAGGCTCTGCTAGTCCGCGTGCCGGTTCGCAGTGGGCGTTTTTTCGTTTCAAATGGTCCTCGTATCTTAAGTTGCTTTCATGCTCGAAGTCGCTTTTTGGTGCCTGCTGCTCCTGGGCGTTTATCCCTACGCAATATATCCAGTGCTAGCCTCGGGAGTCGGCCGATTGCGGCGTCGTGTCGTGCACAGCGACGATGCGTACCTGCCATTCGTGACGGTGATCACAGCGGCCTACAACGAAATCCGACACATGGAGTCAACGATTCGTAACAAGCTAGCCCAAGACTATCCTGCCGAGCGACTCGAAATCATCGTGATCTCGGATGCTTCCGACGACGGGACCGATGCCGTCGTGCAACGCCTAGCCGCTGCGCACCCCAATGTCATCCTTCTGCGCAACGAACCGCGGCAAGGAAAGACTGCTGCACTCAATATGGCTGTTCCGCGTGCGCGAGGTGAAATCGTTGTTTTTGCCGACGCAAACTCAATTTATCGCCCAGACACTATCCGTAAGCTGGTGCGTAACTTCGCGGATCCGGAAGTTGGGTACGTTACTGGCAAGATGCTGTATGCAAATCCCGACGGTTCCTTGGTTGGTGACGGCTGTAGCGCGTTCATGCGCCACGAGAATGCTTTGCGCGTCGCCGAGACGGCGCTAGGTTCTGTGGTCGGTGTTGATGGCGGCGTGGATGCTCTACGCAAGACGCTTTACCGGCACATGAATGCGGATCAGCTGCCGGATTTTGTTCAACCACTTGATGTGGTGGCGCAGGGATATCGCGTCGTGCACGAGCCACTGGCGGTCCTGACAGAAGAAACGCTCACGACGCAGTCTTCCGAGTATCGTATGCGTGTGCGGGTGGCGCTGCGCGCTCTGTGGGCGCTCTGGGACCGGCGCGTGCTTTTGAATCCGTTCCGCTCGGGCATCTTCGCGTGGCAGCTTTGGTCGCATAAGCTGCTGCGCTACATGAGCTTTGCGCCGCTCGCGGCGGCGATGGTTCTGAACTGGCAGTTGCTGCAGCACGGGCCGATCTACGTTCTGGGCGCCGTCGGGCAGGTTCTGTTCGCGCTCTTCGTTCTGTTCGCGTGGGTCGGCCCGAGCGCCCTGGGCAGGTTCGCCCTCAGCCGCTACTGCATGTACTTCGCGCTGCTCAATTTCGCATCCGCCGTCGCGTTCGTACGCTTCGTCCGCGGACAAAAGCAGGTTCTATGGCAGCCGAGAACCGGCTAGCTCAGGGGCGGCCTCCGGTCCCGGTCCTCTACGTTCTCGACGAGCTACGGAACGCGGGCGCAGGCACCGAGACGCAGTTTCTACGGTTGCTGCGTAATCTGGATCGCGGCCGCTTCACGCCAAGCGTGGCGCTGCTGCGTGGCGATGACCGTTACTTCGCCGGCCTGGCCGACGTACACGTCGACGTGCTCGGTATCCGCAGCCTCAGAACGATGAACTTCCTGAGCGAGGCGCTGCAGCTTGCGCGCCGCATGCGCTCGGGGCGTGTCGGCATCGCGCATGTTTACCTGAATGATGCCGCGATCGCGCTGCCGTCGTTTCTGCGGTTGGGTGGTGCGAAGGTGATCGTTTCGCGCCGGGATCTCGGCTTTTGGTACACACCGTCGAATCTACGGCTGCTGCGCGCACAGCGTTTCGCAGTCAGTGCGGTCATCGCGAATTGCGATGCCGTCAAGCAATCGGTGGTGCAGCACGAAGGCTATTCCCCTGATCGCATCGCGGTCATCGAGAACGGATTCGAGCAGCGCAGCGAGCTGCTGGGTCGCAGCGAGGCGCGCCGCAGACTCGGCATCGAGATACAGCGGCCGGTGGTCACCATCGTGGCCAATCTGCGCCCGCTCAAGCGCATCGCGGACGCGATCCAGGCTATCGCCGCCGTGCGCGAGGAATTTCCGCAGATCCTGCTGCAGCTGGTCGGTGAAGATCCGCCGCATCGAGGCTCGCAATCGCATGGACAGGAGATGCGGCAACTCGCCGCCTCGCTTGGGATTGCAGGCCACGTCAGTTTCGTCGGCTCGCAGAGCGATCCGATGCCGTATATCGAGGCGGCCGACGCATGCATGCTGTGCTCCGAAACGGAAGGGCTCTCCAATTCTGTGATCGAATATCTATGGGCGGGCAAGGCGGTGATCGCCACCGACGTAGGCGGCAATCCGGAGCTGATCTCGCAGGGGCGCACCGGCTTCCTCGTACCGGTGGGCGACGTGCGGCAGATGGCGGACAGGCTGCGCGTCGTGCTCGGCTCCGAAGGCCCGGTCATGGGACAACGGGCGCGAGAGCATGCGGTGAGTAATTTTTCGACGCACGTGATGGCGCAACGGCACGCCGACCTGTACGAGCGCGTTCTCAATGGCGGCGGCGAGGGTGCCGGCGTAGCGGTGCGAACCTCATGAGCGCTGGTGAAGCGCGAGCCACGAGCCTCGGGTTCCTGGCGAAACACTCGGCGATCTACGCGGCCGGCAGCATGCTGTCGCGGGTCGCGAGCTTCCTGATGTTGCCGTTGTACACGGCGTACCTCACCCCATTCGACTACGGCGTGCTGGACCTGATCGAGACGACCGTCGGCATGTTCAGCCTGGTTGCGAGCCTCGGAGTCGCGCAGGCGTTGGGCAGGTTCTACTTCGATGACGAGGATCAGCGGCGGCGCAACGCCGTGGTGAGTACCACATTCATCATGGCGACGATTGCGGGAGTGTTGGTGTTCCTGGTGTCGCTGCCGCTGTACGAGCCGCTTACTCGTCTGCTGTTCAAGGAGCCTGTGGATCCCCGCGCTTTCCTGCTGGCGTTCGTGACCATCGCGATCGGCTTGGTCATCGACCTGGGCATGGTGTACCTGCGCGTGGTCAACCGATCGATCCTGTTCGTGGTCGCCTCGATGGCCAACTTGGTGATCGGCGTCGGTCTCAACGCCTATCTCATAGTGGTGGAGAAGCTTGGCATCTTCGCCATCCTGATCGGCAATCTCGCGACCAAGCTCGTCGTCGGACTGCCGCTGTTGGTGTGGATCGTGTCGCGCGTCGGGCTGAAGTTCGACCGCCCTGTGGCCAGGAGCATGTACCGTTTCGGCTTGCCGCTGATGCCATCCGAACTCGCCAGCGTCGCCATCAGCTATTCCGATCGCTATTTCATCAACGGCTTCCTGTCGACCGAGGCGGCCGGTATCTGGGGCATGGCCCAGAAGCTCGGCACGGCGCTGCATCAACTCATCACCAGTCCCTTCCTGATGGCCTTCGTTTCGCAGCGCTTCGATATGGGCCGCTCGCCCAACGCGACCTGGCTGCTCACGTCCTCCTTCCGCTATCACATGGTCGTGCTGATCGTGCCGAGCGCGGTGCTCGCGCTGTTTGCGCCGGAAATCCTGGCCCTGATGACCGCGCCGGAGTTCCAGAAGGCCGGCTGGATCATCCCGTTTGCAGCGCTGTCGATGATCATTCTCGCCACCAAGTACCACTTCGAGTACGGCATCCTGCGAGAGAAGGCCACGCACTATCACATGTTCATCAACACCGGTTCGGCGGCGCTACATGTGGTGCTGAATGCGACTTTGATCGCGTGGCTGGGCCTGCCGGGCGCTATCATTGCGCTGCTGGCCGCGTACTTGGCGAAGAGTGTGAGCTATCTCACGGTCAGCCAGAAGTTCTTCCCGATTCCATACCCGATCGGTCAGTGCACGGCCTTGCTGGCTGCCTCGGCGGTGGTCGTCACGATTGGGCTGACTTTCGCCGGACCCGGCTGGACCTGGATGGGCTTGGCGGAAAAGAGCGTCCTGCTGGTCGCGCTGGCTGTGCTGCCGTTCATCACCAAGGCGCTGTCGCGTGGCGATCTTGCGCGCGTGCAGGATCTGCTGCGCCGGGTGACGGGGCGGCCGGTCGAGCGGGCCTGAGCTTAAGGGAGCGACATGCTGGAAATCCTGTCCAGATTCGTCCTGCATCCGTTGTGGGACCTGAGAGATTCGAGCGTACGAATGCGCACGTATCGCGAGCTACTGCGCTCGCAGTGGGCGCCGATCGAGCAGTTGCGGGCGACGCAAGCCCGTCGACTGCAGGAGATCGGCCGTTACGCGGCCGCGCATTCGCCGCACTATCGCGAGCAGTTCAAGCAGGCCGGGGTCGATCCGCAGCAGTTGACGCTCGAGTCGCTGCAGCGATTGCCGCTGCTGACGAAGACGGAACTGCGCGAGCACACGGAGCAGATGCTTTCGGACGAGTTCGCGCGCGACCAACTGGTGGTGCATAAGACCGGCGGCTCTACCGGTCAGTCGGTTGTCGTCTATCTCGACAAGCTCTGGCAGCAGATCCGCAACGGGGATGAGCTGCGCGCCAACCATTGGGCGGGCTGGTATCCAGGCACCAAGGTGATGGCGATCTGGGGTAATCCGCCGCAGCCGGACAGCTGGCGAGCAAAGCTGCGCTCGGCTCTGCACAGCCGCATGATCTTCCTCGACACGATGAATATCAGCGACGTGACGCTGCGAGAGTTCGTCGAGCACTGGCGGCGCGAGCGGCCGCGCATCGTCTACGGTCATGCGCATTCGATCTTCATCGTTGCGGAGTGGCTGGTGCAGCAGGGTGTTACTGACCTGCATCCACGCGGCATTGTCGCCACTTCGATGATGCTGCTGCCGCAGGAGCGGGTCGTGATCGAGCGCGCGTTCGGCTGCAAGGTCATAAATCGCTACGGTTGCGAGGAGGTCGGTCTGATCGCCGCCGAATGTGAAATTCACGACGGCATGCACCTGAACATCGAGCACCTCGTCATCGAGGTGCTGCGCGAAGATGGATCACCAACGGCGCCGGGCGAGGAGGGGGTGATCGTGGTGACCGATCTGCTCAATCGCGCCATGCCGATGATCCGCTATCGCGTCGAGGACGTCGGCGTGCTGAGCGAAAGGCACTGTACCTGCGGGCGGCAGCTGCCGCTGCTGGAAAAGCTGGTGGGGCGCGTCGCCGACTACCTCAAGAAGGCCGACGGCAGCCGCGTCGCCGGTGTCTCGCTGGTCGAGCGCACGCTGACCCGGATCACCGGCCTAGGCCAGATGCAGCTCGTACAGACGGCGATCGATCGGTTCGAGGTGCGTGTGGTGCCGACCTCGTCGTTCGATCAATCGACGGTCTCGGCCGTCGAGCAGGAGCTGCACGAAGTGTTCGGCGCGAACGTCCAGGTGAGCGTCGAAAAAGTCGAGCGCATTGCGCAAGAGCGTTCCGGGAAATATCGGTTCTCCATATGCAAGATCTAACCTCCAAGCGCACTTACGTGCCGGGTCGCGTCAGCACGGTGATCGCCACGTACAACATGGCGAAGTTCCTCAGCCAGGCGGTCGAGTCCGCGTTGAACCAGACCTACCGCGATGTCGAGGTGTGCATCGTCGACGACGGCTCCACCGACAACACGGCCGAGCTGTTTGAGCGCTGGTGCGGCGATCCGCGCATCAAGCTCGGCACACAGAAGAATGCCGGCCAGGCGGTGGCGAAGAACCATGGTGCGCGTCTGGGCAGCGGCGAGTACGTCGCTTTTCTCGACGCCGATGACTTCTGGACGCCCGACAAGCTCGATAAGCAGCTACCGCTGTTCGCTCTGCCGCGCGTCGGTGTCGTCTACGCGGGATGCCAGCGCGTCGACGAGACAGGTCAGCGGCTGCCGCGCGGCGACTGGAATCCACACAGTGGCAAGGTGACCGGCGAGCTGCTGCTCGAGAATTTCGTGCCCTACGTGACGGCGGTTGTGCGCCACGAAGCCTTCGACAAGGTGGGCGGCTTCGATGAATCGCTCGGCATGGGTATCGACTGGGATCTGTGGCTGCGCATGTCGGTCGAGCACGAGTTCGCGTACGTCGAGGATGTGCTGACGATGTACCGCGTCTGGCCGGGTCAGATGTCCAATAAGTACCGCCAGCGTCTCGACGCGGCCTTGCACATCATGGGGCGCTTCCTGGATCGCTATCCGCACTCGGTGCGGCCGGATCAGATGAAGCAGGCCTGGGCCGAAAGCTATGTCAAGCGCGGCGATGTCCTGCTCACTGCCGAGCGCCGCCGCGTGCCGGCGATCAAGGAAATGATGAAGGCGCTGCGCTACAAGCCGGCATACTGGCCGGCGTGGCGTTCGATCGCGCGGGCGATTGTCACCACCCGTCCGTTCAAGACTGCCACCTGAGCAGCCGCGAGGGGTCGAGCATGAGCATTCGGAACCTGGGGATCTCAGCTGCGCTGCAATCGGCGCGGTTGCTGACGCGCAACCGGCCGCGCATCGTCATGTACCACCGCTTCGGTGTCGAGCCGCATGTGCGCAAGGTTTCGGCCGCCGCCTTCGAGGTGCAGCTGCAATTGATCCGGCAGCACTATCACTCATTGTCCTACGAAGAGCTACTGCAGCGGCTCGCTGATGGCAGCGGCTTTCCGGCGAACTCGGTGGTGCTGACGATCGACGACGCGTATGAGGACGTGTACACAATCGCGATGCCCTTGCTGCTGCGCTGGAAGGTGCCGGCGATCGTCTATGCGCCATCCGCGTACGTCGATCGCGAGACTTGGCTGTGGCCTGACGCGGTCCGGTACATGCTTTTCACTACGGTCAAGCGCGAGCTGCGTCTCGAACTGGCCGGCGTCGAGCATGCGTGGACGTGGGACCGGGACGATCAGGTCGAAGGCATCTGGAACGTCGTGGCGGACGTCGTCAAGACGTTCGAGCGCGAGGACTGCTTGGTGGCGCTCGAACAGATGTCGTCGCAGCTCGCGGTACCGCTGCCCACCGAGCCCGTAGCGGAATATCGCGCGATGACCTGGGAGCAGCTGCGCGCATGGCAGGCCGCGGGTCTGTCGGTCGGCTCACATACGCGAGTGCATCCCAACCTGTCGCGTGAGAGCCGCGACACGCAGGCGCAGGAACTGTTCGGGTCGAAGCAGCGCATCGAAGAGATGCTGCAGAAGCCCTGCGATCACTTCTGTTATCCGTTCGGAGGCATTGAGGACTTCACCAAGGAGACCGTCGAGCTGGTGGCGAAGGCAGGCTACCGTTCCGCGGTGACTACTGTGCTGGGCATGGCCGATGGCGCGCACTTGCTGAAGATTCCGCGCTTCGGTGCTTCCGAGTCGTTCCTGGAGTTCCGCAAGACTGCGACCGGCTGGCGCGGGTTGTCGCACGAGCGCGAGCGCTGG
This sequence comes from uncultured Steroidobacter sp., assembly GCA_937864115.1. Classification (GTDB taxonomy): domain Bacteria; phylum Pseudomonadota; class Gammaproteobacteria; order Steroidobacterales; family Steroidobacteraceae; genus Steroidobacter. The sequence continues at coordinate 82,234 of CALMII010000003.1, read as the reverse complement.
CTGCGGCCATTTTCCACGTCGGCCCGACCAGTCCAGGTTGGCAGTCGAACTTGATCGACGCGGCCACGTGAGTATCGCGTCCGACACTAGGGTGCTGCACGTCATCGACAGCGGAGGGCTGTATGGTGCCGAACGCATGCTTCTCGATCTGGTCGCCGAGCAACTGCGGTCCGGAATGAGTGCCATGGTTTGCAGCCTTGGTCGCGTCGGTGAGCCTACCAAGCCACTGGAGCGTGCCTGCGCGGAGCGCCGCGTGCCGGTGGTGCGCACATACGTGCAGAGCGGTATCAGCACGACGGGTGCCAAAGACATTGCCGCCTCTGCGCGTACGATCGGCGCGAATGTGCTGCATACACATGGCTTCAAGGCTGATTGTCTCGTCGCCTCATTGCCCAGGGATACTCGAGGTGCCAGCGTCGCGACGCTCCATGGCTGGACTGCGCAGCATTGGACCTCCCGTGCCTACTGGTACCGCAAAATTGATCTGCTGGCGCTGCGGCGGCTCGACGCGGTTATCGCCGTCACGCAGGCAATGGTAAGCAAGCATTGCCTCGATCGGCAGTTTGGTGCGATGTTGGGTGTGGTCACAAACGGCATCGACGTGAATTTCGGGCCGGCGCGCACGGCGCTGGAGCCGCATGAGCATGCGGCACTCGATTTTTGTCGAGGTGGCCCGACGGTCTGCATCGTCGGACGGTTGTCCCCGGAGAAAGGTCACGCGCTGTTGCTCGAAGCCGTGGCTCGCCTGCGCGATGGCGGCGCGAAACTACGCGCGCTGGTCATTGGCGCTGGCGCCCTGCAGGCCGAATTGCAGCAGCACGCCGTCCGGCTTAAGCTCACGGAAGCCGTCCATTTCTGTGGATACGTCGCGGATCCGAAGCCGCTGATGTCGGCCTGCGCTGCGCTCGTGAGTAGCAGCTATTCTGAAGGCCTGCCGGTGAGCATGCTCGAAGCCATGGTGTTACAAGTGCCGATCGTGGCGACCGCGGTGGGCGGCGTGCCTGATCTGCTCGGCCACGGCAGGTTCGGCATGCTGATACCTCCTGCGGACGTTGCTGGTCTTGCGGAAGGTCTTGCAGCAGTCGAGAAAGGACCGCAGCGGCTCGCGGCCCTCGCTGCTGCCGCGAATGCGATGGTGCATGAAACATATAGCGCACAACGTATGGCGGCAGGCTACCAGGCGGTTTATGAACTTGCGCAGCATCGTCATGCCGCGCGGGCAGCCTGACCATGCAATCCATGCGATCCCGTTCCAATTCGATCGCAGCGGCCCGGGCCGTGCCGAAGGCTGGCTTGGCCGTTGCTTCGGTCGATGAGAAGCTGCCGCCGGCATTCATCTGCTATTGCCTGTTTGTCGTCAGCTACTTTCTGCACATGGGCTCACGCGTGCCGCCGCTCGGTACGATTCGCATCGACCTGCTGCTCGCCGCGGCGACGATCGCGTTCCTCTTCATGGGAAAGAAGCAGGTCGGCGCCCCGCCGGCGCCGATCGCCACGGCTTCGCGCATCCTGCTGATCATCAGCATCTACGTGCTGGTGTCGCTGCCATTCGTCCGCTGGCCGGGTACGGTGTTGCGTGGCGGCTGGGAAGTGTTCCTGAAATCGCTGTTCTTCTTCATCTTCACCGTGGCCACCGTGAAGACTGAGAAGCGATTGAAGATCTTCCTGTACGTGTTCGTCGGAGTGCAGACGTTCCGTGTGCTCGAGCCCTTGTTCCTGAACATCACCACCGGTTACTGGGGCTCGTTCACGGATATGGGCGACGCGGAGCTGATGAATCGTCTTGCCGGCGCGCCTAGCGATGTGATCAATCCGAACGGACTTGCGTTCGTGATCATCATCGCCGTGTGCTTCCTGCATCACCTGCTCGGGCGCGGTTCGCGCAAGCACCAGGTGGCGTACGTGCTGCTGCTCGCCCCGCTGCTCTATGCGATGCTGCTCACCAGTTCGCGTTCGGGGGCGCTCGTGCTCGCGCTGTTCGGCTTGCTGGTGATCTGGCGTTCCAGGCACCGCGTGGCGGCGCTGAGCGCGGTCGGCGTCATCGTCGTGGTCATTTTTGCGTCCATGTCCGATCTGGAGCGCCAACGCTATATCTCCATCGTGGATCACAGCGCCAAGGGCGGCGCGTCCTCGCAGGGCCGCGTCGAAGGCCTGTGGATCGACCTTGGGGTCGGGCTGCAGCGTCCGCTGTTCGGGCACGGTCTCGGCACGTCGGCCGAGGCGAACTTCCATGCGTACGGCAAGGCGATGCCTTCGCATACGCTGTACACGGAGGTGCTACAAGAGCTCGGCGGCATCGGCCTGATCTTATTTGTGACATTCATGGTCACGACGTGGAAGAACATCAAGCTGGCGATCGCCGAGGCGGAACGCCAGCAGCGCGAATTCTCGCTGCGGGCGGCGCAGGGCCTGCGCGATTTCTTCATTCTGCTGATGATCTTCAGCGTAGCCAGTTACGGCCTCAATGAATACCAATGGTACCTGGTGGCCGGTCTCGCAGTGGTGAGTTGTCGAGTGCTCGGAGTCTTGCCCCAACCCGGCAAACGCGTGCGCCGACAGGCGATAGCCGCCCGTGGCGGCACTGCGCCGCCTCCGGCCCGCGGCGGTATCAAATGACCACTGCCGTGGCTGCGCGCAAGCTGACCGTATTGCTTGTCGTCCGTTGGCCGGTCGGCGGCATCCGCAGCTACCTGCGTTACACCTACGGGCTGATGCCAAGATCAGATCTCGATCTCGTGCTGTGCGGCCCGCGCTCGGAGGATCTCGATGAGTGCGTGAAAGCGCTCGCGGCCTTCGAGCCCAAGGTGTATCGCGCAGCATCGGCCGGTATCCGCGACATCTTCAAGGCCGCTCGACAGGCGCTGAAGGAGAACCATGTTGATGTAATGCACTCGCAGGGCTACAGCTCCGCGGTTTCGGTCGCGCCGCTGGTCGTCCTAGGCCGCAAGCCGCACGTGGTAACGATCCACGACATGTTCACTGAAGCACTGCGCAAGCAGTGGTCGATCAAGATCGGACGGTGGGTGCTGGCAGGCGCGCTTGGCGTGAGTGACGTGGTCCAGCCGACCGGCCGCGCCGTGGAAACCAACTTCAGGCGCCACATGAGCTTCTGGCCGGCGACGCGGCCGACGGTGGAGACGATTCGCAACGGCATCGACCCGCAGCGCTTCTGCGCCCCGGCGCGGCGCGATCTGCGCAGCGAGCTGCAGCTCGCTGCGCAGGACTTCGTGATCGGCTTCATGGGTCGATTCATGGCCATCAAGGGTTTTCACGTGCTGATCAAGGCGATGCAGGAGCTGGTCGGAACGCTGGCGCCACCACGGCGGCCGATCGTGGTCGCGATTGGTTCAGGCGGCTTCGTGCGCGAAGACCGGGCCGCTATCGAGCGCAGTGCGCTCGGAGACCATTTCAGGTTCCTGCCTCATACGAACGAAGTGGGTGCGACGCTGCGTGGCCTGGATGTGCTAGTGATTCCATCGATGTCCGAGGCCAGCCCGATTCTGCCGATGGAGGCGTTGATCTGCGGTGTGCCCGTCATCGCGAGCGCCTGTGACGGGCTCGTGGACGTGCTGCAGGGAACTCCGGCGAGCCTGTTTCCGATCGGCAATGGACATGAGCTCGCGCTCAACTTGCGCGCACGCATGGACGCTCCCGGAAGGCAGGAGGCCGAGGCATACGCTCCGGCAGCGCGTGATCGTTTCGATGCACGCAATTCCGCGGCCAGTCTCGAAGCCGTATTGCGCAGGTTTTCGCGGCGGACGCCAGCATGAGTGCAAGCATCGCGGCATTCTCCACCATCGTGCCCTCCGAAGCTCTAGCACAACCGCTGCCTGTTGCGGTCGTCGCTGACGGAGGTGCGGTGGGCGACTGGGCGCTCAAGATCATGCGCGCGCTGGGGCGACAACAAGAGATTCGGATCAACGCTCTCGCGTGTGTCGATGATCGCTCGGCGACATTGTTCAACTCGACTTCGGCTGCCGGTGATGACGGCCTCGCGTCGTTGGCGTCGTTCACCTCGCAGTCATTGCAGCAGATCGCTGTCGACACAAGAAGCGTCGCGCAAACCGTCGCAGTCGACGCGCTTCTCGAAGCGATCGGCACGCTGCGCCCCGCTGCCGTCTTGTGGCTGTCCAATGTCTCTGTGCCGCGTTTGTTGTCATCAGGCGGTGTCGTCGTGTGGCGGATCGCGACCGCGGTCGGGGACATACCCAGCGGCGGCCTGCAGTGGTCGGCGCTCTCGGAGGATCGACGAGCCATTCGCTTGACCTTGCTGCAAATCGCACCCGACGAGCGCGAGTTCTTGAGCACCGCTCGTATCGGCGCGACGCCGTGGTCTCTCGATGCGACCTTGGATCAGCTCGCGCTAGCTGCTGCAGATGTGTTGGGGAAGGCCGCACGCCAGCCGCAAGGGCGCGCACCGGCTGCGTCGCTCGATGAGAGCGTGGACCCGGCGAATCCGCGATCTGCGCCGCGCTCAGGACTGTTGGGCCAACTCGGGGAACGGCTGCGCCGCGCCTGGTATGCCGCATTCCAGGTGCAGCGCTGGACGATCGGCCTTGCACCGGGGCCGCTGACCGCAGACTGCGGCTGGCTCGCTCGCGGCCGCTTGCTGCCACCGCTGCCGGGCGGGAATTTCCTGGCCGACCCATTCGTCGTGCCGGGCCTTGGGGGACGCGTGTTGCTCGCGGAATGGATGGAAGTGCGGCGTGGGCGCGGCGTGATTGCTCGCGTCGAGCTGAACGAGGCCGGGAAGATCGTCGAGATTCACAAGCTCATCGACAAGCCCGGCTACCACCTCAGCTATCCGCACGTGTTCAGGCACGACGGTGCGCTCTATTGCTGCCCTGAAGCGAGTCACTCGTTCGAGATCACGCTGCATCGCCTGTCGGACGATGCGCGCCAGGTGCTCGACTCCAAGCCGCTGCTGGAGGGAGTGCCTGCCGTCGATCCGACCGTGTTCCGTCACGGCGGCCGCTGGTGGATTCTGTGTACTTCGGCCGCCCGCCGGGGATCGAACACCCATCTGCACGCGTATCATGCCGAGTCCCTCGAAGGCCCGTGGCACGCTCACCGGCTCAATCCGATCGTCATCGACATTGCACGTGCGAGGCCTGCCGGGCGGGTCTTTCAGGCCGGTGGTGCGTGCTACCGCCCGGCTCAGGATTGCACGCAGCGTTATGGCGGAGCACTGCGTCTATATGAGATCGTGGCGCTGACGCCGGACGAATACGAAGAACGTTTTTGCTGGCGCATCGCGCCGCCGCTCGGTCCGAGGGGCAGGCACGGTGTGCACACGCTGAACGAAGCGGACGATGTGATCGTCTACGATGCTTACACGGAATCGTTCTCACCGCTCGCATGGCTGTACCGGCTACGCGAGAGGTCTCGCTGAGCGGATCGCCGACGCCGCACGCTTACCAACCGATGTGGGAGGATTTAATGAGCGAGTTCATTATCGAGCTGAGACGGCGCTTCTGGCGTGCGACGATGCTCGGACTGCCACGTGGCATGCATATGACGCGCTATTCGATGTACAGGCGGCTGACCGAAGTGGGCAAGCAACTGCGCTCGCAGGTGGCTAGCGGGTTGTCGATCAGCCACTCCAAGCACCTCATGGACATGATGGGCGTCAAGCCCGCGCAGATCACCGAGGCGAACTACCCTGAGTACACGATCACCTCGCTGCCGTTCGAGAACGATCAGTTCGACATCGTGACTTCCGACCAGGTGTTCGAGCATGTCGAGGGCGATCCGTTCACGGCGATGGAGGAGAGCCGTCGCGTGCTCAAGCCGGGCGGCATCGCCGTGCATACGACGGTATTCGCCTTTCCGGTGCACGGCTCGCCGAGCGACTTCTGGCGCTACACTCCCGACGCCCTGCGTCTGCTGTGCAGGAAGTTCTCGAATGTCATCGAATGCGGCGGCTGGGGCAGTTTCGAGGCCCTGCAATGGATGCGCCGCGGCCTGCACTTTGATCCCGTGCCGCACGCCACTTGGCACCCGCTGCATAAGGTGGCCACGCGCACAGATCCAGAATGGCCGATAGTGACCTGGATCGTGGCACAGAAGTGACCGCAGTTAAGAAGATACGCTCGATGTCAGCCTGCTGCGGGGGAGCCTAGTTTGCAAGTCTGTTACGTCTTTCAGGATGAGTATCCTTGGGACATTCGCGTTGAGAAGTTCACCTCGAGCCTCGCAGACGCTGGTCATCAGGTCGTCATCCTGTCGCGCAATCGCGCCGGCAAGCCGCGGCAAGAGAATTTGCGCCCGGGCGTGGAGGTGCACCGTCTGCCGATCGGATGGACGCGGATTGATCGCGACCTGATGAACTTCCCGGCCTTCTTCTCGCCGTGGTGGATACGGGCGATCGCGCGCACTGTGCGGCAGCAAAACAGCGACGTGATCATGGTGCGCGACCTGCCGCTGACCGCCGCCGCCGTGTGGGCTGGCCGCACCACCGGGAGACCGGTGGTGCTCGACATGGCGGAAAACTACCCGGCGATGATCCAGGCCACGTGGGATCTGTTCGGGCCACAGCCTTGGGACTATCTGCTGCGCAACCCCTCCTGGCTGCGCCGCCTCGAGCGCTGGATCCTGCCGAAGCTCGACGGCATCTTCGCGGTGTCCGAGCCCAGCCGGCTGCGTGTGATCGGCCTGACGAACGGCGGTGTGCCGGCGTGGACCGTCGAGAATACGCCGCGGCTCGACCTTGTCTACGAACCGGTGCGTGGCGAGGTGACAGAGCAGATCGCGCGTCATCAAGGTTTGAAGCTGCTGTACGTCGGCAACATGGATGGCAAGCGCGGCCTCGACATCGTCGTGCGGGCCTTGCCCGGCCTGCGGGAGATCGATCCGGACGTGCTAGTGATCCTGGTCGGCAAAGGAGTGATGGAGCCGCAGCTGCGCAAGCTCGCAGCCGAACTCGGTGTCGAGCGCAACCTGCTGCTGCCGGGCTGGGTGGACCAGAAGGAGGTGCCGTCGCTGATCGGTGAGGCGGACATCTGCCTGATACCGCATCTGCTCACCGAGCACACCGATACAACGATTCCAAACAAGATCTACGACTATATGGCGCAAGGCAAAGCGGTGTTGGTCACGCAGTGCCGGACGCTGCGACAGATCGTCGAGGGGGCTCGGTGTGGCCGCGTGTACCACGACACCGACCCGTCGCAACTCGTCCAAGCGGTGAGAGGGCTCACGGACGCGAACACGCGTGAAGCGCTGGGCGCCGCCGGCCGCCGTGCGGTCACCGAGAGATTCCATTGGGAAAGGGACGCGGCGACGATGCTGGCGGCACTCGCGACCGTGACCGATACTTTCAACGTCAGACACGCCCGTTCGTAGCCATTCGTAACAAAATGAAGAAAATTTTCTGTGTCTTCGGCACTCGTCCCGAGGCTGTGAAGATGGCGCCGGTGGTACTGGCGCTGCGTGCGCGGCCGAAAGAATTCGATTGCCGTGTCGTCGTCACCGCGCAGCACCGCCACATGCTCGATCAGGTGCTGGCGCTGTTCGGGATCGTTCCCCACCACGATCTGGACGTGATGACGCCCAAGCAGTCGCTCACGGCGATCACTGTGAAGGTGCTGGAGCGGTTGGAGAAAGTGCTGAAGGCAGAGTCGCCCGACATGGTGCTCGTCCATGGCGACACCACGACTTCGCTGTCCGCGTCGCTGTCCGCGTTCTATCACCGGATACCCGTAGGTCACGTGGAGGCGGGCCTTCGCTCGTTCGACAAGGCGAATCCGTTCCCGGAGGAGTTGAATCGTGTGGCCGCCGACGCGGTTTCGAGCTTGCACTTCGCGCCGACCGCGAAGTCGCGGCAGAACCTGCTGAAGGAGGGCATCGATCCAAAAGGCATCTACATCACGGGCAACACCGGCATCGACGCGCTGCGCATCATGAGAGACAGGCTGCGTAAAGGCGTGGTCGCAGCGCCGTCGGCGCAGTTGCAGCGCCTGGCGGCGAAGCCATTCGTGCTGATCACGGCGCATAGGCGCGAGAACTTCGGTGCGCCGCTCGAGTCCATCTGCGCGGCGCTCGCGGATGTCGCCAGCGCCAAGCCGGATCTCAACCTGGTTTATCCCGTGCATCCCAATCCCAACGTACAGGGTCCGGCAACAGCCGCGCTCGGCGGCCTGCCGAACGTGCATCTGCTGCCGCCGCTGGAATACGGTGACTTCCTGTACTTCATGGAGCGGGCGCGCTTCATCGTTACGGATTCCGGGGGGCTGCAGGAAGAGGGCCCCTCGCTGGGCAAGCCGGTGCTGGTGCTGCGCGATGTGACGGAGCGGCCGGAGGCGGTGCGCGCCGGAACGGCGCGGGTCGTCGGCACCGACCGCGCGACGATCGTGCGCTGGGTCCGCAAGCTGTTGGACGACCGCCGCAGCTTCGACCGCATGGCGAACGCGGTCAACCCTTACGGCGACGGACGTGCGGCGGAACGGACGATCGAAGCGATCCGGCACTTCTTCGGTTACCGGCACGCGCGTATCGGCGAGTTCACGCCGAAGCGCTGAGCGGCTACCCACCGCTCCAGGCTCGACGCATCTAGAGTTTGCGGTAGAAGAACAGCTCGGTCCGGTATTTGGGATCGCGAATCTTGACGCGCGAGGCGTCGATACCGGCAAGCTCGCAGGGCTCGAAGCGGGTGAGTGCGTGCAGATCCTGCATTTGCACGCTGTTGCGAGGCGGTATGTCATCACGACTGACGATGAGGACGCCGCCGTCACGCAGCACCTCCGAGATCGATTCGAGCGCCGCGTTGGCCTGCTCACGCGTATTCAGGCCCCAGCCGATCACTCCGATCAGGAACACCATGTCGAAGGACTGTTTGCCGAACAGAGTGTCCACTTGGGTCACCGAGCCCACGCGGTGTACGGCCGCGCCATAGCGGGCGACGGAAGGCTCGATGTCGATGGTCGCGACCGTCGCTGGAGCAAAGCGCTGAGGATAATCGCGTGTGTAGTGTGCTACGCCTACGTAGAGGATGTCGCCGTCGCCGATCCTGGCGCGCGCGGCGGGAATCAGTTTGCTCTCGATGTAGCGGCGGATCGGGGTCAGCTTGACGCGAATCGTAACGACTATTTCCCAAAGGGAGGGTGCGTACTTGCGTGCGAGAGCAATAAGGCCGGATTTCATTACGCGCGACATTGATTGAAAACGCGCGCGTTATACACCATCCGTGGCGACGCCTACTATCGAACGAAGTACTGAAGCTGCGCGGACGCGCTGTCGCGCAGTGAGAGTGTCGATCTGTCTTACGTCGGCCTAGTTTGCAGTCAGGCTGCTGGGCGCGTTGGGACGCGGGGAGTCCAAGCAGCCGATGCGCTCTGTTGATACGACAATGTTGTCGTACATGTGTCCGGCCGAAGTGTGCGTATTGTGGAAGAACAGGCCGAGGCTGAAGATGTTGATCTTCAGATTTGATGTCGTGCGAAACCATAGGCCGGTCCAAGGTCCGTACTCGACGCCGTCGATCCAGTAGTTGAGCGAGCCGTTGGCGCCCGCCTCGGTGGAGGTCGGCGTGCCGGCATTCATTTCGACTTCGAGGCAATACCAGCGGTTGGTTTGCAGCAGCGGTGGCATGATGCGCTCGCGATGCTCGGGCTTCTTGCAGTAGCCGCCGTCATCGAGGAAGCAGGGGAAGTGATCGCCCCAGCAGGAGCCGTTCGGGTCGGCACAGTCCTGGTACATGCCGCGATAGTACGCGTAGAGATTGAGGCGGCCCTTAACGGGCTCCATCCACGCCGAAAACCAGTCGGAACCGGTCGGGCGATTGCCGGAGCGCCCCATGTAGTCACGATGCCCGGCGTGGAAGCCGCCGCCGTGGTTGTCGGCGTTGAAGTCGTAGCCGCTCTCCCACTTCTGATACCAGCGCACGAACAGCCGATCGTGCTGGCTCGGAAGGATCTTCACCACGTCGTGGCCGCCGCGGCCCTCGGGCACGCGGACGCGGGCGACGGTGTTGTCGCTCAGGGAAAGCGGGCCGGGTTCGAGCACAAGCGTGTTCCACGGCGCCGGATTGCCATCGTAGTCATCCCAGATGCCAAAGCTGCCTTCCTCGAAGCCGCTGCAGAAGATCGTCACGGCGCGCGAGCACAGCGACTCAGGTTCGGGGGCGGAATGGCTGATGCCTGCGGCGAACATAGCCAGCGCGGCGAGCCAGCGCATCGGGAGGCGGGCAAATGGAGTCATCGTGAACCTGCGAAAGGAGACGAGAGCTGCGCGGGACGCAGGCAGTGCCCGATGTCTGACGGGCACTGCCTCTTTCGACTGTTACTGTACAGAGACCGAACTCGGCGGACGGGGATTGGTACTCGCGTCACCGATGCGGAAGCCACTGCTGTTCACCGGGTTGCCGTCGGCTCCGATGACGTACAGATACTTGCCGGTGAGGCTGCTGTAGCCGCCCTGACGCACCGAGATCTCGATGCGCGAGTCGCTCCAGGTGATCGGAATCTGCACTTCACGGCTGCGCTCGGTGCCGCCGCTGCCGTAGACGATGTTCTGCCAGGTCGCCTCATCGCTGATCACCACGCGGTGCCAGGTGTCATCGACGTAGATGGCATCAAAATGCAGGTATTTGCCGGCGCTCAGCTGGTTGTTGCTAATCTGGTCGAAGTACAGGACGCTGTACGAGTTCGGATATGACGACGTACGCATCTGGATGCGGTTAGCGCGCGGGAAGGCAGAGATGCCGCCGCGAGTGTAGTTGAGGATTCCATCGACCGCGCCGATGCTGCCGGCACGATACTCCCATTCGTCGATGATCCACTTGTCCGACTGGTGCGGCAGCTGGAACCACGTCGTTGCCGTGCCCGTCATTTCGGCCACGACGCGTCCGCTGTTCGCGCCGCCGCTGCCGCCCGCATAGCTCGAGTAGACGTTGTGCGTGTACGGGTACCACAAGCGGAAGAACTTCAGGTTGAGGCCATTGGAGGCGGCATCGGTGACGATGTTGAACTCGTAGTACTTCTTCGCCCACACGTACAGCGAGTTCGAGGAGAAGGGCACACCATCCGGACCCATCGCGTCGGATTGACCGGCGACGTCGATGGTGAGAATGCCCCTCGAGTTGAGCGGCTTGAGCGAAGTCGCGGTCGACAACGCGCCGCGCACACCGCCGTCGAACGAGTTGCGGCTGAGCGGCGAGGTCGCCGTGCCGTTCTCGAAGTCCCAGTAGTAGAGCGGCTTGGCATTGGCCTTGCTGCCGAAGCCAGAGCCGTTGATGACGATCGTCTGACCGTTGGCGACCGTGCCGCTAATGCTGTCGATCTGCCCTGCGTGGGCACCGAACATGGTCAGCGCGGCAGCGGCCGCGAACAAGGTGCGCACTGCGCGCGCGATCAATTGACTGCTAGACAATCTCATTCTCATTCCGTCACTCTCGCTGTTGTTGGAGGGAGCACCTGACGCCAGTCATCCAGTGTCCGGTCGCAAGCGTCGACCCTGGAGGCGCCCGCCGATATCGTTCGCGGCAGGCTAATTCACCGGGGTCGGATCCCGCAACGCGTCGCCCGACGGCAACAGCGCGCGACGTACCGGACATAAGCGATGCGAGAATAGGGCTTCGCTGCATCCCACGTAGATAAGGAACTTACTGAAAGGCCGCCTAGTGCGAGCATGAAAGCAAAGCTCCGCGTCGCGGCACCGCGACAGAGGCTCGCTTACGCGAACAGCAAAAGCGGAACTGCGTCACAGAACTCCGCTGTCGGCCCATGCGCGACGCTGTCGAGCGCGATCGACTCAGGTAGGCGAGTTGGCCTTCGATGTCGGTTGCGCAAGGCCGATGCGGTGGACCAGTTGCTGCAGCAAGCGCTGCAGCGCCCGCCGCCCGGGAACATCGACGGTCACTGCGATCACGTAGGCGACACCCAGAGCCAGCACGCAAATCAAGGTCAGTCTTGCCGGTACGCCGAGGACGGGTGCCAGCGCCTCGTAAACGAGCTTGCCCACGATGGCATGTACAAGATACAGGGGATATGTCAAAGCGCCGAGCTGGGATGCGATGGGCGATGCGCCTGTTGTCGAATCGCGGCGGTGTATGGCGATGAACGCAAACGCCGCGAAGAAGGTCGCGACGAGGATAGGCACTACCCACGCGGACAGAGCATCGGGCGTGATGAACTGCGAGCGCTGTGTCACCGACACCCACATGCTTGCGCCGGCAGCGACCAGTAGTGACAGCAGTCGTGCGATGGAGAAACCCCGCGACATCAGCACGTAGAAGAGACAACCGGCAGCGAAGAACGGACCGTATGGATCGAGCACGAAGTAGTCGACGATCCACGGCAGATGGAACAAGCGCGCAGCGATTGCTATGGCGAGCCACGCATACAGCCACCATTCGACTCGGCTCATCTGGCGCAAGGCAAGCAGCAGGAAGATGAGCGCGTAGAAACGAATCTCGATCTCGAGCGTCCAGTACACGCCGTCGATCAGCCGCGCATCGAAGATAGAGGGCACCATGGTCGCGTTGGCCGCGAGCGTGCGCAGGTCGAGCGGCGCGGTATCGACGTCGGGCGCGAGCGGGCTGAGCAGGGCAATGCAGATGGCGGTCAGCGCCATGCCGACCCAGAACGAAGGATAGAGCCGGCTCACGCGCGAGATGACGAACTGCACGGGTCCGCGACCGAGCGAACTCCACAGGATCACGAAGCCGCTGATGATGAAGAACAGGTCGACCCCAAGGTAGCCGTAGCGAGTCATCGCGGACAGGCCGGCCAAGCCACTGCGTTCCAGATCCGTGGCCGACACATAGGAGGAAACGTAGTGATACAGCGTGACCGCGAACGCGGCGATGAAGCGCAGCAGGTCGAGTTCGGGCAGCCGGATCGCGTCACTTTTCGAGGTTTGCATGCGACGATCCTAATACCGCAAGCGCGCAGCGCAGGGAAGCAACAGGTTGCGGTAATGCCCTTTGGTTTGACGCAGAGCGGCCAGCGCGAAGCGGATCATGTGAGGTTGTAAGAAGATTCGACGTTCGCTCACTCGAGCCACACGCCGTGCAGCAGCAGCGGCGGCTGATCAATCTGCGCGGCGTCCAAGCCAAACAGTCCGACGCCGGCGATACTACGCAGGTCGAGGGTGCGATTCGCCGGCGACGCAGCGATCTGCTCGACGGAGAAGCGGAAAATCCGGCGTTGCGCGCCCGGCAGCTCGAGCGCGGCGTTATATCGATCCTCGTAACTCTGATCGTGGATTCGGTCATGTACCCGTAATCGAACGCGGACGTTTCGATGTGCTGCATTTTCGATATCGACGGCGAGAATGTGCCAGCCGCTCCAGTCCGGATAGGGCTCATCGAGCGCGATGCCGGCGCCGCGGGTGAGAGGCAGAGGCAGAGCGCGTGTGCCGCGGAATATGTGAAGCAACTCGGCTGTGCCGATAGTGGGAGTGCGCTGCACGAAGTATAAGTCCAAGGGTGACTTCAAACGGAATATCACCGGGAACTGCCCGCCGCGGTCGGCATAGGCAGCCAGACACCAGGCGAGCGGAGTGAGCGCTACGGCAATCAACGCCACCAGAAAGAACCGGCGCGACGCGAAGCCGGCCTCATGGACTCTCGAGGCCAGGCAAAGGCCTGCGAGGATGCCGACTCCGTCGAAAAACAAATCGTGTAGCGAAGGATCCTTGTAGGTCACGAAGCGTTGTGCAGCTTCGGTGGTCAGTGCGAGGCAGAGGGCGACCGCCGCGGCGATCGCCCGGCTGTTGGCACGGGAGCGCAAGTGATACGCGAGAGCGAAAGTGAGAATAGCGAACGCGGGAGCATGTCCGCTGTCTTCGATCACGCGGAAGATTGCGCGGTCCTGAGGCAGGGCGACGAACAGGACGGCGGCCACCACGATGACGACCGTAATGACAGTGAGCAGCCGGCCGCGGCGGGTCACGGGCTGATCCGCGCTGCGCATCTGACTGGGAGGACGTGCAATGAGTACGATCCGCCAAAGGACTTCTTAGGCAATTGTATGTCGAGCTTTGTCAATACGCCGCAGATCGAGGTCACGGTTCTGGACAGTGTTGCGTCGGTGGAACCGGACGAGTGGCAACAGCTGGTGGATGCCTGCCCGGACGCCACCGTGTTCCAGTCGTACGAATGGCTGGCCTCGTGGTGGAGTTGCTTCGCCCGGCCGCAAGACCGTTTGTTCCTGGTCGTGGCGCGCTGCGCCGGACGCTTGGTCGGGGCGGCTCCCTTATACGAGCGCATCGAGTCGGACGGCGGGCGCGGCGCCGGCGAGATTCGTTTCGTCGGCGAAGAGCATGCTGACTACTCGCTGTTCATCGTTGCCGACGGTATGCCGTCGATCCTGCACTCGCTGCTGCGACCGTTGGCTGCCAAGGTCGCGGCCGGCGGTCGGGCGAAGTTCGACGAAGTCCCAGAGTTCTCGCTGCTTGGCCTGCATCTGCTGCAGCAGGCGCGCACGGCAGGGATGAGCGGCATCAAGTGGCGCCGATCGAGTGTCTGCCCGAGGCTGCGCCTAGATGATGGCGCCCGCGCGCGCGAGGTCGAGGAAGGTCGCGACGTCAGGCGCAAGCTGCGGCGGCTGGAGGCGCTTGGTCGGGTCGAGGTCGAGCACTGCCTGGAGCCCGTGACGATCCTGGAGCTGCTGCCGGAATTGTTTCGCCTGCATGAGCAGCGCTGGCGCAACACGGCTTACCCGAGCCTGTTCGTTAAGCTGAGCAATCAGCAGTTCTACCGCGAACTGGTGACTAGTGCAGCCCGCAAAGGGCGCGTCGTGCTTTCGCTGCTGCGCCTGGACGGCATCATCGTAGCGATGCATTTGGGGTTTCGTTCGCGCGACACCATTATCTATTACAAACCCGCTTTCGATGCCGCTTACGAGAAGTGTTCGCCGGGGAGCCTGCTGCTCGCTTCGCTCGCATCGTATGCGCGGCGCAGCGGGTTGGCTTGGATAGACTTCAGCCGCGGCGACGAGCCGTACAAGCGCAAAGCGTCGACGCTCGTACAGTACAACTCCAGTTTCGAGTGGCTGCCTTCCAGCATCGGCCAGCGTTGCGTCGAAACACTACTGGCTGCGAATCGAACGGTGCGTACCTTCGCGGCGAGCGCTTGCGCCGCGTGTGAGCGAACTGCGTCGAAACAGCCGCTTTCGGTATTGTTCGTCGGGACGATGGCGCACGATGCGCAAGCGCCTACACTCGCTGCGCAAGGGGCGGTGCGGCTCAAGTCACGCACCGCAGACGTGCCGCCGAGGCTGCTGCGCTGGGAGATCGCGATCACCGATGGAGCCGATCTGGCCGCCTGGCTGCTCGAGCGCACTGACCTGCAAGAGACCGACGTGGTGTTGCCGATGGGTAGTGCGCTGGCGCATGCCTTCATCGCCTCAGGTCCGGACGGGCTGCGACCGAAGCTACTGATACCGGATGCAGTGTACGCACCGCATCGAGGCATCGATGCTCTCGGCGATGCCGCGCAACGAGCCGGAGTGCCGACCAGCGCCGCAGAGGACGAGTACGACGATGTGCAGACGGTCTACCGCGAGCTGACTTGCGTGGCCGATCACGGTAGCTTGCAGTACTACCTCTGGAGCGGGCCGCAGGACGGTGCTGCCAATGGCGCCGCGAACTCGAGCGACGAGATCAGCGTCGCCCATGGAGCGCGGCGGCTGCTGGCGCAGGTGGGTTGGCACGGTGTAGCGACGCTGCGCTGGCGCTGTGGCGGGCAGGGTACTCCGAAGCTTGTCGATATCCAGCGGGGGGTGAGCCTGCAAGTGGAACCCGCCAGTGCAGAGGTCACGATCTTTGCGCTCGCTGCTGCGGCGCTGGCGCGCGGTGAGCGTTTGCCGGCTCAGTCCGCCGGCGTGCAGCTCGAGCTGTCGAGGCCATGGTCTGGACGGATGGGGACGTGGGGCGGAGCGAGAATCGGCGGGCTGTTCCGCTCGGGGCCGGTCCCGTTCGTGCCTCTATCGGACGAGTTCGAAGTCGAGTCGGCGGTCTGCTTCTTCGCATCCTGGTCGCTGTGAGGGCAGTCACGACAGATACACCGGGGCCTGCGCTAGTATGAATCATAGGCCTGCGGCGGCGCCTGGGTGCGGCTGCGGGAGTGTTTGGCGTCTGGAGCGTCGTTGCCTCGTGTGCGGAATCGCCGGAATTCTCAGCTTGCCTGATGCGCAGCCCTGCGATCGTGGGCAACTGCGCCAGATGATCGAGTCGCTCGCGCACCGCGGTCCGGACGGTTTTGGCTACCTGCAGGAAGGCCCGGTCGGCCTCGCCCATGCGCGCCTGAGCATCATCGATCTGTCCTCCGGCGACCAGCCGATCGCCAACGAAGACCAGTCCGTGTGGACGGTGTTCAACGGCGAGATCTTCAATTTCATCGAGATCAGGGCCGCCCTGGAACGGGCCGGCCACGTGTTCCGGACGCAGTCTGACACCGAAACCATCGTGCATGCCTACGAAGAGTACGGCGATGACTTCGTCCATCACCTGAACGGGCAATTCGTGATCGCGCTGTGGGATTCGAGGCGCCGGCGACTGCTGCTGGCGCGGGATCGCCTGGGTATCCGACCACTTTTCGTGCAGCGTGACGGCCGGCGGATCCTGTTCGCATCGGAAATCAAAGCCATCCTCGCCGTGAGCAGCCAGCCCCGCCGGCTGGATGTAGACGGCCTCGCCCAAGTGTTCACCTTCTGGTCGACGGTCGGCGAGCGCACGGTCTTCGCCGGCATTCGCAGCGTGCCGCCGGGTTGCATGCTGAAGCTGGAGGGCGAGCGCGAGGAACTGGTGCATTACTGGCACTGGTCGCATCCGGCCGCCGCCGATAGCTCGCGCCTTTCGTTCGACGAGGCCGCCGAACAGGTGCGCGAGCTGATGTCGGATGCTGTGCGCCTGCAGTTGCGGGCCGACGTGCCGGTGGGCGCCTATCTGAGCGGTGGGCTCGACTCCTCGATCATTGCGGCCTTGGTGCGGACGCGCTCCGATGTGCCGCTGCGCACGTTCTCGGTGGTGTTCGACGACGCTGAGTTCGATGAGAGCTCGCATCAGCAAATCATGGTGCGGCACTTGGGCACGCAACACACGTCCGTACGCTGTACGCACGGTGATATCGCCGCCTCTTTCCCGCGGCTGATCGCGCACACCGAGACGCCGATCGTGCGCACCGGGCCGGTGCCGCTGATGATTCTCTCGGAGCACGTGCGGCGCTGCGGCTTCAAAGTCGTGTTGAGCGGCGAGGGCGCGGACGAAGTGTTCGGCGGCTATGACTTGTTCAAAGAGGCGCAGATCCGCCGCTTCTGGGCCCGTCGGCCCGAGTCGCGCTCGCGTCCGCAGCTGCTGAGGCGCCTGTATCCGTACCTGCGTCATTCGCCGGTCGGCAGCGCCGCTTACGCGGAATCGTTTTTCGGCCAGGGCCTGCGCGACGTCGATTCGCCGTTCTATGGTCACTCGCAGCGTTGGGTCACGACGCGGCGATTGCACGCATTCCTGTCGCGGGATGTGCAGGCACAGATGGCGGGGTGCGTTCCTGAAGCGGCGCTTTCAGAAATGCTGCCGCCGGATTTCGCGCGCTGGTCTGGACTCAGTCGTGACCAGTTCGTGGAGGCGCAGACCCTGCTGTTCGGCTACTTGCTGTCGTCCCAGGGTGATCGCGTGGCCATGGCCAATTCGGTCGAAGGACGAGTGCCATTCCTGGATCATCGAGTGGTCGAATTCGCCAACCAGTTGCCAGCGCGTTACAAGCTGCGCGGGCTCAAGGAGAAGGCGGTCCTGCGTCGGGCGTTCGCGCACCTGCTGCCGCCGGAGGTGGGTGGGCGCGTCAAGCAGCCCTACCGCTCACCGGACATTCAATCGTTTTTTAAGGACGGCCGGGCGCCCGCCTGGGTCGAGGAACTGCTCAGTCCGCAACGTCTCGGCAGCGCGGGATATTTCGACGGCTCCGCGGTACAGCGGCTGCTGGCGAAATGTCGCGCCGGACGTGCCATCGGCTTCGCCGACAACATGGCCTTCGTGGGGATTCTCTCGACGATGCTGGTAGAGGAGCTGTTCCTGAAGCGCGGCGAGGCGGCCGCGGCATACAATGCCGGCCTCGCCAGCGCCGCCGCGGCGCATAACTGAATCCAAGACGCCAGCTGGTTACAACCGCGCTGTCACCCATCGTCCGTCACCAGAAGCTCAACCAAACGTGCAAGGGCCGTGTTCATGTCGATCAAACAACAAGTCCGTCATTTCATCCTGACGAACTATCTGTTCACCGAGGATCCCTCGAAGCTCGCCGATGCCCAATCGCTCATGCAGAGCGGCGCGATGGACTCGACCGGTATCCTCGAGCTGATCATGTTCCTGGAGGAGAAGTTCGCCATCAAGATCGCCGACGACGAGATGGTGCCGGACAACCTGGACGCGGTCGACAACGTGGTCGCCTTCGTCGAACGCAAGCAGGCGGCGCGGTAGAGAGGTTGCGCCTGTGTCTGGATTCCCCACGCTCGTCGGAAATCTGCTGCAGACGGCGGCGCGCGTTCCGCAGGCCACGGCAATCCAGGACGGTGCTGCGACAGTCACCTATGAGCAGTTGCTGCAGCAAGCGGGCACCATCGCGCGCGAGCTGCGTGCGCAGGGATTGCAGGACGGCGAGCGTGTCGTACTGATTATGCAGAACAGCGCCGAGTTCGCCGCGGCCTACTACGCAGTGCTGATGGCCGGTGGTGTGGCCGTGCTGCTGAACGCTGCGGCCAAGCTGCGTGATTTCGAGGCCTGGCTCGCAAACTGCGAGGCATCGTTTGTGCTGACCGATGCGGATAATGACGAAGCGACGCTTGCAGCACGAGCGAGCGTGGCAGCGGCCCGGCACTGGCGCAGCACGGGAAATCCGCGCAGCCCTTTCGGATTGACGCTGAGTGCCGAGCACGCGCCGCCGCGTGCCGTTGACGAGCATGCGCCGGCCTGCATCCTGTACACCTCCGGCACGACCGGTCAGCCCAAAGGTGTCGTGCTCAGCCAGGCGAATCTGGCAAGCAATGCGGCAGCGATCGTGCAATATCTCGGGCTTACCGGCGACGACAGCATCGTCACGGTACTGCCGTTCTACTACTCGTACGGCAGTTCCGTGCTGCATACCCATGTGCAGGTGGGTGCCCGGCTGGTGCTGGAGAAGAATCTGGTCTATCCACACATCGTGGTCGCTAGCATCGCGCGGGAGCGTGCGACGGGCTTCGCCGGTGTGCCTTCGACGTTCGCCTTGTTGCTGTCGCGAGTGAAGCTCGCGGATCACGATCTCGCCGCGATGCGCTACGTGACGCAAGCAGGCGGTGCGATGTCGCCGGCCCTGACGCAAAAACTGCGCGAGGCCCTGCCGGGTGCGGCAGTGTTCGTGATGTATGGTCAGACCGAAGCAACGGCGCGGCTGACTTATCTGCCGCCGCACATGCTCGATCGGAAACTGGGATCAGTCGGTCGTGCGATTGCGGGAGTCGATATCGAAGTGCGTGGCGAGAATGGCGCCGTGCTCGATACCGGCGGAGTCGGCAGCATATGGGTACGAGGGCCGAACGTCATGCTCGGCTACTGGTGTAACGATGTCGCGACTGCCGCGGTGAAGCACGATGGTTGGCTCAATACCGGGGACATGGGTTCGCTCGACGCGGACGGCTATCTCTACCTATCCGGCCGCCGCAGCGACATGATCAAGACCGGTGCACATCGCGTGCATCCGCAGGATATCGAGGACGTGATAGCCGAACTGCCGCAGGTGCAGGAAATTGCGGTGGCAGGTGTCGACGATGAGAGGCTGGGCCAGGCAATCAAGGCTTTCATCGTGCCGGTGCCCGGGGCCAGTTTGAGCCCGATGCAGGTACAGGCTCATTGCCGTCAGCGTCTGGCTGCCTACAAGATTCCAAAATTCGTGGAGATGGTCGACAGCCTGCCTCGCACCATGACGGGCAAGCTGCGACGCGCCGAACTCAAGCAGAGGAAGTAAGACGTGAGTACCCGACAACGACTGTCCTGGGCGGTGCTGAACCTCGACCTGGAAGCGGAAGCGACCAAGATCGCGAACAAGCTGCGTGAGATGACCGCCAACGTATTGCATAAGCGCGGCCTCGTCGTGGCGATTTCCGGCGGCATCGACAGCTCGGCGTCGATCGCCTTGGCGGTGCGTGCCGTCGGCAAGGAGCGTGTGTACGCGCTCGTTTTGCCGGAGCGCGACTCCTCTGAAGACAGCTCGCTGCGCGGCGTGGCACTGGCCAAGCATCTCGGCGTGCGGTACGAAGTGCAGGACATCGCGCCGGCGCTAGTCGGCATCGGCTGCTACAAGTGGCGTGACGAGGCGATCCGCCGTGCCATCCCCGAATACGGCGAGGGGTGGCGCATGAAGATCGTGATCTCGGGCGGCACTGAAGGACGCTTCAACCATTTCAAGCTGATCGCCGTCGGGCCCAGCGGCGAGCGGCGCGAGGAGCGCCTCAACCTGCAGGACTACCTGCAGATCGTCGCCGCGACGAATTTCAAACAACGCCTGCGCAAGACGCTCGAGTATTTCCACGCCGACCGACTCAACTACGCGGTCGTGGGCACGCCCAATCGTTTGGAGTACGACCAGGGTTTTTTTGTGAAGAATGGCGACGGCTCTGCCGACGTGAAGCCGATCGCGCACCTCTACAAGTCACAGGTGTATGCGCTTGCGCGGCATCTCGGCCTGCCCGAGCGCATCACGTCCGCGGTGCCAACGACAGACACCTATAGCCTGCCGCAGGGCCAGGACGAGTTCTACTTCGCGCTGCCGTACCAGCAGATGGATCTGGCGCTGTGGGCTCGCAATCACGATGTGTCGGCGAGCGAGCTGGGCGAGGTGCTGCAGATCAGCACCGAGAAGGCCCAGTTCATCTACGACGACATCGAAGCCAAACGGCGCACGACGCAGTATCTGCACCGTCCACCCGTGCTCATGGAAGAGATCATCGAGCTGCACCTGCAGGTATGAAGGTGCGCGGCACCTGCACGCCATGATCCCCGGCACGAACACCGGCGCTGTCTCGGCCTCTGCCGGGGCATATCAGGTTTATGCGGGTGTTGCGGCTGAAGATTGCGCCAAGGCGATCGAACTGTGGCGCGATTGCGGTTTCGGCAGCAGCTCGGCCGAGCGCGACGTTGCCAGGTACCGCTGGTTCTATCAGGTCAACCCGCAAGGCGAGGGACAGATCAATTTCATGCGGCAGGACGCCAGCGGCCCGCCCCTGGGGTTCCTCGGGGTCGGCTGCCGTCGCTGGCTACTGCGTGGAGAGTCGGTGTTTGCCGGTGTGCTGGTCGACTTCGTGGTCCACCCGCAGCATCGTTCGGCTTCCCCGGCGTTGCAACTGCAGCGGCAAGGCAGGGAGCGTGCGACTGCGACCATGACCTTCCTCTATGGTCTCCCGCACACCAAGGCCATTCCGATCTTCAAGCGGCTCGGTGCTCAGTACGAGCTCGCGCTCGTTCGCTACGCGCGTGTGTTGCGCGCGGCCGTTTATCTGCGCCGGCTGATGCCGCAGTGGCTGGCCCGTCCCCTCGCTGCGGCCTCGGACGTTCTCGACGTTGCTTCGATGAAGCTGCGGCTCGTGTTCTCACGCAATCGCGGCGCATGGCACGATGGATTCGATGCTCGCTTCGACGAGCTGTGGCAGCAGGTGGACAAGAGCTCCCGGTCGATCGGCGTGCGTAGTCGAGAATTTCTGCAGTGGCGCTTCGGCGCGCAGCCGGGACACCAGTATCGGACGTTCGTGATCCGCCACCGTGATCGCGACGCGCTACATACATACTTCGTTTGCGAGCTGATTGGCGATCAGCTGATCGTGAAAGACTTCCTGAGCATCGGTACCAGGGCGGACGTGCGGGACGGCTTGCTGCTGCTGTGCCTGCAGAGCATCAAGCTGGGCGCCGCCATCGTGTCCATCCAGGCATGCGGTGATGCCGTGCTGGCGGCCGCGCTGCGCAGCGTCCAGTTCATCGAGCGCGATCGGCGCTGGCTGTATGCGAGCGTGCCGGAGGCGGCACGCGGCAGTTTTGAGGGCCTGGCGTGGTATCTCACCCAGGCCGACGAAGATATCTGACCCAAGGTGATCCGGATGAGACGACGATCCTTGCTGATCGGTGCCGCCGCGGCGGGAGTCAGTGCGCTGGCCGCCCGGCGGCTGATTCGCACGTCGCCAGAGGCTGACATGACGACTTCGACGAGTGACGACACAGATGCAAACGCAGGTGGTTCGGGCATGCGGTTCAGGGATTTCGGCGGCACGGGATTGAAAGTATCCGAGGTCGGCTTCGGCTCTTGGGCGATCGGAGGCCAGGGCTACGGCGCGGTTGACAAGAGCGAGTCGCTGCGAGTGCTAGCGCGCGCCGAGGAACTGGGCTGCAATTTCGTCGATACCGCGGCCGTGTACGGCGAGTCGGAGCGCGTGCTGGGCGAGTTCCTCGAAGGCCGCCGATCGAAATGGATCGTGGCCACCAAATATTCGGGGCAGGATGCAGGGCTCACCGCGACGCTGGAGCGCCAGCTCGCCGATCTGCGCACCGATGTCATCGATTACTATCAGTTGCATTGGGTGCCGAGCGGCAAGGACGCGGGCTTGTTCGATGAACTGGCGGAGGTACGCAAGGCAGGCAAGGTGCGCTTCATCGGCGTATCGCTGTACACGGTCGAAGACATTGACTTCGTGCTCGGGCGCGTGGACCTGGATGGTTTTCAGGTCGCCTTCAATCTGCTGCAGCCCGATCCATTCATGGCGCGCCTGGGCAAGTTGCATGAAGCCGGCAAGGCGATCATCGTCCGCTCTGCACTGCGTGAGGGTTTCCTCACCGGCAAGTTCAAGCGCGATGCAACGTTCCCCGATCCGGCGGACCAGCGCCACAGGTGGACCCGTGAACAGATCGAGCGCACCGTGGAGCAGGTCGAGCGCTTCCGCTTCCTGGAGCAGGAGGCTGGCTCGATGGTGCAGGCCGCGGTCCGCTATCCGCTCAGTTTCCCCGAAGTGTCGACGGTGATCATGGGAACCAAGTCCCTGTCGCAGGCCAAGTCGAATTTCGGCCAGGTGCCGGGCGGCCGGTTGTCGGCTGCGAGCCTCGGGCGCATCCAGGCACTGCAAGTCGAACTCGGCCTGGGTGATCGCTGGCCGCGCTGGTTGCGCCGGTTCGGAATTAGGTGAGCTGGCGCTCCCGGCCGACGCGTTCGCCGAGAACCGAGATGGCGCGCTCCCATGCGCCTTCCATGGCACCGAACGTCGCTGCGCTGTCCAACGCGCGGCGCGCGTTTACCGCACGCGCTGCTTTCAGGATGAAGGCCTTGTTTAGCGTCGCGATCTCCATGCACGAATCCGCTGCACGCTCGAGGTTGGCGACGCCGTTCGCGCCTAGCCATTGCAGGTTCAGTGCGGCCAGCTCGAATGCTGAGCCGACCTGGCGGATCGAAGCGAACGCCCACGCATGATAGTAGGGCAGGCCACGCTGCTGCATGTGCTCCAGGTCGCCATCGAAGCGCTTGCGGAAACGCGGGATCGGATTGGTCGCAGGGATGCGTTGCAAGTGCCGCTGCCATAGCTGCAAAGACAGGGCGACCAGCTGCTCGGTCGGCCGGCGCACAATGCCTTCCGCACGCACAAATTCCGCGAATAGCGGCATGAACGCCGGGTCCGGGGCCGCATCGAGCCGGAACGTCTGCACGAAGTCCTCGCCTTCCAAAGAGTAGTAGCCGGCATTGTGGAAGTAACGCAGGGTGCGTGCCTCAACGTCGATTTCGTTGATTACGATCGTGGTTTTGGTGTGCTGGCGGCGATAGTCGGTGCCGGCGGTGTCAGGCAGCCAGAACGCGTCCGCCTCCGTGCTCACCATACGGCCGGCGGCGGTATGCTCGAGTACGTGCTCCAGCAGTGTGCGCCAGACCGTCAGCTCCTGCACATCGACGCCGTACAGCTCGCGAAGCTCCTCATGCGAGGGCTTGTAGAAGGTCCACTGATCGTCCTCGAAGTCGACTGCGGCGGTGAACGGCAGCATGGCGAGCGGCTCGAGGCGCATCGCGTGCAGTAGCTCGATCCACAGATCTATGTAGCAGTTCTTCTCGACCCAGATGCGTTCTTCGCCATGCAGGGCATGACGGGTGTACGCGAGCGGGTCGAGCCCGCCGATGACGCTGAGGAGGCTCAAGCGAGTGGACGCACGGGCCACAGCAGCCGGCGCACGTCGGCCGGCCAGCGCGCGATCTCCATACCGTGCGTTTTGAACAGCGCCATGACGATGCGCTCCAGGCCGAAGCCGAGACAGGCCGTGTTGGCCACCGCGCCATCGCTGGTGCGGATGTCCCACTTGGAGCCGAAGTGGTCCTGGTGGAAGTTGAACGAACAGCAGGCGGTCGGATTCTCGCGCGAGATGACAGGGATCAGAACCTCGAACTTCAGCCGCTGCTCTTTCTGATTCGCCGCCATCATCTTCCCGCCGCGGCCGAAGAACGGGTCGGAGGCTACGTCGGAGCTCGCCTCGAGGCCGAGTGAGCGCAACAGTTTCAGGCCGCGCTCGAGCCACATGTCACGCCATTCGACCACCTCGCCGGCGCTGCCGGCGCGGATGAATTCGCGCATGCGGAACGATTGCATCCGGGTCGGCTCGGCGGAAGGTTCGTGCCGATAGGCCCAGCCGAGCATCGAAAATAGCCGGCCTCCTTTGGGCAGCACACCCTTGAGCGTCGGATAGAGCGGATAACAGATGGCCGGAGTGAGGCATACGTCGGTGATGCCGAGGTACTCGCCCCAAGGCTCGCCGCTCGCGGCTTTCTGGGCCAGTTCGCGTGCCTGTAGTTCCTTGCCGAAGAAGCTGAACACCGTGCCGCACAGATGCGGAAACGATTCCATGTAGTTGTTCTTCTCGATCACCTTGCGATTGACGATGGGCGGGAATGCCCGCGTCTCGGCGCCATCGTCGCGTGCGATGTCGCTCACTAGATCGTTGAAGCGCTCTAGCACGTCCTCGAACTGCGCACCACGGCCAAACGCGCCTTGCACGCCGACCGGAACGATGTGCCCGTGCGCTACAAGAGTATCGAACAGTTCCTGTGAATCGAAACGGTCGCCTTGCTTGGACATGAGCTCACTCATCCTTGAAGACGAGCAGCATCGAGGCGTTCTTCGCCGCGATGCGTTCATTGGAGATCATCAGCGCGCCGGACAGCGCGTCGCGATACTGACGTCCGAGGCTGAATCTTGAATCGTTCTTATACCCCATGATGCCGATGATCTGTAATGCGTGATGCACGATCTGCGGTACGGCCTCGGAGACGTTGATCTTGAGGTTGTTGGTCTTGAGCGCCCAACCGATCGATAGCAGCTCCTGTAAGCCGTCGGGCTGTCCATTGATGGCGTCGAACTCGTCGGCGAGCGACAGCCAGTTGTGGCGCACCGCCTGCAGTTCGGTTGACACCTGCGCGAGACGCGTCGCCATCGGCGGCACTGTACCTGGTTTCTTGCGCGCATCGGCCCGCACGAAGGCTGCGGCGCGACCGACGGCATCGGCACCAATGCCATACCAGAGCGAAGCCCAAAGGATATGCGAGTACGGAACCATTGACTGAGCCGATGAGTCGGCGAACGAGCCTGGAACGATTTGTTCCTCGGGGCCGGACGATTCGAGTCTGAAGCCCGGGCTGCATGTGCCTCGCATTCCAAGCGTATCCCACGACGTAGTTTGCGTAAGTTCGCAGTCTGTCTTGCGCACGAGCACGAGTATCTGATCGGAAGCGGGTGCATCGGCCGAGCGGCGACAAGTCACGAGAATCGCGTCGGCGTACGCACAGTAGGAACCGGTAGTTGCATCCTTGTTGAGCTTGAAGCGGCCATTGTTGCGTTCTACCGCGCAGATGCTCGAGCGTGTGTCGCCGAAAGTCCCGACTTCCGAGGTCATCGATGCGAGCAGGTATTGATGGGTGACTAAGTCTTGTAGGTAGCGGCGGAAGAACGGCGACTCAGCGCCATGCCGCACCAGGCACGCAAGTTGGCTATAGTGCATTGCCAGAACCATCGCGCTTGAGGCGCAAGCTTGCGCCAGGGTCGCGCAGAAATTTGCGAGTTCGCGCATCGAGCAGCCCGCACCACCCAGTTCCTTCGGAACCAGCGCCGACATGAAGCCGGCGCGCTTCAGCGCATCGACGGTCTCTTGCGGAAAGCGGGATTGTGCGTCTACATCTGCTGCGTGCTTAGCGGCGATTTCGTTGGCTATGGTCCGAATCGCGTTGGGGTCGAAAGAGACAGCGTTGCCGAGGAGGTTGGCGCTCATATCATGAGTTGTCAGGCAGTCTGGGTGTCGTGGCTAGTGTGAGAGCACAGGCGCTGATAGCAATGTGACGTTCGTCGCATTCCCGCGTGCAGTCGTGAGTCTCGCTCGCAGAGCGAGGCTTCAAATAACGAGGCATCATAGCGCGGATCGATGTCGTATGGTGCGCCGTGATCGGGGGGGGCATTCGCGTCCTCAGGTCTCCTGCGAGGCACCAGCACGAACGGTGTCACGAGCGACGAAGCGCCGCTTGAGTGCGAGGAAAGGCTTCTCAATGACGTGGTAGCTGAGCGCTCCCGCCAAGTAGCAGCAACCGGTGAGAATGACCGTGTTAAGCAGTGGATGTTCCAGCGACATCGTACGCACTGACTGCGGCAGAGTCGCTGCGATCGCAAACAACGGGATGTGCAAGACATACATCGCATAACTGTACTTGCCCGTGGAGCGCAGCGGCCCGAACGCCAACAGACGTTGCAGCGTGGAGCTGACTCCTGGCGGGTGGGGCAGAACTAAGCTCAACAGAATCAGAGCGATGGAAATTGCCAGCAACGAGTGGCCATAGGTCAGCGTTGTCGCAGCGAAAGGTGCGAAACCCGAGGTCAACAGCGCTGCCGCGGCGCCCAGCGCCAAGCCACAGGGTGCAAGCAAGTGTCGCCGACGATCGAGGTATTGGATCGTCCCGGAAGCACGTAACAGCAGCGCGCACAAGCCGCCTGCGGCAAGGGCGTCCATTCGGCAGATTGTGAACATGTAAATCATCTCCGGCTTTGCGTCAGAGAACAGCATCGCGCATCGTATGACCAGTGCCGCAACCATCAGCGCAACGCAAAGCGCCAGCGCGCCGTGCGATGAGCTGCGCCGGATGAGTAGCGGCCACAGCAGGTAGAATTGCTCCTCGACCGCCAGCGACCAGAAATGTGGGAAGCCTTGCACGGTCCTGTCGAACGGTTCGGCCCAGTTGGTCAGGAACGTCCACAGCCAGAACTGATGCTGGTACGACACGAGACGTTCCGGACTAAGCTCGACCAGTGCTGGCAGTACAATCAGTCCCGCAAAGAGTACGAGGTAGTACAGCGGCATGATGCGCAGGGCGCGCCGTGCGAAGAAGGCTCGGTAGTAGTTATTGCTATCTCGCGTATCGAGCAGGATGAGGGTAATCAGAAAACCCGACAGCACGAAGAAGATTTGCACGCCGATCCAGCCCGCTTGAGCCAGGAGCTGTGCGGGCCACAGCCAGCCCGAGGCGGTAGAAAAGGCATCGATGTTGTGAACAATCACCAGCAAGATCGAGATGCCGCGCAGTCCGTCCAGCGCCGGCCAATGTCCGTGCTTCCGCATTGTCTCAGGTGCCGTTCGTACTCGTGGTAAGGGGGTGCGCTGCGGTTACTCCTTTCGGGCATGCGTAGCTAAGCGTGTGAGCGGTGAGCACCTCGAGCAGGTTCTTGCGCGACCAATGTGTGGTGAACGTATGGTCGGACTGCTGAAGCACTACAACTTGCACAAGCTCGCGTCGTTGCAGGCGATTGAGTACCGACCCTGCACCACCCTGCAGCAGGTCGAGCCCGGGTTCGTTCTGCGCGAATACGAACAGCACGTCAGTGTTCTGACGAGCAATGCGCAGCAGTTCGCTACCGAGATCGCGGGGTAGCGAGATGCGTGCCGCGCGCGCGATCTCGCGAAGCACATTGTAGCTGGCTGCCTTAATGCGCCTTTGTAGGATATGCATGACTTCGCCCAGATCGACGTTGCCGGTGAGCAAACGCTTCCATAGCTCCCATTCGAGAAGCATCTTGCGATAGTGGCGCATTTGCGAGGCCACGCGGTACTCGGGGATGGCCAGCGACATCCCTGAGATCCAATGAAACGTGAGGGGATTGATGGCGACGACGCTGCGCAATTGTACGCCAGCCACCGCGGCCTTGAATCCATGGTACGCACCTGAACACAGTCCCACCGCATGCACTTCACTCGCGCCATAGAGTTGTTGCATGCGGGCGATTGCGGTGCGGATGTCTTGCTCGGCGCGTGGTGTGTACACATCATTGTCTATGTAGCCCTCGGCGACCGCGCTGTCACCCAGGCCCGATAGATCCATGCGCAGGACGCGGACGCCCCGCGCTGCCAATCGCCGGGCAAGCGTGACGTACAGCCGGTTTGGCCCAATGTGATGTACGGCGCCGGCATTGAGCAGCAGCACTAACGGTGTCGGGTGCTCAGCGGGTGCGTTCTCCGCGTCGCTGACGATGCCGAAGAGCGTGCATTGTTCGTCCAGGAACTGCGCGCTTTCGTGGACTCGAGCCGAACTGCTGGCGCTTGGTGACTCGAACGATGCGCGGGTGCGGAGTGGCTTGCTGCGACCGTCGAGGATTGTCGCAGTAGGGCCGGCCAGCCGCATAATCCACTCCGTTACCGTCGCGATGATCCGGGTCGGAAGCTGCGCTTCATGCGAATCGAGCATCATTGCGGCATAGCCGGGTGGTCGCAGAGACTCGACATTGACGCCAGCGGCCTGCAGATGGCGTGGCCACGCGTCGTTACTCGGCATATCGTCGCGCTCGATGATCAGCACTCGTAGCGACGGCGGTGGCGACTCCTTCATTAGGTCCACGGCGAGCAACGCTTCGCGCGTTTGTAACGTCATTTCGAAGCCGGCGGCTTCGAGCACGTCGCCGTCCGTGACGTCCGGTGGTGAAGTTCGTGGACGTGCGAGCGAAAGGGCTCGCAGCTCACGCAGATAGGTGCGCACGTTTACGATCGGTGCAACGCCGATGAGCGCATCGATGTCGGACCGCTTGGAAGCAACGAGCGTCGCCAAGGTCGCTCCAAGGCGGATGCCCAGAAGGCAGACGCGCTGCACGCCACTATGTGAGCGCAGCGCGTCGATAGCCATTTCGATACTTTTCGTCCAGCTGCGGAGGCGATTATCATCCAAGTCGGTACCAGCCGAGTCTCCGGTACCGTCATAGTCGAAACGCAAAGCAGGGATACCAGCGCGAGCTGCATCGCTTGCCAGATGCTTGATGGCGCGGCGCGCGCATACCGCTTCGTAGCCCGTCGGACTGCAGATCACCAACCCGATCGAGGCCCGCTGTTCGGCCGGCTGGTGTAGCCAGCCGAACAGCGGACGCTCAGGGTCGCCAAAGTATAGTGGGCATCCGCGTTGGGCAATGATCATCGGCACAAGCCACGATGGGCGCCAATCGTTGAGGGCGTTACTTGGATGCGCGCCTCGTCCGTAGCATTGAGGGCGCTCACGTGACCGCGCAGGACACACCCATCATTCTGGGCGCGTAGTCGTACTTTCCTATCGTGGCCTGGCGCGAGATGGAAATACTGGTCGTCGGCGATGTAACCAGCCGCCTCAATGCGGATCCCCTGTGCAAAGTTCCGCGTCGACAGCATCAGTTCATAATTGGTTTCGTCGACGGCAATCGCACTGGCGCTGAGACCAATGTCGTGCGCTCGGACATTTGGAGGTCCAGCGGGAAAATGAAATGCTTCGCTCACAATCTGTTCCTGTTCCACCAACCGTGCGGTCACTATGTCCGCCTGCGGCGGGCCAAATCGATAGGCGTAACTGAGATCCCGGAAGCCGTCGAACAGTGTGGCAACCACGATCGTGGTAGATAGGTGTGCGCCTACTCGAACTCGGCTGCTGCCTGAGCCAACTGGTGTCGCACCGTCTCTGAACAGCGCTAGCTCGATGCGCGCATCGAGTTCCTGAGCCGAATCATTGACGACGTGGATGAACAGACCGTTGCAGCCTTCGTCAGTGAACATGATGCAGCGCGGTTGGAGGGCGCGTCGCAGATAATAGTAGGAAGCTTTCGGCAGTCCGCGAGCATCGATCAAGCCCCAACCGGCCCCCGGCATCAGGTCGCGCAAGAACCAGACCAGTGCCCCACGGCATGTCGACCCGGCCCGCCGCAATTCAGCGAAGGTGCCTGTCATGACTTCGCCGGTGATCACGCGGCTCAATTCGAGATAGCGATCGTGATCCGAGTAACGCAGAGTAACGGGATCGACGCCCAGAACGCTTCGCAGGTAGTGGTCGCGCACATCTTCGAAGTCCCAGCCTGCGCCCAGATCGCGTGGCGTCGACGCTTTCCACGCCGGATGATGAACGCGCAGGCCATGGCCGCCGGGCATAGTTGCAATCGTTCCGGGCTCCGGCACGTTGGCGAAGGCGAGGCACTCGGAGGCGAACCGTACCCCTGACCGACGTGCGTCTTCGAGCGGACGCAAGTACGCACCGATACCATAGTAAGAGCAGCTGCCACTGTCGGGCTGGTGTGGGAAGCTGCCGCCAAAGGCACTCGACGGCCAGTACGTGGTGTCGGTGCAGAATTCAGCACTCAGTTGCGGCAGCGTCTTGTGAAAGAGATCAGGCTGCCACAGGTCACGCGATGCACCCCACATTGCGGCTTGCTGAGCGCCTTCGCTATTGCCGCACAGGATCGCGAGGCATGCGCGTGACTGCAAGCGTTGCAACTGCTGTATGACTTCCTGGCGCACGGAGCTATCGAATGCTGCATCGCCGGCCGGGTAGTCCATGTTCGCAAACATGAAGTCCTGCCATAGCAGCACACCGCGCCGATCGCACTCATCGAGGAAGGCATCGTCTTCGTAGACCATGGTGCCACTCACGCGCAGCATGTTCATGCCGGCTTCGACTACCTGGTCAAAGGCGGTACGATAGACAGACTCATCCGCCCGCAAGCGCACGATGTCGATCGGTGTCCAGCATGCACCGCGGCAGAACACCGCAACGCCATTGACGGCGACGGAAAAATCGCCGTTATCGGTGCGGACCGAGATTGATCTGAAGCCGATCGGCCCAAGGTCCGCGGTGATGGTCTCGCCTGCGCAATGAACGATGAGTGTCGCCGCATAGAGGGCGGGCTCGCCATGCGTATGGGGCCACCACAAGTTCGGGCTGTCGACACCAATGCAGCCGTTGAAGCGACCGCCGTCGTTTGCAGTCAGCGCACTTCCGTACTGATGCGTGCCACGCTGCAGTGTCAGTGAACATGATTCGATGGTAGGTCCGAGGCTGGTCAGATCGACCGAGACCTCTAGCAGCCCGCGGTGTCCTTCCACGCGTGATCGCAGCTGCACGGCGCCAATTTCAACGTTGCGCCGGCATTCGAGCCAGACATCCCGCCACGGCCCCACGGTCGCAGCGGATGGCGACCAGCCCGGCGTGCGACCCAGAATCGTCGTCCGAAACCAGCGCAGTTGTTGATTTTCGATCATTGGCGCTCGCCAGCGCGGCCGCGGGCGCTTCTGCGCCAGCAGCGTGTCGAGCGACCGGCAGCGGATGATCAACTCGCGTTTGCCGGCCGCAGACGGAATGGCGCGCTCGTGAGCAAGGAACATGTTGTCGCTGGCGAGCAGATGCTCGCCGTCGAGCCATACGTCGGCGACGGACGCAATGCCGTCGAAGCCGAGCACGAGCTTTTCACCGTCGGCGCATGGCGGGGCAGCAAAACGAACCCGAAACCACCAGTCCAGCGCGTCGAAGCGACGGGGCGGATCCGTCAGCGACCAGTGGCCGAGCGAACGCAGCGCCTCGGCCGCGCCCATCGCGGAGCTGATGCTGATCCAGCCGGGATTCGCAGCGGCCAGGGCGGCAGGGTGTTCGAACGCGCCTGGCGGTGTCGAACACAGTTCCCATCCTGTGTTGAGGAACTGGCGTCGATATGAACGGATGCTCCTGACCCGGCCGGTCATTGTCGACCTCAGTTACCGTTCAAGTCATCGATTGCGGCGCTGATGGAACTGATCGTATTGAACACGTTGCGCTTCAGCATGTGGTCGGGAAACTCGACTTCGAATTCACCCTCAAGCGCCAGCATGACATTGACGCTCGCGTGTGACGTCATGCCTGCCTGGTAGAGATCCTGCTCGGTCGTGAGTCCTTCGGCATCCGCGCTGAGGCGGCCGTGGTCTTTCAGAATGCGGCGTATGCGCGCCGCGCGGTCGCTGTCTGTCATGAGTATCTTGGAGTTAGGAAAATACGGGGAGATCGTCGTGCACTTCGCTGGACATGGTTCTCTGGGCCACGACGATAGCGGTCGCCAAATCACCCTCATGGCTGAGGCTCAGTGCCAGTTCATAGGTGCCCGCGCGTTCCGCGGCGCGTTGTGCTGCGCCATTCAGGCGCAGCGAGCAGTCGCCGGAGGGTTGCCGCGCAACCTCAAGATCTGTCCAGGCAATACCTTCGTCAGCTAGCTGTAATGCCTTCATCGCCGCTTCCTTGGCGGCGAATCGGGCTGCCAGCCGTTCGTTCCGGCAAGCGGGGGACGAAGCCGCGTAGGCAATTTCCTGGGATGTGAAAATTCTGGTCAAGAAGCGTTCGCCGAATCTCTCGACTGATTCCGCAATATGGCTCACCCGGACGAGGTCGATCCCTACCCGCAGGTTTGCGGGTGCAGAAGGATGGATAACTCGGGTGGGTAGCATGGATGAGGTTTGGGCCGAAACTGTTGGGCACGCATTGTCCGGATTGGAGCCTGCAAGCTCAAGGAACTTACGGGTACGTATTGTCAAGTACGGGGAGGCGCTGCCGCTGTGAACTGAAGCCGGGTTTGCGAGCAACGCGGGGCTATTCGAGATCAGAAGCGTTGCTGGGCTGAATGGCTGATGGGCTAGTATCCGAGTCTAGGATGATCTGACGCAGAGATCGTTTGAGGAACTGAGTCTCGCCCACGTCCAGATTGCGTTCGGCGTGAGCTTCCGCAGCTTTTGCGGCCGAGACCAGTTCGATCACGATCGATCGGCCAGACTCGGTCAATTCCACCTGCGCATGGGGGTCATAATGGCCATGAAGGCGTACCAGTCCGGCAGCGGCCAGGCCGGCCACCAGTTCGTAATTCACATCCTTACCGGTATATGAAAGCAGTTGCTGCAATTCGTGGAGGGTGCGGCGGTTGGAGACTCCCAGCAGGCTCAGCACGAACCACCCCGCTTCGGTCAGGTCATGTCGCTGGAGTTCCCTGCGCACTTGCAGGAACAACTGATGGTGAGCGCGTCCCAGAAGATAGATCAGAAAGTCTTGGCTGAAACTGCTATCGGGTTCGATTCCCAGTGGCTTCTGATCGGTCGGATTTTCCGCATGCACTGCATGGGCATAGCGACCCGCATGGAATACAAGCGGCCGGCGAGGCGAGTGATCGAAAGACTCAACCTGCCCGACGAAGATCATATGATCGCCACCCTCGTAGCGAAAGGCGGTGCGACATTGAAATCGGGCGGAGCAATCCCGCAGCAGCGGCACTTCGCCCAGCCCGCGATCTATCGGCAGGTTCGCGAACTTATCTGCCGATGCGCGCGAGAAGCGCGTCGACATCGATTCCTGGTCAGACGCAAGGATGTGGACGGCAAAGAAATCGGTGCTCATGAAAACCGGCAGGGCCCGGGAAGTTCTCGCCAGGCTCCACAAGATCATTGGCGGGTCGAGCGACACCGAGTTGAAGCTGTTGGCGGTCAGTCCGACATCTGATCCTTCGGAAGAGCGTGCAGTGACAACGGTAACGCCGGTGGCGAACGAGCCTAAAGCGCTGCGAAATGAACGGGCGTAGGTAGGATCGGATTGCATGATTCGAACTGTGGATGCGTCCGCGGGGTGTGGCAAGGCTTGGCTTGTGGGGGTGCCATAGCCACTCGCGAAGGCACTAAGCCGTTTTGAAAACGCACTTCATCTCATCGGCTACATAAATCCTCCTGTCGAAACTGCTGACACATTGCGTCCCCATGACCGTGTGGGTTGCAGGCGAGTACCAGTAACGGATTGTTCTTGCAATGATTAATACTGATGGCACGAATCGTGCTTTATTTTTGCCATGGATGCTGCAGTCGACTGCGCGACGGTTAAAGAAACCCGGAGTGAATCAATGAAAAAGCTGGTTATGGGTGTACTGGGATCGATGCTACTGGCGCTTCCTGGCCTGAGCGCGGCGGTTCCAATGAACTGGACTTACTCCGGAACGTGCTCTTGGGGCAACTGCGAAGACGTGCCTTCGATCGCGGGTTCCCTCTGGGCGGATCCTCAGAGCTATGGTTCGGGTAACGAGATCAACGAGTACGCGCTCTTTGGTGACCTGATCGGCTATACGTTCACCGTCGGTGAATACTCGTTCAGCGGTACGGCCGGCCTCGGCACTTACTACCTAGATTCGGCTGGCAACATTACCGGTGGCTCGATGATCTTCGCCAACTTGTTCGCTCTCGAGTTCCTGGATGTGGGCGGCGCCACCTGGTCGATTCTCGACACAGATTGCCGTCTGTTCAGCTGCCGTGAGAATGAAGCCGGTGGTTCGGGTGCTTATACCAACACCTCCGTTTCGGTTCCGGAGCCAGGTACGCTCGGCCTGTTCGGTCTTGCCCTTCTCGGCGCGGGTCTTGGAACTCGTCGCAGAAAGATTGCCAAGTAAGCAGCGTTGGTTCCCGCCTGGATGATGTTCATCCGGATGATGTGAAATGAAGAAAGCCCCTCATTCGAGGGGCTTTCTGTTTTTGTCGGGTCTCGGCTTCTGTGAGGCCCTGAGTTTGGCGGGCTGAAGTTCTACCGCTGCTTGAAATCCTCCGGCGTCAACTGATGCCGGGCCAACAGCTTGTAGAAGTCCGTTCTGTTTCTTTTCGCCAGCCGCGCCGCCTGGCTCACATTCCCACCGGTAATCTGCAGGATCTGCGACAGATACGTCCGCGTGAAATCGTCCCGCGCCTCATCAAAGGAGGGCAGGCGGGTCGGACCACCGCCCAATGCAGCCTGTACCAGCTCGGCGCTCATGATCGGACTGGTCGCGAGTGCGACGTTCTGGCGGACAACGTTCTCGAGCTGACGGACATTCCCAGGCCAGTCCGCGCTCACGAGCACTTCAACAGCCTCCGGCGCATAGATATGCCGCGGCAACCCCGTTTCCTGCGCGATCTTCTCCAGGAAATGCGACACCAGCAGCGGGATGTCCTCACGACGCTTGTTCAGCGACGGCATCTCGATGTGGACGACGTTGAGGCGGTAGTACAGATCCTCGCGGAAATGCCCGCCCATGATGAGCTGCTTCAGATCGCGATGCGTCGCCGAGATGATGCGCACGTTGACCGTGATCGCATCGGTGCTGCCGACCGGGCGCACCTGGTTCTCCTGCAGCACGCGCAGCAGCTTCACCTGCAGGCGCATCGGCATGTCGCCGATTTCATCGAGCATGAGCGTGCCGCCGTCGGCCGCCTGGAACAGGCCGCGGTGTTCGCGGATCGCGCCGGTGAAGGCGCCTTTGACGTGGCCGAACAGTTCGCTTTCGAGCAAGTTCTCGGCCATCGCGCTGCAGTTGATCGCGACGAACGGACGGTTGCGACGCGGGCTGGCCTTGTGGATGGCGCGCGCGAGCAGTTCCTTGCCCGTGCCGCTTTCGCCCGTGATCATGACGCGGGCGTCGGTGCCGGCGACCATGTGGGCCTGCGCGAGGCGTTCTTCCATCACGGCGCTGCGCGTGACGATTTCGCTGCGCCAGTCTTCGGCGGTATCGGCGAAGCCGGAAACCTTGAGGGCCTTCTGCACCTGGTCGAGCAGTTCCTGCTTGTCGACCGGCTTGGTCAGGAAGGCGAAGGCGCCGCTCTGAGTCGCCTGCACCGCATCGGGAATCGTGCCGTGGGCAGTGAGGATGATGACGCGCAGGCCGGGGGCGCGCGTCTGGATTTCCTTCAGCAGTCCGATGCCGTCCATCTGATCCATGCGCAGGTCGGTGAGTACGAGATCGGGACGCACGCGGGCGAGTGCGGCGAGTGCAGACGATGCGCTCTCGACGGCTTCGACGTCGTAGTTCTCGGCGCGCAGACGGATCGTGAGCAGCCGCAGCAGCCCGGGATCGTCGTCAACGACTAGTAGACGGGCTTTGCGTTTCACTGTTTGCGAGGTCGCGATTGCCAGGGGGCGAGGTACTGCGTTCACTGAGATCTTTCTCGATTTCCTTGATGGCTTCCAGCTTCTGCTGGGTCTCGGCCAAGGCACGACGCAAACGGGCGTTTTCCTCGATCTGCGCCTGGACTCGTTTGTCCGAGTTTGCCTGCGAGCGGCCGCGATCGTCGAGTGTCGCTAGCAACCGACGATTCTCGGCTTCCAGCTTCAATCGGGCGTTGGTCTCGTGGATCAACACCAGTGCCAATGTACGTTCCGCCGGCGTCATTCGTTCCGGCGTGGCCAGCAAGGTTTCGAGCAGTTTCTTGCCCTCTGCGGGTTTCGCAGCGGGATGATCGGGCGTGACGAGCGCGGCGGCATATCGCAGCGTATTTGTCGTCGTCGGCGCGCGTGTGTATTCGCGTTCGACTTCGTAGAACACATCCGCCTGTCGTGCGGGGTCCGAACTCGCGAGGCCCTGCATCGTGTCGAGATACGGGCTGAGCGTGTCTTCCGCGGCGGGAATCACGTTCGCGGGCGGCTGCGGTTCCTGCCGCAGCATCGGAAGTTCGCAGCCGGCGACGCATACGCAGGCAACACCGATGGCAGCCCAGCGGCTGCTGCGGACGATCATCCTTGTCGAGAACAAATTGCGACGCCTGCTGTTCATTATCCGTTGTCGACTATCCTGGCCGCGGTCGCTGCACCGGGCGCAATCACAATGTCGTACCTTCCAGCGTCGGTGCGAGCGGCAGGCGGACGCGAAAGTGCGCGCCGGGAAACACGCCATCGACGATCTCGATCGAGCCGCCGTGGGCCTGCACGAATTCATTGACCACTGAAAGTCCGATGCCGGTTCCCTTCAAATGTCCCGCGATGGGCGTTCGTCCGGAATAGAACGCCTGAAAGATCGCTCCGCGTTCGTCGCGGGAAATGCCCGGTCCCGTGTCGCCCACATCCAGCACGAGCAGATCGTCGTCCGCTTTCGCGTGGATGTAGATGTTACCGCCGCGCGGGCTGTATTTGAGCGCGTTCGACAACAGATTATCCAGGATCAGTTTCAGTTTGGCCCGGTCGGCACGCAGCTCGATGTCCTGGACCTTGAGTTCCAGATGCACCCGTTGCGCCAGCAACGTCAGCTGATGCGTTTCCAGCACCGACTTGACCATCGGCCGCAAGCGGAACTCGCTGATCTCGATTCCGGTGTGCCGCGCCTGCCAGGCACTGAACGACAGCAGGTTTTCGATGAGCTGCTGCAGCTTGATGCTGTTGTCGCGCAGGATCGTGGTGACCTCGCGCTGGGCGCTGTCCAGCTCTCCGACCGCGCCGTCCATCAGCAGTTCAGTGCCTTCGCGGATGTTCGCCAGCGGGGTCTTGAGCTCATGGGACATGTGGCGCAGGAAACGGTTGCGTTCCTGCGCGATTTCCAGCAAGCGCATGCGCAGCCATTCCAGCTGCCGGCCGAGATCGGTGAGGTCCGTCGGACCGCGCACCGCGATCGCCTTCGAGAACGTGCCCTTGCCCAGCTGGCTGATCGCCTGGTCGATCTGCCGGATCGGACGCATCAGGACGAACGTGAACATGGCGACCAGCAGCGCCGTCAGCAGGATCAGTCCGGCGGACAGCCAGAACAGATAGCGCTCGGTCTCCGCGGTGGAGGCCTGCATGCGTTGCAGGCCGGTTTCGATCTGCTCGCCCGTGGCATTGGAAAGCTCGAAGGTGGCCTGCCACATCGGCGCGATGGATTCGACCGCTTCGCGCACCTGTTCCGGTGTCGCCGGCGTCAGCGACAGGAATGCGCTGTCGATCCGCCGCAGCCCACTGCGCAGCGTCTGGATATGGGTCTGCCTGACCGGATCGTCGGCCACGCTCTCGATATTGGTCAGCGTGACCAGCAGTCGCTCGCGGCTGTCCCGGTAGACCTGCAGCAGGGCAGGGTCGTTGAGTACCTGGTACAGCTTCGCACCGCGTTCCATCGAGGCGAGCTGCTGGAACAGCTGCTGGGAATAGTGCGTCGCTTCCACCCCGTTGCGGACCAGGCTGGCGCTCTCTTCCGACAGGCTGCGGACCTTGGCGGCACCGATCACCACCGCCAGCAGCAATGGCGCGGAGACCAGCGCAAAGCCGGTCAGCATCAGGCTGCTCAGCGATTTGGGGCGGGGAAAGCGCATGAGCCGGATTCTAGTCCGGGACGAAGGCGGACGGCTGAGCTTGTGGGTGTCGGCATCAGCTGTAGGTCAGGCTTTAGCCTGACGTTCCCCAAGAGGCCGGCTGAAGCCGGCCCCACAGGAAGATCAAAGAAGGCTAGTTCTTCTGCAATCCCGGCTCCGCCAGCAACCGCTTTTCCCAGTCGAGCTGTGACCGGACGATGACTTCGAGATCGTCATACTTCGGTACCCAGCCGAGCACTTCGCGCACGCGCTGGGCCCGAGCCACCAGGCTGGGCGGATCGCCGGCACGGCGGGGCATTTCGACGACCTTGATCGGCTGGCCGTGCTGTTCGTTCACGGTTGAAATCACTTCGCGCACGCTATAACCGTGGCCGTAGCCGCAGTTCAGGGTGCGCGAATCGCCGCCGGCGCGCAGGTAGTCCAGGGCCTTGAGATGGGCGCTGGCCAGGTCCTCGACATGGATGTAGTCGCGCACGCCCGTGCCGTCCTTGGTGGGGTAGTCGGTACCGAAGACCGACAGATGCGGGCGCTTGCCGATGGCGGTTTCACACGCGACCTTGGTGAGCAGCGTGCCGTTGATGGTCGACTGGCCGATGCGGCCGGCAGGATCGCTGCCCGCCACATTGAAATAGCGCAGTACCACGTAGCGCAGGGCGCTGGCGGCCGCGAGATCGCGCAGCATCCACTCGCTCATGAGCTTCGAAGTGCCGTACGGATTGATCGGCTGCGTCGGGCTGTCTTCGGAGGCGATGCCGCCTTCCGGGATGCCATACACCGCAGCGGTCGAGGAGAACACGAAGTGCTTCACGCCCGCGGCTTCGCAGCATTGCAGCAGGCTGCGCGTCGAGCAGGTGTTGTTGCCGTAGTACTTCAGGGGATTCGACACGGACTCCGGCACGATGGTGTGTGCCGCGAAGTGCATGACGGTTTCGATGCTGTTTTCTCGCAGCAGGCGCGAAACGAGTTCGCGGTCGCCCGTGTCGCCGACCACCAACGATCCGCTCAATACCGCCGAACGGAAACCCGTGGAAAGATTGTCGAGCACGACGACA
The DNA here is from genome assembly GCA_937864115.1 of uncultured Steroidobacter sp. Classification (GTDB taxonomy): domain Bacteria; phylum Pseudomonadota; class Gammaproteobacteria; order Steroidobacterales; family Steroidobacteraceae; genus Steroidobacter. Next base: position 42,875 of record CALMII010000003.1, on the reverse strand, counting down.
CGTTCGCCGCGCTCGCCGAGCTGACGTACGACGTGACTGCCGATGTAGCCGGCGCCGCCGGTAACGAGAATGGTCATGAAAGGCCCGCTGGATGAAAAGTTGGGGACACGAAGTAATGCAAGACTAACGTGGATATCATGATCGCCGAAATCGCCACGCTTGTTGAACGACCTCTCACTCCCGCGCCGATGCCACGCCCCGATCCCCATCCCTACGACCGATTGACGCCCGACGCCATCATTGCCGCCGTGGAATCGCTGGGCCGCATTTCCGACCGGCGCATCCTCGCGCTCAATAGTTACGAGAATCGCGTCTACCAGGTCGGCATCGAGGGCGGCTCGCCGATCATCGTGAAGTTCTACCGCCCCGAGCGCTGGACCACCGAGGCGATCTACGAAGAGCATGGCTTTGCGCTCGAACTGGCGGCCGCCGAAATACCGGTCGTACCGCCGCAGGTGCGCAACGGCAAAACGCTGTTCACGTATGAAAGTTTCCGCTTCGCGATCTTCGAGCGTCGCGGCGGTCGCTGGCCTGAGCTCGGCTCGCGCACCGAGCGCGAGTGGATGGGGCGTTTTCTCGGCCGCATGCACATGGTCGGCCGGCGCCAGCGCTTCCGTCATCGCGGCCGCATCAGCATCGAAACGCTTGGGGTCGATTCGCGCAACTACCTGCTCGAGAACCGCTGGATTCCGCCGCACCTGGAGTCCGCGTACGACTCGCTGACCTCCGATCTGCTGGAGCACATCGAAAATGCATTCGACGATGCGCGCGGCGCGGCCGAAATCCGCCTGCACGGCGACTGTCATCGCGGCAACGTGCTGTGGACGGACGACGGCCCGCACTTCGTCGATCTCGACGACTGCCTGATGGGACCTGCGATCCAGGATCTGTGGATGCTCATCGCCGGCAACCGTGCCGAGATGAGCGAGCAGTTGGCGCAGCTGCTGAACGGCTACGCACAGTTTGCAACATTCGATACGCGTGAACTGGTTCTGGTCGAAAGCCTGCGCACGCTGCGCATGATCCACTATGCCGCCTGGCTGGCGCGCCGCTGGACCGACCCGGCCTTTCCGCAGGCGTTTCCCTGGTTCCAGGAGCCGCGCTACTGGGAAACCCACGTGCTGCAGTTGCGGGAGCAACTGGCAGCCATTGCCGAAGGCCCGCTGATTCTTTAGCGGGCGCCGCGGAACTGTTCGATTTCAACGCGGCACCGGGCTGTGCTAGCGTCCCGGGCCGCTACTGGAGCACCCAGAACCACCATGATCGAGCTTCGCGTCGCCCATCGCTGTCTTGCCCTCGCAATGCTGCTGGGTCTGTCGGCTTGCGGTGGCAGCGGAGGGGATGACAATCCTTCGCCGGCTCAGCCGACGGTGACGCTGGCAGCCAGTCCGACCTCGATCGATTCGGGCCAGTCATCCACGATGACCTGGTCGAGCACCCATGCGACGAATTGCACGGCTTCCGGCGGCTGGACCGGAACGAAAGCCGCGTCGGGCACGGAGCAGGTGACACCCGCGGCGACGGCAACCTACACGCTGACCTGTACCGGTTCGGGCGGCTCGGCTGCGCAATCGGTGACGGTGACGGTCGATTCCATTTTCTTGCCGGTGCTCACGCTCACGGCAAATCCGACGACGATCACCGGAGGCAGTGCTGCGACGCTGACCTGGTCGAGCACCAGCGTAACGAGCTGCACGGCTTCGGACGGATGGGCCGGAGCGAAGGCCACATCGGGAACGGAGCAGGTGACACCCGCGGCGACGACGACTTACACGCTGAGCTGCACCGGTTCGGGTGGATCGGTTTCGCGATCAGCGACGGTGACGGTCGTCAATCCGCCGCCGACGTTGACGCTGACCGCGAGCGATCCTCTCGTGGCGGCGTCAGGTGCGGCCATGCTCACGTGGACGAGCACGAACGCATCGACCTGCACGGCCTCCGGCGGCTGGTCCGGATCGAAAGCGACCTCCGGCACCGAGTCGACGGGTGCGCTGACGGCAGCGACGACATTTACGCTCGAATGTGCGGGGCCCGGCGGTTCAGCGACTGGATCAACGGTGGTCAGCGTGGCCGCAGCGGGCAACACCGTCGTGCGCGGTCGCATCCAGTTCGAACGCCCGCCTTTCACCGCCGTCGCCGGTCAGGGATTGAACTTCGCCAACCCGGTGATCTCGCCGGCGCGACAGGCCGTGGTCGAGGCGATCAACAATGCAAGCTCGCGGACGCGCATCGCCGCCACGACGACCGATGCAAACGGCAGCTACTGGCTGGAGGTGCCGCAGAACACGCAGATGGTCGTCAGCGCGCGCGCGGAAATGATCAGCAGCGGTTCGGCGCCCACCTGGACCTTCCGCGTCCTCAACAACACGAACAACGGCGCGCTGTATGTTCTGGACGGTGCGGGTTTCGACAGCGGCACTGCCACCGTCACGCGCGATATGCTGGCTACGACCGGCTGGGGCGGCACGGGCTATACCGGTACGCGAGCCGCCGCCCCGTTTGCGATTCTGGATACGGTCTATCGCACCAGGGAACTGATCCTGAGCGCCGTACCGACGACCGCGTTCCCCGCGCTGAACCTCTACTGGAGTCCGGACAATCGAACGACGGTGAGTTCGGCGGCGAACTGGTTCTGCACGACCAACGGCAACATCGGCACGACCTTCTACACCAACGGCGCCCTCGCACTCGATTCCGGCAACTGCACGCCCCAGGTGGCGCTGCCGGCGGGTATCTACGTTCTGGGTGACTACGCCGGCGGCGCAGGCGACACCGACGAATTCGATCAGCACGTCATCGCGCATGAGTTCGGGCACTACATCGAAGACCGCTTCTCGCGATCGGATTCGATCGGCGGAGACCACGGCGCCGGCGACCGGCTCGATCTCCGCGTCGCCTTCGGCGAGGGTTGGGGCAATGCCTATTCCGGCATGACGCTGAATGATCCGGTCTACCGCGATTCCCACGACGGGGTTTCCGCCGATTTCCAGTTCAACATGGAATCCGACAGCGCCGATGCAGAAGGCTGGTACTCGGAATCATCGGTGCACGAAATCCTCTGGGATCTCTTCGACTCGACGAACGACGGCGCCGACACCCTTTCGCTCGGCTTCGCGCCGCTCTATTCGGTCATGACCGGCGCACAGCGCACGACCGAGGCGCTGACCAGCATCTACACCTTCGCTGCGGGATTGCGCGCGCTTTCCAGCTCGACGCAGATTTCGGGGCTCAATGCATTGCTCACGGGTGAATCGATTTCCGCATCGGCAGACGCCTTCGGCAGCGGCGAAACGAACACGGGTGGCATCTCGACCGCGACGCCCATCTATACCGACATCTCCCGCAACCAGCCGCTCAGCATCTGCAGCAGCAGCGACGAGAACGATGGCAAGAAACTCGGCGCTCGCCGCTTCCTGCGGCTGACGCTGGCATCGGCGACGGCACTGGGTATATCCGTGCAGGGCGCCGTAGGGCCCGGTGCGCCGGCCAACGGTCAGCCCGCCTCCGATCCGGACATCTATGTCTACAGCCGCGGCGAACTCATCGAGGCAGGCACCTCGACCGGTTCGTCGGAGACGCTGCCGCAGCGCGTGTATCCGGCTGGCGTGAACATTCTCGAAGTGCACGACTACGTCGGCGGCGTGGTGCCGCACTGCATGACCATTTCCATATCCGGATGACCATGAACGCACAGCACGAAATCAGCGCGCACTGGATGAAGCACGCACGACACCTCTGCTGCATCGCTGCCCTGGCGATGCTGAGCGCCTGCGGTTCAGAACCGGAACCGCCGCCGCCCGCGACCCCGGCTGCCGCCCCGGTTCAAGCAGCGCAGCCGCAACCGGCTGCCGAGGCACCGGCCGATCCCACCGAAAAAATGGCGCGTGCCGTGGGCAACGGCAAGCCCGGCGCGGCTGTCGACATCAAGTATGAGTTTGCGGCCCGGCCCGAACCCGGCAAGCCGGTCGAACTCGAAGTCGTCCTGATCCCGAGCGCCGGGGTCGATTCCATGACGGCGAAGTTCAGCGGCATGGACGGCATCACCCTGGCAGGCGACCTGACCGTGGATTACGCCAGCGTGACGGCGAAGGAGCCCTACAAGCACTCGGTTTCGGTGCTGGCCGACCGGGCGGGGGTGTTCTACGTCACCGTTTCCGTCGACACGGCAATCAGCGGGGCGACGCTGGGGCGGACGTTTGCGATTCCGTTCGTGTCCGGAACCCCACAGGTCACCCAGCAGAAAGCCAGCGTTCCGGCGACGGATTCGACCGGGCAGCCGGTGGAGCCGATGAAGGCGGAGGAGACGGCCCGGTAGGTCGGGTTCGGCTTCTTCCTCTCCTGTAGGGCCGGCTTCAGCCGGCCTCTGCCTGTGGGTCAGGCTTCAGCCTGACTTCAAAGGCCGGCTGAAGCCGGCCCCACAGGAAGAAGCCGCTTCGGGGCCCGTCCCAGCCCGAAAGCAGGGTTCGCGCCCCACGGACCCGCATCGACCCCCTGATACTGGGCCGGTTCTTCCTATACCATGCGCGGCCTTTTTCCCCCTGCGCCGCGTCCATGTCCATCTCCAAGCTACGCAATATCGCGATCATTGCCCACGTCGACCATGGCAAGACCACGCTGGTCGACAAGCTCCTGCAGCAGTCCGGCACCCTCGACGCGCGCAAGGCCTCGCCTGAACGCGTGATGGATTCGAACGCGCTGGAACGCGAGCGCGGCATCACCATCCTGGCCAAGAACACTGCGGTGCGCTGGCAGGACTACCGCATCAACATCGTCGATACGCCCGGACACGCCGACTTCGGCGGCGAAGTCGAGCGCGTGCTGTCGATGGTCGACTGCGTGCTGCTGCTGGTCGACGCGGTCGACGGGCCGATGCCGCAGACCCGCTTCGTCACCCAGAAAGCCTTCGCGCACGGCCTGCGCCCGATCGTCGTCATCAACAAGATCGACCGCGACGAGGCTCGCCCCAACTGGGTGCTGGACCAGACCTTCGACCTCTTCGACAAGCTCGGCGCCAACGAACAGCAGCTCGACTTCCCGGTGGTCTATGCCTCCGCGCTCAAAGGCTTCGCCGGCAACGATCCGAAGCAGCTCGCGCAGGACATGACGCCGCTGTTCGAAGCCATCGTGAAGCACTGCCCGCCGCCCGCTGTCGACGTCGACGGGCCGCTGCAGCTGCAGGTCAGCCAGCTCGACTATTCGAGCTATGTCGGCGCGATCGGCATCGGCCGCATCAAGCGCGGCAGGATCCGCCGCAACAGCCCCGTCACAGTCATCGATCGCGAAGGCAAGGCGCGCAACGAACGCATCATCCAGGTGCTGGGATTCCTGGGGCTGGATCGGGTCGAGGTCGATGAGGCCAGCGCCGGCGACATCGTCGCCTTCGCCGGCATCGAACATCCCGAGATTTCCGACACCATCTGCGATCCGGCCAGACCCGAAGCCTTGCCGGCGCTGATCGTCGATGAGCCGACCATCAGCATGACGTTCGAGGTCAACACCTCGCCGTTCTGCGGCAAGGAAGGCAAGTACGTCACCAGCCGCCAGATCCGCGAACGCCTGCAGCGCGAAGTGCTGCACAACGTGGCGCTGCGCGTCGAAGATACCGAGGACCCGGACAAGTTCCGCGTCTTCGGCCGCGGCGAACTGCACCTGGGCGTGCTGCTGGAAAACATGCGTCGCGAAGGCTACGAGCTGGCCGTGTCGCGCCCGCGCGCGGTCGTGAAGGAAATCGAAGGCCAGCTCTGCGAGCCGTACGAACAGCTCACCGTCGATCTCGACGACACCTCGCAGGGCGCCGTGATGCAGGCGCTCGGCGAGCGCGGCGCGCAGCTCACGGGCATGCATGCCGACGGCAAGGGGCGCGTGCGCCTCGACTACACGATCCCGTCGCGCGGCCTGATCGGCTTCCAGACCGACTTCCGTACGCTCACGTCCGGCACGGGCCTGATGCACCACATCTTCGATCACTTCGCGCCCGTGCTCGATCGCGACATCGGCCAGCGCCAGAACGGCGTGCTGATCGCCAACTCGCAGGGCAAGGCGCTGGCGTACGCGCTGTTCAGCCTGCAGGAACGCGGCAAGCTGATGATCGGTCACGGCGACGAGGTGTACGAAGGGCAAGTCATCGGCATCCACAGCCGCGACAACGATCTCGTCGTGAACCCGCTCAAGGGCAAGAAGCTCACCAACATCCGCGCCGCCGGCAAGGACGAAAACGTCGTGCTGGTCCCGCCGATCCGCTACACGCTGGAGCAGGCGATGGAGTTCATCGGCGACGATGAACTGGTCGAAGTGACGCCGACGGCGATCCGCCTGCGCAAACGCTTCCTCAAGGAACACGAGCGCAAGCGCAGCGGCAAGGCGGCGGAAGAGGCGGATGAGTAGTCCGGCCTCTGCCTGCGGGTCAGGCTTGTAGGTCAGGCTTTAGCCTGACTCCTTGGAAAGGCCGGCTGAAGCCGGCCCCACAGCCGGAAGGCCGGCTAAAGCCGGCCCCACAGCCGGAAGGCCGGCTGAAGCCGGCCCCACAGGAAGAAAGTCTCCTATCTATCTGCCGCCCAAGGATTTTCTGACGCCCGCCATCGATCCCCTCCGGCTGCGTCGAATCCTCAGAATGTCGCGATAACCCCCCGTCGCGATTGCAAAAATCTTCCAGCTTTCACATAAATCGCGAGCCATTTCACACTTGGCCCGCGCGCGCCGACCTACGATCCGGAGCCTGACCGGGAATAGGTGGAGCCGCGGGCCGCTGGCCCTGCGCGAGGGATTCGGTCGGGACGCAGTCTGCGCCGCTGCGTCAATCGTTGAAGCGTCGGGAATACAAGAACATGCATCGACTGCTGGAAAAGCAGATCCGCGAAGCGACCCGCCCGGACGGCGAGATCGACCTGGGGCGATTGCTGACCATCGTCGAAGGCATCTACGTGCGGGCCGACGAGGAACGGCGCGGCGTCGTGCGTTCCATGCAGCTCATGTCGGACGAGGCGACGGCACTCACGCGCGAGCTGCGCGAAAGCACCGCCAGCCAGCTGCAATCGATCCTCGACCACGTCAAGGACGTGATCATCAGCGTCGACGAAGGTGGCCACGTCGCTTCGATCAATGCGACCGGTCAGCGGGTCTTCGGCCATGCGGAAGCCGACGTGCTCGGTCGTCCGCTCAGCTTCCTGCTGCCGCAACTGGCCAACGAGGAATCGCTGTCGAAGCAGCTCGAAGCGCTCGCCGCCCGGCTCGACGACACGCAGGTCGATCTGGCGCAGCACGAAACGCTCGGTCTGCATTCCAGCGGCAGCTACTTCTCCGCCGAACTCGCCGTCAGCAAGACGCGGCTCAATCGCAGCTGGGTATTCGTCGTCTGCCTGCGCGATACCAGCGATCGCAAAGCGGCCGACGCGGCCCTGCGCGAAAGCGAGGCGCGCTACCGCACGCTGGTCGAACACGCGCCCGAAATCATCGTCGTCGTCGACACCGACCTGAACCGGCTGATCGACGCCAACGAAAACGCCGTGCGTTTCTTCAAGATGGATCGCGAGGCATTGCTGGCGATTGCGCCGGACGCGCTCAGTCCCGAATGCCAGCCCGACGGCTCGGAGTCCGCGAATGCCAGTCGCGCCAACCTCGAGCGAACGGTCGCCGGCGAGGCGCCGGTGCTCGAATGGGTCTTTCGCGACGCCTTCGGCGCCGACATTCCCTGCGAAGTACGCTGGGTTCGCCTGCCGTCCTCGAGCCGCCGCCTGGTCCGCGGCAGCATCACCGACATCACCGAACGCAAGCGCAATGAACTGCTGGCCGCCGGCGAGCGGCGCGTGTTCGAGCGGCTGGCGGCGAACGTCGATCTGCGCGTGACGCTGCAGGCCATCACCGACGTCGTCGAACGCGTCGCGCCCGACAGCATCTGCGCGATCCGCCTGCTCGACGACGAACGCACGCATCTGCACCTGTGTGCCGGGCCGAACCTGCCCGCGCCGTACGCGCAGTCGATGGAGGGTGTCGAAGTCGCGGCGCGCAATGGCTCGTGCGCGGCGGCCGTCTATCTGCAGCGCCAGGTGATCGTCGCGGACATCAGTCGCGATGCCCTGTGGGAACACCGGCGCGATCTGGCGATCGATGCCGGGCTGCGCGCCTGCTGGTCGACGCTGATCTACGCCTCCGACGGTCGCACCTTCGGCACGCTCGCGCTCTACTTCCGCGCGCCGGCCAGCCCGATGCGGCGCGATTTCGAGCTGATGTCGCGCATGACCCAGCTGGCCGGCATCGCCATCGAGCGGCGCATGTCGGAGAGCGCACTGCGCGCCAGCGAAGGCCGCTATCGGCGCCTGTTCGACAACGTGCTCGAAGGCGTCTACAGCTCGACGGTGGAAGGGCGCTTCGTCTCCGTGAATCCGGCGCTGGCGCAGATGGTGGGGCTCGCTTCGCCGACCGAACTGCTGTCGCGGCCGACCGAAACGATCTATCACGACCCGCTGGAGCGCGCAGTCATTATCGCGGCGCTCGAGCGCGACGGCGAAGTGCGCAACGCGGAGTTCCAGCTGCGTCGCGTCGATGGCACGACGCTGACCGTGATCGAAAGCGCGCGCGCCGTGCGCGACGAAAACGGTCGCCTCACCGGTTACGAAGGCACGATCTTCGACATCAGCGAACGCAAGCGCGCCGAGACGGCGATGTTCCAGGAGAAGGAGAAGGCGCAGGTCACGCTGCAGTCCATCGGCGATGCCGTCATCACCACCGATGCCGAGGGCCGCGTCGAATACCTGAATCCCGTGGCGGAAGACCTGACCGGCTGGCATCTGCACGAGGTGGTCGGCAAGGCGCTCGGCGAAGTCGTCGAGATGGTGAATGAGGCGACGCGCGAGCCGCTGGAGAATCCGGCGTCGCGCTCGCTGCGCGAGGATCGCGTCATCGCCATGGCCGACCAGACCGTGCTGGTGAATCGCCGCGGTCAGGAGATCGCCATTCAGGACTCGGCCGCGCCGATTCGCGATCGCAGCGGACGGATCATCGGCGCGGTGCTGGTGTTCCGCGACGTCAGCAAGGAACGGCGTCTGCGCCGCGCGCTTGCCTACCAGGCGACGCACGATGCACTGACCGGTCTCATCAATCGGCGCGAATTCGAGACGCGCCTGAACGAAGCGCTGATCACGGCGCGCGCCAATCACGAAGTCACGCACGTCCTGCTGTATCTGGATCTCGATCAGTTCAAGCTGGTGAACGATACCTGCGGTCATCAGGCCGGCGACCGCCTGCTCAAGCAGATCACCGGTCTGCTGCAGACCCGCGTGCGCACCAACGACATGATCGCCCGCCTGGGCGGCGACGAGTTCGGTGTGCTGCTGCAGCACTGCAATGGCGATCGCGCCGAGAAGATCGCCGACAGCCTGCGCCAGGCGATCCGCGAGTACCGCTTCGAGTGGCCGGACGGCGCCATGAACGTCGGCGCCAGTATCGGCATCGTCGAGATCAACAGCGACAGCGAGAGCATCGCGAGCGTCATGGCGGCGGCAGACGTCGCCTGCTATGCGGCCAAGGACTCGGGCCGCAATCGCGTCCACACCTATCAATCGAGCACGGCGCCGGAACGCCATCGCGAGATGCAGTGGGTGTCGAAGCTCACGCGCGCCGTCGAAGAGAATCGCCTCGAACTGTACTACCAGCCGATCGTGCCCATCGGCGCGAATCGCGATCCGCGCGGCCACTACGAACTGCTGTTGCGCATGCGTGCGGAGAACGGCGCATTGATCATGCCGGCGGAATTCATTCCGGCCGCCGAGCGCTACAACGTCATGCCGATGATCGATCGCTGGGTGGTACGGCAGGCACTGGGGACGCTCGCGCACTACCGCACCGACGGCGATCCACGTCATGCCTACACGATCTCGATCAATCTCTCCGGCACCTCGCTCAACGACGATCGCTTTCTGGAATTCCTGATCGGCGAACTGCAGGGCCACGATCTGAGTCCGGGCGCCGTGTGTTTCGAGATCACGGAAACGGCGGCGATCTCCAACCTGCCGAACGTCGTGCACTTCATGAAGGAATTCCGCGCCCGCGGCTGCCAGTTTTCGCTGGACGATTTCGGCAGCGGCCTGTCGTCCTTCATGTATCTCAAGAACCTGCCGGTCGACTACCTCAAGATCGACGGACAGTTCATCCAGGACGTGAGCACGGACCGGGTGGATCGCTGCATGGTCGAGGCCATCACCCAGATCGGCCATGCGATGGGCATCAAGACGATCGCAGAGCGAGTCGAAACGGCCGAAGTGCTCGCGTGTCTCGCCGACATCGGCGTCGAGTATGCGCAGGGCATCTACGTGGCGGTGCCCGAATCCGTGGAAGCGCTGAGCCGTGTGATGCGCACCGGCCCGCAGTTGCGGCTGGTGCATTCGGCGTAGCCAGATTTCCGACCTGAAAACCGCGCGCCAGCGCCTTATCATCGGCCCGCCCTGCGAAAGGCGGCCGATGCAATGAAATTCACCACCGCGCTGTATGCGTTGCTGCTGTCCGCGACGATTGCCTCGGCGCAATCCGCGCAGACGCCCGCGGGTCTGTATGGCGATCTGTTTGCGCAGGTGCAGCAGCAGCGCCTATTCCCGGACGGCAAGACCTTCGTCGATGCGGTGCCGCGCAGTGCGCCGGATGTCGTCATGGCGGAATACGAACGCCGCCGGCGCGATGCGCAGTTCGATCTGAAGTCGTTCGTGCTGGAACATTTCGAAGTGCCGCAGCCGGTCGACAGCGGCTACCGCAGTGACTTATCGCGGGATGTGGTCGCACACATCGACGAGTTGTGGAGTGTGCTGACGCGACAGGCCGATCGCGTCGATCCGTACTCGTCGCTGCTGCCGCTGCCGCAGCCGTACGTCGTTCCCGGCGGGCGGTTCCGCGAGATCTACTACTGGGATTCGTACTTCACGATGCTGGGTCTCGAACAGAGCGGCCGGCACGAGCTGACGCTCGACATGCTGGCCAACTTCGCGCACCTGATCGATCGCTACGGTCACGTACCGAACGGCAATCGCACGTACTACCTCAGCCGGTCACAACCGCCGTTCTTTGCGGCGATGGTCGAACTCGCCGCGGCGCGCGATGGCGAGCAGGTCTACGTGCGTTTTCGGCCGCAGCTGCAACGCGAATACGAGTTCTGGATGGAAGGCGCCGGCACCGTGGGTGAAGGTGCGGCGCATCGTCGCGTCGTCCGGTTGCCCGACGGATCGGTGCTGAATCGTTATTGGGACGATCAGGCGACGCCGCGCGACGAGTCGTACGCGGAAGACGTCGCAACGGCCGCAGCCTCCGGCCGGCGCGCCGCGGAGGTGTATCGAAACCTGCGCGCCGCCGCCGAAAGCGGCTGGGATTTCAGTTCGCGCTGGCTGCGCGATGGCCGCACGCTGACCAGCATCCGCACCGTCGAGATCGTGCCGGTGGATCTCAACAGCCTGCTGTACCAGCTCGAACGAACGCTGGCTCGCGCGCATCGCGTCGCAGGAGATTCCACCGCGGCCAATACCATCGAGATTGCGGCCGCGAAGCGGCGCCAGGCGATGCGGCAGTATCTATGGAACGCCGACGAGGGTGCGTTCGGCGACTATGCATGGCGGCAGCGCACGCTGACGCCTCATGTGACGGCGGCGACCTTGTTCCCGCTGTACTTCGGCATTGCCGACGTCCGGCAAAGCGCTCAGGTGGCGACGTTCGTGCAGTCGCATCTGCTTCAGCCTGACGGTCTTGCCACGACGATGGAGCGGACCGGACAGCAATGGGATGCACCGAACGGGTGGGCGCCGCTGCAATGGATCGCGATCAAGTCACTGCGGGATCGCGGGCAGCCTGCGCTGGCGCAGGAGATCGCCTGTCGCTGGATACGCGAAAACACCGCAGCGTTTGCCGCGACGGGAAAGCTCGTCGAGAAGTACGACGTGTCGGGCGAGGGTGCTGCGGGCGGCGGCGAGTATCCGTTGCAGGATGGTTTCGGCTGGACGAATGGGGTACTGCGTGCGCTGCTCGCGTTGTACTCGCCGCAGGATTGCGCATCGCGCCTTCACTGAGCCTCGCGATCCGCGGGATCGGTTCGCCAAAGACTAAGCGAATCGAAGATTAATTCTAATGGCCCTAATTGAATCGCCGGGTTACAAAGGTTGCGACCGAATGCCGGCCGCGTATCGCGGCAGCATGCAGCGTGGAGGAGTGTCATGAGCCAGCGAATCATTCTCAGCAAGACCGACGTGGCCCGGCTGCGCTCGATCATTTCGGAGCAGTCGCGCTCGGCCATCCGCGATCTCGATCACCTGGCTGCGCTCGGTGAAGAGATCGATCACGCCAAGATCGTCGATCCGCAGGCGCTGCCGGAGGACGCCGTCACACTCAATTCCATCGTGCGCGTGATGGACACGCAGACGCGCGCGACCGAGGAATACACGCTGGTGTCTCCCTCGCAGGCAGACGTGACGAGCCGCCGGCTTTCCGTGACCGCGCCGCTCGGCGTCGCCCTGCTGGGCTTCCGCGAAGGCGATGAAGTGATCTGGGAAATGCCCGGCGGTGAGCGTCGGCTGAAAGTGCTGCAGGTCGTGCAGCCGCCGCCGGACGGCACGGTGGTGTTCCTGCCGCCCGCGGCCTGAATTTCCGGCTTCTTCCTGTGGGGCCGGCTTCAGCCGGCCTGGGCACTGTCAGGCTGTTTTCAGGCCGGCTGAAGCCGGCCCCACAGGCAGAGCAACTCCCTGATACGGAGACCCTCATGCTCCCTTCGAACTGGAAGCTCGTTGTCTACGGGCTGATCGTCGCCATCGGCTGCCTGTTCGCAGCGCCGAATCTGTTCACGCCGGCGCAGCTCGAGTCCTGGCCGGACTGGCTGCCGAAGAAGCAGGTCGCTCTCGGCCTCGATCTGCGCGGCGGCGCGCACCTGGTGCTCGAGATCGATTCGGATGCGCTGCGCAGCGAGCTCGTCGATGAATCCGCGCTGGCGGAGCGTCAGCGATCTGCACTCGAACAGAGTCTGGAAATCGTGCGACGGCGCATCGATGCGGTCGGCGTCGCCGAACCCACCGTGCAGCGTCTCGGCAGCGATCGCATTCTCGTGCAGCTTCCGGGCGTGCAGGATCCGCAGGAAATCCGCACGCTGCTCGGCAGCACGGCGAAGCTGACGTTCCATCGCGTCCGCTCGATGGTGGCGACCAACACCGGCGCGGTGCCGCCGGGACACATCAGGCTTCCCGATGCGACCGGTCCCGACTTCTACCTGCTCGAACGGCAGCCGATGTTGCAGGGCGAACGATTGATCCAGGCGAGCGCCGGCTTCGACACGCGCGAAGGCGGGCCGGTCGTGTCGTTCCGGTTCGACGATCTCGGTGCCCGACTGTTCGCCAAGATCACGACCGAGAACCTCGGTCGTCAGTTCGCCATCGTGCTCGATGGCAAGGTCATCAGCGCGCCCGTGATCCGCGAGCCGATCACGGGCGGTGCCGGGCAGATCTCCGGTCGCTTTACCACGGCCGAGACGAGTTCGCTGGCGGCGCTGCTGCGTGCGGGTGCGCTGCCGGTGCCGCTCGAGATCGTCGAAGAACGGACGGTGGGTCCGGATCTCGGCAGCGATGCCATTCGCATGGGCGCGCTCACCGGCATGGTCGGTCTGCTGCTGGTGCTGGGCTTCATGACCGTGCTGTACCGGGGCTGGGGCGTGATCGCGAATCTCGCGCTGCTCATCAACGTTGCGCTCACCCTGGCGGCGCTCAGTCTGCTCGGTGCCACGCTGACGTTGCCCGGCATAGCGGGCATCGTGCTCGGCATCGGGCTCGCCGTCGATGCGAACGTCCTCATCAACGAACGCATTCGCGAAGAGACCCGCAAGGGACAGAACGCCGTCGCCGCGCTCGATACCGGCTTCCGGCGTGCGTACGCGACCATCGTCGATTCCAACGTCACCACGCTGATCGCGACCCTGCTGCTGTTCTGGGTCGGTTCGGGACCGGTGCGCGGTTTCGCCGTCACCATGGCGCTCGGCATCATGATTTCGATGTTCACTGCCGTGGCGGTGGTGCGCGCACTGATGGGACTGTATGTCCGCGTGCGGCGGCCGCAGCAGTTCATCATCGGCAGCCTGCTGCCGCAGCGCCTGCTGGCGAAGACGCCGAATTTCCGCTTCATGCGGGCGCGCTTCGTCGGCATCGGACTGTCGATCGTGCTGTCGGTGGCTTCGCTCGCCTTGTTCTTCCGGCCGGGACTGAACTACGGCGTCGACTTCACCGGCGGTACGCTCATCGAAGTGAGCGCGCCGCAGGCCATCGACCTGCCGCACCTGCGTACCGCGCTCGAAGGCGCCGATCTCGGCGAAGTCACCCTGCAGCAGATCGCCAGCGATGCGACCGTGCTGGTACGCATTCAGCAGGGCGAGGGCGGCGAGGCTTCGCAGACGGCCATCGCTGAAGAGGCGCGTGCAGCGATCGCAGAAGCCCTGCCCGATGCGCGCTTCGATCGCGTCGACATCGTCGGCCCGAAGATCAGCGGCGAACTCGCCGATGCCGGCATTCTCGCGGTGCTGCTGGCGAGTCTCGCGATGCTGGTCTATATCTGGATGCGATTCGAATGGCACTTCGCCGTCGGCGCCATCGTGACGCTGGTGCTCGACGTCACCAAGGCGATCGGCTTTTTCGCGCTCACCGGCATCGAGTTCAATCTGACGGCCATCGCCGCGCTGCTCACACTGATCGGCTACTCGGTCAACGACAAGGTGGTGGTGTACGACCGCATGCGCGAAAACCTGAAGCGCTACCCGCGGCAGCCGCTGCGCGACATCATCGATCGCAGCATCAATGAAACGCTGGCGCGTTCGCTCTACACCTCCGCCACGGCGTTCCTCGCGATGGTGCCGATGGCGCTGCTCGGCGGCGCCAGCGTACTGAGCTTTGCCGTGCCGATGGTCTTCGGCATCGTGATCGCGGCGAGTTCATCGGTGTTCATTGCGGCGCCGCTGCTGCTGTTCCTCGGCGACTGGCGGAATCGCCGCCGCGATCCGCGCGCCGATGAGGCGATGACGGCGCTGGAGAATGCGCCGTAGCGACTGTGGGGCCGGCTTCAGCCGGCCTCGGGATGTCAGGCTAAAGCCTGACCCACAAGCAGAGGCCGGCTGAAGCCGGCCCCACAGGCAGTCTGGTCTTCATTGTCAATCGCTCTGGGCGCGATTGCGCCGCTGATCGCAATAATCGATTGTCAAACTGCAAATGACCTTCGGCGCGGGAATCATGTCGCCGCCTTGCCGCCTGGAGGTTCGATGCACGCTGAAGTTTTTCGCTGGTTGTCTGCACCGTTTCGGCTGTGGCGCACGATCGTGCTGGTGTTCATTGCCGGCTTCGCCGTGGCGAAAGTCAGCGGCGACGGCGTCGCGATCCTCTGTACGACGATTGCCTGTGCATTCCTGCTCAGCGGCTTCGAGCGCCGCGAATGGATCGAGATGCCGCTCGACCGGCAGATGGGCGATGTGCTCAGCCGCGTCTGTCTCGCATTGTTCGTCACCTTCGTCGTTTGATTCCGCTCTGTCCCCCGAAGACCAGTCAACGCGACAGTGACATCCGGATGCGCTGGCTCGCGCAGTCGTAACGCGTGCCGCGCGACATGTCGCGCCTTCGGCAAATCCCGCAATCAGTCTGTAGGGGTACGCGCGTCGAGGAATTCCACTACGGGTCGATGGGTGGTCACGCATGGTGGGGTTGTTTAGCATCGGCGCGATTGCAGGGAGACGAACGACATGGAGCACGCATTGAAGTTAGGGATCGACCTTCAAACCCAGCCGTCCATCATCAGCTTCTCGCGCCGTGCGCTGCCGCTGCTCGGCGCCGGTCTTCTGTGTGTCGCGACCAGCGTTCATGCGTCCTCGGCGCTGCTCGCGAGTTCCGAACGCCTGAAGCAGCTCAGCGTCGAGGAACTGCTGGCGCTGGAAGTCACGTCGGTGTCGCGAACTCCGGAATCGCTGGCCGAGGCCGCCGCTGCGATCCGCGTCATCACGCGTGATGAGATCACCCGCTCCGGCGCCACCAGCATTCCGGAGGCGCTGCGCCTGGCGCCGAATCTGCAGGTCGCGCAGGCGAACGCCAGCCAGTGGGCCATCAGCGCACGCGGCTTCAACAACGTGCTGGCGAACAAGCTGCTCGTGATGATCGACGGTCGCACCGTCTACACGCCGCTGTACGCCGGCGTCTTCTGGGACGTGCAGGACACGCTGCTCGAAGATGTCGATCGGATCGAGATCGTGCGCGGCCCGGGCGGAACCCTGTGGGGCGCCAATGCGGTGAACGGTGTAATCAATATCACCACACGTACGGCGGCACAGACGCAAGGTCTGTTCGTGGAAGCAGACGTCGGTACCGAACTGCGTGCGCTGGGTGGAATCCGCTACGGCGGCGAGCTGTCGCCGGACCTGCACTATCGCGTGTATGCGAAGGCCTTCGATCGCGACGATACGCGGCTCGTCGACGGTGCATCGGCGGCAGACGGATGGGATTCGCGCCAGGGCGGTTTTCGCATGGACTGGGAGCGCGAGGCCACGACGCTGACCCTGCAATCGGATCTCTACAGCACGCGACCGGATCCCGACGGCAATGCGCCCGTCGATGCCGACGGCGGCAACGTGCTCGGTCGGTGGCAGCACGTCGTCTCCGACACCTCGGACTTCCAGCTGCAGGTCTACTTCGACCGCACGCGCCGCGACTTCGGCAATGGCTTTGCCGAGAAGCTCGATACCTACGATCTCGACTGGCAACACCGCTTTCAGCTCAGTCCACGCCAGCAGATCGTGTGGGGCCTGGGCGCGCGCCGCATGCACCATGAAGTGAGAAATCTGCCGCTCTTCCAGTTCCGGCCGCCGGACGAGACGCTCGATCTCTACAGCGTCTTCGTGCAGGACGAGATCACGGTGATCCCGGAACGTCTGCGATTGACGCTCGGCACCAAGATCGAACACAACGACTACACGGGTTACGAACACCAGCCGAGCGGACGGCTTTCCTGGACGCCGTCGCCGCGCCAGACGATCTGGGGTGCGATCTCGCGCGCTTCGCGCACGCCCGCGCGCATCGATCGGGATTTCTATCTGAACCTGACGCCGCAGATCGGGCTCATCGCCGGCGGCGATTTCCAATCCGAAGACCTGCTCGCGTACGAGATCGGCTGGCGCCTGCAGCCGGGTGCGGGGCTGTCGCTGTCGCTGTCGGGCTTCTACAACGAATACGACAACCTGCGCAGCGTCGAACCGGGCCCGCCGCCGCTGTTCGTGCCGCTCACGTTCGGCAATGGCGTGCGGGGCGAGACCTACGGCATCGAAGCGGCGGCGACCTACGAGGTGACGGATGCCTGGCGATTGCGCGGCGGCTATACCTTCTTCGACAAGCATCTCTCCGTGAAGCCGGGCAGCCAGGACCTGAACGATGCCTCGGTGGAGAGCAACGATCCGCAGAACCAGGTCGTCATCCAGTCGCTCGTGGATCTCACCTCCGCGCTGCAGCTCGATGCCGTCGTGCGCTACGTCGATGCCTTGCCGGATCCGCACGTGCCGAGCTACGTGGCGGTGGATCTGCGCGTGGCCTGGAATCTCGGCCGTCAGGTCGAGCTGTCGCTGGTGGGGCAGAATCTGTTCGCCGAGCGGCACCTGGAATTCGTGCCGTCGTCTCCCTCCGCGCGCGAGATCGAGCGCAGTGTCTACGGGCGCATTGCATGGCGTCTGTGACGCGACTGTCCGGGAGGTGACGATGCCGGCCGCGCATGTGCAGGCGCGACGCAGGCCGCGCGTTCGCAGAATCGTGCTGGCGATGGCGGGCACGGCCGCTGCCTGGGCGATGTCCTGCGCCTTTGCCGCCGCGCCCGAGTATCAGCTCAAGGCCGTGTTCCTGTTTCAGTTCAGCCAGTTCGTCGAATGGCCGTCGACGGCCTTCGCGCAGGACGATGCGCCGTTCACGGTGTGCGTGCTGGGCGAGGATCCGTTCAAGCAGTATCTGGACGATGCGGTGCGCGGCGAGAAGGTCGATGGACGGCCGTTCGCAGTGAAGCGCCTGCAGCGCGTCGAGCAGGTCGCGGATTGCCACATCCTGTTCATCGCGCAGGCGTCGCCGCAACGGCTCGATCCGATCCTCGATGCATTGCGCGGTCGTTCGATTCTGACCGTGGCCGATTCCGCTGCGTTTGCCGAGCGCGGCGGCGTCATCGAGTTCGTCACCGCCCGCAACAGGTTGCGGCTGCGTATCAATCCGCGCGCCGCCCGTGCGGCCGACCTGACCATCAGTTCGAAGCTGCTGTCGCTCGCGAGTCTGGTGCCAGCGGGGCCGGAGCCTGCGCCATGACGCTGCGCCGCCGGCTCATGCGCGCAGCGCTGCTGACGAGCGGACTCGCCCTGCTGCTCACCCTGGTCGGCTTCGTCGCAGCCCAGCTCATCACGCTGCGCGAATCGACGGTCGCGCACCAGTCGTCGCTCGGCAACGTGATCGCCGCCAACAGCAGCGCAGCTCTGGCGTTTCAGGATCCGGAGGCGGCCCGCGAGATACTCGCCGCACTGCGCGCCGATCCGAATGTAGTAGCCGCCGAGCTGCGCGACCCGGCGGGCAGCCCGTTTGCTGTCTATCCGGCCGACGCGTCGCCGCTGCCGGTGCGGGTGCCGGAAGACGGCGAACATTCGTTCGAAGGTCGTTACCTGATTGCCGCCTATCCGGTGGTGCAGGGCGGCCGCACGCTCGGCACGCTGGTTCTCACTTCGGACATGGCGCCGGTGTACCGGCAGCTTCTCGTGCTCGGCGTCGTCGCTGCCATCGTCGCGCTGGTCGCCTTGTTCGGCGCGTACCTGCTGTCGCGACCATTGCAGCGACAGATTTCCGAGCCGATCGCCGCGTTGGTCGGCGCGGCCAGTGCCGTTTCCGGCCGTGGCGACTACTCGGTGCGTGCGGCGCGCCTGAGCGACGACGAACTGGGCCGGCTCACCGATACGTTCAACGACATGCTGGCGCGCATCGAATCGCAGCTGGGCCGGCTGAACCTGCACAACCGGATCACGCGCGCGATCGGCGACCGGCAGGACCTGCCCAGCATCTTTCGCGTGGTGCTGCAGCATCTCGAAGACGACATGCCGATCGATTTCGGCTGCATGCTGCTCTACGACAGCGCGAGCGAAGTCCTGACGGTGGGCAGCGCGGGGCCGCGCAGTGCGCCGCTCGCGCGGCAACTCGCGATGGCGGAAGGCACACAGATCGTCATCGAGCCCAGCGGCTTCGCGCGCAGCGTGCGCGGCGAACTGGTGTACGCGCCGGACCTGGGCGAGGCGTCCTTCGAACTTCTGCAAGGCATGGTGCAGGCCGGCCTGCGATCGCTGGTCGCGGCGCCGCTGATGGTCGAGAGCCGCGTGTTCGGCGTGCTGGTGGCGGCTCGCCGTGCGCCGCGTGGATTCAGCAGCGGCGACTGCGAGTTCCTGCGACAGCTCAGCGAACATGTCGGGCTCGCCTCGCATCAGGCGCACCTGCATTCGGCCCTGCAGCTCGCGTACGACGAACTGCGACAGACCCAGAAGGCGGTGATGCAGCAGGAGCGCCTGCGCGCGCTCGGACAGATGGCGAGCGGCGTGGCGCACGACATCAACAACGCCATCTCGCCGATCGCGCTGTACACGGAGTCGTTGCTCGAACGCGAAGCGGGCCTCAGCGAGCGCGGGCGAGGGCATCTGACGACGATCCAGCAGGCCATCGAGGACGTTGCCCAGACCGTCGGCAGGATGCGCGAGTTCTATCGCCCGCGCGAAGCACAGTTCGAACTGGCGCGCGTGGACCTGAACCGCGTGGCGCAGCAGGTGCTCGAACTGACGCGCGTGCGCTGGAGCGACGTGCTGCAGGAGCGCGGCATCGTCATTGCGCCGCAGATCGAACTGGCGGCGGCACTGCCGTCGATCATGGGCGCGGAAGGCGAGATCCGCGATGCATTGACCAACCTGATCTTCAATGCCGTCGATGCCATGCCCGAGGGCGGCACGCTCGGTATCCGCACTTGCGTCGTATCGCGGCAGGCGGATGCCGGACTGCCCGCGGACGAGGCGGTCATCCTCGAAGTGAGCGATACGGGCGTCGGCATGGATGAGGACACGCGCCGACGCTGCATGGAACCCTTCTTCACCACCAAGGGCGAGCGCGGCAGCGGCCTGGGACTGGCGATGGTCTATGGCATGGCGCGCCGACATTCGGCGGAGCTGGACATCGAGAGTGCGGTCGGCAGGGGAACGACGGTGCGCCTGAAATTCGCGGTCCGCGCGGGTGAGCCGGAGTCCGTCGTGCGGCTGCCGGCCGACAGCGCAGCGCGGCGCCGCCTGCGCCTGCTCATCATCGACGACGATCCCGTGATCATCGATGCACTGCGGGAAATCCTCGAAGGCGACGGTCATGCCGTCGTCGCCGCAGACGGCGGTCGCAAGGGCATCGATGTTTTCGCGGCCGCGCTGTCAGGTCCGGAACCGTTCAGCGCAGTCATCACCGATCTGGGCATGCCCTATGTCGATGGCCGACAGGTGGCAGCCGACGTGAAGGCGCTGTCGGCTGCGACTCCGGTGCTGCTGCTCACCGGCTGGGGTCAGCGGCTGCTGGACGACCGGGACATTCCACCCTGCGTGGACCGCGTCCTGAAAAAACCGCCGCGGCTGCGCGAACTGCGCAGTGCCCTCGCCGAACTGACGCTGCCCGCATAGGCCGGAAACCATGACCGAGACGACCATCGATACCCCGATCGCGCGCCTGCTGATCGTCGACGACGAAGCAGCGCAGATGACCGCCCTGTGCGACGTGCTGGAAGACGCCGGCTACGTGACGGCCGGATTCACCTCCGGCGTCGAAGCGCTGCAGCATCTGCGCAAGGAACGTTTCGATCTCGTGCTCGCCGATCTGGTGATGCCGCAGATCGACGGCATTGCGCTGCTGCGCGAAGCGCAGGCGATCGATCCGTTCCTGCTGGGCATCGTCATGACCGGTCATGGCGCGGTGGATACGGCCATCGCGGCGATGCAGGCCGGTGCGCTCGACTATGTGCTCAAGCCGTTCCGCCTGAGCGTCATCCTGCCGGTACTGGCGCGTGCGCTGAGCGTGCGGAAGATGCGCGTGGAGATCGCGGCGCTGCAGGCGAGGCTGCGCGAGCATGTCGCGGAGCTGGAACAGGCGAACAAGGAACTCGAAAGTTTTTCCTATTCCGTTTCGCACGACCTGCGCGCGCCGCTGCGGGCCATCAGCAGCTATTCGAGCATCCTGGTGCAGGATTATTCGCAGCAGATTCCCGAGGGCGCGCAGCGCCTGCTGTGCAAGGTGACCGACAATGCGCATCGCATGGGCGAGCTGATCGAGCACCTGCTGCATTTCTCGCACCTGGGCCGGCAGGTGATCAGTCATGAAGCCGTGCGGATCGACAGGATGGTCGCGGAAATCCTCGAGGAACTGCGCAAGGAGGACGACTCGCGGGCCGTGCAGGTGCGCGTCGGCAGTCTTCCCGACACGGTGGGCGATGCCGTGCTCCTGCGCCAGGTGTTCGTCAATCTGCTGGCGAATGCTTTCAAGTTCACGCGTCATGCGAAGCCGGCGGTCGTGGAGGTCGGCTCGCACCTCGAGGGAGGGGAGATCGTGTACGTCGTGCGCGACAACGGCGCCGGTTTCGACATGCGCTACGCCGCCAAGCTCTTCGGCGTGTTCCAGCGTCTGCACAACGACAGCGAGTTTGAAGGCACCGGCATCGGCCTGTCGCTGGCCCAGCGCATCGTGCAGCGGCATGGAGGACGGATCTGGGCCGACAGTGCGATCGGCAGGGGAGCGACGTTCTATTTCACCCTGTCGGCGCCTTCCGCAAACGACGGCTGATCGGCGCGACTGCGCACGCCGTGCAGGCGGCCGAATCCATCGCCGCGCAATCCGGAGGATTCGCTGCAGCGAATCAGGGCGGAGACGCTGTCCAGCAACTGCGCTTCGGTGAACGGCTTGGAGAGATGGCAGCAGCCATGCGTCTCGATCGCCGGCAGGGCCGCGGCCGCCAGGAGCACGCAGGCAATGCCGCGCTGCTGCAGTTCGCGCGCCAGCACAATCCCGGTTCCCGCGTGTGATGCATCGATGATGGCGACGTCGACGTAGGTCAGCGGCACCAGGCCCGTACCCCGGGGCATGAATGCGAGCGCCCCCAGTACTTCGGCGCCCGCATCCACCAGACATTCCCGCAGCGCTCGATAGAGTTGATCGTCGTCTTCGACCAGCAGGATCCTTCTGCCCCGGAGTATGTGCCGGAGTACGTGCGACGAATCAGCAGCGACCGGACTCATCTGATTCTCCCTGTGCACGCGCGAGTCATGTCTGGATCAATACGCCGCATCCGCGAAAGTTCCGTTCGCAGGATTTGCTGCGCGTGCGCAGCGATCACGGCGTTTGCTGCCGCGCGATCAGGCGTCGGCGTCTTCCGTCGCGCGTTCGCTGCGCCGGGGGCGACTGACCCGCGTGCGGGCAGCCGGAGTGCGGGACTTCGCCGGGCGCTTGGGCGGCTGACGGGAGGCGACGATCAGGTCGGTGGTTGTGCGCAGATGATGGACCATGGCCTCGACCAGTCCTTTCGCGTCGCGCGCCAGCGCCAGTGCGACGATCTCCCCGTGTTCCGTGTCGATGTCGCGGTTCGACTCGACCTTGCCCGAGAGCACGCGATAGCGCTCCGACTGTTCATAGAGATGGGCATGCAGGGCGCGCAGGCGGGCGCTGCCGCAGGCGGCGACGAGGGCCGCGTGAAAAGCGGCATGCGCCGTCAGCCATTCGGGATTGATCGAACCCTTCCTGCCGCCGAGCCTTCCCGGCGTCGCGCGCAGGCGATGCGCCGCGGCGAGCAGGCCGGCTTCCCATTCGACATTGCCGAGTTCGACCGAGCGGCGCAGGGCGATGGCTTCGATCTCGCAGCGCACGTCCGTCAGGTCTTCGAGATCGGCGATCGACAGCGGCGCGACGGCAAACCCGCGCTGGTCCTGTGAGACCACGAGCTGGGCGGACACCAGGCGCGACAGGGCTTCGCGGATCGCGCCGGGACTCACCTTCAGTTCGTCGGCGAGATCCTGGATCTTCAGTTTCTTGTCCGGCGCATGGCGTCCCGAAAGGATGTCGCTGCGGATGGCGCGATAGGCCAGCGTGGCCTGGCTGCGCGGTGCGGCGTCTCCGTTCTCTGCTTCTGGCATGGACATAGAGTTTCAGGTCTTTCCTCGAGGGAACGACAAATTGAATATTTTCCGCAGTCTAGCACTGTCGACGCCGCTCACGGCCGGGCGGTCTCGCGGGCTTCGGCGGCGATCAGTTCGTCCATGCGCCGGCGCACCATGACGGCGCCCTTGTCGATCTTCAGCAGGGCCGGGGCCAGCGACCAGAAATCCGCCGCGCCGATGCGCGACTGCTGGGCGGCGATCATCGGCTCGTCCTCGGTGCTGAAGATGTGCGCGCGCATGCGGCGCGTCTGTTCGTTGTACTCGGCGTCGTCGAGCAGGAAGTCGCGGGTCGAGGCGAAGAAGTAGTGCGTCGTGCTCGCCGTTTCCGGCGTCATGATGTGTACGTTGATGGAGTTGCCGCCATTGCTTCGCGGCGTGCCGGCCGGCACGGCGCCGTTCACCAGCTTCATGACGCCCGGTGCGCTCCATTCGACTTCGGTCCAGCTGTCGACGCGATCGACGCCGGGCGGCAGGCGCGGCGCGAGGAGCGGGATCGGCACTTCGTTCTTCGGATGCCAGTGCATGGCGATGATGCCGTCCGGCCGCTGCTCCACCGTGCCGGGCGTGCGCGTGATCGAGCCGCCGCCGAGCGTCGTCGGATGCAGATAGTCGGTGTGCGACAGGTCGAGGATGTTGTCGACGAAGAGCTGGTAGTGGCCCGCGCCGTGGAGGTAACCGCTGTTGAAGGCGGTGTCCGGCGCACTCGCGAGGAAGGACAGGTCGCGGATGCGGGCCGGGTCGGCCTGCGCGGGATCGCCCATCCAGATCCACAGCGCGCGATGCGCTTCCGCCATCGGATAACTGCGCACCGACAACGCACGCGCAATCGGTCCATGCGGATTGCCGACGCAGGCGCCGCTGCTGCCGAACCGCAGGCCGTGATAGCGGCACGTGACGGTGTCGCCCTCGAAGTGACCGAGACTGAGCGGCGCGAAACGATGAGGACAGCGGTCGAAGAGGGCGTGCGGCGTGCCCTGATCGTCGCGCCACAGCACGACGGGTTCGTCGAGCAGCGTGCGGGCGAGCGGCTGGCCGATGCGCAGTTCTTCCGACCAGGCGGCCATGTACCAGACATTGCGCAGATAGTTCATGGCGAGCGGAACCTCTGCCAGCCGAAATACAGCAGCGCGCCTGCCGCCAGCGAGCACGCGCCGAAGGCCGTCGATACCTGCGCGCGATCGAAGCCGGTTGCGAACAGCCAGCCGGCGATCAGCGGCGCGATGGCGCTGCTCACGCGGCCGATACCGCTGACGAAGCCCGTGCCGGACGCACGGTCCGCATCGCCGAACGTGGTGGCGAGCGTGGCGTACAGGCCGGTCGCGCCGCCGAACAGAAAGAAACCGCAGATGCCGCCGGAGAGCATCAGCAGCGGCAGCGACGCCGGCGTCAGGCCGAACAGGATGGCCGCGATGCCGAGTCCGGCGATGGAACCGGCAGTGAGCCAGCGCAGGCCGCCGCGCTGCGCGAGCCAGCCGAGTGCCAGGCCGCTCGCGACGCCGGCCAGGTTGGCGACCGCCGCGACGACACTCGCCGAAGAAGCAGCGAAACCCGCGTCCGCGACCATCTGCGGCAGCCAGCTCAGCACGTAGTAGACCGTGAGCACGAACAGCACGTTGACGCTGGTGATCCAGGCCGTCGTGCCGAGGCGATCCGCGGCGAACAGCAGTGCGTAGCCGCGACGCGCCTGCGTCGTGTGCGGCGGAAGCATTGCCAGCGGACCGTGCCCGAGCCGCTGCAACACCGCATTGACGCGCGCGAGCGCACCGGCATCGCGGCGACTGAGCAGCCAGCCGGGCGACTCGGGCAGGAACAGCGCGACGATCGGCAGCAGCACGGCCGCGGCCATCGCACCGGCCATGAACACGGCGGGCCAGCCGTAGTGATGCATGAGCACGGCGGCGATCAGTCCGCCGGCAACGCCGCCGACGGGATAGCCGATCGCCATGATCGCCACCGTGAACGCACGCCGCCGCGCATTGGCAAACTCCGCTGCGATCGGATTGATGACGGCGACGCAGCAGCCGATGCCGAGCCCCGTCACGACGCGCCACAGTGCGAGTTCGCCGATGGAGTGCGCGTTCGCACACAGCGCCATGCCGGGCGCCATCAGGGCGAGGCTGACGAGCACGAGTGTCTTGCGTCCGTACAGATCGGCGAGCGGCGCCAGCACGATCGCGCCCAGCGCCATGCCGATGAGTCCCGCGGAGAGCACCACGCCGAGCGCCGCCTTGCCGATGCCCCAGGCCGCCGTGATGGCCGGCGCAGCGAAGGTGACCGAGAGCACGTCATAGCCATCGAGCGCCGACAGCACGAACGTGAGTGCGACCGCGACGATCTGCGCGCGACTCATCGGTGCCGAGTCGAGCTGCGCGCGAACGTCGGCGATGGAGTTCACGCCGGCTCAGGCCATCCGGTGGCCCGGCGCAGCGGCGCGTTCCAGCGGTCGCCCCGCCATGCGACGTGCTGATCCGGCCGGACCAGCGTCAGTTTCGTTTCGTACAGCGCCGCCGTTGCAGCATCGTGCAGGCGCACGACCGTCAACGGAATGCGCAATGCCTGTGCTTCGGCCTGCGCGGCTTCGATCTGCGATTGTTCGGCGCCCGGTGCGACGACGAGCGAAAAGCCCTGGCCGAACAGATCGTAGAGCGAGCGTCCATCGTCGAGCCACGCATGCGGAGCGAGGCTGCCGGGTCGCGCCGTTGGCCGGTACGTCTGGCCATCGTGCGGCGGCGGCGGTCCCGGCTCGTCGAAGATCAGCGGCGAATTCTCGTAACGCAGTCCGAGCACGGTGCCGAGCGTGTGGAACTCGCGGCCCTTGGTCGACTGGATGTTGCCGCCGATTTTTTCGCGCAGCGCCGCGCCTTCGGCGGTGTCATCCGCGATCTGCGCCGGCGGCGGACCCGTGGCGATGGCGTGGTTGGCCACGGCTTCGTCGATGACGAAGCGATGTACCGGTCGCCGTTCCTGCGTGTAGCTTGCGATCAGTTCCGGACCGCCCCAGCCCTGCAGCGTGGCCGCGATCTTCCAGCCAAGATCGACGCCGTCGCCGACGCCCATGTTCATGCCGTAACCGCCGAACGGCGGATGCAGGTGACAGGCATCGCCCGCGAGAATGATGCGGCGATCGGCATAGCGATCCGCCAGCAGTTCGCTCGCGACCCAGCTGTCGGCGCTCAGGATTTCGTAGGGCAGATCGATGCCGGTGCGCTCGGCGATCATCGCGGCGGCTTCGGCATTCGAGAGCGTGCGGCCTTCCTCGATGCCGGTCGGTGCGAAGTACCAGATGTCGTCGCGATCCATCGGACCCACGGCGCTGAAGCCCTTCGGACCGAGCTGCCAGTAGATCACCGCGGGGCCATGACGATGCGCGGTGCTGAGCCCGGGCGCGCGGAAGATGATGTTGTAGTTGCGCGAGAGTCCGCTACGTCCTTCCATCTTCGCGCCGAGCAGCGAGCGCACCGTGCTGCGCGAGCCGTCCGCGCCGACGAGGTAGCGCGAGATCACCGTCATCTCGGCGCCGTCAGTACCGACGATGTTCGATACCACGCGGGTCTCGTCCTGCTCGGCCGTGCGGAACGTCGTATCGAAACGCACGTCGATCGTCGGCAGCGAGCGGACGCGTTCGAGCATCACGCTTTCGAGGATGTACTGCGGAATCCACTGCGCATGTTCCGGATACAGCGGCGAGCGCTGCGGCGAGGCATTGAAGGCATTCTCGAAGCGTGCGAGCGGATAGCCCGCGAGGCTCGTGACGAACATCATCGTGTTCGGATAGTCGACGCCGAACGGTGAGGCTGCAGCGAGTCGATCCGCGATGCCCCAGCGCCGCAGATGCGTGCGGGTCCGCACATTCGTGGTCTTGGCGCGCGGCGACGCGCCCGTGCGGTGGTTGCGCTCGACGATCAGGGCACGCACGCCGCGTGTGCCGAGTTCGATCGCGAGCGCGAGACCGACGGGTCCCGCGCCGACGATCAGGACATCTGTTTCGATCTTCATCCGGCTTGCTCGGCTTCCTGATTGACGACGAAGTCGGGCGGCAGGGGCGGGGCCCAGTTCGCCATGCTGTCTTCAGGACCGTAGTTCGTCGGCGTCCACAGCGCATAGTCGTCGATGAAATCCATGTCCGAGTAGTACTCGAGCCACGAGCCCCAGGGATCCTGGATGTAGTGGAAGTAGTTCGAGCCCACCGTGTGCCGGCCGAAGCCCCAGTCGCCGCGGCCCGTCTTTTCCAGCAGCGCGCGGCCCGCACGACCGACGTCATCGGGATCGCGAACCTGGAAGCTCGCGTGATGCATGCCGATGCCGTTGGACTTGCCGAAGCCGAGCACGTGGTGATCGCTGTTCCTGCGCGCGCAACAGAACGCGACGACATCTTCGGCGCGATCGGCGAGACCCATGCCGAGACCCTCGGTCACGAACTTCGCGCTCGCGAGAACGTCGGGCGAGAACATCATGACGTGGCCCAGTCGCAGCGGCTTCACCGGTGCGTACTGACCGATGGGCTGCATCCCGGCGCGACGGTTGCGCACGATGCGGCCGGGCGCGTTGATCTGGTACGGATCGGAGGCGGCGAGCGGCGCGTCCTCCGGCCGTTCCAGCAGGTGATAGAGCACGCCGTGCGGGTCGGTGACCCACAGGCCTTCGGCATCGAAGCCGGCTGGAGCCGCTACGACCTTGCCGCCGGCCGCGGGTACGCTCGCCGCGATCTGCGGCAGATCAGTGGCGCGCAAGGCAATGTGATGCAGCCGCTTGCGCGGCGCGCCGCCGATCAGGATCGCCGACGGGCGCGACTGTCCGATGCACGTAAGCTGCGCGATGTTGCCATTGCGCGAGGCTTCGAGGCCCGCATCGGTATAGAACTTGATCCCCTCGTCGAGCGACGGAACTTCGAGCGCGAACCAGAGTGGGCCGGTGACTGGCATGACATTGCTCCCCTAAATGCGGTTCAGGCCGGGCGTGGGCCGACCCGGTTTTCGATGGCGCCGATCCCGTCGATCTCGCACCGTACGACATCCCCGGGTTGCAGGAACACCGGCGGCTTCATGGCGATGCCGACGCCCTGCGGCGTGCCGGTCGCCAGCAGGTCGCCGGGCTCCAGCGTGAATGCGGTGGAAAGATAGGCGATCTGCTGCCAGACATTGTGGATCAGCTCGCTGGTGTCGCTGTCCTGCCGTACTTCGCCGTTGACCAGCGTACGCAGTCGCAGCGCATGCGGATCGGCGATCTCGTCGGCAGTCACGATCCATGGACCGACCGGCCCATGCGTATCGAAGGATTTGCCGACGGTGAACGTCGGCGAATGCGCCTGCCAGTCGCGCGCCGACACATCGTTGGCCACCATGTAGCCGAAGACGTGGCGGGGTGCGTCGGCTTCGGTGACGCGCTTGGCGGCCTTGCCGATCACGACGCACAGTTCGACTTCGTAGTCGACCTTCTCGCTGACACCCGGATCGATGTCGTCGTACGGCCCGGCGACGCAACTCGTCTGCTTGTTGAACCAGAACTGGTTCTTCGGCACGGCGACGCCGAGGCGGGCGGCTTCCTCCGCGTGCTTGCGGTAGTTCATGCCGATGGCCAGGTACTTGCCCGGCTTCTCCAGCGGCGCCAGCAGCCTGACCGAACGCAGCGGCAGCGTTTCGGTTGCCGAATCAAGCACCGCCCGCACACGCGCCAGCGCCGCATCGCCGCCGGCGATGATCGAGAGCATGGTCGGGTACTCGTGACGCAACGCGTCAAGCGGCACGACCTGATCGTCCCGCAGCACGCCGAGTCGCGGTGCATTGGCTGCCTCAAATCTCAACAGCTTCATCGAAGCATCTCCTTGGTGAGCTGCCGGCCGGCGTGCTCGTGATGTGGCGACTATGCCATTCTCGATTTTGTCTATCAACAAAGATAGAAGTCGACAAAATATATTTTTGGCGATATACATGCGCGCTTCGATGAGGCCGCGACCGCTTCGGTCCCACTCAGGAGGTGCGCCACTACAGCAGTGAACAAACCCCGATGATGTTTCTGTGAATGCTTCCGGAGGCATTGATGCCTCCATGCAAGGAATGACGCTCAAGCAAGGGGGATCTCATGAACCGCATCAACAAGACGAACCGTTCGGGTGGTTTTTTCGTGCTGGCGATGGCAGTCGCCGTCGTCGTGGCGTTCCTGTGGACGCCGGCACACGCGACACCGTCGACAGGAAAGCTGGCATTGGTCGGCGCGATCGTCGTCGACGTGAATACGGGAATACTGATTCGCGGACAGAACATCCTGATCGACGACGGACGCATCGTCAGCATCTCGGCCGGCGCGCCGCCGCCGGGAACGCGCATCGTGTACGCGTTCGGCAAGTATGTCGTCCCTGGCTACAACGACATGCACGCGCATGCGCTCGATTCGTATCCCAATCCGAGCGGTGCGCTCGCACTCATGCTCGCCAATGGCGTCACCGGCTTCAGGCAGATGAGCGGTTCGGATGCGTTCCTGCAGCAGCGCCGCGACGGGCAGCTGCCCATCGGTCCCGATGCGCCAGCGCTGCTCGCGATGCCGGGCGATTTCCTGACGCCGCTCAACGCGGCGATTGCCGAGATGGCGCTGCCCGTCATGCAGGCGCAGCAGGCGGCGGGCGCCGATTTCATCAAGGTGGGCCTCGTCAGCCGCGATGTGCTGTTCGCCGTCATCGACGAAGGCAAGCGTCTCAATATTCCCGTGGCTGGCCACGTGCCGCCGACCGTCGACGTGGTCGCTGCCGCGCAGCGCGGCATGACTTCGATCGAACACATCGGCCCTTCGGACGGACTGCTCGTCGCCTGTTCATCGCAGCGCGATGCGTTGCGCGCCGAACTCGACGCGCTGCCGCCGTTCGGCTCGCTGCCAGTGAATCCGCCCGAGCGGATCCTCGTCAATCCGGCGATCGAAACGACGCCGGACGAAACGCGCCGTCGCCAGATCATCGTCACCACGTTCGACGAGGCGCGCTGTCGCGCCGCCGCGCGCCAGTTCGTTGCCGCGGGCAACTGGCAGGTGCCGACGCTCATCCGGCTCAAGACCGCACAGCTCGCCGACAGCCTGGAGTTCTCCACCGATCCCAATCTCATCTACATGCCGCCCGACGTGGTGGCGCTGTGGTTCAGCGTGACGCGCGACTTCGTTAATCAGGTGCCGCGCGAGGCGCGGATGCTGTTGCGACAGGACTATGCGCTGAGCCTACGCGCCGTGAAGCTGCTGGATGAGGAAGGCGTGAAGCTGCTCGCCGGCAGCGATGTCAGCGGCGGCTGGGAAGTGCCGGGATTCTCGTTGCATCAGGAGTTCGAAGAACTCGCGCGCGCCGGGCTGTCGCCGCTGCGCATCCTGCAGATGACGACACGCGACGCCGCGGAATTCCTGGGACGCAGCGCCACGATGGGCAGCGTTGCGCCCGGACGCAATGCCGATCTGGTGCTGCTCGATGCCAATCCCACGGTCAGCGTCGCCAATCTCAGCAGGATCGCCGGCGTGGTGCGGGCGGGGCGCTACTACAGCGCTGCTGAACTTGCGTTGCTGAAACTGCGGGTCGCGGCTGGCAGAGGCTACCTGCAGTGATCGCCGCTTGAGCGGACGGTGCCGGGAGCAGCAATGAATCTGGATATTACGAAGAGGGGGATACCTACCATGAAATACAGCACACCAGCACTTCGTGCTGCCCTGGCACTGGCATTGACTCCGATGATGATGCCGCTGGCAACGCGCGCGGCCGAGCCCCAGAGCCCGGCCGCGCAGACCGATCAGGCTGAGGGCAAGAAAGGCCTGGAGGAAGTGGTCGTCACCGCGAACCGTCGCGTCGAGAATCAGCAGCGCGTGCCGATCTCGATCGCCGCTTTCAGCGGCGAGACGCTGAGCGACCTCGGCATCAAGGAAGCCGTGGATCTGCCGCAGATCACGCCGGGCCTGAGCTTCACGCGCACGCTCGTCGGCGTGAACGCCTTCCTGCGCGGCGTGGGTACGACGTCTTCGGGTTATACGACTGAATCGCCCATCGCGACCTACGTCGATGGCCTGTATCTGCCGAACGCCGCCGCGGCGGCATTGGCGTTCAGCAACATCGAACGGATCGAAGTGCTGAAAGGACCGCAGGGCACCCTGTACGGTCGCAACACGACCGGCGGTCTGATCCACATCATTACCAAGGAACCGGAGAGCGTCGCCGCATTCGACGCCTCGGTGAGCTATGCGAATTTCGATACGCTGGGCGCGACGCTCTACGGATCGCTGCCGATCTCCGACACGCTCTCCGCCAATTTCGCGGCGACGTACACGGACCAGGCCGAGGGCTGGGGCCGCAACACGTTCATGAACGCCGACGCCTTCACGTTCAAGGACACCGGCGTGCAGGCGAAGCTGCGCTGGCAGCCGAGTGCGGCAACGACGATCACGTTGCGCGGCTTCTACGACAAGGTCGAGACGGACCAGGGCACCAACACGAGCATCTTCCCCGGGTCGGTCGGCATCGACGGCACGCCGTATCTCGGCGAATACCAGGTGGCCAGCCGTCGCCTGCCGATGGTGGAGCAGGAGCAGTACAACGTGTCGCTGAAGGCCGAGTTCGATCTCGGTTCGACCCGGCTCACCAGCATCACCGGCTACATCAACAACCAGTCGCCGAGCGACAACATCCAGAACGGCATCGTCGGTAATCCGGTGCTCGGACAGTCGGCAGTCAATCTCGATGGTGATCAGGAAGCCAAGACGTTCAGCCAGGAAATCAACCTGAGTTCGAATCCATCGGACTCGGCGCTGCAATGGATCGGTGGCCTGTTCTACTACTACGACGACACGACCGTGCAAGCGGATGTGTATGGCACCTGCGTCGGCACGGTCTGCGCGGCCGCGCCGCTGCCGACGCGCACCACGGGCATTCCGAAGACACGCTCGTACTCAGCGTACGGCGAGGGTACGTACAGCTTCACGCCGCAGACCCGCGCCACGCTCGGCCTGCGCTACACGAGCGACAACAAGACACTCTCGGGATTGCTGGCGCCGTTGCCGGGACTGCCGAATTCCATCCCCGCGTTGCCGCCCACGGTCGCGCAGCATCCCGGCGATCCGTATCCAGGCAATCCGGACGGCATCGACACGGACGTCACCTTCGACAAGATGACGTGGAAGGCCGTGCTCGCGCACGACTTCACCGACGACATCAATGCCTACGTGTCCTACAACCGCGGCTTCAAGTCGGGCGGCTACAACCCGATCGTGTTCACCAATCCGGCATCGAAGCCGGAAGTGCTGGATGCGTACGAACTCGGCGTCAAGACGGAACTGTTCGATCGCAGGCTGCGGTTGAACGTGGCCGGCTTCTTCTACGACTACCAGGACATCCAGCTGCGGTCGACCGCGCCGCCGGCGCCTCCGGGCGGTTCGATTCTGTTCAATGCGGCCTCGGCGCAGATGAAAGGCGTCGACGCGGACTTCGTCTTCGCGCCCACGCATGGTCTGAGCATCAGCGGCGGACTCGAATATCTGGATGCGGAATACGACGAATTCCCGAGCGGCATCTGCTCGGCACCGCGTCCGATCCAGGGGCCGGTGCTCGGCGGTGCCGGGACGGTACCGTGCGATCTGTCGGGACGCCGTCCGCCGTCTGCGCCGAAGTTCTCGTACAGTCTCGGCGTCACCTACGAGATCGACACGAGCATCGGTGCGTTTGCCTTCAATGCCAGCGACGGGTACAAGGCCAGCTATTTCTGGGAACCGGACAACCGGCTCGAACAGGACGCCTATCACCTCGTCAATGCCTCGGTCACGTGGACGGCGGTGAATTCGCGTTACAGCGTGCAGCTCTTCGGTCGCAACCTCAACGATGCGTACTATTTTTCGAGCGGGTCGGAAGCGACGGCCGGCAACGATCTGTACGTGCCGGGAGCGCCGCGCACCTACGGCATCACCCTGAGGTACACGTACTGATGAATGCGACGATGCGAGCGATCCCGCAGGCGGATCTGGACCTGTTCAGCGAGGCCAGCCTGCGCGATCCGTTCGGCGACTATCGCCGTCTGCGGGATCTCGGTCCCGTGGTGCGTCTGCGGCGTCCGGACGTGTATGCGATCGGGCGTTTCGCGGATGTGCAGACGGCGCTGCGGTCTTCGGAGGCGCTGATCAGCGGCGAGGGCGTCGGCTTCAGCGACGCCTTCAATGCGCCCAAGGGCATGAACGTCATCCAGTCCGATGGCGAACTGCACCGGCGGTTGCGCGGCACCATCGTCAAGCCGCTGTTTCCCGCCGCGCTGCGCGATGCGCGCGCCGATCTCAAGGCGATGATCGTCGCGCGCGTGGGATCGCTGGTCGGCGCCGGCTGGTTCGATGCCATGAAGGGTCTCGCATCGTTTCTGCCGGTCGAGGCGATCTCGCATTTGGTCGGGCTGCCCGAGGTGGGGCGCGAACGCATGCTCGAATGGGCCGCCGCGGCGTTCAATGTCATCGGTCCGCGTCAGGCGGAAACGGATCTGGCGGCATTGAAGGATGCTTTCGCGTTCATGCGCGGACTGAACGAAGAAACGGTGCGCGACGGCAGCTGGGCGGGACAGCTCTTCGCAGCCGCCCGCACCGGGCGGCTGTCGATGCAGGAAGCGATGGCGGCGATGAGCGCCTACGTCATCCCGAGCCTGGACACGACGATCCTTGCGAAGGGACATCTGCTGCGCAATCTGGCAACGCATCCCGAGCAATGGGCGCTGCTGCGAGAGCAGCCTGACCGGATCACTGCGGCCGTGCTCGAAGGCGTGCGGCACAGCTCGGTGCTGCGCTGGTTCTCGCGCGTCGCCGTGGCTGACTACGCGGTGGAGGATTGCATCGTGCCCGCCGGACAGCGCGTCATGCTGCTCTACGGCTGTGCCAATCGCGATGAACGCCACTATCCCGATCCGGACCGGTTCGACATCAACCGCGACGCACGCGATCACCTCGCGTGGGGCACCGGCGCGCACATGTGTGCCGGCATGCATCTCGCGCGTCTGGAAATGGAAGTGCTGCTCGAAGCGCTGGTCGAAGCGCGGGTTCAGCTCACGGCGGGCGAACCGGTGGTCGGCGCCAACAGCGGACTGTACGGCTTCACCGGAC
This sequence comes from uncultured Steroidobacter sp., assembly GCA_937864115.1. GTDB lineage: Bacteria > Pseudomonadota > Gammaproteobacteria > Steroidobacterales > Steroidobacteraceae > Steroidobacter. The sequence goes on along the minus strand of CALMII010000003.1, from coordinate 8,584 downwards.
TGCCGTTGCGCATCGATGCGGCCTGAATCAGAGAGAGAACATGCCTGTAGTGAAAGTGACGGACCGGCAGGGAACGGAACACGAGGTCGACGCGTCCACGGGACGCAGCCTGATGGAGACGCTGCGCGATCTCGACTATGGCGTGGCCGCCATCTGCGGCGGGATGTGTTCCTGCGCGACCTGCCATGTGTACGTCGCGCCCGACTGGATCGAGAGGCTGCCGCCGGCGCAGTCCGATGAGCGCGAACTGGTGGGCGAACTGGCGCACTGCCAGGCCGCATCGAGATTGTCCTGCCAGATCCAGGTGACCGACGCCCTGGCCGGACTGCGCGTCACCGTCGCGCCGGAGGAATGACGTCGCCCGCGCTCACCGGCGTGGTCGGGATGAACGCAGCGTCTTCTTCGCGCCGTCCGATTTCGAACCGGCGAATTCCCGTCCGTAGCGAACGAACAGGTCGTACAGGTACTGCGCGGCAGGCGTGAGCGGCAGTCGCCGGCGGCACACCGCGTAGATCGCCGGCGCGGCGAGTTTCTCCCGCACGTGGATCTCTTCCAGATACGCCCGCGTCGTCGGGAACTGCAGCCATTGCTGCGGCGCCATCACCAGCAGATCCGAATACGCCACAGCCAGCGTCATCGTCAGCGACGACTGCGCATGCAGCTTGATGGCCGGCAGCGGCAGACCGTGGGCCTTGAAGACCGGTCCGAGTTCCGCATCCATGTTTTCCGTCACGGTCGTCGAGATCCATTGAGCCGCGCCGAGCTGTCTGAGCGATGTCGCGTTGCGCAACGGATGTCCCTTGCGACACAGGATGACGCGGGAGTTTTCGAACACGGACTCGGCCTTCAGGCTGGGCGGCAGCGAACTCTCCGATAGCGGCCCGACATAGAAATCGAGCGTGCCGTCCTCGACTTCCTGGTGCGCGCGGGCAAACAGGCCTTCGCGCAGCGCGAGCGTGACGTTCGGAAATTTCGTGCGAAACGGCACGAGCGCCTTGGGCAGCAGGGCCAGGTGCGGAACGGTCGACAGCACGACCTGCACACGTCCGACACCTTCGCCGAGCAGCTGCGAGGTTTCTTCCTGCGCGCGCTCCAGTTCCGCAAGAATCGCCGCGGCCCGGACCAGGAATCGTCTGCCCACCGACGTCAACACCACGCCGCGCGCGCTGCGCTCGAAGAGCGGTGCGCCGATCGCGCGTTCCGCCTCGCCGATGCTGCGTGTAATGGCCGGCTGCGCCACGCCCAATGCGCGCGCTGCAGCACGGATTCCGCCCTTTTCGGCGACCACGACCACGTGGCGCAGATGATTCATTTTCATTCTGGAGAGCGCTCGTCCGGGTGATACGAAAACGATGTCACTAGGTCGATTCTACCATCTATGCAGATATCGCCCCGCTGCCATACTGAAAATCAAGCGGAATACTGATCAGGGGGGTGCGATGTCGGACAAGGTGATCATTTCCTGTGCAGTGACGGGCGCGGTTCATACGCCGACCATGTCCGACGCATTGCCCATCACGCCGCAGGAAATCGCGCAGCAGGCCATCGATGCAGCCCAGGCGGGCGCCGCCGTCGTGCATCTGCACGCGCGCGTCGCAGCGACCGGCATTCCCACGGCCGATCCCGATGTCTTCGGCCAGTTCGTTCCGGTGATCGAGCAGGGCTGCGATGCGGTGATCAACATCACCACCGGCGGTGCGCCCGGCATGACCGTGCAACAGCGCGTCGCCGCAGCGGCGCGCTTCAAGCCGGAGATCTGCTCGCTCAACATGGGCAGCATGAACTTCTCGTTCTTCCAGGTCGCGAAACGCATTTCGTCGTGGAAGCATCCGTGGGAGAAGACCTTCATCGAAGGCTCCGACGACAACGTCTTCCGCAACTCGTTTCGCGACATCAACTGCATTCTCGAAACGCTGAGCGCCGACGGTGCGAAGTTCGAGCACGAGTGCTACGACGTCGGCCATCTCTACAATCTCGCGCACTTCGTCGACAGCGGGCTGGTCAAGCCGCCGTTCTTCATCCAGATGGTGTTCGGCATCATGGGCGGCATCGGTCCGGATCTCGACAATCTCGTCTTCATGAAGCGCACGGCGGATCGGCTCTTTGGCGCCAAGAACTTCCAGTGGTCGGTGCTCGCGGCGGGCAAGTACCAGATGCCTTTCATCACGCAGGCTGCGCTGATGGGCGGACACGTGCGCGTCGGCCTGGAGGACAGTCTGCTGATCGGCCGTGGCCAGCTCGCGAAGTCGAATGCGGAGCAGGTGGCCAAGGCCGTGCGCATCCTGCGCGAGATGGGCCGCGAACCGGCGACGCCTGCGGAAGCGCGCGTCATGCTGGGTCTCAAGGGACGGACCCGCGCCAATCTGTCGCTGGCGTCGTAGAAGGCCCGCGCATCCTCGCGATGAGGATCGTCAACAGAAGCTCGCGGCGCTGGCACGCCGCGTCCGTTCGAGGTTTGAAGAGAAGGCCGCGCGCATCCGTCGCGCGGCTTTCGAGCGCAATTCAAGTTCTGTCGTTCAGGGGGATACATGCGTAGACACAAGTGGCATATGGGGTGGGTGACGGTGTGCGGCGGCGTTCTTGCCCAGACCGTGGCGGTGGCGGCCGATGGTCCGGCGGCGACCCTGCAGAGCACCCAGCTCGAAGAAGTCATCGTGACCGCACAGAAGCGGTCGGAAGATCTGCAGGATGTGCCGATCGCGGTGAAGACGCTGAGCGTCGACGATCTGATCCAGGGCGGCACCGCCGACGTGACGGGCCTGACCGAACTGGTGCCCGGTCTCAACATCATCAATGCGAACGGCATTCTCAATACGAGCCTGCGCGGCATCGGCAGCAACGCCGTTGCGCCCGGCTTCGAAAACCCCGTCGCGCTCTACGTGGACGGCGTGTACTACGCCTCGGCCACTGCGAACTACCTGAACCTCGCAAACATCTCGCAGGTCGCGGTGGTGAAGGGGCCGCAGGGCACCCTGTACGGCCGCAATGCGACCGGCGGACTGCTGCAGGTCACGACGCGCGATCCGCGCGACGGCTACCAGATGCAGGCGAGCGTCAGCTACGGCAACTACGACACCTCGGCTGCCACCGTCTACATCGGTGGCCGCACCAGCGACTACGTCGCTGCGGACATTTCGGTCTATGCGGCCCGCCAGGGCGAACCGTGGGGCGACAACCTGTCGACGGGCGGCGAGATCTATACGCTCGATCACGATGTGACCGTGCGTTCCAAGTGGGTCTTCACGCCGAGCGATGCGACGACCATCACGCTGATCGGCGACTATTCCGACATCGACACCTCGATGAACGTGCCGACGATCCAGCCGGGCACGATCTCGGGCTTCACGCCCGGGCTCGGTGTTTCGCCGGATCTGGACTACGACGTGGCGGACGACGCGCCCAACTGGAAGAAGGGTCACTCTGCCGGTGGCAGCCTGTTGATCCGGCATGATTTCGATTCGATTTCCATCAGCAGCCTCACGGCGTATCGCGAATCCGAGTACAAGCGCTCGTTCGAACTCGACGGCGGTCCGCTGCCGCTGGTCTACGCGGAAGATACCTGGCCGGATTCGCAGTTCTCCGAGGAACTGCAGATCCAGTCGCTGGGCGACTCGGCCCTGACCTGGCAGGCCGGTGTGTACTATTTCGAGGGCAAGGCCGCGTTCACGCCGATCACTCTCTTCGGCAACTACCTGGGCGCGAACCTCACCTTCTTCAATCGTCAGTCGACCGAGTCCATCGCGGGCTATGCGCAAGGCAGCTACGCGTTCTCGGACAGCACCACGCTCACGCTCGGCGCACGCTACACGGAGGAGACGCGCAAGGCTTACGATGGTTCGAGCTCCGTCTATGTCATTCCGTTCGCGTTGCAGTTGCCGACGGTGTACGCAGACGATGAGAAGGCGACCTTCGACAAATTCAACTATCGCGTGTCGCTGGATCACCGCTTCTCGGACACGTTCCTCGCGTACATTTCATCGAGCAGCGGCTTCAAGAGCGGCGGCTTCAATACCGGTTCGCCCGGCACGGCGCCGTACGATCCGGAAACCGTGACGGCGTACGAGATCGGCACGAAGGCGGACCTCGCCGGTCGCAGCGTGCGATGGAACAACGCCGCCTACTACTACGACTACAAGGATCTGCAGACGCAGGTGCTGGATACCAGCGGCGTCATCTACATCGCCAATGCCGCGTCGGCAGACATCTACGGGTTCGAGTCCGATCTCGACTGGCAGGCGACCGATGCGCTGCGCCTGAGCGGTGGAGTCTCGTTCATCAAGTCCGAGTACTCCTCATATATCGGCGCGCTGTTGAGCGATCCGATGGGAGGCGTGCCGTCGACGGTCGATCCGACCGGTACCGCCGTCAAGGGCAATGCGCTGCCGTACGCGCCGGAGTTCACCGCGACGCTCGGCGCCGACTACACCTGGTCGCTGCCGGCCGGCACGATCAAGCTGGCGGTCAATGGCTACTACAACGACGGCTTCTACTTCGAAGCCGACAATGTCATGGAGCAGGACTCCTATGTGGATCTCGCGGCGAACCTCCGCTGGACCAGCAACAGCGGCCGCTTCTGGATCAGCGCCTATGGCAAGAACCTGCTGGATGAGCGCACCATCGGCTATGCGACGACGCAGTCCAACGGCACGCACCTGCTGCAGTGGGCGGCGCCGCTCACTTACGGTGTTGCCGTGGGTGTGAGCCTCGACTGAAGACGAGTGGTGAGCATGGATACGTCCCGCAACGAAGATCGCGATCACGGCCGTTTTCTCGCGACCGTCGATCCCGAGCTTGCCGTGTCCGGTGTGGAACGGGCGCCGCCGTCAGCGGCGCCCGACGCGCCGCTGATCGTCGCGATTCCCGGCGGTTCCTACACGTCGGGGTATTTCCATGTGCCGGGATGCTCATTGCTCGATCGCGCCGTTGCGCTGGGTCTCCCGGCGCTCGCGCTGGATCGGGCGGGTTACGGTGCGACGACTCCGCTGGCGCAGGCCACGATCGCCGGCAATGCACAGCAGCTCGATCGTGCGATCGGGCATCTGTGGCGCGAGCGCAGTGGCCATCGCGCCGCGGGCATCGTTCTCGTGGGGCATTCGATCGGTGGCGCCATCGCCGTTGCGCTGGCGGCGCGTCGTCCGGGCTGGCCGCTGCTCGGCATTGCGATTTCGGGCGTGGGATTGACGCCGCCGCCGGCGGTCACCGCGACGTGGTCGTCGCTGCCGGAGGTGAGCATGGTCAGCCTGCCGCCGCAAGCGAAGGATTCATTCATGTTCGGTCCGCCATGGACTTTCGATCCTGCGGTGCCGGCGCGCACCCGGGGCGCCGATGCGCCGACGCCTCGCGCCGAGCTGATCGACATCGTCGGTGGCTGGCCGTCGCAGTTCGCCTCGCTGGCGGCGCAGGTGAATGTGCCGGTTCACTATCGACTGGCGGAGTTCGATCCGCTGTGGATCGTCGACGACGCAGAGATCAGCCGCTTTGCCGGTGCGTTCACGCAGGCGCCGTTCGTCGATGCACGACGCTTCGATTCGGCAGGGCACTGCATCGACTTTCATCGGCTCGGCGCGCAGCTGCAGCTCGAACAGCTGGCGTTCGCGTTGCGATGTTCGATGAAGCGGCCGTGAGCGCGGCGGGAGAGGGTGATGACGTTTCTGTTGAACTGCTGGTACGTCGCGGCCTGGTCTGACGAGCTGGGTGCCCAGCCGCTCGGGCGCCGCATCCTCGACGAACCCGTCGTGATGTATCGATTGCCGTCGGGCGCGGCCGTCGCGTTGCAGGGCCGCTGTCCGCATCGCTTTGCGCCGCTGCATCTCGGCAAGGTCGTCGGCGCCGACATTCAATGTCCGTATCACGGGCTGCGCTTCAATGCCGAAGGCGCCTGCACCTTCAATCCGCAGGGCAATGGTGCGACGCCGAAGGCGCTGCACGTCAAGACTTATCCGCTCATCGAGAAGTACGGCACGCTGTGGATCTGGATGGGACCGCCGGAACGCGCCGATCCGGCCTTGCTGCCGGACTACGGATTTCTCGAAGACCCGCAGCTCGCGCGCATCCAGGGATACATCCATTCCAGGGCCCACTACGAACTGCTGACCGACAACCTCCTGGACCTGGGCCACGTCGACTTCCTGCATGAAACCACGCTGGGCTGCGAGGCGACGGCGCGCGCGAAGACCACCGTGCGCGTGAGCGGCAACACCGTGACGTGTGATCGCTGGATGGCGAATGACTTCCAGGGACCGCTGCCGAGCGTGCTGCTCGGACGTGTCGGACAGCGGGTCGATGCCTGGCTCGACGTCAAATGGGATCCGCCGGCCCTGGTCACGCTGACTTTCGGCATGACGGATGTGGGCGGTGCGCGCGAGAACGGCATGCAGACGTTGAACGTGCACTTCATGACGCCCGAGACGCAGACGTCCACTCATTATTTCTGGGCCAGCTCGCGCGCCTTCCGCACCGACGATCACGAACTCAGCGAACAGATGCTTCACGGCATCAACCTGGCGTTCAACCAGGAAGACAAGCCGATGATCGAGGCGCAGCAGGCCATGATGGGCACGACGGATCTGTGGTCCTTGAAGCCGGTGCTGCTCGCGGGCGATGCTGCGCCCGTGCAGGCGAGGCGCGTACTTGCACGACTCATCGAGTCCGAGCGGGCGCAGCAGGATCCGGCCTGATCTGCAGCGTCCAATCGCAGCGCGACGCGGTTCGTCCGGGGGTTGACCGATGATGTCGCTATTGCTGGGTCAGGTCGGTGGCTGTCCCTGCTGCCTGGCCCGTATGCCTCATGCTGCGCCGACCGTGAAATTCTCGCGCGGCGTTTCCGTCGCGACATCCGCAGCCAAAGTCGTGATCCCGCCGTCGGGCCGCATCCGCCTCGACGGCGGCACGATCGTCGATCCGCGCACCGGCGAACTGACCGGCGGCGTGAGCATTCTGGTGGAGCAGGGCAGGATCGCTTCGATCGATGACAGCCGCGCGGCGCAGTCCGACGCCGCGGCGCGCCGCATCGATGTCACCGGCAAGTTCGTCGTGCCCGGTTACAACGACATGCACAGCCACGTGCTCGAACTGGAGAATCCCGACGGCGCGCTGGCGCTGATGCTCGCAGAGGGCGTCACCGGATTCCGGCAGATGTCCGGCTCAGTGAGACTGCTCGAACAGCGTCGCAGTCAGACGTTGCCCATTTCCCGGCTCGCGCCGGCGCTGCTCGAATTGCCCGGCGACATTCTCACGCCGCTCAATGCAACGTCGGCCGAGGCGGTGGCGACGGAAATCGCCAGCCAGCAGCGGCAGGGCGCCGACTTCGTCAAGGCGGGCATGATGGGTCCCGAGGTGTTCAGTGCGGCGCTGCGCGAAGCGAAGCGGCTCGGCATTCCCTTGCTGGGGCATCTGCAGGAAGGCGTCGAGGCGAAGCAGGCGGCGATCGATGGTTTCCGGTCGATCGAGCATCTCGGCCCTGGTGCGACGATCTGGGCAGGCTGCTCCTCGATCGAGGCCGACCTCATGCGCAGCAGCGGCGCGCCGAACTTCGATTCGCCGTTGCTGCGTATTTCCTTCGTTCGCTCGCTGTTGATGCGTCTGTTCAAGACGGTGCTGATCAACCCGGCCGCTTTCGCGGCGCCCGCGCACGTCGAGCGCCTGCAGCGGGCGCTCGACACCTACGACGAGAAGAAGTGTCAGGCCCTGATCGGGTGCTTCGTCGCGCACGACACCTGGCATGTGCCGACGCTCGTGCGCCTGCGCTCGTCGCAACTCGCCGATGCCGCCGAATACCAGCAGTCTGCCTATCTGGACTACATGCCAGCGGCCAGCGTCAAGAAATGGCGCAAGGTGACGGCACGGTTCAAGCGCCTGCCGCGCGCCATGCGCGACACCTATGCGCAGGCCTATGCGCGACAGCTCGAATTGACCAGAGACCTGGCAAACGGCGGCGTGCGCCTGATGACGGGAACCGACGGCGGCTGGCTCGCGGGGCCAGGCCTTACGTTGCAAGAGGAATTTGCCGAGCTTGCAAGCGCGGGTCTGTCGCCGCTGCAGATCCTGCGCATGACGACCGTCAACGCGGCGGAATATCTCGCTCGCACGCAGCGGATGGGCACGGTCGAAGCCGGACGCGACGCCGACCTGGTGGTGCTCGATGCGAATCCACTTCTGCACGTCGACAACCTGAGCCGGATTGCCGCGGTCGTGCGTGCGGGCTTCCATTACTCACGCGACGATCTGGATCGATTGCGCAGCCGGGTCGCGGCCGGACGGGGATTCCTGTCTTCGTAGGCGTGCGTTCGTGTCGCTGGGCCGGGCGCTGCAGAGGGAAGAGCAGGGCTGCGGTGACGTTCCGGGCATGAGGTGAGGTCGGCCTCGGAGACGACACCGCTGGAGTGCATTGCACACTCCAGCGGTGATGAAGTCGGCTGTCGGCCGATCAGAAGATCTCGAACAGTCCTGCGCCGCCCATGCCGCCGCCGATGCACATGGTGACGATGCCGTACTTGGCGCCGCGACGTTTGCCTTCGATCAGCAGGTGTCCCGTCATGCGGGCGCCCGACATGCCGTAGGGATGGCCGATCGAGATCGCACCGCC
>CALMII010000002.1 GCA_937864115.1 uncultured Steroidobacter sp. | reverse complement strand
GCGCACCGGCCGTCTCGCCGCCGCCCACGACGACGATGTGACGCAGGTCGGGGCACTGCTCGAGCAGCGGGGCGAAGGCGGCCACGCGCGGCGCGTTGGTGACCAGCACCTCGACGTTGCAGTCGCGCGCGATGTACGCTGCCTGTTCGGGCTTGAGCAGGGGATTGACCGGCACGAACACGCAACCGGCACGCGCCGTGCCGAAGATCGCGACGACGGTCTCGATGCGCTTTTCGATCCAGATGCCGACCCGGGCGGCGCGCGGCAGGCGCAGCGCCGCCAGGGCGGCGGCGAAGGTCTCGATGGCGGCAGCCAGGCGGCCGTAGCCCAGGGTCTCGCCACCGAACGCGAGCGCCCCGCGATCGCGGCCACTTTCGGCGGTTCGGGCGGGGAGATCCCCCAACAGATTCGACATGCGCAAAGCCGGATACTCGTGACAGGCCGACAGTTTAGCGTCGGCCGTTCGACGGGAACGTTAGCTATCGCACTTTTCCGACTGGCGGCACGCGATAAACTCGAGGCGGTCACACAGAGCGAGTTCCATGAGTCACGCCGACGCCCTCCGAAGAATTCTCAGCGCGCAGCTCGGGCCGAGCTACCCTCCCAGCTACTTCCAGGCCGATACACCGCTGCTCGGCACGATTCCCGAACTGGATTCGATGGCAGTGGTCGGCATCCTGACGGCGATCGAAGAGGAGCTTGGTATCCATGTCGAGGACGACGAGATCAGCGCGGAAGTCTTCGAGACGTTTGGTCGCCTCCTTGAGTTCACGGAGGCGCGTCTTGGCTAGGGGATTCTGGGTTTCGCTAACGGCCGCGGGCGCGCTGATCGCATCGCCGCATGTACACGTCTCGGCCCAGACTGTCATGCCTCCCGGCTCTGCCGCAAATCTTTGCGGTCCTCTCGAAAATGCCTTTGGACCCTTTGACTACCGCACGATCGCGTACGAAAACAAGCGCCTCGTGGAGAGCGCTCACTTCACCCCCCAAGTTGAGACGCTCCGCGCAGGGCAGAACGGAACCATTGCCGGGGATCTCGACTACACCCTCCGCGCAATCCCCAATCATCCGCGTGCGCTCATGTCCATGACGCGGTTTGCGGAGATCCAACGCACATCACGTCCTGGCGGTTCCCGATATCCGGTCGAATGTTACTTCGATCGGGCAGTGAGATTCGCACCGGACGATCCTATGGTCCGCGTCTTGTACGGAATATTCCTCGCGAAGGCACGTCGTTCTGACGAGGCGCGCCAACAGTTGCAGAGGGCTGATAGTTCGCCCAACACGGATCCGCAGATCGTCTACAACCTAGGCATCGGGTATCTTGAGTTGCACGACTTCGAACGCGCCAAGCTCTACGCTCGAAAGGCCCGCGATCTCGGAATCCCATTCAGTGGGCTGCGTGACCGACTCCGAAGGGCTGGACATCCGGTCGACTAGTGTCTACCCGCGAACCATTGTTTACCGCGCCGGGGATGACTGGCGCAGACTACAGGAACATTCGTCCTGTCGTTCCGGTGCGCCCATTGCTGCCGGCCTGCAGCAACAATCTCTCCAGAGTCGGTCCCGTCGGTTCCGTTGTCGACTTACCTTCGGTGGAATGGTTCACAAATGGACGATCAGCGCTCGCGCATGCCGCAATGCTCTCAGGAGTCGGTCGCGGCAGTTCCGTTCTTCTTCCCGCCTATCACTGTGAATCAATGGTCGCGCCGTTCGCTTGGCTCGGAGCAGATGCGCGACTCTATCGGTTGCACAAAGATCTGTCCGTAGACCTCGAACACCTCCTATCGATTTCAGACGAATCAACACGACTCGTCCTTTTCCCCCACTACTTCGGGCATCTCCGATCTAGCAAAGAGCTCTATCAGATCTGCCAGCGGCACGGATGGACGCTGGTCGAGGACTGCGCGCACGCGTTCTTTTCAGTCGGAGAGCACCCCTTCTTCGGCATCCACAGCGACTATGCTGTTGCGAGTGCATCAAAATTCTTCGCAGCCTTCGATGGCGGTGTTCTCGCGTCGCGACACCCGAAGTCGGGATGGATTATTCCTCAGCAACCCGATCTTCGTTCACAGTTCCAGGCATGCATGAATGCGTTTGAGTACTCGGCCGAGTATGGGCGCTTTCGCATTCTTTCCAGTGCCATTAGTCCGCTTCTGAGACTGCTCCGGTCGATGCATCAACGTGCTCGTCGAGGGGCCACGAATTTCGCTGGTGAGCAACAGCCAGCCTCACGGTACGGCGGAGTTGAATTCGAACCGGAACACGTCAATCTCGGCGCATCGTACCTCGCCAGATTCCTCGCCTGCCACTCAAATAGACGTCGAATCGCATCGGCAAGACGCAGCAACTGGCAATTCTTCCGAGATCGCCTTTCGGTATGCAGTCATATCTCCTTCCCCATTGCGGAACTCGGCGACCGCGATGTTCCCTATGTACTCGGAGTCGAGGTCGACAATCCCGAACAGACTTTTCCCAACATAAAGCTTCGTGGGATACCGGTTTACCGCTGGGAGACCGCGTACCCTGGTACCGATTCCGGCGCCTGCGCAAACTCTGCCCGGTTTCGGCGAACCCTCATCCAGCTACCCTGTCACCAAGGGCTAACGCAGGATGAACGGCACTGGATCGTCGAATCACTCTTGTCGAGCTTCTAGAGCTTCCTAATACGCTACCAAGAGGAGCCACCGCTACATGTACCACTGGGAAATTCACGAGCCTGCCGCGCTACCCGAGCACCTTTCCTGTTGGCGTGAACTCCACGCCCGATATGACGCAAGTCCGCTACTACACCCCGATTTCCTGGAAGCTGCGCTTTCCGCATTCGGAAACGGAAGGCAAAAGCTTGCAGTCTGCCGCGTGGCGGGTTCGGCCGTGGCCGCTGCCGTACTTGAGCAGCCAGATCCAATTCGCTATGCGACATTCCAACCTTCTCAAGGTCCGATCGGATACTGGCTACAGGATCCCAGCGCGTCGACGAGTGAGTTGCTGGTTTCACTCACTCGACAGATGCGCCCATGGATCCTATCGACAGCGATCACGCAACAGGATCCAGATCTCCTCAAGCGCCCGAACGACACGTCATCGATCGCAACGACCGACTACATCGACACGGCGCGCGTTGCTGTTAGTGTGCCGTGGGACGACTATTGGAAGCAGCGCGGCGCGAATCTCCGCCACAACATGAAGCGCGCAAAGTCGCGGCTCAAGAGCGCCAACCTAGAAGCTCTCCTTCACGTCGTGACGAGTCCGTCGGAGATGGCCGAAGCGGTGCGGACGTACGGCGACATAGAGTCGCGAAGTTGGAAGGCGGAGCACGGCACAGCCGTATCGATCGGCAACGCGCAGGGCGCGTTCTACGCCGACATGCTTTCCCGCTTCGCGCTGAGCGGACGGGCGCGCTGCTACCAGCTCCTTATCGGCGACCGGGTTGCTGCCACCGATCTCTGCATCCTCGGATCTGATCAAATCATTATTTTGAAGACAACTTTCGATAGTGAATTCAAGGACTACTCGCCCGCGTTTCTAATGCGTGAACTTGCCTTCGAGCGGCTTTTCGCGGAAGGATGGTGTCGCAAGATAGAGTTCTATGGTCGCCTCATGGACTGGCACTTGCGGTGGACCGACAACGTTCGCAGGATGTACCACGTAACCCACTTCCGCTATCCGGGTACGCTCCAGATCTGGCGCCGGCTTCGCGCACAACGCGAGGGATCGACACAACCGGCGTGACGGACGACCCTGACACGCGCTATCGGCGCGCCGTTGTCAGAACGAGTCGCTCGGGTGGATTGACCAAGCGAATGAACGGGGCCTCACCGTCGCCCAATTCGTATGGTTCGATCTTGGCCTCGGGTATCGCTCGCAGCGCTGATAGAAAGTGGTATTTGAGCACGACTTCCTTTCCCACTAGCCCCTCAAGTGTTAGATGGCCCGGTTGGCTTTCCGCGACCCGCCCATGACCCCGCAGGAATACGTCGACACTACTTTCAAGCCGAAACGCGTGGGCTGGACCGAGACTTCCAAGTTCAGTGGCTCTTGGAAAGCCTGCTAGCCGACGCCGCGCCTTCTCTGAATGCACGATGATCAGACCAACTGCATAGCGGTCAAGCATCTCCGCGAGCGCACCATCGCTGAGATCTTCTATGTCGTGTCCAAGCACCTGGCCGTCCTTGAAGTTTGTCCTGTCGTTTGAGGCATACGGGCCCCCAATGAACTCCGCCTTCGTGAGCAGCGCCAACAGCCCCGCCATGTGCGCGTGATCAAACACCCGGGCGGCCGATTGCTCAAGGAGCACTCTGCGCCCAGGTTTCAGCTGGGTTCGTATAGTGCTCACAAGCCAATCGACAAGTGGCGTCGGATTTCGAAACTGAGGAGGCGGCATTCCATAGCGCCCATGTTCACCAGGAAACGCTTCCTTGACCGTTTCAACAATGGGGTAGACGAGCAGCGCGGCCGCGGCCGCTACAGCCAATACCCCGCGCCAGGCGCTGCTCCGCGGATGCCTTGCGCTCTCGACGATCGCCGTCACGCCCCACGTCGCGGGAAGTGCGAGTAGGAGATAGCTTGCAGGCGCGATTCGATTCGGTTGAATGCGAGCGACTGCCTCGATGCTCGCGCCACAATAGGCTAGGATCTGCGCTGCAAGCCAACTGGCCAACAGTCCCACGGCGATACGTCGTCGCCGGGCGTCCACTACGGCAATTGCCACGCCCGTCAATAGCAGCAATGCCGGGTTTACCTTGGCGCCTGCCGCTCCACCGCCAAACTCGCCGAGGGCCTCGCGAACAATGCGAAGGGGTTCGACTGCTCTCTGGAATCCACCGAACGCCGTGAGCGTGTCTACATCCCCCTTGCCCGTACCGAACATTGCAGCCAGCCACGGATAGTTAAACAACAACGCGCTCGCCCCTACGATCATGCAGACTACAAAGACTCGCCCCCATGGCAGTTCGCGGTAATGGCAGGCGAGAAGCGGTACAAGCACCAATGCCACCAGCAGCGGAAAGTGGGGATGGACCCACCACCCCGCGGCTGCGGCCAAGGAAGCGAGCAGAACCCGAGCGACGCGCAACTCGCGGCTGCACGCATCCCAAAGGGCAGTCCCCACATAGAGCGCGAAAAATGCACCCCAGACGTACGAGACCATACCGACAGTCACGTACCAGCTAAGGTACGAGGCCCACCAGAGGAGAATCCCCATCCCCCCAGCGATCAGTATTTCCTTTGCGCCGCCGCCCAGCAGTCTCGCCGCCGCACAGACGAACAGCGGTGCAGATAGCACCGCGGCCGCGATGTACAGTTTGTAGCCGAACTCCGGAGTTACAGCGCCAGACGCAAGCCACACGAGAATTGTCGGTGCCTTGGCGCTCCAGTTGATGGTTACCCCACCGAGGTAACCGGCGGCGAACTGCGGGTCGATACCCGTGAGCGCCCCTTGCCCCCAGAGGGCCGCGTTAACGTGAATCTGGTAGAGGTGATAGAGATGGTCCACGTACCAGGGCAGCTCGCTCCCCATGAGGTGGCTGAATCCGTACGCTTGATCGAAGAGGATGGCCTGCATGCAGGCGACAGCGACGATCGAGATGGCACCCAATCGCGTGGCGCTTGCACGCCGTCTTTCGCCCGCCACCATCTACTCCGCGGCTGAGGTCAATATTGAATCCAGACCCTTGGCCCGTTCAGCACTTTGGGCATCTGGCGCCTTTCGGATCACGGATCCGACGAAGTAGATTGGTCGGCGCTTCGTCTCGTTGAACATTCGTCCGACATACTCGCCAAGGACTCCGAGCGCAAGCAGTTGAACCCCACCCAGAAACAGCACGATCGTAATGAGAGAAGGGTACCCTCGCACAGGATCGCCGTAGGCAAGTGTCTTGAAGACAATGATTGCCGCATATACGAACGACATCAGCGCAATCACGATTCCGGCATAAGTCGCGACCTTAAGAGGCGCAATCGTGAACGATGTAAAACCCTCGAGGGCGAAGTTCCAGAGTCTCCAGTAATTGAACTTCGACTCGCCCGCATAGCGCGGATCACGTCGGTATGGAACCGCCTTCTGGCTAAATCCAATCCAGGCGAATAGGCCCTTCATAAAGCGATGTTGTTCGCGGAGAGTCGCAAGTGCATCGACAGCTCGCCTGCTGAGGAGCCGAAAATCCCCCGTGTCTCGCGGTATCTGAACTCGAGTGACTCGCTGAATCAGCCGATAGAAGAGATGGGCCGTGGCGCGCTTGAGAGCCGTCTCGCCGTCTCGGGCAGTGCGCTGTGCATAGACAACGTCAAAGCCATTACGCCACTCGGAAACCAAGGTAGGAATAAGCTCTGGCGGATCTTGCAGATCAGCGTCAATCAGCACCACCGCGGAGCCTCGCGACTGATCCAAACCGGCAGTCATTGCTGCCTCTTTTCCAAAATTCCGGCTTAGGTCGATCACGACGGTGCGTGAGTCGCTTCCGGCAATCTCGGTCAGGATCTGTAGTGTCCTGTCCCGGCTTCCATCATTCACATATACGACCTCGGCGCTCAGGTCAAGCGCGTCTAGTACGCGGGCAAGTCGGCGATGAAATTCCAGCAATACTTCCTCTTCGTTGTATGCCGGTACCACAACGGAGATTTCAATTGGGGAAATCAAATTGTCGACGCTTGGCTCGCTCATGGCTTTCTCCGCCCAACTCAATGTGCTGAACACCAGCCGACGGCACCTCCGACCGGTGAATTCATTCAATTGGACCTGCACGTAACCAAGAGTCAAGCGACGATCAGATCGGGGTGTCGCACGACATAAACATCACACGAGCGCGCTGACCGTAAGGCCACGGCATGGATCAGCAGCGTGACCGATACACCCAGACTCTTGCGACGGCAAAGTTCCAACTGAGCACGATAGCGGTCGCGACGACCTGGGCGATGAGATAGTGAACGTCGAAGTGCCTCAGGATTGCACTGAGTGTCAAATAGTTCACGCCGGCCCCGATTAAGACGGCAACCGCGTAACGCGGTATCGCCCGCGCATGAACTGCGTCGCTCTTGAACGTTACGGTGTAGTTGAGCACGTAGCCAACGATCGCTCCCACCAACACACCGACTGTCGACGCAGAAAGGGCATCGACGCCGGCAAGCTGGACGGCGACGACCAGTACCGCATAGTGCGATGCCGTCGCAATGGCTCCCACCCCGGCGAAGGCGATGAACTCTCTGACAATGAAAAGCAGCCTCGCCCCGCTCCGAGACATCTCCACCGACTGGCGCGGTACGCGGTCAGGCTCCAATCTGGCGTTTGCCCACTTTCGCCCAGAGCGACCTGACCGTGGCGAATCTCGCTCTATTGCGCGGGGTCCTGCCAACCCGAAGGCTTATACAACCACACATCCCCATTTGGTGCCTCGCGCAGACCTACGAACACATCCAGGCCGTGAGCATACTTCCACTTGCCATTGGCGCCGCCGCTCGACGTAAGCAAGCTACCTCCCGGGCCACCTGCTCCGACTAGCCGGCGTACGGACCACCCTGATGTAGCAGTCGGCTTGGAATCGGGAACCTTGAGCTCCCAGACTTCGGATGCGCCGTCCCACAGAACGAACCGATCGCGAACTGGATCGTAGTCCATGCCCGCGTTTCCGCCAAGCGAGAAACCTCCTGTGGAGTCGATCACAGCCCCAACACTCTGTAGCGGGTTCCCCGGCCCCGAAGCAGCAAGATCCCAGAACGCAAATCGGCGCGCGCTGCTATCCCCGAGCAACACGGCAATCGATCGCTTCGTGTCGACGGCCATGTCAGCCTGATTCATGTGATTACTCATCGCCCCAACTTCGGTCATCTGGTCCTGAGCGGGATCCGATGGTTCATTTACTACGTACTTGATGAGCCCACTTCCCACGGCTGACGCGCTCGCAGTCCGCATGTAGACGACGTCTTTGCCATTCTCACAAGCAGTGTCGCTCGACGCCATTTGGGGGCCGTAGGACGGAGGGAGAAATGCGCCAGGATGATTTGACGCGTATTGTCGGTTTTGCCACATCGCGCCACCCCGCACGGAGCCATCGACTGCCGAGCCATCGGAGCCAACGACCTTGTTGGGGTCAGCCCTTGAGGGGTCGAAGAACCACGGCCCCGTTCGCGGCGAAATGGCTGCGCTTAGTGCGGGCGCTCCGCTGCCATTGAATTCGGGCAAGCCCAAGCCGAAGTACACCATGCGGTCTGAATTAGGGATGTACATCAACCCGTCATACATGTGTGCTGTGGCAGGCGCATTGCCAAGACCATCGACCGGAAGCGCTGTCTGAAGCGAGGCGGTCTTCTGGAAGATGCTCATTTGGCTCGACACGCCCGCCCGCTCCCAGCGGAGGGTTGATAGCCGGAATCGATATACATCATTGCCACAGTAGTCCCCATGACCGCCGCCGAAGGTGATCAGGTCGCCCCTCCTCGAGTCATAGGCAAACGATCCCCACGCGTTAATGATCGCGTTCGGGCCCGTAATGCTTGTACAGGTAGGGTTCAACGAGGCGGGCTGCTGTACGCTGGCAAAGGTATTCACATTGACCTTGCGCCACGAGTTTTCCGGCATCCCCCGAATGTCAGCAAGTACTGCTGCCAGCGCCGTCGCAACGGTCGCCTTTGAAATGAGGCACTGCTGCAGGTTCGGAGCGGCGCCGGTCGGAGACGGGGCTGACCCTGTCGACGAGCTCGACGTTGTCGTCGAAGTCGCTGCCGTCCCAGTGGAGGTCTTCGTCGGAACGACGGCCGTTGCTGCCGTTGTGGTGGACGTGGATCCGGTGCCGCTAACGCTGTCAAGGGGCTTGGTGGTTGCCTCGGAGGCCAAGCGAATGTCGCCACCGACTGCGGACGCAGAGTCCGTCCCGCCACCTCCCGCGCCGCAGCCAGCCAAGGTGACTGCTAAGCAGCCAACTGCGAATCCGAGTTTGCGATCAAGCATTAGGCACCTGCTTTGCGAAGATGGCGACGTACCCGGGACGGAGATGCTCGCGAATCGCGGCACGGACCCCGCCCGGAGGGCATTGGAGCGCGGAAAAAGTCACAGTCGCAGGCTGATTCAGCCACGCGGCGTCGCCGGCGCGACGAATGGTACGCTCGACCACGGCGACTCCCATGACTTCCCGCTCGCTCCTCGCGCGAACCCGGCCGCAATGCTACCGGGTTGCGGGGCGGATGATTGCACCGCACCTGCGGGAATCCCCTCAGATGGGCTGACAATCTTGTCAAGCCATTCTGGCGGAGGACCGGGACGCTAGAATCCGGCGGATCGTGCGCCCCGTCCTGCTCATCGCCTACCACTTCCCGCCCCTGTCCGGCAGCAGCGGGCTGCAACGCACGCTGCGCTTTGCCCAGTACCTGCCCGAGTTCGGCTGGAAGCCGATCGTGCTTACGGTGCGCCCCGGCGCCTATGAGCAAACCGATGAGCGCTCGCTCGCGCAGGTGCCTGCCGGGTGCGAGGTGGTGCGCACGCGCTGCCTGGACGCCGGGCGGCACCTGTCGATCATGGGGCGCTACCCGGCGTTCGCTGCGCTGCCCGATCGGTGGGCGAGCTGGCAACTGTGGGGCGTGCGTGCCGGCCAGCGCCTGGCCCACGAGAGAGGGGTACGGGCAATATGGAGCACGTACCCGATCGCTACGGCACACAAGATCGGCGCCACGTTGGCTCGACGCACAGGCCTGCCTTGGATCGCGGACTTCCGCGATCCGATGGCTCAGGAGGGATACCCTGCGGACCCGCGGCGCTGGCAAGCCTTCAAGCGGATCGAGGAGGCGGCAGCGGCGCGGGCTTCGCGCTTGGTGTTCGTCTCGCCGTCGGCGCTCGAGCTTTATCGCGATCGCTATCCCGGCACGCCGCCCGAGCACATGGTGCTCATCGAAAACGGCTACGACGAGTCATCGTTCGATGGGCTGCCCGCAGTCGCGGCAAGGGGGCAGCACGAACCGCCGGTGCTGCTGCACAGCGGCATCGTCTA
>CALMII010000001.1 GCA_937864115.1 uncultured Steroidobacter sp. | reverse complement strand
GAGGAAGAGTTCGTGTTCGTGGCCGGCGGCATCCTCGAGGTGCAGCCGAACCGCGTGACCGTGCTGGCCGACACGGCCATCCGCGGCCACGACCTCGACGAGGCGAAGGCCGAGGAGGCCAAGCGCGCGGCCGAGGAGGCGCTGAGCAACCGCACCGGTGCGATCGACTACGCGAAGGCGCAGGCCGAGTTGGCGGCGGCGATCGCGCAGATCGCGGCTTTGAGGAAGTTCAGGCAGCGGAAGTAGCTTCCAGGACGCCGGCCCGATCCGGCGTCCGCGCGAACCGGCCCGACATCGAACACCCGCCTCGGGCGGGTGTTTCGTTTTTGGGGTTGGGGCGTGCCTGCACCGGGATCCCGGCTCCGCTTCAGGCGCTAGACTCGGCCTGCCACCGCCTCACCCCCGACGCTCCCGGTTGAATGGACACGAACGGCGCCTTGCTGCTGGTTCCCGACTTCGCAATGATCCTGCTCGGCTGGGTGCTGCGCAGGCAGTTCGGCTTCGAGGACCGCTTCTGGGCCGGGCTCGAGCGACTCGTCTACTACGTGCTGTTCCCGGCACTACTCTTCTACGCGCTGACCCGCGCCCCGATCGACATCGGCGCGGCCGGCCCGCTGGTCGCGACGGGCGTGATCGCGATCACCGCCGGCATCGCCCTCGGCCTGCTCGCCCGGCTGCTGTTCCGCCAGCCCGATCTGGTCTTCGCGTCGCAGTTCCAGTGTGCGTTCCGTTTCAATTCGTACATCGGCCTGGCGGCGATCGGAAAGCTGTATGGCGCGTCGGGGATCGCGACCATGGGGATCGTGATGGGGGCGGTGATTCCGTACGCGAACCTCGCGTCGGTGTGGATGCTCGCCCGCCATGGCAACCTCGGCGTGCTTCGCGAGCTGGTGCGCAACCCGCTGGTCCTGTCGACGGTGGCCGGAGTCGCGTTCAATCTCGCCGGTCTGACCTTGCCGGCGCTGCCGCAGCAGGTGCTCGGCAGGTTGAGCGAGGCCTCGATTCCGCTCGGCCTGCTGGCAGTCGGCGCCGCCCTCGAGTTGCGCAGTGCCTCGGGAGGTCACGCCGGCGCCGCCGCCTGGTTCCTCGCGGTGAAGTTGCTCGCGGTGCCCGCGGTGGCATGGACGACCGCGACGATGCTCGGCCTGCAGGGCGTCTACTTCGCCGCGGCGTTGCTGGTCGCAGCGTTGCCGATCGCGCCGTCGGCCTACATTCTTGCGGTGCGGATGGGCGGCGATGGCCCTACGACAGCGCGGCTGATCTCGGCGAGCACGCTGCTCGCGATGGTCACGCTGCCGCTGTGGATCGCGGCCGCCGGGTGAGTGCGCCGCCAGCCAGCCGCCAGCAAACCGAACGCCGCTTGCTCCATCGCCGCCCGCGAAGACCGGGACGCAACCGGGATCGCACTGGGGAACTGCCACGAGCAGGCATCAGGGCAAGGGCATGGGTTCGAATGGAGGACATTCAGGTCGCTGCGTCGGGCGGCGCCAGAGGAGCCGCCGTAAGCCTCGACAATTCCTCGAACGACAGCCCGTCAACCCACTCGCGTGCGACAAACCCCGCGGTCGTGACATCGATCACGGCCAGGTCGGTGTAGATGCGCGACACACAACGGACGCCAGTCAGTGGATAGGTACATCGCTCGACCAGCTTGCTGTCCCCCGACTTCGTCAGGTGCTCCATCATGACGAGCACATGGCGTGCTCCGATGGCGAGATCCATCGCGCCTCCGACCGCGGGGATGGCGTCCGCGTTCCCCGTGTGCCAGTTCGCGAGATCGCCTCGAGATGAGACCTGGAAGGCTCCGAGCACGCAGTAGTCGAGGTGTCCGCCGCGCATGATCGCAAAGGCGTCGGCATGGTGGAAGAATGCTGCTCCGGGCACTTGCGTGACCGGCTGCTTGCCGGCATTGACGAGATCCCAGTCTTCCTCGCCTGGGGCGGGCGCCGGGCCCATCCCGAGAATTCCGTTCTCGCTGTGCAGCACGATTTCGCGGCCTGGCGGAAGATTGTTCGCGACGAGCGTGGGTAGTCCGATGCCGAGGTTGACGTACGAACCATCGGGGATGTCACGTGCCACGCGGGCAGCCATCTCATCTCGACTGAAGCGTTTCATCGCATCGGTCTCCTCGAACTGACCTTCACGACGCGTCGGACGAAGATGCCGGGTGTCACGACGGCCTCCGGGTCAAGTGCCCCCAGCGGGACAATGTCATGCACCTGTGCGATCGTGCACTTCGCTGCGCTCGCCATGATCGGCCCGAAGTTGCGGCCAGTCTTGCGGTAGACGAGGTTGCCCCAGCGGTCGCCATACAGTGCCTTCACCAAAGCCACGTCCGCACCGATCGGATATTCGAGGACATAGTCGCGGCCGTCGATGCGGCGAGTCTCCTTGCCCTCCGCCAGCAGCGTGCCGAAGCCGGTGGGGGTGAAGAATGCTCCGATCCCGGCGCCCGCCGCCCGGATCCGCTCTGCAAGGTTGCCCTGCGGCACCAGCTCGAGCTCGATCCGCCCGCTGCGGTAGAGGCCATCGAACACGTGCGAATCGGCCTGGCGTGGAAACGAACACACCACCTTGCGGACGCGCCCGGCCTTGAGCAGCGCCGCGATTCCGCGCTCGCCGTTGCCGGCGTTATTGCTGACGATGGTGAGATCGGTCGCACCCTGTGCAAGCAGCGCGTCGACGAGTTCGTGCGGCATTCCCGCGTCCCCGAATCCGCTGATCATGACCGTTGCGCCATCGCGGACGTCGGATACTGCTGCTTCGAGCGAAGCCGCTGTCTTGTCGATCATTGCTGTTCCTGCCCGATTGTTCGCTCGTCACATAGCCGCACGAGCTTCTTTCCGAAATTCCCCCCGCGCAGCATGGACGCGAAAGCGGCCGGAGCGTTCTCGAGTCCTTCGGTGACATCCTCGCGATAGCGCAACTCGCCGCCGCGCACCCACTTCGCGAGCTCGTCGAGCGCACTCGGCCAGTATTCCGGATGCTCGGAGATGATGAACGCCTGCAGCGACGCACGATTGACCAGCAGTTCGCGCGTGTTGCGCAACCCCGCAGTCGGGCTTCGCTCGTATTCACTGACAAGCCCGCAGAGCACGATGCGCGCGTAGTCATTCAGTCGGGTGAGGACCGAGTCCATGATCGTCCCGCCGACGTTCTCGAACTGCACGTCGACTCGCCGCGGCGTCGCCTCGACCAGGCGTGCATCGAAATCGGGGGTCTGGTAGTCGATGCAGTCGTCGAACCCGAGTTCTTCGATTGCGTAGCGACATTTCGCGGCACCGCCGGCGATGCCGACGGCGCGAGCCCCGGCAATCCGCGCGAGCTGCCCGACGACCGAGCCCACCGCGCCGGAAGCGGCCGATACGACCACCGTCTCGCCGCGCCGCAACCGCCCGACGGCGAACAGGCCGTAGTGCGCCGTGACGCCCGGCATTCCGCAAACGCCGAGAGCGGTCGATGCGGGCAGCCCGTTTTCGTCAACGATTCGCAATCCGTGTCCGGGAGCGCAGGACCATCGTTGCCATCCCATACGGGCGCCAACGACCCGCGCACCGACGGGGATCGAGGGGTCGCGGCTGGCGATCACGATGCCGACGGTGCTGCCCGGCATCAGCTCGCCAGGGCGAAGCCCCTCCACATAGGAGCGCCGGGGATCCATGCGCAGGCGCATGTACGGATCGAGCGAGAGCCATACATTGCGCACCAGCACTTCGCCCTCACCAGGCGCCGGGACCGCCGTCTCGACGAACTCGAAATCCGCGGGGTCGACGTGGCCCTGCGGGAAACGTCGCATGCGCACCTGCAGGTTTCGCAGCGTGCTCAATCGAACCCTCCAATCCTCCCGCGCTCCGCGGCCAGGCTCAATGCCGCGATCATCGACGGCGCCCCTTCGCCGCCTTGCGGACGCCGGATGAAGTCGGCGCGCTGAGCGGAAGTGCCGGTTCGGTACCACGACAGTTCGTCGCGCACCGCGTCGAAATAGTGGTCGTCGTCGATGACGAAACCGGTGAAGACGATATCGCCTGGATCGAGCAGCGCGATCGCGCCTCCGATTGCGGCGCCGAGTTCATGTCCCGCGCGCCCAAGCGCCGCGGCGACGTCGGGATGTGACCGCGCAGTGGCCGAAAGCTTGCGGAATCGTTCTGCCAGCTCGCGCATCCCGAATTGCGCGCTTCCCTCGAGCAGGCCGTTCTCACGAAGGATCGCGCGGCCGGAAGCGATCGTGTCCAGGCACCCGACGCGGCCGCAGACGCAGCGCAGCGTCGAGTTCCGGCTACGCAGATGACCGAGCTGCCCCGCCGCGAAGCCGCTGCCGTGCGTGATTCGGCCGTCGACGACCACGCTCGCTCCGATACCCAGCGCAACGCTCACGAGTAGTGAGTTCTCGGGAGACTTGCTGGCCTGCACTCCTTGATGCAGGTTCATGCCGTTCAGCATCGTCTCGAAGGTAAGCGGGAAGTCGGTGATCGCCTCGAGGATCTGCTTGACCTCGACGCGGCGCCAGCCGAGGTTCTCGGCGCGCAATACCGTCCCCGTGGCCGGGTCGACGACACCGACGATCAGTACGCCAACATTCAGCACCCGATGGCGCGGTATCCGTCTGGCGCGCAGCAACGTATCTAGCTCCTTGCAGCACCGACGCAAAACTGCGATCGGGTCGGTCAGATCTTCGCAGGCGAAGTGCTCGGAGACGATCGGCTCACCGCCCAGCCGGCGCAACTCGACCCACTGCGTGTAGCCGCGTATTCCGATGCCCGCGACATAGAAACCGGGGCCGAACTCGAGCTCGACGGACGGCCGCCCCGGCCCGGAGCGCTCGGCCAGATGCTTGCCCTCGACGAGCACGCCCTCGACGATCAGGCGCTGCGCGGCGCGTGAAACTGCGGTTTCGGTCAGCTGCATGGCTTGCGCAATCGCCGAGCGCGACCGCGGCCCCTTGCCCAACAACTCTCGCAGGATGGCGGGCGCATTCGGCGAACGAATCGCTGCGAGCACGCGCTCCCTTGCCGACATCGCGACTGCGGACACTGGTCCCCCCGGACGGCGGCCCACTGGGCCGGGTAGATCATACAGCCGAAAGAATACGGGTGTTCGTTGCGTTCCGCAAGAAATCGGGTTGCGATGTTCTACTGGAGAGAAAGAGAGGGATTGTTCCATTGCGCAGTGCCACAAAAATAATTTGTTGCGAGGCGCGACGAATCATGTAGACTGGACAGAAAAGCGGAATCGTCGGTTCTTCGAGACGGAGGAGCGTTCAGTGCAGATTGAGCAAGATCAGCGCCACCGCATGCCGGTGTTCTTCGGCCCTGCTCCCGGGCCCAGGCAGATGCCGGCAGGGCGCGCCGACCCGAAGAATTCGCCACGCCGGACGCTGATCAGCCTCGTTTGCCGCGCCGACGCGTCCGGCCTGGAGCCGTTGTTGCCTTCGGGCTTCTCGCTTTGGGGCGAACCGCGGCTCGTGTTCGAAGCGCAGCGCCTTGCCGAAATCGACTGGCTTGCCGGCCGTGGTTACGACACCTTCGGCGTGAAGATTCCGGTGCGCTACGACAAGGGCGATGGCCCGATGTACGGACACCTGCTGACCGTGCTCTTCGAGAATCTTCCCGATCCGATCATCACCGGCCGTGAGGAGCTGGGTTTCGCCAAGCTCTACTGCGAAATAGATTTTCCTCGTCTGGCCGACGATGCTCTTGAAGTCGCTTGCAGCTGGCTCGGGTTCGAGTTCTTCCGCCTCGAGGCCGAAGGGCTGGCGCCGGCGACCGAGGCGCAGGGAAGCGGCGGGCAGGCACCGCAGGGAGTTTTCCACTTCCGATACTTCCCCCGTGTTGGCGAACCGGGGAAGTCGGACGTCGCCCAGATCACCTTCACTCCGGCGGCGAATCCCGATGCGCGCGTTCTCGGTCGCAGGAGCGGCCACGGTCGTGCGCGATTCCGCCGTGGAAGCTGGGAAGACTTGCCCACGCTCCATTACCTCGTCGACCGCCTGGCCGGGCTGGCGCTGGAGGACTCGGGCCAGCTCACGGTCGTCGAATCAGTTGGCGGAAAGGATTTGAGCGATACGGTTTGCCTGACCCGTTAGCGGGTTCTCCTCGGACCGTTGCCCAGGGTGCGGCCGAGAAATCAAAAGGAGAGAGAGGATGACTTACGGACCCCAGAGAGTTTCCCGGAGAAGGGTGCTGACCACCCTCGCAGCGGCTCCGCTCGCGGTCGGCCTCGCATGGCCAGCCGCTGCTCAGGATGCGAAGCCGATTCCGGTGCGCATCGGCCTGCAGGCCCAGACTTCGTGGCTACTCTACACTGCGAGGGACTTGAAGCTTTTCGAGAAGGTCGGTCTCGATCCGCAGTACGTCCGGCTCACCACCGGAGCACAATCGATCGCCGCGATGGCGAGCCGTAGTCTCGACATCGCCTCTCCCGGCGTGACGCCGTTTGCCGCGGGTCTGGCCCAGGGCGTGAACTGGAAGGTGGTCGGCATCGACACGACGTTGCCGAACGCCGAGGGTTTCGTTGCACGCAAGGACACCGACATCCGCCGGCTCGAAGACTTGAAGGGGAAGACGATCGCGGTCGCACGGGGTTCGACCTCGTACTACGGCCTGCTCGCCGCCTTGCAGAGCAAGGGAATTGGCAAGAACGACGTCAAGCTGCTCCTGATGGGCCCGCCCGAGCAGATTGGTGCGATGAGCAACGGGAATGTCGATGCAGTCGCGGTCTGGGAGCCGTGGATCCAGAGGCAGATCAAGGAAACGGGGGCGCGCCTGATCGGGATGGAAGCCGACTATGGTGTCCACACGGCGCTCGCCGTCTACGCCGTGCACGGCGAGTTCGCCGAGAAGAACAAGGAAGCGGTCGATCGCTTCCTGCGGGCTCTGCTGCTCGCCTATCAGCACATCGAGAAGAACGGGCCGGAGGTCGCGATCGCTGCTGTCGCCGACGCGATGGGCGTGACGAAGGAGCTGGCGAGGACGATGTACGAGGAGGCGCCGGCGCCGAAGGTTCCGCGCTGGACTGACGCAACTTACCAGTACTCGGTGGTGCCGGGCTCCCCGTTCCCGACCGAGGCGCAGCGCATGGCGTCGTTCCTCGCGGACGAGAAAATCATCGACAAGAAGGTCGACCTCTCGACCGCCTTCGATGACTCGTTCATCCGGAGGGTCCTCGGCGGTGCCGGCAAGTAACGAGGCCGCGGTGCCGAGCCGCCCACCCGCCACCGAGGCGGACGCACCGGCTGTGCCGGCGCGCCGCCGCGGCCTGGGCGAGCGGCTGGGCGAGTCGAAATATCCGCTGATCAGCCTCCTCGCGATCGGCGCAATGCTGTTGCTGTGGGCATTCGTCACGATGGTGCTCGGCGTCTCCGCACGCGTGCTGCCATCCCCTCCCGAGTTCTTCGCGCAGCTGCACAAGCTCCTTGAAAACGGGTACGCCGGCCAACCGCTGCGCGTGCACATCGGTTGGAGTCTCTTGCGGGCCATGACGGGCTTCACGCTCGGCGTGGCGCTGGCGATTCCGGTTGGCCTCCTGATGGGCTACAGCCGCGCCATCAACGCGGCGCTGCAGCCGATCTTCGGGTTCTTTCGGCCGATTCCACCGATCGCGTTCATTCCGCTGATGATCATGTGGTTCGGCATCGGCGAGCTGAGCAAGATCCTCCTGATCTTCGCCGCATCCTTCAACTACACGGTCCTCAACAGCGCGGCCGGCATGCGATCGGTGCCCGTACAGCTCGTGCGGGCGGGCGTCAATCTCGGACTGACGCGCCGCCAACTCTTCACGGATGTGATGCTACCGGCGGCGATGCCGTCGATCCTCACCGGTGTCAAGACATCGGCAGCCGTCAGCTGGGCGATTCTGGTCGCTGCAGAACTCATCGCCGCGCAGGCCGGGGTGGGATTCATCATCATGGACGCCGGAACCTTCTTCCGGATCTCGGACGTCTTCATCGGGATCATCATCGTCGGCGCGATCGGCCTCGTGATCGAATTGTTGATCTCGCGCATCGAACGCAGGCTACTGCACTGGCAAGGCAAGGGCTGACGATGGGCACGATCGTCCTCGAGGGCGTCACGAAGATCTATCCGGCGACCGTTCGCGATGCGAGCGACGTCACGGCGGTCGAGAATGTCGACTTCAAGATCTCGGACTGCGAGATCGTGTGCCTCGTTGGCCCGAGCGGCTGTGGCAAGAGCACGGTTCTCAACATGATCGCCGGATTCGAGCAGCCGAGCGCGGGCAGGATCACCGTCGGCTCGACGCCCGTATCGGGAGCCGGCCCCGACAGAATGGTGGTCTTCCAGAGTCCGGCGCTCTTTGGCTGGATGACGGTCTATGAAAACATCGTCTTCGGACCAAAGAAGCAGGGCGTCCCCCGCGCCCGCTATCAGGCCGAAGCAAAGCGCTTCATCGAGGCCGTCGGGCTCGGCGACTTCGCGTCGAACTACCCGTACCAGCTGTCGGGCGGGATGCGCCAGCGGGTGCAGATCGCGCGTGCGCTGGTGAACCGCCCGGAAGTGCTGCTGATGGACGAGCCGTTCGGCGCGCTGGACTTCCAGACGCGGCTGCTGATGCAGGAGCTGTTGCTGAAGGTGTGGTCGGAGTTCCGGCCCACCATCATGTTCATCACGCACGATGTCGACGAGGCGATCTTCCTCGGCGATCGCGTCTATGTCATGTCTCGCCGGCCTGGTCGGCTGAAGGAGCAGGTCGATGTGCCGTTCCCGAAGCCCCGCTCGATGAGCATGCTCACGGACCCAGCCTTCATATCGCTGAAGGAACGCGTCCTTCAGTCGATCAAGGAGGAGCTGGGCGAGACGACCTGAGCGTGGCGGGCAACCAGCGCCCACGCTCGACCTCTACTAGCAATGGAACTGCAATGGGATTGACGCACAAGGACGTCGAAACGATTCTTGCACTCATCGAGAGCTCCGGTTACGACGAAATCAGGCTGGAGTTCGACGACTTGAAGCTCGAGGTACGCAAGTCGGTCGCTGAAGGGGTGGCGCCGCGCCGCGCACCCGCTCTCGCGCCCGCAGCAGCGACGCCGGCCCAGACGGTCGTCACGCAGTCGTCGACCGCCGCGATGCCGGACGAGGTCCCCAGGGCGCCGAAGCCTGCCGACGACCGCATTCCCGAAGGATGCGTGGCGATACGCTCCCCAATTCTCGGCACGTTCTATCGAGCGCCGTCGCCCGAGAAACCGCCCTTCGTGGAAGTCGGCTCGCGGGTCGACCCCAAGGACAGCGTCTGCCTCGTCGAGGTCATGAAGCTGTTCAATTCTGTGCCGGCCGGACAAGCGGGCGTCATCGAGGAGATCCGCGCGGAGAACGGGGCGCTCGTGGAATTCGGCGAGATCCTGATGATCCTGCGCCCTGATGGCGAGCGCCGCAGTGCCTGACGTCCGCGGGCCCATCCGTCGTCTGTTTGTCGCCAATCGTGGCGAGATCGCTGTCCGGATTGTCGATGCCTGCAACCGACTGGGCATCGAGGCCGTCGTCGGCGTATCGGACGCCGATCGGGAGTCCCTCGCCGCACGTCGCGCGGACCGTGCCGTCTGCATCGGTCCCGCGCGTGCAAGCGACAGCTATCTCCGCAAGGAGACGGTCGTCGCCGCAGCGCTGGGGACCGGTTGCGACGCCGTACACCCCGGATACGGCTTCCTCTCCGAGCGCGCACCGTTCAGGCGCTACTGCGCGGAGAACGGGCTGATCTTCGTTGGTCCGAGTGCCGAGGCGATCAGTGAGCTGGGCGACAAGCTGCGTGCGCGGCGCATCGCCGAGTCGCTCGGCGTGCCCACCGTGCCCGGTTCCGATCACGTGGAGTCCGCTTCGGACGCGCGCAGATTCGGCGACCGCGAGGGCTACCCGTTCCTTCTCAAGGCCAGCGCCGGAGGTGGCGGGCGAGGCATGCGCATCGTTCGCGACGCTGCAGAGGTCGAGGCCGCTCACGCTGGCGCGTCTGCGGAGGCGGGCGCGGCATTCGGCGACTCGACGCTGTACATCGAGCGCTACATCGAGCGCGCGCGGCACGTCGAGGTGCAGATTCTCGGCGATTCGTACGGAAACGTCGTCCATCTGGGCGAGCGCGATTGCTCGACGCAGCGTCGGCACCAGAAACTGCTCGAGGAGGGCCCGTCGCCGATTCTCGACGAAGCGGTGCGCCAGCAGATGGCAGCCGAGGCAGTCAAGCTTGCGAGTCATGTCGGCTACGAGGGTGCTGGCACGGTCGAATTCATCGTCGACCTCGACACGAAGTCGTTCTACTTTCTCGAGATGAACACCCGCATCCAGGTCGAGCATCCGGTCACGGAGATGATCACCGGTAGGGACCTCGTGGTCGAAATGATCCGAATCGCCGCCGGCGAGCCGCTTTCGTTCACGCAGGCCGACGTCGCGATACGCGGCCACGCGATCGAGTGCCGAATCAACGCCGAGGACTTTCTGGCTGATTTCCGCCCTTCACCGGGGCAGCTTCGCGTCTGGAGTCCGCCGTCGGGCCCCGGGATCCGGCTCGACTCGCACTGCTACACCGGCTACCGGATCCCTCCGTTCTACGACTCGATGATCGGCAAGCTGCTCGTGCACGCGGACGACCGGACGGGAGCCATCACGAAGATGCGTGACGCCCTCGACAGATTCGCCATTGAGGGAATCGAGACGACCATCCCGTTTCATCAGATGGTGCTGTCGCACCCGGACTTCCGCGAGAACCGCGTCACGACCAGATGGGTGGAGAACGTGCTGATGCAACCGTCGAAAGAGGGGCGCGAACCGTCATGAAGGAAATCAGGATCGTCGACACTACACTGCGCGATGCCCACCAGTGCCTGTGGGCAACGCGCATGACCACTGCGATGATGCTGCCCGTTGCGGAGACGATGGATCGCATCGGATTCGACACGATCGATCTCGCGGGTCACGTTCAGTTTGACGTCTGCATCCGGTTCCTCAAGGAGAACCCGTGGGAGCGCGTCCGTCTGATGCGCGAGCGGGTGCGCAATGCGCCGCTACGGGGCTTTATGCGCAGCAAGGGCTACAGCTTCACCGACATCATGCCCGATGACCTGAACGATCTCATGATCGAGAGAATGGTCGCCAACGGGTTCGGTGCAATCGTCGCCTTCGACGGGCTCAGCGACCCCGAGAACATTCTGCGCACGCTGCTGCTCGCACGCAAGCTCGGGGCGCGAGCCATCGGGTGCCTCGCCTACAGCCTGAGTCCCGTCCACACCGACGAACTGTACGTGCGCATGGCCGAAGAGCTGGTGCGCAAGAATGCAGTCGACGCGATCATGATCAAGGACTCCGGCGGGCTGCTGACCGTAGACCGCATCCGCACGCTGGTCCCCGCCGTGCGCAAGGTGATCGGCTCGACCACGCTCGAGTTGCACAGTCATTGCATCACCGGACTCGCGCCACTCGTTTACCTGGAGGGCGTGAAGCTCGGCGTCGACCAGATCCACACATCGATCGCCCCGTTGGCAAACGGAATCGCCCAGCCGTCGACGCAGGCGATGGTGCGCGACCTTCGTTCGATGGGTTTCGAAGTACGCATCGACGATGCGCTCGTCGACGAGGTCAGCCGCCACTTCCAGCGCGTGGCCGAGCAGGAGGGCAAGCCGGTGGGCGTCCCCCTCGAGTACGACGCGACGCACTATCATCACCAGGTGCCAGGCGGAATGCGGAGCAACTTCGAGGCGTCGCTCGCCGAGGCCGGTTTGAGCCACCGTTTGCCAGAGGTACTCGAAGAGTGCGCTCGAGTGCGCGAGGAGCTGGGCTGGCCAATGCTGATCACCCCGTTCGCGCAGCTCGTCGGAACGCAGGCACTGCTGAATGTCATCCAGGGCGATCGATACAGCGTCGTGCCCGACGCCGTGAAGAAGTACGCGCTCGGTTACTACGGTCGGCTCTTGGCGCCGGTCAAGCCTGACGTCCTCGACCGGATCATCGCGAATGGCTCACCGGGCATTGCGATGACACCGACGCCACCTGCACCCGTCGTTGGCGCGTTGCGCAAGGCCTATCCGAACCTGAGTGACGAGGAGCGGCTTCTTCGCTTCATGTTCGCGGGCTCGCAGGTCGACGAGATGCTCGCGCAGGGGCCGATGATCACCACGTATCATTTCGAAAAGCCCGTCGTGCGCCTGCTGCGCGAACTGTCGAAGCGCCCCAGGAAGGCGCGAATCGTGGTCTCGAAAGGAAGCGACCGGCTCGAGCTTGGCCTTTCCGGTCAGTTCGAGCGCTGACCGTCCAGCAGGTCCATTCCCCATTCGTTGTAGCGCGCGCCCGAAGCGGCTCCTATCGGGAAGGCCTCATCGAGCGCCGTGACTTCTTCGGGGGACAACGAAACTTCGAGCGCGGCCAGGTTCTCGCGCAGGTATCGCGCGCGCTTCGTTCCCGGTATCGGCACGATGTCGGCACCGCGCGAAAGCACCCAAGCCAGCGCCAGTTGCGCCGGTGTGCAGCCCTTGTTGCGCGCGATACTTTCGACCATGTCGACGAGCGCGAGGTTGCGGGCGAGATTCTCGCGATCGAATCGCGGCGTATTGAGACGATAGTCACCCTCAGGTAGATCCTCGCGGCGCTTCAGGCTTCCCGTGAGGAACCCACGGCCCAGCGGGCTGTACGCGACGAAGCCGATTCCCAGCTCCCGACACGTGGGGAGGACCTCGATCTCGACGTCACGGCTCCATAGCGAATACTCGCTCTGGATGGCCGACAGGGGATGTACGGCGTGCGCACGGCGAATCGACTGCGGACTCGCCTCTGAAAGACCGATGTAGCGGACTTTGCCTGCCTCGACCAGCCGCGCGAGCGCGCCTATGGTGTCCTCGATCGGCACCTGCGGATCGACACGGTGCTGGAAATAGAGGTCAATCGCATCGATCCCGAGTCGGCGGAGACTGGCGTCGCACGCTTCGCGCACGTAATCGGGATGACCGCTGATCCCCTTGTAAACGCCGTTCTCGTCACGGATGTGGCCGAACTTCGTTGCGACGACGAGGCCAGAGCGCTGACCCTGGATGCATCGGCCCACGAACTTCTCGTTTTCGCCACTCGCATACGAATCAGCGGTATCGAGCAGTGTGACACCGAGATCGAGGGCGATGCGCATCGTATGTTCTGACTCGACATCGTCGCGCACGCCGTAGAAGTCGGACATGCCCATGCATCCCAGTCCGATCGCAGAAACTTCGGGGCCTTGCTTCCCCAGGCGCCGCTTCCTCATTCTGTCCTCTCCATCGAAGTTCACGGGGCCGCTACGCGTGCCGTGCGTGGCGCGCTGCCCTACTTCCGAACAACGAGTTTATCAAGCGCCTCTAGCGGGGGCAGCGCGGAGATTTCGATTTCCCAGGAGTGCGTTCTCGCGCGAACAACGGATCCCCCACGTCGCCTAGAGCCTGCGGCACAACTCGTAGATCGAGTCCCGCAGCCACCGGTGCGCGGGGTCGTGATCCATCGACTTGCTCCACGCCATGTAGAGCGGCAGCGGAGGGAGATCCAGAGGCGTCTTCAGCGTCTTCAGGCGCAACTGGTGTGCATACGCCTGGGCCATGCGCCGTGGCAGCGTGCAGACGAAATCGGTGTTCTGCACGATGATCGGCATCGATTGAAACCCGGGCACTTGCAGCGCAATGTGCCGCGTGAGGCCGAGCCGCCTGAGCTCGCGGTCGACGATCGAGTTCCTGATTCCCCGCCGGCCCAGGCGCCCGAACACGACGTGGGGCAGCGCCAGGTACTGGGCGAGGCTCAGGCTGTCGCCGATCGCGGGGTGGTCCTGTCTGACCATCGAGACGAATTCCTCGCCGAGCAGCAGCTTGTCCTGCAGGTCTCCGTCCCGTGTCCGGAAGTACTGGATCGCCAGGTCGACGCTCCCGTCGGCCAGCTTCTTGGACAGCGCGGCACCCAGTGGATCCCGCCTGATCCGCACCCGCACCCCTGGTGCCGTCTGCATCAGCCAGTTCATGAAGCGCGGCATGATCACCGTGTCGCCGTAGTCGTCGACGACGATCACCACCGAGCGCGTCGAGGAGCGGTAGTCGAACTCGTTGCTGCGCCGGCTGCGTTCCAGCCCGGCTTGCACCAGATCGAGCGCCTGGCGGATCGGCTCGGCCAGCGCGCGGCCGCGGGCGGTGGGAGTCATGCCCTGTGCGGTACGGACGAAGAGCGGGTCGTCGAGTGCGGCGCGCAGGCGCGCCAGTGCGTTGCTCATCGCGGGCTGGCTCATGCCGAGCCGGTTCGCGGCGCGCGACTGATTGCCCTCGGCCATGATCGCGTCGAACACCGTCAGCAGGTTCAGGTCGATGCTGCGCAGATTCATGCTGTCAATAAAGGTCTTCACCATAATCCATTGGACCGAAGAGCATACGGCATCTACGATCGCCCGACCAGAAGAAACGAGTGGGAGACACATGGCCGGCGTCGACTACCGCTGCATTTCGTTCGTGCAGGATGGCCCGAAGGCGATCCTGACCTTCGCCCGTCCCGATGTCCTCAACGCGCTGAATCGCGAGCTGATCGACGAGGCCCTCGATGCGTTCGGCAGGCTTTCCGCCGACACCCGGGTGCTGGTGCTGCGCGGCGCCGGTGAGAAGGCGTTCGCGGCCGGCGCCGACATTGCCGAGATGCGCGAGCGCACGCTGTGGACCGACCTCGACTTCGGCCCGCGCCGTGAACTCGCGCGACGAATCGAGAGCGCGCCGTTTCCGACCGTCGCGGCGATCAACGGTTTCGCGCTGGGCGGCGGCTTCGAGCTCGCCCTGGCGTGTCACCTGCGCATCGCGAGCGACACCGCGAAGGTCGGGCTTCCCGAGACACGGCTCGGCATCATTCCCGGCAACGGCGGGACGGCGCGGCTGGCGCGACTGGTAGGCCGGGCGCGCGCCCTGCAGCTGATCCTTCTCGGAGAGCAGGTCGACGCCGCGCAGGCCGAGCGGCTCGGCCTCGTCAACTGGGTGGTGCCCGCACAGGAGTTCGACCAGCGCGTCGACGCGCTCGCCGATCGGCTTGCACAACTGCCGCCGGTGGCGACCCGGGCTGTCATCGATTGCGTGACGCGCGGCGAGGACATGACGGTCGACCAGGCGGTCGAGAACGAGCACCGTTGGTTCCAGATCTGCCTCGCCAGCCCCGACAAGCAGGAGGGCGTGGCCGCCTTCCTCGAGAAGCGGCGACCGAAATTCGCGGGCGCCCAGGCGATTCCAAACCCAGGGAGGTGAATGCATGCGCGGAGAAGTCGCGATCGTCGGCTACGGCCGGACCCCTTACAGCCGGGCCAAGCCCGGCGAGCCCGTAGTCACGGTCGACGAGTACCTGGCCTGGGCCGCCGACCTTGCGCTGCAGCGGGCCGGCATGACCAAGAACGACTTCGACGGCCAGGGCCTGGCGGTATCGCATGCCGAGGTCGCGCACACGGTCAACTGGAGTGCCGCGGTCGCCGAGAACCTCGGCATCTCGCCGAAGGTCCTGCTGCGGGGCGACCAGGGCGGTGCCTCCGCCGGCTCGCTGCTGATCCGGGCCGCCGCGATGATTCACGCGGGAATCGTCGACCGGGTGCTGGTCATCGGCGCCGACACGCCGCTGAACATCCCTTCGGTCGCACCCGGCCTGCCGCTTTCTCCGGAGCGATCGCGCGGCGTGTTCTGGGACTTCCAGGGTCCGTTCGGCGTGATGGGGGCAACCGGCCAGTTCGGCCTGATCCAGACCCGCTACCGCCACGAGCACGAGCTCACCGACGAGCAACTCGCAAAAGTGGCGGTCACGACTCGGTTCCACGCGTCGCTGCACCCCGGCGCGATCTACCGCACGCCGATCACGGTCGACGACTACCTGAACTCGCGCGTGCTGTCGTCGCCGCTGCGCCTGCTCGACTGCGTGCCGATCGTCAACGGCGGAATGGCCTACGTCGTGACCTCGGCGGCAACCGCACGCAAGCTGACCGATCGTCCTGTCTACCTGCTCGGTTTCGGCGAGGCCAACAATTACTACCGCGGGTCGCGCTCGCGGCCCGACGTGACGTACACCGGGTTCGCGCAGTGCGCGCCGGAGGCGTTCCGGATGGCCGGCGTCCGGCACGACGACGTCGACCTGTTCCAGCCGTACGACGACTATCCCTTCGTGGTCGTGATGCAACTCGAGGATTGCGGCTTCTGCAAGAAGGGGCAGGGCGGCAAGTTCGTCGAAGAGCGCAACCTGCGATTCGACGGCGATTTCCCGCTCTCCGTCGACGGTGGGCAGCTCTCGGGTGGGCAGCCGGGGGGCGCGATCGGCGGATTCGCGCCGATTGTCGAGGCAGCCACTCAGCTGCGCGGTGAAGCGGGCGAACGACAGGTCAAGGACGCGACGAAGGCGGTCGCGCTGGGCTTCGGGGGAATCCCCTACGGCCGCCCCGGTAGAAGTTGCGTCACGATGATCTTCGGCACGGAGGTATAACGAGCATGCGTCAATCGGCACAGGGCAAGCCGTTGCCCGAGATCACCGATCTCACCCGTCCGTTCTGGACGGCCGCGCGCGACTCGAAGCTGGTCATGCAGAAATGCGCCGGCTGCGGGACGATGAACTTCCATCCGAAACCATGGTGCATCGAGTGCGGCGACCGTCGCCTCGAGTGGACCGAGGTGCGGCCGACGGGTACCGTCTATTCGCATACCACGGCCACCACGGTCATGATGAATCTTCCGGGCTGGAAAGACGACCTGCCGGTCATCCTGTGCCTGGTCGATCTCGACGATGGACCGCGGATGTACGCGCACCTGACTCATTGCAAACCCGAGGAGGTGAAGATCGGCATGCGCGTGCAGGCCTATTTCGAACGGATCAGCGACGAGGCCGGCGTTCCGGTGTTCCGGCCCGCCTGACGGAAGCACGCGTTCCGACCGGAAAACCAGAAAGGGCGATCAGCCCATCGACAGGAGGACGACACCATGAAGCACAGCATCTCGCACTCGCGTCGCACGGCGACGATCGGTCTTGCCTTCGCCGCGGCGCTCGCTGCCGCGAGCGCAGGCAACGCGGTCGCTGCCGATCACCCGCCGGTCACCGTGAGCCTGATCAGCGCGCCGTTCGGCACCGGCTCGTATGTCCTCGGATCGGCGCTCGAGGAGATCTCGAAGAAGCACCATCCGTGGCTGCGCGTGAGCCACGCCGAGAGTCCCGGCTTCGTCTTCAACATCAAGAAGCTCGATCGCGAGCCCGAGTTGAAGAAGACCATGATCGTCGGTTCAGGCGCCGGCGTCGCCGGCTTGGCCGCCGTCGGGGAGAAGCCGTTCGACAAGAAGTACCCGCCGCTGAAGCTGCTGGCGAACTACAACCTGACGGCTGTCTGGCTCGCGACGCTCAACCCGAACATCAAGTCGATCAAGGACCTCGCGGGCAAGAAGATCGCGCTCGGCCGCGCACCGCAGATCAACTGGGCCGTTCAGCCGGAATGGACGATTCGCTACGGCTGGGGGATCCCGGCTGATCAGGTGAAGGTGCAATACGTCGGCACGAAGGAGGCCGTCGACGCGCTTCTCGACGGCACCGTGGATGCGGCAGTCGTCGGTGGCTACTTCGACCCGTTGACGAACAAGCTCGAGCTCAGCCCGCAGACGGTCGAGTTCCTGGCGTCCGGGCGTAAGGTTTACCACCTTGCCTGGGGCGTCGACGCGGTCAAGAAGACCATTGCCAAGGGGATGAACATGGTGCCGGTGACCATTCCGGCGAACACGCTCCCCGGCGTCAGTGCCCCGATGGAGATCTTCGCCGACACCGCGGCGTGGATGGTCGCGCCCGAGTTCCCCGACGAGCTCGCCTACGAGACGACCAAGCTGATCATCAACAACATCAAGGCCTTCGCCGAGGTTCACGCGCTCGGCAAGCTGATGTCGACCACTGCGATGCCCTACGGAGCCGACCCGAAGGACATTCATCCGGGCGCGCTGCGCGCGTATCGGGAAGCCGGAATCATCAAGTAAGGCCGGCGCGCCGCAGCCGGTCTCGGGCCGGTTGCGGCCGGCGGCGTCGGTGTCGCCGATGCACCGAAGCGGGGCGGGGGCCGACATTGTTCGCTGCCCCTACCCTCGCAGTGTCCGGTGCAGCTGGCGCATCGGGCATCGCCGGCAGGCAGGGCGGGATACCAGAACAACGGCAGCACGAGCCCCGGCGGGCCGTAGCAGCTGGCGGGCCAAATGAGGAGACGCGTTCATGAATGAGCGGTACG